>NZ_CANMTQ010000006.1 GCF_947500835.1 uncultured Halomonas sp.
TGCATCCGATCGCTTGCAAGCGCCCACATGAATTACCTGATCAATTGTTAAAGAGCGGTGCCGATGCCTTTCGGGTGCCCCCTCGTCGGCAGCAGCGGATGCGTACTCTACGGATTCCGGCCGAGCCTGGCAAGCCCTCGCCGAGAAAAAATTACGGCGAAGATCGTATAGTCGACATTCAGGTTAACACAACCCTTGCGTAGCGCTTCTTGCCGGCCTGAATCACATAGCTTCTACCTGTTTCGAGCATATGATCGCGCTGGACGACATCACCATCAACCTTGACTCGTCCGTTGCCCAGCATGTCCTTGGCTTGAGCGCTGTTATTGACCAGGTTGGCGCGGTTGAGCACAGTAGCGATGGGCGCCTGAGCATTTCCGTCGAAATCGACGCTGATTTCTGGCAAATCCTCGGGGAGTTCGCCTTCGGCCAGTTGATTGCCAGCGGAACGATGGGCATTGGCGGCGGCCTGCTCGCCGTGATAGCGCGTAATCAATTCGCGCGCCAGCTCCATCTTGATATCCCGCGGGTTGGTCCCGGTTTCGATATCACGCCGAATGCCCTCTATCTCGTCATTGCTCTTGAGTGACAGCAGTTCGAAATAGCGCCACATCAGACTGTCCGGCATGGATACCAGCTTGTTGAACATGACTCCGGGTGGCTCATCGAGACCCACATAGTTCCCCAGCGACTTGGACATCTTCTGCACGCCATCGAGCCCTTCAAGCAACGGCATGGTGATGACTACTTGAGGCTCTTGATCAAAATGCTTCTGGATCTCGCGTCCCATCAATAAATTGAACTTCTGATCGGTGCCGCCCAGCTCGACGTCGGCTTTCAGTGCGACCGAGTCATACCCCTGTACCAGCGGATAAAGAAACTCGTGGATGGAGATGGACTGGCCCGACCGGTAACGCTTTTCGAAATCATCCCGCTCGAGCATGCGCGCCACGGTGCTTTGCCCGGCCAGCTCGATCATGTCTGCGGCACTCAAGGCGGTGAACCATTCGGCGTTGAAGCGCACCTCCGTCTTGTCACGATCGAGGATCTTGAAAACCTGCTCGCGGTAAGTCTCGGCATTGGCCTTGACCTCTTCTTCGGTAAGCGGCTTGCGGGTGACATTCTTGCCCGAAGGATCACCAATACGTCCGGTGAAATCACCGATAAGGAAGATGACTTCATGTCCTAGATCCTGGAACTGACGCATCTTGGTCAATAGTACGCTGTGCCCCAGATGAAGATCCGGAGCGGTGGGATCGAAGCCGGCCTTGATACGTAACTTGCGCCCTGAAGCGAGCTTTTTTTCAAGCTCGTCTTCAAGCAATATTTCATGAGCGCCTCGTTTGAGTAACGCCAGCGTATCGGCAACGTCGGTCATCGACTCCTCTCCACTAAAAACGGTTGTCTGTACGAATGGAGCATGATGTTAGCATGTCTCGACTTGACGGTTGAGCACCCAAACAACAGTAGGAGAAAAAGGATGCCCTTGTTTATTGGCCTGATGTCTGGCACAAGCCTCGACGGTATCGATGCCGCTCTGGTGCGGTGTGGCGAGGGACGTCCTGAATTGCTGGCCGCCAAGGGCATCAATATGCCAGAGGAGTTGCGCCAACAGTTATTGTCGCTGTGTCAGGCACGTACCGTTGCCTTTCAGGATCTGGCCGCTGCCGAGACAGCCTTTTGCCAACTACAGGCTGAAGCCGTCAGGCAGTTGCTCGATACAAGCGGTGTATCGATAAAGGAGATCAGCGCAATCGGAAGCCACGGGCAGACCATCGAGCACGCGCCCTATGGCTATCAGATACAGAATGGCCATAAAGCCGACAGCACGCCTTATACCCTTCAACTGGATAATCCCAGCCTGCTGGCCGAACTGACCGGCTGCCCTGTCGTTGCCGATTTCCGGCGCCGTGATCTGGCGGCCGGTGGTCAGGCGGCACCATTGGCGCCAGCCTTTCATGCCGCGGTCTTCACCGCCGAGGAGGAATGGCGTGTCGTTCTCAACCTGGGTGGTTTCGCCAATCTGACCCTGTTGCCACCCACCACCTCCAAAGCCCCTGTCATTGGCTTCGATACCGGCCCGGCCAATGCCCTGCTCGACGAGTGGCACGCTCATCATCGGCAAGAACGCTTTGATCGCGATGGCCAATGGGCTGCCGGCGGTCAGGTCGATGAGGCATTGCTGGATCGCCTGCTGGATGACGATTTCTTTGGACGTCCACCGCCCAAGAGCACCGGACGAGAGTATTTCAACAAGGATTGGCTTACGGCTCGACTGACAGATCGAGAATCACCTCAAGCTGTACAAGCGACTCTGGCGGAACTGACTGCGGCCAGTATCTCCTCGGGAATCGAACAGGCCTGCCGGCAACAGGCAGTCGAGGGCGCGCTGACACTTATCCCTTGTGGGGGCGGGGCACACAATGGAGATCTTCTCAAACGACTCGAGCGGCGCCTGCCTCAAATGGCCCTGACCTCCTGCGAATACTTCGGTTGGTCGCCGGACTGGCTGGAGGCAGGCGCCTTTGGTTGGCTGGCCTGGCGACGCCTGGAGAACCTGCCCGGCAATCTGCCTAGCGTGACCGGCGCAGGTGGCCCTCGGGTGCTGGGCGGCGTTTACAGCGCCTAGGGAATCGCTGCATAAATGTCTACGCGAGCTCGGCGCCCCCAACGAATTACTGCGTAGCGCGGTACTGGTGCGCCAGCCCGGTCGAAGGCTCGCCTAACCCCATGTTATGTTTCGCCTTCTGTGTTCCGTGCGCCTTGTAGCGTAGCGACGCCCGCTTATTTCGCTCGTCTATTTATTCAGCAACTTCCTAGTAGTCATCGTCCTTCAAAGAAAACCTGCCGGAGGCACTGACCGCAGCATCCAGGCCTGAGCAGGTCTGCTCGCCATACTTGATCATCATGCGCAGGTCGTTGGTTGAGTCCGCATGCACTAGTGCCACATCCTCGCTGACCTTGCCCTCTCTGTAGAGTTCGTAAAGAGCCTGGTCAAAGGTTTGCATGCCATGATCCTGTGAGCGCGCAATAGTCGTCTTTATTCCGACGATGTCTCCCTTGCGAATCAGATCGCTGATCAACGGAGTACGCAGCATGAGTTCCACCGCGGCATGTCGGGTCTTGCCATCTAAATCAGGCACGAGCTGCTGAGCAATGACCGCCTTGAGATTGAGCGATAGATCGAGCCAGATCTGGTCGTGGCGCTCCGCGGGAAAGAAGTTGATGATGCGATCCAGCGCCTGGTTGGCGTTATTGGCGTGCAGTGTCGCCAGACAAAGATGACCGGTCTCGGCAAACGTCAGCGCATGCTCCATGGTTTCCCGGGTGCGTATTTCCCCGATCAGGATGACATCCGGCGCCTGGCGCAAGGTATTCTTGAGGGCTATCTCGAAGGATTCGGTATCGATCCCCACTTCGCGCTGATTGACGATGGCGCGATGATGCGGATGAATATACTCGATCGGGTCCTCGATGCAGATGATATGCCCACCTTGGGTTTCATTACGATGCTGAATCATCGAGGCCAAGGTCGTGGACTTGCCCGTTCCTGTACCGCCCACCACCAATACCAGACCGCGCTTGATGTTTGCCAACTCCGCGACAGCCTGGGGTAGCGACAGCTCATCGATGCGAGGAATATCGTAGGCGATACGACGTACGACCATGGCCATCTGGCTGCGCTGGTAAAAAGCACTGACGCGAAAGCGTCCTTTACCCGCAAGGCTCAGCGCGAAATTGGCTTCTCGCTCGATCTCGAAGCGCTGATGATGATTATTGGGTAGCGTCGCGAGCACCAGCTCACTGACCTGCTCCACCGCTAGTGCTTGCTCCCCCAAGGCCACTAACTTACCACTGATTTTCAAGCTTGGAGGAGCATTGACCGAGACTAATAAGTCCGAAGCCTCCTTCTCGACCATGATGCTCAATAACTGCTCTAACCACTCTGCTGGCGTCATACCCTGTCACTCCTATTAATTCTTCATTTTGTCAGCCAGCGCCATGTACTTTATTGAGCGCCCGTTTCCGGCAGCGTACTTTTGGCCCTGGCCTGAGCCTCTTGTCGAGTCACGAGGTTTTCGCTGACCAGCCTTGCCAGGGACGCGTCCAGGGTTTGCATACCTTGCCCGCCGCCGGTCTGAATGGCGGAGTAAATTTGCGCCACTTTGTCTTCGCGAATCAGATTACGTACCGCAGAGTTGGCCACTAGGATCTCATGAGCCGCCACCCGTCCGCCGCCCTGTCGCTTGAGCAGTGTCTGGGCAATGACGCCCTGCAAGGATTCGGAAAGCATGGAACGCACCATGGCCTTTTCGTCGCCGGGGAAGATATCAATGATCCGGTCAACGGTCTTGGCTGCGGAGGTGGTATGCAACGTCCCGAATACTAAATGGCCCGTCTCGGCAGCGGTCAACGCCAGACGGATCGTCTCCAGGTCACGCATTTCACCCAGCAGTATCACGTCCGGGTCTTCCCGCAGCGCCGATCTCAACGCCTCGCTGAAACCACGGGTGTCACGATGCACCTCCCGCTGGTTGATCAGGCAGCGCTTGCTGACATGCACGAACTCCACGGGATCCTCGATGGTGAGAATATGGTCGTAGCGGGTGTCATTGATATGATCGACCATCGCGGCAAGCGTCGTGGACTTGCCAGACCCGGTGGGACCGGTGACCAGCACCAGTCCTCGCGGAAGCGAGGCCAGACGCCGGAACACATCTCCCAATCCCAGCGCCTCCATACTCAATACTTCCGAGGGTACGACCCGGAAAACCGCGCCTACACCTCGGCCATGATTGAAGACGTTGACACGAAAGCGCGACACCCCGGGCACCTCGAAGGAAAAGTCGGTTTCTAGAGACTCCTCGAAATCTCGGCGCTGAACATCTCCCATGATGTCGTAGACCAAGGACCTTATCTCGCGATCTTCCAGCGCCGCCACATTAAGGCGACGAATATCCCCATCGACACGTATCATGGGCGGCAGGCCAGCGGAGAGATGCAGATCCGAGGCGTTCTGTTTTGCCGAAAACGCTAGCAGTTCGGTAATATCCACGTTAGCTCCCTACTCATTCAAAAGGTTGGATCCGGCATGTCAGACGCTCCGGTCAGCGATTCACTAAACCGCGCCCAGCAACGGCTTATCGAGGCGCTCGAAAACGCCGGGCGTTCTTCGCAAGACGCGCATCTGCTCGCCGTAAGCAAGACCAAGCCTGCCACACTGATTCGTGAGGCTTATGCCTGCGGTCAGCGCGAATTCGGCGAGAACTATCTTCAGGAAGCGCTCGACAAGCAGGCAGAACTCGCGGATCTACAGGACATCGTCTGGCACTTCATCGGGCCGTTGCAGTCGAACAAGACCCGGGCCGTCGCCGAACACTTCTCCTGGGTGCATAGCGTCGATCGAATCAAGATCGCCCGCCGTCTCTCCGAGCAACGCCCGGACTCTCTGGGCCCGCTGAATGTCTGTTTGCAGGTCAACGTCAGCGCGGAATCCAGCAAGGCCGGCATCCCACCGGATGAACTCAACGCCCTTGCCGATGAAGTCGTTGCTCTTCCCAATCTGCACCTGCGCGGACTGATGGCCATTCCAGCACCCGCCACCGACCTGGCGAGCCAGCGCCAGCCCCTGGGTCACCTGCGCGACCTTCAGGAAGGGCTGCGTCAGCGCCTGCCGGACGCACCGCTGGACACCCTGTCCATGGGCATGAGCGATGACCTGGAAGCCGCCATTCTCGAAGGCGCTACTCTGGTACGTCTGGGCACCGCCATCTTCGGCGCTCGTGAATCTCATCACTGATGCTGTATCGTTCACTCTTTCAACTTGCCACCGCACAGGTTTTCCCATGACACACAAGATCACTTTCATCGGTGCCGGCAACATGGCAAGCGCCATCTTTGGCGGCATGATCGATAACGGCTATCCGGCCGATGCGATCACGGCCACCTCCCCGGACGACAGCGCTCTTGCACAGCTACGCGAGCGTCATGAGATCCATACCAGCAGCGACAACGCCGCAGCCGTCGCCGAATCGGATGTCGTGGTGCTGGCGGTCAAGCCCAACATCATGCGCGACGTCTGCGCTGATCTGCGGGACAGCGTCCAGGCACGCCAGCCGCTGATCGTCTCCGTTGCCGCTGGTCTCACCGCAGATACACTGGACGAGTGGCTCGGCGGCGGACTACCCATCATTCGCTGCATGCCCAACACCCCCTCGTTGGTAGGGGCCGGCGCCTCAGGGCTGTACGCCAACGCCCGAGTCAGCGAAGATCAGCGCCGGCTGACCACCACCCTGCTGGAAGCAGTAGGTTTGGTCGAGTGGGTCGACGACGAGGCGTTGCTGGAAGCCGTCACAGCCATTTCCGGCAGCGGGCCGGCCTATTTTTTCCTTGTTTTCGAAGCCTTGATCGATGCCGGTGAACGTCTTGGCCTGCCACCGGAAAGCGCTCGTCGTCTGACACTACAAACCGGCCTGGGCGCTGCCAAGATGGCTCAGCAGAGCGAATACGATCCGGCTCAGCTCAAGCGCAACGTCATGTCACCGGGTGGCACCACCGAGCGCGCCATCGAAAGTCTCGAAGATGGCGGTCTGAGGCAGCTGTTCAACGATGCCACCCAGGCCTGTGCAGCACGCGCCAGGGCATTGTCTGAAGAGATCGGCAAGAAAGATTAAAAGTTTAATTCATACGGAGGAGCCCTATGGGCAGTCAACTAGGAAGCGCCGGCCTGATGCTGGTCAACACCCTGATCAACATCTACCTGTTTCTACTGATGCTGCGTTTCCTGCTACAGGTGTCGCGTGCTGATTACTACAACCCCCTCAGCCAGGGGGTAGTCAAGGCGACGCAGCCGGTAGTCAAACCCCTGCAAGGATTTCTACGCCCTATCGGGCGTTTCGATCTGGCTACCCTGGGCGCAGGATTCATCATCAAGGCAATCAGTATCGTCGCTATCATGCAGGTCGCAGGCTACGGCATGCCGCCTCTAGGCGGTGTTGCCATCGCATCGATCGCGGCACTTGCCAGCGCGATTCTCAAGATCTACTTCTTCGCCCTGATCGGCATGATCATTCTGAGCTGGGTCGCGCCCCAGGCAAGCCATCCCGGGGCCATTTTGATCTTTCAACTGGTCGAGCCCATCATGGCGCCAGTGCGCAAGGTCATTCCGCCGCTAGGGATGATCGATCTGTCGCCGATCGTGGTGTTCATCGCCATCAACCTGATCGACGCCGTCGTCGTTGGATCGCTGACCCGGGCAGCGGGCATTTCTGGAGCCCTTGTCGGCCTTTGAGAGCAAACCACGATGCCCACTACGCTTCCCGCTGACTCCGTTGGTCTGGTGACACCGCAAACGGCTCATTTCGATGAGCCCCTTGCGCTGGCCTGCGGCAAGACGCTCGAGGCCTACGATCTGGTGTACGAGACCTATGGGGAACTCAACGCCGAGCGCAGCAATGCGGTGCTGATATGTCACGCCTTGTCCGGCAACCATCACGCGGCGGGCTATCACGGCAAAGACGATGCCAAGCCGGGCTGGTGGGATGCGCATATCGGTCCAGGCAAGACCATCGACACCCGGCGTTTCTTCGTCATCGCGCTCAACAACCTGGGGGGCTGTCACGGCAGTACCGGCCCCTGCAGCACCAACCCCGCAACCGGCCGGCCCTGGGGGCCGACATTCCCGCTGATGACGGTGAGCGACTGGGTATGTAGTCAGGCGCGTCTGGCTGATCGGCTGGGTATCGAGCGTTTCGCGGCGGTGGTTGGTGGCAGCCTGGGGGGCATGCAGGTACTGCAGTGGACGCTTAGTTATCCCGAGCGTATCGCCAATGCTGTGGTCATCGCCGCCACATCACGGCTTTCGGCGCAGAACATCGCCTTCAATGAGGTGGCACGCCAAGCCATTCGCTCGGACCCGGACTTTCATGACGGCTGGTACGGCGAACACGGCACTCTGCCGAAGCGAGGTTTGAAGCTGGCGCGCATGGTAGGCCACATCACCTATCTATCCGAGCACTCCATGGGCGCCAAGTTTGGCCGCGACTTGCGCAGCGACGCTCTTAATTTTGGTTACGACGTCGAGTTTCAAGTGGAGTCTTATCTGCGCTATCAAGGCGACATGTTCTCCACCGTCTTCGATGCCAATACCTACCTGTTGATGACCAAGGCGCTGGACTATTTCGATCCGGCGGCGACCTGTAATGGCGACCTGGCCACGGCGCTGGCGCCGGCCAGCTGTCCTTTTCTAGTGGTGAGCTTTTCTACCGACTGGCGTTTCGCCCCGGCACGCTCCCGGGAACTTGTGGAAGCCTTGACACGTGCAAACAAGCCCGTGAGCTATGTCGAAATCGACTCGCCCCATGGACATGATGCCTTCCTTCTGCCTGATCCACGCTATCAGGCTGTATTTGGCGGCTTCATGAAGCGGATAACGCGAGAACTCGATCTGGAGAAAGGGGCATGATGCGAGCAGATCTCGCGCTGATTTATGACTGGGTACCCGAAGGTGCACGCGTACTCGATCTGGCTTGTGGCGATGGTACCTTGCTCGAGGCTCTGGCCCGGGACAGAAAAGTGGCGGGCTATGGTCTTGAGATCGATCCTGACGGCATCACCGCCTGTCTTGAGAAAGGGGTCAATGTCATTGAGCAGGATCTCAACCTGGGGCTCGCCAACTTCGACGACGACGCCTACGACATGATCATCATGACCCAGGCCCTTCAGGCTCTGCGCCGGCCAGATCTCATGCTTGACGAAATGCTCCGGGTGGCAAGCGAAGGCATCATCACCTTCCCTAACTTTGCCTATTGGCGTCATCGCGTGCATCTGGGTATCAAGGGCTACATGCCGGTATCTAAATCACTGCCTCATGCCTGGTACGATACGCCCAACATCCACCTGTCGACCTTCAACGATTTTGAACATCTATGTCGGCAAAAAGGTCTGATCATCAGTGATCGTGCCGTCGGTAACGGCGATCACGAGGGTCACTGGAGCTCACGCTGGTGGCCTAACCTGTTTGGAGAAACCGCCATCTTTCGTATTAGCCGCGGTCAAGGGCACAAACGCTCAAGGGCACAAACAGTAAGAAACACGGGGGAACTACTATGAAAAGGGTCCTGCAAACGATAGCGCTGTTCTGGCTTGCCCTATTGGTAAGTCTGTCCGTCAGCGCAGAACAGCTCGAGCGCATCGGCGATTACCGAATTCATTACAGCGCCGTGAACACCAGCTTCCTGACACCGGAAGTGGCCGCCGCCTATGACATTCAGCGCAGCAAGGTGATGGCGTTGCTCAGCGTCAGCGTCCTCGAGGATCAACCGGACGGCTCTGTTCGGCAGGTACAGGCAAACGTGGAGGGCGAGGTCGGGAATCTTGCCGGACAATCCCAACCCCTGGCCTTTCGCACCGTGCGCGAAGACGGCGCCATCTATCAGCTGGCCGTATTTCGCATTCAAGAAGACGAGCCCATGCGCTTCAACCTCAAAGTAGGCTTTGATCGCAACAAGGAGCCCACCGAAATCGCCTTCATGCAGCGCTTCTTCATCGAGTAGCGTTTTTTTGATCGGGCCTATTGCGCGAAGCGCTCCCTCAAGGCGATGCAGGGATCTTCGCGATTGGCTACCGTCATCGTGAACCAGACCAGATCGAAAGGCGGCTCAGCATCGACGCTTGTCGGCAATGCCGACCTCCAGGTCTGGCCCGGTGGCACTTCCACCAAGCTTAGACACAGCGGCGTTTGCTTGGCATGCAGCGCCACCCCCACGTCCCGTCGTGCATGGCCATTACCGCATACCAGCACGGAGGTCGGGGGCAGGGCATCGAGTGCCGCCGCCATGGCCTGATCCCGCGCCACTTGGGCGGCCAGCATGCCATCGAGCATTGTCTCCGGTAGCATGCCACAGTGACCTTCGATCAACGCACGTCGCTGATTCCGAGCCACCACTAGTGGTAGCTCCGGCGCCAAATCAAGCGCGACGATTTCGCGAATCTCAGGGGTGGTGAGATTCGCCCCGCGAACCGGCACATCGAGACTCAGCGCCAGCTGCAACGTCGGTCCATAGGCAGGCCACTCCCAACCCCTCTGCCAATTCAGGGCATCTTGCCACTGGGCATCGGACATGGCTTGCCACGTGTTTTCAGGCAGTTTTTCGAGCAGTGCTTGCTGTTCGCTATCGAGCATTTCCATGGCCACTCCGCCCAGCGCCCCCATGGCAGCCAGCTGTGCGATCAGCCAGCGCTCCAGACGATGATGTTCCGGATTATCATGGGTCTCACCGATTATTAAGGCTGAACTCTCTGCTAGGCGAGCTAGTAGATCACTGCTGCTGAGCCATGTATTTCGACGTAGATCGCGAATGCGATTAACCCCGGACGTCTCGCTGCCCTGAGCAAGGACCGCTGGCACAAGACCTGACAACCCCGTGCTGGCGGCCAAGGCAAACAACATCTTGAGATACTCTCGTCGCTGCATGTCTTTTCCTATCTGGTTGCGCTGTATGCCCATCATCATTGCGCAGTCTAGCCATCTGCAAAACACGCTTGGCCAAATCCTGAGTCAATCCGTTACTTCCTGCTGCACCAGATGGCGTTCAAGCGATAGCGGCAAGGGTTGATCGAGACATATACCTTGCGGGATGCCATCGACACTCTCGATGCGGCAGCTATAGGCCAATGTCTCGACGCCCTCGCTAACCACGCGGCGCAGTGTTCTGGCGTAAACCGGATCGATATGCGCTGCCGGGGCCACATTCTTGATCGCAGTATTGGCCACACAAAATATCAGCACGGCACGCTGGCCTGTCTTGGCAAGCTGCCCCAGGGATTCAAGGTGGCGCGCGCCACGCACCGTTACGGAAGCAGGAAAATAGCCATGGCCATCGACTTCCTTGAGGGTTACCTGCTTGACTTCGATAAACGCGCACCCCTGTATCGGGTCCTCGAGGCAAAAATCGAGTCGCCCATCCTCCACCCGAACCTCTCGCCGCAGCGAGTTATAGCCGCAAAGTTCTGGGATGCGCTGCGCCCTGAGCGCCTCCTCGACAATGGCGTTGGCGCGTCCAGTATGCACCGAGGAAAGCGCCATGAAGCCGTCCGGCTGGGGCAGCTCGATCAACTCCCAGGTCCAGGCCAGTTTGCGCGCTGGATTGTTGCTGGCAGAGAGCCATACGCGACATCCGGGCACATTGATCGAACGCATCGAACCGGTATTGGGACAGTGCGCTACCACGACCTCACCGCTGGCCAGTTCGATATCCGCTAAAAACCGTTTGTAGCGACGAAGTAGAACTCCAGGGGTCAAAGAAGCGTACTGCATTAGCTGCGACAACTTGCCGATGAAACACTTGTACTCACAAGGGACTCCTTGACCGTCGATCGGCGCAACCGCCAACGCCGAAAATAGCTATCTTAGCCGACTCAACTCAAGATCGTCAGCGACAAAACCATTGAGTAGTTGCAAAACACTGGCTTTTTCGCTAAATAAGCAAGGCTTCGGGTGGGTATACTCCGCCCCCGCAGGTTGCGCGATGATTATCAGCACAACTTGATCGGCCGGGCATCGGCCCAAGTCACTTGAGTAATGAGGCAGCCCCATGCCAGTAGCGGAAAAGAAAACGGAAGCGTCAAAGAAATTCATCCCGTACGAGCCTGCGCCGGGTGAAGAGTACATGAATGAAAAGCAGCTGGCGCACTTCCGCCAGATGCTACTTGACTGGAAGATGGACCTGATGGAGGAAGTGGATCGCACCGTGCGCCATCTTCAGGAAGACGCGAACAACTATGCCGACCCCGCGGATCGTGCGACCCAGGAAGAGGGTTTCAGCCTGGAGCTGCGCACTCGCGATCGTGAACGCAAACTGCTCAAGAAGATCAACGAGACGATCGATAATATCGACGATGATGATTACGGCTTCTGCGAGGCGTGCGGAGTCGAGATCGGCATTCGCCGTCTGGAAGCACGGCCGACCGCGACACTTTGCGTGGACTGCAAGACGCTGGCGGAGCTCAAGGAAAAGCAACTCGGCGGTTGATATCATCCCGCTTGTAATGGGCGCCCGATGGCGCCCATTCGTGTTTCATGAGGGTCACTCATGTCCGGCTATCGTGGCCGCTTCGCCCCTACTCCTTCCGGCCCATTGCATTTCGGTTCCTTAGTCACGGCTTTGGCAAGCTATCTTGATGCGCGGCATGCCAAGGGCACCTGGCTCGTGCGTATCGAGGACATCGATCCGCCTCGCTGTCCGCCCGGGACAGACTCCAGGATACTGCGTCAGCTCGAGGCATTCGGGTTGCACTGGGATGAAGACGTTTGCTATCAGAGTACTCGATACGAGGCTTATCAGACCGCGCTGGAGCAGTTGATTGATCAGGGCCTGGCGTATCCCTGCAGCTGCTCGCGCAAGGAGTGGCAAGAATACGCCGTATATCCAGGCTGGTGCCGCAGCGGTGTGCGTCATCCGGAGCGAGCATTCGCTTGGCGTTTGCGCAGTGATCTAGGGGAGCGCCCCATCGTCTGGCAGGACAGACTATTTGCACGCCAATGCTTCGATCCGGCGGAGCTTGGGGACGTCGTGCTAAAGCGTAAAGACGGTTTATGGGCTTATCAGCTGGCAGTCGTCGTCGATGACGGCGATCAGCACATCAATCAGATCGTGCGGGGTACCGATCTGCTCGACAATACCGCTTGGCAATGCCAGTTGCAGCGAGCGCTGAACCTGCCGCAACCCCATTATCTTCACCTGCCACTCATCGCCGCTGATAATGGCCAGAAACTTTCCAAGCAGAACCTGGCGCCGGCGCTACCTACCGACGACAAATCGGTTCGACGTCTGCTGCATGAAGCCCTGATAGCCCTCGATCAAGCGCCGGCGCCTTTCCTATGCGATGCCCCTGTCAGTGAACAACTAAGTGCGGCGGTCGCTGCCTGGGACAGCATTCGACTGCAACCGCACATGTACCGGGTCCCGCCTCGCGCTATCTGGACGAACAAATGACGCGCACGCAGGTGCATGGCATCTTCGCGATATCTGAATCAAGAAGAGGAATAGTGGACTGCATCCATGTACATCTATCGCATCATGCTATTTCTGGTCTTCGGTGGCTATTTACTCTCACCTGTATTGATGAGCGGCTGGGGGATGCCCGATGTCGCCTGGTACCGCCCCTTCCTGATCTGGGGTGGGTTGATCGCACTCGGGGTATGGCTGGAGCAGAAGAGAAAGCTCGATGAGCGCTAATTTTATTGGCACGCTTTTTCTTGGTGCTGGTTACCTGTCGCTGCTCTTCCTGGGCGCGTTAGCGGTAGAAAAGGGATGGGTTCCGCAACGCCTCGTCCGCCATCCTGCGGTCTATTCATTGTCGCTAGGCGTCTATGCCAGTGCCTGGGCCATCTACGGCAGTGTCGAACTGGCCTCTCGGGTAGGCTATGGCTACCTGGCCTACTATCTGGGTGTTTCCGGCGCCTTTCTACTGGTCTCGGTCATGCTGGTACCTATTCAGCGTTTGGCACGCACCTATCAATTGACCTCTCTTGCGGACCTCTTCGCCTTCCGTTTTCGCAGCCGCTGGGTTGGCACCCTGGTCACCTTGATTACGCTGATGGCAGTGACACCGCTTCTGGCATTGCAATTGAAAACCCTTGGCGATGCGCTTCAACGATTGACCGGCAGCGACTCGCCCACATTGCTGGCTCTACTCTTTTGCGTACCGATTACACTGCTGGCCATCATGTTCGGCGCACGCCACAGTCATCTGCCGGTGCGTCACGACACCCTGCTAGCGGTCATTGCTTTGGAATCCCTGGTCAAGCTGACTGCCCTGCTGCTGCTGGGTGTGATAGCTCTGTATGGCGTCTTCGATGGTCCTGGCGATTTACAGCATTGGCTTGAAGGTCCTGGTCTTGCATTGCAAAGTGATATCACGCGACTGGACACCGGTCAGTGGCGCATTCTACTGCTGCTGTTCTTTGCTGCAGCCTTTCTCATGCCACACATGTTTCACATGACCTTTACCGAAACACCCTCACGCAAGGCATTGCTACAAGCCGGTTGGAGCTTTCCCCTCTATTTGCTGCTGATCGCGTTGCCGATACCCTTGATCATGTGGGCAGCGCAGCGCCTGGGTGTTGACACTTCGGTACCCGGCGCTGCCTATCTGGCGTTTGAGCTTTCCACTAGTTTCTGGATCGACGGCCTCGTCTTCATTGCCGGCCTGGCCGCCGCTAGTGGCACATTGATCATCGTGGCGCTGGCGCTTGCAGGGATGACCTTGAATCACCTGGTGCTGGTTGCACGCCCTCCGGGCAAACGAGAAAACCTCTACAGTCGACTACTCTGGTTGCGCCGCATCCTGATCATCGCCGTCATCTTCGGTGCCTGGTTGTTTTATCAAGGCGTGGGGCAGCATCATGATCTTGCAAAACTGGGGCTGATCGCCTTCATTGGCATGGTGCAATGTCTTCCCGGCCTGCTTGCGATTCTTTACTGGCCCGGGGCCAACCGCAAAGGCATGCTCTGCGGCCTTGTCGTTGGCTGCACGATCTGGCTCCTTGGAATGTGGTTGCCCTTACTCAGCGGCTTCTCACCCTTGGTGCTGCTGCCCTCCAATCTGGATTGGCTCCTGGACGAACCGGCCTGGTATGTCGTTACCCTAATCGCACTCAATGCCAATATCCTGATCTTCATCCTGGTATCCCTGATCACCCCCACCTCGCCGGGGGAACGCGCCGCCGCGGAAGCCTGCTCTGTAGAGGCAGTCATTCGTCCACAACGATTACCGTTGATGGCGCGTAATGCGGAGGAGTTCACACATTTGTTAGCCGATGCACTGGGGCCGGAAACCGCCAAACGAGAGGTGGAGAATGCAACTCGCGCATTAAAGCTATCTGCCCAGGACAACCGCCCCTATGCGCTGCGCCGACTGCGAGATCGCATTCAAGCCAACCTGTCGGGGCTGATGGGGCCGTCGGTTGCGCAGGATATCGTTGATCGTTTTCTGCCGTATCGATTGGGCGAAAGCAGAGGAACCGATGACATTCACTTTGTCGAACACCGTCTGGAAGCGTACCGCACCCGTTTCACCGGCTTGGCCCGGGAGCTAGATGGCTTGCGCCGCCATCATCGACGCACGCTGGAGCGCTTGCCGATCGGCCTGTGCGTCTTCGATGAGGAGGGCGAACTGCTGATGTGGAACGATGCGCTGGCTCAGCTTTCGGGAATCGACGGCCATCATGTTGTCGGCGCTCATCGGGATGGGCTTCCCTCACCCTGGAACGATCTTCTTAAACGCATCTGCGATGAACGGCAGGATTATCTTTACAAGCAGGCCGTGACACTGGCGTCCCAGACACGGCATCTGACGCTGCATCGGGCGCTGTTGCCGCCGGAAGAAGGCGACCACGGCGCAATGGTGATCCTCATTGAAGACCACAGCGAATTGAAATGGCTCGAGGACGAGCTGGTACACAGCGAGCGCCTGGCCTCCATCGGTCGCCTGGCGGCAGGCGTCGCCCACGAGATCGGTAATCCAATCACGGGAATCTCATCCCTGGCTCAGAACCTGCACTACGACAGCAACGATCCTCGCGTCCTGCAAACTGCCGAACAGATCCAACAATTGACCCAGCGTGTATCTTCCATAGTTGGCTCCCTGGTTGGCTTCGCCCATGGCGGCCGCCACATTCACAACACTCCGCTAACGATGCTGGCGCTGCGCCCGCTTGTCGATGAAGCGCTGCACTTGATCCACCTGGCACGATCAGGCGAGGATATAACCTACGATAATCGTTGCCCGTTCGAGTTGCAGATAGTGGGCGATGCTCAGCGTCTGGTTCAAGTGTTGGTCAACCTGATCGGTAACGCCCGGGATGCCAGTCAGCAGGGAGGTCGCGTGGTGGTTGATGCCGATGTTCAAGAAGACTGGATACAATTGAGCATCACCGATGATGGTCATGGCATTGACGAATCGATTCGCGATCATCTCTTCGAACCCTTCGTTACCACCAAGGCACCCGGAAAGGGGACAGGGCTAGGGCTGCCACTAGTTTATAGTATCGTCCGTGAGCATCATGGCGATATTCGAATCGACTCGCCTGCTCCGGGTCAAGTGCAAGGTACCCGCATCACACTCCGCTTCCCTCCACCACAAGCGGGAGCGCCGCAACCGTCACAGGATGATTCATACACCAATGAGCAGAATTCTGATCGTTGAAGACGAAGCCATCATTCGCAGCGCCCTGCGTCGTCTGTTGGAACGCCATGACTACCAGATCAGCGAGGCCGGCTCGGTAGAGGAAGCCCTGTCTCTCGACCCCAGGCGCTTCGATCTGATCATCAGCGATCTGCGCCTACCCGGCCCTCCCGGTACCGAGCTCATCGATGCCGCCGATCCTGTACCGGTGCTGATCATGACCAGCTATGCCAGTATGCGATCCGCCGTGGAAGCACTTAAACAGGGCGCCGTCGACTATATCGCCAAGCCGTTCGATCACGACGAGCTCATCAAGACCGTTGCGAATACATTGCATCGCCATACATCTACCTCCCAAGAGACATGCATCCCCAACTCAGCGCCCCCCCAGGAAATGATCGGCAATTGCCCTGCCATGCAGATCGTTTACGATCGCATACGCAAGACGGCGCCTGCGGATGTCACGGTACTGGTTCAGGGCGAATCAGGTACCGGCAAGGAACTGGTAGCCCGCGCCTTGCACCGGCAGAGTCGACGAGCCAACTCGCCGTTGATCTGTGTCAACTGCGCCGCAATTCCTGAAACCCTGATTGAATCCGAACTGTTCGGCCACGAAAAAGGCGCGTTCACCGGCGCAAGTGCGGCACGCACCGGCCTGGTCGAGGCGGCGGATGGCGGCACGCTGTTTCTCGATGAAATTGGCGAGCTGCCATTAGATGCTCAGGCCCGACTGCTGCGGGTTTTACAGGAGGGTGAGATACGCAAGGTCGGCTCCGTGGAGACGCGCCATGTGAATGTGCGCCTGATCGCTGCTACCCATCGCGATCTGCATGCGCTATCGCGCAGCGGTGAGTTCCGTCTCGATCTGTATTATCGCCTCAATGTAATGCAGATCGATCTTCCACCGCTGCGCGAGCGGGAAGACGACATCTTGAAAATCGCTGACATTCTTCTGGATAGCGCATGTCGGCGCCACGCCCGGGAAGGCTTGAAGCTCTCGCGCGCAGCTCGGCGCGATATTCGTGACTATCCATGGCCGGGGAATGTTCGCGAACTGGAAAATGCCTTGGAGCGAGGCGTGATACTGGCGGAAAGCCATCTCATTCATCCAGAAGATCTTGGACTGGCGACGCCTAAACCTTCACTGAGTACGAGCAATCCCATAGCCGCTAATCTGCGCAGTGTCCCCAAGGAAATAGAAGAGGATCTTTCATTGGAGGATTACTTTCAGCACTTCGTGCTCGAACACCAGGAACAAATGAGTGAAACCGAGCTGGCACAAAAACTCGGTGTCAGTCGCAAATGCCTTTGGGAGCGGCGCCAGCGCCTAGGCATCCCTCGTAGGAAAGCCTCGCGCACCCGCACTAATTAAGACCTTGGCCGAAAAAATCGACTAATGTCTAACAAGGCAAAATTGAACATCAAGCACCCTGTTCTTGTTGTATCAAAGGTAAAAACACTTCTTTTGTTACCTTCTTACCCACTTCGCACCACATCCTGCATCATTTGCGGTAACACATGTCAGCTGCCGATTGAGCGCTCGCTCTATACCAGAAATAAGCCCATGTTTTCATTACAAAAAAAACACGGTGGCACACCACGTGCAGCTTTAATGGCAAGAAAAACAAGAAACGAACGCTGATCACTACGTGCAGATACTGTAACAATAATAAGCAATGCAGATGACGTGACTGGTGACGTTACAATAAGAACAATTGTCGATAAAAACATGTGGTTGTCTTGATCTAACAACAATAATCACCAAGCAGCGCTTGACAGTCCAACAAGCACAAAGAAGTTGAATGTTCGGTATTTTTACCGGAACGCGACGTACCCAGGTCAGAACTGATAATAATAATTGTCTGTCAGAGGTACGCCCTCGGAAACAATCATAAGAGCCGAGGGAAGGTAGACTCTCTACCGTCGTGGTTGGATTATTGTTTTGAATACGAGACGGTCGCCATCAGGCTATCCAATAATAAAACACTGCTTACCTGATAGATTTCATTAGTGACCGTGGTGCGTATTCAAGGCGATGCGCCATCACGAAGAAGAACCAACAGCAGGGACGCTGAGCAACTTGCTTTAAGGGGAGGCCATGGGTCTCCCCTTTCTACTAGGATTGCTCATATCCAATCAGCAGGATGCATCCATTAATTCATCTCCTCCTCACGATGCTTGTACCACAGGTCATCGCCAATGCTTTGCAAGCATCCCGGGCTCGGCTACACTGGCCGTTTAATTTACTGCGAGCCAATATCGCTGCATGTTCAAAGGATTTACTCGCTTTCTCCAACGCCCCGGTGAACGTTTGAAGACCCTGTTCGGCAATCACGATGGCGCGGGTCATGTGACTAGACCCCACATCATTCCCCGCGAAGAGCATCCTATTTCACGTCAACTGTTCAGTGATAGCGCTTTGAAAGTGCTTTATCGGCTGCACAATGCCGGTTTTGACGCCTATCTGGTTGGCGGTTGCCTGCGGGATGCACTGCTAGGCAAGTCGCCCAAGGATTTCGACGTCGCAACCAACGCCACACCGGAGGAGCTGCGCGACCTGTTTCGCAATTCGCGCATCATCGGGCGACGCTTTCGTATCGTCCACGTGCGCTTCGGTCGCGAAATCATCGAGGTCACTACCTTCCGAGGTCGTCCCAACGATGATCATGGCGAGCACCTGGCTCAGCAATCCGAGCACGGGCTGCTGCTACGGGACAACGTCTGGGGCAACATCGAGGAAGATGCGCTGCGGCGGGATTTCACCATCAATGCGCTGTATTACAACATCGCGGATTTTTCACTGCACGATTGGGCCGGCGGCGTTGATGACATCGACTCGCGTGTTCTACGCCTGATTGGCAATCCTGAAACGCGTTACCGCGAAGATCCGGTACGCATGCTGCGTGCCATGCGCTTCGCCGCCAAACTGGACTTCACGCTTGCCCCGGAGACCGAGGCGCCCATTGGCGACATGGCTCATCTGCTTTTACAGATTCCTCCCGCCAGACTGTTCGAGGAAGTGCTGAAACTGTTCCTGTCCGGTCAAGCTGTTGCCACTTTCCATCTGCTGCGCCAATACGGGCTGTTTGCCATGCTTTTCCCCGAGGCGGAAGAATCCATGGAAGAGCTTTCCTGGGCAGAGCCGCTCATCGTTCAAGCACTGGCCAATACCGATATCCGCATTCAGGAAGAACGACCGGTGACACCGGCCTTTCTTTTCGCCGCCCTGCTTTGGCCTGGCGTACAGCAACGCTGCAAGCAATTGCAGGCCGAAGGTCTAGCACCCATTCCTGCCCAGCAGACTGCCGCTCAGCAAGCGGTGACGCGCCAGCTTCAGCACACGTCCATACCCAAACGCTTCAGCTTTCCGATGCGCGACATCTGGGATCTACAGCAACGGCTTCCCAAGCGTCGTGGCAAGCGCGCATTTCAAACACTTGAGCATCCTCGTTTTCGCGCTGCTTTCGACTTTCTGCTATTGCGTGAAGCCGCTGGTGAGATTTCTTCTGGACTGGGCGCCTGGTGGGAGGCTTTCCAGACTGGTGACGAGCACGAACAGATGCGCCTTCTGAACAAGGTCGATGCCGACCCCGCCGGTACCAGCGACGGACGCAAGCGCCGGCCGCGCAAACGCCGGCGTAGCAACAAGCCACAAGGATCAGCGCCTTCAGGCCATGAATGAATTCGCACACCAGGCCTACATCGGCTTGGGCAGCAATCTGGATGGGCCACGTCAGCATATCGAACAGGCATTGATAGCCCTGAAGCATCTTCCAGTAACAACGTTGGTTGCTGTTTCACCTTGTTATGCAAGTAAGCCGGTAGGCCCACAGGATCAGCCAGATTTCGTCAATGCGGTGGTCCAAGTATCCACACGCCTGTCTCCCCTGGCGCTACTCGATCAACTTCAGGCCTTGGAACAGCGGCATCAACGTCGTCGCTTGCGCCATTGGGGCCCCCGCACCCTGGATCTGGATTTATTACTGTTCGATGATCTGAGCCTTGACCTACCACGCTTGAAACTTCCCCATCCCGCCATGCAAGACCGTGCTTTCGTACTGTTTCCTCTGGCTGATATCGCGCCTGAGCTGATGATTGGCGCCACACGACTTAGCGATCTTCTGCTACATATGAAAGACCACGATCTGCAGCGCTTTTGATCCTATAGTTAAGGTTGCAAGATTTTTGTTACCCTTTCACACTACCATCGAGCATAAAGTAACAAATATGGGTAACAAACGACTGTGCTCGTTATAAAAGCTTCTTTTCGACTGCACTGTTCTCCCATGTTGTCAGCTTTCTTTGCATGCTACTTGAGACGAGATTGCACGCCATGAAAACCGTTACCACGCGCACACTCCAGGCGCTCAAGCACGCCGGAGAAACATTCAGCTGTTTGACCGCATATGATGCTTCCTTCGCACGTATTGCGAGCCAAACAGGGATTGAGGTGCTACTGGTCGGTGATTCTCTGGGTATGGTGTTACAAGGCCATTCCACCACCCTTCCGGTCACCCTGGACGACATCTGCTATCACACTCGCTGTGTTGCTCGGGGCAAGGAGAAAAGTCTGCTGATGGCGGATCTGCCGTTCATGAGCAACACCAGCACGGAGCGTCTGCTACAAGACGCCGGCGTCTTGATGCGTGCTGGCGCCGAGATGATCAAGATCGAGGGGGAGGCGTGGCTTGCAGAGGGCATTCGCGAGCTGACTCGGCGTGGCGTTCCTGTCTGCGCTCACATGGGACTGACGCCTCAATCAGTGCACCAATTCGGTGGCTACAGGGTGCAGGGCCGGAACAGCTCTCAAGCTGAACAGATGCTGGCTGACGCCCGGGCATTGGTCGATGCCGGCGCCTCGATCATTTTGCTTGAATGCGTACCCGCCCACTTGGGGCGCATCATGCGCGATACCCTGGAAGTACCCGTAATCGGCATTGGCGCCGGCGTCGAGGTCGACGGTCAGATTCTGGTAATGCATGATGTGCTGGGTGTCAGTCCTCGTTCTCCCCGTTTCGCCAAGAACTTTCTCGCCGAATCCGACTCGATCGCGGCTGCTTTCGGTGCTTATCACGAGGCCGTCAAGACGCGTCGCTTCCCCAGCGAAGAGCATAGTTTTTGATGCAGACCCTGAGCACCATCAAAGCGTTACGTCAGACGCTTGCCACCCATCGTCACCAAGGTGACAAAATCGCCCTAGTACCTACCATGGGCAACCTGCATTCAGGCCATACTGCCCTGGTGGAGCTGGCGCGGCGACACGCGGATATCGTGGTAGCGACGATCTTCGTCAATCCTCTTCAATTCGGCGCGGGGGAAGATCTCGACGCCTATCCGCGCACCCTCGCTGAAGACCAGAGCAAACTGGAGGCGGCCGGGTGCCATCTACTCTTCACACCCAGCAACGCCCTGCTCTATCCAAACGGTCTTGAAGCCCATACTCGAGTAATCGTACCCGAGGTTTCACAAGGGCTTTGCGGCGCCAGTCGGCCGGGTCACTTCGAGGGTGTGGCGACCGTTGTCACGATGCTTTTCAACCTGGTGCAGCCGGATATTGCCTGTTTTGGCGAGAAGGATTATCAGCAGCTGGCGGTGATTCGCAAGATGACCGCAGATTTCCATCTGCCGATTGACATCATCGGCGCCCCCACCGTACGAAACGATGATGGGCTGGCGCTATCATCACGCAATGGCTATCTCGATGACGCTCAGCGCGCCAAGGCACCTGCGCTGTATCGTACTTTGTGCCGTGCCCGGGATGCGCTTGAGAACGGCATGCGGAGCAACGACGTGCTACACGAGGCGCTTGAAAACCTTGTCGCAGCACATTTCAAACCGGACTATCTCGAGTTACGGCGTGCCGATGATCTTGGTCCGGTGACCGACACGACGCAGAACGCCATGCTGCTTGCGGCTGCTCACCTCGGGACGACGCGGCTAATCGATAATATTCCTGTCTTGTTACCGAAAAATTGACCAAAGGCTGCATCAAGAAATACTAAATCATTCTGGTTCTTGGTCATGGCATGTATTAGCGATTGCGGCGATGCCCAAGGGTCTCCTATGCTGTTAGCGGGACTATCCGTTCGAACATAAGGAGTTTCGTATGCAAGATGTGGTCATTGTCGCCGCTCGCCGCACCGCCATTGGCACCTTTGGCGGTTCGCTCTCCACGATCCCCGCCAAGGAGCTAGGGGCTCGTGTCATCAAGGATATTCTTGCTAATACCGGTGTCTCTCCCGATCAGGTCGATGAAGTGCTGCTTGGTCAGGTATTGACTGCTGCTTGCGGCCAGAACCCCGCCCGCCAGACCTCGATTCTCGCCGGCCTGCCGGACGCCGTACCTGCCATGACCATCAACAAGGTCTGCGGTTCCGGTCTCAAGGCACTGCATCTCGCGACTCAGGCTATCCGCTGTGGCGATGCGGAACTGATTCTGGCCGGCGGTCAGGAAAACATGTCGCTGTCGCCCCACGCTTTGCCTCACTCCCGTACCGGACAGCGCATGGGTGACTGGAAGGCTCTCGATACCATGGTGTATGACGGACTGTGGGACGCCTTCAACGATTACCACATGGGCATTACCGCGGAGAACCTGGGCGAGAAGTACGGTATCACTCGAGAGCAGATGGACGAATTCGCCGCCACTTCCCAGCAGAATGCCGCCGCTGCCATCGACTCTGGACGCTTCGAAAGTCAGATCGTGCCGATCGAGATTCCTCAACGCAAGGGCGATCCCGTCGTCTTCGATAAGGATGAAGGGCCTCGCGCCGGTATCACTGCCGAGAAGCTCGGTGGTATGAAGCCTGCCTTCAAGAAAGATGGCGTCGTGACCGCCGGCAACGCCTCGGGAATCAACGATGGCGCGGCTGTTGCCATGCTGTGTTCCGAGTCCAAGGCACGGGAACTAGGCCTCGAGCCGCTGGCGCGCATAAAGGCCTACGCCAACGCTGGTGTCGATCCGTCAATCATGGGCATCGGTCCGGCGCCTGCGACACGGCGTTGCCTCGAGAAAGCCGGCTGGAGCATGGATGAACTCGACCTGGTAGAAGCCAACGAAGCGTTCGCCGCCCAAGCAATTGCGGTGAACAAGGAATTGGGGTGGGATACCAGCAAGATTAACGTCAATGGCGGCGCCATTGCACTTGGCCACCCCATCGGCGCCTCTGGCTGCCGAGTGCTGGTGACGTTGCTGCATGAGATGATTGCGCGCGATGCCAAGAAAGGCTTGGCAACCCTGTGTATCGGCGGCGGCCAGGGTGTTGCGCTAGCCATTGAAAGATAACGGTTTGAAAGCAGTGAAATAAAAGCGTCCCGGCAGTGCAACCTGCCGGGACGTTTCTTTTACCGCTTAAAAAAATTGCCTACAACGCCAAACGTTACTCAGCCAGTTCGGCCTCGAAAGCAGCCTTCTCCTCGGCACCAATCTCCTTGATTGACAGCTTCACGCGATTGCGATTGTCGATATCAAGCACCTTGACCGTCACCTCGTCGCCTTCGTTGAGGAAATCACGCACGTCATTGACGCGCTCCGGCACGATTTGCGAGATATGCACCAATCCATCGGTACCGGGCATGAAGTTGACGAAGGCACCGAAATCGGCAATACGTACCACCTTGCCGCGATAAAGCTTGCCGATCTCGGCTTCGGCGGTGATACCGAGCACGATATCCGTGGCCTGTTTTGCAGCCGCCTTGTCGTCGGCATAGATACGTACGGTACCGTCGTCGTCGAGATCAATAGACGCACCGGTGTCGTCGCAAATCTTGCGGATGGTGGCGCCGCCTTTGCCAATGACATCACGAATCTTGTCCGAATCGATCTTGATGGTGATCATGGACGGTGCATTTTCGGATACTTCCGTACGGCTGTGATCGATCACCTCATTCATTTGAGCGAGGATACTCTGGCGCGCTTCATAAGCCTGCTGCAGCGCAGTTTCCATGATCTCTTCGTTGATGCCTTCGATCTTGATGTCCATCTGCAGCGCAGTGACGCCCTTGGCGGATCCGGCAACCTTGAAGTCCATATCACCGAGATGGTCCTCGTCACCCAGGATGTCCGTCAGCACGGCAAACTTGTCGTCGTCCTTGACCAGCCCCATGGCAATACCCGCCACCGGCGCCTTGAGCGGAACCCCGGCGTCCATCAGGGCAAGCGAGGTGCCGCATACCGACGCCATGGAACTGGAACCGTTGGATTCAGTGATTTCGGACACCACACGGATGGTGTAGGGAAAGTCCTCATCGTTTGGCAGCATGGCCTGAACGCCACGCCGGGCCAGGCGGCCATGGCCGATCTCGCGGCGCTTGGGACCGCCCATGAAACCGGCCTCGCCCACACAGTACGGGGGGAAATTGTAGTGCAGCAAGAAGCGATCCTTGCGCTCCCCTTCCAAGGATTCGATCAGCTGTGAGTCGCGTAGTGTTCCCAGCGTCGCGATGACCATCGCCTGAGTCTCACCCCGGGTAAACAGGGCAGAACCATGGGTACGCGGCAGCACACCGACCTGAATATCCAGTGGCCGCACGGTCTTGTGATCGCGCCCATCAATTCGCGGCTCGCCATTGATCACGCGGCTGCGCACGACGCGCTTCTCGAGGCTGGCAAAAGCACCGCTCACGTCATCGGTGCTGAACCGGGCGTCATCGCCGCTCGCCAACTGCTCGACAGCCGCGGCCTTGAGATCTGACAGAGCGTCCTGGCGCGCCATCTTGTCTGTTATTCGGTAAGCGTCGCCGATCTTCGCCTCGAAGCCGCTCGCCAAGGCATCCTTGAGTTCGGTATTTTCCTGCGCCGGCTGCCATTCCCACTTGGGCTTGCCGGCTTCAACGACGAATTCGTTGATTGCCTGAATTGCCGTCTGCATCTCCTGATGGGCAAAGAGCACCGCACCCAGCATCTCGTCTTCAAGCAGCTCCCTGGCCTCGGACTCCACCATCAGCACGGCTTTCTCGGTGCCGGCAACGACCATGTTGAGCTCCGAGGTCTTGAGTTCCTCGACGCTGGGATTGAGGAAGTAGCCCCGCTCTTCGCTGAAGGCCACGCGAGCGGCGCCGATCGGGCCATTGAAAGGCACACCGGAAATGGCCAGAGCCGCTGACGTGCCGATCATCGCAGCAATATCCGGATCTTGGTTGCGATCCGCGGACAGCACGTTACAAATGACCTGGACTTCATTCATGAAGCCCTTGGGAAACAGCGGGCGAATCGGCCGATCGATCAGCCGTGACGTCAACGTTTCCTTTTCGGTGGGGCGTCCTTCACGCTTGAAGAAACCACCGGGAATCTTGCCGACCGCATAGGTCTTTTCCTGGTAATGCACGGAAAGCGGAAAAAAGTCCTGGCCTGGCTTGGTATCCTTTCTGGCCACTACCGTACACAGCACTACGGTATCGTCCATGGTGACTTGTACAGCGCCAGTCGCTTGACGGGCGATACGCCCTGTTTCGAGGGTAACGGTGCTCTGACCGTACTGAAATGTTTTCTTGACCGGATTCACGGGGACATCCTTACCTTGTCGATTTCATTGGGGTCGTTTTGACTCGGCGACCATTCTACCAGTCTGGCGGGATCACTGGTTAGCGCCAGCAGGCATCCAAAAACGCAAAACGGGCAACCCTCGGGCTGCCCGTTCTTGTCTTGCATGTGCGCAGAAGCGACTTTCTGCTCCTCAGCGACGCAAGCCGAGACGCTGAATCAAAGACTGGTAACGCTCCAGATCCTTGCGCTTGAGATAGTCGAGCAGCTTGCGGCGCTGGTTGACCATCCGGATCAGGCCTCGACGGGAGTGGTGATCCTGCTTGTTGGACTTGAAGTGAGACTGCAGTCCATCAATGTTGGCACTCAAAAGTGCTACCTGAACCTCTGGGGAACCGGTATCGTTTTCACCACGGCCGTATTCGTTGACGATTTCAGCCTTCTTTTCAGTGGTCAATGCCATCTGTGTACCTCCAGTAAGCAATATGCTTGAGATGATAAATGTCGGAGACCACGCATATTTGCAGTCTCCAGGGTGTGTCGCTATCGGTTAGCGACCAGGCTACTTTCACTCGTCAAGCGGTAGCCACCAGCCGGCGGGGAGTTACCTCTCCCGCCACGAGGATCGTGACCAATCCTAAAAAAGTATTGTCACGATACAAGCGCGCTGGGCTGTCTATCGATAGCCCAGCGGTATCTGTTTGTACACGTTGCCCCAGCAACAAACGTTTTGCGACATCGTCATCGACGTTCAAGCGTGGCAAGTGTCTTACCAGCACGTCCGTTTCCAGCAGCTGCAGCTCGCGCTCTGCGTGATCGCTCATCAAAGCCAGCGCCTCCAACGAGACCATACCGCTATCGTCGAAGGTGCCGGTGCGCAGACGCCGTAGCGCTGTAATATGCGCACCGCACCTCAGTGCCTGGCCAATATCCTCGGCCAGCGTGCGTATATAAGTGCCCTTGCTGCAGGCCACTTCAAGCTCAAAGCCCATGGCATCCCGCGCGAGAAGCCGCATATCATAAACCGTCACGCGACGTGGTGCACGCTCGATCGTCTTGCCTTGACGCGCCAGCTCGTACAATGGCTTCCCTTGATGCTTGAGCGCCGAATACATGGGCGGCACCTGATCGATCTCACCGCAAAACGACGCCAGCACCTTCTCAATATCCGCATCGGTAAAGCCCGGAACCGAACGGCGCTCGACTATTTCACCTTCCGCATCGCCGGTATCGGTGATTTCGCCAAGACGAACGTAGGTCCGGTAGCGCTTGTCAGCGTCCAAGAGATAGGATGAAAACTTGGTCGCCTCACCAAAGCATACCGGTAACAGCCCGGTCGCCATTGGATCCAGCGTTCCGGTATGACCTGCCTTTTGTGCTTGAAACAAGCGACGAACCCGCTGGAGTGCGTGGTTACTCGACATACCAAGCGGCTTATCGAGCAACAGAACACCGTTCACTGGCAACCCCCGACGACGTCGCGCCATCAGCGCTTCTCTTCTCCTGATGAGGAGTCATCATTCTCGAGATCACCACCATGATGAGCGCGATCTGACTCAACGGCCTGATCGATCAGCGAAGAGAGTTCTTGACCCCGCACGACGCTTTCATCGTAATGAAAGCGTAGCTCAGGAACGTGGCGCAGCTTGATGCGCCGGGCAATCTGACTGCGCAAAAACCCGGCGGCATGTTTGAGTACTGCCAGGTTTTCCTGAACTCGCTCCGGGTCATTGTCTCCCAATAGGGTGATATAGACCTCGGCATAGCCCAGGTCGCGGCTGACATCGACACCGCTGACGGTGACCATGCCCAACCGCGGATCCTTGACCTCCCGCTGGATGAGCACTGCAAGCTCCTGCTGCAGTTGGTCCGCCACCCGATCGGTACGCTTGAACTCACGCATCCTACTCTCCTTTCTTGCCTTAGAGGGTGCGTTCGACCTTCACTTGATCAAAGACCTCGATCTTGTCGCCGACCTGAACATCGTTATAGTTCTTGACGCCGATGCCGCACTCCATGCCGTTGCGCACTTCGTTGACGTCATCCTTGAAACGCCGCAGGGATTCAAGCTCACCCTCGTAGATGACCACGTTTTCGCGCAGCACGCGGATCTTCTTATGCCGATGCACCGAGCCTTCGACGACCATGCAACCCGCGACAGCACCAATCTTTGGCGCCCTGAACACATCGCGCACCTCGGCGATACCCACGATGTCCTCGCGCCATTCCGGGGCCAGCATGCCGCTCATGGCTTGCTTCACCTCGTCGATGAGCTGATAGATCACGCTGTAATAACGCAGATCCAGCCCTTCGCGCTCGATGATTTCTCTAGCGGCCGCATCGGCGCGCACGTTGAAACCAACGACGATGGCATCACTCGCCAAGGCCAGGTTGGCATCGGTACCGGTAATACCACCAACCCCAGAGGAAACAACGGCCACCTGGACTTCGTCGGTGGAGAGTTCTTCGAGAGCACCACGGATGGCTTCCAGGGAACCCTGCACGTCCGCCTTGAGCACGATATTGACCTTGGCTACCTCGTCCTGACCCATCTGGCTGAACATGTTCTCCAGCTTGGCCTTTTGCTGACGTGCCAGCCGCACCTCGCGGTATTTGCCCTGACGGAAATTGGCGATTTCCCGCGCCTTCTTGTCATCCGCCAATACCATGAAGTCTTCACCGGCTTCCGGCGTGCCGTCGAGACCCTGGATCTCCACCGGCATGGACGGTCCGACCGACTCGACCTGCTGACCAAGTTCGTTGGTCAACGCCCGCACGCGACCATAATGAAGGCCTGCCAGCACGATATCACCGCGCCGCAGGGTTCCATTCTGAACCAGCACGGTAGCGACTGGACCACGCCCTTTATCAAGACGCGACTCCACGACGACACCCTTGCCTGGCGCCTCCGGCACGGCCTTGAGTTCAAGCACCTCGGACACCAGCAATACGGCTTCAAGCAACGAGTCGATGCCTTCGCCAGTCTTGGCGGAGACATGCACGAATTGTGTATCACCGCCCCACTCTTCGGAGATGACACCACGCTGGGACAGCTCGTTCTTGACGCGATCCGGATCAGCGCCCGGCTTGTCGATCTTGTTGACCGCCACTACCAAGGGAACTTCCGCCGCCTTGGCGTGCTCGATCGCCTCGACCGTCTGAGGCATCACGCCATCGTCCGATGCAACTACCAGAATGACTACGTCCGTCGCCTTGGCACCGCGTGCGCGCATGGCGGTAAAGGCTGCGTGGCCCGGCGTATCCAGGAAAGTGACACCGCCATGCTTGTCTTCCACATGATAGGCACCGATGTGCTGAGTAATGCCGCCGGCCTCACCGGTCGCCACCTTGGTGCGCCGAATAAAATCGAGCAGCGACGTCTTACCATGGTCAACGTGACCCATGACCGTGACCACGGGTGAGCGTGTAATCTCGTCACCTTCGTAGGAGATACCCTCGAGCACCTCGGTTTCCAGCGCATCATCCTTGACCAGCTTGGGCGTATGCCCCATCTCTTCGACGACGATCGCCGCGGTGTCCTGATCGATGGTCTGGTTGATGGTGACTGCAGCCCCCATGGTAAACATGGCTTTGATGACTTCATTGGCCTTGATCGCCATCTTGTCCGCCAGTTCAGCGACGCTGATCGACTCTGGGATGGCCACCTCGCGCACGATCGGCTGGGTCGGCTTCTGGAAGGAGTGCTTGCCACCGCCGCTGTCGCGACCACCGCGACGACTGCCACGACGCTCGGCACGCTTGACCTTCTTGCCGCTACCGCGACGACGCTCGCTGCGCTCCTCGCGATCTTCGTCGCGGCTGGTGTCACGACCTTTCTTGGCCGGCGCTTTCTTTTGCGCACGACGATTGTCGTTACGAGGCTCCTTGGGTGGCGCCTCGACGACCGGCTCATCACTCTGAGGCAGCTCTGGCTTACTAGGCTTCTTAGCCGCTGGCGCCGGTGCTGACTCTTCTTGCGGCGCAGGCGTTGCGATGGCCTCTTGCTGAGCAGCAGATGCTTGTTCCTCAGCCGCAGCCTGAGACTTTTGCGCCTTTTCAGCTTCGGCTTGAGCGCGTTCTGCTTGTTCGGCCTCAGCGCGTGCTTGCGTAGCATTCGCCATGTCGCCGACCAATTGACGAGGTCCCTGCTCCTGCTGGGCAGGCTGCTCGGCGACCTCTTCCTCAGCACGCTTTACGTAGGTACGCTTTTTACGCACTTGTACTTCAATGGTCTTGCCACGACCCTCGCCGGTTCTAATGCGGCTCTTGGTCTGGCGAGTCAAAGTGATGCGATTCTTGGCACCTCGGCCACCGCCGTGACTCTTGGTCAAGTGATCCAGCAACCGCTGTTTGTCCTCTTCGGACACGGCATCACTCTCGCCCTGATGGGGAAGACCGGCTTCTTTCATTTGCTCCAGCAGGCGGGACGTATCACGACCTACCTTGACTGCGAAATCCTTCACTGTCATTTCTGACATTACGACCCTCCTGAGCCCATGACCTAGTTACTTTCGCTTGCGAACCAGGGCGCACGGGCGGTCATTATCAGTGACGCGGCGCGCTCTTCGTCGATACTCTCGATATCCTTGAGATCGTCGATGGCCTGCTCGGCGAGATCTTCCATCGTGACGATACCGCGACTGGCTAAAATAAAAGCCAAGTGGCGATCCATGCCCTCCATTTCCAATAGATCATCGGCGGGATGGGCACCATCAAGGACCTCTTCAGAAGCAATCGCCAAATTCAACAGCTCATCCTTAGCCCGCGAGCGTAGTTCTTCCACCAGATCTTCGTCGAACTCTTCGATTTCCAGCATTTCTTCAAGGGGCACATAGGCCAACTCTTCGAGAGAGGTAAACCCCTCTTCGACCAATATGCGCGCCAGCTCTTCATCGATCTCGAGATGGTTAATGAAATATTCGACCAAGCTATCGACTTCCTGCTCGCGTTTCCCCTCGGCTTCATCTTCCGTCATCACATTGAGCGCCCAACCGGTCAGCTCACTGGCCAGACGCACATTCTGCCCACTGCGCCCAATCGCCTGGGCCAAGTTATCCTCACCGACAGCAACATCCATGGAGTGCGCATCTTCATCGACAAGGATGGAAGCCACTTCAGCCGGCGCCATCGCGTTAATCACCAGCTGCGCAGGGTTGTCGTCCCACAAGATGATGTCGACACGCTCGTTTTGCAGCTCGTTTGAAACCGCCTGAACGCGGGAACCGCGCATACCGACACAGGCACCAACAGGATCGATACGACGATCATTGGTCTTCACTGCGATCTTGGCTCGCGAGCCAGGATCCCGTGCCGCACCCTTGATCTCGATGAGCTGCTCGGCAATTTCCGGCACTTCGATCTTGAACAGCTCAATAATCAGATCAGAGCGCGTCCGAGTAAGAATGAGCTGAGCACCACGTGCTTCCGGCTCGACCTTCCATAGCAAAGCACGTACCCGTTCGTTCATGCGATAGCGTTCACCAGGAATCATCTCGCTACGCGGCAAGAAGGCCTCGGCATTGTCACCCAGATCGATGATCAACCCGTCGCGGGTGGTCTTCTTGACGATCCCCGCCACCAGCTCGCCTTCACGCTCGGCATACTGCCGCACGACTTGCGCACGCTCTGCTTCACGTACCTTTTGTACAATGACTTGCTTAGCGGTCTGGGCAGCGATACGGCCAAAGGCAGCATTCTCGATGCGCTCTTCGACTACATCCCCGAGGGACAACGGCGGATCGCGACGTTCCGCATAGGACTGCTTGATCTCGGCATCCGGGGTCTCGAACTCATCATCCTCGACCACCGTCCAGCGACGAAACGTTTCATAGTCCCCGGTCATACGGTCGATCTTTACGCGAACGTTGGCTTCTTCGCCTTCAAAGCGCTTGCGTGATGCACTAGCTAATGCCGCTTCGACTGCCTCGAAAATCACGTCACGGGGTACGCCTTTCTCGTTCGAGATCGCGTCAACGACCAGCAGAATCTCTTTACTCATGCTAAAGCCTCGCCAAAAAACCAGTCCTCAGGTATCGAACTGCGGAACAATCCGCGCCTGCTCTATCCCATCGATGGGAAAGCAGTATTCTTCGCCTTCAAGATGCAACAGCACCTCGTCATTCTCGATACCCGCCAGCAACCCCTTGAATTTTCGCCGGCCGTCATAAGGCGCACGCAAGCGTAGCGCTACGTTGTTGCCCTTGTAACGCTCGAACTGCTCGAGGGTGAAAAGTGGACGATCCATACCGGGAGAAGACACCTCCAGCCGGTATTGATCAGGAATCGGGTCCTCGACATCCAGGATCGCGCTCACTTGACGGCTGACTTCCGCGCAATGATCAACTGTGATGCCGTCAGGGCTATCGATGTAGATCACCAAGCGAGAGTGCCTGCCTTGGGCAGTTCGCTCAACGCCCCAAAGCTCAAAGCCCATGGCCGTTATTGCTGGTTCGATAAGCGCCTTCAGCGCGACGTCCTTGATTGCCACAAACAAAAACTCCTACAACAGTTGCATCAGGCACCTGACCAGGAGTGAGAGAAAAGCTAGGTGGCTGACGTTAGCCGCAAAAAGCGAACCGCTAACAAAAAGCCCCTTCAGAGGAAGGGGCCTTGCATAAAAACTTGGTAGCGGGGGCCGGATTTGAACCGACGACCTTCGGGTTATGAGCCCGACGAGCTACCAGACTGCTCCACCCCGCATCATGGATCAACAAGTATAAGAACTTGCTTGCTGCTGGGTCAAGGAAGCGCATTGCGTATAATGGTACAAAACAATTCCGCCTTCATCCTCGAAACAAACAACATCTTTGGTGCCGAAGGGGGGACTTGAACCCCCACGACCATAAGGTCACTACCCCCTCAAGATAGCGTGTCTACCAATTCCACCACTTCGGCAACAGGGGGATAAACAAACCAGACGAAGTATCATTCGTCTTACGCTAGACATATCAACAAGTTGCTACTGCTCTCCGCCGACCTCTAGCGCTGGCGCAGCATTATCCGTACTTTGAGTCTCGTCGTCAAGAGTAGGCGCTGCATTACGCTGTTCGATCAATTCAGCATCTGGAATGCCCTGCTCTGGGGCCTCACCTGCCTGAGAAGCAAAATAGGCAAGTGTCAGTGAGGTAGCAAAGAATGCAGCAGCCAACACACCCGTTAACTTAGCCAGAAAACTACCGCTGCCTCGAGAACCGAAAACCGTCTGGGAAGCTCCGCCTCCGAATGATGCACCCGCCTCGGCTCCTTTCCCCTGCTGCAAGAGAATAAGCGCGACCAGCGCAATGGCAATCACCACATGAATGATGAGAATGACAACTTGCATGTATTAACCTACTGACTGGCAAATGGCTAAAAAATCGTCGACCTTGAGTGAGGCACCGCCTATCAGGCCGCCATCGATATCTGGCTGGGCAAGCAGCTCAGCCGCATTCTCACGCTTCATACTACCGCCGTAAAGCAAACGCAGGGTAGAGGCCATCTGCTCATCATAATCACCAAGGCAGGCACGAATGGCTGCGTGAACCGCCTGCGCTTGCTCCGGTGTAGCGGTCCTTCCAGTACCAATGGCCCATACAGGCTCATAGGCAATGACCACATGCTGACGCTCCCGGGCATCGAGCGCATCGAATACGGCCTTAACTTGATTCAGCACTATTGCTTCGGTGCGCCCCTCATCTCGTTCGGCAAGCGTTTCACCAACACAGAGAATTGGCGTGAGTCCCGCATTCAAGATGGCCTGCGTTCGTGCCAGAACCGCTTGATCGTCTTCGTAATAAAGTGAACGTCGCTCTGAATGCCCAACCAGTACATAGCGCACCCCGAATTCCGAAAGCATGCTGGCGCTAACCTCGCCGGTGTAAGCGCCAGATGGCTCGGGGTTCACCGTTTGTGCACCCAACCAAAGCGGGGTCTCTTCAAACGCTGTCTGCGCTGCGGCCAAATAGGGCAATGGAGGCAATATGGCCATGTCTATCGATGAAGATAGATTAGCTTTGGAAAAGGCTTGGCCGAATTGTTCAACCAGCGCCAGAGAACCATTCATTTTCCAATTGCCAGCGATCAATGGCACACGCATGAAGCCCCCTTTCGTGAAGTGGTGCGAAATGGTATAGGAGTCGCCGGGTCAAGACAACTAGCGCGCCTGTAGCTGCGACGCTATCAGCCTCTTAGGCCATCAATATTTCAACATCCGCTGCAATTCGCCGAGCCAGAGCGACGACATCAAGATGTGGGCGCCCTTCAACCATGACTCGAATCAGTGGTTCTGTACCCGAGGGACGCAACAGGACTCGGCCTTCATCACCAAGCTCTGCCTCGACACTGGAAACCGTCTCACGCAAACGCTCACTTTCGAGCAGTGCTTTTTTGTCGGTTCCAGGCGTTAGACGTACATTTATCAAGGCCTGCGGCGTCTTTTCGAACCCTCTGAGCTCCGCAAGCGAGCAATTCAGGCTGACCATGATGGCCAGCACCTGTAGTGCCGATACAATGCCATCACCCGTCGTCTGAACATGGCCGCAGACAATGTGGCCTGATGATTCGCCTCCAATGTGCCAGTCGTTGGCCGCTAAACGCTCAATTACATAGCGGTCACCAACCTTGGCGCGCTCAAATGGAATATCCAGTGCTTCTAGAGCAGCAGCCAGACCAAAGTTGCTCATCAAGGTGCCGACGACCCCTCCATCCAACTCACCACGATCATAGCGATCCTTGGCGATCATATAGATGATGTCGTCACCGTCGACTTCTAGCCCGTCGGCATCAACCAGCACTACACGATCACCGTCACCATCGAAAGCGATCCCAAGGTCGGCGCCACGCTCGATGACTGCCGCCCGTAGCGACGCAGGATAAGTTGATCCGACCTGCTGATTGATGTTCAAGCCATTCGGCTCGGCACCTAACAGACTGACTTGAGCGCCAAGCTCGCGAAAGACGCTTGGGGCAATGTGATAGGTAGCCCCATGAGCACAATCCAGTACGATTTTGAGCCCATGCAGCGTCATGCGATGAGGAACGGTAGACTTGCAGAATTCGATGTAGCGGCCAGCAGCATCATCAATACGGGTGGCTTTTCCAAGGCGATCCGCTGGCACGGTATCCAGAGGCTTTTCGAGCTCTTCCTCGATTCGCGCTTCAATCTCATCAGGCAGTTTGGTACCACCGGCAGAGAAGAATTTGATGCCATTGTCTTGAAAAGGGTTATGCGAGGCCGAGATCACGATACCGGCATCGGCCCGCAGCGTGCGTGTCAAATAGGCAATTCCCGGTGTCGGCATTGGTCCCAGCAAAGAGACATCGACCCCCGCTGCAGACAAACCTGCCTCCAAGGCCGACTCGAACATATAGCCCGAGATACGCGTATCCTTACCAATCAGCACCTTGGCGCGGCCATCTTGCTTGTTTAAAACACGCCCCATAGCCCAGCCTAACTTGAGCATGAAGTCTGCAGTAATAGGATATTCTCCAACCGTTCCACGGATACCGTCGGTACCAAAATAACGTCTCGTCATAGCTCAGTGCCTTCCTGTAGCACGTTCCAGGTCATGTTGATTGCATCTATGTTAGGGGCGACATCATGTACGCGCAGCAGCCGCGCACCACGCTCTACCGCCAATGATGTCAGCGCCAATCCTCCATGCAAGCGCTCTTCGACAGCTCGCCCTAGAACATTGCCTATCATACTCTTGCGCGACATACCGACCATCAACGGTAGCCCGAGCTCACTCAATACCGCCAAGCGGCTGAGTAGCCGGAGGTTGTGTTGGGTCGTCTTGGCAAAACCGAATCCGGGATCAAGCAACAGTTGTTCACGGCGTATTCCACCAGCTTCACAGTCTGCCACCCGCGCCTTGAAAAAACTCAGCACCGCACGCTCCACAGGTTCATCATAATGAGGAGACTGCTGCATGTCCTCCGGTTCGCCCAGCATGTGCATCAAGCAAACCGGTAGGCCATAACGCGCCACAGCCTCGATCGCGCCCGGTCGGCGTAATCCACGTACATCATTGATCATTCCCGCTCCGCACTCGGCGGCTTCCCGCATCACTTCAGGAGAGCTGGTATCTACCGATACCAGTGCGTCCAATTCGCGCACCAGATACTCAACAACCGGAATCACTCGGTCAAGCTCTTGCTGGGTTGGCGGCGGTGTCGCACCCGGACGGGTGGACTCCCCGCCTACATCGATGATCGCGGCCCCTTCAGCCAGCATCGCTTCCGCGTGGCGTAAAGCTTCATCGCGCATGACATAGCGACCGCCGTCGGAGAACGAATCAGGAGTGACATTGAGAATGCCCATTACCCGGGGATAGGAAAGATCAAGGCGGTGGCGTCCGCAGTGCAATAAAGTAGCGGCGGTTGATATCATCAAACGATTCCAGAACAAGGCATATCAAAGAGACGGAAGGCGCCCTTAGGGCGCCTTCCGTATTCGTTGGCAAGCAGATTGCTAGTGGCCAGCAGGGCCACCAAGCGGGTCAGAAGGACGCCGGCGGGGCCCCTTGTCCTCATCCTCATCGCCATCTGGACCAATCTCATTGTCACCAGGACGCTGCGAAGTATCTCCTGTAACAGCAGTACCACCGCTGGAATCATCGCCACCCCAGTCCTTGGGTGGACGCGGCTTACGTCCTTCGATGATGTCCTTGAGCTGTTCTGCATCAATGGTTTCATACTGCATCAAGGCTTCGGCCATCATGTCCAGCTTGTCACGATTGTCTTCAAGCAACTGTTTGGCTTGAGCATAGCAATCATCAATGATGCGACGTACTTCCTTATCAAGCTTGGTCGTAGTCTCCGGCGAATTAAATCTGCTACCGGCACCGCCCGGGCCACCCAGGAATTGATGCGACTCATCTTCATCGTACATCAGTGGCCCCATCTCTGAGGAGAGACCCCACTTGGCCACCATACTATGAGCAAGCTCGGTTGCCCGCTTGATGTCGTTGGAAGCGCCAGTAGTCACGCCATTGGGTCCTAGCGTCATCTCTTCTGCAATACGCCCACCGAACAGTGAACAGATCTGGCTAAGAATCTGCTGGCGCGAGAGACTGTAGCGATCCTCCTCCGGCAAGAACATGGTGACTCCCAGGGCGCGCCCACGAGGAATGATCGTCACCTTGTAAACCGGATCATGCTCCGGCATCAACAGGCCGATGATCGCGTGCCCAGACTCGTGATAGGCGGTGTTGAGCTTTTCCTTCTCGGTCATGACCATGGACTTGCGCTCAGCGCCCATCATGATCTTGTCCTTGGCAAGCTCGAGTTCTTCCATGTTCACCAGACGGCGATTGCGCCGTGCCGCAAACAAGGCAGCCTCGTTGACCAGATTGGCCAGATCCGCCCCTGAGAAGCCAGGCGTGCCTCGTGCGATCAAACTGGGTTTTACATCTTCTCCTAAAGGCACCTTGCGCAGGTGCACACCCAAGATGTGTTCACGACCGCGAATATCGGGTAGGCCTACGGTAACCTGACGGTCAAAGCGACCGGGGCGCAGTAGAGCCGGATCGAGTACGTCAGGACGATTGGTTGCGGCGACGACGATAATGCCATCATTAGCCTCGAAGCCATCCATTTCGACCAACAACTGATTGAGTGTCTGTTCCCGTTCGTCATGACCACCACCCATGCCAGAACCACGATGCCGGCCTACCGCATCGATCTCGTCGATGAAGATGATACAGGGCGCCTGCTTCTTGGCCTGTTCGAACATATCACGCACCCGCGAGGCACCAACACCCACGAACATTTCGACGAAATCCGACCCTGAAATACTAAAGAACGGTACTTTGGCTTCACCTGAAATCGCTTTTGCCAACAAGGTTTTGCCAGTACCCGGAGGACCTACCATCAACACACCCCGGGGTATTTGCCCACCCAGGCGCTGAAACTTGCTCGGGTCCTTGAGAAAGTCCACTAGCTCTTCGACTTCCTCTTTGGCCTCATCGCAACCCGCAACATCAGCAAAGGTCGTCTTGATCTGGTCCTGAGTCAGCAATTTGGCCTTGGACTTGCCAAAACTCATCGGGCCGCCTTTACCAGCTCCGCCGCCCTGCATCTGACGCATGAAGAACAGAAAAATGGCCAGAATAATCAAAATTGGGAAGCTTGCAATCAGAAGCCTTGTCCATAGGCTTTGCTCTTCCGGCTTCTTGCCGACCACATTGACGTCGTTGGCCAGGAGGTCGTCCATTAGCTTGGGATCCTGAGCTGCCGGACGAATAGTTTGAAATTGCGATCCATCTTCGCGCTCACCGGTGACTGTGTAGCCATCGATTGTGACCGTGCGGACCTGCCCGTTTTGCACCTGCTGAACGAACTGAGAATAGTTCATTGACTGCGGTGCAGTGTCGACACTGAAGTTATTGAACACCGTCAGCAGAACTGCTGCGATGACCAACCACAGAATCAGGTTCTTCGCCATGTCATTCAAGGCAATACCCTCGTTGCATCAATTCGTCTGCCAAACGGCGTGTGTTCTTTCGACACCATAACAGATGGGGTCGTTCCATCGCGATTCCAAGCTTCAACCCTTGTATCTTTTTGCCAGGAGATAGACTTCCCGAGATCGCGCGCGAGAAGAATCAGGCTTGCGGGTAACGACCTTGGCAAAATCCTGTCGTAGCGCTTTTAGATAATCGTCGAAACCCTCCCCCTGAAACACCTTTATCAACAAGGTGCCGTCAGGGGAAAGCACTTGCCGCACCAGATCCAAAGCCAGTTCTGCAAGATACATCGCCTGGGGCTGGTCGATTGCTGCCATACCGCTCATATTAGGCGCCATATCGGAAATGATCAGATCCACTGGCCGCCCGTCGAGTGTTTCCAGAATCATTGCCAGTACATGGTCTTCGGTGAAGTCGCCTTGCACGAAATCGACACCTGCCAAGGCGTCCATCTCCAGAATATCCGAGGCAACGATGCGTCCCTGAGACCCCACCTTTTCCACGGCAACCTGGCTCCAGCCGCCTGGGGCTGCACCTAGATCAATCACCGTCATGCCAGGCTTGAAGAGATGATCCTTGGCATCGATCTCCAGCAACTTGTAACTCGCCCGAGAACGATAGCCATCCTGCCAAGCACGCTGGACATAGGCATCGTCAAAATGCTCCTTGAGCCAACCAGCGCTACTCTTGGAGTCAGATCGGGCCACTGAATCACCTGAATTATAATGGAAGTGAAAATGGTGCTATTGATTAAACGATGGTTTAGCCGGAAACATGCAGTATCTTTCAAATAGCCCGGCTACTTTGCACACCCCAACTTTCGCCGTACCATAGCGCGGCTCTTCATCTTATCTCTCGTTGTCATGAACCTACGGATTAAAGGCACGATATCATGGGCTTGTCACAGGCACAAAAGAAAGCAATGCGCAGCATCGGGCATCATCTCGACCCCGTGGTAACGGTTGCTGAAAATGGTCTCACCGAGAACGTAGACGCAGAACTCGAGCGCGCCTTGAGCGATCACGAACTGATCAAGATCAAACTGGCCCTGAGTGAGCGTGAGACGCGTCAGCAACTCATCGATACTATAGCTCAACGAACCCAAGCCGAGATCGTACAAACCATCGGCAAGATGGCCTTGTTTTATCGTCGCAACCCCAATGCCAATCCCAAGCTTTCAAACGTTGCTCGAGCCAACGAACATCATGGCCGACACTAGACGGCAACTCCAGTGGCCAAGGCAGCTTAAAAGATAACGCCACTAACCACTGTATTCCTGACATCACTGATCGATCACGCAAGAACGATCAAATGTACTGAACGTCGCTGATCTCGTACTCCACTTCACCGCCGGGAGTACGCACCAGCACTACGTCGCCCTCTTCCTTGCCAATCAATGCCCGAGCGATGGGCGACGTTACCGATATCTTGCTGGACTTTATATCGGCTTCATCCTCACCAACAATCTGATAACGAACTTCTTCATCGCTATCGAGATTGAGCAATCCCACGGTAACGCCGAAGATGACTTTTTCCGACTTGGGCATCTTGGTAACGTCGATAACCTGAGCCGCGGAAAGCTTCGATTCAATTTCCTTGATACGGCCTTCAATGAAGCCCTGCTCTTCACGGGCAGCATGATACTCGGCGTTCTCTTTCAGATCACCATGTTCACGCGCCTCGGCGATGGCACTGATGACTCGGGGGCGCGCTTCACTTTTAAGCCGACCGAGCTCTTCCCGTAGACGCTGTTCACCCAGCACGGTCATCGGGACCTTGTTCATGTTGTTGCTCCTGCATGCAGTTCCTGAAGACGCCGCACCGTTATTTCATTACCGTACTCGAGCGCCATACTCACGGCACGCGCACCTGCTAGCGTCGTGGCGTAGGGCACTTTACGCGATAGTGCAGTGCGACGAATAACCGAAGAGTCATTGATAGCCTGACGACCTTCGGTCGTGTTGACGATATAGGCCACTTCATCGTTTTTGAGCATATCGCCGATATGCGGACGCCCCTCGAAAACCTTGTTGACGGTCTCCACGGGAAGCCCCGCGACCTCAAGGGCGCGGGCGGTTCCGCGAGTGGCACAAAGGGTAAATCCCAATGCTAGCAAAGATTCCGCCACCTCGATAATGCCAACCTTGTCTGGCTCGCGAACGGACAGGAACGCTTTGCGCTCGCCGGTCAGCGGCGGAATCGCATCACCGCCACCCAGCTGGGCCTTGTAGAAGGCTTCGGCGAAGGTGGTCCCGCTTCCCATCACTTCGCCAGTGGACTTCATCTCCGGCGACAGAATCGGATCGACGCTGGGAAACTTGTTGAAGGGGAACACCGCCTCCTTGACGCTGAAGTAGTCCGGAATCAGCTCCCGAGTGAAGCCCTGCTCCGCCAACGTCTTGCCTGCCATGCAGCGGGCGGCTATCTGAGCAAGTGAGACGCCAATGCACTTGGACACGAAGGGCACGGTGCGTGAGGCACGAGGGTTGACCTCGATGACATAGATCTCGCCGTCCTGCCAGGCCAGCTGCACGTTCATCAACCCCACCACGTCGAGCTCGAGCGCCATGCGCTTGACCTGCTCGCGCATCCTGTCCTGTACATCCGCGGGCAAGGAATAGGGTGGCAGTGAACAGGCAGAGTCCCCGGAATGCACCCCGGCCTGCTCGATGTGCTGCATGATGCCGCCGATTACCACCTGCTGGCCATCGGAGACCGCGTCGATGTCGATCTCGATGGCGGCATTGAGGAAATGATCGAGCAGCACCGGCGAGTCGTTGGAGACCTTGACCGCGTGGGTCATGTAGCCCTCCAGCTCCGAAGCATCGTAGACGATCTCCATGGCGCGCCCGCCCAGCACGTAGGAGGGGCGCACCACCAGCGGGTAACCGATGGCCTCGGCCTTGGAAAAGGCTTCCTCGAAGCTGCGCGCGGTGGCGTTGGGCGGCTGTTTCAATCCCAGCTTGTCGATCATCTGCTGGAAACGCTCGCGATCCTCGGCCCGGTCGATGGCGTCCGGCGTGGTGCCGATGATTGGCACCCCGGCGGCTTCAAGCGCTCGCGCCAGCTTGAGCGGCGTCTGGCCACCGAACTGCACGATCACGCCGACCGGTTGCTCCTTGTCGGCGATCTCCAGCACGTCTTCCAGAGTCACCGGCTCGAAGTAGAGACGATCCGAGGTGTCGTAGTCCGTGGACACGGTCTCCGGGTTGCAGTTGACCATGATGGTTTCAAACCCATCCTCGCGCATGGCCAGCGCCGCATGTACGCAGCAATAATCGAACTCGATACCTTGGCCGATCCGATTCGGCCCACCCCCGAGCACCATGATCTTCTGGCGATCGCTGACGTCGGCTTCGCATTCCTCCTCATAGGTGGAATACATGTAGGCGGTGTGGGACGCAAACTCCGCGGCACAGGTATCGACGCGCTTATAGACCGGGCGAATGCCGTGCCTGTGGCGCGCCTGACGGAATGCCTGCTCGGAAACGCCCAGCAAGGTCGCCAATCGCGCATCGCCAAAGCCCTTGCGTTTCAGGGCAAACAACGCCTTGGCGTCCAGTTCACCCAGGGAGCGCCGGGCAAGATCCTGCTCGATGCGTACGAGCTCCTCGATCTGGACCAGGAACCAGGGGTCGATCCTGGTCAGGGCGAAAAGCTCTTCCATGCTCATCCCGGCGCGCAGCGCATCGGCGATATAAAAAATGCGCTCGGCGCCAGCAGCCTGAAGCTCGCCCTTGATCAGCCCCAGATTGGCTTCGCTGAACTCAGTGATCTTGGGATCCAGGCCATCGTTGCCGGTCTCCATGCCGCGCAGCGCCTTCTGCAACGACTCCTGAAAGGTTCGGCCGATGGCCATCACCTCACCCACGGACTTCATCTGGGTGGTCAGGCGATCGTTGGCCTGGGGAAACTTCTCGAAGGTGAAGCGCGGAATCTTGGTCACCACGTAATCGATGGACGGCTCGAAGGACGCCGGGGTCTTGCCGCCGGTGATATCGTTTTGCAGCTCGTCCAGGGTATAACCCACCGCCAGCTTGGCGGCGATCTTGGCGATAGGAAAACCAGTGGCCTTGGAGGCCAGGGCGGATGAACGCGACACCCGTGGGTTCATCTCGATCACCACCATGCGCCCGGTGTCCGGATCGACGCCGAACTGCACGTTGGACCCGCCGGTCTCGACGCCGATCTCGCGCAGCACCGCAAGGGATGCATCCCGCATGATCTGGTACTCCTTGTCCGTCAAGGTCTGGGCCGGCGCCACGGTGATGGAGTCTCCGGTGTGAATACCCATGGGATCGAAATTCTCGATGGCGCAGACGATGATGCAGTTGTCGTTTCTGTCCCGCACGACCTCCATCTCGTACTCCTTCCACCCCAGCAGCGACTCGTCGATCAAGAGTTCATGGTTGCTGGAAAGCTCGAAGCCGCGATCGCAGATCTCCTCGAACTCTTCCCTGTTGTAGGCTACCCCGCCTCCGGACCCTCCCATGGTGTAGGAAGGACGAATGATCACCGGGAAGCCAAGTTCGTTCTGGATCTGCCAGGCTTCCGTCATGGTGTGGGCCACCTTGGCCTTGGGACAGGCAAGGCCGATGTTGCGCATCGCCTTGTCGAACAGATCCCGGTCTTCGGCCTTGTTAATGGCATTGGCATCGGCGCCTATCATCTCCACGCCGTATTTTGCCAACACACCGTGCTTGTCGAGATTCAGCGCACAGTTGAGTGCGGTCTGGCCGCCCATGGTAGGCAGGATGGCATCCGGGCGCTCCGCCTCGATGATCTTCTCCACCACCTGCCAGGTGATCGGTTCGATATAGGTGGCATCCGCCATCACCGGATCGGTCATGATGGTGGCCGGATTGGAGTTGACCAGGATGACCCGGTAGCCCTCCTCGCGCAGCGCCTTGCAGGCCTGAGCGCCGGAGTAGTCGAACTCGCAGGCCTGGCCGATGACGATGGGACCTGCGCCGATGATCAGGATGCTCTGGATGTCGGTACGTTTGGGCATGAGAGTTCCCGCTGGATAAGGTGGCTAGCGATGGTGCGAACAGGCACGATGGGATTATCGACGCCCGCCCAGCATGGCAACGAAACGATCAAACAGCGGCGCCATATCCCGTGGTCCGGGGCTCGCCTCCGGATGCCCCTGAAAGCTGAACGCCGGGCAGTCGGTGCGCTCGACGCCCTGCAGGGTGCCGTCGAACAGCGAGCGATGGGTGGCGCGCAACGTGGCCGGCAGACTGGTCTCATCGACGGCAAAGCCATGGTTCTGACTGGTGATCATCACCTGGCCGCTGTCGAGATCCTGCACCGGATGATTGGCGCCGTGATGGCCGTGATTCATCTTCACCGTGCGCCCGCCGGAGGCCAGCGCCAGCAGCTGATGTCCCAGACAAATGCCGAACAAGGGAATGCCACTCTCGAGCAGCTCACGAATCGCCGCGATGGCGTAGTCGCAGGGTTCCGGGTCGCCAGGACCATTGGAAAGAAAAATGCCATCCGGCTTCAAGGCCAGTATGTCGGCGGCGGCGGTCTGGGCCGGCACTACCGTCAGGCGGCAGTCGCGTGCGGCCAGCAGACGCAGGATATTGTGCTTGATGCCGTAGTCGATCGCGACGACATGATAGCGAGCATCGCCGGGCGCGGCTTCTGCATAGCCCTTGCCCAGTGTCCAGTCGCCTTGGCGCCACTCGTAGGGCGCCTCACAGGAAACCACCTTGGCCAGATCCATGCCGGCCAGACCCGGAAAGGCCCGCGCCGCTGCCAGTACCCGCTCGACGGCATCATCGCCCTCGGCGTCCGGACCCGCCAGGATGGCACCATTCTGAGCGCCCTTGTCGCGCAGCAGGCGGGTCAGGCGGCGGGTGTCGATATCCGCAATCCCCAGCACGCCATGTTCGCGCAGGTAGTCGTCCAGGCGCTGCTGGCTGCGAAAGCTGCTGGCCATCAGGGGTAGATCGCGGATCACCAGCCCAGCGGCGCTGATGCGATCTGATTCGACGTCCTCATCGTTCACGCCGGTATTGCCGATATGCGGATAGGTCAGGGTGACGATCTGGCGAGTATAGGAGGGGTCGGTCAAGATTTCCTGATAACCCGTCATGGCGGTGTTGAATACCACTTCGCCACTGGTCTGTCCGTCGGCGCCGATGGCGCTGCCATGAAATACGCTGCCATCTGCCAGGGCCAGTATCGCGGGTCTGTTCAACGCAACGTCCTCCACTCTCGTTGTAGCTCGTCAGGTCCCTGTCGGACCACGTTGAGACATTCAAATCGTAAAAAAGCGGGACGAAACCTGAGGCAAACTGGTTTCATCCCGCTTGATAGCATTCGCTTGGCACCATGGCCCTACTGACACCTGGTTGCGCGGCCAAATTGCCGAGATACTACAGGATTCAGTGAATGGGCACTACCCTCTTCCTTCGCCGAGCTTCTTTTGTTACTTCAAACCCAACACATCTTGGATATCATAGCGCCCCGCTGGCTGTTCGCTCACCCAGCGTGCTGCGCGCACCGCGCCCTTGGCAAAGGTCATGCGACTTGACGCCTTGTGGGTGATCTCGATGCGCTCACCCTCGGTGGCGAACAGCACCGTATGCTCACCCACGATGTCTCCGGCGCGTACCGTGGCAAAGCCGATTTCCTTGTCCGATCGCGGACCACACTGGCCGACACGTTCGAAAACACCGTGTTCCTTGAGGTTACGGCCCAAGGACTCGGCAACCACCTCGCCCATCTTCAAAGCGGTGCCGGACGGCGCATCGACCTTGTGGCGATGGTGCGCTTCGATCACCTCGATATCGTAGCCTTCATTCCCCAGTGCTCGAGCGGCGGTTTCCAGAAGCTTGAGGGTCAGACTCACCCCCACGCTCATGTTGGGAGCAAATACCATCGGCACCCGGTCACGATAGCCATCCAGTTCCGCCAACTCGTCGTCGCCAAGACCAGTGGTGCCGATCACCATGCGTTTACCATGTTCGGCACAGAACGCCAGATTTTCGAGGGTAACGCGAGGAACCGTGAAGTCGATCAGCACATCGAACTCATCCACCGCGTCTGCCAAGGAATCCACCGCCAGAATCCCGAGTTTGCCCAGGCCGGCCAATTCGCCGACATCCGCGCCTTTCAACGAGCTTCCCGGCTCGACGATTCCTGCAGCGAGCTCAGCCTGAGTATCCTGTTCCACTGCGCCGACAAGGGTGCGACCCATGCGGCCAGCCACACCCACAATAGCAATGCGGGGAGGGTTTGAAAGCATGTAAACTCCTGCTTGATGAGCGAAATTGACGTCAGCATAGCAAAGCGCTTCGGATACGTCTGTCATGCAGTCCGGACGACAATGGCGTAGGCTTCCAGAAGAGACTAGCGCTGCCAAGGAGGGTCCATGTTTCGTTTGCTGTTCTTATCAGGTCTATTCATGTTTCTTGCATTGGCCGGTGGCTGTGCCCGGGATGCACGTCAAACCCAATTGATGACCGAAAATACCACCAACGTACCCGAGAACATCACCTGGTGCGGCACGTTGAGACTGCCTGGCAAATGGCAGGATGACTCCCCCGTGGGCGGGCTTTCCGACCTGGCCTGGGATGAGGACGAATCCCTGCTTTACATGATCTCGGACCGCGGCTGGCTACACCGGGTGCGGCTGCGTTTTTCCGGCGACGAACTGGTTGGCCTCGACCCTCTGAAGACCTATGTGCTGCGCGATCGTCAGGGGCGAGCATTGAGCGAAAACGCGGCGGATGCAGAGTCCATGATCGTGCAGCGCGGCAACAATGGCGTGCGCGGCGACACTATGCTGCTGGTCGGCTTTGAACGCGACCATCGCATTCAGCGTTTTTATCCCAATGGCAAATCCGTGGGCAAACCCCTCAAGCCCGAAGGGCTTCGCGATGCCGACCCCAGGACGGGCGCTGAAGCCATGGGCCGCCATCCTCAGGAAGGAATCATCATCGGCCTGGAAAATGCCCCTATCGGCGCTGATAAAAGCAGCACTCGCCTATTTTCTCTAGGCAGTGGGGCCGAATGGACCTACCCCCTTCTCGATGAATCCGGAAACGCCCTGACTGCATTGGAAACCTATGGCAGTGATCTGTTGGCTCTTGAGCGTGCCTTCGCACCACCAGCGCCGCTGGTCATTAGCCTGCGCCGGATACGCTTGGGAAGTGATGGCCAGATCGAGGTCGATACCCTGGCGCAACTCTCCAGCGGTGACGGATGGCGACTGGACAACTTCGAAGGGCTGACACACCTTGGCGCCAATCGCTACCTGATGGTCAGCGACGACAACTTTCGCATGGTGCAAGAAACGCTGTTGAGCTGCTTCGAGCTACCTGTGCCGGAAGATAATTAATCCGGCGTGGACGTCAGCGGAATCGATCGGCGCGAAACGGCTGCATGTCGACCAGAAGTTCTTCACCGTCCATCATTTCGCCCAGCAGGCGGCCAGTGGTCGGCCCCAGGGTGAAGCCCTGATGACCGTGACCGAAGGCGAGCCACAGCCCGGAATGATTCGGCGCCGGCCCGATGACCGGTTTCATGTCCGCCATGCACGGGCGTGCCCCTTTCCAGGGCGCCTCGTCGAGTCGTTCACCCAAGGGAAACAGCTTGCGGGCTACGGCTTCCGCATCCTCAAGCTGGCCCCCATTGGGCGGCGCTTCCAGAATGTCCAGCTCCGCTCCGGTGGTCAGGCGGATACCGGCGCGCATTGGCGTCAGCAGGTATCCGGTCTCGAAATCCATCAGCCAATGATTGAGCTTGGCTTCATCCTGGGTGGCGTAGTGCATGTGATAGCCGCGCATGGGGAACAGGGGCAGCCGGTAATCCAGCTGTTGCAACCATTTCGCCGACCAGGGTCCCATGGCCACCACCAGCTCTTCCGCCTCCAGGTTGCCCTTGCTGGTGGCCAGATTCCAGCTGGTCCCGGTCTGGGAAAAGCTTTTCGCCTCGGCCTGCTCGATGCGCCCACCCAGGGCCTCGAACGCCTGTGCATAGGCCTGCACGAGGGCACTCGGGTCAATTACCGACCAAGAGTTGGTCCAGTGAATGGCTCCAGCCAGCACATTAGAAACAAAGGGTTCCTGCCCCCTAAGCGCCGTCTGATCGAGCATCTCAAACTCTACGCCGAAACGCTCTTTCATCTCACTTGCAGTCGCTTGCTGCTCATCCAGCACTTGACGGGTACGAAATCCCTCGAACCAGCCATCTTTCTTGATCAAGCCTTGGGCGCCCGACGCCTCGATCATCTTGGCGTGCTCGTCGGTGCAGTGCATGATCAAGGAGGCATATTCCGGCACGATGCGGGCATAGTTACTGGGCGCAGAGTGCCGCCAGAACTGCAACAGCGGCCCAGCGGCGGCCAGCATGCCGCGCAGACGATAGCGAATGTCGATACTTCGGTTGGGGAGCAAACGCCACAGGCTTGGCAGATCCCGCGGGAAAGGATGGGGCTTTACCGCTTCGCGCTGGATCAAGCCGGCATTACCGAAGGAGGTTTCTTGCCCCGGCGCCTTGCGATCCACCAGCACCACCGAGCGCCCCCGCTTGGCCAGGTGATAAGCAATACAGACACCGACCATGCCGGCGCCCAGAACAATGGTCTCGCGTGACATTCCCGTCTCCATTTGAGTAGCGATACTGCGATCCATCCGAGTCAATTCGGACAACGATAAAGCAGATTACAGTTTAAGGCATGTAACCTGGCACTCGCCAAACTCAGGACAGCTTGCTTGCCCCCTTCGCGGTTTTATAGATACCACGAGCAAAAAAGCCTCACCGCTTAAAAACTGGTGAGGCTTTAACCGTTCGAGGATAGCCGATTTCTACGACTTCATATCCTCAAAGAAGCGCTTGACCCCATCGAACCAGCCATCCTTCTTCGGTGAATGGTGGTTGCTGTTGCCCAGGCTATCCTGGAACTCTCGCAGCAGGTTCTTCTGATGCTCGGTCAGGTGTACCGGGGTTTCCACCACGACCTTGCACAGCAGATCCCCCGCCGGGCCGCCGCGCACCGGCTTGACGCCCTTGCCACGCAGTCGGAACAGCTTGCCGGTCTGGGTCTCGGCAGGAATCTTGAGCTTGACCCGGCCTTCCAGGGTCGGCACTTCCAGTTCGCCGCCGAGTGCCGCATCGATGAAGTTGATCGGCATCTCGCAATGCAGATGACGCCCATCACGCTCGAAGATCGGGTGAGGCTTGATAGCGACCTGAACGTAAAGATCCCCTGGCGGGCCACTATTGAGTCCGCTTTCGCCCTCGTTGTTGAGACGAATGCGATCGCCAGTGTCCACACCGGAAGGAATCTTCACCGATAGCGTACGAGTCTCGCGTACCCGGCCTTCGCCGCGACATTCACGACAGGGCACCTTGATGGCTTCGCCACTGCCATGGCAGGTCGGACAGGTTTGCTGCACAGCAAAGAAGCCCTGCTGCATACGCACCTGACCCATGCCGTGACAGGTGGGGCAGGTCTCCTTGCTGGATCCGGGTTCGGCGCCATTCCCGTCGCAGTGATCGCAGGCCACATGACGCGGCACGCGGATATCTACAGTAGTGCCGGAAACCGCGTCCTCCAGGTCAAGCTCCAGGTTGTAGCGCAGATCGGAGCCTCGCTGGGGGGCATTGGGATTACGCCGGCCACCGCCGCCGCCGAATATATCCCCAAAGACATCGCCGAAGATGTCGCTGAAACCACCGGCTCCCGCGCCACCAAAGCCACCGCCGCCAAAACCGCCGGCCTGGCCGTCGACACCGGCGTGACCGAACTGGTCGTAGGCCGCGCGCTTCTCGCTGTCGGCCAGGATTTCATAAGCCTCGGATATTTCACGGAATTTGGCTTCCGCGGTCGTGTCATCCGGGTTGCGATCCGGATGGTATTTTTGGGCCAAGCGTCGATAAGCCTTCTTGATCTCTTTCTGATCGGCTTCGCGCTCGACGCCCAGCACTTCATAGTAGTCACGCTTGGACATGGATCTGTCCGCCTCCGTGTCGAATAGACGGAAACGACGGCGCGGGAGTCATGCCCCCGCGCCGCCGCCGTCCGTGTCAGACGTCGTGGTTATTGCTTCTTCTGGTCGTCGTTGACTTCTTCATACTCGGCGTCAACCACGTCATCTTCCTGCTTCTTGGCATCTTCACTCTGAGCGCCATCCTGCGGCGTCTCGGGCTGCTCGGCGTACATCTTCTGGGCCAAGCTGCCAGAGGCTTCCGTCAGCGCGTCCAGTTTGGTTTGGATAGCCTGCTGGTCATCACTCTTGAGCGCTTCTTCGAGCTCAGTGATGGCGCCTTCGATCTTCTGCTTGTCCTCTTCAGAAGCCTTGTCACCGGCATCGGTCAAGGTCTTGCGCGACGCATGGATCATACCGTCTGCCTGATTGCGCAGCTGCACCAGCTCTTCGAACTTCTTGTCTTCATCCGCATGCGCCTCGGCATCCCGGACCATCTGTTCGATTTCTTCGTCGCTCAGACCACTGGAGGCCTTGATGACGATGGACTGCTCCTTGCCGGTCGCCTTGTCCTTGGCGGACACGTTGAGGATACCGTTGGCATCGAGATCGAAGGCGACTTCGATCTGAGGTACGCCCCGCGGCGCCGGTGGAATGTCGGCAAGATCGAAACGACCCAATGACTTGTTCTGACCGGACTGCTTGCGTTCACCCTGCAACACATGGATGGTCACGGCGGTCTGATTATCATCCGCGGTCGAGAAAGTCTGCGTCTTCTTGGTCGGGATCGTGGTGTTCTTCTCGATCAGCGGCGTCATCACGCCACCCAAGGTTTCGATACCGAGCGTCAACGGGGTAACGTCGAGCAGCAGTACGTCCTTGACGTCGCCACCCAGCACACCGCCCTGAATCGCGGCACCCACGGCCACGGCCTCGTCCGGGTTGACATCCTTGCGTGCTTCCTTACCGAAGAACTCGGCAGCCTTGGCCTGGACCATCGGCATGCGCGTCTGACCACCGACGAGAATGACGTCATCGATTTCGGAGTTGGAAAGCCCTGCGTCCGCCAGAGCAGTCTTGCATGGACCCAATGAGCGCTTGACCAGATCTTCGACCAAGGACTCGAGCTTGGCGCGGGTGATCTTGACGTTCAAGTGCTTGGGACCGGTGTTGTCTGCCGTGATGTAAGGCAGGTTGACGTCGGTCTGCTGAGCGCTGGACAGCTCGATCTTGGCTTTCTCGGCAGCTTCCTTGAGGCGCTGCATGGCCAGGTTGTCGCCGGACAGATCGATGCCGCTGTCGGACTTGAACTGATCGACCAGATAGTTGATCAGTTTGAGGTCGAAATCTTCGCCGCCAAGGAAGGTATCGCCATTGGTGGCCAACACCTCGAACTGGGTTTCACCATCGACGTCTGCCACTTCGATGATGGAGATATCGAAAGTACCACCACCCAGGTCGTAGACCGCGATGGTCTTGTCACCGCGGGACTTGTCCATGCCGTAGGCAAGCGCCGCCGCAGTCGGCTCGTTGATGATGCGCTTGACCTCAAGGCCAGCGATGCGACCGGCATCCTTGGTGGCCTGGCGCTGTGAGTCGTTGAAGTAGGCCGGCACGGTGATGACTGCTTCGGTGACGGTTTCACCAAGGTAGTCTTCGGCAGTCTTTTTCATCTTCTTCAGCACTTCCGCGCTGACCTGGGGAGGCGCCATCTTCTTGCCCTTGACCTCGACCCAGGCATCGCCGTTGTCGGCGCTGGCAATGGTATAAGGCACCATCTTGATGTCTTTTTGCACGACATCATCCTGGAAGCGGCGACCGATCAAACGCTTGATGGCATAAAGCGTATTAGTGGGATTGGTGACTGCTTGACGTTTGGCTGCCTGGCCAACAAGTGTTTCACCATCGTCGGTGTAGGCAATGATGGAAGGCGTCGTACGCGTGCCTTCAGCGTTTTCGATAACCTTTGGCTTGTCGCCGTCAAGTACGGCAACACAAGAGTTAGTGGTTCCTAAATCAATACCAATTATGCGTCCCATATAAATACCTCAAAATCGTTGCTTGACTGTTTGTAACGGCTTGCGCTGTATCTTTGACGTTAATCTGGGGGCTCGAATGCGCCTTTCAAGGGGTACGACGTATCGAGCCGCCAATTCATTGTGCGGATTTACTGACCACCACCATGGCCGGGCGTACCAAGCGCCCATTGAGCACGTAGCCTTTTTGAATCACATCCATCACGGTATTGGGCTCGAGATCACCATTGGGCACCATGGTCATGGCCTCGTGATACTGCGGATCGAAAGGCTCGCCCTGGGGATCGATCTGCTCGACGCCGAACTTGGCCAACACATCGAGCTGCAGCTTCAGCGTCATGGAAACGCCTTCCCGGTGCGCGTCCGTGGCGCCATCATTCATGGCTTCGAGCGCCTTCTCCAGGCTGTCGACTACCGGCAGAAGCTCCTTGACGAACTTTTCGAGCGCGAATTTGCGGGCTTTTTCTACATCCTGTTCGGCACGCCGGCGCACATTCTGATTTTCGGCTGCCGCGCGCAATGCCTGATCCTTGGCCTCGCCTAGCGCCTGCTCGAGCTCCTCGACCCTGGCTGCCAGCACATCGGTCTCGGCATCTTCGATGGCGTCAGCATTGAACAGTGTCTCATCTTCCGCGAGAACCCTTTCGCCAGCCTCGGCATCATCAAGCTGGCCTTCAAGAGGCTCAGCCTGTGGCTCGGCATCACGCTCGGCGCGCTGCATTTCTTCACTGACTGGTTCGTCACTTGGTGCTTGTGGATCTCTAGCCATGTCGCTCTCCTGACATCACTGAACTTAAACAAAGTTAAATGAAATGAGCGGCCCAAGGCCGCGAAGGTTATTGATTTGCTCCCTATATGGGGATGTCAAAAGGGATCTCAAGGTATGGCTTTACGTTATGGCATTGCTTTGGCAAAGAAGGATTGAAGAAAGGATATCGAATACTGTATAAACGCACAGATAGTATTCAATGGGTTTTCATTCACTGCATCGGAGGTGATCATGCTCGTCCAGCTTGCGATTCGTGACTTTGCCATCGTCGAGCGTCTTGATCTCGATCTGCATGACGGCATGACCGCCATCACCGGTGAGACCGGTGCCGGCAAATCGGTTCTACTGGGTGCCTTGGGGCTGTGTCTCGGCGAGCGCGCCGATGTTGCCAGTGTGCGCCACGGAGCTAAACGCGCGGATCTCAGCGCTCGCTTCGATATCGAGCGATTGCCTGTCGCAAGGTCATGGCTCGAGGCTCGGGAACTGCCAACGGAAGACTGCCTGCTGCGCAGGGTCGTGGCTGCCAACGGGCGCTCCAAGGCCTGGATCAACGGCCACCCCTGCACGGTGAGTGACCTCAAGGCGCTAGGCGAGCACCTGATCGAGATTCATGGACAACATGCCCACCAGGCGCTGCTGCAGGAAGACACTCATCTGCGCCTGCTGGACGATTTCGCCGACCAGAGCGATGCCGTCGACGACCTTGCCGCCACCTTTCGTCAATGGCAGGAAGCACGCCGTCGCTTGAAGCATCTGACCGACAGCGGTGATGAAATTCAGGCTCGGCGTCAGCTGCTGCGCTATCAGGTAGAAGAGTTGGACCAGTTGGCTTTAGCCGACAACGAACTCGAGGCGCTGGAACAGGAGCAAGCCGTGCTGGCCCACGCGGAAGAAACGCTACGGGAAACGCAGCTTGCCGTGGATTGTTGTGATCATGATGAAGGAGGCGCCTTGACATTACTCCATCAGGCGCTAACGCGTATTGGCAATTTACCTGGCGCAGAGCATGGCGCTCTTGCCGAAGCCCGCAGCATGCTCAGCGATGCCCAGATACAGATCGAGGAGGCTGCACGAGAGCTGCACTACTTCATCGATCACACGGAACTCGATCCAGAACGCCTGGCTCAAGTGGAAGAGCGTCTTGCAGAGGTCCATCGCGTCGCACGCAAGCACCATGTGATGCCGGAAGAGCTGACCGAGCTGCAGCTGCGTCTACGCAACGAACTGGAATCGTTGGAAGGCGGCGAACACGACCTGGAAGCGTTGACCGCCGAGGTCGAAGCTACGCGAGATGCCTATCGCACGGCTGCTCGTCGAATCAGTAAGAAGCGCCAGAAAGCGGCTGTGGCTTTTGGCAAAGAAGTACAGGATCAGCTGGGCTTTCTCGCCATGGGCAAGGCACGCTTCGAGATTGACGTCGCCTCCCGAGATACGCCACAGCCAAACGGTATGGATTCGGTGCGCTTCTTGATCAGCGCCAACCCCGGTCAGCCGGCGCGCCCGTTGGCCAAGGTTGCCTCCGGCGGCGAGCTATCGCGCATCAGTCTAGCCATACAGGTGGTTGCCGCCAGCCACAGCACCATCGCGACATTGGTTTTTGACGAAGTGGACGTAGGGGTATCCGGCGCCACCGCCGAGATCGTGGGACAACTCCTTCGGCGCCTTGGTCAGTCCGGCCAGGTAATGACCGTGACTCATCTGCCCCAGGTGGCCGCTCAAGCGCACCAGCATCTGCATATCGAGAAGCAGGCCACGGAAGACATGACTTTGACGCAGATGGCGACTCTCGACGAGGCCGGCCGCGTCAAGGAATTGGCGCGCATGCTGGGAGGTGTGCATCTCTCGGACCGTACCCTGGCCCATGCCCGGGAAATGCTGGACGCCAGTCAGCACGCCCATCACTGATGGTCTTCTAAACTGAAAACGCCAGCCTAGAAGGCTGGCGTTTTTTTAAGCTTGGCAGAGCACACTTCCATCCGGTCTCAGGATTTCTTGATGCCTTCCTGGCGCGTCGCTCGCGACCCCTTGGGCCGCACATATAACACCAGGGCATGATCCACGAGTTCGTAACCATGCTCCTCGACGATTTCTTGCTGACGACGCTCGATCTGCTCGTCGAAGAACTCGATGATCTGGCCACTTTCCAGGCACACCATATGATCATGATGTTCTTCATGAGACATCTCGAAGACCGCATGCCCGCCGTCGAAATTATGGCGTACTACCAGGCCCGCGGACTCAAACTGTGTCAACACGCGATAGACGGTTGCTAACCCCACGTCCTCACCAGCATCCAGCAGCGCCTTGTAGACATCTTCGGCGCTAAGATGCTCACCCGTGGAACTTTCGAGGATTTGCAGGATCTTGACACGAGGCAATGTAACCTTGAGTCCCGCCCTGCGTAGTTCGTGGTTCTGATCGGCCATGATAGCTCTTCGCAGTATTGTGATGGGTCGGGTATGATCGGCCCAAGAAACGATAGTGAAGAATGGGGCCAAATGCAAAATCTTATCAAAATAGCCACCTTTTCCATTGCTCTCTCCCTGGTGGGTGGCTGCAGTTATTTTAGCGTTTACAAGCGCGATCTGCCCCAGGGCAATCTGTTCACTCAAGACATGGTCACCCAGCTAAAGCCTGGCATGAGCCGCGAACAGGTTGTTTATGTGATGGGCATGCCGCTTTTGAGAACACCCTTCGATGAAAATCAATGGGAATACGTGTCTCGACTGGATGAAGCCTATGCCGGAGTAAAGCAGCGTCGCGTGACCTTGACCTTCGCCAACAACCAGTTGGTCGATATCAAGACATCGGGAGATATGGATGCCAACATGGAGCTGTCGCCAGATTCCGATCTGGGCCCGGCCCTGGATCCTGGTGGCGTCGAGCCGATACCTGGCAGCTCGCCAGTACCCGCTCCGGGGGAAGAACCGGATAGTCGCGGAGAGCGAATCTAGCCCATATCGTCATTTTTAACCTCGGGCGTTGCGTGTTGCACGTTTCGCCCGCGCTTGTTTGGGATCAATGTGTAGAGGTCGGTAGATTTCGACACGATCGCCGGCTCGCAGCACATGTTGGTCAGGGTCGCGCAGCAGCTTGCCGAAAATTCCTAGCGCGCCCTGTGTGAACGTTTCTGGGGGTAAAGCGGGGAAATACTGCGGCATCTGCGCCATCGCGACCGCTTGTCGAGCGGTAGTGCCCGGCGAAACGGTCAAGACGACGATCTTTTGAGACTCAGGAAGAGCAAAAGCAACCTCTACGATCAGCGGTTCCTCGCCGGCTGATAGCACGGTCCCGGAGTCGTCATTTTTTTCCATAAACGACATCGGCCCGCCGGGTAAACGCCTCGACCTGCTGTTTGGCCATCTGGTTGAATAGCTTACCGAACGCCATGCCCAGCAATCGATTGGAGAACTCGAAATTCATCTCGAGGCTGACCTTGCAGGCCTCTTGCCCCATAGGCATGAACAGCCAGCGCCCACGCATATGCTTGAAGGGACCATTGACCAAGGAAAGCTCGATGCGCTCTGGCTCATAAAGATCGTTGCGCGTGGTAAAACTCTGCTCGACCCCGGCCTTACCCAACGTCAGCTCGCCGATAAGATGATTTTCGTCACGCTCGATCAGGCGTGTGCGACGACAGCCAGGCAGAAATTCAGGATAGCGTTCGAAATCGTTAACCAGGTCGAACATGGCTTGCGGGGAATGCCGCACCAAAGCAGATCGATTGACCGTAGGCATATACCTCTCCGCTGAAGTCACTATGCTAGCGCATTTTACTTGTATGCCTGACGCATGCATCTGCGCAATACACATATTTATGCACTATTGCGAACGCACGCCAAGGCGTACCATGATGATCATCACGCCAAGGCCTTGAATGGTATCACGCTTTGCCCCATATCGAAGGGCTGGCGGACAGGGCATATCAAGACAAGAGGACTCATGGCCACGAAAAAAGCCAAGAAGGCAGGCAGCAATGTCATCGCACTCAACAAGAAGGCACGCTTCGAATACCATATCGAAGAAACCTTCGAGGCGGGTTTGGCGCTGGCTGGCTGGGAAGTCAAAAGCATGCGTGCCGGCAAGGCGCAGCTCACCGATACCTATATCCTTATCAAGGACTCGGAGGCATGGTTGCTGGGTAGCCATATCATGCCATTGAATACTGCCAGCACTCATGTAGTTGCCGACCCGACCCGTACGCGTAAGCTCCTGTTGCATCGCAAGGAGATCGCCAGGATCTTTTCGCGTACACAAGACAAAGGCCACACTTGCGTACCGCTTAAACTGTACTGGAAGAAGAACCTGATCAAATGCGAGCTGGCCTTGGTTACCGGCAAAAAACTACATGACAAGCGCGCCACCGAGAAAGCCCGGGACTGGGATCGCCAGAAAGCCCGTATCATGCGGGAAAACAAATAGCCATGAGGGCTTGATCTAGCCCTTCCCTATCCCCATCTGTTAATATAGACACTTATCTGGGGGCGACATGGCTTCGACGCCGATGACAACCTCCTAGGTGCATGCCGAGAGCGTGATGTATCTCGTAAATCCAACATCACGACTAAATAGTCGCAAACGACGAAAACTATGCTCAAGGTGCACTGGCAGCGTAAAAACTGCTAGTTGTTAGCCTGGCCCCAAGGCGATGTGCCTGTTCATGGCTGAGGGGATACGAGCTAAAGCTGACAGGATCGTGATTGGCGGTGTCTTCACGTCAATCGCTAAACTAAAGAAGAATCGCGGTGTGGAATCCTGCTCGTCGGAGTCCACAGCGTTAAATCAAAAGACGGACCTAAGCATGTAGAGCCGAAGAGCGAGTATCGGCGGACGGGGGTTCAATTCCCCCCGCCTCCACCATACAGCTATACGAATTAAGCACCTACGGGTGCTTTTTTCGTTTCAATGGGCCTGTTTTGGCATACCAGGGATGACTTTTCGGTCAACGTTTTCTCACTGGTTTTATCGCTGCAGTCTCCTCTCAGCCAGGCGTTTCCGCATCTTTACCATAGCAATTGAATAAAACCCGCTTTCAAGGCGACTTACTTTATCTCTGCTCACCTCCCATTTAACGCAGATACCAGAAGACGAACCCAAGACCCACTGATTACAAGATATATATTTAAAAACAACGCCTTATGCTATTTATATTTACGCAAAATTCGGGCGTCCTGAATAGCAGGTTGTGGAAATCCAGTCGCGATTCTCGGCGCAACCTGGTCAGGGCCGGCGTATTGACCCTCGCCGAGATTGAACGCCTGGACCGCACGGTGCTACGGGAGGTGATGGCATGAACCATTCCTCACGCCACATGCAATTCTTCGCGCAGGATACGGCGCAGCTGATCTTCGGTGAGAGGAGCGTCCGCCGAGTTGATGACGCGGCGCAGCGCCTCGTTGATCGCGGTCTGGTAACCCTTGCCTTCCTTGCCGGCACGGCAACGAAACTCCTCCAGTACGTCATCGTCAAGCATGATCGTGATTCGCGTCTTGCCAGTCGCTTCGGCGACGGCACCGCGCTTGGCCTGGCTGAAATCGTAGTTATCTTTCATTGCTCAATCCCCCTGGTAGCTGCGATATTCCTTCGGCGTCGCCCGACGGGCGGAAATCACTCGCACCTCGTCGGGCTCTCGATAGGTATAGACGACCACCAGCAAACGACCAAAGCCGTCCAATCCCAGTGTCAGGAACCGCGCTTCTCCATGGTCGTTATCCTCACCCCATAGCAAGAACGTTCGCAAATTCTTGCGCGGCGATCGCCTGGACAATTACCTCCGCCACTGGCACGACGCCAGACGGCCTATCCTCGAGGCGGCACCAACCGATGGACGATCATTCCGACAATTCGCGTTCTGGTCTGGGTTGCACACCTCGGAAATAGTAGCGCTGGAGTGGGGAGATATTGACTGGCGGCGAAAGCGTTGCCGAGTTACCCGGGCTATCACACAGGCGGCCAAAGGAAAAGCTGAAGTACCCAAGACCACCGCCGGGGCCCGCACGATCGATCTGCCACCCCGCGCAGTCGCAGCGCTGAAGTACAAAAAGCACTGACCTACTTGCACCCGAATGGGCGCGTATTTCTTAATGCACGCACCGGTGAGCCATGGGCCGGCGACCAGGCCATTTGTAAGACGCTTTGGACCCACGCGCTCAAGCGCGCAGGCATTCAATATCACCGCCCCTATCAGACATGGCACACCTACGCCTCGATGATGGTATCGGCTGGGGAACCGCTCGCCTGGGTGTCACGCCAGATGGGGCATACCAGCGTGGTTACGACGGCTAGGATCTATACGCAGTGGACACCTTCGGAAGGTACAGCGATGGGCGTGAAAGCCAATACACTTTACGGTCTTAGATAAGCGAACCGGAGGTTGTATGGAAAATCTAAAATTCAAGGATAAGAAGCAGCTATCCAGACGGCTTAAAACTTCTGGATCTGTATTCACTATTCTGGCCCTTATTTCAACAGCGACACAGCTTTCCACCAATATCACAGAACCTATAAAGCTGGCGAGCGCACTTGAAACCACCTCGATGGTAAACCATGCAAATGGCTAGGGGACGGTCCTTTCTTCGTCGATGCTTCTCCATCGCAGGCAATCATGCCTGTCTCACTGCACCCAACCCCAATAGGGGTGAGCGCCGAAACGCAGAGATAACAAGTCAATCAGCATGCTCACCTTGCAGCGACATGATGGCCTTGTCGATCAATCAGCGCGAAGGTTCATCTCGCGATCAGCGATGAAACCGCCAGCCTCCACAATCCGTGTGTGCGCACGGATATTCGAAAAGCGATCCACTTCTAATTTATTATTGTCGCGATAATAGTGACAGTATGTCATTAATATTGTGCATTGTTCTCTTTTTATATCCGATGCACGATATCACCATTAGCCATCAAGGAAGTGAAAGGCGCACGTTATTTTTCAGCGAACTATCCTTCCAGAATGGTTTATCACCAAACCAGAAACCCAGGAGATGCTTGATGTCCTTTACCTACAACCGACTCGACAAAGACAACGTGGCCGTATTATTGGTCGATCACCAGGCGGGTCTGCTATCGCTGGTACGCGACTACAACATGGACGAATTCAAGAATAATGTTCTGGCGGTTGCCGATATCGCCAAGTTCTTCAACTTGCCCACCATCCTCACCACCAGTTTCGCAGACGGTCCCAACGGGCCGATCGTGCCGGAACTCAAAGAGATCTTTCCCGACGCGCCCTTGATCGCGCGGCCCGGCCAGATCAACGCCTGGGACAACGAAGAGTTCGTCCAGGCAGTGAAGGATACCGGCAAGAAGCAGTTGCTCATCGCCGGCGTCGTCACCGATGTATGTGTCGCCTTCCCGGCGCTGTCGGCCCTGGAAGAAGGCTATGAGGTGTTCGCGATCACCGATGCTTCCGGCACCTTTAATCCTGCGGTGCGAGATGCCGCCTGGAACCGCATGTCCCAGGCCGGCGTACAACTGATGAACTGGTTTGCGGTCGGCTGCGAACTGCACCGTGACTGGCGCAACGATATCGAAGGCTTTGGCGCCATTCTGGCCAATCATCTGCCGGCCTACGCCAATCTGATCCAGAGCCGCACCGCCGCCGAGAACGGCTAATGTCGTAGTTGCATCATCCTTTGTCCGGCATGCCCGCGAGTCGCTTGCGGTGTAGGCACGTGGCTCAAATGGCATACCGGGCATTATTCGTAGTTCAAATGATGTGATCGCGATATCGGAACTAGACGCGGCTTCAAGACCACTTAAAATGAGCTGAGGCGATGAGCGCCTCCACTGGCTCCCAGGTAATAGAAGGTGCGAACTGTTCGGACGCGTCCGATTCTCGAACGAGATGGGAATTCATTCTTGAGCGCACTCAGTGGTTCTTGCTTCGCGTTTTGGCTATCCAACTGAAATGGAGTCTGCCATGTCCAAACAGCTCGAAAAACAGTTTCATCCCGCGGCCCCTTGGGCACGGGACATACTCTCCGAAGCGGTCACGATAAAAGGACCCGGTACGACAGTACATCTGTCCGGCATCGGGGCCGAGGGGCTGGGTGAGCAGCTTGAGATTCAGCATCCGGGCGATGTTTACGCCCAGACGAAGTTTGCCTATGAAAAAGCCGCCCGCGCTCTATCAAAGCACGATGCAAGCCTGGCGGATGTGGTCAAGATCACGGCATACCTGCTGGATTCCAGCGCCGTTCCCGAATACCTGCGCGCAAGACAGGAGGCTTTCGGAGACTTGCCCCCACCTGCACATACCTTGCTCATCATCCTGGGACTGGCGCATCCGGACATGCTGGTCGAGATTGATTTGACGGCGGTCACGGATTCCTGATGCGAAAGCCTATTGGTTGATCTTCCAACCAGCTATGGGATGGCAGCAAAGGTGACCATGCTGGTCAGCAACTCGAAATTGGTTCAACCGGTGCGCATCCGTCTATTGCGGGTTCCCGGTATGATGCGGCCGTGAGTGAAACGTCAACAGATCCTAGGACACCGACGCCATGAGCAATACCGAATCAAATCCTGCACTGTTCGAATCATTCGAGTGCCCCATCGTTGATGGTCACCGGCTTATTCAGCACCTCTCATCGCGTAAGGCCGAAGTGGGCGGCATTCCCATCAATCGGGTCCTGCCCCAGCGCCAGCGGCGCATGATTGGAGCGTGGTGCTTTCTGGATCATGCAGGACCTGCCGTATTTTCCGCAGACAGCCAAGGCATGCGCGTCGGCCCGCATCCGCATACCAGCTTGCAGACCTTTACCTGGATGCTGGCCGGCGACATCTTGCATCGCGACAGCCTGGGTAGCGAGCAGGTGATCCGCCCTGGCGAGGTCAATTTGATGACCGCCGGTCGTGGTATCTCGCACACCGAAGAGTCGCTTTCGAATGAATCCCAGCTGCACGCGGCCCAGCTTTGGATCGCGCTGCCCCATGCCCACCGGCATACCGAGCCACGCTTCGATCATTACCCCGACCTGCCCCGCTGGCAGGAACAGGGCGTCGATATCACGTTGCTTACCGGCGCGCTCAACGGCCGTGAAGCACCCACTCTGGCATTCTCGCCGCTGGTGGGTGCGGATATGCTCGCCGACGCCGCGACCACCGTTCACCTGAACCTGCACAATCACTTCGAATACGGCGTGCTAGTGCTCGAAGGAAGCCTGCGTATCGATCAGGACAGCTTCGCGCCAAACGAACTTGCCTATCTGGGCTGCGGGCTTGATGACCTCGCCCTGGAACTCGACGCCAGCACTCGCGTGCTGCTGCTGGGTGGCGAGCCGCTGAATGAAGAGATCTTCATCTGGTGGAACTTCGTGGGACACAGCAAGGCCGAGATTGCACAGGCACAGAAAGAGTGGGAGGCCGGCGATGCGCGGTTTGGCGATGTTCCGGAGTTTGACGGCGACCGCATGATGCCGCCACCCATTCCATGGCGCATCAAGTCTGATACTTGATCGTACGTACTAGGCACTGTCTGAAACATGTTGACAAACCAACCCCCCGACGCAAACCAAGGAAACTAAAATAATGAAACTGACCATCGTCCTTACCAGCACCCGCCCCGGCCGAGTCGGCAAGACCGTTGCCGACTGGTTCCACGACTATGCCCAAGCTAACCCCGCCGGGTTCGAGATCGGGTTTGCGGATCTTAAAGATATTAATCTGCCGATGCTGGATGAACCCAACCATCCCGCCAAGCAGAACTACGAACACGAGCATACCAAGCGCTGGTCGAAGATCGTCGAGGACTCGGATGCCTTCATCTTCGTGCTGCCGGAGTACAACTACACCCCGCCGCCGACGTTCATCAACGCGCTTGATTATTTGTACAATGAATGGAATTACAAACCCGCCGGCTTTGTAAGCTATGGCGGCATCTCTGGCGGAATCCGCTCGACTGAAGCCGCCAAGCACATTATCAACGCGATGGAAATGGTGCCAATCAAGCAACAGGTGATGATCCCCATGGTGACCAGTCACATTGAAGATGGCACCTTCATGGCAACAGATATTCATGAAAAGAGCGCCAAAACTCTGCTTGAGACCATGGCCCGGTGGACCAAAGCGCTGAAAACCATGCGCTGAGTCAGAGCTTCGACGTAGCGTTTGATCATTGCGGCCGCTGTCTTTGCTACTTTTGTAAATCTCGACACAGTTCTGACAGCGGCACTTTTCTAGGTATGAAGCTGGGCTAGGTATGAAGCTGGTATCGCTGAATCTAGATCGGCTATCGGCATTCCACGAATTCAGGAACCAAATACGCCGGGAATCATCTTCCTACCTGCCGGTGGTCCATCCACCGTCCATGGTAACCGTCGCTCCGTGCATATAATTGGAATCGTCGGAAGCCAAGAATACGGCAAGCGCTGCAATCTCTTCAGGTTTTCCAGCCCGCTGTGCCGGGATATCATTCAAGCGTTCGTCTTCAATTCCTTCGGTCATTGGCGACTCTATGAACCCCGGGGCGATAAGGTTGGCTTTGATGCCCTTTCTTCCAAAATCATAGGCCAGTTGTTTCGTGAAGCCTTCGATCGCATGCTTTGACGTGACATATGCCGATCCACCTGCCCCCGCGACGTGGGTAGATTGAGAGCCAATATTGATGATGACGCCCTTGCCTTTCTTCAAAAAGTACGGAATCACCGCTTTTGAGGCTAAATATGGCCCCTTGACGTTGATATCCATCAGCTTTTCGTATTCAGACTCCTCTACTTCAGCCGCTGTTTTATAAGCGTCATGAATACCAGCGCCATTATATAGAATGTCTATTTGTCCAAATTCTTCGAGCGCCTTATCGACAACCGTCTGCACTTCTTCAGCTTTCGATACATCTGCCTGGACAAAGATTGACTCCTGACTTTTGCCCTGGAGTTCACTGACAATGCGATTACCTTTTGATTCCTCGCGACCGACTACCACCACCTTGGCGCCCTCATCTGCATAAGCTTTGGCAGTCGCTTCACCAAGACCGGATGTTCCACCGAACACAATGGCAACTCTATCTTTTAATTTCATTTTCTTTCCCTTTAACAAAGCTTCCTTGTGTTAAATATAGCGCAAAATGGCCCACAACAAAGCTGGGCCATCAAGCATCTTAATTACCACTTCTACGGCACGCATCAGAAGTCATATGCCTGAACTGGTTGGATAAAACCAACGCTATTCACAGGTTCCTCAGGCCAGGTCGAACAGCAATACCTCCGAGGCACTTCGGCCAGTTAGCTCTATTGTCTCATTCGGTGCGAAGGCTGCGGCATCGCCGGCTTCCAGCACTTGTCCATTGACCTCGGCGCTTCCCCGGGCAATATGCAGCCAGGCATAGCGCGTGGCCGGCATGATTGCGCTCTGGCCTTCATCGAACAGACCCGCATAGAGGTTGACGTCCTGATTGATGCTCACGGAGCCATCGCGACCGTCCTGGGAGGCCACAAGCCGCCAATTTCCCTGGCGCTCATCGATAGAAAAGGCCTTTTGCTCGTAGCTGGGCTTGATGCCGCGCTGATCCGGCTCGATCCAGATCTGCAGGAAATGGACGAGCTTGTCCTTGGCGTTATTGAACTCGCTGTGGGTCACGCCGGTGCCGGCAGACATGCGCTGGACATCGCCAGGACGAATGACCTCCACATGCCCCATGCTGTCCTTATGGGCCAGTTCGCCTTCCAGCACGTAGGAAATGATCTCCATGTCGCGATGGGAATGCGCGCCAAAGCCCTGGCCACCCTCGACACGATCCTCATTGATCACCCGCAGTTTGCGAAAGCCCATGTACTCGGGATCGTAGTAGTTCGCGAAGGAGAAGGTATGAAAAGAGCGTAGCCAACCATAATTGGCATAGCCTCTGGCATCACTAGAACGAACAAGCATGTGTTCCCTCCAAGATATTGACGTAAACGTTGGTGAACTCAGTGGGAGCGCTTCAATCCTGAGCGACTACCGGGTCTTGCGAGCCAGGATGCTATCAATCGACACCTTGCCCGCGCCGCTGATGATCAACGACACCGAGATGGCCAACAAAGAAAGAGCGAATTCGTAACCGTTGTTGCTCATGAACAAGCCATTGCCGATATGCACCGCAAAGATGGCTACCAGCATGGCAATGGACAGCACGACGCCGGCTGGGCGAACCAAAAGCCCTAGCAGCAGCGCAAGACCGCCGAAAAATTCGCCGCCGCCGGCCAGCAGTGCAAACAGGAAGCTCGGCTCCATGCCCATCGACGCCAGCCATTGGGCGGTACCTTCCAAACCGTTACCACCAAACCAGCCAAACAGTTTCTGGGCGCCGTGGGCCATGAAAATGATCCCTGCCGGCACGCGCAGCGCCAAGGGCGCAAAGCTTTCGTGAGTGGAAAGTACTTTATTGACCAGTGATGTCTGCATGTCCTGTCTCCCTTTGAGTTTTGCAATGGAGACAGGATAGCCCGGGTAAGCGCATGAAAGGGCGCAATTATTGGGACATGAACAACGAATAATTCGATAGGTTGCTCTAACCTTTCTCAAAAACCGGACCACCGCCAATGCCGCGTCACAACAGTCGATAGCCCCGAACCTGATAAAGAGCGTCCCTGGGCTTCTTGAAGGGGTAGCTCAAGATGCTTGAAAATCTCGATCACCTGAATGGGCAAGACAATGGAGGGCGAACGATCCTGAAGCCGCTCGCTGACAGTCCTATATGAAAATGGACAGCTTATGCTACAACTTCTCCTGTACCGCGCCTTGGCAAATAATGTCAGCTTCGAGCTGTAACCAGATCAGGAGTATATATGGCATATCCATCCATCATGCTCACTAAGGTGTCTCTCATTGCCGTTGCAGGCGCCACCGCTTGCACCGCTATCGTTGGCTCAGTGCAAGCCGAACCGCCACCGGATTTCAAGACTATCGATGTAGCCCCCTTCACTTCAGAAAGCGCGCCCCAATCGGCACGTGCCAGGGAAACGATGATTACCGTCCCAGCGGGCCGCTATACGCTCGGCAGAAACGATGGGCCTACTATCGAACAACCCGAGCACACAGTCGAATTGCAAGCCTTCCAGATTGATCGCACCGAAGTCACCAACGCGGCATTTGCCGAATACCTGAATGCGCTGGCTATTCCCGTGTCCAGATCGTTTGAAGCTGGCAGCGCGTCCCGAGACGACTTGCCCGACGATAGCGTTGCCTTGCTGATGGAAGAAGACCGGAGCAGCGGCCTGTATCCGATCATTGCGCTTGATGATGCTCAGGCACGCATCGGCTACCGCGATGGTGCATTCACGGTCACCCAAGGGTACGAAGACCATCCTGTCACCGAGAGCACCTGGGCTGGCGCGCGGGCCTATTGCACTTGGCGGGGCGCACGTCTACCCACCGAAGCGGAGTGGGAAGCCGCCGCCCGGGGCACGGATGCCAGTCTTTACCCTTGGGGGAATACCCCACCCGATGATAGCCGTGTCTTTACCTCGGGACGCACCGGCGTGACAGGTGTGGTAGGCGAGCACCCAGCCGGCGCCTCAGAGTTTGGTGCGCTCGACATGAGTGGCTCGCTTGCTGAATGGACGTCGAGTTTGATGCGGCCCTATCCCTACGATGCGGATGATGGGCGAGAGGCAGGAGACCAGGCCGGTGAGCGGGTCACGCGAGGCGGCGACTACATCTATGACGCCAACGCCGCAACGCTTACCGCCACGCATCGCAACGGTTTCTCCAACGCGCCTGGGCGCGGCCACCGTCATATTGGTTTCCGCTGTGCCGCCGAGGCTCAGGAAGGATAGGATCATAAGCAGCATCTTGTTAACCCGGCAGTTATTCGTGCCGGGTTAACAAGAAGTTCTTGTACCGCCAGTAACGGATGCCCGATCACATGAGACTTGGCAGCCAGAGCGATATTGCAGGAATCAGAGCGATAATCAACATGCTCAGGATCATGGCTGCCAGGAACGGCAGCATTGCCTTGAACAGCCGGCCCATCGGCAGATCTGTTGCGGTCATCGCGATATAGAGTCCCGGGCCAACCGGTGGCGTTACCAGACCGACCAGCGTCGCCAGGCTGATGATCACACCGAAGTGGACCGGGTCGATTCCGTAGGAGATCGCCGCGGGCAGAATGATCGGCACAATGACGATCATCACGCTGATGCTCTCCAGGAACATGCCCAGCAGAATCACCAGCAGATAGACCAGCATCAGGAACATCACCGGTGACTCGGTCAGGCCGGTAATGTACGCCACCATCATGTCGGGCACACCCTCAAACGACAGGGACCAGCCGAACACGGACGCGACACCGATCAAGCCGGTGATAGTGGCGGTATTGATTGCCGTGGCGCCAAGCATCTTCGGCAGGTCGCCCAGGGTAATCGCCTTGTAGACAAATTTGCCAAGGATGAAGGCCATGACCGACGCGAGAGCGCCCGCTTCTGTGGGCGTTGTCACGCCGGTGATGATCAAGACGATGACAGTGACGGGAATAGCCCCCGGAAGCAGTCCGCTGATCAGGACTTTTCTACGATTCCCGTGCTGGTGGCTTTCACCTTTGGGTAGCCCCTTGGTGATGCCGGTGATGAAGATCACGGCGGCAAAACCGGCGATGATCACCACCCCCGGCAGGATGCCGGCGATAAACAGTATCGCGATTGGCTGATAGGCCACCACGCCGTAGATGATCATTAGCATCGACGGCGGAATGATGGGGCCGAGCAGTCCGCCCGCCATGGTAACGGAGGCGGAAAACTCCTTGTTGTAGCCTTTCTCGACCATGGTGGGCACCATCAGCCGGCTCATCACCGAAATCTGTGCGGTGGCAGAGCCAAGGATCGATGCGGCCATGGCATTAGTAAGCAAGTTGACGTAGGCCAACCCGCCGCGGAATCCGCCCACGAACACCTCAGCAGCATTCATCATGCGGCTGGTCAGTCCCCCTTTGTTCATCAGTTCGCCCACCAGCATGAACATGGGGATCGCCAGCAGGCCATTTTGATTCAGTGCGCCGTAAAGCTGGATCGGCAGGGAACTCATCAGGATGGTGATATCCGCCTGCCAGAGAAACACCAGCGTGCCTAGCAATAGCGTAATGAAGATCGGCAGTCCGATCAGCAACCCGGTGAAAAATGTCAGCGTCGTGATCATGTCTCATCTCCTGGGTTGTTGCCATCAGCGCGGTTGACTGGTACCGGGTCAACATGCCGATAAGGGCGAAACACCAGCAACTTCGCCAGCATATGCCAAGTCACGCAGTAGAAGGCGCCCACCAGCACCGCGTAGTTGTACCAGCGCGGCAGCCCGGTGGTCGGCGAGATATCGGCTTTTATCTCCGGGCGCATGATCCACTCGGTGGCGTAGTAGCAAAAGATTGCCAGCACCGCGAAACTGATCAGCCGCAGCAGGAACACCAATGCATCCTGCAAGCCCGGGGGCAGTTGGTCGATCAGGAAGTCGACTCGCACCAGTGCGTCATCGTAGGCCAGGTAACTGACGCCAATAAAAGTGGCCGCAATAAGAATCTGAACGGAGACGTCCTCTGCCCAGAACAGTGGACTGTTGAAGACATATCTCAGGACAACCTGCGCGACAAGGATGAGCGTAAGCGCTGCAATCAGGGCGATAAGCACCGTCAGTTCGACGCGTGCCAGCGCCCTGTCTAGCCGTTCAATCAACTTGATCATGGTGACCTCTGGTGGCCAATCTTTTTTTTACTTGGTCTGCGCCTGGTAAAAATCGGCGATAGCGTCGTTGAAAGAGGTGTACTTCTCGATGATCTTGTCCGCAGCCTGCTGCAGTGAGGTCTGATCGATCTCGTTCACCGTCACGCCGGATTCCTTGAGCATCTGCAGGTTGCTGACTTCTGCTTTCGCCTGTTGCTCAAAGCCCCAGGCCTCCGCCTCCTTGAAGGCGTCCATCACTGTCTGTCTTTTCTCGTCGGAAAGGCCGGACCACCATTTTTCCGAGGCGACGACGACCGCCGGGAACGCCATATGGTTGGTCAGCGTCAGATAGGGCGCCTGCTGGTACATTTTCAAGCCGACGACGATATCCAGATCCACATCGACACCATCCAGCAAGTTGGTGGTCAGCGCAGAGGAGACGTCTGACAGCGCAAGCGCAGTAGGCGCGGCGCCCAATTCAGACCACCAATCATTGAAGACCGGATTGGGAAAGGCGCGAATCTTCTGGTTCTCAAAGGACTCGAGGTTGGTGAGCGGATCGACGGACAGCACATGGCGCATACCCGCCAAGACGTAGCCAAGACCGACCAGTTTGTGTTCTTTCAGATCCTTCAGCATCTGCTGCGCCTCCGGTGACTGGGTCGCGGCGGCGGCTTCGCTGACGTTGTCGAAGGTGTACGGCAAAAACCAGGCGTTCATCGGTGCATAGCGGTTGGCGATGGAGCTGGCGGTGAGCATCGCCAGTTGAATGCCGCCGGTCTGGAGCAGGTCGATCATCTGATCCGGGCCGCCCAATCTGCCAAGCGGGAAGAGCATCATCCAATCTTCGCCATCGGTGGCTGTCTGCAGGTTGGCGTCAAAGCGCTGCGCGACCTTGTGCCAGATATGGCTTGGCGGGGTCACATGGCCCAGGCGCAGCTTCTCCGCCTGGGCCGCTGCACTCGCCAGAATCGCTCCGCCCAGTGCAGCAGAAAAGATCAGTTTCTTTATTGCTCCCACAAGAAAACCTCTCGTTCTTGTTCTGTTTTTTTATGGTCTGCATGCTTTAGCACACGCATAAAAAACGCGCTGGTTGCGGAGTGATTTAATGGCGCGGTGCTGTATGACCGCGCCTTTTCTGGCGGCGGATGACCGCTGACTGTTTAGCTGTTGATAGTCAGTGATATCTCGCCTACGCCTTCGATGCTGCCGGTGATCTTGTCACCGGCGACGACGCTGCCGACGCCTTCAGGAGTGCCGGTATAGATAAGGTCACCCGGCTGCAGGTGGTAGAACTTGGACAGGTGCTCGAGGATTTCGCGCACGTTCCAGATCAGCATGTTCAAATCGGATGATTGGCGGGTTTCGCCATTGACGGCCAGCTCCAGCTTGCCTTCGTTGACAATACCGGTCTGCGCCACGGGCACGATCGGAGACAGGATGGCGGACTGCTCGAAATCTTTGCCAAGATCCCAAGGGCGACCCTGTTCACGGGCTTTTAGCTGCAAATCCCGGCGGGTCATGTCCAAGCCGCAGGCATAGCCCCAGATCAGATCATCCGTATCCGCCTGAGTGACTTCAAAGCCTTCCTTGCCAATAGCAACAACGAACTCCATTTCGTAATGGTAGTTTTCTGTCTGGGGCGGATAATCGATGGCAGAACCAGACTCCACCAGAGAGGCCGGGTGCTTGGTGAAGTAAAACGGCTCCTGCTTGCTCTTATCTACTTCCACACCCATTTCGGAAGCGTGAGCCAAGTAGTTGCGACCCACGCAGAAGATGCGGTTGATCGGGAAGCGTTCGTCGGAGCCCTGGATGGGGGCCAGTACCGGAGCGGGAGCGGGGAATACGGTGTTAGCCATGTTTAGCCTCTCTTGATTCTTCAAGTTGAAACGTTGAAATCATTGCTTTGTGCCCCAGCCAACGCTGGGGCGCATGTCAGAAAATGCCGAGATACCGGTGCAAGGGCGCTTCATCAGCGGTGATGAGAAAAGCCGGCTCACCGCCTGAGGCGTTGCTCAGGGTGATATCGCTGTAGCCCGGGGCGCTAAACGTATCTTTCTCGACCCAGGTGAGCGTTTCACCGCCATCAACCTGAAGAGCCCCCTCACCTTCCACCGCATGGAAAATGCACGCTGTCGTACGTTTGGGTAGGGTGGCGGTTTCCCCCGGACGCAGCATGATGGCGCCGAAGCCGATGCTCGGAAACAAGCTGGTGCCGGTCTCCGGGTTCACATAGTCGACGCGCAATAGGCCTTCGGCGTAATCCGCCGCCATTTCGGTGAGGCAAGCGCGGGTGTTGCTCCAGGGATAGCGGAGCATCGGGGCGTTGCTATTCACGCGCTCGAAATTCAGGCTTGGCAGAACACCGGCAGCACTGTAATCGGCAAAGGATTTATCGCGATTTTTCACATCCTGCTGCGGCTCGCCCTCCATTGCCCAGGAACCTTCCAGGGAATAGATCAGTGGCAGGTCGAGCACATCCAACCATACGATGGGGCCTTCGCCCTCATGGTGGTGCTCATGCCATTTACCCGCTGGCGTCAGAATCAGATCGCCTCGCTCCATACGGCAGGGTTCGCTATCAACAGTGGTGTAAGCGCCTTCGCCCTCGACAATAATGCGCACCGCATTGGGGGTATGGCGGTGGTTCGGCGCGGTTTCATTCGGCAGGATCAACTGCAGCCCCAAGTAAATACTCGGCGTGGCTTGCATATTGCTCAGGCCATGGCCGGGATTGGCCAGCACCAGCACGCGACGCTCGGCTTTTTCCATCGGTGTCAGTTCACCAGCCTTGAGCAGCAGGGGGCGCACCTGTTCGTAGCGCCAGTTGAGGGTCTGCGTATTACGGGTCGGAACACCCATGGGCAGCACCGCTCTCATGCTCGGCCATAGGGGCACAAGGTTCAGATCGGTAAGGTCGTCGCGGTATTCCTGGGGAAGATCGTCCAAAGTTCCTAGAGATTGCATGGTTGTCATCTCCGTCTTGGATGGCTGCCGCTGTCAATTCAACTGCGGCACTTGTCATTCGGTATTGTCAGCTGGTGAAATCCGGCTGATTCTCCGGCGCCGCCTGCTGAAAAGCCGGGTGTTTCAAGCAGTGTGAGTAAACCGCCATCACCCGCTTGTAGGGGCTCAGGTCGCAGCCAAAACGCGACGCATTGGCCGCCTGGGGCACCAGACAACAGTCCGCCAGCGTCGGCTCGTCGCCAAAGCAGTAGTTCCCGCTACCGTATCGCTCCAGTAATGCTTCCGCTGCGCTAAAGCCTTCGGCAATCCAGTGGGCATACCACTCTTTCTTTTGACTATCGTTGACGCCCAGATTCTGCGTCAGGTAACCAAGCACTCTCAGGTTGTTGATCGGGTGCATGTCACAGGCGATCAGATTAGCGAACTCCAACACCCGCGCTTTTTCCAGAGGCTCCTGGGGAATCAGGCGGTGGCCTTCCTGGGTGTCATCCAGATATTGAATGATCGCCATGGACTGGCTCAAGGAGACATCATTCTCGTCAACCAAGACCGGTACGCCCTTGGCGGGATTCACGTTCTGATAACCGGCGCGGCGCTGGTCGCCTGCACGCAGGTTGATGCCCCGATAGTCATAGCTGAGCCCCTTCAGCGCCATCGCGATGCGAACGCGGTAAGAGGTGGAGCTATTGAAGAAACTGTAAAGCTGCATCTGGGTTACCTGTAGTGGTTTCACGACTGTGCAAAAATTATTGTCGATCCAACCCATCTGTACTAATGATGTATAAACATGAACCCATAACAGTTTTGGCATGGCCCATATGGTGATCTGGACGCGTCACATACGCCTGAAACATCTGCCGCTGCTGATCACCCTCGGTGAAACCGGCAGCCTGAGCGAAGCGGCGCGGCGCAATTACACCAGCCAGCCCGCTTTGTCGCGTTGGCTAAAGGAGCTTGAAGCGGACGTGGGGGGTGAGCTTTTCGAGCGACATGCCCGGGGGTTGCAGCCCACGGCACTGGGCCAGGTGCTGATTGGCCATGCCCGTCGGATTCAGACAGAGGTTGAGCGCACGCAGCAAAATATCGAAGCGGTTCATGAGGGCGCCGCCGAGAGTGTCGCCATAGGCACCTCACCCGTTTCTGCTTCCAGCTTTGTGCCGACGGCTATCGTCCGTTTCCTGCAGCTTCATCCCCGCTCAAAAGTGCAGGTGCAGGAAAACACCATGAATACGCTACTGGGCAAACTGAAAATTGGCGAGCTGGATGTGGTGGTTGGCCGGCTGGACAACTATCGGCCTTCACAGAAGTTTCGCAGCGAGCTGCTCTACAACGAGCGAATTCAGGTTGTCTCGCGTCCCAGTCACCCGCTGACTCAGCGCCGCAGGGTCTGTTGGGATGATCTGTACGAATATGACTGGATCGTCTGGCCTGAGGGTACGCCCATCCGCACCAAGCTTGACTCGGCGCTGACCCGTACTGGCTGCAAGCCACTCAACTACCGGGTGGAGTCCACCTCTTTGCTGAGCAATTTGTGGCTGCTGCAAAATACGGATATGGTCTCGATTGCTTCCGAACGGGTGGCTAGCCATTTCAGCGATCTAGGCCTTATGACGACGCTGGATATCGATATCGGCAGCGATGACGGCTCTGTGGGTATGTGCTGGCGGGAAGATGCGCAGGATGAGGCCACCATTGTGGATCTGCTCAACTGCTTCAGGGAGTCCGTTCGATTCATCTCAGCGTTCCGTTCACATAAAGCAGATTAGATCGTCCTACGTCATCACGCAGACACCCGTCGGGCGATCGGAACTGCCCCCTGCTCGCTGACAATATCATCCAGAAAGCGGTCCGCAGCGACGCGGCTGCGGACCGAAACGTCAGCGCAATGGCCGAGGCTTACCACAGACCGCGGCGGTGGTTGTCCACCCAGCGGAACATGCCGCGAATGTTGTGGACGCGCATATACTCATAGCCGAACCAGTCGTCCTTGTGCTCGTTGCCCGCCGTGACGTTGCGCCACAGCTGGTCCCAGGGCATTCCCTCGCGATGGAGTTCGAGCACCTGTTCGTGCAGCTCGGTCATGTAGTCCCGCAGCGCGACCTGGTCCTCGGCGGTCGCCGGGGAGTAATGACCGACGTCGATCACGTCTGGATTCTTGTCGATCACCCAGTCCAGCGTTTCGATCCAGCCCGGATAGTAGAAGTCCAGGAAGTCCATGTAGGGGAAGGTCTCGGACTGACACACATCCGTGCATTGCATGGCGCTCAACTCGGGAATCCAGACCTGGACCATGCTGTTGGAGTGGTTGCCCGCCGGCTCGTGGTGAAGCAATACTTCGTAGTCGCCAAAGGTGACGGTCATCTCCTCGTCGAAGGTGATATCCGGCTCGGCCACGGGCATCTTCTCGCCGATGATTGGCTCGAGAGCGTTGCGCTGGGCGATGATCTCCGCGCCAGCTTCCTGATACACGCTCGAGCCCGCGAGGTGGTCGAAATGCGCGTGGGTCAGAATGGCCAGGGTGATCTCCTTGTCGAAGCGCTCCCTGATTTCGTCACGCAGCCACTCCGCCGCACAGCGGTTGCCCGCATCGATGACCAGAGCGCCTTCGTCCTGAATCAGGACCAGCCCGGAGTGGGTCGCCGGGAAGGTGTTGTTGGTGTGGCGATACAGGTTTTCCTTGCCTTCGATCGGCACAAGGCTGCGCTCGACATCGCATTGATCGGCCCAGGGGTCGGGCGCGATCTCGCGACCTTCGAACATCGACTCGTCGACGGTTTCACCGGTGTGGGTGAACGCCACGGCCGGGCTCGTGGCCGCCAGCAGCAGCGCGGTGGCTAGAGTGCTTCTGTTCAGCATGATTCAGTTCTCCTGCATTTCGGCGCTGGCGCCGGTCACGGAGATGTAGGACGCATCGAGGTCGGCCACCGACCGGGCACCGGTCAGCAGCAAATCCGTGCGCAGCTCGTTAGCCAGCGTTTCAAGCACTGATTGCACGCCCTTGGCGCCGCCGACGCCCAGGCCGTACATCACCGGGCGCCCGACGGCGACACAGGTTGCCCCCATGGACAGCGCGCGGATCACATCGATGCCGCGACGGATGCCGCTGTCCATGATGACCGGTACGCGGCCGTCAACGGCCTTGGCGACCAGCGGCAGCGCGCTGATTGCGCCCGGCACACCGTCGATCTGGCGTCCGCCATGGTTCGAAACCTGAATCGCGTCCGCGCCGGCGGCGATGATGGGATCGACGTCTTCGCCACGCAGGATGCCCTTGACGATCACCGGCAGGCCGGTCTCGTCCTTGATCATCTTGATGTCGTCCGGCGTCAAATCGACCTTCTGAGCCAGGAAGTCGCCGGTGCCGCCGAAGGCGGGATCGTGGTTGCCGAAGGTCATGTCCGGTCGGAACGGCATGCCCATCGCGCGGAACTCATCCGGGGTCCCTGGCCCTAGTGCGTCGGCGGTCAGCAAGATGGCGGAATAGCCTGCCTTTTTCGCGCGCCGGAGCAGCGACTTGGTGACGTTCACATCCTGGTTGAAGTAAAGCTGGAACCATTTCGGGCCTGTAGTAGCTTCCGCGATCTCCTCTAGCGTCTTGTTCGAGGCGCCGGAGGAGCAATAGAGCGCACCCGCCATGCCCGTGCCCCTGGCGGTGGCGACTTCGCCTTCCTCATGGACCATACGATGGGCGCCCATCGGGGCGACAAAGAACGGGAAGGGCAACTTCTGGCCCAGGATCTCGACAGAGAGATCGAGATCCTGGGGGCTGACGCCGGTCAGCCGGTGGGTCATGAGGCGGAAGTCTTCCATTGCGCGGCGGTTTTCGCGCAGGGTCCATTCATCCCCCTTGGCGCCGCTGACGAAAACATAGCCTGCCTTGGGGACGGCTGCCTCGAAGTCGTCTTTCAGCCTCGGCAGGCTGATGACATCGAGTTCCTTGTTGGCCGTCGAGGCGTCATAGCCAGAAGCAGCGGATGCAGACGCCTGGGACGCGGCGGCAGCCCCTGATCCCGAGGAAGAGGAGGAAGTAGAGGAAGAGTTCTGCGCCAAGGCGGCACCAGCGAAGGGCATCGCGCCGACGGCGGTGGCGGCATAGCCTAGAAAATTTCTGCGAGTCGTCATGTCAGTTTCCATAGGTCTAAGGTTTTTTTTGGTGCGTTATTGCTCTCTTTACGATAGCGGCCGAAGCCGTACGTCGCGCGATGAGCGTTATAAAATTACGCCATCACCCCTACCGGCGGTGGCGTTCCGCCACGGCAACGATGCTGGCGCATCCCTGAGGATCTCATTCGCCAGGCGCGGCTTTTGGGTCTGCCGCTCGCGGCTCTTTATCTTTTCCATTGTTGTATTTGCGGCGCCAGCTCAGCACCGAGACCGTCAGCGCGGGCAAGAACGTCAGTGTGACCGTGGTCGCCCCCAGCAGACCGAACAACACGATGGCCCCCACCCCCCGATACAGCTCCGTGCCTTCGCCGGGCAGGAACACCAGCGGCGACAGGCCGCAGATGGTGGTCAATGTGGTCATGGCAATGGGTCGCAGGCGGGTTGCCACCGCGCCGAGCACCGCATCCACCACCGAGGCGCCTTGGGTACGCAGATTCTGGCGCGCCTGTTCCACCACCAGGATCGGGTTGTTGACCACGGTGCCCATCAGAATCAGAAAGCCCAACATGGTGATCATGTCAAAGGGCTGACTGAGGGGGCGCAGGCCAATCATCGGCAAGAGCCCCCCGATCAGATTCATCAGCGCCAGACCCACGATGCCCCCGGCAATCCCCAATGGAATCGCGGTCAGTATCAGCAGGGGAAAGCCCCAGTGGGAAAAGATCGCCACCAGCAGTAAATAAACAATCACCAGCGCAATCAAGAAGTTACCCGCGAGCGCATCCCGGGTGGCGTTGAGCTGATCGCTGGCGCCGGAGATTTCGATGGCCACATCCGTGGGCACCTCGCCGCTATCACGCATGGCGGCCAGCAGTTCGGTGTTGACCCGCTCGACGCCGGCCTCGAGCGGTACATCGTCAGGCGGAATCACGTTGAGGGTCACGGTCCTGCGACCGTCGAGGCGGCGCACGACGCTGGTATCGACGGTTTCCTCGATGGTGGCCAGGCTGGACAGCGGCAGCGTCGCCCCTTGCGGTGTATGCACCATGGCGTCCGGCAACACCTGCAGGCCCGGATTCGGGCCTTTGTTGCCGTACAGATAGATGTCGATTTTCTCGTCGTCGAGGAAGAAGTCGTCCACGTAGGCGCCTTCCGTCAGCGACGCCACGGTAAAGCCGATCGCTTCGGTATCCAGCCCCAGCTCGGCGGCCCGGTCCCAGTCCGGGCGCACCTGGATCAGCGGCTGTGCCAGGGACAGGGTTGCCGGTTGCGTCTGGATGCGCGGGTTGTCGAATATCGTCTGGGCTCGCTGGTAGACGCGGTTGGCGACGCGATAGATGGACACCAGATCAGGCCCGGATATGTCCAGGTTGATGCTGCGGGTCCCCCCATCGTTGCTGGAGATGATCGAGCCCTTGGCGGCAAAGGCGCGCATGCCGGGGAACTGCTGGTAAAGCTCGGTGAGCTCTGTCATCAACGCCTCGATATGATTGGGATCGAGGGTTTGCGCGATGATGCGCATGTCCGTGGGATTGACCTGGGTGTACATGAAGGCCAGCGGTGGAATCGAGGTCTCCCCCGCCTCATAGGGCGCCGGATCGGCGTTCACCTGGGGCAGCAAATGCGCTTCCACCTGCTGGGCAATGCGATCCATTTCCTCGAGGTTGTAGCCGGGCGGGGCGTTCATGGAGGCAAAGGTCTTGGGTTCCTCCCCTTCAGGCAGGTATTCCGCCGGCGGGGTCAGCACCACAATGATCAAGGCGCTCACGGCGACGGTGCCCAGAATCACCACGCCACGCCGCAGCGGACCGGCCACCAGCCAGCGCACCGCCGACACCATGGCGCTGGCCCAGCCCCCGGCGACCACATTGCCGTATTCATCCGTCGCGGATTGACCGCCTCCGAAGTCCAGCCGCGCACTAAGGGTGGGAATGAGGGTGACCGCCACCAGCATCGAGGCGAAGATGGCGGCGGAGATGGCGATTGCCACGTCCGAATACAGCTGGCCGGCCTCTTCTTCGATGAACAGAATGGGCAGGAATACCAGCATGGTGGTCATGGTCGAGGCAAGCACTGCCGGCCAGACTTCCTGAACCCCTTTCAGCGCGGACGCGAACCGGTCCAGGCCCAGGCGGCGGTGCCGCTCGATATTTTCCAGCACGACGATACTGTTATCGACGGTCATGCCGAGCGCAAACGCGACCCCCGCCAGGGAGATCACGTTGATGGTACGGCCGGTGAGCATCAGGCCCATGAAGGCGGCGATGGCGCACAGCGGCACGCCGACCACCCCGGTAAAGGTCGCGCGGCCGGAACGCAGGAACAGATACATCACCAGGGTGGCAAAGACGGCGCCGATTCCCAGGTTGGTCCAGACATTGGCCACCGAGGCTTCGACGTAGCGCACATCATCGTTGGTGAGGGTAAGCCGCATCCCTTCCGGTTCCAGCACTTCCTCATTGATGCGTTTCACTTCGTCCAGCATGGCATGCTTGATATCGATGACGTTAGAGCCGGCTTCCCGGCGCACCCGCATCATCAGCACGCGCTGGCCGTTGACATAGGACAGCTCACGCATGCGGGACTGCCCTTGGCGCACCGCAGCTACCTCCGACAGCCTCACCACGCTGTCGCCGTTGCGGGAAACCACCAGCTGGCGCAGTTCGTCCAGATCACGGAACCGGCCTTCGGTTCGCAGCAGGTAGCGACGCTTGCCGGCGTCCACCTCCCCGCCGGAAACGTCCTGATTGCGGCGGGTGATGGCGTCACGCAGATCGAGCAGGCTCAGGCCCCGCTGGGCCAGCTTCGCTTCATCCACGATGATCTGCATCTGCCGGTCGGCGCCACCGCCCACCGTCACTTCCGAGACGCCGGGCACGCTCTCCATCCGAGGCCTGACGCGATCCTCCACGAAGTCGCGCATCAGATCGATATTCAGCTCATCCGGATTATCCGGCAGGGTGGTGATGCGAAAGCCCATGAAGGCGTTGGAAGAAAAAGAGGCGGCCACGATGCGCGGCTCATCGACATTATTGGGGTAGCTTGGCACCTGACTGAGGGCGTTGTTCACCTGGATCAGGGTTTCGGTGATATCGACACCGAAGGGAAACTCCAGCTCGATTTCGGCAACGCCGCTGGTCGCCGTCGAGGTCAGCTCGCTGAGGTTGGGCACGTTGCGCAAAAAGCGCTCCTGCTCGATCAGTATTTCCTTCTCGATGTCCTGGGGGGTGGCGCCCGCCCAGGTGGTTTCCACCGTGACCGTGCGGGTTTCCAGATCCGGAATCATCTGAATGGGAATGCGAAGTGCCGCGGCCGCTCCAAGAATCGTGAGGATCAGGGTGACGACCGTAACTAAAGTGCCATGACGAATGATCCCGGCAAACATCAGCGCGCACTCCGTGGCGCCTGGGCGACTCGGGCGCCTTCCTGCAGAGATTCATTGCCCCGCACCACCACCTGCTCGGTGCCGTCGAGTCCGCTCAGAATCTCCACGCGATCGCCAAAACCGGCGCCGATTTCCACCCGCTTTTCCCGAACCTCATACTCCTTTTCCCGAACTTCATCATCCGAGCCGCTGACCGGCTCGGCGATCCACACCGTCACGCGACCCTCGGGATAGCGGTTGATCGCATCCCGTGAGATCGTCAGCCCCTGCTCGCCGGTGGATACCTGCAGCGTGGCCTTGACCGCCATTCCGGGCAAAACCTGCAGCGCTTCGCCACCGGTTGCTCGTAGCAGGAAGGTCCTGGCTTGAGGATCGCTTACAGGTATGAGGGACTCGATGGTCAAGGGGATTGGTTTCGCATCGGTGCCATCGGTAGTGGCCAGCAGCCGGGCATTATCGTCAATGCGCTGGTAGTAACCCTGGGGTACGCGAAAGTCCAGTCGCAGGTTCGTTGTATCCACCAGCGTCAGCAGCGTATCTCCGGGGGTCACCCACTCGCCAAGATCGGCTGACCGGTTGCTGACTACCCCCTCATAAGGGGCTTCGATGCTGTGGCGCTCATGCAATACCTGACGGCGCGACTCCTCTGCTCGCAGTCGCGCCAGGGTGGCTTCGGTCGTCGCCACCTCGCTTTCCCGGGCGCTCACTTCGGTGGCGGCAATATTGCGGCCCGCCCCGACGGATTCGGCCTCGGTGAAGCGCCGGCGCGCTTCTTTTAGTCGTGCCTGGGCTTCCGCCGACTCCGCACGGGCGCTTTCCAGTTCAAACGTCGCTTCCTTCTCGTCAAGGCCGATCAATAGATCGCCGGCGGCTACGCGATCGCCTGCATTCACCTGAACGCTATTGACAAGACCGGCCACCGCTGCCGACAACTGCGACGTGCGCAGCGCATTGACGGTGCCATTGAGGCTGACTTCGCTGATGATGTCCGACCGGGTTACCTTCTCAAGCGCCACCCCCGGACGGTCCTGCGCCTGCGCCGGCAGCATTGAAACGCACCACAGTATTGTCAGGCACCATGATCGACGGATAACCGGTTTCACCAAGCTACTCCTTGTTCTGGCTCCTGCGCTGAAAGCGAGCCGGATTCAATCCAGTGGTACAACGTCCGTAGGCCTCAACAAAGCGCCTCGAAAAACGGCGCTATCTCCATTGTCGGTAATGGAAAGATAGCGCCATGGATCGAGTAAATAAATGCCAATATTGCAAAGCTTGCGACAAACGATGAATCGCCTGGCCCATTACCAGTCAAGCGGTTTAGACGCCGTTAGCTCTTTGCCAGAGTCATTGGAGTAGCTTGTCTCACTGGCGGATACTTCCGATATATAAATCGCATGTTGCTTGAGTGCATCGCTCTGTCCAAGCATGTTTTTTGCCTGCTTTTTCATAATATCCTGCTGCGATACCTCGACATTCTGTTGCGATACCGTGGATGAAAGCGGCTCGCGAATTTCCTGGTTTATGCGCGCGGTCACTGCGCTGGCGGATGCCGTCATGGAGAAAGTGGCGGCGATAATTGCTGAAAAAAGAAGTGTAGTTTTCATGGTCTCTACCTCCAATTGAATACGTCTGGGTTGCTGTGTTTACAAGCTAAGTATGTGCATTTTCCCCTGATGATTCGAATCGAACGAAGCAAAAACAATTATCACGCGGATTAATGATGTATCAATGATAACGATAATGGTGCGAGCTTAATTACCGAGTGGCGTCACCGAATTTTCCGCATCATCCGCCAGCATTTGAATGCGTGACCGCATCCACCGTTCAGCGGGATCGTTGTCCTGCGCACCGCTCCACACCAGAGAAAGGTCGAAATCCTGCGCTTCGAAAGGCAGCGATTCTTCGCGCAGCTCGCTATGGGCGGTGAGCGCTGTTGCCACATAGTCCGGCACCGTGGCGATAATGTTTGTTTCCGAAAGCAGCGTGCTCAAGCCACTGAACTGGGAAATGGCCAGTACGATTTGCCGGCTGCGTCCCAGCGCCGCCAGACGCTCGTCGACAAAACCGCTCAGATCCCCCGCCGGGGACACCAGGGCATGCGGGCGGGCGCAGTAGTCATCCAACGATAAGGCGCCGGGGATGCGATCGGCGCGCAACACCCGGGGCTTGCTGACACGCAGCTTCTTGCGTTTTGCGTTGGCAGGCAGTTCGCTTGTATGGCTGACTCCAAGGGTTATCTCCCCGGAGCTCAACAGCGCCGGCATCAAGAGGTGGTTGGTGCGACGCACGACCAGCACGATATTCGGTGCCTCCGAGCGTATACGTCGAAGCAGGTAAGGCATCAGCCCGAATTCCACGTCATCAGGGAGGCCAATGCGAAAGACTCTGTCGCTTGTGGCGGGATCGAATTCCTGGGTATGGCTGAGCGCATTGGAGATGGCATCCAGCGCCGGATGCAGTTGGGTGAATATTTCCCTGGCCCGGGCAGTGGGCTCCATGGTACGTCCGGTACGTATGAACAAAGGATCGTCGAACAGTTGGCGCAGGCGTGAAAGGGCCGCACTGATCGCGGGTTGGCCGAGGAAAAGCTTCTCCGCGGTTCGCGTGACGCTGCGCTCGTGCATCAACGTCTCGAACACCACCAGCAGGTTGAAATCGACACGTCTAAGATCGCTGCGATTCATCGATCGTCTCTCCAGAGTCACGCACGACTCGAGCTTCCGCTACGGTGAGGCGGCCCGCATGAGCCATTAACAGGGGAGTTGGTGTGGTCGAAAACTGAATCGCCCCTCTCAGGAGGCGATCCACAGTGTTTGCTTGATCAGGACTTCTCCCGTACGCCCTTTCCGGTTAAGCGCTCCCGATCGTGCGGCCGGTCAAAATCCAGCGCAGGCCCTTTGGGAACGATGCGTGTCGGGTTGATGGTGTCGTGGCTGTAGTAGTAGTGGCGCTTTATATGATCAAGATTGACGGTCTCCTTGACCCCCGGCCACTGGTACAGCTCGCGCAGGTAGTTCGATAGATTGGGGTAATCCTCGATGCGGCGCAGGTTGCATTTGAAGTGGCCGTGATAGACGGCATCAAAGCGCACCAGGGTGGTAAACAGCCGGATATCCGCTTCGGTCATCCACTCACCGGCCAGGTAGCGCTGCTTTTCCAAGCGCGCCTCCATGCGATCCAGCGACTCGAACAGGGCAACGAAATGCTTTTCGTAAACGTCCTGTTCCGTGGCAAAACCGGTCTTGTAGACCCCATTGTTGATATGGTCGTAGACATCGGCGTTGACGTCATCGATGATCTCGCGCAGATCCTCAGGGTAGAAATCGAGACGATTGCCGGTTATTCCGTCAAAGGCGTCATTGAAGATCCGCACCAGATCGGCGGACTCATTGTTGAGGATGCGATTGTCCTGCTTGTCCCACAGCACCGGCACCGTGACGCGCCCGGTGTATTCAGGATTCGTCAGGGTATAAAGCTGACGATGATATTCTGCCCCATTGACAGGGTCGCCGCTGGAACCTTCATCGACATGGTACGACCAGCCTTCACCCAGCATCAGCGGGCTGACATGGGAGGCGCCCATCAGCGACTCCAACCCCTTGAGCTTGCGCATGATCAGGGTGCGATGCGCCCAGGGACAAGCCAATGATACATAAAGATGAAAGCGATCCGCTTCTGCGGGCACGCTCTTTTGGCCTTCGGGAGTCGGCTCACCGTCCGCCGTCACCCAATCGCGCAGCTGGGCGGATTCGCGCACGAACTCACCGCCGTGCTTCTTGGTGTCGTACCACTGATCGTGCCACTCGCCGTTGATTAATAATCCCATAACCATCCTCTCCGTTTGAAAGTTGCCTATGCATTCAAGTGCGCCGCGCTGATTCAGCGCCACGAGCCACGTGCTCGATAGAGATAGGCGTATAGAAATGACAGGCGAAGGGAGGGGCACTGCCCTCCCTGGGCGATCAAGAAGCTTAGTTTTTCAGCTTAGCCGCGACTTTAGCCACATGCTCGCCTTGGAAGCGGGCGATGGTCAGTTCTCGCTCGTCGGGTTGGCGCGAGCCGTCGCCACCGGCAATGGTCGAGGCGCCATAGGGTGTGCCACCGCCGACTTGGGAGATATCAAAAAGCTCCGAAGTGGCATAGCCGATCGGCACAATCACCATGCCGTGGTGTGCAAGGGTCGTCCAGGTGGAGGTGATGGTCATCTCTTCCCCGCCACCGGTGCCGGTAGAGGTAAAGACGCTTGCCACCTTGCCGACCAGGCCTCCCTTGGACCACAGGCCACCGGTCTGGTCCAGGAAGGTGCGCATCTGGCCCGCCATGTTGCCAAAACGCGTCGGCGTGCCAAAGATGATCGCATCGTATTCCGCAAGCTCTGCGGGAGTGGCCACCGGCGCACCCTGCTCTGTCTTGCCACCGGCGGACTTGAAAGCTTCGTTATCCATGGTTTCCGGAACGCGCTTGACCGTCACTTCGACGCCTTCCACACCACGCGCACCTTCCGCCACGGTGTTGGCCATGGTTTCAATGTGGCCGTACATGGAATAATAAAGAACTAGTATCTTTGTCATTTCAGGTTCCTCTTGTGGTGAAGGTCTGCTGTTTTCCGAACCGCTAAAAAGCCGCGACAGGAAATCGGTAAGTCGTCCCATGTAACAACTCCTTGTATTGTTTATACCAAGATAGCGGGTCAGGAATCATTGCCCACAAGAATAACGCCTGGTATCGGTTGGTTGGTTCTAATTATCAGGACATAACGATCGAAAAATTCGATGGGTTACAGGCCTGTCATATTGATGCTTGAAGCCCGCCTATTGCCTGGTCTGCTTGTAGTCACGACAAACCGCCTGCAGCGCCTGAGCCAGTGCTTGGGTTGCCGGACCGGCGCTATCGCGGTTGGCAAAGACCAGATACAACTCCTCGCTCCTGCTACCGCCCTCGGCTAGCGGAAGTGGTTTTAGTATCTTGGCCTCCAGCTCCTTGCGAATATGCTCTACAGGCAACCAGGCAAAGCCCAGTCCCTGGGTGACGAACTGAATCGAGGTCTTGAGCTGGGATACGGTCCAGCGCTCATCCGCGCCTAGCCAGCCTGCGTCCTGGTTGCGCTTGATGCCGGTATCGCGGACCACGAATTGCCGGTGGGCCCTCAGGTCTTGCTGGGTCAGTTCGCGCCCCATGCGATGCAAGGGATGCTGCGGATGAGCGACAGCCACAAACTCGATGGGCAGAAGAGGCTGCCCCAGGAGCCCGGGGGGTGGCCGATTGGTAACGATCAAGTCGGCACTGCCATTTGCCAGCGCCTCATGGGTGCCGGAGAGCACCGATTCGATGAGCTGTACACGAGACGATCGGCTTTCAGGAATAAAGGCAGCCAGCGCTTCGCCCAAAAGCTCGGGCGGGAAGATCGTCTCTATTGCCAGCCGAACCTCCGGTTCCCAATCCTGAGCCAGATTGGCGGCTAGTCGTTCCAGGCTCAGGGCCTCTTCGATGAGCACGCGTGCGCGACGCAGCAACGTCTCTCCCGCCTCTGAAAGCTCAGCTTTGCGTCCGCGTATCTCAAGCATCTCGACGGGCAGCTGTTCCTGCATGCTCTTGAGGGTATAGCTTACCGCCGACTGGCTCTTGTTCAGCGACTCCGCAGCGCGGGCGAAACTGCCTTCATCGACCACGGCTTGCAACACGGCCCACTGCTCAAGGCTGATGCGGGGAATACTGGTAGCCATCTGACGCTAACTCTCCTGGAATCATGGACTGATCATCATAGCGTAGCGGCGATAAAGAAATTCTCGGATGTCGCCAGAACACAAAAAGCCTTGGTACACTCCCGCCGTCACGAATCGCGCATCATGCTGCTCTGTTTCGGTCGGATGGCGGCATGATCGCATTCATCCAAAACCCTAGCCATGTCGCATAGAGATGTATTACTGCCTTGGAAGGAGGCTTTTAGCGTGTCGTTAACCCGCTTGAACGTTCAATTGAGACGCTGGCTTGCCATGGCGCTTATGCTGATCGCGCTGCCGGTTTTTGCTCAGCAGACCGGACCTTCTCAAGAGCCCGCCTCCGATGGCCCCGCCTATTCGACCTTGGCGGATCTGCTCGAAAACGAGGAGTCGCGTCAGCGCTTGATCGAAGAGCTGCGCTCCCTGGCGTCGAGTCAGCAAGAAGGGGCGGATGCGACAGAGGGAACATCTCAGGCCAGCAACGCAGAGCAAGCACCTGGCAAGCAAGGCGCTCAAGATACCTCCCTTGCTCGACAGCTTGCCGAGACTACCAGCGCCATTGCCGGTGATATGGGCCGTCAGTTCAAGAACTTCACCGGCGCGCTGGGCGCACTGATATCCCCCGCGGGCGACAGCCTGGCGCCTCGCATCAGCATGGCGGAAATCAGCCGGTTGGCGCTCAATATGGCACTGGTCATCGTTGCCACCTTCGCGCTGTTTTTCATTCTGCGCGGCCTGGCCCGACCCCTGTTCAATCGGATAAGCCATTGGACCCGACAGGGCGATGATCGCAGCACATTGATGAGAACGACAGCGGCGGTCGTACTGGCGGCACTTATAGATGTTGCTGTCGTTGCATTGGCTTACGTGGGGGGCAACCTGATCGCGACTTTTGCGATCGGTGAAAGCGGCGCCCTATCGACCCAAGCCTCGCTGTTCCTCAATGCCTTCTTGATCATCGAGCTGATCAAGGCCGCCATACGCGTTCTTTTTGCCTCTCGTCACGAAGGACTACGCCTGCTGCCCATCGATGCCAAGGAAGCCGCGCACTGGAATCGTTGGCTCGCGTCACTGACCGGTTTCGTGGGCTACGGCATGCTGGTGGCCGTCCCGCTGACCAATACCAATGCTTCATTGGCGCTGGGCCATGCGCTTGGTCTGATCATCATGCTGCTGGCCTTTGTTTACGCCACGACCTTCGTGTTGAAAAACCGCCTCAAGGTACGCAAGGCCCTGGAGAAAAAGGCGGCCAATGCTTCCATGGGAGCTTCCAGCATGGCACTGAGAGTGATTGCTAGATGCTGGCACCTGCTCGCCATTGCCTATTTTCTGTTCATCCTGGTACTCAGTATCCTGCGTCCTGAAGATGCGTTACCCAGCGTCATGCTGGCGACCCTGCGAACGCTCATCATCGTTGGCATCGGTCTACTGCTGTCGGGCATGCTCACTCAGCTCATCGGCAAACGCATTACCCTGTCCGCAGACTGGCGACGCAAGATGCCCAAGCTCGAATCACGCCTCAACGCCTATATCCCTACCTTCTTGAAAGTGATTCGGACACTCATCTTGATCAGTGTCGTGCTGTTGGTACTCGATACCTGGGGAGCGTTCGATCTAGCGGCCTGGTACGCCACTGAGGCCGGTTACAATACGGTCAGCAAGCTGATCGATATTATTCTTATTCTTGCCGTAGCGGCGGCCATATGGATCGTGCTGGCCAGTCTTATCGAACACCGTCTGAATGACGACAGCCGTCGGAACGAGCCTACTGCCCGGACCAAGACGCTATTGAGCCTGTTTCGAAATGCCCTGGCCATCACGCTTGTCACCTTGACCAGCATGATCGTACTGGCAGAAATCGGGATCAATATCGGTCCGTTGATCGCCGGCGCGGGGGTGCTGGGCCTGGCCATCGGCTTCGGCGCCCAGAAGCTGGTTCAGGACATCATCACCGGGGTATTCATCCAGATCGAAAATGCCATGAACACCGGCGATGTGGTCACCGTGGGCGGCATTACCGGTACTGCAGAACGCTTGAGCATCCGCTCCGTAGGTATTCGTGATCTATCCGGCACCTACCACATCGTGCCTTTCTCAAGCGTCGATACCGTATCCAACTACATGCGTGGATTCGGCAATCATGTCGGCGAGTACGGCATTGCCTATCGTGAGAGCATCGACGACGCCATCGTTCAACTCGAACAGGCCTTCGAGGAACTCAAGGCCAGCGAAGAGCATGGCCACAAGTTGCTTGAGCCGCTCAGCGTTGCCGGCGTCGTTGCGCTGGCCGACAGCTCGGTCAATATCCGCACGATCATCAAGACCACCCCGGGAGATCAATGGGCGGTAGGACGCGCCTACAACCGCCTGGTCAAGAAATACTTCGATGAGGCGGGGATCGAAATACCCTTCCCCCATACCACGCTCTATTTCGGTCAGGACAAGGACGGCCTGGCGCCGCCTGCCAATCTGCGCGTCATGCGGCAGGATTTCCCCATCGATAACAGCCCAGCCGGCCAGCCCCGTGGCGACGCGCATTCGGGGCTCCCGCGCGAATCATCGCCGCACCATGAACCCGCTTCACCGCCCAGGGAGCATACCCAGCCAGATCGGGATAACGACGAAAACACCTGATTGATTCAGGAGGATAGGTAAACCACACCATCTAGCTGAAGACCACCCTAGCGGTGGTCTTTTCTTATGCAACCACCTGGGGCGCTTCGCCCAGCAAAACCCCATAAAAAAGGGCGCCAAGAGGCGCCCAGGAGAGCAATACGAGTGTTTGCTTTACGGGTTCTGTTCGCTTGGTTGCGGTAGTGCCGGCAGCGATCTATCGAGCAGCTCGACACTCTGACGATAATAGAGCTGGCTTTTGCTGTGCTCGCCCATATTGGCGAACAATCGCGCCAGTTCGGCACATACGACCCCGTTGGGACGCTGGCGCTGACTAGCCTCGAAATACTCTTGCGCCTTGCCCCAGTACGCATTACGTAGCGAGAGCCGGCCTAGTGTCAGCAATAGATCAGGATCGTTGGGTCGCTCCTGCAGCCATTTTTCCGCATAGGCAAGCTGGCGTCCTGCATCGACATTGAGTACGCCGTAGCGCAATACCAATCGGTTATCCCAATGCTCTCTAAGGGTATGGCGCAAGAGGCGTTCCGCAAGCCCCTCTTCGTTACCCCGCACCAGCGCCTCGGTGTAGAGTCCTACCAGTTCGATGTCGGTGCGCAGATAATCCGGGATATCCGCCCATAGGCTACGTACCCGCTCGATATCGCTGGGATTACGAGCCGCTTGTATCAATAGCTCGCGATAAGCACGCTTTTCGAGCTCATGCCGCTCCTCTTGGGTCACCAGCTGGTGGCGCGCCAATCTTGGCATCAAGCGACGCAGACCATCCCAGTCGTTGACGCTCAGATAGGCTTGCTTGAGCAGCTTGAGCACCTGGGGATGCTCGGGAAGCTGACGTTCAAGGCGTGTGAGCGTCGCCAGCGCCTCTTCGAACTGCTGACGGTCGAGCATCAGCTGGGCCTGCACCATGCCAACCGCCGTATCAGCGCCTTCGGTGCTGTAATGCGCTCGCTTCAATAGCACGTCGGCCTGGTCATAACGCCCCTGGTAATGGGCAGCCAACGCCGCGGAAAGATAATTGACCAGCGGTGTGCTCGAATCGTCCGCGGCGCGGGTCAAAGCCTTTTCCGCCCGCTTCCAGCGTCCTTCCGCCAGTGCGACCAATCCCCGCACCGTGCGGCGCATGGCGTTACGGTTACGGTTGCGGCTGTTCCAGATCTTGAGACGACTGACCGGACGACGCAGCCGCGACAACAGTCTCAGCAAGAAATGTAAAACGAGGAATAGCGCCAGCAGCAGTACCAGACCGAACCAGAATGAGGTCTGAAACGACGTATCGCCTACCCGGATGAGCCAGTAGCCCGGCACGGCCTGCATCAACTGACCGAACAAGGCGCCGATGGCGAGCCCGAGAACGATGATGAGAATGAGCTTCCTCATGCGTCAGCGCTCCCGCCGTCCTGACGGCGCTTCATGAAATCACGTAGTTGCTGCAGGGACTCGCTGATGTCCGGCAGTTCAGGCTGTATCGTTTTTTCAGATAGCTGAGGCAATTGCTCGAGAACCTTCTTCACACCGTCGCTATCCGGATCGTAATACCCGTCGATCAACGCACCAGCTTTTTCGAGGCTCGCCTTATAAAGCTCGGGATTGGCCTGCAACACCGCCAATTGTGCCTGCTCCAGCTGTAGACGTACGTTCTGGCGCAGATAAGACTCCTGCTGCGGTGTCATCAGCGCCTCCAGGGCTTGATCGTGCTTACGCACCACGACCAGCTCCTTCAGCTCCTGACCGAAGCGAGAAAGCTGTTGCTGCCAGCCGCCTTCGACCTGAGACGTATCACCACCCTTGGCAGCAATCTGCTCGATATCCTGCTGCAACGGCAGCTTGGCCACCTGCTCCTGTATTCCCATGAGCGTCAGGTAAAGACCCGTGCGGTCGACGTCAGGCACGGAATTCAGCTCGCCAAGTTCGGATTGGATAGCACGGCGTACCGGGGTCAAGGCCGGGTTGTCGATTTCGGTCAGACGCTTGTCAGCCGTCTGCAGCAATGACTGCGCGCCATTGACGTCACGTTCGAGCTGCAGACGCTGATTGGCAAGCTTCAGCAAATACTCGACTTCGGCATAAACCCATTCGCTTTCATCGGTCTGCTGCTGGCTGGAAAGCTGCTCCAGCACACGGTCCAGGGTCTGATTGACATCGTCCTGGTACTGCTGCATCTGCGAGTCAAGATCTTGCTTCATATCCTCAAGAGCTTGTTCGCGCTGCTGGCTTACTTGATTCGTCTGGGATTCGAGTTGATCGACCTGGGATGAGAGCTGATCGATGTCACTGGCATTGCTCTCGACCTGGGACGACTGGGGCAGCTGCGCCAATCGCTGTTGTTGCGCCGACATCTGCTGCCACAGCCACCAGCCCGCAACCACGCCTGCCACTGCCAGGATCAAGACCAGCACCAGCGCCACGATACCGGCGGTACTACGCCCGCCGCCCCCGCCACCATGGTGACCGCTGGTTGCTGCACCCGACATGGCGCCGCCGCCGCCCGCTCCCGGCCTGGGCGCGGAGGTGCTTGCAGCTGCGGGCTGAGCAGATCCTTTTGTACCGGTGTTCGCCGTTCGAGTCGCTTCAGGCTTGGAGTCCGTGCTTGCTGCCGATGTAACGGCAGGACCTGACTGGCTCCCAGAAGAACTAGCTGCAGACGTGGTGGCGGAGGTAGAAGTACTGCCCGTCGCTGCACCGCTTTGCGAGCGTGCGGCGGCGCTTTCACTTGAAACAGGCGTGGCTCCCGGTACAGAAGTAGAGGTTGCCGACTTGTCATCCGCGAGCTTGCTTGTCGATGGTTTGGCTGCCGTTTCCTTGCCTGGCGCCTTGCCTCTAGCGCTCTTGCCCGATCCACGTCGCGCGGAATGTCGTTTGCCAGCCTCGTCTTTACCCTGACTACCGAGCGTACTACCACCAGTCGTAGCGGTAGTATTTGTCGGCTCTTGAGAAGCGCTCGAGGGCGCTTCCCTGGTATCTGACGTTTGTTTCATGTCCGATGTATGCGATGCATCACTAGATGACTGACTGTTATTGGCACCAACAGGTACCCCTTGTTGTTTGTCCTGATCGTGTCCTTGCTTGCTCATCTCTTGCTAGCCTTTTTCAAGATCGTCATGATCGGCGCCACCCAGGTTGCAAACATCGGCCACAGCCACCGCCAAGGCGGAGGGCGTGGCACCTTGCGCCACTATAGGATGCAAAAATCCCAGCGTATTAGCCAGTGTAGCTAAACGCTGGCTGGAAACGATTAGCGGTTGGTTCAACGCCTTGGGCATGCACCATCCTGCCAGATGTTCGAGTACTTCGCCGCTGGTCACCAGCAGCGCTGAAAAATCCCCATTTGCCAAGTGTAACGCGCCCACACCCTCAGGTGTCATCAGGTTACGTCGATATAATGCAATACGATCCACCCGGGCTCCGCGCTGCGCGAGACTGTCAGCGAGCAGGGTGCGCCCACCCTCACCCGCTACCAGCAATACCCGCTGCTGATCGAGCCGTTGCAGCGACGCCAATTGCAGCAATGCTTCGCTCGTATCCTCTTTGGCTGCAACGGGAATATGTACAGGCACATCAAGATGCTGATGCAATACTTGGGCGGTACCTGCTCCCACCGCATAGAAGCGAGGCCCTAATGGTAGCTGCGGCCAATAGCGATCAAGCCCTTCCACCAGGCATTCGGCGGCAAAAGGGCTGATCACTACCACGGCATGGTAATGATCGAAATCGAGCAACGCCTGGCGTATGACGTGACTCTCAGGGAGCGCCTCGAGCCGCATGATATCCAGGCTTTGCACTTCGGCGCCCAAGGCTTCAAGCGCGTGACGCAAGGGAATGCTACGAGCGCCAGGACGTGTGATCAGTACCCTGGGGCAATCATTCATTCGGTATCGCCGTAGACCTCGGCCAGGATTTCTCCGGCGCCCTGATCGAGAAGATCCTCGGCTACGCGGATACCCAATATTTCCGGCTCATTCGCCGAGCCACGGCCTTCGGCACGCAGCACCCGCGAACCATCTGGCATGCCGACCAGGGCGCGCAGCCACAGGGTTCGCCCGCCTTCTTCGAGCACCGCATGACCGGCAATAGGCACCTGACACCCTCCATCCAGACGCGTATTCATGGCGCGCTCGGCCCGCACCCGTGTCGCGGTATCCAGATGATCGAGAGGCACCAGCAAATTCAGTAATTCAGGATCATTGATCCGGCACTCGATGCCCAACGCCCCTTGGCCACAGGCAGGCAGGCTGACTTCCGCCGGCAGCTCCATGGTAATGCGTTCACTGAGTCCAAGCCGGCGTAATCCCGAGGTGGCTAGAATAATGGCGTCGTATTCGCCATCATCAAGCTTGCGTAGTCGCGTCTGCACGTTGCCCCGCAGGGTCAGCACTTCCAGATCCGGGCGCTTCTCGCTGACCTGCAACCCTCGACGCAGACTGGACGTACCGACCTTGGCGCCTTGAGGCAAGGCGTCGAAGCTGGCGTAGTGATTGGAAACGAAGGCATCGGTAGCCTCCGCACCTTCAAGGATTACCGATAGCCCCAATCCTTCAGGGAAGTGCATCGGCACATCCTTCATCGAATGCACTGCGATGTCTGCTCGACCGTCGAGCATCGATTCTTCCAACTCTTTGACGAACAGCCCTTTACCCCCAACCTTGGCCAGGGACGTGTCGAGAATCTTGTCGCCTCGGGTGGACATGGCGACCAGTTCGACCTCGAGACCGGGATGCAACTCCATCAGGCGATCACGCACATGCTCGGCTTGCCACAAGGCCAGCATGCTTTTGCGGGTAGCAATACGAAGGGTCGTGATGGCGGACACGGCAAACTCCTGGTTCAGATGGTCGAGTTATCCGTCGACCACGATCGACGTCTGCCGCAACGGCGGCATTTGCTCCTCATGATAAAGCAGTCGCCGGTTTAGTAAAATCCAATAACGCTCACCGCTTCGGTCTAGGGCCTGTTGACGTTTCATCGCGAACCGCGTTGCTGCATCAAAAAGTGTCAGTCAAGGCGCGAAGCGCAGGGAAGGGTTATTCCCTTTTCACGTTTCGCAACGCAGAATGGCGCTTTTTGCTGCGCAACCCGAAGGGCTGGGCCAGTTTTTATCCGCTGCTGCGTTAGTCGTCGTTCATTTGGAATAACCAAATTTCTCTCCTCCTGCCTTGCCCCGAATAAAAACTGGCGCCAGCGCGGCCGTGAATGAAACGTCAACAGGCCCTTGCATGGCGATCTCGCCTGTAACGATGACTCTGGTACAATCCTGGGCAAACTATCACCAAGAGCCTATTCACGATCATGAGCAGGCTCCAAGACCGTGCAGGACGCATCGCACCATGAGCCAGCAAACCAACCAGTCCTGGGGTGGCCGCTTCAGCGAGCCCACCGATGCCTTTGTCGAAAAGTTCACCGCCTCTGTGGATTTTGATCGTCGTCTCTATCATCACGACATTCGCGGCTCTAAGGCCCATGCCAGCATGCTCGAACGGGTCGGCGTACTGACCAGCGACGAATGCGAGGCTATCCTCGACGGGCTCGCCGAGGTCGAGGCAGAGATCGAGGCCGGCCAGTTTCCCTGGTCCGTCGCCCTTGAAGACGTGCATATGAACATCGAGGCGCGGCTGACCGAGAAGATCGGCACTACCGGTAAGAAGCTGCACACCGGGCGCTCGCGCAACGATCAGGTAGCCACGGACATTCGTCTTTATCTGCGTGACGAGATCGACGTCATCAACGCGGAACTTGCGCGTCTGCGCAGCGGCATGATCGAGCTGGCGGACCGCGAAGCCGATACCCTCATGCCGGGCTTCACTCACCTACAGACCGCTCAGCCGGTAACATTCGGCCATCATCTGCTGGCCTGGCAGGAGATGATCGCCCGGGATCAGGAGCGCCTGCGGGACTGCCGCAAGCGGGTCAACGTGATGCCCTTGGGAGCGGCGGCACTTGCCGGCACCACCTATCCCATCGATCGTCATGTTACCGCGGAACTGCTGGGATTCGAGTGTCCTGCCGAGAACTCCCTGGACGCGGTGAGCGATCGCGATTTCGCCATCGAGTTCGTGAGCTTTGCCAGCCTTTTGCTGATGCATCTTTCCCGCATGAGTGAAGAACTGGTGCTGTGGAGCAGCGCCCAGTTCGATTTCATCGATCTGCCGGATCGTTTCTGCACCGGCTCCTCGATCATGCCGCAGAAAAAGAACCCGGATGTGCCGGAACTGGTGCGGGGCAAGTCCGGGCGGGTTTATGGCCACCTGATGAGTCTGTTGACCTTGATGAAGTCCCAGCCGCTGGCCTACAACAAGGACAATCAGGAAGACAAGGAACCGTTGTTCGATACCCTGGATACCGTCAAGGGCTGCCTCAAGGCCTTTGCGGACATGGTGCCCGCCATCGAAGCCAAGACAGATAGCATGTATGAAGCGGCGCGGCGGGGTTTCTCAACCGCCACGGATCTGACGGATTATCTGGTGCGCAAGGGCGTGGCGTTCCGTGACGCTCACGAGATCGTTGGCCAGTCCGTGGCCTATGGTATTGAGCAAGGCAAGGACCTTTCCGAAATGAGTCTCGAGGAGTTACGCCAATTCTCTGACGCTATCACTGACGACGTTTTCGAGGTGCTGACCCTGGAAGGCTCCGTGGCCGCGCGTAACCATATCGGCGGTACCGCACCGAATCAGGTGCGAGCCGCAGCCCAGCGGGCCCGGGATGCGCTCGACGCAATGGCCAATTCGACATCGCCAGGAGGTGCTTGACGTGCGCACCCTATCAAGTGTTGGCATCGCCCTGTTACTTTTGATGCTACTGGCGGGCTGCGGTCAGAAAGGCCCGCTTTACTCGCCCAGCGATGAAGAAGCCGCCGAGGCGTACGACCCTGCTCGTGAGTACACGGAACCCGGCCCCGAAAGAGACGATAGCGATACCGATGGCTTCCCCGACAGTAAAGAAGAGCGCTGAGCATGGATCACTTCGACTATCGTAACGACATCCTTCATGCCGAAGACGTGCCTGTGGCCAGCATCGCCGAGCGTTTCGGCACCCCCTGCTATGTCTATTCTCGAGCCACCCTGGAACGCCACTATCGTGCCTACAGCGAAGCGTTGGGCGATCATCCGCATCTGATCTGCTACGCGGTCAAGGCCAACTCCAACCTGGCGGTGCTCAATGTACTGGCACGCATGGGAGCGGGCTTCGATATCGTTTCCCTGGGAGAGTTGGAACGAGTGCTGGCCGCAGGGGGCGATCCTGCCAAGGTGGTCTTTTCCGGAGTTGCCAAGCAGGCCGATGAAATGGCCCGAGCGCTGGACGTGGGCATCAAGTGCTTCAACGTGGAATCCCTGCCGGAGCTTGAGCGCCTCAATGACGTAGCAGCGCAGCTGGGTAAGGTCGCGGCGGTGTCAGTGCGGGTCAATCCGGATGTGGACGCCCGCACTCACCCCTATATTTCAACCGGGCTCAAGGCCAACAAATTCGGGATCCCGGTGGATCAGGCTCTCGACGTCTATGCTCGAGCGGCCGCCATGGAAAACGTTCGAGCCGTGGGTATCGACTGTCATATCGGCTCTCAGCTCACCGAACTCTCGCCATTCCTCGACGCCTTGGACCGTTTGCTGGTACTGCTCGATAGGCTCGGTGAACAGGGCATCGTCATTGAACACCTCGATCTGGGCGGTGGCCTGGGCGTGCCCTATCGCGACGAACGGCCCCCACAGCCCTTCGACTACGCCCGCGCCCTGCTCGAGCGTCTCGAGGGGCGCGAGCTTACCCTGCTGTTCGAGCCGGGTCGCTCGATCGCCGCCAACGCGGGCATCCTGTTGACCCGGGTCGAATATCTAAAGCCCGGCGAAACGAAGAACTTTGCCATCATTGACGCGGGCATGAACGATCTGATTCGCCCTTCGCTCTATCAGGCCTGGCAGGCGATCATCCCGGTGGATAAGCGAACTCCCCAAAACAGGGCGCTCTATGACGTGGTCGGTCCGGTATGTGAAACCGGCGACTTCCTGGGCAAGGATCGCGAACTGGCCCTGACCGAGGGGGATCTGCTGGCAGTGCGCTCTGCCGGTGCCTACGGCTTCGTGATGGCGTCTAACTACAACAGTCGCCCGCGTCCGCCGGAGATCATGGTGGATGGCGACCAGATGCATGAAGTACGACGCCGCGAAACCCTCGAGGCGCTATGGAATGGTGAAGCCCTGCTGCCGGAGAGGTTGTGATGTTGCTGCAATTTACCAAGATGCAAGGTCTGGGCAACGACTTCATGATGATCGATCTGGTCACCCAGCGCGCGAGACTGGAAACAGAACAGATTCGCCGGTTGGCGGATCGCCATTTTGGCGTTGGTTTCGATCAGTTGCTCACCGTCGAGCCGCCTCGCGACCCGGAGATGGACTTTCGCTATCGCATTTACAATGCGGATGGCAGTGAAGTGGAAAACTGCGGCAACGGCGCCCGCTGCTTTGCACGTTTCGTTTACGATCAGCGCCTGACGCATAAGCGTGAGATTCGCGTCGAGACCCAGGGCGGCCCTCTTACCCTCATGATCGAGGACGATGGCCGGGTACGGGTCGACATGGGCAAGCCGCGTTTCGAACCGGAGATGGTGCCCTTCAGTGCAGAACAGGATCTGCTCTTGCATGCTTTGGAAGCCGATGGCGAACATCTTGAAATCGGCGTAGTGTCGATGGGGAATCCCCATGCGTTATTGCGCGTTGACGATGTCGATACCGCCCCCGTGGCGCGCCTTGGTAGCGCCATCGAAAGGCACCCTCGGTTTCCGCGGCGCGTCAATGCGGGTTTCATGCAGGTCGTGACACGTCAGGAAATACGGCTACGGGTTTTCGAGCGCGGAGTCGGCGAAACCCTGGCATGCGGTACGGGCGCCTGCGCAGCCGTGGCAAACGGCATCCGTTGGGGGCTGCTTGAAAGCCCAGTGGAGGTCAATTTACCCGGCGGCCGGCTGACCATCGAGTGGTCCGCCGAAGACGCGACCATGTTCATGACCGGCCCCGCCGTCAAGGTATTCGATGGCCGCGTTCCCCTTAGCTGATTGCGTACAACAGGTTGCAACGAGGTAGATTATTCATGCCCCAAGCCCAAGCCCCGGACACCCCTCAGACATTGGATCCCGAGCGCGTGGCCCAATGGCTGACCCAGCATCCCGACTTCTTCGTCGAGCGCGAGGGGCTATTACAACAACTCAAGGTGCCTCATCCGGACGCCGAAGGAGCCATATCGCTGCTCGAGCGTCTTGTGCTCGACCTACGCAGACGCGCCGAAGGTGCCGAAGGGCGCCTGGAACAGCTGCTTGAATCGGCGCGGCACAACGAATCCCAGTATCGGCGTACCCGAGAGTTGGTATTGGCACTACTCGAGGCGGAAAACAACGATGCCCTGGGCCAGGCGTTGGCGACACAGCTCTCCGAGCGTTTTCGTACCCAATCCGTAGCGCTATGGTGCGCCTCCAGTCTGACGGATGCTGAACCCATGGCACCGCAACCGCCCCGCTTCGTCCTCGATGACAACGCTGGGGCACGTTTAGGGGCGTTGCTCGATGGCCGCGCCAGTCGCTGCCGACGCTTGTCACGCAAGGATTGGCAGCTACTGCTGCCGCATATCGAACCGCCCAAGAAGGCGGGTTCCTGCGCTCTGACGCGCCTGGCCCTGGGCGAACCCTTGGGGTATCTAGTGCTGGCCAGCCATGACACAGAGCATTTTCGCGCCAGCCTGGACACGCTATTCACTGAATACCTGGGCGAAGTCGTTGCGCGCTTGATGGTTCAGCATAGCCGGTCCCGCTGAGGCTTTTTAAAAGCCCGCTTGAGGCTTTTCATAAGCCCGCTGAAGCTCCTCACAAACCACCGAGCGCTCCATGCACATGAAAGAAGACGTCGACGCTTTTTTAGCCACCTTGGCCCAGCAGGCGAGCCCGGCAACCGTTGATGCCTACCGTCGCGATCTGGCGGTCTTCATGGGCTATCTCGAGAAGCAGGGAATTACTGATTGGCGCAGGCTCGATGCGGGGCTGGTCAAGCGCTTTCTCGGTCAAGAGCGTAGCCGCGGCCTGTCGCCTCGTAGCCTGGCGCGCCGTCGAGCCGCGCTTGCGCGTTTCGTTGAAGAGCTGGTGCATCACCAGGTGCTGCCCCACAACCCGGTCAAGCTGATACGCACACCACGTCAGCCCCAGCATCTCCCACGGCCGGTGGATGTGGATCAGCTAGCGCGCTTTCTCGACACGCCTCACGATGGTTCGCCGCTGGCCCTGCGTGATCAGGCCATGCTGGAGCTGCTCTACTCCTGTGGATTGCGTCTGGCGGAGCTGGCGTCTCTTGACCTTGACAGCCTGGATCCACGGCGTGTGCGAGTAGTAGGCAAGGGCAGCAAACCGCGTCAGGTGCCATTGGGCGGTCGCGCCCGCCAGGCACTGAATGCCTGGAAGACAGTGCGCGGACAGTTGGCAAATAGCGAAGAGTCCGCGCTATTTGTGGGGCTCAGGGGCCAACGCCTGGGCCATCGCGCCATTCAACTGCGTCTGGCTCAGACCGCCATCGAGCGCGGTTTGCCGGAACATCTGCATCCGCACCGCCTGCGTCACTCCTTCGCCAGCCATCTGCTCGAGTCCAGCCAGGATCTGCGCGCGGTGCAGGAACTGCTGGGCCATGCCAACCTGTCCACCACTCAAGTTTACACTCGGCTCGACTGGCAGCACCTGGCGAGCGTCTACGATACCGCCCACCCTCGGGCGCGCAGGCGTAGCGATATTTCTCACGATGATCCGGCGATCTGACACCATGACCTCTCTTATCTCTCCCTTGACGGCCCTGACCTTTGATCTCGACGATACCCTATGGGACAACCATGGCGTGATGGTAGCTACTGAAAACGGCCACTATGACTGGCTGGATGACGCCATCGCTCGACTGGATATCCAGCGTGAACGCATGAGCGAACGCTTTCCCCTGGGCGCCTATCAGGAACGACGCCAACAGGTGGCTCAGCGCGAACCGCTGCGACGGGGAGATTTCACCTGGATTCGACAGCAAAGCCTGCTCGAGATGCTGAGAGAGTACGGGCTACGCCCCCAGGACGCCGAGGATTACGCTGCTGCGGCCATGGAGCAGTTCATGATCTTTCGCCATCAGCTCACTCCCTATCCGGAGGTAGAGGCGCTGCTCGATGAGCTGAGCCAGCGCTACGCCTTGGCAGCGATCACCAATGGCAACGTGCAAATTACGCGCCTGTCTCTGGCGCGACATTTCCCCATCGCCATCGCTGCTGGCGAAATGCTTGCGCCCAAACCCGACGCGCGGCCGTTCCTGGCGGCTCTGGCGCGGCTTGGCAGCCCCCCTTCTCAAGCAATGCATATCGGCGACTCCTGGCGCGAAGACGTGCTTCCGGCACGGCGCCTGGGAATGCGGGTAGCCTGGATCGACAAGCATGGCGAACGCCCCGGCGATATTCCCGATGGGGTTTTCCGGCTCGATCATATCCGCGAACTGCCGGCACTGCTTGCTCGGCTATCTTAGCGCTCAGCTCTCGATCTTAGTTCTTGGCTTGCGATTCCAATCTCGCGATTTCAATTCTCCTGGGGAGAAAGCCAATCATCCAAGCGTGCCTGGGCTTCTTCGACGCCTTGGCGCTTCAGCGCCGAAAATAACTGTACGCTGACCAGGTCTTCCCACTCTTGCAGGCGTTTGCGAACCTGCAGCAGGCTGCTCTTTGCCGCCCCGGGCTTGAGCTTGTCTGCCTTGGTCAACAGGATATGGACTGCCATGTCCTTGTCATCCGCCCAGCCCAGCATCATTTCATCGAATTCGCTGAGCGGATGACGCACATCCATGACCAGTACCAGACCTTGAAGTGACGAACGACGCTGCAGATACTCAGCCAGATGGCGCTGCCATTCGAGCTTGACCTTCTCCGGCACCTTGGCAAACCCATAGCCGGGTAGATCGACCAGGCGCCGTGACGTATTCTCGCCAATACTGAAGAAATTGATCAGCTGTGTCCGCCCAGGGGTCTTGGACGTGCGCGCTAGTGCTTTCTGCTGCGCCAGTGTATTGATAGCACTGGATTTTCCCGCATTTGAGCGCCCCGCGAAGGCAACTTCCAGGCCCTGATCCACAGGACACAGTGCCAGCGTCGGCGCACTGATCATGAAGCGGGCGGTGTTATAGTGGAGACGGGTCACGATGAATCTCGTTATGGCTAGGACAATGAAATACCCGCCGGCTCAAGGTGCGGCATTATGGCTACGTTTCCGCGGCCGGAGGGATTCGATATACTACTTGGACAACACGATTCGCATCGGGTCAAACCAGTTTGCAAGAGCATCGCCGCATTCGGTACAGGCCCTTGCAGCACAGCGATAGCGCACCGGTCGAGTAGCATGATATCAGGCTCGAACGCCGGATACTGACACCAGATACAACGAAACGACATAGTGGAATAGCGATGAGAAAGTTACTGGTAGGCTTGGCACTAGTCATGGGATTCATAACGACAGCACATGGAGCAGTCGAGGGTGATCCTGCCGCTGGCAAGGAGAAGGCGCAGGTCTGCGCGGCTTGCCATGGCCAGCAAGGCAATAGCGCTGCACCCACGTTCCCCAATATTGCAGGACAGCAGCCTGCTTACGCGGTGAAGCAGATTACTGAAATTCGAGACGGCGTGCGCCCAGTGCCCCAAATGGTGGGGATCGTTGCCAATCTCGATGAACAGGATATTGCCGATCTGGCCGCCTTCTTCGCCAATCAGGATCTCAATGTGGGACAGGCCGACCCAGAGCTCGTCGATCGAGGCAAAAGCCTTTATACGTCCGGCGATCTTGCCAAGGGTATTCCCGCCTGCATGGGCTGCCACATGCCCACCGGAGTCGGTGTCAACTCGGCCAAATTCCCGGCGCTTTCGGGGCAGCATCCCGAATATACTGTCTCTACCCTCCAGGACTACGCCAAGGGAGAGCGCAGCAACGACCCCAACGCCATCATGCGCAGCATTGCATCCAAGATGAGTGATGCGGACATGGAAGCCGTGGCCAGTTATGTCAGCGGTCTGCATTGATAGCCTAGCATTCAGGATAAAAGGCGGCTTCGGCTGCCTTTTTCCGTTTTCCGGCACGACTTTTATCGCCTAATATGGTCCGACCCTCTAGGGTGCGAAGATCACTCATGCCCTATTTTCTCGAATCCGATCTACCCTATGTTTTCAGGAGCGCTGACAAATGTTGAAACAATGGATGGCCATCGTGGCTGGATTAAGTCTCTCGACGTTGACGCTGGCAGCACCGGTGGCAGGGCAGGATTATCAGGTGCTGGATACGCCTGTCGAGACCAATGCCAAGAACGGTCAGATCGAGGTCACCGAGGTGTTCTGGTATGGCTGCCCCCATTGCTACGACCTGGAAGAGCCACTCGATGCCTGGGCTGCCGATTTACCAGAGGATGTGGTTTTCGAACGTCTACCTGCCACCATGGGGGATACCTGGGTTCGTCATGCGGCAGCCTTCTTTGCTGCCAAGCAGCTAGGCATTCTCGACCAGGTACATGAGGATTTCTTCGACGCCATTCATCAGGATGGCAAGAAGTTGATCGATGAGGATGATATTGCGGCGTTCTACAGCAACTATGGTGTCAGCGAAGAAGACGCCAAGAAGGCCCTGAACTCTTTTGGTGTGAAAAGCCAGATCAATCAAGCGCATGCCAAGATGCGCGGCTATCAGTTGATGGGCGTCCCGGCACTGATCGTCGATGGTCGCTACGTCATCACCCCGAACAGCGCAGGCAGCCTTGAAAACATGCCGCAAATTGCCAGCGCACTGATCGATCAGGAGCGCAACGAACGATCCGGCTCGGAACAAGCACAAGGGGAATGATTTAGTGACCCAGGCCCTGGCAACGAGCGATGAGCAGGATTTCACGCTGCGTTTACTGACATTCAACCTTCAGGTCGGCATTAAAACGTCGGCCTATCATCACTATCTTACGCGCAGTTGGCAGCATCTGTTGCCTAACCCTAAACGCCGTGGCCGTCTGGACATCATGGCCAAGGTGCTGGGGGATTTCGATATTGTCGGCTTGCAGGAAATCGACGGCGGCAGCTTTCGCTCGAGCAATGTCAATCAGCTCGAGTACCTGGCCCATCGTGCGGACTTTCCTTATCACTATCAGCAGCTCAATCGTAACCTCGGGCGAGTTGCTCAGCACAGCAACGGTCTGCTGTCCCGCCTGCGGCCCCAGTCCATTCAGGAGCATCGCCTGCCCGGCGCGCCGGGACGCGGCGCCATTCACGCGCGCTATGGCCAGGGGCCCGAGGCACTCCATGTATTCGTCGCTCACCTGGCATTGAGCCGGCGCGCTCGCAGCCGCCAACTCGATTATCTCAGTGAGCTGATCGCGCCCTTGAAGCATGTGGTGGTCATGGGTGATCTCAACTGCACACCGGATCAATTGACCTCCCATTCGCGCTTTTCTCTGTCGCTGCCGCTGCATCCGGTACGTCCCTTGCCCAGCTATCCCGCCTGGCAGCCCCGACGCGCCCTGGATCATATCCTGCTGTCTCCAAGCTTGACCGCGGAGGCGCCCCAGGCGCTGGATCAGCTGTTTTCCGATCATTTACCTTTGACCGTGAACATCCAACTGCCGGCAACCTGCTATCAAGCGATTCACTTTCCGCCTCAGCATTGAGTGCTCACCTCGTCTAGCACCGCCGATAGGATCTTCATAGCTTCGAGAGGACTTCGTGATGCGCGCTCCCTTGCCTACTCCACTAGCGTGGATTGATACCTTCACCGAACGCCTGGGCAAGACGTTGACCTGGCTGGTGCTGATCATGATGCTGATCGAGTTTGCGATCGTCGTGCTGCGCTATCTGTTCAACGTCAGCAACACACCGATGCAGGAATCCGTGATGTACATGCACGCAACGGTTTTCCTGCTGGCGGCGGCCTACACCCTGAAACACGATGGCCATGTCCGGGTCGATATCTTCTATCGCAGCATGTCGATGAAGAAAAAGGCCTGGGTCGATCTTCTGGGCACGGTGTTTCTGCTACTGCCAATCATGATCTTCGTGGTGATGGCAAGCCTCGGCTACGTGGAAAAATCCTGGCGCATTCTCGAGGGCTCACCGGAATCCGGCGGTCTGCCCGGCGTGTTTTTACTCAAGACGCTGATTCCTGTCTTTGCCGTACTGATGATTCTGCAAGGGCTCGTCGAAATTGCACGCAACATCCTGATCATTCGAGGGCATACACCATCGGAAGATGATCACGACCATCCCGAGGAGTATGTGTAATGCTGGAGTTCATGCCCCTCGCGCTGTTCGTGATGATCTGCGTGGTGTTGATGCTCGGCTATCCGGTCGCCTTGTCGCTGGCGGGTACTGCCTTGGCCTTCGCAGGGCTAGGAATGGGTCTGCAATCAATAGGCATCGACGCACATTTCGACGGTACTTTCCTGGCAGCCTTTCCCAATCGTCTTTACGGCATCATGACCAATCAGACGCTACTGGCCGTGCCGCTATTCGTTTTGATGGGCGTGCTGCTTGAGAAATCCAGGGTCGCCGAGACTTTGCTCGATGCCATGGCCTTGGTGTTTGGCTCACTGCGAGGGGGATTGGGTATTTCCGTGACCCTGGTCGGCATGCTGTTGGCCGCGTCCACCGGCATCGTCGGCGCCACGGTGGTCACCATGGGGCTGTTGTCGTTGCCCACCATGCTCAAGCGCGGCTACAGCATGTCTCTGGCCACTGGCACCATCTGCGCTACCGGCACACTGGGACAGATCATTCCGCCCTCCATCGCCCTGGTACTGCTGGGCGACGTGTTGTCCTCCGCCTATCAACAGGCGCAGCTGACCATGGGTATCTTCAGTCCCAAGACGGTGTCGGTAGGCGATCTGTTCATGGGCGCCCTGGTGCCTGGTTTGATACTGGTGACGCTCTACATCGCCTATGTGGCTATCATCGCCTGGCTCAAGCCTGAGATTGCGCCTCCGGCGAATCGTGAGGAGCTGATGAACGAACTCGGCCATAAAAGTGGCCTGGCTACCTTGCTGCTCAAGGGGCTGATACCCCCCATCCTTCTTATCGTTGCCGTGCTGGGATCTATCCTCGGGGGCCTCGCCACACCCACGGAAGCCTCGGCGGTAGGGGCGTTCGGCGCGCTGATATTGGCCCTTGCCTATCGCAAGCTGGATTTTGCCACCCTCAAGGACGCACTGACCTCCACGACTCGTGTCACCAGCATGGTATTCCTGATCCTGATTGGCGCCGCGCTGTTTTCTCTGGTGTTTCGTGCCTATGGCGGAGAGGAGTTGATACAGGAACTGTTCGATCACATGCCCGGGGGCGTAGTGGGGGCAACGCTTATCGTGATGCTGGTCATCTTCCTGCTCGGCTTCATTCTCGATTTCATCGAGATCACCTTTGTCGTGGTGCCCATCATTGGCCCGATTCTGCTGGCCATGGGGCTCGATCCGATCTGGCTGGGCATCATGATCGCTATAAACCTGCAAACCTCGTTTCTGACCCCACCGTTCGGCTTCGCGCTATTTTATTTGCGCGGCGTGGCACCCGCCTCGGTGCCTACCACCGCCATCTACCGCGGCGTCATTCCCTTCATCATGTTGCAGCTCGCCATGCTGGTGGCCCTGGCCTTCTTCCCCTGGCTTGCCACCTGGCTGCCGAATAATTTCTAGCAGACATTTTTATATAGTGATTTCCAAGCCTTGATCTGAAAAGTTAGCGAGCGAAGTCTAGACAAGGCAAAAATTAGCGAAAGAGCGCAGTTTACGCAGTGTAAATGAGCATCTTGAGTCAATTTTTAACGCTGTATAGACGAGCGCAGGTACTTTTCAGACAAGGCTTAGCCGATGCGGGTGGCGGCCAGCAGCTTAACCCACTCCACCATCGGGGCCGGATACAGGCCAAGCACCACCATCAGTAGCGCCAACCCCAGCACCACCACGCCGCCGGCGCGTATGCCCCAGTTGTGAGGCGCATCCCGACGCTGCATGCCGGCTTCTGTCAGGAACAGCGTGACCATCACTCGCAGATAATAATAAAGACCGATCGCGCTACCCAGAATGACGCCTCCTACCAGCCACCAGCGTTGCGCATCTACTCCCAGCGCAATGATATAAAACTTGCCGATGAATCCGGCAGTAGAGGGAATCCCTGCCAGGGACAGCATGCTTATCGTCAGCACCGCGGTCAGGTAGGGGCGCCGCCAGAATAGTCCACGATAGTGATGCAGTGCCGAGGCATCCGCCCCACCATAAGGGCTGGAGATCAGGGTGACGATGCCGAAGGCCGCCAGAACCGTTACCACGTAGGTAATCAGGTAAACGCCCGCAGTCTCCAGCGCCAGCCCGTCGCTGACCACCAGTGTCACCATCAGATAGCCGAAATGGGCGATGGAGGAGTAGGCCAGCAAGCGCTTTAGATCCGACTGGTTCAGGGCCAACAGGTTTCCAACAATCATGGTCAATAGCGCCAGCACTGTCAGCGTCTGGTTCAGCCATTCACCCTGGAAAGCCGGCGTGGTCATGACCAGACGCAACAGCACGACGAAGGCAGCCACCTTGCTCGCCGACGCCAGGAAGATTGCCGCAGGTCCAGGCCCTCCTTCATACACATCCGGCGCCCAGAGATGAAACGGCACGATGGATAGCTTGAAACCGAGTCCTACCAGCATCATGCCGGCACCCGCCAGCGCCCATACATCGGCGTTGTTCGCCAGACCTGCCGTCAGACCCGGTAGATCCAGCCGCCCGCTCTGGGCGTAAAGAAGCGCCATGCCGAAAAGCAGAAACGCGGTGGCCGCAGCAGAGAGAATGAGGTACTTGATCCCCGCCTCTAGAGAGCGACGCTCGTGAAAGGCATAAGCCAACATGCCATACAGCGGCATGGAAAGAAGCTCCAGGCCGAAGAACAGCGTCGCCAGATGCCGACTCGATGCCAGCACCATGGCGCCGGCAACCGAACACAGCAAGAGAAGATAGAATTCCTCGACAGGCCCTTCGTAGTGCTCCAGATAAGCATGAGCCAAGGTGGTGCAGGCCAGGGCCGAGACCAGGATCAATACCATTGCAAAGACGCTCAAGCCATCGATGACCAGTAGCGGTGTCTCGATTGGTGTCACCTGCCAGACGATCAACAACGACAGCAGCGCCAAGTTGAGTCCAACGGCGGCGGCGATAGTCGTAGCCTTATGATGGCGACGCCAGGCAATACCCAGCATCACCAGGATGGCCGTCGCGCAAACCAGAATGATTGGCAAAAGCGCAACCAGATGAGTCGTCGTCAACGTCATGAAACCCCCGTCGGCAGGATAGTGGTGGTAAGTGCCGGATCGGTGAACAAGCGTTGGATTTCGTGCATGGCGGCGCCACTGGTATCGAGTAGCGGCTGCGGATAGAGACCGAAAAACAGCACCAGCGCCAATATGCCCAGCAACATGACATACTCACGGCGATCGAGCCCCTCTAGCGGCTCATCGCCCTTGGCGGGACCATAATGCACGCGCTGCATCAAAAACAGCGAATAGATGGCCGCCAGTACCAGGCCAACACTGGCGATGGCGACCACCCAGGGAGCCACCGGGAAGGTACCGAACAGCACCATGAACTCGCCGATGAAATTCGCGGTACCCGGCATTCCCAGGGACGCCGCGACAAAGCACAGGGAAAACCCCGGCAGGCTACCCAAGCGGCCCCATAACCCCCCCATCTGGGTCATGTCCCGGGTATGCACCCGCTCGTAGATTTGACCGCTCATGATGAATAGACCCGCTGCGGAGAACGCATGGGCCACCATCAACACCACCACGCCCTGCAATGCCAGTTGAGTACCCGCATAGATACCGATCAGCACGAACCCCATGTGGGAAATACTGGTATAGGCGATCAGGCGCTTGATGTCCTGCTGGCCGCAGGCCAGCAAGGCCCCATAGAAGATACCCACCACCCCCAGCGTCATGGCGACCGGTGCGAAGGCCTGGGACGCCTCGGGGAACAGCGGCAACGTGAAACGCAACATGCCATAGGCGGCGGTCTTGAGCAGAATACCTGCCAGGTCGACACTGCCTGCAGTAGGCGCCTGGGCATGGGCATCCGGCAGCCAGCCGTGCAAGGGCACTACCGGCAATTTGACTGCGAAGGCGATAAAGAAGCCCAGCATCAACCACATGGCCAATTCATCGGACAGCGGTGTATTGCGCAGGTCGTCGTAGCTGAAGGAATAGACCCCGGTCGCCGCATGATGAGCAAACGCCAATCCGAGAATTGCGACCAGCATCAACAGGCCGCTGGCCTGGGTATAGATGAAGAACTTGGTTGCTGCGCCGATGCGAGTCTTGCCCTGGGTGCCGCTATGGCCCCAGAGCGCGATCAGGAAATACATCGGCACCAGCATCAGTTCCCAGAAGAAGAAGAACAGGAACAGGTCGATGGCCAGGAATACGCCCACGACGCCGCCAAGAATCCACAGCAGGTTGAGATGGAAAAAACCGACGCGCCCGATGATCTCCTTCCAGGAACACAGCACCGCGAGAACCCCAAGAAGGCTGGTCAGTGCAATCAGAATCAGCGACAGGCCATCCAGTGCCAGATGAATCTCGATGCCGAAGCGGGGAATCCAGGGCGCGCGAAACTCCAGCGCCCACTGGGATGCCTGTGCACTGGCAATTTCCGGCAGCTGGAAATCGCCGCCCCACCATAGCCATAAAGTGAGCAAGAGCTCGAGCCCCATGGTCCCTAGCGCGATCCAGCGGGGCGCCGCATCGCCCATGCGTTCGGCTTGCCAGCACAATAGCCCGCCGATGAAGGGAATCAGGATCAGCCACACCAGCGTCATAAGCGTCTAGTTCCTTGTTCGTGTAGTCTCAACTTACTTCCTTGCAAATTGCGCATCGTACTTTTTCATCCTTCAGGGCACTAAGGCCAACGCCAGCAGGATCAGCGTCGCGCCAGCGACCATCGACATGGCATAAAAGCGCAGCTTGCCGGTCTGGGTTCTTGAAAGCCCCTGGTGCAGCAGCCAGGCAAGCTTTGCAAGCAAGCCGCAGGCGCCATCAATGATGTCACTGCGCAGGATTCTGACCAGACCGCGGTAGGGCTTCACCAGCACTCGGTCGTACAGTTCATCGATGCCCCAGGCATGATGCCAGAAGGTCCATAGCCAGGCCCCCCAGCCACTTGACGTGTGCTTGGCAAGCCAGCCCCGACGGCGCAGGTATAGCCAGGCGCCAACGGCAATGCCCGCGATCGCAACGCCTGCCGCAACGATTTCGAGTACCAGATGCCAGAACTCCTCGCCTTCCGCTGGGGCTGGCAACACATTCTCGAGGGGTGGTGTAATCCATGCCCCCAGAAAGGTCGAGAGCAATGCCAGTACGATCAGCGGCACAGCGTGTACGAGGCCACGTCCGGCTTCGGCATTACGGGCATTATCGCTCTTCGGCTGGCCATGGAAGGTGAGGATGATCAAGCGCACGGTATAAAGCGAGGTCAAGAAGGCGCCGATCATGCCCGCTATCAAAAGGCCGCCGTGATCGGTGACCAATTCTTGCCAGAGGATTTCGTCCTTGCTGTAGAAACCCGCCGAGACCAATGGCAGTGCTGCAAGCGCCGAGCCGCCGACAATGAAGCCCGCATAGGCCAAGGGCAACCGTTTCCACAACCCACCCAGGCGGCGCATGTCCTGCTCGTGATGACAGCTGATGATGACTGCCCCGGCGGACAGGAACAGCAGCGCCTTGAAGAAGGCATGGGTCATCAGATGGAAAACCGCCGCATCGAAGGCGCCGGCGCCCAAGGCCAGAAACATGTAGCCGATCTGGCTCATGGTGGAATAGGCCAGTACCCGCTTGATATCGGTCTGGGCCAGAGCGGCAAAACCGGCCATCAATAGCGTCAGGGCACCGATGATGCCGGCCAGCTCGAGAATATCCGGCGCCAGCAGAAATATCCCGTTCATACGTGCGATCAGGTAGACGCCGGCGGTGACCATGGTGGCCGCGTGAATCAGTGCCGATACCGGCGTCGGCCCGGCCATGGCGTCCGCCAGCCAGGTATGCAGCGGTAGCTGCGCCGACTTGCCCACGGCGCCCCCCAGCATCAGCAGGGCCGCCAGTTCCACCGTGGGATCGCCTTCGGCCCACATTTGCGGTGCGCGCCTCAATATCTCGGCGATATCCAGGGTGCCGAGCTCGAAGAACAGCAGGAACATGCCGATAGCAAGAAAGACATCCCCGATGCGAGTAACGACGAATGCCTTGAAGGCAGCCCAGCCGTTCTCGGAATGCTCGTAGTAATAGCCGATCAGCAGATAGCTGCACAGCCCGACCCCTTCCCAGCCGAAGAACAGCAGCAGCAGGTTGTCCCCCAGCACCAGCAGCAGCATGCTGAACACGAACAGATTCATGTAGGCGTAGAAACGCGTGATGCCCTTCTCGCCCTGCATGTACCAGGCAGCGAACAGATGGATCAGAAACCCTACGCCGGTGATGATGCCGAGCATGGTCAAGGAAAGACCGTCCAGCACCAGTCCGATGCTCGGCTGGAAGTCTTCGACACTGATCCAGCGCCACAGGGTGACACCGTAGACATGAGGTTCGGCGATATATTGCCAGGCAATCAGCACCGTCACGATGGCGGACAACCCCATCGACGTGACGCCTACCACAGCGCTGGCGCGCTCACCCAGGCGGCCTTTCGATAGCGAGAGGATCAGCGTCCCTGCCAGCGGCAAAAGGAATGTGAGGGGCAAGAGCAATGACATCGAAAGTCCCATTATCCACGCATCCTGCTGGCCGCATCCGTGTCCAGCGTCTTGAAGCGATGATTGAGCTGCAGCAGGAGGGCTAGGCCGACGCTCGCTTCCGCTGCCGCCAGAGTGATCACCAGGAGGAACATCGCCTGCCCTTCGGGTTGCCCCCAGGCGGTGCCACCGACGATGAAGGCGAGCCCCGCGGAGTTGAGCATTATTTCAAGGCTCATCAGGATGAACACCATGTTGCGGCGAAACATCAGCCCTGCCAGACCCAGCGCAAACAGTATTGCCGCCAGCACCAGTCCATGTTCCATCGGTACACCGCTCATGAGTGCTCCTTTCTCGCGCCGGTTTCCTTGTTCATTGCCGGCTTTTCCGGTGCCGACAATCGCCCTACGTGGGACGCCGTGACCAGGGCCGCCAGCAACAGCATCGCCGCCAGTTCGATGATGAGCAGCCAGGGACCGAACAGCGTCGTTCCCACTTCCTTGGCGGTCAGCGTATCGCCTTCGATTACCTTATCAATGTCGCCCAGCCACAAGGTGGCAATCAAGGTCAGCAGCAGCACTGCTGCCAGCACCGATGGCCCGAGCCAAGCCTTGGGCGTAAGCCAGGCCTTTTCCTGGGCCACCACCGACTCGCCGAGATTGAGCATCATCACCACGAAGACGAACAGCACCATGATCGCACCGGCATAGACGATGATCTCCAGTGCTCCGGCGAAAGGCGCACCAAGGGCGAAGAACACGATGGCTACGGCGATCAACGACACAATCAGATACAGCAGCGCATGAACCGGGTTGGTATTAGTGATGACCCCAAGCGTCGCCAGCACGGCAACGAGACCACTCAGATAGAAGGCGACTTCCATTTTTGCTTTCCCACTAGTGAATCCAACTTATGGCAGAAGCGAGGTGACGTTGACCGGTTCTTCTTCGTTCTGCGCTCGTCCCTTGTCCTTACCCGCGATGGCAAGCCCGGCTACCTTGTAGAAGTGGTAGTCGTGATCCTTGCCTGGCCCGCTGATGAGCAGATCTTCCTTTTCATAGACCAGCTCCTGGCGCCGATACTCGCCCATCTCGAAATCCGGTGTCAGCTGAATCGCCGAGGTCGGACACGCCTCTTCGCACATGCCGCAATAGATGCAGCGGGAGAAGTTGATCCGAAAGAACTCGGGGTACCAACGGCCATCGTCCTTTTCACCCTTCTGAAGCGAGATACAGGCCACCGGACAGGCCACGGCGCACAGGTTGCAGGCAACACAGCGTTCCTCGCCATCCGGATCCCGGGTCAACACGATCCGGCCGCGATAGCGCGGTGGCAAGTAGACCTTCTCTTCCGGGTAGTTGATGGTTTCCCGTTTGCGAAAGGCATGCATGAACACCAGGCCCAACGTTCGCAGTTGCGACCAAGTGCCTTTGAAAAGCCACATGAGCATGTCAGTCCTCCTTGCTTATTCTGGGGCCGTCAGCAGGATCGCTGCACCGGTAACCATCAAATTGATCAGGGTCAGCGGCAGACAGACCTTCCAGCCGAAACTCATCACCCGGTCATAGCGCGGCCGGGGCAAGGATGCCCGCAGCAGCACGAACAGCATCAGGAAAAACCCGGTCTTGATCGCAAACCAGACAATCGGCGGCAACAAGGGGCCGTGCCAGCCGCCGAAGAACAGGGTCACGATTAACGCGGACACCAGCACCATGCCGACATATTCGCCGATGAAGAACATGCCGAACTTCATGCTCGAATATTCGACGTGGTAGCCGTCCGCCAGCTCCTGCTCCGCCTCCGGCTGATCAAAGGGATGGCGATGGGTCACCGCGACGCCAGCGATCAGAAAGGTACAGAAACCAAAGAATTGCGGAATGATGAACCAGAGTCCTTCCTGGGCGTTAACGATATCGCGCAGATTGAAGGAGCCGGCCATGGCCACGACACCCATCAGAGCAAGCCCCATGAAGACTTCATAGGAGAGCGTCTGGGCCGAGGCGCGCATGGCCCCGATCAGGGCATACTTGTTACCGCTCGACCAGCCCCCCAACAGCACCGCGTAGACATTGATGCCGCCCATGGCAAGGAAGAACAGTAGGCCGATATTCCAGTCCGCCACATGCAAGGCCGGTGTAAAGGGAATGACGATGAAGGACAGCAACAGAGACGCCATGGCAATGGCCGGCGCCAGCACAAACAGGGTGCGATCGGCAAAGGGTGGTATCCAGTCTTCCTTGAAGAAGATCTTGAGCATGTCGGCGATCAGCTGCAGCGAGCCGAAAGGCCCTACCCGGTTGGGCCCGTAGCGATCTTGCCACAGCCCCAGCAAGCGCCGTTCCACCACGGTCATCACTGCGCCGAGCAGCACCGCACCCAGCAGAATGCCCAGGGCCTGGGCCATGGCCACGAAGACCGCAACGACTTGAGGCGTCAGCCAGCTCATGGGCGATCTCCCAGGCGATTCGGCTGCCCGTCGCCTCGCGGCTGACGGCTGCTCTCATCGCCCTGATGTCGCTGTTCTCGGGAAACACGCACCCAATCACCGCTGCGCACTGCACTACTTACCCCCACCGGCACGCCTAGAACACCGGCCGGTAGCGCTGCATCGAGATGCAAGGGTAGAACGAATCGGCCAGTCGACGCTTCCACCGCAAGAGCGTCGCCTTCGCCCACATTCAGGCGCTGGGCGTCGTCCGCAGAGAGCGTCAGCATTGCCGGCGGCGTGCGCTCGACGATCGGCTCGGCCCGTGAGGAGGTTTCATCACCGCCGAACAGGCGCGGCAGGCACACTACCTGCCACTCATCGACCCGGGCGCGGAACCCCTGGGGAATCTCGCGGGCATAATCATAGTGACCAGCCTGTGGATGCAGCAGCCGCGCCCCCGGGTCCCCGGCGCGTAGATGGCCGCCCACCTCGTCGGTGAACTTGTTCCAGGCCTGGGGGGAGTTCCAGCCAGGAGCCCAGGCAAAAGCCACTTCCTTGCGCGGCCGATCGAAACCGCTGTAGCCCTCCATTGAGAAGGTGAAAGGTGTGTCCGGGTCCTGGGGTACGCGAGGCTCGCTGACGCTCAGGTTGGAACGCATGGCGGTGCGTCCGCTGTAGCGATGAGGCTCCCGAGCCAGCTTGAGCCCCTGCACACGATAATCCCCGTCCCGAGACGCCTCGAGGATACCCGCCAGGGCCGGATGTTGCCGGGCACAGGCTTCCGTCACGTCGTCGAGAACGACCCTTGCAGATTCATAGCGATGGAGACTCGCCTCCAAGGTATACAGCCAGCGCCAGCTCTCATGAATACGGGTTTCAGGACGGATATAGCGCGGATCGAACACCTGGAAGAAACGCTGGGCTCGCCCCTCGAAATTGACTAGGGTGCCGTCTGCTTCGGCGAAGCTCGAGGCCGGCAATCCCAGGTGGGCATGTGCCCAGGTCGGCGTGCGCTGATGATCGAGGGCGATGACGCTCTCGGCGCTTTCCAGCGCTGCATCGACTTGTGCCTGGGGCAGCCGCTGGTAGAGATCGTTTTCGAGCACCACCAGGGCGTCGGCATTTTTTGCTGTCAGTTCGTCCAGCGCCCATTCCAGGGAGTGACCACCCAACAGCGCCAGGCCGGCACTATTGGCTTCATTGCGAACCATTGACAGCCCGCCGCGACTGGCGCGACGCGCCAGGGCCCGAGCGATGTTGCCTGTCGCCTCGAGAATGGCCAGCGACCCCAGTGAGCCACCGCTGATGACCAGCGGACGTTGCGCCGCCATCAAGGCTTGCGCGATGCGTTGGGCTTCACTGGCCAGGGCGTCATCGAGATTGTCGACGGCCGGCGCCGAATCATCGATGGCGTGGGCCACCGCGAAGCCGAGCCGAGCGATGTCGTCCACCGCCAGGGCCCAGCTCGACTGGCTAATCTGATCGAGCCCGGTACGAGTCGGATAGGCGATGAACAGTGGATGACGCTCGTCCTGGCCCAGGGTCTTGACGGCTTCGGCATTCCAGGCCGGAATGCTACGCGCCTCGGCCAGCTCGTCACGGCGCCCAAGCACTGCCTGACGCACCGCCAGGCCCATCCGGGCGGCGCTCTGGATCAGGTCTTCGCCCAGTATCAGTACCGCATCGTGTTCTTCGACATCCCGCAGTGTCGGTGTAGGCAATCCGGACTCGCGATTGAGCCGGTTCATGGTCTCCAGGCAGGCCTGTTCCTGGGCGACGATACCGGTCGAAAAGTTCTCCTCGCCCACCAGTTCGCGCAGCTGATGGTTGCTCTCGAGGCTTGCCCGGGGCGAGCCGATGCCGATGACACGACGGGCACTACGCAAGAGGTCGGCCCCGCGATCCAGGGCGGCATCCACATCCAGAGTGACACTCTCATCCGCCCTGTCGCTGCGCCACTCCGGCACCCGCGGGCGATCTTTTCGGTTGACATAGCCATAGCCGAAGCGACCTCGATCGCACAGGAAATAGCGGTTGAGCTCACCGTGATAGCGGTTCTCGATGCGACGAATATCGCCGTAGCGCTCGCCAGGGCTGATATTGCAGCCCACGGAACACTGATGGCAAATGCTCGGGGCGAACTGCAGATCCCACTTGCGGGTGTAATGATCAGAATGGGTCTGGTCGGTGAAGACACCGGTGGGGCACACCTCGGTCAGATTGCCGGAAAACGGGCTTTCCAGCACGCCTTCCTGATAGCGTCCGAAGTAGATGTTGTCGTTGGCGCCAAAGGCACCAAGATCCTCGCCGCCGGCGTAATCGTTGTAGAAACGCACGCAGCGGTAACAGGTAATGCAGCGATTCATCTCGTGGCCGATGAAAGGGCCCAGATATTGATTGCGATGGGTACGCTTGCGGAAGCGATAACGCCTACGGTCATGGCCTGTCATCACGGTCATGTCCTGCAGGTGGCAGTGACCACCCTCCTCGCACACCGGGCAATCGTGGGGATGGTTGATCATCAGCCATTCGATGACGTTCTTGCGAAATGCCTTGGCTTCCTCGTCATCGATGGAAATCCAGGTGTCGTCCGTTGTCGGGGTCATGCAGGACATCACCAGCATGCCCTGGTCGTCATCGGCGTCCTTGTACTGCTTGACCGCACACTGACGGCAGGCGCCGACGCTGCCCATGGCCGGGTGCCAGCAGAAATAGGGCACGTCCAGCCCCAGAGACAGGCAGGCATGCAGCAGATTGTCCGCCCCGTCGACATCAAACGCCTGGCCGTCTACATGAATCGTTGCCATCTACAGTGCTCCCTGGCTGTTCGTCATACCTCACCTACCGGGATCGGGTCTTCATGGGCGGCGTGCCGACGATGCGTGATACCCGCTTCGAACTCGTGACGAAAATGCCTGATCGACGACTCCAGCGGCATCGCCGCCCCGGGCGCGTGGGCGCAAAAGGTTCTACCCGGCCCGAGATCCGTGGCCAGACTCTCGAGCAGCTCGATGTCGCCCTGCTCGCCCTCGCCCCGCTCCAGGGATTGCAGAATCTTCAAGGTCCAGGGCAGGCCATCCCGGCAGGGCGTACACCAGCCACAGGATTCCCGGGCAAAGAACGCCTCGAGATTGCGCACCAGGGAGACAACGCTTTGATCCTCGGTCACCACGGCTAGAAGCCCGGTGCCCAGACGACTGCCGTATTCGCCGATGGTGTCGAAGTCCAGCGCCAGTTCGAGGTGCTCCGGCAGCAGAAAACCGGTACTGCCGCCGCCGGGCAGCCAGGTCTTGAGCCCTCGACCATCCTTCACGCCCCCCGCCCGATCAAGCAGCTCCGCACCGCTGGTACCGATTGGCAGCTCCCACAAGCCGGTACGGTTGACCCGTCCGGAGACACCGTACAGTTTGGTGCCGCCATCGTCGCTCAAGCCACCGGAGAGCTCCTGATACCATTTGGCGCCGTGCTGCATGACCGCCGGCACGTTGCACAGGGTCTCGACGTTGTTGACCACCGTGGGCTTGCCCCAGGCCCCGGACTGACCGGGAAACGGTGGCTTGTTGCGTGGATTGGCGCGCTTGCCTTCAAGGGAATTGATCAGCGCCGTCTCTTCGCCGCAGATGTAGCGGCCAGCGCCGGTGTGCAGGGCAATGTCGAAATCAAAACCACTTCCGGCAATGTTCGTGCCAAGCCAGCCCGCGGCTCGCGCTTCGCCGATGGCCTTGGATACGGCCTGAGCGGCCTCGACATACTCACCCCGCAGGAAAACATAGCCGTAGAAGGAATTGTTGGCGTAGGCGGCAAGGATCATGCCCTCGATCAGCAGATGGGGCTGCTGTTCCAGCAGCAGGCGATCCTTGAAGGTACCGGGCTCCATCTCATCGGCATTGCATACCAGATAACCCCGGGGCAGATCGCCGCCTTGCATGGTCAGGCTCCATTTCACCCCGGCGGAGAAGCCACCGCCACCGCGACCGCGCACGTTGGCCTCTTTCATGGTGTCGATCACGTCCTGACCCGACAGCTCCCCGAGCACCTTCTTGACGGCAGAGTAGCCTTGCTTGTCGACATATTCATCGAGACCGATCAGCGCACCGTCTTCCCGCAGACGCCAGGTAAGCGGATGCGTCTCGGCGTGGCGCTCAGCGGCGCTTTGACGCAGCTGACTGTGATAGCGAAATTCATTGCGCCGCGTACTCATGCGTACTCCTTCAAAAGCTCGGCCACGCTATCCGGTGGCACGGGGCCAAAGGTATCGTCACCGATCATCATGGCGGGACCGCGGTCGCAGGCGCCGAGACAACATACCGGCAGCAGGGTAAAGCGGCCGTCCTCGGTGGTCTGGCCGAACTCGATACCCAGCTCCGCGGTGATGGCCTCGCGCAGCTCATCGAAACCGGTCAGAAAACAGGAGCTGCTGTCGCAGATCAGGATGACGTGACGCCCCACCGGTTGCCGGAAGATCAGACTGTAGAAGGTGGCCACGCCTTCCACGGAAGCGGGTCCTACCCCGAGCACCTCGGCAATGGCGGGAATCGCCCCGTCCGGCACCCAGCCATGACGACGCTGAACGATCTTCAGCGCCTCGATGCAGGCCGCCTGGGGCTGCTCGTAGTGGTCGCGCTCCTCGAGAATATGATTGCGATCCTCGTCATGCAGCACGAAACCATCGCCGTCGCTGGCGATAGGAGAGTGAATATTGAAAGAAGCATTTTCGTTCATGTTCAGCGATCCACGTCGGCCATGACGAAATCGATACTGCCCAGATGGGCAATCAGATCCGGCACGAAACCGCCCCGCATCAAGGCCGGAATATGCTGCAGGTGCGGGAAGCTTGGCGTGCGAATCCGGGTACGATAGCTCATGGTATTGCCGTCACTGGTCAGATAGTAGCTGTTGATGCCCTTGGTCGCCTCGATCATCTGCATCGACTCGTTGGGCTTCAAGACCGGCCCCCAGGAAACCTGCAGGAAGTGGGTAATCAGGGTTTCGATGTGCTGCAGCATGCGCTCTCGAGGCGGCGGCGTGGTCAAGGGGTGATCCGCCTTGTAATCCCCGGCTGGCATGTGATCGAGACACTGCTGAATGATGCGCAGACTCTGGCGCATTTCCTCGATGCGGATCTGGCCGCGGTCGAAGGCATCCCCGTTGTGCCCGATGGGAATCTCGAAATCGAAATTCTCGTAACCGGAATAGGGGCGCTGCTTGCGTAGATCGAAATCGAGTCCGGTGGCGCGCAGGTTGGGACCGGTGATGCCCCAGGCCAGGGCCTCCGTGGTGTCATGGGCGGCGATATGCCGCGTCCGCTCACGCACGATGGCGTTTTCCATCATCGCTCGCTCGTATTCCCGCAGGCGCTTGGGCATCCAGTCCAGGAATCCTTTGACCAGCTTCTCCCACCCTTTGGGCAGGTCGTGGGCCACGCCGCCGATACGGTACCAGGCCGGATGCATGCGAAAGCCGGTGATGGCCTCGATCACCTCGTAGCCTTTCTGGCGATCGGTAAAGGTGAAGAACACCGGGGTCATGGCACCGAGATCCTGCAGGTAGGTTCCGAGAAACAATAGGTGGCTGGTGATGCGGAACATTTCCGCCATCATCACCCGGATGGTCTCGGCGCGCTTTGTCACGGTGATCCCGGCGAGCTTCTCCACCGCCAGCACGTAGGGCAGGTTGTTCATCACCCCGCCGGTATAGTCGATGCGGTCGGTATAGGGAATGAAGCTGTGCCAGGATTGACGCTCCGCCATCTTTTCGGCGCCGCGGTGGTGATAGCCGATGTCCGGTACGCAGTCGATGATCTCCTCCCCATCAAGCTGCAGCACGAGGCGAAAGGCGCCGTGAGCGGAGGGGTGGTTGGGCCCCAGGTTGAGAAACATGAATTCGCTGTCGTCGTGCCTGCGCCGCATTCCCCAGGCTTCCGGATCGAACTTGAGCGCCTGCTGCTCCCTGTCCTGGCCTTCGACGGTCAGGGTATAGGGATCGAACTCCGTGGCCCGGGCGTGATGATCCTTGCGCAGCGGATGTCCGTGCCAGGTCGGCGGCATGAGAATGCGGGACAGGTGCGGATGCCCCTGGAAGGTGATGCCGAACATGTCCCACACTTCCCGCTCGTACCAGTTGGCGTTGGGATAGAGTGGCACGATGCTGGGAAGTGCCAGATCGTCCTCACTGAGCGCCACCTTGAGGATAATGTCCCGGTTACGAGATACCGAGAGCAGATGGTAGAACACCGTAAAGTCCGAGACCGGTAGCCCTCGCCGATGGCTACGCAGACGTTCGTCGATGGCCGAGAGGTCATACAGCATTTCGAAGGCCTGGGACTTGTCCCGCAAGAAGGCCAGCACCTCGGTCAACGTATCGCGCGCCACCCAGAGCACCGGCCAGCCGGTCAGAGTAGCCTGCTCCAGCACGATCTTCTCCTCGAAGCGCTGTCTGAGTGCTTCGACGGTGCTATCGGGGCCGGTCTTCAGGGTGTCAGGTGACGGTGTCGCGACGCTCATGAGGATAAATGCTTCCCTTGCCTGGCAGTGAAACAGAGCACATGCACTGACTCAGATGCTGTCCGGTGTACGCAACTCCGTGGCTTGAATGCGCTGCTCCCGATGCTTTTCCCGCTGGGAGGGCATCTCGGCACGATAGACCCCTTGATCGCCGACTACCCAGGAGAGCGGCCTGCGTTCTTCCTGAATCGAATCCTGCAGCAGCTGCAAGCCATGCAGGAACGCCTCGGGACGCGGCGGGCAGCCCGGAATATAGACATCCACCGGGAGGAATTTGTCGACGCCCTGCACCACGGAATAAATATCGTACATGCCACCGGAGTTGGCGCAGGAACCCATCGAGATTACCCACTTGGGCTCGAGCATCTGATCGTAGAGCTGCTGGATGACCGGCGCCATCTTGAGAAAACAGGTGCCGGCGATAACCATGAAATCCGCTTGACGCGGGGAGGCGCGAATGACCTCGGCGCCAAAGCGAGCAATGTCGTGGGGGGCGGTAAACGCCGTGGTCATCTCCACATAGCAGCAGGAAAGACCGAAGTTATAGGGCCACAGAGAATTCTTGCGCCCCCAGTTGACCGCCGAATGCAGCACCTCTTCGAGCTTGCCGGTAAACACGTTGCGATGAATCTGCTGCTTGACCGGATCTTCGACCCGACGCTGCTCGTTCAGGGGATAACGCGAATCTTCCGTGGCAATCGCATCGGTTGCGCGGGTCAGGGTATAGGCCATGGGACTCCTCCAGCGAAAATTCAGCACGGGTGTTTGGGCGGGCCTGAACGACGGCCTCGAAGCGCACGATAATGATGTTGTTATACGGCGCTGCTGCCACTACAACGCTATTTGCCGCCACGCCCTTCCGGCGCCCAGTCAAGGGCCCCCACGCGGCTGTCGTAGACCAAGCCTGCCAGTAGTATCAAGATGAATATCGACGCGCCGATGAAACCGGGCCAGCCAACTTCGCGAACCGATATGGCCCAGGCGAAAAGAAAGACCGCCTCGATGTCGAAGATGACGAAGAGCATGGCGACCAGATAGAACTTTACGGAGAAGGGTTGACGCGCGCTTCCGGCGCCAAGGATGCCGCCTTCGAAGGGAATGGTCTTGCTGCGTCCTTGACTACGACCGCCAAGCAACATCGAGGCGCCAAGCATGAACAAGCAAAGCGCGAGTACGGCAAAAATAAAAAAGCCGACACCCCAATACTCGGCAATCAATGCGATGTTCTGATCCATGAACACGTCCTCGCTAGATCAAACTCTATTTCTATGATGCCTGAATGACTTGTTGCGTCAATCGCTCTGCCTTGTAATACCTGCGCTGCAACATGAGAAACAGCACTTGCTTATTCAAGCACAAGTATAAATGAATACAACAAACTTGCTAGGCACCTGACCTCTTGCGATCAGCAAAGCGGCACCAGCCAAACCTGGGCCAATGCCAGCAACAGCGCATAACGCACGCCCTTGGCGACAACGATCAACAGTGTCGCTCGCCACCAGGCCAGACGCAATACACCCGCCATCACAACGAGCGCATCACCCACCACAGGCGCCCAGGATAGCAATAGACTCCACGCCCCGAAGCGTCGATACCACTGCTCGGCCCTAAGCAGGTTGCGGGGTGACACCGGAAACCAGCGCTGATGCTGAAATTGCCGTGCATAACGCCCAAGCGCCACATTGATCATGCTGCCGAGGCTATTGCCGGCCGTCGCCACCAGCCACAAAAGCAGTGGCGGCTCTCCAATACACCACTGGCGCGCCAGCCACACCTCGGAACCCCCCGGTAACAGGGTGGCACTCGCAAGCGCAACCAGAAACAGACTCAGCATGGCTTGTTCCTGTCGGATTGCTTTAGGCTATGAGCTTTCAAGCCACTCAAGGTTATTCCAGCGATGACCACTTCGCCTTTCATTCCCAATGCATTGACCATTGCTGGCTCGGACCCCTCCGGAGGCGCCGGCATCCAGGCGGATCTCAAGACCTTCTCGGCGCTGGGCGTCTATGGCACCAGCGTGATCACCGCCTTGACTGCGCAGAACACCCGGGGTGTCGCCGGGGTGCATGCCCTGCCAACGGATTTTATCGCCGCGCAGCTGGATACCCTGTTGGATGACGTGGCTATCGAGGCGGTGAAGATCGGCATGGTGGCGAGCGAGGAAGTGGCCATTGTCATCCGGGACGCTCTTGCGCGCCGGCGCCCACGCTGGATCGTGCTGGACCCGGTGATGGTGGCCAAGAGCGGTGACGTGCTGGTCGACAACGCCGGCATTTGCGCCGTTCGCGAGATACTGGTGCCCTTGGCAGATCTGATCACTCCGAATCTGCCCGAGGCCGCCGTGCTACTGGACTACAAGGCCGCGCAGAACCTTGCCGACATGGAGGCCCTCGCGTCCCGCCTGGAAACCCTTGGCACCTCGAACGTATTGCTCAAGGGCGGTCATCTGCGCGGTGAGCGCTGTCCCGATTTGTTGATCTCGAATAACGAAACGCAATGGCTTGACGCGCCTCGGGTCGATACCGATAACCTGCATGGCACAGGCTGCACGCTCTCTTCGGCAATCGCGGCCTATCTTGCGCAAGGTCATGAACTATTCGAGGCAGTAGGTCAGGCAAAAGCCTGGTTGAGCCAGGCGCTGAGCGCCAGCAAAAGACTCCAGGTGGGCAAGGGGCGTGGCCCGGTGCATCACTTCCATGCCTGGTGGTAGCCTGGCAGCGACAGCCGAACAGCGCTCCCGAGACAATTCACTGTCGAGATCATTCGTAATCCGTTCAGAGATACCTGGATAAGACGCTGTATTTCTTACGCATTCTTTTCGTCTTCCCCGTCTTGCAGGTACTCGTACTCCTTCGATGCATCAGGACGCTCGAGAATGTCGTCCAGAGCGACATCCACGAAGTCCCCTACCACGAGGGCGGCGCCGGCATCGCGCAATTCGGCAGGAGAATGGGTCGCCGCCATGCCGATTACCCTGAGCCCGGCATTGATCGCAGCGGTCACCCCCTTGGGCGAATCCTCGAAGGCAAGGCACTGCCCCGGCTCCGCGTCAAGCCGCTCAAGGGCCAGGCGATAGACGGCAGGATCGGGTTTGGCCGCCTCCACTTCCTCGGCGAAGGTTTGAACGGCGAACTTGTCTTCAAGCCCCAGGGAGTGAAGAATCTTGTCGGCGATTTCCTGAGGAGCGTTCGAGACCAGCGCCAAGCGGTAACCTTTCTCGCTTGCGCGATCAAGAAACGGGATCAATCCTGGCAACGGCCCGGCGGCACTCAAACGATTGCGATAATAGCCGTCCTGCGTATCGAGCAGACGCTGACGCTCGTCACTTTCCAATCGCGGCAAGATGTTCTCGAGCGCTTCTTCACGAGATCGACCACGTATATTTTCCTGGTAGAACCCGAAATCCACATCGATGCCATGGGGACGAAGCGCCTCAAGCCAGGTAGCGCGAGCCAGTCCGTGAGTGTCGCTCAGGGTGCCATCCAGATCGAACATTATTACGTCGGTCACCAGGTTCTCCTTTTATTCTTCATGGATCAGCGAGGTTGTGAACGTCTGTTGTCGCATTGGTTCCTCTTTGGCATGACTCTCTTTTGCGTAAAAATCGCAATAGGGAAAAGTCAACCCTCGTCGCCACCGTCTGTCTCGCTTCCAAGGGCCTGCACTTCCTCGTCCAGCAGCTCGAGGAGCTTCTTGCCGCGCTCCCCTGCCTGCTCGATGTAGACATCACGCACGTCCAGGCTTTTATCCCGAAACGCCTGGCGCTGCCCCTCGGTAAGCGTGCTTATCTCGATATCACCATTTTCCTCGAGGGTCTCCAGCCGCTGCTGGTTGAGTTCTTCCTGATAGTCGAAGATGTAGCGGCGCATGTCCTCCGTAACATCGGCGAGCATGGCTTGCTGCTCTTCAGGTAATTGCGTAAAGAAGTCCTGACCCGCTACAAGCGTGGTGACAAACGGTGCCGTTCTGGCCCGAATCATATGATCCTGCATCTCGTGGAGGCCCATTTCTTCGATGGCGGCGATGGTATTGGCGTGGCCTTCGATCTGCCCCGACTGCAGGCTGGAATGGATGTCGGCGTAGATCACCGGCTCGGGAGTGGCGCCATATGCACGATAGGCTTCCTGCGCGACCGGCGAGGACATGGTACGCATCTTGAAGCCTTCCATGTCCGCAGGCGTCTCGATGGCTCGATTGGCGCTCCACACTGTCCAACCCTCGGAGATGATGCTCAACAGCCGTAGCCCATGTTCATGATAGGCTTCCTGGAGCAGCGGCCGAGCCTCGGTGGTGGCCAGCACCTGCTCGTTGATCTCGGCGTCATCGGAGAACAGGAAATGCAACGAGAATACGCCGACCTCGGGAATCGTCGAGGCCAGATGATCCGGCGCGGCAAAAGCCAGCTGAATGGCATTCTGGCGAACCAGCTCGGGCAACTGCGGTGAAGTCCCCAGCGCCCCATGAGGATAGATCTCGATACTGATATCACCATCCGAGCGCTGCTCGATGCGGGTCTTGAACTCCTGGGCATAGGCATCCTGAAGGCTGCCTTCCCCCTCTTCCAGGGCCAGGCGCCATTTTTCGGCAAAGGCGGCACTCGTCGAGAAAACTCCTACAGCGACGATGATCAGCGCTAATCCGATTTTCCTGAACATGTTGTTATTCTCTCTACTCCAAATGGTTGAATACACCGATGACAGCCTGACAGGTACGACATGAAAGCATTGATTCAGCGGGTCAAGAACGCCAGCGTCGAAATCGAGGGGCGCCCTGTAGGCGCCATCGACCAGGGTATACTGGCGCTGATCGGCGTCGAAAAACACGACGATGAGGCCCGCGCCGACAAGTTACTACACAAGCTTCTGCATTACCGGATATTCAGCGATGCATCAGGCAAGATGAATCTCGATCTGCAGCAGGTCGAGGGTGGATTGCTGCTGGTCTCCCAGTTCACCCTGGCGGCGGACACCGGTAAAGGACTGAGGCCGGGCTTCTCCAGTGCTGCGGCTCAAGAGGACGGTCAGCGTCTCTACCACTATTTGCTGGAGCAGGCCGAGAAGCGCTGGTCGAAGGTCGCCAAGGGCGAATTCGGCGCCGATATGCAGATCAGCCTGATCAACGACGGGCCCGTGACATTTTTGCTGGAAACCTGACTACTTTTTAGGATGCCACTTGTCGTCATCACCCTTTTCATACTTCTCCTTGACCGCGGCCCAGGCAACCCGATGTGCGGTCTCCTCTCGGGAGGCGTCACCACGACGATCCTCAGGCTTCTCGTACTCGTCCCAGGCGCTATTGAAAGCTTCCTTGTAGATCGTCTGCGCCTTGGGTGGCAAAACGTTCTGCACGCTATCGGGCAGTTCATCCCGCTTGTCATAAGGCATCTCGACCTCCTGTCTGACGTAAAAGAAACAAGACTCACATTCTACCGAAGTCCGCATCACCCCTCGAGTGCGGCCTCCTGCTGCTCAAGCGCCTCTTCCGCTTCCAGCCAGGCGTGTTCCAGCGTCTCCGCACGACTCTTGAGCTCGCCTTGTCGCGCCAGCAGCGCGGTCAATTCTTCCTTGCGTGAGGTATCGGTATAGAGCTCGGTATCACCCAACTGCGCCTCTACCTTGGCGAGTTCGTCGTTCGCACGGGTCATGTCGCGCTCGATTCGATCTCGCTCACGCTTGAGCGGGCGAAGTTTTTCCCGCAACTCGGCGGCGGCCTTGCGCGTTGCCTTACGATCGGGGGCGGCGTCTTCGCTTGCTGTCTTTTCCGAGCGCGCTTCGCGACGTTCGCTTTCGAGCCGCGTCTTGAGCCAGGCCCGATAATCCTCCAGGTCGCCATTAAACGGCGCGACCTTGCCATCCGCCACGCACCAGAACTCATCCACCGTGGCCCGCAGCAGGTGACGATCGTGGGAGACGATGATCACTGTGCCCTCAAAGGCCGCCAGCGCCTCGGTCAAGGCTTCGCGCATTTCCAGATCGAGGTGGTTGGTGGGCTCATCGAGCAACAGCAGATTGGGTTTCTGCCAGGCGATCAGGGAGAGTGCCAGGCGCGCCTTTTCGCCGCCGGAGAAACGCCCTACCTCGCTGAAAATGTCGTCACCGCGAAAGCCAAAGCCGCCCAGGAAGTTGCGGATATTTTGCTCGCTGGCGGTTGGCGAGAGGCGCTGCACATGCAGAAACGGGGTGGCTCTGAGGTCGAGTCCTTCAAGCTGGTGCTGGGCGAAATAGCCAATGGCCAAATGCTCGCCGGCGACGCGCGTGCCTGCAAGCAAAGGCAGCTCACCGGTCAGGGATTTGATCAGCGTCGACTTGCCGGCGCCGTTGGGGCCCAGCAGACCGATACGACTGCCTGGCAGCAAGGTCAGCTCGACGTCGTTTAGCAAAGGCGTGCTGTACCCCAGCGCCGCCTGATCCAGCACCAGGAGTGGGTGCGAGGTCTTGTCCGCGGAGGGCAAGGTAAAATGAAATGGCGAATCGACATGGGCCACGGCAATGGTGCCCATGCGCTCGAGCATCTTCAAGCGGCTTTGAGCCTGACGCGCCTTAGTGGCCTGGGCCCGAAAACGCGCCACGAAGCGTTCGATCTCCTCGCGACGGGCCTGCTGCTTGACCGCCTCGGCCTGTTGCTGGGCGAGCTTTTCCGCCCGAGTACGTTCAAAAAGGCTGTAGTTGCCGCGATAGAGCACCAGCCGATGTCGATCGAAGTGGACGATGTGGTCGCATACCGCATCGAGGAAATCACGGTCGTGGGAGATCAGCAGCAGGGTGCCGGGATAGCGGATCAGCCACTGCTCCAGCCACAGGAGCGCATCGAGATCGAGGTGGTTGGTGGGCTCGTCGAGCAACAGCAAATCGGAAGGCATGAACAGGGTGCGGGCCAGATTGACCCGCATGCGCCAGCCCCCGGAAAACGACGCCAGGGGCTGATCGAGTTGGGCCTGGCTGAAACCCAGTCCTACCAGCAGCTGCGCCGCTCGCGCCGGGGCGCTGTAGCCGTCCAGCGCCTCGAGCTTGCCGTGCAGCTCCGCTTCGCGATGTACCTCACCGCTTTCTTGAGCGGTCTCCAAGGCCGATTGAGTGGCGCGCAGTTCGATATCGCCATCGAGCACGTAGTCATGAATGGAGCGCTCCAGCGCCTCGATTTCTTGGGCCATATGGGCGATGCGCTGGCCACCGGAGAGCTCTACCTGGCCCTTGTCCGGGGTCAGCTCCCCTAACAGCAGCTTGAACAGACTCGACTTGCCGGCGCCGTTGGGGCCGACGATGCCGGCCTTGTGACCGGAATGCAGGGTCAGTTCCGCTTCCTCGAACAGGGGTTGCGTTCCGCGTTGCAAGGCCAGTTGACGCAGTGCGATCATGAAAGCTCCCGAGCGTGGAGTGGATGGCGCAGCCAGACAAAAAATGGACGATCATTCTACCCAATTTTCCATATCATTATGGGACTACGCGCTGATTCTCTACGCTCGGCCTGGCGTAGCGGCTGCGTGCCTGGCGCTACAGGACGACTATGGCATTGATGTCTGTGAGCTTTTGTGGCTGTGCTGGCTCAATCGGCTGGGATTGACGACGAATACCGAGCTTACCTGCGTGCTTGCGCCCATTCGCGCTCACCAGGCCACGCTGACCCGTTTATTACGGGAACGCCGCCGGGAGCTCAAACCTCACGCCAGTTCTGGTTCATCGCTTGCCGAGTGGCGCGAGGCGATCAAGAGCGCCGAACTCGCCGCGGAGCGAGGAACTCTCCTGCAGCTACAGGCATTGACACAGCGTGACCAGATCGTTCGTCCCTTGCGACCTGATGATGTTCCTTTAATTACGTCTCTAGCCCAGCATGCGGGCCAGCATGATCAGTCGGTCATTGATCGCTTGAATATGCTGGCAGCACAGGCTTGAAATCTTTCATACTGCGATTGTCACGACCACATATTGGCTAATGGCAAGGTATTAGCCAATTCTGTAGGTTCGACAAAGGATACAAAACCAGGCAGGTCACGGTCGGTCAGCCACCAGATGGGGCAATTCTCATGACAGAACAATCGACTAACAATACGACATCTCCTCGACAGAATGGTTTTCTCCGGGCGCTGGGCGCTTTTGATCGCGGCCTGGGAATGCTCGAGGCCGTGATAATCGGCGGCTGCGTGCTCGCCATGGCCGCGCTGATGAGCGCTCACGTGGTAGGCAACCTCCTTTTTCAGCAGGGCATTCCCGGCACCTACGAAGTCACCGAAATGCTGATCGTGGTGATCACCTTCATCGGTGTCAGCTACGCAGCGAGGCATGCGCGCCATATCAGCATGAGCGCCATTTACGACCAGCTCAGCGGCCGGTTGCGCAAGGCACTGCTGATCGTTCTGTGTCTGGGCACCGCGGTGCTGATGTTCTATTTCGCCTACAAGTCGGTGGACTATGTACTGACGCTGCAAGAACGCGGCCGAACCAGCGCAGCGCTGGGCGTTCCTATGTGGCTGGTCTATCTGGCACTCCCCTTTGGCTTCACGCTGGCCGGTATTCAGTACGTGCTGACCACCATCCGAAATCTGTTCAGCGACGACATCTATCGCTCCTTTACCGAAAAAGAAGAGTATTCCGATGTTCCCATGGATGATTCCGGCCAGATCCAAGACGCCAACGAGCACCGCGGTGTCTGACGTTGAAACCGAAAGAACGACAATAACGAACACAAGGATAATCCAATGCTGATCTTGCTGGGCGTGACCATGCTCGTACTGCTGCTGCTCGGGTTTCCGATGATGGTGCCCTTGGCCGTGGGCATGCTGTACATGATGTTCACCGGCATGACCTTCTTTGGCCCGGATCAAGCCGTGAGCTGGATGATCAGCGGCGTGGGCAGCTGGGTTCTGGCTGCAGTGCCGATGTTCATTTTCGCCGCGGATATTCTGACCAAGGGCCACACGGCCAACCGCCTGCTTGATGTGGTGGATGCCTTTACCCGCCATATTCGCGGCGGTTTGCCCATCACGACCGCTGCCTCTTGCGCCCTGTTCGGCGCCGTATCCGGCTCGACTCAGGCCACGGTGGTCGCCATGGGCGGACCGATGCGGCCACGCCTACTGGCCAAGGGGTACTCCGACAAGTTCACGTTGGCGCTGATCATCAACGCCAGCGACATCGCTTTGCTGATTCCGCCCAGCATCGGCTTCATCATCTACGGCGTGGTCATGAAAACTTCCATCGGCGACCTGTTTCTCGCCGGCATCCTGCCCGGCCTGCTGATTCTGATGATGTTTGCACTCTATTGCTATATCGACGCCCGGATGAAGGGCATCGAGGCGGAGCCCAAGGCGTCCTGGAGCGAGCGGCTACGCACCATACGCCGAGTCATTCTGCCCCTGGGCTTCCCGGTACTGGTCGTGGGCGGTATCTATGGCGGTTTTTTCAGCGCGGTGGAGGCCTCCGCCGTCGCGGTTGCCTATGCACTGATTCTGGAAGTCGTGATCTATCGTCAGGTCTCGATTCGTGATCTTGGCAGTCTGGCACTGTCTACCGGCATGATCACGGCGGTGGTGTTCATTCTCGTTGCGATAGGGGCTGCGTTCTCCCAGACCCTTGGTACTGCAGGCGTACCGGAGCAGGTGCTTGGTCCCATCATCGACAGTATCGGCGACAATCAGATTCTGGCCCTGGCGCTTATCGCCGTGTCCTTTTTCGTCGGCTGCATGTTCGTCGACCCGATCGTGGTGATCCTGATCCTGGTACCGATCTTCAAGCCCCTGGTACAGTCCGCGGGCCTGGACCCGGTTCACGTCGGGGTCATCGTGACCCTGCAGGCCGCCATCGGCTCCGCCACGCCACCCTTCGGCTGCGATATCTTCACCGCCATCGCGGTCTTTCGTCGGCCTTACATGGACGTGATTCGCGGAACGCCGCCCTTCATCGCCATCCTGCTGCTGGCAACGGTCATTCTCATCCTCTTCCCGCAGATTTCGCTGTTGCTTCCCTCCCTGGGCGGTGACTAATACCCCACCCATAAAAACCAACTGGGCCGACAGTCAAGTGACTGTCGGCCCAGTTGGTTACTCTCTTCTATTAATGCTCGCCTATCTCGTATGGCAAGGCCTTACTGCGACGTGGAACCTTCGCTAGACTCGACCTGCTCAAGCAAGGCGTTAAGCGCTTGCTCGCCAAGTTCACCGACATCATCGATGAATGTCTGACGCACCGGCTCGGCCAGTTTACGGAACTGATCGCGCTCTTCCTCGCTGAGCTCGATGATTTCGATACCACCCTTTTCCTTGATCGTGTCCAGGCGCGTTTCGTTGAGTTCAGACTGAATATCGTGACCAATTTGAACCATTTCATCCGTGGTTTCATCGATCATCTGCCGCTGCTCATCCGACAGACCTTCATACCAATCCTGATTGGCGATGACGTTACCCACAAACTGCGCCTGCTTGGCGAAGATCATGTAATCCTGAACTTCGTAGAACCCCATTTCCTCATGGGCGAACACCGGCTGGATATTGCCATCCGCCTGCCCCTGCTGAAGTGCGCTGTAAAGCTCGCCGTAGGAGATGGTGATCGGCGAAGCCCCATAGGCCTGATAGGTCTTGCGTAGCAGGCTGTTATCCATCACGCGGATCTGCAGGTTTTCCATGTCATCGGGAGTACGAATCTCGCGATTGGCGGTCCATACCTGATAGCCCTCCGGCACAGCGGCCAGCGGTACCAGGCCACGATTGCGATACGCCTGCTGCCACCCATCGCTCTTCATGAAGGCGTCGGAGTTCAATATCTTGGCGGTTTCGAGCTCATCTGCCGGCATAATGAAGTTCAAGCTCATCAGTTGACTTTCCGGCACGGTACCGCCCAGAAAACCCGAGCCAAAGCTCAAGGGGATGGAACCGCTTTGAATGGCATCGTAGAGCGTCGAGTAATCCGACCCCCACTTGCCATAGGGCAGAATTTCAACGGTGACATCGCCGTCGCTCTTCTCTTCGATCAGCTTCTTGAACTCTTCGGCGTAGCCGGATTGAACGCTTCCCTCAATCTCCTCGAGACCGAAACGCCAGGTTTCCGCATTGGCCGAGGAGGCCACCCCCGCAAGACTCATTGCCGTGATGCTGAAGACAAGATTACGTAATTTCATCGCAGTTCCCTTTCTTGTTGACGTATTTTCAGAGAAGAGCAAAGCGTCACCGATGTCAAGCCAGCCACCGTTTGAACAAAGAACGATACTTGCCTGCTTATTGCCACACACTTTCTGAAAAGCGCGCATAAATCGCCTGGATGCGGAACTCCGGCCGCCCTGTTAGAGTCGCAGTGGACTGATTGTTATACCTTGAAGTGTCGATACACTCTCATTCATCGCGCATCTCATTGCATATTACCCAGAAATCCCAAGGAGCCTTCATGAAAACATTGGTGACCGCCGCTGCCTTAACCGTTGCTCTTGGCGCCGCGCCCCTGGTGCTCGCAGCGCCAGAGAGCGAGCAGGAAAAACTCAGCTACAGCATCGGCGTAACCCTGGGCCAGAGTCTTTCTCAGGATATCGAGGATCTCGATGTCGACGCCTTTTCTCAGGCAATCAAGGACATCTACGCGGGCGACGAGCTTCAGATGAGCGACGAGGAAATGGCCGAGGCGCTCACTCAGTTCCAGCAGCAGAAAATGGCGCAGCAGCAGGAAGAAGCGCAGAAAGCCGCCGAAGCCAACCGCTTTGAAGGTGAAGCATTTCTTGCCGAAAATGCCGAAAAGGAAGGCGTTAAGGTCACCGATTCGGGCCTGCAGTATGAAGAGCTTGAATCTGGCGATGGCGCGACTCCGAATGCTCAGGACACCGTCAAGGTAAACTATGAAGGCAAGCTGCTCGATGGCACCGTCTTCGACAGCTCCTATCAGCGCGGCGAGCCGGTGGAGTTCCAGGTCGATCAGGTCATCGAGGGCTGGCAGGAAGCCCTGCAAATGATGAATGCCGGCGATACCTGGATGATCTATCTACCCGCGGATCTGGCCTATGGGCAGGCTGGCACCGGTGGCCCCATCGGTCCCAACGAAACCCTGACCTTCAAGGTCGAACTGCTCGACGTCATGCAAAACGATAATGCCGACAGCAACGACGAAGCCGATTCTCAAGACGGCGGCGAATAAGCATTGATGAAAGCACTGGCAGTGTTCGTGCTGGCGCTGGCAACGGCGCCAGCGCTGGCCCAGGACGCGGAACGGGAAGCCTCGCCGCTATCGATGTTCGATATCGAGCCGGAGGCCATCAGCGTGATGGGCGTCTCCTCCGGCGGCTACATGGCCACCCAGCTTGCGGTGGCCTGGCCGGAGCAGTTCTCGGGATTGGCGGTGTTTGCCGCCGGCCCTTGGGGCTGCGCTCAGGGAGCGCTGGCCCTGGCGTTGACGCAGTGCATGAATACCCGCCTGGGTTTACCCGAGCTGGATGAGCTGCAAGATCGCCATGACGCCTACCTGGAAGATGACCAAGTGGGTCCGATGGACGCGCTTGCCAAACAGCGGGTCTATTTATGGTCCGGCGAACAGGATAGTGTCGTCGATCCTCGACTGGTCGAGGTGCTGGCGAATCAGTATCGCACCTGGCTTGCAGACCCGGATACACAGCTCAAACGCGTCAGTGATACGGCGGCAGGCCATGGCTGGCCTGCTTCAGCCAGTTCTACTGAAACCATCGATCCTGCGTCCTGCACCGAGGGGGGTAGCCCTTATCTGTTGAACTGCGATTTCGATGGTGCCGGAGAGGCGCTGAAATGGCTCTATGAAGAGCGCGTGCAACCGCCCCAGGGCGATGGTCGCGGCATGCTGATGCGCTTCGATCAGACGGCATTCTACGATGGCGGACTAGCCGATACTGGCTATGTATTCGTTCCCAAGACCTGCGAAGAAGGCGCGCCCTGTGCCTTGACCGTTGCCTTGCATGGTTGCTCGATGAGCGCCGAGCAGATCGGCGAGACCTTCGTGCGCCATTCCGGACTCAACGAATGGGCTGCGGAGAATCGCCTCATCGTGCTCTATCCTCAGGCGGAACCTAGTCTGCCCAACCCGAAGGGCTGCTGGGACTGGTGGGGATATGACGAGAGCAGCTGGCAACTCGATGCGCCCTACGACAGCCGCCAGGGTCAGCAGGTCCAGGCAATAAAGGCGATGGTGGAGCATATCTCAGGATCTGAAAGCAAATGAACCGGTCGAGATCGACGCTTCTTGTGACGCCAGGCAATCAACTTTCGCTGAACACCTGCTCCAGGGCACTGGTCAGCGCCTGGGGCACCGGTGAGTAGACGACCTGCTTGAGTATGTCACCCTCATTGTCGACGATGAACAGCGATGCACTGTGATCGACGGTGTAACCCATCGCCGAATCGCCGGTATCCACCTTGCGCCAGAACACGCCATAGCGCTCGGTAATATCCTCAAGCTGCTCCTGGCTGCCGGTGGCGCCAACGAAGTCTGGTCCAAAAAAGCCCATATACTCTTTCAGGCGTTCGATATCGTCCCGCTCCGGGTCCACCGAAATCATCACCGGCACTACACGTTCACGCTCGCCTTCATCAAGATGCGCCAATGTTTGACGCATGACCGAAAGGCTCAACGGACAGACATCCGGGCAGTTGGTATAGCCAAACGCCAGCACTGCCACCTGGTTGTCCTCGAGATCGCTCAATGAAAACTCACCTTGGGTGGATGCCAAAGTGATGGGTCCTCCGCTCGGTGCTTCGTAGCCGTCTTCGTCCTGTTGCTGTAACCAGATCAGCGTCAGCACGACGACCAGGGCAACGGCGCCCAGCGCTATGCCCAGGCGCTGCCCTCGATTCATCTTGCTCATCACGACCTCCGCTGTATTTCGATATCGAACCAGCCTCCCAGGCGTTTTTGAGCACTCTCGATCAGCACCTTTATGCGCCAGGGCATAACCTCACGCGTGCAGACCCCAAACTGACCGAGCCCACGAAAATGCCCATCGCCAATCGCCTCGAGCACGAACCGATTGAGTCCCATGTCCATATCACGCCCCTCGAACTCCACGACGACACGTTCGGCCTCGATATCTTGTAACCGTACGTCGATAGCCAGCGGCTCAAGCGGTGCGATCTTGTTGCGCTCCAGCGTCAAGCGCAATTTACCATGCTCGCCCAGTTGAACATCACAACCGCTGCGATGAAGGTCACAGGATGTTTCGGCGGAGTACCATGCGATATCCTTGCCGCTACTACGTAGCGTCTCATTGAGAACATACCATGTGGCAAAGGCAATGATGATCAGCGTGGCGATCATTAATGCCTGCCGCAGCGGAAAGTGCACGCGATCATCGATACGATGGTGCATGGTGATGGCGAAAATCCCGGATTATTGAATGAAAATCGAGCTTATCAGTCCTTGGCACCATGAAGAGCATGCCCTGATGTCGCAGGGTACTCATGTCAGCACGCTGGATAGCAGAGCGATGGATAGCAAGTCGATACCATGAGCGCCATCGACGACGCCCTTGGCCCGCTGTTCCTGTTGATACTGCTCGGTGCCTTTTTCGGCTGGCGCCGCTGGCCCGGCGACGCCTTCTGGCCATACCTCGAACGCCTGATTTATTTTGTACTCTTTCCCGCCATGCTACTGGCCACCCTGGCGACGACGGATGTGTCCCAGGTGCCCGTGGCGCGCTTGGGAATGACGCTGCTGGGTAGCATGGCCATGTTCGCCGCCCTGCTGTGGATCTTGCGCTCTCGGCTCAACCTCGATGCCGCCGCCTTCACCTCGGTTTTCCAAGGTGCCGTGCGTTTCAATACCTATGTCGGTGTGGCCGGGGCGGCGGCCTTGCACGGCAACGCCGGCGCTACCACGGCTGCCGTGGCAGTGGCCTTGATGGTGCCGGTGGTCAACGTGCTTTGCGTGGCAAGCTTCGTCGCCGCCGGCACTCTTGGGCCTTCGAGTGTTGCCAAGAGTCTGTCGGCGCTGCTGCGCAATCCATTGATCCTGGCCTGCCTGGGGGGTATTGCCCTCAACGTCAGTGGCATCGGGCTTCCTGGCTGGAGCGAAAAGACCGTCTCCCTGCTGGGTCGCGCGGCCTTGCCACTAGGCTTGGTGACCGTGGGCGTGGCGCTTCGTCCTCAGGCACTGATGCGCCTGGATGCGGGGGTGTGGACCGCCAACCTGACCAAACTGATCCTGATGCCCGCCCTGGTGCTTGCACTCGCCATGGCGCTTGGTCTCGATTCCATCAGTCGTGATATTGCCCTGCTGTTCGCTGCCCTGCCTACGGCAACCTCGGCCTACATCCTGGCGCGACAGCTTGGCGGCGATGCGGAATTGATGGCGGCGTTGATCACCGGCCAGACATTGCTCGCAATGCTTACTCTACCCCTATGGCTGACCCTGGCGGGATAATCCCAAAGTAAATAAAAAAGATTCGCATTTCTCTTGACGCATCAAATGAGAATGATTATCTTGACGGTGTGGCGTTCGCCAGACGCCACTTTCCATAGCAGAGAAGGCTGATCCAGTATCGATTTCCCTGTCATGGTTATCTCCTCATCAAGCTAGTCACGGTCTTATGGTCGCCCACCCGGGCGACCTTTTTTTATTCCATAAGCCTGAATTCTGTCATCAAGCTGCTCTTGATCACACCGTCTTATGGTCGCCCGCCAGGATAACTTTTTTATCCTATAAACCGAAATCCTGCCATCAAGCTGCTCTTGATCACAATGTAGTGATAAGGATCAATTACGCCGATCTCCTGAGGCGCCACCCCGAACGGCAAAGGCGCTATTGTCCGCCCGCTCACCCGGCCATGGCGCACGCTGGTGAAAGCGCTCTCGTAGCAGCGCTGCCAGGGCTTCGACCGCAGGCCGCGAGTCCTTGGCGATATTGCGTCCGAAATAAAGCTTGGCTTCACCACCGATCAATGCCGGTAGACCATCGCTTTCTTCCAGTACCCGCATCGCTGGAGTCAAACGCTGACGATCGAGAATACCGATGGCAAGCCCCGCCTCCACTGCCGTCTCCAGGGCGTGAATGCTGGTACAGGTGAACACTGCATACCAGGAACGCCCCACCGCTTCCAATGCTTCGAGTCCCAGGGCGCGATAGGGGCAGTTCACCGGATGCAGGGCCAGCGGCAAGGGCTGCTCGGCATCGATTCGCGCCTCTCGCCCGGCGGCCCATACCGGTGCGGTACGCCACATGGGCTCGCCTCCGCGCAGGCGATTCTGGCGATCGAGCAATACCGCCAAGGCCAACTCGCCGCGCTCGAGCAGCTGGGTAAGCTCGCCGCTGGTCGCCGTGACCGCCTCGAGCAATACGTCCGGGTGAGTTGCCAGGAACTCCGGCAGTACCTGTCCCACCAGTTCACGGGCGTAGTCTTCCGGCAACCCAAAGCGCACTTTGCCGCTTAGACCACCCCCGGTGAAGCGCGCCAGCAGGTTATCGTGCTGACGCAAAAGCTCTCGCGCCTCGCGCAGCAATGTTTCCCCGGTAGGAGTGGGACTGACGCCGCGGGCACCACGAATCAATAACCGCGTGCCCAGACGCTCTTCCAGACGCTTGATCTGCATGCTGATGGCGCTGATGGTGCGATGCCGCTGCTGCGCCGCCGCAGCCAGAGTGCCTAGCTGGGTCACGATCACGAAACTACGCAACGACTCAAGATCCAACGCTCCCAACGAGACTTCAGACATATTGAAGGCTCCCTATAATAAATGTCGATTTCTTGAATACTTTATAAGGTCCAGACTTGCCTCGCCATCATTCATCAGCGAGGGAGGCTGTTCATGTCAGACACTTATCGGCGCGAGCGGCATCTCGCCTTGCCAACACCGTCCATCAAGTGGCCATTGACCAGCGCCATTGTGGCCATCGGGTTCGTGCTGTGCTGGAGCAGCGGCTTCGTGGGTAGCCGCTTGGCGGTGGCGGTGGACACGCCACCGGTGGCGCTCTATGCCTGGCGTTTTGCCCTGGCAACGGTGCTGGCAGGCCTGTGGTGGCTGTTCAGCATATTGCGTCATGGCGGTGAAACCGTCGGCTGGCACGCCCTGACCCGGGAAGCCACGAGCGGCAGCCTGACCATGGGACTCTATTTGTTGGCCATGTTGCTGGGCATTCACCAGGGTGTGAGCGCTGGAGTGGCGGCGCTGATCGGCGCCCTGCAGCCTCTTTTCGCGGCGGCGCTGGCCGCCCTGTGGCTACGCGAGATGAGCTCCCGCGCCCAATGGCTGGGCATGTTAGTGGCGACCCTGGGCGCCGGCCTTTGCGTGCTGGACGATGCCCAGGGTATGGGTGGCGCAACGCCCTGGGCCTATCTATTGCCGATATTGGCGGTGGCCGCGGTGACCCTGGGCAGCCTGATGACGCCCCGGCCCAGCGAGCGCAGCCTCTCCCTGCCGGCGCGACTGACCGTGCAGCTGGCTACCACCACCGTTTTATTCTTTATCGCCGCCGGGCTGCTAGAGGGCGGTGACCTGACACCGCCGGCCCCAACCCTGAGTAATGCCTTGATCATCGCCTTTCTGGTAGTGCTGGCGACTTTTGGCGGCTACGGCTTTTTTGTAAAGGGACTTTCGCACTTCGGGGTAACGCGGCTTTCGACGCTGATCTACCTGACGCCGGCAGTAACCATGGGCTGGGCGGCGCTGATGTTCGGCGAGCTGCCCGGCCTGCTGGGGCTGGCAGGCATGGCGGTGGTGGCGCTAGGCGTGCTGCAGACGCTGCGCGCCCGTCCGCACAACCGCAGCGGCGCCACCATCCGCGCGCCGCGGCGCGAAGCGGCAGCACCCGAGGCTTATGTGGCGCGAGCGAAGATCAAGTCCCAGACGCCATGGCCAAGCCGCTCGCCGCGGGCTTCGAACTTGGTCAGTGGCCGAAATTCGGGCCGTGATACATAAGGGGCCGTCTGTGCCTCGGCGGTATTACGATAGCCCGGGGCACTTTCCATCACCTCCGCCATGTACTCGGCGTAGGCTTCCCAGTCCGTTGCCATATGCAGCACGCCACCGGGTTTCAGTCGAGTACGTACCAGTTCGACGAAGGCCGGTTGGACAATACGCCGCTTATGATGCTTCTTCTTCGGCCAGGGGTCGGGAAAGAACAGCTGCACCGCGTCGAGGCTGGCTTCTGGAAGACAGCGGGACAACACTTCCAGCGCATCGTCGCGATATACCCGCAGATTGGTCAGGCCACGCTTGTCGGCTTCGTCGAGCAGCTTGCCGACGCCAGGCGCATGCACCTCGATACCGATGAAATCCGTTTCGGGATGCGCTTCGGCCTGTTCGATTAATGAGCCCCCCATACCGAACCCTATCTCCACTATGCGCGGGCTCCCTGAGCGACCGAACAGGTAATCCAGATCCTGTAGCCCTTCCTCGACGCTCAGCCCCCAGCGTGGCCAGACCTCTTCGAGGCCGCGAGTCTGGGCGGCGGTCATGCGCCCGGCGCGCAGCACATAGCTTTTTACGCCCCGCCTGGGTCGCGGGTTCGAGTCGTCGGCTGCTTGCGCCTCTTTACTCATGCGGCGATCTTCCGTTTCAAGCATTGATTCGTCCGGCCATGGGGGATGACGCCTCGGCATGCTGCCGGCGTGGCATGCGACCGGCGAGAAACGCCTCTCGCCCCGCCTCGATGGCTTTCTTCATGCCCCCGGCCATGACGATCGGCTGGCGAGAGTGGGCAATTGCCGAGTTCATCAGCACGCCGGAGCAGCCCATTTCCATGGCCAGGGCCGCATCCGAGGCGGTCCCGATACCCGCATCCACCAGAATCGGCACCTCCGCATTCTCGAGAATGATGGCCAGGGTGTGCGGGTTGAGCAGGCCATTGCCGGAGCCTATCAACGAGCCCAGCGGCATGACGGCGCAGCAGCCGATCTTCTCGAGCTCCTTGGCCACGATCGGATCGTCGCTGGTATAGGCCATGACATCGAAGCCATCGCGAACCAGCTCCTCCGCAGCCTTGAGGGTCTCCACCACGTTGGGATAGAGGGTGCTGTCCTCGGCCAGCACCTCGAGCTTGACCAGGTTATGGCCGTCGAGGAGCTCCCGGGCCAGCTTGCAGGTACGCACCGCTTCCCGGGCGTTGTAACAGCCGGCGGTATTGGGCAGCAGGGTATAACGCTCCGGCGGGATGGCCTCGAGCAGGCTCGGCTCATTCGCATCCTGGCCAAGATTGGTACGGCGTACCGCGAAGGTCACCACCTCGGTGCCGCTGGCGGCAATGGCGGCCTTGGCCTCGTCGTAATCCTTGTAACGCCCGGTGCCCACCAGCAAGCGCGAGGTAAACTTGCGGCCAGCGACGTACCAAGGCTGATCGATTGTTTGTGCTGACATGATGACTCCCGTGATACAACGACGCTCAACCGCCGCCGATGGCATGGACGATTTCAACACGATCACCGTCGCTCAAGCAGAGCGCGGCATGCTGACTGCGTGGCACGATCTCTTCATTGACCTCGACGGCAATGCGTCGATCCGCCAGACCGAGTGACTCGATCAACTCGCTGACCGTGGCCCCACCTTCGAACGCTTGAGGCTCACCGTTGAGCTGAATCTGCATGATGACCTCCGCACAGACTGCAGATGGATGAATTTGCAAAAGGATGAATCTGCAAAAGATAGGCCCGCTAAATTGCGGGCGCTAGTGTAGCGTCAAACCTTATTATCGGCACTTTTCTGGTTCGGCGGCCAGACGTTCGAGTCGACCAGCTCCGGCTTCTTCATCACCTTGGGGTCGAAGACCGGCTCGTCGTTCCCTTCCTGGCGCTGTCGCTCATAATCCTGGAGCAGTCGCAGGCCAGTCGGTGACAGCAACAGGATAGCGATCAGGTTGGTGGTGGCCATCAACCCCATGGAAAGATCGGCAAAGTTCCAGACAAAGGTCAGTTGCGCCACGGAGCCGATCATTACCATGGCCAACACCACCCAGCGCAGGGTGTGATCCGCCTTCTTGGCCTGGCCACGGAACAGATATTCGATGTTGACCGAGGAGAAGGAATAATTGGCCAACACCGATGTGTAGGCAAAGAACAAGATGATGACGGCAATGAAGATTTCACCGAAACCGCCGAGATGATCGACCATGGCATCCTGGGTCAGCTTGATGCCCTCGATGGAAGCGCCGGGGGAGCTGCTGAGCAGGGTGTCATAGACCCCGGACATCAGGATCACCACCGCCGTGCAGCTGCAGATCAACAGCGTATCCACGAACACACCGAAGGACTGTACCAGCCCCTGGGCGGCGGGATGCTTGACGCTGGCCTGGGCGGCGGCATTGGGCGCCGAACCCATACCGGCCTCGTTGGAGAACAGACCGCGCTTGATGCCATTCTCCATGGCCACCTTGATCGAATAACCCACCGCACCACCCACCGCAGGGCCATAGCCGAAGGCGCTCTTGACGATCAGCGCCAGCATGTCCGGTACGGCGGTGATGTTGGTAATCAGAATCCACAGTGCCACCAACAGATAGGCAATCGCCATGGCCGGCACGATCTTTTCGGCAGTGCGCGCCACGGATTTCAGACCACCGAAAATGACGATCGCCACCAGCACCACCAATACCAATCCGGTGATCCAATTAGGTATTCCAAAGGCGCCGTTCATCGCCTGGGCAATGGTATTGGATTGGGCCGCATTGAAGGCCAAGCCATAGGCGATGATCAAGAAAACCGCGAATAGCGCCCCCAGCCAGCGCCAGCCCAGACCCCGCTCGATGTAATAGGCCGGACCACCGCGGAATACGCCGTCTTCATTGTCGTGCTTGTAAAGCTGCGCCAGGGCCGATTCGATGAAGGCGGTAGCAAATCCCAACAGTGCGGTGATCCACATCCAGAAGATCGCCCCGGGGCCACCGATCCACAGGGCAAGGGCAACGCCGGCCAGGTTACCAGTGCCCAGGCGTGCCGCCAGGGAAGTCGCAAAGGCCTGAAAACCGCTTACCCCTTCACCGGCACCACGGGCGGTAAAGGTTACCTTGGCCATGTGCCGAAACATTCGAAACTGCATGCCGCGGGTCATGACGGTGAAGAAAAGTCCGGTGCCCAGCAGCAGATACACCAGGATATAACTCCAGATGAAATCGCTGACCGGGTTTATGACCGCATAAATACCGTCGCGCAACGGCTCGATGAATGAGAAAAGAGCTTCCATGGCATTATTCTCCTGGTTTTTCCTGGGCCGGCTCAAAGAATAGCGGCGCAAGCGACGTCGCGAAACACCGCCGATAAAATGTTTTCATTGTCGAGTGCTTGAAAGAGAAATTCAGGTAAGGACGTTGTACCCACCAGTGGAGAAATATTGCCATGCAAGAACGTGCTATCTGGGTCGCCACGGCGCTAAGTGGTTTCATCCTGGTGATGGCCGGCGCCTTCGGCGCTCACGGCCTGGAAGGGCGTGTGAGCGAGCGCCTGCTCGCGGCTTTCGAGACTGGGGTGCGTTATCAAGCCTGGCATACCCTGGCCATTCTCCTGGTGCTGATCTGGCGCCAGCAGCAGCCATTACGCGGCCAGAAAATTGTGATGGGGCTATGGGGGGCGGGCATAGTGCTTTTTTCCGGCTCGTTGTACCTGATGACCCTGACCGGTATCCGCACGCTGGGCATGATCACTCCCATCGGCGGCGTCCTGTTCCTGGCGGGCTGGCTGATGCTGGCCTGGACGAGCTGGCGAAATCAGCGCAACGAAAACAAGGGGCGTTAATCATCGTCTTGATCGGGTAGCGCATAGGTCGCCGTCACTAGGGCGACCGGTTCATCATCGCCTGCGGAGAACAGTTCGACCTCGCCCACCGCAAGCCGCCGCCCCAGCTTGATCACTCGGGCGTTGGCGATCAGATCGCGATCGCCCCGGGCTCGGCGCAAAAAATGACAATTGAGATCCGTGGTCACCGCCATGGGCTCGGGGCCGATCTGAGCGAGTATCGCCACATACAGGCACACATCCGCCAATCCCATCATGCTTGGTCCGGAGACACAGGCGCCGGGTCGCAGGTGCTCGTCCTCGATGGCCAGGCTCATGGTGGCCCGCATCTCATGCACGCCTTCAATGGTGCCCTGACGATGGGGGAAAACCTCGTCAAGAAAATCCTCGATGGCGGCGGCAGTCATCACGGTCATCAACGCTCTCCAAGCAATACGAACCCAGGCCGTTACGATAGCGTAACCGGTAGACTCGGCACAGTCTCATGCCATGAAACAACCTTGTGTCGAATCAACGCAACGCCTTGTTCATTCGTTCACATGGGCTCGGCTATACTCAATGCCTCTTAAAAAATACGGACGTATGAAACCCATGATCCGACTTCCAAGCATCACGATCATCGTAGCTCTCGTCTCACTGCTGAGCCTTTGCGCTCAAGCCCAGGAGAATTCATCTTCCGATACGTCAAAGCCAGCGCCCACGGAAGACACCAAGAAAATGAAGCAGGCGCTCGAAGAACCTACCCCGGTGGAAGATGGCGCCAAGCAGGCACCAGGGGGTAAAGCCAAGCCAGAAGAGAACTGGTTTGGTTGCAACCCAGATGAAAACAAACAGCAGCAGTCCTGCGACCAACAAGGCGATGCTGAAAAAGGAAAGGAAAAAGACGAGAATAAAACGTCTTAGTAAACATCGGTACATCGTATTGAAAGTACAAAAGGCTCCGCCGGATCCGGCGAAGCCTTTTGATTGAACAGCGGAATCAATACGCTGGTTTTACCTGGCCTTCTCCACCGCTCGCCAGTGATGCAGCAGCGGTTCGGTATAGCCGGAGGGCTGCTCGCGCCCCTTGAAGATCAGATCCGACGCCGCCTGGAAGGCGGTTGAATCCTCCAGGTGCGAGGTCATCGGCGTGTAGGTCGGGTCGCCTTCGTTCTGCTTGTCGACCACCTCGGCCATGCGCTCCAGCGTCTTCTTGACCTGGTCTTCGCTGACCACGCCGTGATAGAGCCAGTTGGCAATGTGCTGGCTGGAAATGCGCAGCGTGGCGCGGTCTTCCATTAGCCCCACATCGTGAATGTCCGGCACCTTGGAACAGCCCACACCGTGCTCCACCCAGCGCACCACATAGCCAAGAATACCCTGGCAGTTGTTGTCGAGTTCCTGTTGGATCTCTTCTGCAGACCACTCGGCTTTCTCTACCACCGGCACGCTGAGCAGATCATCCAGAAGATCGACCGCGCCTTGCCCTTTCAGATCATGCTGCACGGCATTGACGTCGATCTGATGATAATGCAAGGCGTGCAGCACCGCCGCGGTAGGTGACGGCACCCAGGCAGTATTGGCCCCAGCCTTGGGATGGCCGATCTTCTGCTCGAGCATGGCAGCCATCAATTCCGGCATCGCCCACATACCCTTGCCGATCTGGGCGCGGCCCCGCAGGCCACAATCCAGACCGACCAGGACGTTGTTGCGCTCATAGGCAGCGATCCAGGCTGTTCCCTTCATATCGCCCTTGCGCAGCATGGGACCGGCTTCCATGGTGCTATGCATTTCGTCACCGGTGCGATCCAGGAAACCGGTATTGATGAACACGACCCGGCTCGCGGCCTCGTTGATACACGCCTTGAGGTTGACGGAAGTGCGTCGCTCCTCGTCCATGATGCCCATCTTGAGGGTGTTGCGGGGCAGGCCCAACAGCTCCTCGATCCGCTCGAACAAGGTGTTGGAGAAGGCAACTTCCTTTGGGCCATGCATCTTGGGCTTGACGATATAGACCGAGCCGGTGCGGCTGTTATGCGTCTGACCCTGCGCCTGTCCATCACCTCCCAATATGCGTGTCTTCTTCAGATCGTGCATGGCGATGAGGCTGGTAAAAATACCGTCGAGCAAACCTTCGGGTACTTCATTGCCCGCTTCGTCGAGGATCGCCGGATTGGTCATCAGATGACCGACGTTACGCACGAACATCAGCGAACGTCCGGGCAGGTCAAGATCGCTGCCGTCCGGACGCAGATAATGACGATCCTCATTCAAACGGCGGGTATAGCTCTTGTCGCCCTTGTCGATATGCTCTTCGAGATCGCCGCGCATCAGCCCTAGCCAGTTGCGATACACGCCAACCTTGTCCTCGGCGTCTACCGCCGCCACGGAGTCCTCGCAATCCATGATGGTGGTGACGGCGGCCTCGACCAGGACATCCTTGAGATGTGCCGCATCAGTCTTGCCGATGGGATGTTCGGCGTCGAACTGAAGCTCCAGATGCAAGCCATGCTGGGTCAACAGAATGGCGCTGGGCGCAGACGCGTCCCCCTGATACCCAATCAGCTGATCCGGACGCTCGAGCCCGGTTTCGCGGCCATCTTCCAGGGTAACAATAAGCTGACCATCACGCAGCGCATAGCGCACTGCATCGCGATGGGAGGCGCTGGACAGCGGCGCTGCCTGATCGAGCACGTTGCGGGCATAGGTGATGACCTTGGCGCCCCGCTTGGGGTTGTAGTCACTGCCAATCTCCGCACCATCTTCTTCGCTGATGGCATCGGTGCCATAAAGAGCATCGTACAAGCTGCCCCAGCGTGCGTTGGCGGCGTTCAGCGCGTAGCGGGCGTTGCTGACCGGTACAACGAGCTGCGGCCCCGCCTGAGTCGTGATCTCATCGTCCACGTTGGCGGTGGATGCCTCCACCTTGGCGGGGGCATCCACCAGATAGCCGATCTTTTTGAGAAAGGCGCGATAGGCAGCCAGATCGCGAACCGGGCCAGGGTTTTCCCGATGCCAGGTATCGAGCTCTTGCTGCATGCGCTCGCGCTCCTCCAGGAGTTCGCGATTGCGTGGCGCCAGATCATGGATCAGGGCATCAACGCCGGCCCAGAAAGCATCGGCGTCCACACCGGTACCGGGCAAGGCTTCATCGCTGATGAAGCGATCGAGTTCAGAGGCCACCTGGAGACGATGGCGGGAGATGCGGTCAGACATGGAAAACACTCCTGATGCGCTGCTATCGCCTGCTAACCAGCGATAGGCAAACTCGTTATGACAAAGACGCCTGTTAAAATGGCGTCCATATGTTAACTGAAAGCGAACTTGAGGTGCGCTTCACTTGACCAATGACTTACAAGGACTTTCGTTTTCCTTATGGATTCAGGCTAGCATGGGGGCGTACAGGGAGAACTCGATGATCGACTTCACACCATTGCAAGCCTTAGGCCCCTTGGCCTCCATCACTGAACCACAATCTTCGTCATTGATTCATTACCTTGATCACTATCAGCTGACACCGTTGCTAGGAGACAGTGTCGGCTTTTATGCAGGGTTCGTCGACACCGAGCATTATCGTCTGTGGACGCAGCTATGGTCGCCACCGGAACCCCATGGCACGGCCTTCGTCGTACACGGCTATTTCGATCATCTGGGACTTTATCGCCACTTGCTGGAATGTTTGCTGGCCCAAGGCCTGCGAGTCGTCCTATGGGATCTTCCGGGCCATGGCTTGTCCAGCGGCGCCCGAGCGACCATCGACGACTTTCAGGAGTATGGCACTTGTCTGCAGGCTTTGCAGCGTCACCTCCTGCTGGAGGGTTTGGCGCCCCAGCCCTGGATCGGTATTGGTCAAAGCACAGGTGCTGCGATTCTAGCCACGGACGCCCTGGCACAGGGCAAGGATGCACCCTGGCATGCGCTGGTTCTGCTGGCGCCTCTCGTGCGCCCTTGGGGCTGGCATCAAGCGAACTGGCTGCACTGGTTGGCAAGCCCCTTCATAGGCTCCATCCCCCGCACCTACCGACCCAATTCGACGGATACGGAGTTCGTTGCATTCCTGCGAGAGAGCGATCCGCTTCAGACCGATCGGCTCACCTTGAGCTGGGTCAGCGCCATGCGTCGCTGGATGACGCATCTGCTGGCGCTGCCCGCAAGCGACGTCCCGGTACTGATCCTGCAAGGAGAGCAGGATTTGACCGTGGACTGGCAGTGGAATCTCGATGTCCTGAAAGGCAAGTTTCCCGCGGCGGAGGTACATTATCACCCTGATGCACGACATCATCTGGTCAACGAAACCGATAGCATTCGCCAAACACTATTCGCCGAATTGAATGACTTTCTGATCAGGGTCAAACAGGAACCTCATTCCTCTTCTTCAAAAACCCATTATCCCGCCTCGCCATGACGATGAAACGACTGTGCCGTGTATTACTGATCGGTATGCTTGCAGGTTGCGCAAGCGCTCCACAAACACCGCCCCAGCGCCAGGCACTGTACGGTCTGGGAGAACGCGCCGCCGAGACTATCGTCGACGAGCCCGAGTGGTCCGCCGAGGATATCGTGCTGTTGCTGGCACGCCCGGATATCGACATGAGCCTGGGAGTCGATACCGAGTATTTTCGCGAAACCCTGACCCGAGCCCTGCTGGCTCAAGAGGAAGGACCCCAGGTACTCAACTGGGTGCCTTCCATGGCGGATGCCTCGACGCCGGACAACCAGTGGCTGCTGAAAACCCGTCTGCTGGCAGAAGGGACGGCCCTGAGACTCTCTGACCGAGAGCTGCGCCCCTATCGCCTGGAGCTTGCGCTTTACCGACCCGGCAGCGCGACACCTCGCTGGCGTTGGAACATCGATGGCGCGCTAGATATCGACGCGCTGTAGCGTTTACTGCTTTCACCTACAGGAGCCGCCATGCCCCGCTATGCACGTCATCTTTACCGCGAAGGGCCCCACAACCCCTTTCCCGGCCTCAAGGCGCTGGAACGACGACTGGGCCGGGAAATACCTCACCGGCTAGGGTCCAACGAAGGGCTGGATATGCCCCATGCGGCCCTGACCCAACGCTTTGGCGACGAAGTGGCGACGCTGGCACGCAGTTACAGCGACGCCGAGGCATTTGGAGTACGCCAGCGCCTGGCGACGCGTCTGGATAGCCCACTGGACACGCTGCTGGTGGATGCTGGCGCCGATAGCCTGATCGCCCTGGCGCTCAGGGCGACATGCGAGCCCGACGATGTGGTGATTGCCAGTGCCGGCACCTATCCGACTTTTGGTTATTTTGCCATCGGTCAAGGCTGCGATCTGGTGGAAGTTCCTTATCAGGATAGACCAGGGGTGCTGGCCCCGGATCTGGTGGCCCTGGCGGAGGCCGCCAACCGCCATCACGCGCGGCTGGTCTATCTGGCCAATCCGGACAACCCTGGCGGCCACCTGCATGAGGATCAAGCCATTGCCACCTTGCGCCAGTCGCTGCCGGAAGAGTGCACGCTACTGCTGGACGAGGCCTATTTCGATTTTCGTTCGGACGCCTCGGCACCCAGCAGCACTGCGGTCTGGCCCGGCGTAATCCGAGTACGCACCTTCTCCAAGGCCCACGGCCTGGCCGGGCTGCGTATCGGCTACGCGATCGCCGCGCCTGAATGCCTTGAAATGCTGCAGAAAGTAAGGATTCACTACGCCGTATCGTCCCTTGCCCAGGCGGCTGCGGAGACGGTGCTTGACCATGCCGATGAGGTTCAGGCCCATATTGCCGCCGTCATCGATCGTCGGGAGCGCCTGACGACCTGGCTACGGGAGCTGGGCGGCGATGTACCGGACAGCGCCACCAACTTCGTCGCCCTGCGCATGCCAAGCGCCGATCTTGCCGCCCGGGTACATGCCGAACTGCTCGACGCCGGCACCCTGGTTCATCGCCCGCCCCACCCGGCGCTTGGCCATGTACTGCGCATCAGCGCACTGGAAGATGCGCTGATGCCAGGGAGACTGGCGGCGCTGGAAAAGGCACTACGCGATGGCCTTTCCTAACGGCCGTAACGTAATCAGCTTGGTCACCCTGCGCTCTGACTGCCATTGAAGAGCACCATCACGACGCCGGCCATATAGCAGGCGATGATCGCCACACTCTCGAAGCCAATACGTCCAGGCCCCTGTTCCTCGCGGCGTATCAGCCCCATGATCAACACTCCGGTCATGAGCAGCGACAAGGCAACCCACAAGGTGACGGAGTCCGGCACCGCGTGATAGATCGAGCCGCCGCGATAGGCGATGTCCGAGGCGGCGGCAAACAGCGTATCGAAGGCGTTGCCACCAATGATACCCGCTACCGCCAGGGTCAGAGCGCCGCGACGCACCGCGGCAATGGTGGTGACAAGCTCCGGCAGGGAGGTGGCAACGGAGGTCAGCAGCACCCCCACCGCCGCCTGACCAAGCCCTGTCTGCTCGGCGATCACCGAGGCGCTACGCTCCAGCACGAAGCCTGAAATTCCCAGTACCGCGGCCAATAGCGCGAAGATCAGCCACAGCGTGATCAAAGGCTGCTGCAGGGCCTGCTCATCCGGCTCGTCGACCTTGGTTTCTCGAGTGCGGGACGGTCGCCACATGGGATTGGCCTGGGCCTTGCCGACCAGATGCAGCCCGTACACATAGCCGATGAACAGAAGCGGCGTGATCGGATGAACATTCCAGATCGTGACTTCCGGCGAGAAGCGTCCAATCAGCAGCAGCGCCAGCATGCACAGGAGCAGCGACCCCTGCATGAGATTGCCGATGGAGGCCGCCGCGTGCTCAAGATTGGCACGCTTGTAGGCAATATCCGCCGCCGTCAGGAACAGGGTCTGCACCGCGATGCCGCCGAGGGCGTTACTCATGGCAAGCTCAGGCTGATCCCGCAGCGCTGCACTCACGGACAACACGATGCCGGAAAGCGAGGTTGCCATTCCCATCAACACGGCGCCAGCGATAGCCTCACCGAGGCCGGTACGATCCGCCAGATCATCGACGATATGCGCCAAACGGGTACCGACCACGCCGATCACGGCGGCAAACACCAGGAACAGGCCAATAGCAAACGTCAGAGACATTTCATTCAGCAGTGACAGCATCAAATACTCTCTTGGGTTTTTGAGGCTGCACTAATACCGCGTAAACGATCCAATTGTCGATAACCTATGGCTTCCATGAGATGTGCCCGAGTGGGACGCGACTCGCCCGCCAGATCCGCCAGGGTCAGTGCAACCCGCAGCACGCGGTGATAGGCCCGGGCCGAAAGCTTGAGCCGGGTCAGAACATCCGCCAGCCAGACGCGCTCGTCGCTGCCAAGAGCGCAGACCGCTTCCAGCTCCCGCCCTGGCAAGCGCGCATTGAGCGCACCTCGAGCTTGTTGGCGCTGGCGTGCGGCAAGTACGCGTTCGCGCACGACCGCCGAGCTTTCGCCGGTCGTGGGCGCTGTCAGCTGATCCGCAGGCAGCGCGGGTACCTCCACCTGCAGATCGATACGATCGAGCAAGGGGCCGGATAGCCGGGACTGATAACGCTGTATCTGCGCCTGAGTACACACACACGTCTGGCGCGGATCGCCAAGATGACCGCAAGGACAGGGATTCATGGCCGCAACCAGTTGAAAGCTCGCGGGAAAACAGCGCTGATGACTGGCTCGGGCGATATGAATGCGCCCGGATTCCAGCGGTTCACGCATCACCTCCAGCACGCTGCGATCGAACTGGGGCAGTTCATCAAGAAAAAGCACACCCTGGTGAGCCAAGGATATCTCGCCGGGTCTTGGTTTTGAGCCACCGCCCACCAGCGCCACGCCACTGGCAGTGTGATGAGGCGACCTGAAAGGACGTTCCCCCCAACGTTCGAGCAGACCCAGCCCACAGACCGAACGGATCGCTGCGACCTCGAGCGCCTCTGCATGGGAGAGCGGCGGTAGAATCCCCGGCAGGCGGCTGGCCAGCATGGTCTTGCCGGTGCCGGGTGGGCCAGCAAACAGCAGGTTGTGTCCGCCTGCCGCTGAAACTTCCAGTGCACGTCGCGCCTGATACTGACCGCGCACGTCGGCAAGATCCTCGCTGGGTCTATCCGGCAATGCAGGCAGGGTAAGCCGATGAGGTGTGATGACCTCGTGACCCAGCAAGTGTGCGACCACCTGGCCCAGGTGGTCTGCAGGCAGCACTGCAAGATCGCCGGCTAAAGCCGCCTCGTTGGCATTGCTGGCCGGCAGCAGCAATCGCCGCCCGGCTTTCCGAGTGGCTAGCGCTACTGGCAAGGCGCCGTTGATCGAGCGCAGCCGCCCATCCAGGGCCAGCTCGCCCAGGCACTCCAATCCCTCTAGCGCAGATAAGGGGATCTGCTCGGAGGCCACCAGAATACCCAGGGCGATGGGCAGGTCGAAGCGCCCGCCCTCCTTGGGCAGATCCGCCGGGGCCAGATTGACGGTAATACGCCGGGTAGTGGGAAAATCGAACCCGGCATTGAGCAGGGCGCTGCGCACCCGTTCTCGGCTTTCCCGTACCGCGGTTTCCGGCAGTCCTACCAGGGTCAAGCCGGGCAACCCGTTGGAGAGATGCACTTCGACCATTACTTCCGGCGCTTCGAGGCCCAATCCTGCGCGCGTGGTAACGATGGCCAATGCCATGGGTATTCCCTAATTTCGTTTTATTGGATGAGTGCCGTTACAGGACGTCCGATGACATTGCCATCGATGCGGCAAACGTTTCACTGGCAATGCCATTTTTCAACAGCCTGGCCATCTCGGCAGCGGGTAAGGGTCGGCTCAAGAGATAGCCTTGAAGCTGATCGCACCCTTCCTGGGTAAGCTGTATTGCCTGCTCCCGAGTCTCGACACCCTCTGCGGTCGCCTTGAGACCCAGGCTTCTTGCGATGAACAGAATTGCCGATACGATCGCTGCATCCTGCGGGTCCGTCAGCATGCCCTGCACGAAACTCTTGTCGATCTTGAGTTTGCCGATGGGTAGCCCTCTCAAAAGGCTCAGTGACGAGTAGCCGGTGCCGAAGTCGTCGAGGGAGATGGTAATGCCTTTACGCTGCATTGCGCTCAAGTGCTCGATAACTTCGGCATTGATTTTCATCAGCGTGGTTTCGGTAATTTCCAGCTCAAGGAATTCCGCTTTGAGTCGGGTATCAGCCAGCACTCGGTCAACGATAAAGGGAAGCTCCTGGCGCTGCAGCTGTATACCGGAAACATTCACCGAGACAGTCATTTGAGGAAGTCCCGCCGCCTTCCAGGCGCTGATCTGACGACAGGCCTCGTGCAATACCCATTCCCCGATGGGCAGGATCAGGCCGCAATCTTCGGCCACAGGAATGAACTGATCCGGTGCGATAACGCCGTGATCGGGATCGTTCCAGCGCAGCAGGGCCTCGACCCCGGTTATGTCGCCGGTCTTGGTTTGTATCTGGGGCTGGTAATAGAGTTCGAATTCGCTGTTCGAAAGCGCTCGTCGCAAGCGGCTCTCCAGGGACAAGAGCTCCGTGGTCACCAGGTTCTGGGAAGCGGAATAGAACTGAAAGTTGTTACGACCCTGCTCCTTGGCGTGGTACATGGCGGCATCCGCGTACTTGACCAGGTCATTCACCTCGGCACCGTCCCCGGGGAATAGCGAAATACCGATGCTGGTACCGATACATAGCTCATGGCCATCCAGATAGACCGGGTCCTTTATCGCCTTGAGAATACGTGTCGCAGTCTTTGCCGCGTCTTTCGCGCCCTTGATGTTGGGCAACAGAATGATGAACTCATCGCCCCCCAGGCGAGCGATCACCTCGGAGGTATTCGGATACGCCTCATGGTAGATGAAGTCTTCCAGGCGAAGCACCATGGACAGGCGGGCCGCCATTTCCTTTAGAAGCTGATCGCCTACCTGGTGCCCCAGGGTGTCGTTGATGCGTTTGAAATTGTCCAGATCGAGAAACAGGATCGCCATTTGCGTATCTTCGCGGCGGGCAAGGGCGACCATGTGCTGCAGATACTCATGGAACATGAGCCGATTGGGCAGGCCGGTCAGACTGTCATGGTAGGCCAGGCGCTCGATCTTGTGCCGAGACGTTTGCAGATGTCGCCCCATTTCCTGAAAGCTCAACGCCAACTGGCCAAGCTCGTCGTTGGAGGACAGCGAGAGTTTCGGCACCAGGTTGCCGTGACCAATTTCGCGAACCGCGCGCATCAGCTGTTTCAAAGGTCGCACCATGAGAATGTTCATGGCGATCAGCAGGCCAATGATCATCAGTACGATAGTGCCAAATACGATCCAGACGATGACCTTTTCCAGACGCTGACTTTCCTCTAATAGCTCTGATTCCGGTAGCACACCGATCAGCAGCAGGTCCTCATGCAACCGGCGGGTAGCCACCAGCCCCGGCTCGTCTTGATAAGCGGCATTCAACAGCCGCTTACCGCCATCCGCGCTCCAGGCTTTCTCCAACAGTTGCCCTGCAAGTTGCTTGCCTATCTGAGAGGAGTCCTGATGAAACAGGATCTCGCCCTGCTTGTTGACGATGAGGGTATGGCCGCTTTTGCCGATCCGACTGGCTACCATCTGTTCCGCCATGAAATCCAACGCCATGGTGACGATCAAATAGCCGCGCAGCGTAGGCTCGGCACTTAGAGGGTCTTCCATCGCCAGGTTGATCAGCCGGATAGGTCGTGCGACCTGCATGAATACTCCATCGACATCGGATCGGATTGAGAGGCGGCTCAGTGTCTCGCCATCAAATTGCTCGAGTGCCTTGAAAAAGGGGATCTCGCCTTCCTCTTCCATGGCGTTGGGTATGGGCTTTAGAGTCGCCCGCGCATCCTCGTAGCCGTCCGGCAGCAAAAAACGAATTTCCGTGTAATCCGGGTACGCTCGTAGATAGCTGGTAAAGAGCTTCAACAGGGAAGGGAGCATCAATACATAGCGCTCCTCCTCATCCTCCGTCAGGGCATAGGAGCGCATCAGGGAAGCATCGGCAAACAGCTGAATATTGGCCTCGGCAACGTCCTGATGCATCTGAAAACTGCGTGCCAGCTGGTCCATCAGGGTGGTCATCTGGTTAGAGCTGCGCTCGATCCCCGACGAGCGCAGTTGATCATAGGCAAGCCATCCCATCACCAGCAGCGGAATAACCGCTAGAGGGACGACGACCATCAGGATCTTGGCATGAAGGCGCATGAATATGATCCGGGTTCAGTAAACGAGCCGCGAAAAAATCGCCGCACGGGTTCTTTGCGTGCGCGCAGGCAAACGATGATAGGTTTCCGATCTTTCCAATGCATTTTCGTTGGGATAGATGACCGGATCATCCTTGAACGCTGCCGGCAGGAGTCCTTCAGCAGCCCGGTTAGGCGTGGCGTAATAGAGATACTGCGCAAGACGTGCGGCGATCTCAGGCTCGTTGAGAAAATTGATGAACTGCTTGGCAGCAGCCTTCTCCGTCGAGGCGCTGAGAATGCTCAGATAGTCGACCCAGATATTGCTGCCCTCCTTGGGAAGCACGAAGGCGATATTGTCGTTGTACTGCTGCACCGTCATGGCATCACCGTTGTACATCATGCTCATGGCCACCTGACCGTTCACCAAGGCAGAATTTTTATTAAAGGAAACGTACTGGTAGGTGGTGACCGCGGGCGCCTGGGCGTGCAGCAGTGCCTCTGCCTCTGCGAGTTCCTTCGGGTCGGTGCTGTTGAGGGAGTAGCCGAGCGCCTTGAGTGCCGCCCCGATCAGGTCTCTAGGATCGTGGATCATGCTCACCCTGCCATGTAGCGCCTCCAAGGGCCGGAATAGATCCATCCAGCTTGAAACGGTGAAGGGAACCAGATCCTGGCGGTAAGCGATGCCGAGGGTGCCCCAGAAATAGGGCACGCTATATATCTCGGCTTCCTCATGAATGGTGCGCCAGCGTGGATCGATATGCTTCAGGTTGGGAATAGCAGTTACATCGATGGGCTCCAGCCAGCCGCGTTTGGCCAGAATTCGAATCGACGTCCCGTCGATGGTCGTTACATCGAAGCCTTTTCCGTCGGTCTCGAGTAGAAGTTCATCCCTGGACGCATCGGACTCGAAATAGGTTTGTTTCACCCTGATGCCGGTGCGCTGTTCGAACTCCTCAAGAAGCTCCGGATCCATGTAATCCCCCCAGTTGAGGAATATCAGCTCCGTTGGTTCTGCCGCCTGGGCGGAAAGCGCCGTTGCAAGCAGAAAGGGTGCCATCCATGAGGCGTTGTACTTGTTCATCGTGATAGCACCTGTCGATCGTTCTCGGAAATCACATGATGTAGACCAATCCTCGACTTTATGATCTATTCCGTCTTTCGAGCATGAGGTTCATCAAGAAAGCACTGATCAGTTGAGCCAAACAAGCACCAAGATGACATCCATTATTGCTAGAGCTAGGTATTTATTCTCTCATACGGATATCAGATGAATCGGCCGATAAGAATAAAGCTTTAGTGGCATCAATCATCAAGATCTCTGCCAGCTGCCGCTTGAAGGTGCAATCGGGAGATACTGAGACGCCTAGCTCTTAGCTTAGTAGACGATGCGAAAAAATATGGCTGAGCGTCGTTTCTGGGTCCTGGCGGGCAAGCGATGGTAGGTCTCTGACTTTTCCAGCGCCTCAGCGCTTGGGTAGATGATCGGATCCTGCTTGAACTCTGTCGGCAAGAGTTCTTCTGCGGCCCGGTTGGGCGTCGCATAACGAATATAGCGTGCGTTTCGTGCAGCAATGTCGGGTTCGTTGAGAAAATTGATGAACTGCTTGGCGGCAGCCTTCTCCGTCGAGGCGCTGAGAACGCTCAGGTAATCGACCCAGACATTACCGCCCTCCTTGGGGAGTACGAAGGCGATATCGTCGCTGTAGCCCTGCACCATCAAGGCGTCACCGCTATACATGATGCCCATGGCGATCTCACCGCTTACCAGGGCGGAATGTTCATCCAGAGAAAGATACTTATAGGTCTTGACCGCGGATGCCTGGGCTTGCAGCAGTGCTTCCGCTTCCTTGAGTTCCTCCATATCGGTACTGTTGAGCGAGTACCCAAGCGCCTTGAGCGCCGCGCCAATGAGCTCCGGACTATCGCTGATCATGCTTACCTTGCCATGCAGCATTGGGGCTGGACGAAACAGATCCATCCAGCTTGAAACGGTGAACGGAACGAGATCCCGACGATACGCAATACCCACCGATCCCCAGGAATAAGGCACCCCATAGGCATCGGCCTCTTCATACGTCGTGCGCCAACGCGGATCGATATGCTTCAGGTTGGGAATAGCCGTTTCGTCAAGCGGTTCCAGCCAGCCGCGCTTGGCCAGAATCCGTATCGAGGCGCCGCTTATGAGCGCTACATCGAAGCCCTTGCCCTCGGTCTCGAGCAGGAGTTCGTTGCGCGCGGTATCGGAATCGAAATAGCTTTGTTTGACCTTGATATCGGTGCGCTGTTCGAACTCTGTCAGTATCTCTGGGTCGATGTAATCCGACCAGTTGAGGAATAACAACTCTGTTGACTCCGCCTGGGCAGGAACACAGCCAAACAACAGAAGGGAGGCCCGCCACGCGGCTTTGTATTTGTTCATATTATTGGTATTCATCAATTGGTCGCCCGAATGTCAGATAGATCGGCGAAAGGAAAAAAAGCTTGAGCGAGCGAATGTCAGCGCCTAGTAGACAATGCGCGAAAAGATCGCCGAGCGGTTTTTTTGCGCCCGGGGCGGCAAGCGGCGATAGGTTTCCGATCTGTCCAATGCCTTCTTGCTCGGATAGACGACAGGATCGTTCTTGAAATCCGCCGGCAGGAGCTTTTCCGCAGCCAGGTTAGGCGTCGCGTAATGGACGTATTGCGCGAGACGTGCAGCAATCTCCGGCTCGTTGAGAAAGTTGATGAACTGCTTGGCGGCGGCCTTTTGGGTGGAAGCGCTGAGTACACTCAAGTAGTCGGTCCAGATGTTGCCGCCTTCCTCGGGAAGCACGAAGGCAATGTCGTCGTTGTACTCCTGCAGCATTAGCGTATCGCCGTTGTACATCATGCCCATGGCCACCTGACCGGTCACCAGGGCGGAATCCTCATTCAAGGAAAGGTAGCGGTAGGTTCTGACCGCGGGGGCCTGGGCGTGAAGCAGCGCCTCTGCTTCATCGAGCTCTTCTGGATTGGTGCTGTTAAGCGAATAACCAAGCGCCTTCAACGCCACACCGATCATATCCGCGCTATCGCCGATCATGCTGATCTTGCCCTTTAGCGCCTCAATGGGTTGCAGCAAGTCCATCCAGCTCGAAACCGCGAAGGGAACGATGTCCTTGCGATAGACGATACCCACCGTCCCCCAGAAATAAGGCACGCCAAAGTCTTCTGCTTTTTCATGCTCGGTACGCCAGCGGGGATCGACATGCTTCAGATTGGGAATAGCCGTTTCATCCAGAGGCTCAAGCCAGCCGCGTTTGGCCAGGATTCGAATCGAGGCCCCATTGATGAGCGCCACATCGAATCCCTGACCCTCGGTCTCGAGCAGCAACTCATCCCGCGCCGAGTCAGAATCGAAATAGCTTTGTTTCACCTTGATGCCGGTGCGCTGTTCGAATTCGATCAGAATTTCCGGGTCCATGTAATCCGGTCAGGTAAAAAACACGAGCTGATTTGTTGCCGCTGCTTGAGAAACAGGGCCAATCACAAGCAAAAGGACTACTACCCATACGGCTTTCAATTTATTCATATTGTCGATATCCGTCGATTACCTGCAAGGTCGCAATCGTCAAGAAACCAGCGCGTGTTCGACACGACTAGAAAAGGCTAAATAGAGCCCTGAGCGGCATTCAATGCCACCGATATTCGGCACGGATCGATTTTCTCCAGGTACACCATAAAACGGCGACTGGACATATAGCTTGAGCGTTGTTGATACAGGTTACGGTCCTTCGACGATCAAACGATCGGCGAAGAACCATTGAAGAAAGGATGACAAACATCGTGACGCTAGATTTACCGTCGCGCTGAAGATGATTACTTTTTCGGTGAAGTAGTGTTGCCAGGCTTGCCAGAAACAGAGCCGTCGGTTCCTCTTGCGGTCGTCGTACCAGCACCGTCTTTCTTTGTAGCGTTTTTCGTTGAGGTTCCCTTGCTTGAAGAGCTCTTGTTTGCAGAATCCTGGGTTGAAGGGGTATCGATTAAAGCGCTGGGGTCTTCTTTTTCAAACGTACTGCTGTGTGTTTCCGAGTCCGGCGCTGGTGGGGCAACACTATCGGCGGCTACGAGTGCCGGCGATGCTGCCATGGCGTTCTTGTCGTCCAGGGCAGCTTCAAGCGCCCCCACCTGCTTTTCAAGCGCCTCGACACGGCTACGGGTGCGCTGAAGCACGTCCATGAGAATATCGAAATCCTCCCGGGTCACCAGCTCCATACGCTCAAAGGCACTGCGCATGGCGCCTTGTACCGTGCGCTGGATCTCTTCCGGGGCACGGGATGCATCCTGTAAACGCTCACCAAACTGCTGTGCCAGTCGGCTGAACGGATCGTTGCCTGTCATGTGACGCTCCTTTAATCGATGAACTATACCCACTCTATCTCAAAGCATACGCAAGGATGATATGACGCGCATGGACCAAATTGGTGCAGCCTGCAAAAGACATGACATCTTGCAGTGCATCAACCACCTTCCATTCAGGTGCTCGGCTATCTTAGCCCTTCCATAAACACATTTTAGTCCTTGATCTTAAAGAAAAGGTTCAAAGTCGGCACGCGGTGCGCACTACAACACCTGGAACGCCATCAGGAGACACGAACAATGAAACTCATCACCGCCATCATCAAGCCTTTCAAGCTTGATGATGTCCGCGAAGCCCTGGCCGACAGTGGCGTGCAAGGCATTACCGTCACCGAAGTCAAGGGATTTGGTCGTCAGAAGGGGCATACCGAACTCTATCGGGGCGCGGAGTATGTCGTGGATTTCCTGCCCAAGGTGAAGATCGAAATCGCCGTGGACGATGCCCGGGTCGAAAGCGTACTCGACGCCATCGTTCAATCCGCCAATAGCGGACGCATTGGTGACGGCAAGCTGTTCGTCACCCCCTTGGAAGATGTCATCCGCATTCGCACCAGCGAACGCGGACCAAAAGCAGTCTAGGAGATAACAACAATGACAGAACTCGATTACGCGCTGGACACGTTTTACTTTCTCATGTGCGGCGTGCTGGTCATGTGGATGGCAGCCGGTTTCTCCATGCTGGAGGCGGGCCTGGTGCGCTCGAAGAACACTGCGGAAATCCTGACCAAGAACATCGTCTTGTTCGCCATCGCCTGCACCATGTATCTACTGATCGGTTACAGCCTCATGTATGCCTCCAATGCCGGCGGCATTCTACCCAGTTTGGGCTTTCTGATCGGCGAGGAGAATAGCGTCGATGCTGTGCTCGCCGGCGGCGACGATGCCCCTTATTACTCCGCTCGGGCGGACTTCTTCTTTCAGGTGGTCTTCGTCGCCACCGCCATGTCTATCGTTTCCGGGGCAGTGGCGGAGCGCATGAAACTCTGGGCGTTTCTGGCTTTCGCCGTGGTCATGACCGCTCTCATCTATCCGGTGTCCGGTTTCTGGACCTGGGGCGGGGGCTGGCTTTCAGAGCTTGGTTATTCGGATTATGCCGGCTCCGGCATCGTGCATCTGGCCGGTGCTTCCGCTGCCTTGGCTGGCGTGCTGGTACTGGGTCCTCGCCGGGGCAAGTACGGCAGAAATGGCGCCATCTATGCCATTCCCGGGGCCAACATGCCTCTGGCGACCCTGGGCACGTTCATCCTGTGGATGGGCTGGTTCGGCTTCAACGGCGGCTCGGAGCTCAAGGTGTCCGATGTCGGCTCCGCCAACAACGTCGCCCAGGTACTGCTCAACACCAACGCGGCTGCAGCCGGGGGCGTGATCGGCGCCCTGATCCTGGCCAAGCTGTGGTTTCGCAAGGCAGACCTGACCATGATCCTCAATGGCGCCATCGGCGGCCTGGTTTCCATTACCGCGGACCCTCTCTCCCCTACAGGGCTTGGCGCAACCTTCATCGGCGCCGCGGGCGGCGCCATCGTGCTGGCAGGTATCGTGGCACTCGACAAACTCAGGATCGATGATCCGGTGGGCGCCATTTCGGCCCACGGCATCGCGGGAATCTGGGGTGTGATGGTGGTGCCGCTGACCAACGAGAGTGCGGGCTTCATGCCTCAACTAATCGGTACCGTCGCCATCTTTGCCTGGGTGTTCAGCGCCAGCCTTATCGTGTGGTTGATCCTCAAGGCGGTCATGGGCATTCGTGTCAGCGAAGAGGAAGAGTACGAAGGGGTCGATCTGGTCGAGTGTGGCCTGGAAGCCTACCCAGAATTTATAGTCGGCGGCAACAGATGAGCCCCGACGCACCGGTGAGCTGGCGTGCTCCTACTGGCCCTCTTCGGAGGGCCTTTTTTATTCGGAGAGTTGGCGGTGTATGCTTTAGACCCATTACGATCGCAAACTCGACCCCTGACCGCGAGGACTATCTTTCATGAAACTGGTGACCGCTATCATCAAGCCCTTCAAACTCGACGACGTGCGCGAATCGCTTTCCGAGATCGGCGTTCAAGGCATCACCGTGACCGAGGTCAAGGGGTTTGGCCGACAGAAGGGCCACACGGAGCTGTATCGGGGGGCGGAATACGTCGTCGACTTTCTGCCCAAGGTCAAGCTGGAAGTCGCCGTGGACGACGGCATGGCGGAACAGGTCATCGATGCCATCACCCAAGTAGCCAATACGGGAAAAATCGGCGACGGCAAAATTTTCGTCTCGACCCTGGATCAGGTCATCCGCATCCGCACCGGCGAAACCGGCAAGGATGCGGTGTGATGACCGTTACCGCCGAAAGCATCATTTCTCCACGAAAGCGCGCTCGATGACATAGTCGCCGGGCTCGCCCATGCGCGGCGATATCTTGAAGCCCAGGCCATCGAGCAGCGCGCTGGTATCCACCAGCATCGATGGGCTGCCGCAGATCATGGCCCGATCCTGGCGCGGATCGATCGTGGGAATCCCCGTGTCCTCGAACAGCTTGCCGCTTTCGATATGGTGGGTAAGGCGCCCCGTGGTATGAAACGCTTCCCGGGTCACGGTGGGGTAATAGATCAGCTTGTCGCGAATCTCGTCGCCCAGATACTCATGGGCCGGCAGGGTCTTGCTGATGAAGTCCGCATAGGCCAGCTCATTGACATGGCGCACGCCGTGTACCAGCACGACCTTCTCGAATCGCTCATACACTTCCGGGTCCTGAATCAGGCTCAGGAACGGCGCCAGGCCGGTACCGGTGGAGAGCATATAAAGATTGCGCCCGGGCAGTAGATCATCGGTCACCAGGGTGCCCGTCGGCTTACGGCTGACCATGATCTGGTCGCCGACCTTCAAGTGCTGCAAGCGCGAGGTCAGCGGGCCATCCTGCACCTTGATGCTGAAGAATTCGAGGTGATCCTCGTAGTTGGGGCTGGCGATCGAATAGGCCCGCATCAGCGGCTTGCCTTGGACTTCCAGACCGATCATCACGAACTGGCCATTCTTGAAGCGCAGGCTGCGTTCCCGGGTGGTGCGAAAACTGAACAGTGACTCGTTCCAGTGATGAACACTGAGCACGTCTTCCAGAGCGAACTTGCTCATAAAATCTCCAGTATATATGGCCTTTAGTTATATAAAATGTCCCAATATTATTCTGTAATTATATGCGGCCTTGAAATATCTGTTAAATGGTTTATTTGAATAACGATTATCTACAATGTAGATAACGCCGCACCCAGGACACCTCCAATGCGCTATACCCTGCGCCAACTCGAAGTTTTCGTGGCCATTGCCCAGCACGAAAGTGTTTCCCAGGCGGCTCAAACCCTGGCGCTTTCCCAGTCCGCCGCCAGCACGGCCCTGGCGGAATTCGAGCGGCAGTTCGACTGCCAGTTGCTTGATCGCATCGGCAAGCGCTTGAAGCTCAACGCACTGGGCTTTCAGGTGCTGCCCAAAGCGGTAGCGCTGCTCGACCGAGCCGAGGAGATCGAAGAGCTGCTCAGCGGTCAGCGTGGCGTCGGCCTGCTGGATATCGGCGCCACCCTGACCATCGGCAACTACCTGGCGACCCTGCTCATCAGCGACTTCTTGAAGCGCCACCCGGGCAGCCGGGTGCGTTTGCAGGTGCGCAATACCGCGACAATCATCGACCAGATCGCCCATCACGAGCTGGACCTGGGCCTGATCGAAGGGGACTGCCAGCATCAGGACGTCGTCATGCAGCCCTGGGTGGAAGATGCCCTGACGGTTTTCTGCGCCCCCAATCATCCGCTGGCCAAGGCAAAAAAGGCGAGTCTGAACAGACTGCTGCAAGAAACCTGGATCATGCGGGAACAAGGCTCCGGCACGCGCCTGACGCTCGAACAAGCCACCCGACACCGTCGCGGCCGTTTCGATATCCTGCTGGAACTGGAGCACACCGAAGGCATCAAGCGGGCGGTGGAGTCCGGGCTCGGTATTGGCTGCGTCTCTCGGCTGGCCCTGCGTGACGCTTTTCGCCGAGGCAGCCTGGTGCCCATAGCGACGCCAGAACTCGACCTGCGCCGCCAGTTCACCTTCATCTGGCATCGTCACAAATATCTCACTGCCGGCATTCGTGAATTTTTGCGGCTGTGCCAGCAGATGACCGAGGATATCCAGCGCATCGATGAGATCGAGCTGCCTCGCGTCCTGTAAGCAAACCGGCCCGAGCTAGTAGCTCGGGCCGGTTTAGTTTCTACATGAAATGTCAGGCCAGTTCGCTCTCCTGATGCTCAGTCGTTTTCCGTGCTGCCGGGGGCGGCGTCAATAGCGTCTTGTCATCATTCCTGGCTGCCAGTGTAAACGCCCCCACGATCTGGGCGAGCCGCTGGGACTGTTCCTGCAATTGACCGGCGGCAGTGGTGGATTCCTCCACCATGGCGGCGTTCTCCTGGGTCATGCGATCAAGCTCGGTAACCGCTTCGTTGACCTGACCGATGCCCTGGCTCTGCTCATTGGTGGCGGCGCTGATCTCACCCAGCACGTCGGTGACTCGGGCCACACTGGTCACGATCTCATCCATGGTGGTGCCTGCAAGACGTACTTGTTCCGCGCCGGCCCGGGTCTTGTTCGAGGAGTTGTCGATCAGCTCCTTGATCTGCTGGGCGGCGTCAGCACTGCGTCCCGCCAGTTGACGCACTTCAGACGCCACCACCGCAAAGCCGCGGCCCTGCTCTCCGGCTCGGGCGGCTTCCACGGAAGCGTTGAGCGCGAGCAAGTTGGTCTGGAAGGCAATACCGTCCATCACCGTGACGATCTCCGCGATCTGTTTTGAGGATGCATCAATCTCGTCCATGGTCTGTACCACTTGGGAAACCACTTCACCACCGCGAGTCGCCACTTCCGAGGCGGACTCGGAGAGCTTGTTGGCCTGGCGGGAAGACTGGGCGGTGTGCTCGACGGTACTGGTCAGCTGCTCCATGGAGGCGGAAGTTTCCTGAATGTTCGAGGCCGCAGTCTCGGTACGACCGGACAGATCCTGCCCACCCATGGCGATTTCGGTGGCGGCAGTGCGCACGGATTCGCTGCTGTCCCGCACGTCCAGTAACACGTCATTGATCTTGTCGGCGAAGGCATTGAACTGCGTCGCCAGTTCTGCGGTTTCGTTGCGCCCTTTTACCGGCAGACGCTGGGTCAGATCGCCCTCACCAGAGGCGATATCCCGCATGCGATCCGCCAGTCGGCGCAGCGGACGAGCGATACTGGAACCCATGAACCAAAGGGCAATCAACCCTGCGGCAGCGACCAACAAGCCAACCAGCAACATGCCGATGATACTGTTGGTGCTTTGACTTCTCAGATCACTTTTAAGCAACTGCAAATCCGCCAGTACCACTGCTTCAGGCAATTGCACCAATAGCGTCCAGTACACCCCGGAATTGGCGATCTCGAAGGGTAGATACAGCTCCACTTGTCCTGCTTGTGTATCCCAATGTGTCGTTGGCTTGTTGCCTGTCAAACTTTTCAGATGCTCGGCTACGTCCTTGTTGAGTACGTCTGCCGCCAAAGTACCTAGACGTTTGTCGTCCGGCGTGTAGCCAACCAGGCCGCCTAGCGGGGCGATCAGTGCCATGCTGCCGGCGCCCTCGTAAAGCGCGTTATTGGCCTTGACCAGACTTTGCTGAATGAACGCTGTGCCCAGATCGGCGCCGGCTACGCCACGAAACTCACCCTCGACAATAATTGGCACGTTGAATGAGGTGGCGGACTCAAAGGCATCGTCATCGAATTCCAGGGGCACCGGGTCGATGATGCAGGGGCGCAGGGTTTGCTTGGGGCATTCGTAATATTCGTTTGCTCGAACGCCGAGCGCGATAATTTCGTCACTGTTGATGTCATCAAGCATGTCGACTTCGACTTCACCTTCTTCGGTGCGATACCACCAGGGTGTAAAGCGCCCGTTTGCAAAGTAGCCATCGGATTCGCGCTCGATATGATCAGCATCAATATCGAAAGCATTGGGCTCCCAGCCAATATACGCAGCATCCAGTTCGGGGTAGTCAGCCAACGTCTCGGCGATCAGCTGTGACAGCTCGTCACGGCTCATGGCTAGAATTGGATCACCCTTGGCATCGGCTTTACCCATCAATTCGCTGGTTTTTGCCAGCATCGAGGCCACCGCCATGGGCATGTCCAACTGACGCTGAATCTGTCCCGCCTGTGCCTGACCGAGAGCAACCAGCCGCTCATCGATAGCCTCTTCAAGCAGTGCTTGGGTACGGGTCTCTACCGTGTTCTGCGTGTGCGAGGCGGTGATCGTGGCATAGATCAACAGCGCCGCCACCACGAACAACAAACAGGTACCTGCTAACGCCACAATATAAGGGCGAATTGATTTGAAATGCATGATCGATATTTTCCTGTTCCGGTTCTTGTACGCCGGCGATGACACGTAATGACTAGCGCAGACGTTTAGCGTCCTATCGACCCGCGCGATTAAAACTTTAGTCTTATCTAGAAAGGCAAATGGAACAGAATGGGAAAGCAGGGGTATTTCAATGTGGAAAATCGACACTTGTATGCCGATAAAAGATGGCCGCACCCTGGAAAGGTGCGGCCGAGAGGATCATTTGGCGTAAGGTTTGACGAGTTTCTCGGTGATTTCTTCAACGCTGGCCTTGGAATAGTCCTTGTCGACTTCCTTGGCCACCATGTCTCGAGTGTTGAAATCCATCTTTTCGCGCAAATGCCCCAGGAACTGCGGCGCGGCAGCAATCACGAAGCTATCTGCCTTGCCTTGGGAGCGCGCATTTTTCAAGTAATCCGCCACTTCCTTGGCAAAGAACATGGCATGTTTTTCCGAGGTGGCATCATCGTCGCCGGTCTGACGCTGCTGACCACTGCTGCCGGTCGCAGCAGCGCCTTCTCCACCGGTACGTAGATCACCGGTGTGCTCTCGGCTCTCTGGATGTACCAGATTGTCGATTTCCTGGGTATTGTTGGCGGCATGAGCAAACACCCGGGCTCGGGCTGCATCGGAAACCACGATATAGGTGGTCATGGCGTCTCCTTTTCTGCTGGTGGTCTATCGTGTCAAACACTCTAGATAGTTGATGAATCGCTTGCTTTTGGCAAGCGACCCAATCATTTACAAGCTTCGCTTCGAAGGTGACAACGCCGTAATCAGTTCATGTACCAGCCGTGACTAATGACCATCGACTGGCCGGTCATGGCGTTGGTCGGGAAAGCCGCCAGGAACCAAGCCAGCTCGGCGACATCTTCGATCGTGGTGAACTCCGTATCCACCGTATTGCCCAGCATGACTTTCTCGACCACTTCTTCTTCGGAGATACCCAGGTCCTTGGCTTGTTCGGGAATCTGTTTTTCCACCAGCGGTGTCTTGACGAACCCCGGGCAGATGACATTGGTACGAACGCCGTGCGGGCCGCCTTCCTTGGCTAGTGCCCGCGCAAGTCCCTGGATACCGTGCTTGGCAGTAACATAGGCGGACTTCAGCGGACTGGCCTCTTTCGAATGCACCGAACCCATGAACAGGATCGCGCCGGATTTTTGCTTGTACATATGCGAAATCACCGCCTTCGAGGTCAAGAAAGCCCCATCCAGATGAATCGACAGAAGCTTTTTCCAATCTTCAAAGGGGTAATTCTCGATCTTGTGCACGATTTGAACACCGGCATTCGCGACCAGCACATCCACACGTCCCCATTCATCGACGACCTGTTGTACACCGGTATTCACCTGCTCTTCAGAGGTCACATCCATGGCAACCCCAAGGGCGGAGCCTGGCCCCATCTTGTTCAGCGTCTCCGCGGTGCTCTTGGCGGCCTCCAGGTTCAGATCGGCGAGCGCGACCTTGGCGCCGTCCTGCACATAGCGCTTGGCAATACCATAACCGATGCCGCTGGCGCCGCCGGTCACGATACAAACTTTGTCTTTCATGCTGATGGTCATGTGTCTTCCCTTTTGAATGGCATCCTACCCCGGCGGAGTGGATCTCCTGACTGGGTACGCACCCTATTTTAGATAGTCGTATCCGACCTTCCAGCCCCAACGTTAGTTTACTGATGCGGTGTTCGTCGATGCGGATATGATTCATGTCCAGTGCAGCATGACAACTACCGTTTTGGTGTGCGCCTTCCCGTTGGAATACATGGACATCGGTATTGGAGCCGATCAGCAGTTTCGTCGCAATGACATGGCCATGCACGCCTTGCTGTGAGCACTGTGGAAGTCTGATAAATATTACTGAGAACAACTAGTCGTTTCCTGCACGAGGAAACTGGTAGTATCCCGTTTCGGTTATATGCCGAGTCCTGATCGACCCTATCGACTATTCGGGAGTACTGCCGATGGGCACCCTCTTTTCACTGCGCCATCCTTTACCACGACGCACCTTGATCTTCTGCCACAGCGTGGCTCAGCTGGGTTGGCTGCTGGGCGGGATCGCCTGGCTTTTCCGTAATAGCCCCTTCATGACCTCTGCAACCTGGCTAGATGCCTGGCCTACCCTGGTGTTCGGTGCGGCCATGATATTACTGGCCATGGTGGGTACCCGCCTGATCGGCGAGTTTTTGATGCTGCCTTATCATGTGAGGCATCAGCTGCAGGGGCTTTTGCCCGGTTCAGTGGTGACTCGCTCTTTCGAGCGGCGCCCGGGCATGTACGATCCAGCCGATGCCTGGGTCAATGAGGTCAAGCCGGTACCGGAAGACGAAGGTGTGGTTGGCGATGCCCGCGTGCTGGAGCCGCGTCGCAAGCTGACCCCGCGAAACACGGCCGAGAACCCTGACGCGAATCGCCAGGGCACAAGTTTTCAATGATTAACCTTTCAAGATACGGCGCATGAAGGGCGGCAGCGCAAGCGCTCCGCGATGAATCGCTGCGCTGTAGTAGTCCAGCGCAAGACCGGTATTGCTGGCAGCGTCTTCCCGGAAAGCATTTACATCGACACCCTTGCCCGCCAGGGTGGCGCTCCACCAGCCGGAAGGATAGACCGGCTGCGGAAACGGCAGTGTGGCGACGCTATCGAAACCGGCTTTCTTCATGTCCTCGCGCAGCTCACGAATGATGCTGCCGCTGTGATAGAGCGGCGACTCGCTCTGCTGCACCATCACCCCGCCCTCGCGAAGCAGGCGGTGGCACTTGGCCAGGAAATCGACCTTGAACAGCCCTTCGGCGGGGCCGACCGGATCGGTGGAGTCGATGATGATCACATCGACGCTACCCTCTGAGGCCGCATCCACCCACTTGACGCCATCCTCGAACAGTAGCTCGGCGCGTGGATCGCCATTGGATTCGGTCAGCGCCGGGAAGAAGCGTTCGGACGCCTTGGTGACTTCTTCATCGATGTCGATCTGGGTGACCTTCTCCACGCCTGGATGCTTCAACACCTCCCGCAGAGTGCCGCAATCGCCACCACCGATGATTACCACTCGCCTGGGGTCGGCATGGGTGAACAGCGCCGGATGCGCCATCATCTCGTGATAGAGGAAGTTGTCCCGATCCGTGAGCATCACGCAGCCATCAAGCAGCATCAGGTTGCCATAGGTCTCCGTGGCATAGACCTCGAGGTGCTGATAGGCGCTCTTCACATCGTGGAGTTTATCGGTGACCTTGAGCGAGAAGGCGCTGCCTTCGCTTGAAAATATTTCCGTGAACCAGCTGTCGTCGAGTCGTTCGCTCATAGGATGTCCTTGCGGTAGTTCTTTAAAAATAGCTCTTTGAAGGGAGACGGTCGGTCAGAAAATGGCGAAGGGCCGCAAGCAGCAGCACTGCCAGCGCCGCGCCCAGCGCATTGGCCAGCATGTCTTGGGGATCGCCCCCGTAGCGCCCGGGGGCAATGATCTGAGCATATTCGATGATCACGCCATAGCCTGACACCACCAGCCAGACGAGCCACAAGCGCAGCCCAGCAAGCCCAGTCAATATGCCAAGTACCCCGTAGCCGAGGAAGTGATTGAGCTTGTCCCAGGGCAGGTTCTTGGGCATCTCGTCGCCGGGCATGAGGCTGCCCAGCGCGATGGCCAAGGCGGCGGCCAAAGCCAGCAGCGTCCACAGCCACCGCTTTTCGAGCCAGTACCGAATCATCATGTCAACGCTGGTGATACGCCGGGCTCAATTCATGCAGCGCGTCCATGAAGGCAGTGACGTGGTCTGGATCGGTGAACTGACTGATACCGTGGCCAAGATTGAAGATGTGCCCAGGGCCGGCGCCGTAGCTTGCCAGAACACGGGCTACTTCGGTCTTGATCGCCGTCGGATTGGCGAACAGTACGTTAGGGTCGAGATTGCCCTGCAGCGCCACCTGATCGCCGACCCGGGCGCGCGCATCGGAAAGCTCCGTGGACCAGTCGAGGCCGATCGCATCGCTACCTGCCTCGACGATATGCTCGAGCCACTGGCCGCCGTTCTTGGTGAACAGAATCACCGGCACCCGGCGACCCTCCTGCTCGCGAATAAGCCCCTCGACGATCTTCTTCATATAGCGCAGGGAGAACTGCAGATAGGCCGGGGTCGATAGTGCGCCGCCCCAGGTATCGAAGATCTGCACCACCTGGGCGCCAGCACGAATCTGGGCATTGAGATAGTCAGTAACCGACTGGGCCAGCAGATCCAGCAGCTTGTGCATGGTGTCCGGGTCGTCGTAGAGCATCGTCTTGACGTGACGGAAGTCCTTGCTCGAGGCGCCTTCGACCATATAGGTCGCCAGGGTCCAGGGGCTACCTGAAAAGCCGATCAACGGTACCCGGCCATTGAGCTCGCGGCGGATGGTGCTGACCGCGTTCATGACATAATCCAGGTCACGCTCCGCGTCTGGCAGGCTGAGGGCGTCGACTTCCGCAGCACTGCGCACCGGTTTGCGAAACTTGGGGCCTTCGCCGGTCTCGAAATAGAGCCCCAACCCCATGGCATCCGGAATGGTCAGTATGTCCGAGAACAGGATGGCGGCGTCCAGCGGATAGCGCTCCAGGGGCTGCAGGGTGACCTCGCAGGCCCTGGCGGTATCCCGACAAAGGTCCATGAAACTGCCGGCTTCGCCTCGTACCTGGCGGTATTCGGGCAGATAGCGCCCTGCCTGGCGCATCATCCATACAGGGGTGCGATCCACCGGCTGGCGGGCCAGGGCGCGGAGAAAGCGGTCGTTCTTGAGTTCCATTGATGCCTCGTCAGATCGCGAATTTGCCGCCATTGTAACGGATGGCGGCTCTCGGCTGTTATAATGCGACTCTTTTCTCTGCGACCGCACCCGCGTCCAATAAGCGTCGCGCGCGTTTACCGAGGTTCACTGTGACGATTCGCTTCATCGCCGCCTCTCAACTACCAACGCCCTGGGCTACCTTCACCATGCATGGCTTCGAGGACGAGGCCACCAGCAAGGATCACATCGCCTTGACCCTGGGCGACATCGCCGATGGGCTGCCAGTGCTCGGACGCGTGCATTCCGAGTGCCTGACCGGCGACGCGCTGTTCTCGATGCGCTGCGACTGCGGCTATCAGCTGCAGGAAGCTCTCAAGCGCATTGCTTTGGAGGGTCGAGGCGTACTGCTCTATCTTCGTCAAGAAGGCCGCGGTATCGGGCTGCTCAACAAGATTCGCGCCTACCACCTGCAGGATCAGGGCTTCGACACCGTGGAAGCCAACGAGCATTTGGGTTTCGGCGCCGACCTGCGCCGCTACGATCTGTGTGTGCCAATGCTCGATCATCTCGGCGTCGTCGCCCTCAAGCTGATGACCAACAATCCACGCAAGGTCGATGCGTTGACTCGGGACGGTGTGACCATCACCGAACGATTGCCGTTGACCACGGGTCTAAATCCGCATAACGAACACTATCTTTCGACCAAGGCCGGCAAGCTCGGCCATATGATGGCGCTGGACGATTTCACCCGGGCCGGGGACGAAGACAAGCATCACAAGCCCTGACCACTGTTATCCGATGCTGCCATTATTCACTTGCACAGGATACTCAATGAGCCGCTCGCACCCGGACAACGGCGCTATCAAAGCCAGCGAATACAACGTTGTCGAAGAGCTGCTGCACAGCATCAGCCATGGCATCGGTGCAGTCTTGAGCCTGGCGGGGGTGGTGATATTGATCGTTCTGGCAAGCCTGGCGGTTCAGGTCGACCCCTGGACCATCGTCAGTGTGAGCCTCTATGGCGCGACGCTGGTGCTGCTCTATACCGCCTCGACAATCTATCATGGCATCCGTCATCCGCGCCTCAAGCGCATCTTCAAGCTGCTCGATCACTGCGCCATCTATGGCCTGATCGCCGGCACCTATACTCCCTTTCTATTGGTCAATATGCGCGGCCCCCTGGGCTGGACGCTATTTGGCGTGGTCTGGAGCCTGGCGCTCGGCGGTATCGCGTTGAAGTTGGTCTGGCCGAATCGTTTTAGCGTGCTGCGGGTGGCGATTTATCTGGTCATGGGCTGGCTGATCCTGCTTGCCGCCGGCGAGATGGGGGAGTATCTGTCCCCCACCAGTATTACCCTGCTGGTCGCCGGCGGCGTCACTTACACCTTGGGCGTGATCTTCTATGCCATCCGCGCCATTCCTTATCATCACGCCATCTGGCACTTGTTCGTGCTCGGCGGCAGCATTTTTCACTACTTCGCGGTGTATACCGCGGTACTGCCGTTCAAGGCCTGATGAGGTCAGGTTCTAACGCTTTTTTCGGCCGTTTCAGGCGTCGAACGTCCCCACAGCTGGCTAAGCAGGTAGGCCAAGAGCAACAGCGTGACCACCCCGGCTCCCAGCGCTGCAAGTGTCGATCCGGTCAGACCGGCGACAAAGAAGGCGATGATGGCGGATGTCCCTGCGGTCACTGCATAGGGCAACTGGGTACGCACATGGTCGATATGGTCACAGGATGCCCCCGCCGAGGACAGGATGGTGGTATCGGAAATCGGCGAACAGTGATCGCCGAAGATACCTCCGCTGAGCACCGCGGCGACGGCCAATGCCAGGGGCAGATCGAGGGCCGCCGCCACCGGCATGGCGATGGGAATCATGATGGCGAAGGTGCCATAGGAGGTGCCGGTGGTGAAGGCCACCACGGCGCCAATCAGAAACAGCAGCACGGGGATCAGGCTCGGCGCGATGCCCTGCTGCGCCAGGGTCACGATATAGTCCGCGGTACCCAGTTCCGAGGTGACGCTGCCGATCGACCAGGCCAGGGTGAGGATGATGTAGACCAGGGTCATGCTTTTAAAGCCGGTGACGACGATCTCCATCGCCTCGCGGAAATCGAAGCGTTTCTGCTGCATGCCCATGGCAAGGCCCACTATCGATGCCAAAAAGGTTGCGATCAGGATCGACTTTCCCCCCTCGGCCTCCCCTACGGCGGTCACCAGATCGTTCTCGGGAAAATTGCCGGTCCAAAGGAACAGCGGCGGAATCAGACCCACCAACACGGCAATGGGTACCAGCATGTTGCGCTTGCGAGACGCCAGGCCGGAGGTATCGGCCATCTCGCGGACCTCTTCGTCCGAAGGCGGCTGGGCGCCATCCGCCAGCAGCTTGCCAGTACTGCGTGCGCGATGTTCGGCCCGAGCCATGGGTCCGAAGTCCCATTGTGTGATCACCACCAGCAGGATCATCAACAGGGTCAGCCAGGCATAGAAGTTCAGCGGAATCGTGGTTAGATACATCAGATATTCGGAGCCGGTGATCGCCATTGCGTTGAGCTGGGTGCCGATCAGGCCCATGACGAAGACCACCCAGGTGGAAACCGGCCCCAGCAGGCACATGGGCGCGGAGGTGGAGTCGACGATATAGGCGAGCTTTTCCCGGGAGACACGCATGCGATCCGTGATCGGACGCATGACGCTACCCACGGTCAGCGCGTTGAAATAATCCTCGAAGAAGATCAGCACGCCGAATCCCATGGTGGCCCCTTGGGCGCCTCGGGCGGACTTCACTTTCGTCGAGATACCCTTGGCGATGGCGTCGGCTCCACCGGTGCGCTGCAGTATGGTGATCAACACCCCGAACAGGCCACAGTAGATCAGCACGGTGGCGCTCCATTCATCACCAACGCTGGGGATGATGAAGTTGCTGAAACTGGCATAAAGTCCGGCGGCAGGATTCCAGCCGTTGACCATGGTGGCACCCAACCAGACACCGCAGAACAGGGCAGGAATGACGTTACGGGTCAGCAGCGCCAGCAGAATCGCCAACAAGGGGGGTAACAAGGAAAGAAGTTCGAACTGCATGGTTATGCCTTGGCCTCATCATGAGCTTGCTGTTCCCGCTGTTGCGCAGACTCTCGAGCCGGCCTTGCGTTACAGCGCTGAAGATACGCTTGTAAAGCAGCCGGCAACGTCTGTTTGGCGCCTTTCGCCCAGCTCAGGGTATGCCCCAGCATGATATCGCCGATGGTGAACTCATCGCCCACCAACCAGCCCTGGCCGTCGAACTCACGTTGCAGAGCCGCCAGCGCCCGCTGGAACTCCCAGGCGGCGGTGGGAATCACGGCGGGAACGCGGCGCTCCTGGGGTAGAGCGAACTTGTGCTTGGCCTGGGTCCATAGCGGCTGTTCCAGTTCGCTGGCGATGAAGAACAGCCATTGATCGAGCTTTGCCCGCTTCACCAAATCCCTGGGCATCAATGAGTCTTGCCCATAGCGCTCGGCCAGGTAGCGGCAGATCGCCGCCGACTCGAAAAGCGTCATCTCACCATCCTTCAGCGCCGGCACCTTGCCATCCGGGTGATGGGCCAGGTACTCGGCGCCTTGCCCTTCACCGGAAACCAGATCGACATACTGGCAGGCATAGTCGAGGCCCAACTCCTCGAGGGTCCAGGCGGCCCGCAGCGAACGACTGTTAGGATAGGAATATAGAGTGATCATTGGATGCTCCGGCTAGCGTACGGTGAGCGTAGTGTAGCCGGTAGTGAAAGGCATGAAAGGCATGACGTTGCCCAGAAAACAAAAAAGGCCCTTCGAAGGGCCTTTTCGTATTCACGATCTTGCTATTTATCCACCGCGTTGATTACCAGTCGCTGGCATGACCAACATCAGGCTCCGGGACACCGATATAGTCATTGGTATCAGTGAACTGAGTCTGGTGATTGGTTTGGTTTGCGATAGAGCGAGCATGCTTTGCGGCAGCATCGCTTTTACCGCTGTAGCGCTGCTGGAAAGTGGTATTCGCCACCTCATCGCTCACACTGCTTTTTTGCAGCTGCTCACTATTGGCTTGCATGGCTCTTTCGGATGCCAGGCTTGCATGGGCGGCAACCGGCAGTAGTGCAATGGCAAGAGCGGCAATAGTCGTTTGTAGCTTCATGATCTCTTCCTCACGTTCGTTTGAATATGTTGATGTTCATTCGATGGGGATCATTATGCTACCTAGCTAATTACTCTGCTAACAAAAATTGCCAATCATTCCGATTAGTTCTTGCTATCGCATTCTCGAATTTCATAGATTGCCACTTGTGACTGTTTCAGCCAAAACCCCACATGGGGGCAGGCGGCTAGGCCGCCTGCTGCTGTTCCCGGGTTTTCTTGATCAGGTCGTAGGCATTGCCTATCTCGCGAGTACGCTCCCCCGCCATTTCACGCATGCTCTCGGGTAATCCCTTGCCGGCCAGCTTGTCGGGATGGTTCTGGCTCATCAGGCGTCGATAGGCGCGCTTGAGCTCCGCATCGCTGGCATCTTCCTCAACGCCCAGCACGCGATAGGCATCTTCGAGCGACTGGCCGGAAGTAGCGCCCGGCGCCTGGGCTCCGCCACCGCGCAACATGGCTTCGATCTGCTGAATTTCTGCTTCTGAGCATCCTAGCCCCCTCGCTACCCGCAGGAACATCTCGTGTTCCGCGGGATGCACTATACCATCCGCGGTAATAGCGGATAGCTGGACCTGCAGAAACATCTGCAACAGGGCGCGCTGGCCTCTGGTTACCTGACGCAGGGTGGCCAACTCCGCATCCAGATCGAAATCCGGTGACTTGCCGCGATTGAACGCTGCCTTGGCCCGTTCGCGCTGTTGATCGTTGAGCCGCAGGCGTTCCCACAGACGCATGGACATCTCGAGTTCGTCCCGGGTGACCTGACCATCGGCCTTGCACAGGCACCCCATCACGGCAAAGGTGGAATCCAGAAACTGCCCTTGCACCTGCACCAACTTGCCAAGAAGACTCTTGCGCAGACGGCGAACGAGCCAGTAGGCCAATCCCGCGCCGATCAGCATGCCAAGGAAATCGCCAATCAGATACCCCAGCACGGCGCCGATTATAATCACTATCAGCATGATGCTCTCGTCTTGATAGAAATATTGAATAGCGTCACAAGGCTTGCTTCGCCTCGAGACGCTTATGAATCGCAGCCTCGATACCGCTTGCATCAAGACCACTCTCACTTAACAACTCTTCCGGCTTGCCATGTTCGATGAACACATCCGGCAAACCAAGGTTGAGGATGCCCGTCGGCAACATTTCGCTTGCCAGCAGCTCATTGACGGCACTGCCCGCGCCACCGGCAATCACGTTGTCTTCCAGGGTTACCAACAATTCATGGCTGCGCGCTGCCTCGAGTACCGCCTCTCGGTCCAGGGGTTTGACCGAACGCATATTGATGTGTGTGGCATCCAGACGCTCGGCAACTTCCGCAGCGGGGGTATTCAAGCTACCGAAGGCGAGCAAGGCGACGCGTTGCCCGCGCCTGCGCGTCTCGGCTTGCCCAATGACCAAGGGCTCGAGATGCACGGGAATGGTTGCCCCCGGTCCGGTGCCTCGTGGGTAGCGCACTGCTGCGGGTCCGGCATGAAGATAGGCGGCACTCAGCATTGCGCGGCATTCAGCTTCGTCCGCCGGCGCCATGATCACCATTCCCGGTACACAGCGCAGATAGGATAGATCCAAGGTGCCGTGATGGGTCGGACCGTCCTCCCCCACCAGGCCGGCACGATCGATGGCAAAGGTCACATCCAGATGCTGAACGGCAACGTCGTGAATGAGCTGATCGTAGCCGCGCTGCAAAAAGGTCGAATAGATCGCCACCACCGGCTTCATGTGCTCACAGGCCATACCCGCCGCCAGGGTCACCGCATGCTGCTCGGCGATGGCGACGTCGTAGTAGCGCTCTGGGTACTCTCGGGAGAAGCGAATCATGTCGGAGCCTTCGCGCATCGCCGGCGTGATGCCGATCAGCCGCCCATCCGCGGCGGCCATGTCGCACAGCCAGTCACCGAATACGCTGCAATACTTGCGCGGCTTCGGGCGCAATAAATCGTCATTGCGCGGCTTAGACTTGGGCGTGACGGGAGGCTGGCCGGCCGGAGCCTGAGCAGGCGCTTTGGGCGCCGCACTGGCGCCATTCTTCTCCAGCTTGGTGATGGCGTGATAGCCGATCGGGTCGGCTTCCGCAGGGCGAAAGCCCTTGCCCTTGCTGGTCCGCACATGCAGAAACTGTGGGCCATCCAGATCGCGCACGGTACGAAGGGTGTGAATCAAGCGTGGCAGGTCGTGACCGTCGATGGGACCTATATAGTTGAAGCCCATTTCCTCGAACAAGGTCGCCGGACTGACCATGCCCTTCATGTGCTCCTCGGTGCGCCGAGCAATTTCGAGGGCGCCTGGAAGATGCGATAGCACCCGCTTGCCGCCTTCGCGCACCGTGGTGTAAGTGCGGCTGGCAAAGACCTTTGCCAGATAGCTTGCCATGCCGCCAACATTTTCCGAGATCGACATCTCGTTATCGTTGAGAATCACCAGTAGATTGGCATCCACATGACCCGCATGGGCCAGCGCCTCGAAAGCAATTCCGGCAGTCAGGGCGCCATCGCCTATCACCGCACACACCCGGCGCTGCTTGCCCTGGGTGCGTGCAGCCAGGGCCATACCCAGGGCCGCACTGATCGACGTGCTGGAATGGCCGACGCCGAAAGTGTCGTACTCCGATTCACAGCGCCGTGGAAATGCCGCCAGGCCACCGTACTGACGAATCGAGGTCATCGTTTCACGGCGCCCGGTGAGGATCTTGTGGGGATAGGCCTGATGCCCTACATCCCATACCAGGCGATCTTCCGGGGTGTCCAACGCCTGGTGTAGCGCCACGGTCAGCTCGACCACGCCCAGCCCTGCGCCGAAATGGCCACCACTGCAGCCGACGCTATAGAGCAGATAGGCGCGTAGCTCATCCGCCAGTTCGAGCAACTGAGCCATACTGAAAGCGCGCAGTGCTATAGGTGTATCGATGGTGTCGAGCAACGGCGTCGCCGGACGCTCGACGGGAATCTCGTCGAACAGCTTCATAAAGGCTCTTTAGTAATCGCGCTCGATCATGTAACAGGCAAGCTCCACCAGAGGCGCACCGGCATCACCCAGTGGCGCCAGCGCATCGAGAGCTTGTTCGAGAAGCCCCTGGGTCTTGGCTCGTGCACCGTCGAGGCCAAGCAGAGAGGGATACGTCGGCTTGTCCCGAGCCGCATCGGCCCCGCTGGCCTTTCCCAGGGTCTGGGTATCGCCTACCACGTCGAGTATGTCGTCCTGAATCTGAAACGCCAGCCCGATAGCAGCCCCGTAATCATCCAGAGCTACCAGTCGTGGATCGGATTCACAGGCGCCAGCAAGTCCGCCAAGTCGGACAGCTGCGCGAATCAAGGCGCCAGTCTTGTGGCGATGGACATTAGCCAGCGTCTCGACATCCAGACTATCTCCCAGCGTCTGAAGATCCAGCGCCTGACCAGCAGCCATGCCATCACGCCCGGAAGCCCCGGCCAGGGTACGCACCATGGCAGCAAGACGTGAATGTCCGGCATCCGCCAACAGCTCGAAGGCAAGGGTTTGTAACGCATCGCCGGCCAGAATCGCGCTTGCTTCATCGAAGGCACGATGTACGGTCGGTCGACCACGACGCAGATCGTCGTCGTCCATGGCGGGCAGATCGTCATGTACCAGTGAATAGGCGTGGATCAGCTCGATAGCAGCAGCGGCAGGGTCGAGATCTTCATCCTCGGCCCCCATCGCGCGTCCAGCCGCATAGACCAGTAACGCCCGCAGACGCTTGCCATTGCCCAGCACACCATGGGCCATGGCCGCTTCGAGACGCGGCGCAACCATCAGGCGATCATCGAACAATGCAGTAAGGATCGCATTGACTCGCGCGCGATCCGCATCCAGACGCAACGGTAACTCCGCGACATTACTATCCATCATCAATTTCCCAGGTCATCCCTAACCTCCCAAGGCGTTGTCGGACTGTTCGGTGCTGCACTTGTCGCATCATCGAAAGGAATTTCATCAATGGAACCATCGGACCGTTCGACCAATGCCTGCACTTTCAGCTCTGCCTCACTTAAGCGTCGCTGAGCCTCTCGGGTCAAGGTGACGCCTTGCTCGAAGGCGGCCAGTGAGGCTTCCAGAGAAAGATCGCCGGACTCCAGCCGGTTGACCAGTGCTTCAAGCCTCTCGAGAGTGGCGGCAAAATCGCCGGGGGTCTCGTTTTGCGTATCGCTCTCTGTATTACCCTTTCGATCAGCCATGATGCTACTCGTCTTCAAGTAAACGCTACTGTTCTTGGAGCACAGTATACACGCTCGTCTACGCCCTGAAGATGCCTTTGGATAAGGTCGAGCATGGTGCAATGGTCACAAGCTGAGCCGTTCATGTTCAAGGGAAGCGCTGAATTAATCGGCGAACTGGATGAAGCGTAAGGCGCACGGAACACAGGGGTCGGAGCATATGGGGTATATGTGACGATCCGACCGGGCTGGCGCACCAGTACCGCGCACAAATTCGTCAGGAACGAATTTGAACAGCCTTCAGGCTGGCCCGAAGGGTGGCCGCCATGGAAGGCGGCTATAGCGTAGCGATTCGCCAGTGCAGCCATTTATTCAGTGTTTTTCCAAGCGGTGGCAATTTCATTTTGCTCTATCTTGGCTGTGCTAGGATAGCCACCCTGTCAACGCGCACTCATTAGCATTCACCACCTACTGAAAATGCGGCCTACGCCGTCATAAGGGTTGATTCGAGAATGGCCAAGACCTCTCTGGACAAGAGCAAGATCAAGATACTGCTGCTCGAAGGCATTCACCAGACCGCTGTGGATAGCTTCCTGAACGCCGGTTACACCAACATCGAACATCTGCAGACCTCTCTCGACGAAGAGGCGTTGATCGACAAGATCGATGACGTCCACTTCCTCGGCATTCGTTCCCGCACCCAGTTGAGCAAACGGGTTTTCGATGCCGCAGAGAAGCTTGCCGCCGTGGGCTGTTTTTGCATCGGCACCAATCAGGTCGATCTAAATGCGGCATTGGTCCGGGGTATACCGGTTTTCAATGCTCCCTACTCAAATACCCGTTCAGTCGCGGAACTGGTGCTGGCCGAAACCATCATGCTGTTGCGCGGCATTCCCGAGAAAAGCGCGCGTGCTCATCAGGGGGGCTGGCTCAAGAGCGCCAAGAACTCTCATGAAGCGCGTGGCAAGACCTTGGGCATCATCGGTTACGGCAACATTGGCGCGCAGCTCTCGGTGCTCGCCGAGTCTGTCGGTCTCGATGTGATCTATTACGATGTAGTGACCAAGCTCGCCATGGGTAACGCTCGCCAGGTCGGCAGCCTGCAGGAATTGCTGGCCCGGGCGGATGTCGTTACGCTGCATGTTCCCGACCTGCCCTCCACCCGCTGGATGATCGGCAAGGAGCAGATCGCCCTGATGAAGCAAGGCGGCATCCTGATCAACGCTTCCCGGGGCAGCGTGGTGGATATCGAGGCCCTTGCCGAAGCCTTGAAGAGCGGCAAGCTGCTGGGTGCGGCCATCGACGTTTTCCCGGTAGAGCCAAAGGGCAACGATGAGGAGTTCGTCTCGCCGCTGCGCGGCCTGGAGAATGTCATCCTGACCCCGCACGTTGGCGGCTCGACCCTGGAAGCCCAGGAGAACATCGGCGTCGAGGTGGCGGAGAAACTGGTCACCTATTCCGACAACGGCACCACCATCACCTCGGTCAATTTTCCCGAAGTCTCACTGCCTGCGCACCCGGACAAGCATCGCCTGCTGCATATTCACGACAACGTGCCCGGAGTGCTCTCCGAGATCAACCGGGTGCTTTCTGAAGACGACATCAACATTGCTGCCCAGTATTTGCAGACCAACGACAAGGTCGGCTACGTGGTCATCGATGTCGACAAGGCCTACGGTGCTCAGGCACTGGATGCACTCAGGCAAGTCGAGCACACCCTGCGCATCCGCGCGCTCTACTCGGATGCCAACTTCGATGGCTGAGTGATAAATGAAAGGCCATCGTGGCCTTTCATTTCTCGGCTGGCTGTTCCTGAACTTTGGCCCGCTCGATCGTGGCTTTCGCCTGATCCAGGTCGTCGTTGTTTAGCGCCGGCGTCGCTTGCCGGTCGGCAAGCTCGGGCCGATGACAGAGCTCGGCGAACACCGGGTAGTGGTCCGATCCAAACTCAGGCATGCGCTCGAAACGCACAAGACCAATTCCATGTTGAAAGATCACATGATCCAGTGGCCAGGCAATGACAGGATTATGCGCATCGTAGGTGGGATAAAGGCCGCGCCCTACCCGGGGATCGAGCAGATTGCCGATACGCAGGGTGCGGCGAAAGACGCTTTCCCAGGCAGTGGTATTGAAATCGCCGGCGGCGATGACAGGCCTGTCGTTATTGCGTATCTCAAGGGCGGTGGCTAGCAGTTCAGCATCCCGGAGGAGCGTCGACTGGGACCAGTACAGGGGTGGACGCGGATGCAAACCGTGGAAATCGATCGTCCCCCCGCTCGGCAAGCGTACCTGGGTATTGATGGCGGGAGTATGCTCATCGAAACGAAAGCGGATCTGCGTGTCGCTCAAGGAATAGCGCGACAGCAAATGCATGCCATAGGACTCCGCCTGCCGGGGAATGTATTGCGCCCGATGAGGCAGGCGATCGTTGATACCATCGAGCTGGCGGTCCCACCAGGCATCAGTTTCCATTACCAAAAACAGGTCGGGATCAGCATCGCGCAGGATCTCGAACAGCGTCTTCGAGTCCTGGTTGGCTTTCTTCACGTTAGCAATGAGCAACTTGAGCCGTGACTCTTGGGGGCAGGAGGCGATGCTTTTGACTGGCTTCTCGACCGGCAACACATAGGGGTAGAGATAATACGCGTGTGTAGCCAGCGCCAGGCCGGCCAGCACCGTCACGATCCAGTTCGTTATTCGGCGCAGACCGCCCAACACTAGATGTAGAACGATAAGCACTGCCAACAGGATGGCGAGCTGCAGTCGCGGATAATCGAGATAGCGAATCCACCAGGTATCGCTCTCGATGAACGGAATCAGCGAGCCGGCGGTAAAGACAAGTAATAGCGGCACAATCAGCCAGCGGACGAATCGACCCATGACGGCGCTTCCTAAAAGAATGTTTCCAGAATCTCGCTGACCTTGAGGTTTTCGTCCACCAGGCACAGCCGCCGCCACTTATCAAACGTCAGGCAAGGGTGCGACGCGCCGAAGGCAACGATATCGCCCACCTGCACATCCTGCGCATCCTGCGGCAGACGAATGAAGGCGTGCTGGTCCATCAGCTTGAACACCTCCCAGCCGGATACCGCTAGCGTTTCATCGACGCGTCCACCTTCTCGCCTACTCCCTTCACGATAACGCCGCAGCGGTATGGGCAATCGATCGCCGCCGATATCGCGCCTGCCCATGGCGACGATGGCAAGCCCGGGCTCGGGCAATGACTGCACCTGGGCAAAGACCTCCAGCGCCGGGCGCAAGCCTTCCTCGAGGTCCGACCGGCGCGAAAGCACGCCCTGCTGCGCCTCGCGATAGAGGCCGTGATCGTGGACCACATAACAACCCGGGCGTAACACCGGGGTGAACACTTCGCGCAATTTCACCTCATCGAATGCCTCGGCAATCAGGTCGTACCAGGCCGAGCCGGAAGCGGTGATGATCGGATCACTCACCGCGATCAGACCGTTGCGGTGCAGCGCCTGGGCAATGTCTACCAGACTTCCGGCATAATCACGAATGGCCACGACGGGGTCGTTACCCTGCGACTCTCCATGAACCACGCCCTCATAGCCCTCGATGCCCGCCAGCCTCAGCGCCGGTTCGGCATTGATCAGTTGCGCCAGATCGATTACCTGCGCTTGTGTCCGGCACCCGCAGCGCCCTCCCTCGACACCCAGCTCGATCAGTACGTTCAGTTGCAGATTGCGTTCGGCAAAGAAACGCCCCAGCGCCTGCACATTGGCAGCGCTATCGACCACGCAGTAGAAGTCGGCGCCCGCCTCGATCAGCTCGGCGATGATCGCCATGTTCGCTGTACCAACGAGCTGATTGGCCAGCAACAAACGCTCGACCCCATGAGAGAAGGCCGCCCGGCACTGTGGCGCGGTGGCCAGGGTGATGCCCCAGGCGCCGGCGTCGAGCTGACGCCGGAACAGCGCCGGGACCATGGTGGTCTTGCCATGCGGGGCGAAACGAGCGTGATGAGCGTCAGCGAAGCGCTGCATCCAGGCCAGGTTGTGTGCCAGTGGCGCCTCGAAAATCACCGCCGCCGGCAGGCTGACCCCCGACAGCAGCGACGTGCCGGTCTGAGGCGTGCCTTTTTCACTGACACCTTGAAAAATAGTAGACACTTGCTTTCTCCCAAATCGTTTTCATCCATGCCGTCAACGACATCGCGCTTGAAACACCCATTATCAATTTGACGTAAATGCTTGCCAGCTTATTAAACTCCTTCCTTCATGACACGCATCAACTTCTGCCGCTATTCGTTCATCTAGTATGAACAAATTTTCTCAGCCAGGAGTTCACCATGGAGCTGGTCTGTCCGGCGGGTAATCTGCCCGCCCTGAAACGCGCCGTGGACGAAGGCGCGGACGCGGTCTATTTCGGTTTTCAGAACGCCACCAACGCCCGTCAGTTCGCCGGTCTCAACTTCACCGACAAGCGCGCCCGGGAAGGCATCGCCTACGCTCACTCTCGGGGCAAGCGAGTGTTCTGCGCCATCAACACCTATCCCCAGCCCGCCGGCTGGTCCCAGTGGACGAGCGCAGTGGATCAGGCGGCGGATCTCGGCGCGGATGCCGTGATAATGGCGGATCTGGGTCTGCTCGACTATGCCGCCCGGCGCCATCCCGACCTGGCCCGCCACCTCTCCGTTCAGGGTTCCGCTACCAGCCACGAGGCGCTGCGCTTCTATCATGAGCATTTCGGCATCAAGCGCGCGGTGCTGCCGCGAGTGCTCTCCATGACCCAGGTACGCGACCTGGCCCGCCAGAGTCCAGTGGAACTCGAGGTGTTCGCTTTCGGCAGTTTGTGCATCATGGCGGAAGGACGCTGCTATCTATCCTCCTATCTCACCGGCGAATCCCCCAACACTCGGGGGGTATGTTCTCCCGCTTCCCATGTGCGCTGGGAAGAAACCCCTCAAGGTCTGGAATCCCGTTTGGGCGGCGTGCTGATCGACCGCTACGGCGAAGGCGAGCGCGCCGGCTACCCGACCCTGTGCAAGGGGCGCTTCGAGGTGGAGGGTGAGACCTATCACGCCATCGAGGAGCCCACCAGCCTCAACACTCTGGATCTATTGCCGGAGCTCAAGGCGCTAGGCATCAGTGCGGTGAAGATCGAAGGGCGGCAGCGAAGCCCGGCCTATGTGTCAAAGGTGGCGGGTATCTGGCGCCAGGCCCTGGACCGGCTCGACAGCAATCCCGAACGCTTTCAACCGGAGCCGAGCTGGCAGGCCGATCTGGGCGAACTCTCCGAGGGCGCCACCACGACGCTAGGCGCCTATGAACGACGCTGGAAATAAGGAGATACTCATGCAACTTTCACTCGGCCCGGTACTGTTCTATTGGACTCGCGAACGCTACGCCGATTTCTATCGTGATGCCGCCGACTGGCCGGTGGAGATTATCTATCTGGGAGAAACCGTCTGCTCCCGACGCCGGGACATGAAGCTCGACGACTGGCTGGGCATCGGTCGCGAGCTTGCTCAAAGCGGCAAGCAGGTGGTGCTCTCTTCCCAGACGCTGATCGAATCCGAGGCGGACCTGCGCGGTCTACGCAAGCTGTGCGCCAACGGCGAGTTCCTGGTGGAAGCCAACGACCAGAGCGCCCTGCAGCTATTGATCGAGGCAAACCTGCCCTTCATCGCCGGTGCATCGTTGAACCTTTACAACCCGGCGGCCATCGGTGTGCTGGCCAAGGCCGGCATGCAGCGCTGGAACGCCCCGGTGGAGATGCCCCGGGACGATCTCGCCACCTTGCTCGACGAATGCGCCCGGGAAGGGCTCGAACAGCCCTGCGAGGTGTTCGCCTACGGCCACCTGCCCCTGGCCTGGTCGGCGCGCTGCTTCACCGCCCGGCGCCATCAATATCCCAAGGATCGTTGCCAGTTCGTCTGCCAGCAGTATCCCGAGGGGCTGGCCCTGCGCTCCCAGGAGGCCAAGGGCGTATTCACACTCAACGGTACTCAGACTCTGTCGGGTGCCTGCCAGGATCTACGCCGTGAAATCCCCGACATGCAGTCGATGGGCGTCGGCGTGGCGCGCCTGAGTCCCCGGGCCAACGCCATGGCGGAGGTCGTTCACGCCTTCGATCAGGCCAGGCGCGGCGAACTTCCCCCCGCCGATCCGCTTGCTCTCATCGAGGCCGAGATGTGTGATGGCTACTGGCACGGGAGGCCGGGGATGGATAATAGCCACGCAACGATCAGCTAAGGAAACACTGAATAAATGTCTGCATGGACGAATCGCTGCGTTGCGCGGTACTCGAAGGCTCGCCTAACTCCATGTTATGTCTCGCCTTCTGCGTGCCGTGCGCCTTGCGCTTCATTCCATTCGCCGATTTATTCAGCGCTTCCCTAACGCAACATGGCACTTCAGTCACGGCGCGTAAGGCGTTCGATGCGTTCCAGCCAATCGCCAAGGCGACCCTGAGCCAGACCCTCTTCAAGACCATCGAGCAGATTCTTGACCATGAGGCCAAGCTCAGTGTCGCCTTCGATTATCAGACGGCGCTGAAAAAACAGGCTATCCGGGTCCTCGCGACGAGTCGCCAGGCACAGGAATTCACGCCAGCCGCCTCGGATGCAGGCTTCCCCTGGGCCCTCTACCAGCACCAGGCGACGATGCCGGTGGCTCAGCGTCAGGTTCACGCCCAGATCCTTGATACTTAGAGACAGATGACGCCCTTCCAGCGCATCGAATTCCCCTTCCTCGAGGGGGCCGGCAAACGCATGATTGAGCGGCGGCTCCACCAAGCGGCGCTTGACCGCCAAGGGAAGACGCGGGTCGAGGGCGCGAATCAACCGCGCCGGAGAAGGAGGCAACAAGGACAACGATGGCAATGACATGGCATATCCAGGGTTCTTGCTTGGTAGAAAGGCTAGCTCGATAAAAAAGCTGGCGCGTTAGGCAAACCACATCCTAACGGCTGTCTCGAGCCCGAACCCTGATGTGCGTCAAGTTAGCCATTGCGCAAGCCAAGAAAACGGGGCGCTCAGCGCCCCGTCGTTTCCTCAAGACCGCTCTTGCAGTCTGTCAGGCCTGCAGGATCTTCATGGTATTGGTGCCACCGTGGGCATTCATGTGATCGCCCCGGGTCAGGATCACTTCGTCGCCCTGGCTGACCAACCCATGCTTCTCGAGCAGTTCCAGCGCCCGGGCGTCCAGTTCGTCCGCCGCCATGTCGCTGGTATCGAAGGGCAATGACACCACGCCCCGATACAAGGCCATGCGTCGCTGAGCGATGGGGTTGTGGGCCAGGCCGACGATGGGCAGCCCGGAGCGAATGCGCGAGGCGATCAGCGGGGTGTAACCGCTGGATGTCATGCTGGCGATGGCGGCGACCCCGGTCAGGTGGTTGGCGGCATACATGGCCGATAGCGCTACGGTCTCGTCGATACGCGAGAAGCCTTCATGAATGCGATGACCGGACTCCTGGGCGGCACGTTCGCGCTCCGCGCCCAGGCACAGGCGCTTCATGGCCTCGATGGTTTCCACGGGATAGTCGCCGGCAGCGGTTTCGGCGGAAAGCATCACCGCGTCGGTGCCATCGAGCACCGCGTTTGCGACATCGAACACCTCCGCCCGGGTCGGCAACGGCGAGGTGATCATCGACTCCATCATCTGGGTGGCGGTGATGACCGCGCGATTGAGGGTCCTGGCACGCTGGATGATACGCTTCTGGATACCGATCAGTTGGGCGTCGCCAATCTCTACGCCAAGGTCGCCCCGGGCCACCATCACCGCCTCGGAGGCGCGGATGATGTCGTCCAGGGTCTGCTCGTCGCCTACCGCTTCGGCCCGCTCGATCTTGGCCACCAGGCCGATATCCTTGCCGTCTTCACCGAGCAGTTCCCGGGCCAGCTGCATGTCCGCCGCATTGCGCGGAAAAGAGACCGCCAGATAATCGACGCCAATGTCGATGGCGGTCTTGAGGTCTTCCCGATCCTTGTCGGTCAGCGCCGCCGCCGAAAGCCCGCCGCCCTGCTTGTTGATGCCCTTGTTGTTGGAAAGCTTGCCGCCGACTCGCACGGTGGTATGCACTCGGGGATGCTCGACCTTGTCCACCACCAGTTCCAGACGACCGTCATCGAGCAGCAGCACGTCGCCAGCAGAGACATCCTCCGCCAGGGTCTTGTAATCGCAGCCCACCTGCTTCGCGTTGCCGGCGTCCCGCTCCAGGGACATGTCGATGATGAACGACTGGCCTTCCTCGAGTTCCACCGCCCCTTCGGCGAAACGTGCGATACGAATCTTGGGCCCTTGCAGATCGCCCAGGACGGCCACGGTACGGCCATGGCGCTCCGCCGCGTCGCGAACCGCCAGCAGGCGCTTGCGATGATCCTCGGGGCTGCCGTGGGAGAAGTTGAGCCGCACCACGTCGACGCCACCCTTGATCAGGGCGTCGAGCACACCGTCGCGGTCGCTGGCAGGCCCCAGGGTGGCGACGATCTTGGTACGACGAATGGGAGCATGCGGCAGTTGATTCATGAAGTCCTCGGTAGCACCAGAATGGCGCGAAAATCGTTGACGTTGGTACGGGTCGGGCCGGTCACGATCAGCTCATCGAGCGCGTCGAAGAAGCTGTAGGCGTCGTTGCGCTCCAGATAATCCGTTGCCGACAGCTGAGCGTCCTGGGCGCGCTGCCAGGTGTCCGGGCCGATCAAAGCCCCCGCATTGTCCTCGGAGCCGTCGATGCCATCGGTGTCGATGGCAAGTGCATGGATGCCTTCCGCGCCTTCGAGTGCAGCGAACATGCCTAGCAGGTATTCGACGTTGCGACCGCCCCGGCCATCACCGCGTACGGTAACACTGGTCTCGCCGCCGGACAGAATCAAGAGCGGACGCCTAAATTCGTCTCGTGCCGCCAACGCCATTGCCGCATGTTCACCTCCCAGCTCTCGGGCCTCGCCTTCCAGGTCGTCGCCCAACAGGCGTACTTCCATCCCGGCGGCTTCGGCCTCATGACGTGCCGCTTCCAGGGCCTCCGCCGCCCGCGCCAGCACCACCGCCTCGTCCCGGGCGAAACCGGCATCGTCGCGGCGCGGCGCGGTATCGTCACTCTCCAGATGCCGGCGCACCTGCTCGGGTATTTCGATACCGCGGGCATCGAGGATGGCCAGGGCATCGCCGGGTGTGGAGTCGTCCGGCAGTGTCGGGCCTGAGGCGATGAGGGTGGGCTCGTCGCCGGGCACGTCGGAGATGAGATAGGTCACCACCCGGGCCGGATGCGCGGCGGCGGCCAGGCGACCACCCTTGATGGCCGACAGGTGCCGGCGGACGGTGTTGATCTCGCTGATTGGGGCGCCACAACGCAGCAACTCCTTCGAGAGTGCTTGCTTCTGCGCCAAAGTCAGGCCTGGCGCCGGTAGCGTCATCAGCGCCGAACCGCCGCCGGAGACCAGGGCGATGACCAGATCGTCCTCACCCAACGGCGCGACCGCCTCCAGCATGCGCTTGGCCGCCTGTTCGCCGAGTTCATCCGGCATGGGGTGCGAGGCTTCCAGCACTTCGATACGCTGACAGGTCTCGCCATGGCCGTAGCGGGTCACCACCAGCCCGGAGAGTTCCGCCTGAGGATTCTTCGCATCCCAGGCACCCTCCAACGCCTTGGCCATGGCCGCGGCGGCCTTGCCCGCACCCACCACCACGGTACGCCCCCTGGGCGGCTCGGGCAGCTGGTCCGGCAGAAGATTATCGGGATGCACGGCGGCAATCGCCGTATAGGCGAGGCGCGTCAACCAGTCTCGCGCCGCATCACGATCGTCAAGAGAAACATTGGTGCTCATGGCGCCACCTCTTTTTGATCTACAAGTAGCCTACAAAAAACCGGCGGACGCGCAATAGCGGCCGCCGGTCGTTAAAGCACACGGGTCGTTCGCGCTGCTTACTGGCTGACCTCGTGATCCGCCAGCTTCTCCAGCACCTTCAATATCCCCGAATGATCCCACTCGGCGCCGCCATTGGCCACGCAGGCCTGTAGCAACTGCTGGGCGTTGGCGGTTCCAGGAAGTGCCAGATCCAGGGTGCGTGCCCCTTCCAGGGCCAGGTTCAGGTCTTTCTGATGCAACTTGACCTTGAAGCCCGGCTCGAAGTTGCGCTGAATCATGCGTTCGCCGTGCACGTCGAGAATCTTCGACTGGGCCAGGCCGCCGAGCAAGGATTCACGCACCTTGGCGACATCCGCGCCGGCCTTGGAGGCGAACAGCAGGCCTTCGGCAACGGCTTCGATGGTCAGGGCGACGACGATCTGGTTGGCGACCTTGCAGGTCTGGCCGGCGCCATTCTCGCCGATCAGGGTGATGGTCTTGCCCATCACCTCGAGCACCGGCTTGGCGCGGTCGAAGGCATCCTGACTGGCGCCGACCATGATGGTGAGCGCTGCATTGATGGCGCCGCCTTCGCCGCCGGAAACCGGTGCGTCGACGTAGTCGCCGCCGGCATCCTTGATGCGCTTGGCGAATTCCTGGGTGGGAATCGGCGCAATGGAGCTCATGTCGATGACCAGCGCGCCCTTCTGCAGGCCATGGATGACGCCGTCGTCGCCGAACAGCACATGCTCCACATCCGGGGTATCCGGCACCATGGTGATGATGATCTCGGACTGCTCGGCGACCGCCTTGGGATCGTCGAGTTCCTTCATGCCCTTGTCCGCCAGTTCGCTGGCCAGGGGCTTGTCGCGCTTGACGGTCACCAGCTCATGGCCGGCGTCCAGAAGATGCCCTGCCATGGGGCGGCCCATGATACCCAGGCCAATGAATCCGATCTTGCTCATGTCGTTCTCCTACTCGATTAGTGTGTCACGGAACTCAACGGATGCCGTCGAGCCAACCCAACCCTTCCTTGGTACCGGCAGCGGGCTTGTACTCGCAGCCGATCCAGCCCGCGTAACCAAGGCGATCGAGATGCTCGAACAGGAACGGGTAGTTGATCTCACCGGTACCGGGCTCATGACGACCGGGGTTGTCCGCCAGCTGCACGTGGGCAATACGATCAAAGTGCTTCTCGATGGTAGGGGCGAGATCGCCTTCCATGATCTGCATATGATAGATGTCGTACTGCAGCTTCAGATTGTTCGAGCCTACCTCGTCGAACAGCGCCAGGGCCTGCTCGCTGTAGTTGAGAAAGAAGCCGGGAATATCGCGGGTGTTGATCGGCTCGGCGATCAGCAGGATGCCCACCTGCTCGAGCTTGTCCGCAGCGAAGCGTAGATTGTACGCCAGGGTCTTGTGGGCATCCGCGTCGCTGACGCTCTCGGGCTTGATGCCCGCCAGGCAGTTGACCTGCTTGCAGTCCAGCGCCTTGGCGTACTCGATGGCCTTGTCGACACCGCTGCGAAACTCCTCGATCCGGCTCGGATCGCAGGCGATACCACGATCGCCGCCGCCCCAATCCCCCGCGGGCAGATTGAACAGCACCTGGGTCAGGCCATTGTCCTTCAAGCGCTTTTTGATCTCGTCGGCGCTGTTGTCATAAGGAAAGAGGTATTCGACTCCCTTGAATCCGGCCTCGGCGGCGGCATCGAAACGGTCGAGGAAGTCCTCCTCGGTGAACAGCATACTGAGATTGGCAGCAAACTTGGGCATCTTGGTCTCCTTTTATAATTTAGCTATCGAGTATCGTAGTCCGACACTGGCTTGACCAGCGCCAAAGCACTCGAGTCAGATCAGCGAACCGATGCAGGTTGGCGCATCGGTCACGTTTTCCGCCAGTTCCTCGAACTCGGTGACGCCGGCCAGATCCGTGCCCATGGAAATATTGGTCACTCGCTCGAGGATGATCTCCACCACCACCGGCACCTGATGCTCTTTCATCAACTGCTGGGCCTGTTCGAAGGCGCCGGCGATCTCGTCGGGCTTGGTGACACGCAGCGCCTTGCAGCCAAGCCCTTCCACGACCGAAACATGATCCACGCCGTACTCGGCAAGTTCCGCCTGTTCATCGGTGTAGTTGATGTTCTTGAACGAGAGCTGCACGCAGTAATCCATGTCGAAGCCGCGCTGGGCCTGGCGAATCAGCCCCAGGTAGGAGTTGTTCACCAGCACGTGCAGGTAGGGCAGCTTGAACTGGGCGCCCACCGCCAGCTCCTCGATCATGAACTGGAAGTCATAGTCGCCGGACAGTGCCACGATGTTGGCATCTGGATCGGCCCGGCGCACCCCGAGCGCCGCCGGAATCGTCCAGCCCAATGGCCCGGCTTGGCCGCAGTTGATCCAGTGACGCGGCTGGTAGGTGTGCAGGAACTGGGCGCCGGCGATCTGGGAAAGCCCGATGGTGCTGACGTAGCGGGTATTCTTGCCGAAGGCCTTGTTCATCTCCTCGTAGACGCGCTGGGGCTTGATCGGCACGTTGTCGAAATGGGTCTTGCGCATCATGGTGCGCCGCCGCTCCTGACAGGAATCGGCCCAGTCAGAGCGATCCTTGAGCTTGCCCGCCGCCTGCCACTCCCGGGCGATCTCGACGAACAGCTCAAGGGCCGCGCCGGCGTCCGAGACGATGCCGTAATCCGGACAGAACACACGCCCGATCTGGGTCGGCTCGATATCCACATGGACGAACTTGCGACCCTCGGTATAACTGGCCAGCTCGCCGGTATGCCGATTGGCCCAGCGATTGCCGATACCCAGCACGAAATCCGAGGCGAGCAGCGTTGCGTTCCCGTAACGGTGCGAGGTCTGAAGCCCCACCATGCCCGCCATCAGCCGGTGATCGTCGGGAATCACGCCCCAGCCCATCAGGGTCGGGATGACCGGCACCCCGGTGATCTCGGCAAACTCCGTCAGCAAGTCGCCGGCATCCGCGTTGACGATGCCGCCCCCGGCCACCAACAACGGCTTGTCCGCCTCGTTGAGCATGGCCAGCGCCTTCTCGATCTGGGCGCGAGACGCGGATGGCTTGTAGACCGCCAGCGGCTCGTAGGTATCCGGGTCGAACTCGATCTCGCTCAGCTGCACGTCGATGGGCAGATCGAGCAGCACCGGCCCTGGCCGACTCGAACGCATCAGATGAAAGGCCTGCTGGAAGGCGCGGGGCACCTGGGCCGGCTCCATCACGGTGATCGCCCACTTGGTGACCGGGCCAGCAATGGCCTGGATGTCCACCGCCTGGAAGTCCTCCTTGTGCATGCGCGCCCGGGGCGCCTGACCGGTGATGCACAGGATCGGGATGGAGTCGCCGGTGGCGGAATAAAGACCGGTGATCATGTCGGTGCCCGCCGGCCCGGAGGTACCGATGCACACCCCAATGTTGCCGGCCTTGGTGCGGGTGTAGCCCTCGGCCATGTGCGAGGCGCCCTCGACGTGGCGGGCCAGCACATGATCGATACCGCCGACCTTGCGCATCGCGGCATAGAAAGGGTTGATGGCGGCGCCGGGTACGCCAAAGGCAACCTCGACGCCTTCTTTCTTGAGTACGTGAACGGCGGCTTCTGCGGCGGTCATCTTGGCCATGACGGCTTCTCCTGAAGAGATATAAGAATTGTTCTTACCTTCAAGTTATGCATTGCCACACGATCTGTCAATATTTTATGGAAATCATTTCCATAAAATATATTACGTTCTTGGAAGTCATGTTTCGAACCAAGAAGTTAGACTTAAATAGCCGCAAAATGAACGATTTCTCCGAGAAATAGCTCTTAATATCTCCTTTTTAAAGATTTTACTACCAGCCACAAAAAAGCCGGCGAGGTTATCGCCGGCTTTGTTCAGTGGAAAAGTTATCCATCAATACGTTCAACGTCCACGATAGGCGGGGGACGCATTGAGCTTGGGATGACGGTTGACGTCCTTGTACAGCAGGTAGCGGAACGGCCCCGGCCCGCCGGCATAGCAGGCCTGGGGGCAAAAGGCGCGCAGCCACATGAAGTCGCCGGCTTCCACCTCGACCCAATCCTGGTTCAGGTGATAGACCGCCTTGCCTTCAAGCACGTACAGGCCATGCTCCATGATGTGGGTTTCATCGAAGGGAATGACGCCGCCGGGCTGGAAGGTGACGATGGTCACGTGCATGTCGTGGCGCAGGTCCGTCGGATCGACGAAACGGGTGGTGGCCCAGGCGCCGTCGGTATCCGGCATCGGCGTCGGCGCGATGTCGTTCTCGTTGGTGACGAAGGCCTCCGGCGGCTCGATGCCGTCGACAAATTCATAGGCCTTGCGAATCCAGTGAAAGCGCACCGGCGCGTCGCCATCGTTGCTCACTCGCCAGTCGCTTCCCGGCGGGATGAAGGCGTAGCCGCCAGGATGCATGATGTATTTTTCTCCGGCCAGCATCAGGGTCAGCTCGCCTTCCACTATGAAAAGTACCGCCTCGGCGCCGGCGTCCGGCTCCGGCTTGTCGCTGCCACCGCCGGGCTCGACCTCCATGATGTATTGGGAGAACGTCTCTGCGAAGCCGGACAGTGGGCGCGCCAGCACCCATAGCCGGGTCTTGTCCCAGAACGGCAGGAAACTGGTGACGATATCGCGCATCACCCCCTTGGGAATCACCGCATAGGCCTCGGTAAACACCGCACGATCCGCGGTCATTTGGGTTTGGGGAGGCAAGCCCCCTTTGGGGGCATAGTAACTACGAGTGGTCATTATGTTTCCTCATATAAAGCCTGTTCACGACCCGGGATCATTCGAGCGTGATGCGCAGATCGATGGGATATTCGTCGCAGTTGTTGCCGTCGCCGCCGCGATCCACCACCAGAAATTCACCTTCTCGCTCCAGCACCGACTGAATGGCGTGCCAGGTGCCGGCATGATAGTTCACCCCCTGGCGACCGTCGGTAACGAAGGCACGTACCTCACCCGGATCGATCTCCTCGCCCCGTGGGGCCACCACGACGATGAAGCGCTCCTCATGCAGGGGCATGAACGCCTGACTGCCCTGGGGGTGGCGCTCCAGAAACGACAGCTCCAGCGGCACCTGGATGGGCTGGCTGACGAAGATGCTGATCAGCGCTCGGGCGTTCTCGCCCAGGGTCTCGACGGTGGCCAGGTCGTGATGGCGCTGGGTCAGCCCCGAATTGATGGCAAAGGAATCCGAGGTGCGCGAATCGATGACCTCGCCGAAGGGCATGAAGGCCTTGGGCGTCAGTGGCTCTGCCTTGAGTTCCAGCATGTTCGAATCTCCTCTCAGCTGGCGGCGGCAGGGTGATGTTCGGCCCAGTGGCGTGCGATGTCCACGCGGCGCGTCACCCAGACCCGATCATGGGCCTCGATATGATCGAGGAAGCGCTGCAACCCACGGAAACGCCCAGGGCGACCGGCCAGACGACAATGTAAACCGATAGAGAGCATCTTCGGCGCCTCTTCCCCTTCGGCATAAAGCACATCGAAGGCGTCGCGCAGATAGGTGAAGAACTGTTCGCCGGTATTGAAGCCCTGGGGCGAGGCGAAGCGCATGTCGTTGCTGTCCAGGGTATAGGGCACCACCAGATGCGGCGGCGCTTCGCCCTGGCTGTTCTTTTCCTTGGTCCAGAACGGCAAGTCGTCGCCGTAGTAGTCGCTGTCGTAGAGGAACGATCCCTCATCGAGCACCAGGCGCCGGGTATTGGGGCTGTCGCGACCGGTGTACCAGCCCAGCGGCTTTTCACCATAGAGCCGCTGGAAGATCTCGATGGCCTTTTGCATGTGCTCGCGCTCGACCTCTTCCGGCGTGTTCTGGTAATGAATCCAGCGATAGCCGTGGCAGGCGATCTCGTGGCCGAGTTCCTTGAAGGCCTGGGCCACCTCGGGATTGCGTTCCAGCGCCATGGCCACGCCGAACACGGTCAATGGCAGGCCACGGCGCTCGAACTCCTTGAGGATACGCCATACCCCGGCCCGGGAGCCGTACTCGTAGATCGATTCCATGCTCAGATGCCGGGCCGGATAGGCCTCGGCACCGATGATCTCGGATAGGAACTGCTCGGAGCCGCTGTCACCGTGGAGTACGCTGTTTTCGCCGCCTTCCTCATAGTTGAGGACGAACTGCACGGCGATTCGGGCGTTACCGGGCCAATTGGCATGCGGCGGGTTGCGGCCATAACCGATGAGATCACGAGGATAATCGGCGTCATGTCTTGGCAACATCGAACGGGCTCCTTTTTATTTAATGTATACAATATAACGCTAGTCTGTATTCACTTCTGTTTCAAGCTAATCCAGGCCTTCTCCATCCAAAACTTACTTGCGCATCTCTTTCCAGCCAACTATTTTGTGTACAAAGTTGCAGTTTATTCGTAAACAAATTTGATCGGCCCTGGCTGTCTGATGAGGACGTTTTAATGCATATCCGCGTGATCAACCCTAATACGACCGCCACAATGACCGCCACTATCGATGCGGCGGCAAAGCGCATCGCGGCGCCGGGCACCCAGGTGAGTTCCACGAATCCGGCCAGCGGTCCGGTCTCCATCGAGAGCCACTTCGATGAGGCCATCAGTGCCGTCGGGGTCATCGAGGAGGTGATGAAGGGAGAGCAGGAAAAGGTCGATGCCTACATCATCGCCTGCTTCGGCGATCCGGGATTGCTCGCGGCCCGGGAATTGACCCGCGCACCGGTCATCGGCATCGCCGAGGCGGCCTTTCACATGGCAACCCTGATCAGCACGCGCTTTTCCATTGTCACCACCCTGGGGCGTACCGGCATCATCGCCGAGCATCTGCTGGACATGTATGGCTTCAACCATCACTGCCGCCGGGTGCGGGCAGCGGAGATCCCGGTACTCGACCTGGAAGACGACAGCGACGTGGCCCTGACCCGCATCATCGACGAGTGCAAGCGCGCCCGGGACGAAGACAACATTGGCGCCATCGTGCTGGGCTGCGGGGGCATGGCGGATCTCACCGCCCAGATCAGCGATGCGGTCGGCCTGCCGGTGGTGGAAGGCGTGACCGCCGCGGTAAAGCTCTCCGAAGCGCTGGTCGGCCTCGGGCTGGGTACGAGCAAGTACGGCGATCTGGCCTTTCCCCGGCCCAAGCGGTTTACAGGGCAATTCGAGCATCTCAGCGAACGGCGATACGACTAGGCATCAATCACCGTGGCGCTGAGCGTTTATAGAAACAACCACGACGACGACATACCACAACAATCATTGAACGGCACGCCGTAGCTCAAATGACCCCCGCCAAGGGCGGACAACAACAACCGGCAACCTGCGAGACAACAAACATGACGACCCCGACCTCCTCTTCAGGAACGCACCCCGGCGCAACACATACAACTACCTCCAAGGCGCCGGGCGAGGAATCCCTGGCCCCTCAAACCACCCGTATCATGGGGCGCTTCTCCTACTTGCTGGCCTGGTTCGGCGGTTGTGTGTCGATCGGCACCTTCGCCATGGGCTCGAGCGTCGTGGGCACGCTCAACCTGGTACAGGCAACGCTTGCCATCGCCATCGGCTGTTTCGTGATCGGGGTCGCACTGACCCTGAACGGCGCCGCGGGCTACAAGTACGGCATCCCCTTCATGGTGCAGGCACGCAGCGCCTTCGGCTTCAGCGGCACCCGCTTTCCGGGACTGGTGCGAGCGGTGCCGGCCATCGTCTGGTACGGTTTTCAAAGCTGGATCGGCGCCGGCGCCTTGAACGCGGTATCCAACACCCTGTTCGGGTTCGACAATCTGGTGCTGTTCTTCATCGTCTTCCAGTTGCTACAGATCGCCTTGTCGGTACTGGGCTTCCAGGGCATCAAGTGGCTGGAGAACATCGGCAGCGGCTTCATCCTGGTCTCCTTGACCTACATGTTCTACAGCACGGTGGATCGTTACGGCGCGGAGATCTCCGCCAACCTGGTCAATATCGAAGGCACCTGGGGCCTGCCCTTCTGGGGCGCGACCATGCTGTTTTTGGGCATCTACAGCACCATGATGCTCAACGTCAGCGACTACTCCCGGGAACTCAAGCACGGCGCCGGCCCGGGCTTTCTGACCACGCTGTACTCCATGTCGATTTTGCCCTGCACCCTGTTCATGGGACTGATCGGCTTCATGGTCTCCGAGGCCACCGGGGTCGCGGACCCGATCAAGGTCTTTTCCAACGCGGTGGACAACACGCCGCTGTTGATGACGACCCTGCTCTTCATCGCCTTCGCTCAGGTCACCACCAACGTGCTCAACAACGTGGTGCCGCCAACCTACGTGCTGATGGACGCCTTCAAACTCAAATATCGCACCGCCACGGTCATCGTCGGATTCCTGGCTTTTGCCACCTTCCCCTGGGAACTGGTCAAGGATGAGTCCGCCGCCGGCCTGCAATTCTTCGTGCAGACCTACTCCGCCTTCCTCGGCCCGATCTTCGCGGTACTGGTGGTGGATTACTATCTGATTCGCCGTCGCACCCTGAATGTGGACAAGCTTTACGACGTGAACGGACCTTATCGTGGCGTCAACTACGGCGCCATCATCGCCTCGCTGGTAGGCGCTACGGTGGCGCTGACATTTTCCGCCGTCTCCTGGTACGCCAGCCTGATTCCTGCCGGGGTGATCTACTATCTATTGATGCGTCACTGGTCGGCCTGCCAGCGTTTTCGTGAGTGAACAAGGCCATTCAAAGCAAGAACGAGATCAATAACCAACAAGACAGGTGCTTTTCATGCACGACGACGAACTGAAGATTACGCGACTCGACCCCTCGCTCTATAACGAGGACCTGGCACCGATCCCCCATGGCAAGCGTAGTTGGGGCTGGTTCGAGATCTTCAATGTCTGGTCGAACGACATTCAAAGTCTGTTCGGCTATTCTCTGGCGGCTTCGCTGTTCATCATCTACGGCCTGAACGGCTGGGCGGTGATGGCGGCGATCATTCTGGCCGGCTTCATAGTGATGGTGCTGGTCAACTTGAGCGGCAAGCCCAGCGTCAAGTACGGCATCCCCTTTCCGGTGTTGGTGCGCGCCAGCATGGGGGTACGTGGTGCCAACTTGCCGGCGCTGCTGCGGGCCATCGTGGGCATTTTCTGGTATGGCGTTCAGACCTATTTTGCCTCGACCGCAGTGGCACTACTGCTGACCGCGCTGTTCGGCGATCCCGGCGGTCAGTTCCTGGGGCTCTCCGCCATCGGCTGGCTGGCCTTCGTGATCGTCTGGCTGTTTCAGTTGGCAATCTTCTGGGCCGGTATCGAGCGCATCAAGCACTTCCTCAACTGGGCCGGCCCGCTGGTCTATGTGGTCATGGTAGTGCTGATGATCATCGTCTGGGTCAAGGCCGGGGACGAACTGTTGCCGGCAATCGATACCATCTTCAGCAACAGCGGCGACTATGAAGGCAGCGATCTAAGCGCTTTTCTGGCAATCACCGGCACCATGATCGCCTACTTTGCCGCGGTGGTGATCAACTTCGGTGACTTCACCCGCTTCGTGCGTAGCGAGCGCGAGATGAAGCTGGGCAATCTGCTGGGCCTACCGCTCAACGTGGCGTTCTTCTCCTTCATTGCGCTGATCATCACCGCCGGCACCGTGGCACTGTTCGGCGACGCGCTGATCAACCCCTCGGAGATCATCGAGCGGGTCGATTCCCTGCCCCTGACCCTGATCGCCGCCATCACCTTCTTCGCCGCCACCGTGGGCATCAACCTGGTGGCCAACTTCATCCCCCCGGCCTACGATCTGGCCAACCTCTTCCCAAGCAAGATCAGCTTTCGCGTTGGAGGCCTGATCACGGCGATCATCGCCTTCTTCGTCGGCGCCCTATGGCTGGCGGTGATCAGCCGTATCGGCATCCCCGGCTTCGTGAATGTGCTGGGCGCCGTCGTGGCACCGTTCTACGGAATCATCGTGGTGGACTACTATCTGATCCGGCGCCAGCAGCTGAACATTCAAGACATGTTTTCTTCGGAACCCGGCAGCACCTACTACTATGACAAGGGCTGGAACCGCAAGGCATTGACCGCCTTCGCTCTCGCCGCGCTGTTTTCCGTCTCGTCGGTATGGATACCCACCCTGGCGGCCCTGGACGGCTATGCCTGGCTGATCGGCGCGGGACTCGGCGGGCTGTTCTACTGGGGCTTGATGGGCAAGGAGCGCAAGCGCCTGGCCCAGGCCTGAGAAGCGACAAGGGCCTCGCCGACAGTGTCGGCGAGGCTTTTTCTTTGGAAGATACCAGTACATGGGGCGAGTGACATCGCCGATATCAGCTTCATTTTGGACGATTTTTGAGACGATTTATCTGCAAAAACTTATATGCTGTATTACGATTCCTGCGAAACACGCTAGCACACAAATCCTGCACAGGTAACGAAAGCGCATTTAGTATATATAAATATCAGTAGGTTACACAATTTTTATGAAGAAAAAAGAATATTGAGCATTCTGTCCAGTTGCTGTTAGATTTAGGAGAAGGCCATGAGTGAATCTGATGAAGAAAAGTTCTTCAGCGCAAAGCTAAAAGTTGAAAGAGCAAGGAGCCATATCCGCGAATTGAGTAACAATATAGTTGATTATTTAAAATCAAAACCTTTTAAAGTGGTAATAACACAACATCCAGGTTCTAAAGAACAGCTTTGGATGCTACGCGTTAGACATGATATCCCTCGAGTATACGCGGCTATAATTGGCGACGTAATTCATAACCTCCGAGCCTCATTAGATCTATTAGCCACAGAGCTAGTTACCAAATCAGGGGGAGATCCAAATAAAATCTATTTTCCTTTTGGCAATGATGAAACCAGTTTAGATAACATGATTAAAAGGAGGGGCATTGATCAAGCTGGAAAAGAAATAGTCGGTCTAATTAAGTCACTCAAGCCATACAAGGGAGGTAATGAATTACTCCGTGGCTTACATGATCTAGACATTACAGACAAACACAAATCGCTAATCCCAGTCGCCCACTACGTAGGTTTAAAAAATATTAAAACAACTAATGCATCAGGCGGTGTAACAATTATACAAAACATGCATTGTGGTCCTATCACAGATGGCATGGTTTTAGCGATTCTGCCGCCAGTAAATAATTTTGCGGTTGGGCAATCGTTTACACCTTCACTAAAGCTCACACTCAACGAAGAAATTTTGAAAACTGACGAGGATATAATTCAGCTTTTGAATCGCTTGGTCACCATGGTTGAAGGAATTATATGTCAGTTTGAAAAACATTTAGAGGAGCCTGGAAAAGCCAAGTAAGCCAACAAAATCTATAGCCAACCGATTTTCCGCTGGTGTTCCAAACGGTGGCTGAATTCAATCGTTATACATATTACTTGAAAGGAAACTGACAATGATCCTGAAATATATGGAAAGCCCTTGGAGCAGGTCGCTCTCGTTGTACTTGCTCAAGGGCATCGTCTATACAAAAAACTGCATGGAAAAACTAAACTCGCCTTGCCAAAGTTGGAGAGAACGCAAAGAGGCCAAGCTCAACCTTTAACACCCCCATGACCAGTCACGGCGAGAAGATATGGTGCAGGTCCGGCACTTCGTTCTCCTCCTCGACGATGGAAAGCGAGGCCTCGATGGCCTTGAGATGACGCCCCATGAAGGCCTTGGCACGCTCACCCTCGCCCGCTTCCAGGAGGTTGATCAACTCGTCGTGGTCATGGGATTCGCATCCCAGATGGCCAGACGTGCCGTAGACGGCGAGAATCAACGAAGAACGTGAGCACAGATGTCCGATAAACTCGGCGATTACCGCATTGTCGGAAAGTCGCGCCAGCCGGGTGTGAAATTCCGCCGAGAGTTTGATTGCGACACTTTGTTCACCGCTTTTCAATGCCTTGCGCTCCCGAGCGGCGAGTTCCCGCAGGGCACGGGCATCGGCGCTCGTCATGTGCCGGGCAATATCCTGCATGATGCCGCACTCCACCAATTGGCGCGTGGCAAACACGTCCCGGGCTTCTTCCGCGGTGGGGCGCGTAACACTGGCCCCGCGTCTTGGAGTCAGCGTCACCAAATGCTCGAGGGCCAAGCGTTGCAGTATCTTGCGGATACCGGTGCGGCTCACCCCGAACACGTCGGCCAGGGCGTCTTCCCGCAAACGAGCCCCGGGGCGCAGCCGGTGCTCGATGATGGCGTCACTGATGGTGTGGTAGATGGCATCGTGGCGCTCGGCGCCGTCACCATCCTTGCCTTTCTTGCGTCCTCCGGCTCTGGCAGGTTTATGCTCGTGCAGTACCTCCTGCTGGCTCATGGCTCTTCCTCGTCTGAGCAACTCCCGAACACCCATTGTATACGCTTTGAAGGATGCCGGCAGGCGCCCATTTATAGCGGCTCCGGCTTCCAGGCAGCGATCGCGGCGCGCTCTTCGTCGGTGATCTTGGTGATATTGCCCAGCGGCATATAGCCACTCGCCACGACCTGTTTGACCATCTGCGCCTGTATCGTCGTGTGTCGCTCGCTATCTAGCAGAATGCCTGCCGGTGCTGCGGCAAAGCCTGCATGTGAAGGGTTCTTGGCATGGCACTGGACACAGCGCTCGTTCATGATGCCCTGAATCCGTGCAATATCGATATCTCCACTCGCAGTCGACATTTCGGCATTGCCGTCCATCTCGGCGTTGGCATTCGCCGATGCGGTAGATTGGCTTTCCGGAACAGCAGGTTTACTGCTGGGAGCAGCAACCCAGACCGCGACCAGAAGCAGGGCGACGCCGGCAGCCGGATAGGCGGGCCGAATATTCCCCTGATGCATGAGCACGAAGAACTGGCGAATCAACGCACCGGCAAAGATGAACAGCGCCATGATGGCCCAGGAATAGGCGTGGGTATACATGAACGAGTAGTGGTTGCTGAGCATCAGCAAGACCACCGGCAAGGTGAAATAGGTGTTATGCACCGAGCGCTGCTTGCCGCGCTTGCCATCGAGGGGATTGGGGGTTTCGCCGGCCTTCATGGCCTTGACCATGCGCCGCTGACCGGGAATGATCCAGAAGAAGACGTTGGCGGACATGGCGGTGGCCATGACCGCGCCGGTCAGCAGGAAGGCGGCACGCCCGGCGAAAAGATGCACGCTGACATAGGCCACCACGACCATCATCACCGCGACCGCGATGCTCAATACGCCGTCGCGTTCCATGTTGGGGCTGATGCGCTTGCATAGCTCGTTGTAGACGACCCACCCCAGCAGCAGGAAGAGTACGGCAGCGATGTTGGCCTGCCAGCCCGTCATGTTGGCGGCCCATTCCCAACTACTGGACGGATTGATCAGATAGATGCCGGGGCTGGCCAGATACAGGAGCGCGAACAGGGCAAAACCGGAAAGCCAGGTGGTATAGGCTTTCCAGAACGACCAGTGCAGGTCGTCCGGCAGTTTCGCCGGTGCGGTGGCGTACTTCTGGTTATGGTAGAAACCGCCCCCATGCACGGCCCACATCTCGCCGAACACGCCCTTCTGCTTGTCTTCCGCCGCCCGGGGCGACTTCAGGCCATTGTCCAGCATGACAAAATAAATGGATTCGCCGATCCAGGCGATGGCCGCGATGACATGTAGCCAACGCAACAGCATGTTCCCGAATTCCAGTAGATAGGCTTCCATGAGTGAACTCTCATCGTATGTGGTTGTTATCGTTCGATCTGGGGAGGGGTGTCGCCATCAGCTACCGCGGTAGGTCGAATAGCTGTAGGGCGATAACAGTAGCGGCACATGATAATGCTCGTCGGCATCGGCAACACCGAAGCGCAATGGAATACGATCGAGAAAACGCGGCTTGTCACCGGCTACCTGCTGGCTATCCAGGTACTCGCCGGCATGGAACAAAAGCTCGTATTCTCCGGCGACGAACTCCGCACCTTCGAGGATCGGCGCATCGCAGCGGCCGTCGTCATTGGTGGTGACTTCGCCCAGGCGCGTACGCGAATCACCTTCGAGGCGGAATATCTCGATCCGCAAACCATTGCCTGGGCGACCCAGGGCGGTGTCCAGCACGTGTGTCGTCAAGCGTCCCATAGTGTCGTACTCCTGGAGCTGGGCTGAGAATGAAAAGAGCAGTAGGATAGGCTTCTCTACTCGTTGAATACAGTTTTATCGCTAAAAGAAATACATTTCAAAGTTTTTTTGTATACATTACTGTTCTATTTTGTCATACAACAACTTCACGCCGCATTATTTGCCATGACAGGAGGAGCCACTCCATGACTACCACATACCTCTCGCCCCGCCCCAGTACCCTGGATCGCGATACCTTCGTCGCTCAGTATGGCGATATCTATGAGCACTCTGCCTGGGTCGCCGAACAGGTCTGGGACAAAGGGCTTGATGAAGAGCAAGACACTCCCCAAGGGCTTGCCGAGGCCATGAGCAAGATTCTCGCCGGCTCCCCAGCCGAACGCCAGTTGGCGGTGATTCGTGCCCACCCGGATCTTGCCGGCAAGGCGGCCGAGAGCGGCGAGCTGACCGACGATTCGACCCGGGAACAAGCCGGTGCCGGGCTCGATCAGTGTTCCCCGGAAGAGTTCGAGCGTTTTCATCGCTACAATGAGGCCTACAAGTCGCGCTTTGGTTTTCCCTTCGTGATGGCGGTCAAGGGCAGTGATCGGCACAAGATTCTGGCCGCGTTCGAAACGCGCCTCGAACACTCTCCGGAAGAAGAGCGGCGCACCGCCATCGAGCAGATCAACCAGATCGCCCGCTTTCGCCTGGAGGATCGCGCTACCCGTTAGTTTTCAATGATTGAATGATCAGGAAAACATAATGGAAACCCTTTCCAGAGTGGCGGACAGCCGCTGCAGGAGCGTGTATGCTTGAACGTCAAGAGAACTCGCGTCGAGGAGAGCGAGCGTGACGGAAAGCAAACGCAAGCCGGTCGGGCGTCCGGCAGGTGCGGCCAGCAAGAGTGGCGGTGGCCATAGCCAATCGCTGGTACGTGGATTGACGATTCTCGAGGGGCTGGCGGCTACCCCCGCGGGATTGGGCCTTTCCGATATTGCCCAGATCGTGGGGCTGGCGCCTTCCACGACCCACCGGCTGCTCCAGGCCTTGTACAAACAGGGTTTCATCACCCAGGATGCCGATCTCGGTTTATGGAAGATCGGCGTCAAGACGTTTCAGATCGGCAATACCTTTCTCGAGGCGCGGGATTATGTCGCCACGGCGCGCCCCTTCCTGCGTCAATTGACCCAGGAGAGCGGTGAAACCGCCAATATGGGCATTCGTGACGGGGGCATGGCGGTATTTCTCGCCCAGAGCGAATCGCCCCAGATGATGCGCATGATCACCCGGCTGGGCTCCCGCGCCCCGCTACACGCCTCGGGCGTCGGCAAGGCGCTACTCGCCTGGCTGCCGGAGCGCGAGATCGAACGCATCCTGCAGACCCGCGGCCTCAATCGCGTGACGGAAAACACCCTGGATACGCCTGCCCGCTTGCACCAGAATCTGACCGAGATTCGCCGCCAGGGCTATGCCTGCGACCGCCAGGAACATGCGATCGGGCTCAATTGCGTGGCCGCATCGATTCACGACGAGCATGGCGCGCCCCTGGCGGCCATTTCGGTTTCGGGCCCGGTGGCGCGCATTCCCGAATCGCGTCTGGTGGAGCTTGGCGGTCTGGTAGGACGTGCCGCCCGGGAGATCACGCTACGAATCGGTGGCCGCCTGCCTCAGTTGGAAGAAGCCACTCACCAAGCCTGATCCCGTTTGCAGTGGCGAGATGAACGGACAATCTATCCGCGTAGCTCCGCCGCGTCCTGGGCGATTGTTGCCGCACTGGGGCAAAAGGTGCCACAGGCCGTGGCATCCGCACCGCTGCGCAGTGCCTGCCAGCAACGCCCTTTGACCGGGCAGCCATGACAGGCCTCGCGCAATGCCCCCAGAGTGTCGACTCGCGTGTCGTAATCCGCTTCCGCCAGGCCAAAACGCGCCAGCATGACGGGCAGCAACGTTCCCGCCGCATCGAATGTCGGTAAATCACCTTGGGTCAGAATGGCCTCGACAGCCCGCTCGAAATTGGGATTCAACGGGGTATCAAGATCGCTGATCAATTCATTGAGTGCCACAGGTTCCAGCAGCGCCATCTGGTGCACGATGCCGGGTCCCTGCACATGCGCCGTGAAACTCTCGCGGGCGTCCGAAATAGGCGCTTGTGGGGAATGCCGTCGAGTAGTCATCGATACCTCTCCTGTTGATGCCTGAAAGTATCAACGACTTGAGAGGCTACTCATTGACTCGCATCAATGTAACGTCAATTGTTCGCATTAAAGCGCACTTCCCCGCCTGTTAGCGTCAAAATACACCGCCCATTCAATGGCTGATTCAACAGCGGCGTATTGAGCCCCGCCGAGTGGAGCGTGGTGTCAGCCGGCGTCCAGCAATGCGCTGGATCGAAGACGGCCAGCTCGGCCAGCGCATCCGGCGCAAGCACCGCCGATTCCAGCCCGAGCACGTGGGCCGGGCCTGAAGTCAAACACCTGATCAGCGTGGTGGCATCAAAAAGACCTTCCTCGACCAATGCCCAGCCTTGGGCCCAGAGGGTTTCCAGGGTGCTCATGCCCGGCTCCGAGGCCGCGAAAGGCGCCATCTTGGCCGCCTGCTCGTGAGGCAGGTGGCCACTGACGATCGCATCGATCACGCCACGCTTTATGCCGTCGCGTAGTGCATCGCGATCCATCCGGGTGCGCAGCGGCGGTTGCAGATGAAACAGCGTATCGAAGCCTCCCAGTGCCGCATCGCTCCAGTGTAGATGTGCCATGGTGACATCACAGGTCACCGGCAGCCCACGCTGCTTGGCCTCTTCGATCAACGAAACGCTCCGGGCACAGGAGAGGTGGGCCGCATGGGCCCGCACACCGGTCTGCTCGATCAACAACAACCATTGGGCCAACGCCGTAGTCTCTGCCGTGGCGGGTATGCCGGGTAACCCCAGGCGCGAGGCCACACTGCCTTCGTGGGCGCAGCCCCCTGCCGCCAGCGCTGCGTCCTCGGGATGAAAGATCACCGGAATGTCGAAGGTCGCGGCATATTCAAGGCAACGGCGCAGTACCCGCGTATCCGCCAGCGGTCGGCGTAGATTGGTCAGCGCCACGCACCCCGCGCTCTTGAGACCGGCCATGTTGGCCAGCAATTGGCCTTCCAACCCCTGGGTCAGCGCGCCAAGCGGGATCAGGCGCACCCCATCGACCTCGGCGGCCCGATCGCGCAGAGTGCGCACATGAGCGGCGCTGTCGAGTACCGGGCTGGTGTCCGGACGCGGCGCGATACGCGTATAGCCCCCCGCCAGAGCGGCGGCGGATTCGCTCTCGAGACTGCCCTTGTAGCGTGGCCCCGGCTCGCGCAGATGGGCGCCGATATCGACAAGCCCCGGGGTGATGACGCAGTCACTGACATCGTGGCGAGGCAACTTCGCCGCGTCCGGGTGGTCAGGGGCGACGATCCGTCCGTCCAGAATGGCCAGATCGGCCCGGGTGTCCAGGTCGCGGGAAGGATCGATCAGACGAGCACCGGCGAGAAGGACGGAGGCGGGAACAGGGGAACGATCGGCACTCATGGCGGCTCTTTCTCTATCGGCGGTACGACGGTGACTGGCGCGGCTCCGCGTGAACGTCGGCGAAGCCGCGACCAGTATAGCCGATGGACCCGCGATGCCGCAGCCTCGTCACGTATTGAGTACCACCCCACCGTTGAGATGTAGCGTCTGGCCGGTCATGTAGGAGGATTCCTCGCAGGCCAGATACACATAGGCCGGGCCCATTTCGCTGGGCTGGCCCGCACGGTTCATGGGCACCTGGCCACCGAAGGATTCGACCTTCTCCTCGTCGAAGCTGGCCGGAATCAATGGCGTCCATACCGGCCCCGGTGCCACAGAATTGACGCGAATGCCCTTATCCACCAGCGACACCGCCAGCGAGCGCATGAACCCCTGAATGGCGCCCTTGGTAGTGGTGTAGTCGATCAGGGTGTTGTTGCCCTTGAAGGCGTTGATCGAGGAGGTGGCGATGATGGTGTCGCCTTCTTCCATGTGCGGCAAGGCTGCCTTGGCCATGTAGAAATGGCTATGGATGTTGGTCGCAAAGGTGCGATGCCACTGCTCGTCGGGGATCTGGGTGACGTCGTCCCAGTCGTACTGCTCGGCGGCGTTGTTGACCAGAATATTGAGCTTGCCGAACTCTTCCACCGTCTTGTCGACGACCTCGCGACAGAAGGCCGCATCGCCCACATCGCCTTTCAGAAGAAGACAGCGCCGCCCTTCCGCCTCGACCAGGGCGCGGGTATCTTCGGCATCGCGATCCTCGTCAAGATAGGCCAGCACGCAATCGGCGCCTTCCCGAGCGTAATGCAGGGCCACGGCGCGGCCGATGCCGCTGTCGCCACCGGTAATGATGGCTACCTTGTCCTTGAGCTTGTCGGCGCCGCGATAGCTGTCGCGAATGAACTCCGGCTCGGGGCGCATGGCATGTTCATCGCCGGGTTGCTTTTCCTGCTCCTGTGGGGGTTGCTGCTGATCGGACATGTGCTTCACTCCTGTGGTGCACTGGGTAAAACGCGGCGTCACTTTCCATCACCGCCCTCTTCGACCCTTGAAGATAGTAGATATTCGTCGTTACCGACAAGGGCTCAGGAGGCCCGTTGGCGGGCGCGACTCTGAGTCTGCCCGCTCACCGCCATGGACAGTACCGCCATGCGCACCGCAATACCGTTGGTGACCTGATCGAGAATCACCGCCTGGGGGCCATCCGCCACGGCGGATTCGATCTCGACGCCGCGATTGATCGGCCCCGGGTGCATGACGATGGCCTCCGGGTGGGCCCAGGCCAGGCTCTCCTGGGTCAGGCCGTAATGCCGGTAGAACTCGTTTTCCGAGGGCAGCAGTGCGCCGTCCATGCGCTCTTTCTGCAGGCGCAGGGCGATCACCACATCCGCGTCCTCTAGCCCTTCCTGCAGCCGAGTGAATACCTGGCAACGCCAATCCTCGACGTCCACCGGCAGCAGGGTACGCGGTGCGATGACGCGAATCTCCGCTACCCCCAGGGTGTTGAGCGCCAGCACCTGGGAGCGGGCCACCCGGGAGTGCAGGATATCGCCGATAATCGCCACTTTGAGGTTCTCGAAGGCGCCCTTGTGGCGACGAATGGTGAGCATGTCGAGCATCGCCTGGGTCGGGTGCGCATGGCGCCCGTCACCGGCGTTGATGATCGCCACATTGGGCGTGACCTGGCTTGCGATGAAATGGGCGGCGCCGGAATCCGAATGGCGCACCACGAAGGCGTCCGCCTGCATCGCCTCGAGATTGTTCAGGGTATCGAGCAGGGTCTCGCCCTTGGCGGTGGAAGAGGTCTGAATGTCCAGACTGAGCACATCCGCCGAGAGCCGCTTGGCGGCCAGTTCGAAGGTCGCCCGGGTGCGGGTGGAGTTCTCGAAGAAAAGATTGGCCACGGTGCGTCCGCGCAGCAGCGGGACTTTCTTGACCTGAGCATCCTGTACGCCACGGAAGCTGTCGGCGGTATCGAGAATCTCTGTAAGCAGCGCCTTGGGAAGTCCTTCGATGTCGATGAAATGACGCAGGCGGCCATCGCTTGTGAGCTGCACCCGGGCAGCGGCGGAGGAAGCGGCGTCGATCATGAGATCTCCCGAGTTTGCGTTACCAATGAGAGAGAAAGCGGCTCCGGGCCGGAAAGCTTGACCCGCTCGCCGGCAGGCAGATCGAGACGAGCGCCACACACATCCGGCTGTATCGGCAATTCACGCCCGGGCAAGGTTATCAACGCGGCCAGAAGAACCCGGCGCGGACGCCCGTAATCGAACAGCTCGTTGAGGGCGGCGCGGATGGTGCGTCCGGACATCACCACATCGTCAACCAACACCAGGTCGCGGTCGTCCACATCGAAGGGCAGGTGGCTGGTACGAATGTTCTCCGGTAGCCCCTGGTGGCTGAAATCATCCCGCCAGAAACCGATATCCAGCGTGCCCAGCGGCGTGGGCAGTGCCAGACGTCGGTGCAGCACATCGGCAATCCACACGCCGCCAGTATGAATGCCCACCAGGGCCAGGCGCTGTCGATCCAGATCATGCTCGTCGATGATCGTCTCGAGATCGGCGACCATGGCATCCAGCAGCGGTGGAATGTCGGGAAGTGGCATCTACGCAGTCCTCATACAAGAAACGTTACCGATAGGATTCACGGCCAGGTAGCCCTTCGCAGTGTGCGAACCAGCCTTCGAGAATCAGCTGGGCGGCCAGTCCATCGACACTCTCTTCGCGGTAATTGCCACGGTGCCCTGCTTCTCGAGCGATCGATTTGGCTTCCCGCGTGGAACCCCGCTCGTCGACCATCTCACAGGGCTTGCCGAAGCGCCCATAAAGCCGCTTGCCGAACTTGCGTGCCCGGATACTCATCTCGGATTCGCTGCCATCCATGTTCAGCGGCAAGCCGACAACGAACAGATCCGGTCCCCATTCCTCGACCAGTTTCGAGACAATGTTCCAGTCCGGAATGCCGTCTCGCGCCGGCAGCGGATCAAGCGCCGTGGCCCTGGCCAGGAACTCGTGCCCCACCGCGACCCCGATACGCCGAGTGCCAAAATCAAACGCCAGTATCTGACGATTGCCCTCGGCCGCCATCAGCTATGGCCGGCCTGGCTGGTCATGAGGGTCAAGTCGACCCCAAGAATGCCCGCCGCAGCGCTCAGACGCTGCTCCGGGGGCAGATCGAAAAGCACCCCGGGCTGGGCCTCGACGGTCAGCCAGGTGTTGTCCAGAAGCTCCTTCTCTAACTGACCTGCTTCCCAACCGCAGCAGCCCAGACAGACCAGGAACTTCTCCGGCCCCTTGCCTGCGGCAATGGCCTGGAGCATGTCCATGGAGGTGGTCAGAGCGATGTCTTCCGCCACCTGCAGGCTGGAATCCCAGGGCTGACTGCTGCCGCGATGCAAAATGAACCCACGATCCTTGTGGGTCGGGCCGCCGTAATGCACCAGCATGTTACGGAACTGACATTCAGACGCATCGAGCTCAAGCTGTTCGAGCAGGTTGTCGAGAGTCAGCTCCAAGGGATGATTGACGATGACGCCCATGGTGCCATTGTCGTCATGGTCACACAGATAACTCAGGCTGCCGGCAAAATGGGGGTCTTCAAGATGCGGCATCGCCAGTAGAAAATGATTGCGAAAGCTTTGCATGGGCCTCCCTGGCGTCAATGCACGCCGTAGCTATTGCCTTTCCCGAAACGCCAAGTCCGCGTGATGGTCAGACTGTCGCGTTCTCCCATCCCCCGGTCGAAGGGGCGATAGGGGGCAGCGCCCTGTACCGCCTTCATTGCGGCTTGGTCGAGTTCGGAATGTCCTGAGGATTGTATCACCTCTGCCTGGCGCAACTGACCATCACGACCGATTACCACGCGAATACGTAGTTGTCCATCGAGGGCGCCCGGCGCTGGATAGTGGCGATTGCCGTAGGTTTCGACCCGTCGCGTCCAGGCATCGATATAGCGGTTTCGTGCAGCCCGCTGGGCATTTTGACCTTGACCGTCGCCGCTGTCGTAAGAAGAAGATGGCGCCGTGAAGCCTTGCTGACGCACGCTTTCACCGGCCTGGGCCAAGAGCGCTCGACCGCTGGGCGCTGACTTCGACTGGGTCGGTGGTGGCTCTGGTGGGGTAGGCTGAGGAGCGGGGTTGGAGGGCGGCGCCGGTTCTCGAGCGGGTTCAGGCGTCGGCGCCACTTCCGGTGGCGGGGGCTTATCAGGCGAAGGTTCGGAGGCGGGTTCGGGAGCGGAATCCGTTGGCGCAGGCGCTTCCGGGGCGGCTGGTGCGTTCGCTTTCTCAGGCTCGGGGGGCGAGGCCGGTGTCTCTAGGGTTGTCGACGCGGCCTCGGCAACCATCCTGGCCGCACCGGACTCGACGGCGGACTGTGTGACAAGCGTCACATCAAGGCTCGTTGGCGCCTGGGTCGGGGGCTCCGGCGCCAACTGCCAATGACCCAATACACCGATGAACAGGGCATGCAACAGCAGCGCCAGACTCCAGGCAAACAGCGTGCGGTGACGTCGACCGACAGAGGTTCTGGACGAATGATCGATGGTTACCGCCATGGCCGCGCTCTTGAACCCTCCCGCTCAACCCAAGCGACGCAGGATAGCGTCCATCAGCAGGCCGGCGATGTCCGTGCCGCGCTGGTCGTCGATCTCACGCACGCAGGTCGGACTGGTGACGTTGATCTCGGTAATGTAGTCGCCGATCACGTCGAGTCCGACAAACATCAACCCCTTGGCAATCAGCGTCGGCCGAACCTGCTCCACCAGCCAATGGTCGCGCTCGGTCAGCTCACGGCTGACGCCCTGGGCGCCGGCCGCCAGGTTGCCGCGGGTCTCGCCGGCCATGGGCACTCGCGCCAGGCCATAAGGTACAGGCTCGCCGTCGATCAGGAGGATACGAGTGTCGCCGTCCTTGATTTCGGGGATGTAGCGCTGAGCCATGATCTGGCGCTGGCCGCGTTCACTGAGCTGCTCGATCACCGCCCCGAGATTGCGGCCATCCGGCCCGATATGGAAGATGCCGCTGCCGCCCATGCCGTCCAGCGGCTTGAAGATCACGTCGCCGTGTTCGGCGTGGAAGGCGCGCAGGATTTGATCGCTGCGAGACACGACGCAAGGCACGCTGCACTGCGGGAACTGCTGGGCAAAGAGTTTTTCGTTGCATTCCAGCAGTGCCTGGGTCGGGTTGACGATCAGCACCCCTTCGCGTTCGGCAAACCCGAGCAGGTAGACCGTGTTGACGAAATGATCGTCCACCGGCGGATCCTTGCGCATCAGGATCACATCGAGGTCCGTCAGCGGCGTCGCCTTGGGTTCTCCTAGCCGATACCACTGATTTGGGTCACGAAAGACCTCGAGATCCCGCAGTTGCGCCATGGCCTGGCCGTTGTCCAGGAAGAGATCCTGCTGCTCCATGTAATGCAATGACCAGCCACGATCCTGGGCGGCCCACAGCATGGCCAGGGAAGTATCCTTCTTGTAGGTGATGGCGTCGATGGGATCCATCACCACACCGATCTTGAGGGTTCGATTCATGACAAGACTCTTCGCAGAAAAACGATGTCGGCAGTATGACGCAGTCGATCGGATGGCACCAATTCTGAGGTCACGAAGACAACGGCCCGACTTTCAGAAGCGAACAGCCTCCAAAGTCGAACATCGCCTTCCGGTCAGTTCGAGCAAATGGTTTGCTAAAAACGGGGCACTGTGCCATGCACTTAATCGCTACCCGTATATTGCATGCAATATATGCGACTAAAGGGGGAGTGATGCGCTTTATTGCCTCTTCTAGGCTATAGATTGCATACAACATGGAGACAAGCGTGATTACCGAGCGTCCCGCCGCGCGAACGGCCACAGCCCAGGTTTACGAAGCGATCAAGCAGCGCATTCTTGAAGGCGCGTATCGCGCCCACGACTACGTGCGTGAAGCCAGCGTGGCGAACGAACTCGAGGTCAGCCGCACACCGGTACGTGAGGCGCTGCGCGAACTAATTTCCGAGGGCTGGCTGGAGGCGATCCCCCATCATGGTGCCCGGGTCAGCGCCTGGACGCAGCAGGACGCCCGGGAAGTGTTCGAACTGCGCCTGCTGCTGGAACCGCTGGCGATACATAAGGCGGCACTGCACATTCAAGCGCCTCAGCTAGGCGAACTCTGGCAGCTGTCGGCACGCATGGAATGGTTGGTAGCGGAGACGGGCAGCGCTACACGCACCGAGATCGCCGCGCTGAATCACGAGTTTCATCGCCAGTTGATACGGGCTTCGAACAGCCAGCGACTGATCCTGGTACTCGACAACGTGGTGCGCACCTCGGTCGTGCATCGCAACTTCCGTCATTACCGTCAGGAACACCTGCAGCGCAGCATGCAGCACCACCGCGAGATGCTGACGGCCATCGAGGCCGGCAACGCGCCCTGGGCCGAAAACGTGATGCGCGCGCATCTGTTGGCCGCCCGCGATCTGCATATGGAAACCACCACGACGGATGACGTCTGATTCCGTCATCGCTGCCATGAGGGAGACAACAACAATGCTTTCCGACCTGCCGCTCGATGACTTGAAGGTGCTCGAACTCGGCCAGCTTATCGCCGGTCCCTACTGCGCTCAGGTGCTGGCGGACTTCGGCGCCGAGGTCATCAAGATCGAGCCGCCGGGCAAGGGTGATGCCATGCGCCAGTGGGGCGAAGCGGATGCGGACGGCGAACCGCTATGGTGGAACGTCATCGGCCGCAACAAGCAATCGCTGACCCTGGACCTGCGCCAGCCCAAGGGCCAGGAGTTGCTGCGCGAGCTGGCCAGCCAGGCGGACATTCTCATCGAGAACTTCCGCCCCGGCACCATGGAAAAATGGGGTCTGGGATATGAGGACCTGGCGGCAAGAAATCCAGGTCTGATCATGGTGCGGGTGACCGGTTTCGGCCAGGACGGCCCCTACGCCAGCCGCGCCGGCTTTGCCTCGGTGTGCGAGGCGATGGGCGGGCTGCGCTATCTGAGCGGCTACCCGGATCGCGCGCCGGTGCGGGTGGGTATTTCATTGGGAGATACGCTGGCCGGCCTGCATGGCGCTCTAGGGGCGATGATGGCTTTGCATCAGCGCCAGCGCAGCGGGCGCGGCCAGGTCGTGGACAGCGCCATCTTCGAGTCGGTGCTGGCCATGATGGAAAGCCTGATTCCCGAATACGCCCGCACTGGCAAGGTTCGCGAGCGCAGCGGCAGCTTCCTGCCGGGGATTGCCCCCTCCAATGCCTACCCGAGTCGCGACGGGCGCGATGTGATCATCGGCGCCAATCAGGATACAGTCTTCCGGCGCCTGTGCAAGGTAATGGGCCAGCCCACCCTCGCCGATCATCCGGATTACGCCACCCACCGGGCCCGGGGCGACAATCAGCAGACCATCGATGACCAGATAGCTGCCTGGAGCGCACAGCACGACGCCCAGGACATCGTCGACTGGCTGGCGGACGCCGGCGTGCCTGCTGGGCTGGTCTATCGCGCTCCGGAGATGCTCGATGATCCGCACTTCAAGGCCCGGGAGGCGATCGTCGAGGTGCCGGATCGCCGCGGCAAGCCTCTGCCGATGCAGAACGTCTTTCCGCAGCTTTCGGATACCCCTGGCCGGGTGCGTCACGTGGGCCCGGCCTTGGGTGAACACACCGCAGCGATTCTCGGCAGCTGGCTGGGCTTGGAGGAAGCCGACCTCGACGAACTCCGCAATGCCGGCGTGATCTGAGGGGACTTCCCAATGCTCGAACCCACACTCGTGCTGGTCGCCCTGCTTGCCCTGATCGGCCTTGGCCTGCCGATCTTTCTGGCCCTGGGGTTGTCGGGTCTGCTTGGCCTGTATATGGCCCGCGGGCCTATGGCGTTCTTTTTTGCGCCCTCGTCGCTGTTCGGTCAGCTCAACAGCTTCGAGCTCATCGCCCTGCCGCTGTTCATCCTGATGGGCAACCTGCTGGGTGCCACGCCGGTGGGCGCAAACCTCTTTCAGGCGGCGGTGCGCTGGTTGAATTGGCTGCGTGGCAGCCTGGCGATTTCGTCCGTGGGCGCCTCGGCGATGTTCGGTGCGGTATCCGGGGTCAGCCTGGCCGGGGTTGCGGCGGTGGGTTCGATCGCCGTGCCGCAGATGCTGGAGCGTGGTTATAGCCGCTCCCTGGCCGCTGGCTCCGTGGTCAGCGCCGGCGCCTTGGCGATGCTGATTCCGCCCAGCGTGCCGTTCATCATCTATGGCGCGGTGTCCAGCGTCTCGGTGGCGGATCTCTTCATCGGCGGGATCGTGCCAGGCATCGTCTTGGCATTGGCTCTGTCGCTGTTCATCTATATTCGCGTGCGCATACATCCTGAGGAGGCGCCGGTCGCTCAGGAGCGCTTCACCTGGAAGCAGCGCTTTGTCAGTCTGGCCAACATCTGGCATTCCGCCTTACTGGTAGCGGCCGTGCTGGGCTCGATCTATTCGGGACTGGCCACACCCAGCGAGGCCGCCGGCATCGGCGCATTGGGCGCCTTTCTGATCGCGACCCTGGTGTTTCGCGCCCTGAGCCTGCGCAAATGCTGCGAGATATTCGCCACCACCGCTCGCATCAGCGGCGCCATACTGTTGATCATCGGCTGCGCCAAGATCTTTGGCGACTATCTCAACATGGTGCGGGTGCCCCAGACCCTCACCGAGCTGCTGACCGCCACCAGCCTGCCGTCCTGGGCCATTCTGCTGGCGGTCATGCTGCTGTTGATCTTGCTCGGCATGATCGTCGATGCAGTATCGCTGATCGTGGTGACCACTCCGGTGCTGCTGCCGCTGATCGAGGCCTTGGGCTACGATCCACTGTGGTTCGGCATCGTGCTGGTGCTCAACCTGGAAATCGCCGTGGTCACCCCCCCCTGTAGGACTCAACCTGTATGCCCTGCGTGGCGTATGCCCAGAACTTTCGATAGAGGAGATCATTCGCAGTGCGCTGCCCTTCGTGGTGGTGCAGGTGCTGGTGCTGTTGCTGTTCGTGCTGTTTCCCGGCATCAGCCTGTGGTTACCGAATCAAATGTAGTTGAAAACCTAGAGACAAAAACAAGTAAGCTAAGGAGAACTACCATGACCATGACCCGTCGAGAACTACTCAAATACGCTGGTTACACCAGTGCCGGGGCCGCGCTGTTCGGTGGCCAGTCGCTGTTCGCGGGCCGCGCCCTAGCCGCGACGACCCTGACCGGGGTGAACTACATCACGCCCTCCTACGAGGCGTTGAGCTACGGCTCCAACGGCTTCATCGAGTATCTCAAGGAGAACGGCGGCGAGGCGGTCGATGTCGACTACTATCACTCCGGCCAGTTGCTCAAGGCCGACGAGCAGTTACCGGCGCTGCGCGCCGGCAGCATCGACTTCATGTTCCATACTACTTCCTACATCACGCGTTCGCTGCCGATCCTCGGTATCACCGGCCTGCCGGGAGTGGTCGGCGAGCTGTATCGTCATCCCGAACGACTCGCTCAGGGAAGCCCGCTGTTTCAGTTGATCAATGAGGAGCTGGCCAAGGACAACCTCTACATGCTGTCCAGCGGCGGCGGCATTCTCGAACCCGAGTATATCTGGAGCGGCGAGGCCAAGCCGGTACGCGCCCTCGAGGATCTGCGCGGCGAGAAGGTGCGGGTGGTGAGCTTCGAGGCTACCCGAGCGCTCGAGCCCTACGGCATCGCGGCGGTGCGCATCCCTTCCTCGGAAACCTACATGGCCCTGCAGCGCGGTACCGTGGATGCGGGCGTCTTCAATATATCCACCGTCATCGGCCGCAGTCTGCAGGAGCAGCTGGCCTTCTGCTACAAGCTGCCGGTCACCGGCTTCTCCGTGGCGCCCTTCATGCTGCGCAGTCGCTGGGATGCCCTGGACGAGGCAATCAAGACACCTTTGCAGCAGGCCGCTGACTGGTACGACAAGAATTTCATCGACCACTGCAACAACCAGGTCTATCCGCAAACCTACTGGCCCCGGGTCCAGGAGGCCGGCGTCGAGGTGATCGAGCCTTCGAAGGAAGATCTTGCCACCTTCAACGAGGCGACCCAGGCGGTATGGGATAGCTGGAAGGGCGAAGTCGGTCAGGACGTCGGCGAGCGAGCGATCGCCCTGGCGCTGGGTGAGTCCTGATGATGGCGATCCTGCGCGGCTGGAACGGCCTGCTGGCGGTGCTGCGCTGGACTGCCATGGCGGTACTCGCCTTCATGATGCTGACCATCTGCTACGACGCCATCATGCGCTACGCCTTCGCCGCCCCGACCAGCTGGAGCTTGGAGATCAACTCCTTTCTGATCGTCTACCTGGCGGTGATCGGCGCGGCCGAAGCCCAGCGTCGGGATGCGCATATCCGCATCACCTTCTTCGCGGACAAGCTGCCGCCACGCTTGCAAGCGCTGATCGGCATCGCCGCCGGCCTGCTGGGCGCGCTGTTTTGCGCCATCCTGGTATGGCGCGGCGGCCTGATGGCCTGGCAGGCGTTTGAGTACGGCGAACGGGTATCGAGCGCCTTCGGCACGCCGATAGCGATACCTTATGCCTTGTTGCCGGTGGGCTTCGCGGCCCTGGGCCTGCAGTTTCTGATCGATGCCCTGGGCGCGGGCCATCGCCTGATTCATCCCGCGACGGAGGAATCGCTCCATGGCTGACAATCTGAGCCACAAGCTGATCGCCGCGCACCTGATCGAAGGCAGCATGGTACCGGGGGAGGAGATTGCCCTGCGCATGAATCAGGCCCTGCTGCAGGACATCCTCGGCACCTTGGTGATGCTCGAGCTCGATGCCATGGGCGTCGAGCGGGTACACACCTCGCCCAGCGTGCAGTACATCGACCACACCCTGATCCAGCAGGACAACATCAACGCCGACGCCCATCTGTTCTTGAAGAGCGCCTGCGAACGCCTGGGTGTGTGGTACAGCGGGCCGGGCAACGGCATCAGTCATCCGGTGCACATGGAACGCTTCGGCAAGCCCGGCGACACCCTGGTGGGCTGCGACAGTCACACCACCGCCGCCGGCGCCCTGGGCATGCTGGCCATGGGCGCCGGGGGCATCGAGGTAGCAATGGCCATGGCCGGTGAGCCACTGTTTCTGCCCATGCCCGAGATCGTGGGGGTGGAACTGGTCGGCGAATTGCCAGACTGGGTCAGTGCCAAGGATGTCATGCTCGAACTGCTGCGCCGTCACGGGGTGGCCGGGTTCAGAAACTGCATTCTCGAATACCACGGCTCGGGACTGGACGGGTTGGATGCCATGGATCGCCACGTGCTGGCCAACATGGGCACTGAGATGGGCGCCACCACCAGCGTGTTTCCCAGCGACGAGGTGACGCGCCGCTTCCTGGCGTCTCGCGGCCGCGAGGCGGATTGGCAGCCATTGGCCGCGGACCCGGGGTGTCGTTATGATTGCAACGAGCACATCGACCTGTCGCGGCTCGAGCCACTGATCGCCCTGCCCTCGAACCCGGACAAGGTGGTGCCGGTCAGCGAGGTCGCCGGCGAGCCGGTCTATCAGGCCTACATCGGCTCCTCGGGTAACCCGGGCTATCGCGACTTCGCGGTGGCCGCCGAGATCGTCAAGGGACGCCGGGTCGCCGACGGTGTGTCGCTGGATATCAATCCCTCGACCCGGCGGATTCTCGCGGCGCTGATCGACGAGGGCCACCTCGGCGCACTCATTGGTGCCGGCGCACGCCTGCACGAGCCCGGCTGCAACGGCTGCATCGGCATGGGTCAGGCGCCGGCTGCCGGGCGCAACAGCCTGCGCACCGTGCCGCGCAACTTTCCCGGACGTTCCGGCACCCGGGAGGACAGCGTCTTCCTGTGCAGCCCGGAAACCGCCGCCGCCTCGGCGCTGTCTGGGATGATCACCGATCCGCGTACCCTGGACATGCCCTGCCCCCGCCCACGCGAACCCCGGGACATGGCCGTCGGCGAGTCGATGTTTGTGGCGCCGCTGCCAGCGGAGCAGGCCCGCAGCGTCGATCTGCTGGCAACGGACAACACGCCGCCACTGCCGGCGCTGGAGCCGCTGCCGGACGCCATCGACGCGCCGGTGCTGCTCAAGGTCGGCGACAACATCTCCACCGACGACATCATGCCCGCCGGCGCCCGGGTGCTGCCGATCTGGAGCAATATCGAGGCCTCCGCGGCCCATACGTTCGAGACAGTGGACAAGGGCTACGTCGAACGTGCCCGGAAACGAGGCGCGGCAGGACACGTCATCGTCGCCGGCGACAACTACGGCCAGGGGTCGAGTCGTGAGAACGCCGCCTTGGTCCCGCGCTTTCTCGGCCTGCAGGTGGTGATCGCCAGGAGCATCGCGCGCATTCACTGGCAGAACCTGCCTTGCTTCGGCGTGCTGCCCCTGTCCTTCGCGGACCCGGCGGATATTGAACGTCTGGAACAGGGCGCGCGGTTGCGCATCGATGAGCTGCACAGCCAACTCGCCCAGGGGCGAGAGGTCATCGCCGCCCTCGACGACGGTGAATCACTGACCCTGCATCATGAACTTAGCTCACGCCAGCGGGCCATTCTCGCCGCTGGTGGTGTCATCAACTGGTTGAACCTGCCTTCCCAGGAGGCTCCTGCATGAATGCCTTCACTATTCCCCTTGAACAGGTCGAGATCGTCGAAGTCGCCCCGCGGGATGGCTTTCAGTCGATCAATGACCCACTGCCCACCGCCGACAAGATCCGCTGCATTCAGGCGCTGCTCGACGCCGGCGTCACGAGACTCGAGATCGGCTCCTTCGTCAGCCCCAGGGCGGTGCCTCAGATGGCGGATATCGGCGAGATCGTCGCCCATTTCATCAACCGTTCAGAGTTGCGCCTGGCGGCGCTGGTGCCCAATCTCAAGGGCGCGGAACTGGCGCTGGCCTGCGGCATTCGCGAGCTGATGTTCGTGGTCTCGGTCTCCGAGTCACACAACCGGAGCAACGTACGCCAGAGTGTGGCGGATTCGCTTTCAAACCTGGCAAGCATCACCGAACGACTGCAAGCCAGTGACACGCCAGGCGACAAACGCCTGCGCTTGAGCCTGGGCACCAGCTTTGATTGCCCTTTTGAGGGCCGCATCGACTGGCGGCAGGTCGAGGCGGTGCTGGCGCCGGCCTTGGAGACGACCCAGGGCATCGAACTGGAAGTTGCGCTTTGCGACACCACCGGGCACGCCACCCCCTACCAGGTGGCCGAACACTTCAGCCGGTTGGGCGAGCGCTTTCGCGACGCCCGGTTGAGCTGGGCCTTTCACGGCCACGACACCTACGGCATGGGGGTGGCCAACGCCTTGTTCGCACTGCACCACGGCGCCACGGCCCTGGATGCCTCCGCCGCCGGGCTGGGCGGCTGCCCTTTCGCTCCTGGCGCCACGGGCAACACCGCCACCGAGGACCTGCTCTATGCCCTGCAGGGTGGCGGCGTACGCACCGGCCTCGACCTGCCGCGACTACTCGAAGCCGCGGACATGATCGCGGCGCTGCCCGGCGGCCAGACGGCGAGTCATCTGCGCAATGTGCCTCGGGAAAATGTGCCCCGAGAGAAAATCATGACAAGCAGCTAGGCTGTTGTTGACAGCGTCCTCTCACCCATTGGAGAACAACATGAATAAAACACTGCTCCCACTTGTCACCGCGCTGAGCCTGTCATTGAGCCTGGGGGCGTCGCCGGCGCTGGCAGAGCGCACCCTGCGTCTGTCGTCGCAGATTCCGGCGAACCACCCCATCGGCGAAAACCTCGCATTCTTCGAGGAGAAGGTTGAGGAGATCTCCGACGGCGAGATTCAGGTGCAGATCTTCCCCTCGGCCCAGCTCTACAAGGGTAGCGAGATTCCCCAGGCGGTGAGTTCCGGCGCCATCGACATGGGCCTGGTACTGATCGACGAATACAGCGGCACCCTGCCAGCGACGGGGTTGTTCAGCGTGGCCTTCCTGTTCCCCGACTACGAGGTGCTGTCCAAGGCGGCGGGCCCAGATAGTCCGGTACGCCAGCAGCTCGACGAGATGATCCGCGAGACCGGCACCAAGGTGCTGTGGTGGCAGGATTACGGGCCCATCCAGCTGCTCGCCAACGATCAACCCCTGATCGACCCCGCGGACATGCAAGGCAAGAAGGTGCGGGTGCTGGGCAAGCCCTCCGGCGATTTCATCGAGGCGCTGGGCGGCAATCCGGTCAAGATCAGCGGGTCGGAGCAGTTCATGGCCTATCAACGCGGCACCGTGGACGTGGGCATGACCGGCACCACCGCCACCCAGTCGCGCAAGCTCCATGAGGTGATGGACTACATCACCATCACCAACCATGCCCAGGTGGAGTTTCTGGTGGTCATCAACGATGAGCTATGGAACGAGCTCTCCGAGCAGGAGAAGGCCTGGATGAGCGAGGCCGCCCTGGCCGCCGAAAAGAAGATGCGCGAAGAGACGAAGGCCAAGAACCTCGAGGCCCAGCAGTTCCTCGCCGAGGAGACCGACATGGAGGTGGTGGAACTCAGTGAGGAACAGCTCGAGGCATGGAAGGAAGCCTCGGAGCCCGCCGTGCAGGCCTATATCGACGCCGCCGGCGACCCCGGCCAGGAATTGGTCGATCAGGTTCGCGAGATGCAGTGAGCGCTCCCATGGCCGATACCTCGCGCTCGAACCCGCTGGTCTGGGTGGATCGCCTGGCCGAGCTGCTGGCGCGGCTCGGCGATCTGCTGGTGGTGACCATCGCGCTGATGCTGTTCGGTGAAGTAGTGGCACGCTATGCCTTCAACGCACCGACCATCTGGACCCAGGACATCGCCGTCACCCTGCAGGTGTGGTTCACCTACCTGGGCATGGCCTACGTGCTACGCAGGCGCGAGCTGATTCGCATCACCGCGGTCATCGCCCTGCTCGGGCCGCGCCTGCGCCGGGTGGCGGAAGGCTTCGCCCTGGCGGTGATCCTGCTGTTCAGCCTGATGGCGACGGTCTACGGCTGGGACGTGGTCAGCGAGTCGATCCGCTCCGGGCGCCGCCAGCCGACCATTCTGGAGCTGCCCAACTGGATCGCCGAGCTGCCGGTGGTGATCGGCTTCGCCCTGCTGGCGCTGCAGAGCCTGGCGGAGCTCATCCGCCTGCCCTTGCGCCCTGCCCCGACCTTCACCCCGGGCGGCGAGCACGCCGCCAGGGACGACGCATCATGACATTACTGGCGATTTTCGGTGCGCTGTTGCTGCTCTTGTTCAGCGGCCTGCCGGTGGCCTTCGCCCTGGCCGCGCTGGGCACCCTGATGATCCTGATGGAGGGGCTGCCGCTGATCATGGTGGCTCAGAACCTGCACGGCGCCCTAGACAACTTCGTGCTGCTGTCGGTGCCACTGTTTCTGCTGATGTCCAACCTGCTGCTCAAGGGCGGCGTGGGCCGCGATCTGTTCGCAGCGGTGCAGAGCTGGGTGGGCCACTGGCCCGGCGGGTTGGGTATTGCGGCGCTGCTCTCCTGCGGGCTGTTCTCGGCGATTTCCGGCAGCTCCGTGGCCACGGCGGCCACCGTGGGCACGGTAGCCATTCCCGAGATGACCCAACGCGGCTATGCCAAGTCGTTCACCCTGGGCCTGCTCGCCGCCGGGGGCACTCTGGGGATCCTGATTCCGCCCTCCATCCCGTTGATCGTCTACGGCGTGATCGTCGAGGAGAGCATCGGCAAGCTGTTCCTGGCGGGCATCGGGCCGGGCTTGTTGCTGCTGGTGTTGTTCTGCATCTATGCCGCGTTATACGCCAGATTCACCTCGGCGCATCGACCCACGCCCAAGGCGACGCAAGAGGAGCGCCGTCGCGCCACCTGGCGGGCGCTGCCGCCCATCCTCCTGGCGCTCGTCATGATCGGCGGCATCTATACCGGAATATTTACCCCAACGGAGGCTTCGGCGGTGGGCGCGGTGCTGGCCTTCCTGCTAACCGCCTTTCTGCGACGCACCTTGGACTGGGCAAGTTTTCTATCAGCGGTACGCCAGACGCTCTCGACCACTATCGTGCTGTTCCTGGTGATCATCGGCGCCAAGATCTTCGGCAAGGCGGTCACCCTCTATCAGATACCGCTGATGATCTCGGAGCTGGTCGATACCCATCTGGAATCCGTGGCGATGTTTCTGCTGGTGGTGGCCCTGATCCTGTTGTTCATCGGACTCTTCCTGGAGAGCCTGTCGATGCTGCTGATCATGGTGCCGATGCTGATTCCCTCGGTGCTGGCGCTGGGCATCGACCCGATCTGGTTCGGTATCTTCTTCGTGATTTTGATCGAGATCGCCCTGATCACCCCGCCGGTGGGTCTGAATCTATTCGTGATCCAGGCTGTGGCGAATACTACCTTGGGCACCGTGATTCGCGGCGTGAGTCCATTCATCGCGCTGATGCTGCTGGCGGTGATCATGTTGGGGCTGATGCCGAGCATCGCGCTGTATATACCTTTCGTATTGAATTAGAAGTAGCCCGGTGGGTGGGTCTACAAATCGCCGAAGTAGTGCTGCAGCAGGCTCAACGCGACCACCGGAGCGGTTTCGGTGCGCAGGATACGGGGGCCCAATGTCAGCGCCGTGAAGCCGGCATGCTGAGCGCGGGTGACTTCTTCTGCGGAAAGCCCCCCTTCCGGGCCGATCAGCAAGGCCGCCTTGCGAACATCGACGGCCTCGCGCCAGGGGGATTCTGTGGCCGGATGCAGCACCAGCCGCAGGGCCTCGTCTCGCGCCGCAAGCCAATCTTCCAAGGGGCTAGGAGGATGTATCCTGGGCACGGTGGCGCGTCCGCACTGCTCACAGGCGCTGATCGCCACGCCCTGCCAATGGGCCTGCTTCTTCGCCGCGCGCTCGCCCTTCAAGCGCACATCGCCATGCTTGGTGTACACCGGGGTAATCTCGGCAACACCCAGTTCGACGGCCTTCTGGATGGCGTAATCCATGCGATCGCCCTTGGACACCGCCTGGCCAAGATGCACCGCAAGTGGTGACTCGTTGCGACCCGGCGAGACGCTCTCGACCCGTGCCAGGACGCGCTTGCGGGTTACTTCAACGAGCACGGCCGTAGCCTCATGGCCACGGCCGTCGAATAGCACGAGCGTTGCGCCTTCCCGCTGGCGCAGCACTGTTACCACATGCCGCGCCGCGCTCTCGGGTAGAAGTACGTCACTGCCCGGTTCGAGGAGCGCATCGACATGAATTCGCGGATCGCCCATTGCCATTACTGCGTGCTGTCGCTGCCCTCGGTCTGACGCTGTTTCTTCTGGGCATACATGGCTTCGAAATTCACCGGCGCCAGCATCAATGGAGGGAAGCTGCCCCGGCTGACCAGATTGTCGATGCACTCTCGGGCATAGGGGAACAGCACGTTGGGGCAGAAGGCGCCCAGGGTGTGATCCAGCTGATCGCCTTTAAGCCCGGTGATGCGGAACAGGCCGCCCTGTTCGATCTCCGCCAGAAAGCAGGTGTTGCCTGTCTCGCTATGATTGATCTGAGCGGTCACCTTGACCACGACCTCATAGAGATCTTCCGAGATCTGGGTGCTGTGAGTACCCAGGTCTACGCTGACCTTGGGCTTGAAGGCTTCCTGGAACACCTGGGGCGAATTCGGCGACTCAAAGGAGATGTCTTTGATGTAGATGCGCTGTAGCGCAAACTGCAGTTGCTGCTGATCCTGGCCCTGTGCGGCCTGGTTGTTCTCTTCCGCCATGATGCAACTCCCTCTACGAAATTGTGTGAATCCTCGGGGGGGGGGGTGATCTACTTCCTGACCACGGGCAGGTTATCGGCCTGCCACTGCGCCATCCCGCCCTTGAGCTTGGATACTCGTTCAAACCCAGCCTTGGTCAGCTTGGCCACGGCAATCCCGGAGGCCTGCCCCTGCTTGCAAACGACGATGATCGGCTTGCCCTTGAACTTCTCGAGTTCGTTCATCCTGTCGTCGAGCTTGCTCTGGGGAATATTCCGCGCACCGGCGATATGGCCGGTCTTGAAATCCTTGGCATCGCGAATATCTATGACAGCGGCATCCTCGCGGTTGATCAAGGTGGTGGCCTCACTGGCATCAACACCGTGATTGCCCCGCTTGAACTCGTAGCCAAGCCAGGCCGCAAGTACTGCCACAAAGGCACCCACTAGCAGTGGATGATTCTGAATGAATTCGAACAGCTGATCGATCATGGGTCCAGGTAACTCTTATTGAACAAGTAGCGCTTGTTGAAATCGGCCCCTGTTGTCGGGCGGCGCCTAGTATACACAAGCCTTGGCTCCGCGTCCGTCATGCTGTGGCTGTGACGCCCGACGGCCCCTACGGTATGATAGCGCCAGGAAATACATGTCACGAAACGGATGCGCAGCCCAAAAGGCGTGCGGCGAAACCCAATGATTCAACGCGAGGCCATGCATGTCAGATACTCATACTTCCCGCCCACGTCCGGTGGCACTGATCATTCTCGACGGCTACGGTCATAGCGACAACCCCGAACACAACGCCATTCTCGCGGCGAATACGCCGGTGATGGACGACCTGAAAAAACGCTACCCCAGCGGCTTGATATACACCGATGGCCAATACGTCGGCCTGCCCCAGGGGCAGATGGGCAACTCCGAGGTCGGCCACATGAACCTGGGCGCGGGGCGTATCGTTTATCAGGACTTTACCCGCATCACCAAGGCCATCGAGGACGATGAGCTGGATAGCATCAGCGCCCTGACGGACCCAATCGACGCAGCGATAAAGGCCGGTCGTGCAGTACATCTGCTGGGCCTGCTTTCCCCGGGTGGTGTGCACAGCCATGAAGATCATATTCTTGCCATGGCGGAACTGGCAGCCCGTCGCGGCGCCAAGAGAATCTACGTGCACGCCTTTCTCGATGGCCGTGACACGGCACCCAAAAGCGCGCACAGCTCGCTTGCGCGCACCGATGCCAAGCTCGCCGAGCTGGTCGGCCGAGAAAATGGCTTCGTCGCCTCGATCGTCGGGCGTTACTTCGCCATGGATCGTGACAATCGCTGGGACCGAGTCGAGCAAGCCTATCGTGTGATTACCCAAGGCGACGGCGAGCATAGTGCCGACGACGCTGAAGCGGGCCTCTCCGACGCCTATGAACGCGGAGAGACCGATGAGTTCGTCACCGCCACCAGCATCCGCCCAGCCGGCCAGGCCATCGTGATGGCGGACGGCGATGCGGCTATCTTCATGAACTTTCGCGCCGATCGCGCCCGAGAACTGACCCGCGCCTTCGTCGAAGACGACTTCGACGGTTTCACTCGTCAGGCACGCCCCAAACTTGCCGGTCGCGGTCTGGTGACGTTGACCCAGTATGCCGCGGACATTCCCGCGGACTGCGCCTTTCCCCCTTCCGATCTGCACAACACCCTGGGTGAAGTGGTCGCCGATCGCGGCCTGACTCAGCTGCGTATCGCGGAAACCGAGAAGTACGCTCACGTCACTTTCTTCTTCTCCGGTGGCCGCGAAGAGGAATATGCCGGCGAGACTCGGGAGCTGATTCCGTCACCCCAGGACGTCAAGACCTATGACGAGAAGCCGGAGATGAGCGCGGTGGAAGTCACCGACCGACTCGTCGCGGCCATCGACGCGGGCAGTTTCGATCTGATCGTGTGCAACTACGCCAACGGCGACATGGTGGGCCACACCGGCGACTTCGATGCGGCGGTCAAGGCGGTGGAAGTGCTTGATGAGTGCGTCAAACGGGTAGTGGAGGCCATCGAGCGCGCGGGCGGCGAATGCCTGATCACCGCGGATCACGGCAATGCCGAACAGATGGTCAACCCTGAAACCGGCGCACCTCAGACTGCCCATACCACCTTCGAGGTCCCGCTGATCTATGTTACCCAGCGCAAGGCCACCTTGAAGGAAGGCGGACGCCTGTGCGATATCGCCCCGACCTTGCTGGCCATGATGGACGAGACAATTCCCGATGAGATGACCGGCGACGTGCTGGTCGATTACTCCTAAGCTCGGTGATGTCCGGCAGTCGTTACCGCGCGCTCGTACTCGTTTGCATGCTGCTGTTTGCCCAGGGCAGTTCGCTGACCCTGGCGCAGACCAGTGAGCGCCAGGCCGAGGCGCGGGTAGACGCCATCAGCCGTGATATCCAGGCGCTATCCAAGCGCTTGAACACCACTCTGGAAGCCCGCAGCGATGCCAGTCGGCAGCTTGAAGAGGTCGAGACGGCGCTGGCCGACACTCACAAGCGCCTCGACAAACTCCAGGCCGAACGACGCAGCCTCGATGAGGAGATAGAGACACTCGAGCAGCGCCGCCAAAGATTGCAGCGCGAACGGGAGGAACAGCGCCAGGCGCTGGCAACGCAAATCCAGGCGCTTTATCGTCTGGGCCGCTCGCCCCAGCTCAAGCTATTGCTCAACCAGGACGAGCCGGCGCGACTCGACCGGCTGCAGACCTATCTCAATCGTCTTTCCCAGGCGCGCAACGAGCGCATCGACGCCCTCGCCCGCCTGGATACGCAACTGGCCGAGAACCGCACCACATTGGGCCGGCGACGAGAACGCCTGAACGATCTGATGGGGGAACTCGAAACCCAAAGTGCGGCATTGATAAAAAGCACGCGTGAGCGAGAAGCGCTACTTGCCTCCCTCGATGCCCGCTATAGCGATGAGAAATCGCGCCTGGCGAAGCTCGACGAGGATCGAACCCAGGCCGAACGTGTGCTCGAGCATGTGCGCGAAGAACTCAAGCGGCTCGACAAGCCGCCACCCTCCACCGCTATCGCTGACACCAAGGGCGAGCTGCCCTGGCCAGTCCAGGGAAAAATACTTTCCGCCTTCGGCGACGGCGAAGGGGTCAATCGCAACGGCCTGGTCATTGCCGCCGCCGAAGGCACCGCCATCAAAGCCATCCACCCGGGCCGGGTGGTATTCGCCGACTGGATGCGCGGTTTCGGCAACCTGCTGATTATCGATCATGGCGACGACATCATGTCGCTTTATGCCCATGTCCAACGTTTTGATGTCATGCCGGGCGAGCAGGTCGAACGCAACGACACCATTGCGGCGGTGGGCAATACCGGCGGTCGCCCGCGCACGGCGCTCTATTTCGAAGTGCGACGCGACGGTAAACCGATCAATCCGCGCCAATGGATCGGGCAACGCTGATGACCTGCATTCGACGAGATGTAGCGCCGCCCCCTGGGGTGGCGCTATGCTGACCCCTTTGTTCGCTGCGATATGAGAGACAGAATGCGCCTTCTTCGCCTGATCCGGCTACTTCCCATCTTGTTGATCGGCCTGCCGCCGGTCGCCTTCGGCACTTCGGAACAGCAGGCCGATGACGACTTGCCCGTGGCCGATATCCAGACCTTTGCCGAGGTGTTCGAGCGTATCAAGCGCGCCTACGTCGATGAGGTAGATGACGCGACCCTGCTGCGTAATGCCATGCGCGGCATGCTGGGGGAGCTCGATCCCCACTCGACTTATCTATCCAGCGAGGATTTCAAGGCGCTACGTGAATCCACCGAGGGCGAGTTTGGCGGTATCGGCATTGAAGTAGGCCTGCAAGACGGTCAGCTCACGGTCATCGCGCCCATCGACGATACACCGGCAGCCCAGGCTGGCCTTCAGCCGCGAGACGCCATCCTGCGTATCGATGGCAAGATCACCGAGCGGCTGTCTCTTGAAGAAGCGGTCACGCTGATGCGCGGCGATCCGGGCTCCGAGATCGATCTCACCATTCTGCGCGAAGGCGAGAATTCACCGCGCAGCATTACCCTGACTCGCGAGATCATCCGTAACGAGAGCGTCAAGAGTGAAATGCTCGAACCGGGATACGGCTACCTGCGCATCAGCCAGTTCCAGAACGGTACCGGCCAGCAGGTACTGGACGCCTTGCAGAACCTATCCAAGGAGGCGCCCTTGAAGGGTCTGATCCTCGATATGCGCAACAATCCCGGGGGCGTGCTTGATAGCGCCATCGAAGTCGCGGATGCCTTTCTCGACAGCGGCCTGGTGGTGTATACGGAGGGGCGGCTTCCGGACAGCGACATGCGTTTCAGTGCCACGCCTACTACCGCTGCCCCGGACGTGCCCATGGTGGTTCTGATCAACGGCGGCAGCGCCTCGGCGGCGGAAATCGTTGCCGGCGCCCTGCAGGATCAACGTCGGGCCGTGATCATGGGCACCACCAGTTTCGGCAAGGGCTCGGTGCAACAGGTCATGCCCCTGGGTAACGGCGATGGGGTAAAACTGACCACCGCGCTTTACTTCACCCCGGATGGCCGCTCGATCCAGGCCCAGGGCATCGCCCCGGATGTGGAAGTGGTGCGCGGTCGCCTGGAAGTGGCGGAAGGCAACGACTTCGGTATTCGCGAATCGGATCTCAGTGGACGCCTGGCCAATCCCAACGGCAGCCAGGAGCCAAGGTCACCCAGCGGCGATCCGGTCAAGGATTATCAGTTGGGAGAAGCCCTGAACCTGCTCAAGGCGCTCAACGTGCTCGAGCGACGGCCGGCTCAGGCTCAATAATAAGCCATCGCCCTCATCATCAATTCAACGACAGCTTGCCGGCAGACGCCCCCGCTCACCCACGGCCTGGCGCATGATCACGCGCTTGAGCGGCAGCAGGCGATCGACGCTGGATAGCCCAACATTGCGTGCCAGGCGCAGGGCGGGGTGTTCGGCGCCGAACAGCAGGCGAAAACCGTCCATGAGTGCCAGCATGGTCGTGTTGTCGCCGCCCCGGCGCCGGGCGTAGCGGGAGAGAATACGCAGGTCGCCCAGCTCGGCGCCGCGCTGATGTGCCTCGATCACTTCTTCAGCGAGTACCGCGGCATCCATGAAACCCAGGTTGACCCCTTGCCCCGCCAGGGGATGAATGCTGTGGGCAGCATCGCCTATCAGGGCCAACCCCTCTTCCACGTAACGGCTGGCATGGCGCTGAACCAAGGGCACCTTGATGGCATCGTCGATAACCTCGACCTTGCCCAAGCGGTGTTCGAAGGCGGTGGCCAGGGCATCGCTCAATGCTTCGCGAGATAGATCGCTCAAGCGTTCGGCTTCTTGCGGGGTCGTCGACCAGACAATGGAGCAATAGTGTGCGTCACCGCCGATGGTGACTGGCAGAAACGCCAAGGGTCCGGTAGGCAGGAAAATCTGTCGGGCGACACCGCCGTGAGCGTGTTCGGTGCGTACCGTGGTGACCAGTGCGGTCTGGCCGGTATCATGAGCGCGCACCTCGATACCCGCCAGTTCGCGCAGCTGGGAACGCGCACCATCCGCGGCAACAACCAGAGACGCCATGAAACGGCGTCCATCGGCAAGTATCAAGCGACGGCCAGCCCCCGTCGTCTGCAGCGCATCGACCCGCGCACCGAATACCTGGGTAACGCTGGGTAGCTCTGCCAGGCGCGCCTCAAGGGCCGCCAGCATCACGTCGTTTTCGACAATATGCCCAAGCACCGGCGTACCGGCCTGATCCGCATCGAAAGAGATGGCACCGCTACCCTCCGCCTCCCACACCTGCATTCCCGTATAAGGCGTCACTCGTTGCAGCGCTGGCCATACCTTGAGTCGTTCCAGCAACCGCTGGCTGACCGGCGTCACGGCGCTGACCCGCTGCGCGGGTTGGCCCTTGCCTATAGGCGCCACATCGAGCGCCTTGGGGCGCGCATCGAGCACGCTTACTGCGAGGCCAGCCTCCCCGAGCAACACTGCCAGGGAGGCGCCTACCAGCCCCCCGCCAACGATCACGATCTCCGCTCGTTCTTGCCCTTGCTCCATCGCGAGTCACTCCTGTTTACTCTGTCAGGCTTTAATGGATGAAGCCCTTTCTATCTGAAGAACAACATACCATGCCCCTGTACCCGGGTAACGTGATACGACCCGAGATCGCCCCGAAGGACAGGGTCAGCGCTCCAGGCCCATGGCTCGCCGTGCCAGGGTGCGCCGAAGCGGCCCGGTCAGGTTGAGCCCGACCAGCCCTCCTGCCCGTGCATGGGAAAGCATCGGATTGGTGATGCCGAACAGGCGAATCAATCCATCGCTGAAACGAATCACGTTACGCCGATCCTTCGCGCGGCGCGCCTCGAAGTCTTGCATGGTGGCCATATCCCCTGGCGCGTATCCTTCTGCAAGGCCTTTCTCCAGGCTGCTGACCAGATCCATGACACCTCTCAAGGCCAGATTGAAACCCTGGCCTGCCACCGGATGCAGAGCATGAGCCGCATTCCCCAGTACTGCTAGCCCCGGACGCACCACCTCCTCTGCCGTCACCAAAGACAATGAGTAGGCATGACGACGACCCACACGACGGAAACGTCCGGCGCGTTCGCCGAAGACCTGCTGCAAGCGTGTCAAGAATTCTGCGTCATCAAGCGCCAGCGTAGCGTCTTCCGTGCCGCTTGCCTGGGTCCAGACCAGCTCCATGCGATCTCCGCCGAGTGGCAACAGCGCCAAGGGGCCATTGCTGGTGAATCGTTCGAAGGCAACCCCTCCATGGGGCTTGCTGACTTCAAGATTGGCGATGACTGCCGATTGTTTATAAGGGACCTCGTGACTGGCAATCCCTAACAGCTCCTTGAGCCCCGAACGGCCACCATCCGCCAGCAGGGTCAATGCTGCGGTTATTTCGTGCCCATCCGAGAGCACTAGCCGATGGCCATCGGCTTGAGGTGCAATATGTTCGACCTTGGCTGGGCAATGCCAATCGAGTTCGAGTTCGGCTAATCGTGCATGCAGCACCTGCCCCATCCAGGCATTGGGCAATACGTAACCCAGTGCCTCGACTCCAAGCTCTTCGGCGGTGAGTCGAGTGGCCCCTAAACGGCCTTGCTCACTGATATGAATGAGCGAGATGGGCTGGGCCTGACGCGCCATTTCTTCCCACACGCCCAGGGTTTGAAAATGCCAGCGTGAGCCCTGAGCGATGGCGCTGGCTCGCGCATCGAAACTGGGTTGGTAGCCATCGAGATCGGCCTTGGGCAAAGCCGCTGCCTCGATCACCGCGACTCGCAGCCCACGCTGCTGGATTAGCGGAGCAAGCGCACATCCTAGGCTGGCGCCGACCAGTCCGCCGCCGATAATGGCGATATCCACCTTATTCCCATGGGCCATGACAAGCTCCGTGTAATCCATGAATTTCGTTACGTAAATTACGTATTGCTCATTATATTAGCTAACTTTATATTAAATTTATCTATCATCGCCCTTATTTATAGACACCCATCAAGAGAGGCCTTGGGTATAAGTCGCGATGACAGCATGCTAAGTGTCACTGGCATCCTCCTGCGCCGCTTTCTGTTGTTCCACGTGGGGCTGGCCAGGGTGCTTTTCAGTGTAAAGCAGCATGGCCGCCATACGCGCATGCTCGGACAAGGCGAAGAGGTCGTTCTCGTTGTCGGCACTCTCATCAAGTGCCAGCTCATCGATGCTCGTCAGTGCTTCCAGGTCTTCAAGCGCTTCTCGCAGGTTGGATGACCAGGCATTTCGCGTCTCGCTGCCGATTTCACCCACCACCTCGAGAAAACCAAGGGTCCACTCCTTGAGACCTCGGGCTCGCTCGGCCAAGGAGAACAGGTCATCGGGAAGCAAGGGCTCGTAATTGAGCTCCGGCGCGGAAAGGGCCTCCAGGGTCTGACGGCGCCAATCCAGCAATACCTGAGCATCATCGCGATCCCGGGGCTGTTCGACGCCCAGTGCCGCACTGACCTCTTCCAGCCACTGCTCTGCTGTCAGATCATGAAGTGATAACCCAGCGCCCAAGCGCCCATCGAGAAAGGCCGGCGATTGCAGACTCCCATGGGCGAGAAATACGTTGGCGACGCTGGAGAAGTCCTGCTGGTCGGTGATGATGGACATGTAGGCTCCATGAATATTGATAAAGAGAACGGATCGGCCCGCGTGATCTGAGTTGCGTTGACCACCTTATTCCGCCTCTCTATAGTGGCTCGAAATTGCTTTCATATTATCCTACAGGGTCGATCTTGGCCCACACTCCTCGGAGCCCGACATGACGGATGCCACACGGCCAACGACCGAGATTACGCTGCTGGGACGCTCCTATATCATCGCCTGCCCCCCGGATCAGGAGGATGAACTCAATCGTGCGGCACGCTATCTCGATCGTGCCATGCACGGTATTCATTCCCGGGGCAAGGTATTGGGGGCAGATAAGATCGCCATCATGGCGGCGCTGAATATCACTCATGAATTGCTGCGTTCAATGGAAGAACGGCGCGAAGATGAGGCCAGCCTGAGTCGCTTGAATGCGCGATTGGGACAAGCACTCAGCAATGTCGAACAAGGACGCTAGAAGCTCAATAAACCAAACAGCCCTTTGGGCCTGCCGCCAGCTCTGTTAAGATTGAGTCGTTCCCTGGGATGTACGCCAGTCGTTATAGTCCCTCGAGCCTATGCGCAGTACCCAGGGGGCCAATTGCTAGACAGACCCGTGTGCATGTCCGTGCGACGGAAAGCCTGACGGTCTGTCTGCGGCCACCCACCTTGAACCAGTGGGTTCAAGGGCCAGAACGGCAGCGGCATTCTGGGGAACTCTTTATTTACACTACCTGATTGGTAATATCCGCCTTGTCTGATTCAACGGCCTTACAGCATCAGCGCAAGGCGTTACGCCGTGAACTGCGACGCCGCCGGAGTTCGCTGTCAAAACGTGAGCAACGCTTGGCCTCCTTGGCGCTATGCAATCAACTGCGCCGCCTGCCGGAAGTTCAGCGTGCTCGTCGTGTAGCCCTCTATCTGCCTAATGACGCTGAAATAGATGCCACCCCGCTACTGAGTTGGTTTCAGCGCCGTGGGGCCAAAACCTATCTACCAGTTCTGCGTCCGCTTTCAGATAATCGTCTGTGGTTCGTGCATTATCATTCAAATACGCCCATGGTCAGCAACCGCTTCGGTATCCGCGAGCCGGATACCCGTCACGGTGCGCATCATGCACGGCGATTGCCCGCCTGGGCGCTGGATCTGGTATTGCTGCCCCTTGTGGGCTTTGATGAAGACGGTAATCGGATGGGCATGGGGGGTGGTTTTTACGATCGAACCTTTGCTTTCGTGCGCCATCGCTATCCCCGTCCACGGTTGATCGGTGTCAGCCACGACTGTCAGCGTGCCGATAGCTTGCCATTAGCGCCTTGGGATGTGCCGCTGGATGCTATCGTCAGTGATCGGCGCGTCATTCGTCCGTGAAGGACATGGGGTGCTTGAAGAACGAAAACCGGTAGACAGCAACAGGCTGTCTACCGGTCTTGAAATCGGATATCACGCGCAGATGCGACGTCGATAGAGGCTGGGCGGTTAGCAATCAACTCCCGACGACAGCTTGAGCATAGCCGGTCGCTACAGTACCCAGTACAAAGATAAGCACCAACGCCATGATCAGATCAGGTTTACGTTTCATGGCATAACTACTCCAAAATATTCCACATTACTGCCTCAACCAGCAGGCTTGACTATAGGTCTACGGAAAAAGAATGACAATAAGCCAGTCGTATTTCTTTTACCGTAGACCCGGAGCAGAAAGCTATTGGCGTGAGCAACCCTTCATTCATGTTAGGCGGTTGGGAAGGTGCTTGCTGCCTGTTCGCTTTCTGAACACAGAATACGTCTAAAAATGTGAAACAAACGATTGAATAAGCGTGCAAAACTATTCAATTAGCAGTTATAAGCCTAATACTCGGTCACACAGTCTCACGCCATGAACAGGCGATAGGCCACATTATCGCTCTCCTTCCAATAGCGATAACCGATCTCGTCGAAATGCTCTTCCACGTGGCCTCGATCCCCGTTGGGAATCTGCATGCCCACCAGTACGCGACCATAGGCTGCGCCATGATTGCGATAATGGAACAGAGAAATATTCCAATCCGCCGGTAGATGAGTAAGAAAGTTCATCAAGGCGCCGGGCCGTTCGGGGAACTCGAAGCGATAGACCTGTTCGTCGAAATGCTCTCGAGGCCGCCCGCCGCCCAGATGGCGCGTGTGCAACTTGGCAAGCTCGTTATCGGTAAGATCTTCTACGGGATAATCCGCCTCCTTTAACTTGCGAATCACCTCCTGGCGATCCTCGCCCCCGGGCTTGACCTGCACCCCGACGAAGATGTGCGCATGCTCCGCGTCGGCATAGCGATAATTGAATTCGGTGACCATGCGCTTGCCAATGATCTTGCAGAATCGCTTGAAGCTACCCGGCCGCTCGGGAATGGTCACCGCCAGGATCGCCTCACGTTGTTCGCCGAGTTCGGTGCGTTCGGCAATATGCTGCAGGCGATCGAAGTTGGTGTTGGCACCGGAGTTGATGCATAACAACGTCTCGCCCTCGACACCACTCTGCTGCACATACTTCTTGAGACCCGCCAGGGACAAGGCACCGGAAGTTTCCGCCACCGCCCGGGTATCCTCGAAGATATCCTTGACCGCGGCACACATCTCATCGGTATTGACGGTAATAACGCCATCGACCAGATCCTTCAGGATGACGAAAGGGGCCTCGCCAATCTGGGCTACCGCCACGCCCTCGGCAAAAACGCCCACCTCCTTGAGGGTCACGCGCTTGCCGGCTTCAAGCGCCGCCTTGAGGCAGGCGCTGTCTTCGGCTTCGACGCCGATGACCTTGATCTCCGGGCGCAGATACTTGACGTAGGCCACGACACCGGCGATCAGGCCACCACCGCCCACTGGTACGAAGATGGCATCGAGCCGGCCGGTGTGCTGGCGCAGAATCTCCATGCCCACGGTGCCTTGCCCGGCAATCACATCCGGATCGTCAAAGGGCGGCACGTAGGTATAACCATGCTCTGCGATCAGCTCCTGAGCATGAACCAGCGCCTCGCCGAAGGCGTCGCCACGCAGCACGACTCGGGCGCCTCGGGCCCGCACTGCCTGAACCTTGATTTCGGGCGTGATGCGCGGCATCACGATGACCGCTTTCACCCCCATGAGTTTTGCCGCCAGGGCCAACCCCTGAGCATGATTGCCCGCGGACGCCGCGATCACTCCCTTGGCCTTCTGGGCCTCGGATAGCTGCGCCATGCGGTTATAGGCGCCGCGAATCTTGAAGGAGAATACCGGCTGAAGATCCTCGCGCTTGATCAGCACCTGATTGTTGAGCCGCCGGGATAGAAACGGGGCGGGGGTAATGGGAGTCTCCCGCGCCGCTTCGTAGACGCGAGCCTGGAGTATCTTCTTGACGGTATCTTCGAGCATCCTGGTGTCCTGAAAGTCGAGCAATTCAGCGCCTGAACGTTCCTGTGGAGGGAATTGCCGGGAGAGCGGCGGTTACCGAGCCGATGGGATCGCCTATAATGGCATTTTTACCACCGGCCAACGAGTCTTCTCATGAATCAGGACGCACTCAAGCGTGCGGTGGCCGCTGCGGCCATCGATGAAATTCGCCCTCTGCTTGCCAAGGACACGGTAATCGGCGTAGGCACCGGCTCTACCGCCAATCACTTCATCGATCTACTGGCCAAGCTGCGTGACGATTTTCAAGGCGCGGTGGCCAGTTCTCAAGCAACCGCAAAACGCCTGAAAGGTCACGGCATCGACGTATTCGAGCTCAACCATGTGGGCAACGTGCCGGTCTATATCGATGGAGCAGACGAGATAAACCCGCGTCTGGAAATGATCAAGGGTGGTGGCGCCGCCCTGACCCGGGAGAAGATCGTCGCCGCCTGCGCCGAACGCTTCATCTGCATCGCCGACGCTTCGAAGCATGTGTCAGTGCTCGGTGGCTTTCCCCTGCCGGTCGAGGTGATTCCCATGGCGCGCTCCTATGTCGCCCGGGAGCTGGTCGCGCGCGGCATCACGCCGGTCTATCGCGACGGGGTGGTCACGGACAACGGTAATCAGATCCTCGACTGCTATGAGTTTCTGATCGAAGATCCCCTGGCTCTCGAACTCGAACTCAACAATATCGTTGGCGTAGTGACCAATGGTTTGTTCGCTCGGCGTCCGGCAGATGTGCTGCTGCTGGGAAGTGACAGCGGCGTAGAGCGCCTGACGCGCCAGGAGTAAGCCATCACTTACTTGGGAGAAGCCGATCCAAGCCTGTCAGAGTACGCTGCAGGGCGCCAGCGTTGGCCGAAATGGCGGCGCGCCCGGCTTCGCCTCGCCGACGCCGTTCCTCAGGATCGTCCATCAACGCAATCAACGCCTCGCCGAGTGCCGACGCACTCGCCACTTCGATCAGTGCGTTCGCTTTCCGCAACACCGTGGCGACATCCTCGAAATTGGCAAGCTCTGGTCCGCTGAGTACCGGAATCCCCTGGGAGGCTGGCTCCAGCAGATTGTGGCCGCCGACGGGCACGAGACTTCCTCCGACGAAGGCAAGATCCGCGGCGCCGTAGAGCGTCGCCAGCTCCCCCATGGTGTCGCCGAGATACACCGTAGTGTCGGCTCGAACCGTCTCGTTCCGGGAGCGTCTCGCCAACTGCTGGTCCTGTTTTTGACATAAGACTGCGACATCATCGAAGCGCTGAGGATGGCGCGGCACAAGTATCAATAAAGCGGCTGGATAAACCTCACGCAGTTTGGCGTGGGCGATAAGTATCTGTTCGTCTTCACCTGAATGGGTTGAGGCGGCGATCCATACTGGACGTACGTCGAACGCGGTACGTAAGTGCTCACTATCAGCGGAAGCACCTCTCAAGAGGGGAATGTCGAACTTTAGGGAGCCGACAACGGTGGTTTTCTCTACCATCATCCCCAGGCGCTGAAAGCGCTTGGCATCCTGCTCCGACTTGGCCGCCAGCCAGTTGATCTTGCCCAGGGCGTCCGCCATCAGCGCTCTGATTCGCAGGTAACCCTGTAGTGCTTTTGCCGACAATCGCCCGTTGACCACCGCCACCGGAACCCTCTGTCGATGGCAGGCGTGCAACAGATTGGGCCACAGCTCCGTCTCGAAGAAGATGGCCATCTCAGGCTGCAATCGGGAAATGAAACGACGAGCGGCCCCGGGAAAGTCCAACGGCACGAAGTAATGGCTCACTTCGCCTCTAAATAGCGACGTTACTCGCTCCGCGCCGGTGGCGGTCATGGTGGTGACCACCAGATGGTGATCGGGGTAACGCTTGCGAAGGGATTCGATCAGGGGGCGCGCGGCCTGCACCTCCCCCACGGAGGCGGCATGCAGCCAGAGTTTGGGGCGCTCGCTTGATACCTTGATCAACCCCAGCCGTTCACGACGTGGGTTAGTGGGTACCCACTCACGCCACAGGCGCCACCATAGCAGGGGCGAAAGCAGATAAAGCGCCAGGCTGTAGAGCCAGCGTGCCCAGGGGTGACGCTGAGCGGCTGTCGCCTCGCGCTTCGTCATTTAGCGCTCGCGGTCGAGGATCGTTTCGATCATCGCCGTGGTGGAAACACCGTCCTCGAAATCCAGCACCCGCACTTCGCCGCCATTGGCGATGACCGCCTCACCCCCAGCGATCGCCTCGGGTAAATAGTCGCCACCCTTGACCAGGATGTCCGGCAGTAGCGCTTCAATCAGCCGCGCCGGCGTATCCTCGCTGAAGGCGACTACCCAGTCCACTGCTCCTAGGCCGCTGAGCACCTGCATACGACGCTTGAGCGGGTTGATCGGCCGGCGCGGACCCTTTAACCGTGCAATGGAAGCATCGTCGTTGACCGCCACGATAAGACGGTCGCCGAGCCGGCGCGCCTGTTCCAGGTAAGCCACGTGACCCGCATGCAGAATATCGAAACAGCCGTTGGTCATGACCACCCGTTCGCCGCGAATCTGGGCGGCCTTGACTGCCTCGACCAGCATCGGCTCCTCGATCAGGCCGAATTCCGCCAGTTTATCGCCATGCAATGCGGTATACAGCTCCGCTACCGAGAGGGTTGCGGTGCCCGGCTTGGCCACTACCAGACCCGCGGCCAGATTGGCCAGGGTCATCGCCTCGGGATAGCCGTGTCCCGATGCCAGGGCCAATCCCAGCACACCGATCACCGTGTCCCCGGCGCCGGTGACGTCGAAGACTTCCCGGGCGTGGGTGGGCAGATGTAGCGGCGAGGCATCCTTGCGAATCAAGGTCATGCCCTTCTCACTGCGCGTGATCAATACCGCCTCGAGGGCCAGTTCATGACGTAGACGCTCGCCCTTTTCAGCTAATTCCGTGTCGTTGCGGCAAGGCCCGACCACGGTCTCGAATTCCGCGAAGTTGGGAGTGATGACACTCGCGCCGCGGTAACGCCGGAAATCGCTACCCTTGGGATCCACCAGCACCCGCTTGCCGCTTTCGCGAACCAGCGCGATCAGCTCTTCGATGCGGTTGAGAGTGCCCTTGCCATAGTCCGAGAGAATGACCAGGTCCGTTTCCGGCAACGATGCCTCGACCCGCTCGAGCAGCTCTTTCGTGTCGACCCCGGCCACGTCTTCTTCGAAATCAAGACGAATCAATTGCTGATTGCGACTCATGATGCGTAGCTTTGTGATCGTGGGTATCACCGCGCTGCGCTGAAAGTGAACGCTTACTTCCGCATCTTCCAATCGAGCGGCAAGCAGACCTGCATTGCTATCGTCTCCCACCAGACCCGCCAGTGACGCATGACCGCCCAGAGAGGCGATATTGAGCGCCACGTTGGCAGCGCCGCCAGGACGATCTTCGGCCTCCCCGACCCGGACTACCGGCACCGGCGCCTCGGGAGAGATACGCGAGGTACCACCATGCCAATAGCGATCGAGCATGACATCGCCCACGACCAGTACCCTAGCGCGTTCCAGAGCAGTCAGATCAAATTTCATCATGAGACTCCACGGTAGTGGCACTCGGGTACGTTTGAAGCAGCACATCAAGACGTTCAATAACGTCGCTTGCCTGGATCAAGCCCATCGCATCCGGATGACGGACGCGATCGCCCCAATTGATCTCATCGAGCTGCTTGTGCATGTAGGTGCGTACCGCTTCAGGGTAGCGATTGACGACGTAATCCTGCCAGCAGTAGGGGGCCGCACGCTCTGGATTGGTAGTGGCGTAAAGTCCTACCGTGGGGGTGCCCAGGGCATTGGCCATGTGTACCGGTCCTGAATCCGGCGCCACTACCGCTCGGGCGTTGTCGATCAACGCCAATAGACCCTTGAGCGAGGTCTTGCCCATGGTATCGGTGATCGCCTCGCTTACGGTGAGGGCTCGAATGCGCTCGCTCATTTCCCGCTCCTGGGAACTGCCTCCGCCGCTGAGCAAGGTCTTGAGCCCATGCTGCGTCCATAGATGCTCTATGACGATGGCATAGCCCTGGGCGGACCAGTTGCGAAAGTTGCGCAGGCGCGGATTGGCACAAGGGCTCATCAGAACATAAGGCGCCTCACCGCTCAGACGCAGCGCCTCGGCATAAGCGGCTTCAGGTATCGGCAGATCCCACTCAAGGCGCTCGGTATTGATTGGATCGACCCCCAAGGCGCGGGCAAAGTCCATAAAGGACTCGAGTACATGGGCCCGGGGATGCGGCGCCAGCTGTCGATGGGTAAACCGCCGCTGCCAGTCCTTGGAGCGCGCCTTGTCGTACCCGATACGTACATCCGCCTTGAGCCCCAGGGAGAGTACGCTGGCCCGCAGCGCCTGCTGCATGTGCAGCAGCACATCGAAGCGGGTGTCAGAAAGTTCGTGCCAGAGTTTTCGCATACCGGCAAGACCACTGGCCTTGTCGTACATGACAAGCTCGACCCCGGACAGGCCAGAAAGTAGACTATGCTCCCCCTTGCCGAGGACCCAGGTTATACGCGCGGACGGCCATTGCCGCTGCAACGCGCGCACGGTAGGAACCAGATTGCAGACATCGCCCAGCGCGGAGAGTCGCAGCACGCAGATATGTGCGGGGCGGGCGGGCAGAGGATGCTTCATGCGCTTGGCGACACTCCAGTTTGAAAAAGAATTCATCTTATACGATGCGGGCATTCTATGGGACGCAGCTGCCACGTCACAAATCGTGTCCACGCGCCCACTATCCAAGGCACCGAAGCCGTCACCGGAGCCGGCCTGGTTCAGCGCCGATTTCTGGCAGGCTCGGGGGGCGGTGGTCGGCCAGGCCCCGGGGCGCGGCACCAGCCTGTTCGTCGATGCCTCAAGCATCGTCAGCGACCAGCAATGGGTACTGCGCAAGTATCATCGTGGTGGTCTGGTGGCAAAGGTAAACGCTTCTCGGTATCTCTGGCTCGGACTCGAGCGTACCCGCGCCTTTCGCGAATTTCGTCTGACGGCGTTATTGAAAGGGAAAGGACTTCCCGTTGCCCAGCCGGTCGCTGCCATGGTGCATCATCTTGGCGCAACCTATGAGGCCGCCCTGATAACAAGGCGTCTCGAAGGCGCCCAGGCGTTGGCAGACCTGCTGCCTAAGGCGGATGACGCCTTGCTCGTGCGAGTCGGCAAGACCATCCAGCGCTTTCATCACGCCGGGCTCGACCATGTGGATCTGAATGCCCGCAACTTGCTCATCACCCCGGACGAGCAAGTGTGGATGATCGATCTGGATCGCTGCCGCTTGCGAAGTCCCGGCCGCTGGCAGCAGGCGAATCTACACCGCCTTGTACGTTCGCTGAGGAAATTTTCACCCCAGGACACTGCTCGCCATTGGCAGGCGCTATTGCAGGGTTATCATCAATCGTGACGAGTAAATCTTCTTTCATGCCTCAACTTAATTATTTTCCCGCTCGGCAGCGCCTGCGTGCAAGCCTTGCCTTTGCACTGGTCAACCTGGTGCTGGTCTGGCTCATCGCCCTGCGCTATACCCCGTATCTGGAAGTGCCCGAAAATGTGCTGGGCATCAGCTATCTAGTTCTGACCTGGGCGGGGCATTTTGCGCTGCTTACGCTCATGGCCTGGCTCCCTCTTGGCCTGTTGGCGCTTGTACTACCCCGGCGCATACTCTGGCTGCCTGCGGCACTGCTGGCCTCGGCGGGGCTATGGCTGCTCCTGCTCGATACCGGGGTCTACGCGCAGTATCGCTTCCATATCAACAATTTCATGGTCTCGTTGTTTCTGGACGACAAGAACGGCGACATCTTCAGCTTCAGTCTTTCTACCTGGCTGGTTGTTGGCGGTATCGCCTTGGCGCTATTGCTCGTCGAAGCCTGGCTTGCTGCCAAGCTGTTTGCCTCTCCTGGCGTTCAGCGCCTGCCATTATGGCGAGGGGTCGCAGTACTGATGGTGGCGATGGTGGCCAGCCATCTCATTCATATCGTCGCCGACGCACGCTATCGCCAGAGCGTGACTCAGCAGGTGGGCATATTCCCTCTACTGTTTCCCGCCACCGCCAAGGACTTCATGGAAAAGCAGGGATGGCTCGATCCACGCGCTGCGCGAGCGCAGCAGTTCGATCTTGGCAAACAAGCCGCCGATACCCTGAACTGGCCAAAGAACCCACTCAACTGCTCGTCACCGGCAAATCAGCCGAACCTGCTGTTCATCGTCCTCGATTCCTGGCGCCAGGACGAATACGGCCCGGAGAACACCCCGGCGATGCATGCCGCACTGGCGGATGAAGGCCGGCAATACATGAATCATTTCAGCGGTGGCAACGCCACTCGTAATGGCATCATGAGTCTGTTCTATGGGTTGACCGGTAATTACTACCGTATGCTGCAGGATACCCAGACACCGCCGCTGCTGATTACGCAACTTCAGAAGCAGGGCTACGAGATGGGCATCTTCAGTGCCGCCAGCCTGAACAGCGTCGGCTTCGACCGTTCGGTATTCGCCTCGATTCCCGAACTGCGCCCCGCTGCCCCGGGGGATACAGCGTTTGTTCGGGATCGCAATATGACCAGGGCATGGCTCGAGTGGCAGGCAGAACGCGAAAATGACAAGACTCCCTGGTTCAGTCTGTTGTTCTATGATGCGCCCCACGGTTACGAGATACCGGAAGACATGAAACGTCCTTTCGAACCCTCGGCTGACTCAATGGATTATCTGAAGCTTGGTCCTGAAGCGGACCCTGAGCCGATCCGTAACCTGCACCGTAACGCCGCCTATTTCGACGATCAGCTGATTGCCAAGGTCATCGAGAGCCTCAAGGAGAGCGGCGAATGGGATAACACCGTGCTGGTCGTGACCAGCGACCACGGTCAATCCTTCAATGACTTCGGACAGAACTACTGGGGACACAATAGCCACTTCGCACCGCCCCAGACCAAGGTGCCAATGATCCTTCGCGGCCCGGGTATTCCTGCGGGCGAACACAGTGGCACCACCAGCCACCTGGATCTGGCGCCGACCCTGATGCGCCATGTGCTGGGTTGCACCAACCCCAGCGGCGATTACAGTCATGGGGACGACCTGCTCGATCCATCTCTCGACCATGACTGGGTGGCTGCAAGCAGCTATCTCGATCTTGCCATCATCGAGGAGGATCGCATCACGGTCATCGACGGCGCCGGCGGCTGGGAGGTAGTGGATCACCGGATGACAACTCAAGAAAAAGCGATCTCCCCGGTCGTGTTCCAGGCCATACAGGCGCTAAAACAATTTTATCCGCAGTGAATCGAACAGGAGACTCATGGCCACTATCACCGGCGTCGTCATTACCTTGAACGAGGCGGTCAACATAGAGGCCTGCCTGGCTTCCTTGGCCAACGTCTGTGACGAGCTGATCGTCGTCGACTCCGGCTCGACGGACGCCACCTGCCGACTCGCCGAACAGGCAGGCGCCCGGGTGATCAAGCAGCCTTACCTGGGGGACGGGCCGCAGAAAAATGTCGGACCGGCCCAGGCCAGCAACCGCTGGGTACTCTCTCTGGATGCGGATGAGCGGCTGACCGATGAGGCCATCGAGGCGATCAGAGGGCTTGAGCTGGACAATGGCGAACAGGAAGCGTTCGCCTTGAGACGGCGCAACCATCTAGGCTCGCGCTGGATCAAGACCTGTGGCTGGTACCCGGACTACTGCGTGCGACTGTTCGATCGGGAGCGCACGGCATTTTCCGACAGCCGACAGCACGCTTCGATTTCCGCGACCAAGGTGATTCGTCTGGATGCGGATATCGACCACTACTCCTTCGCCAATCTCGGTGAGCTGTTCACCAAGGCAAGCGGGCGTTTTTCCAGCCGTGCCGCCAAGATCATGTACCTCAAGGGCAAGAAGGCCAACGCCTTTTCACCCTTCGTGCACGGGGCCAACGCCTTTGTGCGCAAGTATGTCTTCCAGCGGGGCTTCAGCTCGGGTCTCGATGGCATGTCCGTGGCACTTTCCGCCGCGGTGAATGCCTATCTGAAATATGCCAAGCTGCTGGAACTGCGGCGTGATTCCCAGGTACGCGACGCGGAGGATTTCGATCGAATATGGTAGCGAGTGGATCATCGACGCTGCACATTCGCCACGTCAATCTAGCCCGAGGCTTCCGCGGGGGCGAGCGTCAGACCGAGCTATTGATACGAGCATTGGCCGAGCGAGGCATTCAGCAGAGCCTGGTATGTCGCAGCGACTCTCCGCTGCGCAAGGAACTTGCGGATCTCGATATCGCCTTGATTGCCGCCAATCATCAGCTGGCAGGCCATTTTACCGGCAGACGCGGGGATCTGGTGCACGCCCACGAAGCCAAGGCGGTGCATTGGGCCTATCTGCACCACTGCCTGCGGGGCACGCCTTATCTGCTCACCCGGCGGGTACCGCAGCCGGTCAAGGACAAGTCCCTCAATCGCCGCACCTATCGCGCTGCCGCCTCTCGGGTCGCTATTTCCTCGGTGATCGAGAGCCACTTGTGTGCGCGCGGCTGGGGTTCGGTCACGCGCGTTCCCAGCGCCCTGGCGCAGCTTCCCAGCGATCCGGACCGGGTCGAAGCGCTGCGAGAGCGCTTCAAGGGGCGGCGAATCGTGGGCCACATCGGCGCCCTGGTGGATCGGCACAAGGGCCAACGTCTGTTGATCGACGCCGCCCGACGGCTGCGTGCCAGTCATCCCGATGTGCTCTTTCTATGTCTGGGCCAGGGTGAGGACGAGACGGTATTGAAGCGCGAGAGCGTCGATCTCGACAACCTGATCTGGGAAGGCTTTCATGACAATGTCGGCGATTATCTGCAGGTGATGGATCTGTTTGCCTTCCCCTCGCGTAACGAAGGGTTGGGGTCGATCCTGCTGGACGTCATGGATCATGGCGTTCCCATCGTTGCCGCGGAGGTGGACGGCATTCCTGATATCGTGATCCATGAACAAAGCGGCTTGCTGGTTCCCGCCGAGGATGGCAAGGCGTTGGCAGAAGGGATCGCGCGACTGCTCGACAACCCTGATCTTGGTGAACAGCTTGCTCAGAATGCGCGACAACGTCTCGATGGATTTACCCCTGACGCCATGGCGAACGCCTATCTAGCCCTTTATCGGCGTATTTGTCAGGATAATATCTGACGTTCATAGCTCCCAAAGAGATGACAGACAATCTCTGATCAGGCTTGTTAAGCTTCGCATATCTGCGAAAGGACTCAACGGCAATGCCGACTCGTACTTCTCTTGTTCGCTGGCTGGCGCTCAGCTTTCTCGGACTGTGTCTGGGCTACGCCATTACCACCGTACTGGCCCTTACCCATTTTCTGATCCTGCCGGTTCTGGCTGCTTGGCTGGTACTGGCCTGGGGATTTCGTTGGGGCGCAACTTCCCATCTGCGACCGCCGGTCAAGGCCTGGCCCTGGTGCCTACTGCCCTTGGCGCTCTGGTGGCTGGCAATCTATGTGACCGATAGCTATGGCCGGGTGGATATGGGCGCCATCCTGTTCCATTTCCAGGCCGGCGTTGCCGAGCATGGCGGCACCGGTCGCATTTTGATTGCCATCCTGCACACCCTGGCGGGTGTACTGCTGCTGATCGCCTTTACCTGGCTGGTACGGGTCGATCATCGCTGGCGACTACTCGAACGAATCCTGATGCTGTTTCTGTTAGCGCTTAACCCCCTGCTTTTCGGATTCTCCCGGCAGGGGGTCGCCATCGTGGCAGAGGACGGCGCCTGGCTCGACAGGCGCTATATTCCCCCCGCCATCGAGGCATCTCCCGAGTCGCCGCCCAATCTGATCATCCTTTATCTGGAAAGCATCGAAGGCACCTATGCGGATGCAACACGCTTTGGTGATGTTTATGATGATCTGAACGTGCTGGGCAAGCGGGGTCTGGTATTCAAGGGGGTACGTCAGAGCGAGAATACCGGCTGGACCATGGCGGGCATGATCGCAAGCCAATGCGGGACACCACTGATGCCTGCCGGACTGATCCACGACCACCAGTTCGAACCGCTCAAGCATGTACTGCCTGGAGTGAACTGTTTGGGAGACCTACTCTCGGCCCAGGGTTATCGCCAGCTGTACATGGCCGGTGCGAGCCTTGAATTCGCGGGCAAGGGGCTGTTCTACGAGGGGCATGGCTTCGATAAGGCGCTTGGGCGTCATCAGCTCGAGCCGCGTCTGGATGACCCTGCCTATCTCAATAGCTGGGGGCTCAACGATGACTCCCTGCTCGACATGGCCGTGGCAGAAGTGAGTAAACTAGCCCAACAACCCGGCCCGTTCACCTTCGTCACCCTGACCTTGTCAGGCCATCCTCCTTATGGCTATCCCGCCAGGAGCTGCCTTGAGCGCCAGGGGGAATTCGACGGTGTGGATATTCTTTATTCGGTGAAGTGCAGCGCCTGGCTGGCACGCAGATTCATCGAGCAACTTGAGTCCCGGGGGCTGCTCGAGAACACCTTGGTCATGGTGGCGAGCGATCATCTGTCGATGAAGAATTCCGCCTGGCTACAGCTGATAGAGGGTCCGCGAGAGAACACCTTGATCATGTTCGGCAATGACCTGCCAAAGAAAGTGATCCATCGCGAGGCCACCACCATGGATATTCTGCCCACCCTGCTCGAAGCCATGGGCTTCACCATTCCGTCTCATCGCGCGGGACTCGGTGCGTCCTTGCTTTCGCCGGCCCAGACCCTGGTGGAACGTCACGGTCTGGAGGACCTCAATACCCGTATGCTGGAAGAACGCGAGTTACAACTCAGGCTATGGCAAGAAATTCAGGACAAGCCTGCCCCAGAAGGCTGAACAGGCCCTCCCATACCCTTAATGCTTCCTACGATGCCTCATTCAGCTCGATCGCCCGTAGCAGACGCTCCGGTGCAATCAGCTGTAGGCAATGGGTATGTCCCAGCGGGCACTCGCGTTTGAAACAGGGCGAGCAGGTGAGCGCCAGGGTATGAATGCTGGCATTGCCCGTCAGCGGCGGCGTATAGCGCGGTGTGGAGGAGCCATAGACCGCCTGCACATGAGTACCTACCGCTGCCGCCACATGCATCAATCCTGAGTCGTTGGTCACTACCTGACGGCAGTCCGCGAGCAGGTCCACCGCATCCACCAGCTGCGTCTTGCCGCAAAGATTGTAAGCGTGGGCCAGATCGGCGGTAATGGTCTCCCCAGCTGCAACATCCTTGGGGCCGCCCAGCACTCGAATCGCATAGCCGTCGCTCACCAACTGCTGTGCCAAGCGTCGAAAATGCGCAAGCGGCCATTGCTTTGCGGGGCCGTATTCCGCCCCAGGCATCATGCCGATGGCGGGCCGTTCGCCTAGAGCATGGGTTGACTTCAGCATCGCCAGATTGGCCCTGTCCGTCTCGAGATGGGGCGTCGGAATGGTAAAATCACTCTGTTGTGCCTCTGCCTCCGGCAGCCCCAGGGACACGAAACGTTTGACGGTTTGATCGAGCACCGTCTTGTCCAGTTTGCGACGCTCCGTAAGCAGCACCAGGCGCTGCTCCCCGACAAAGCCGGTGCGCTTGGGTATGTGCGCCAGAAAAGGCACCAGCGCCGACTTCCAGGAACGTGGCAGTACGATGGCGCGATCGAAGCGCCCCTTGAGGCTGCGAGCGACCTGACGCCGAACGCTCAAGCCGAATTGCCCGTGCTTGACGTCCAGGGCAATCGCCTCATCCACTTCCGCCATGCGCGCCAGAATCGGCTGTGACCAGGCCGGAGCCAGCACCCCGATGTGGCAAAAGGGATGACGGCTCTTGAGCGTCTTGAACAGGCTCTGGGCCATGACCATATCGCCGACCCAGGAAGGCCCTACCACCAGAATACGCTCGCCCTTGGGCTGATTCGAATCAATCATTCAGCCATTCCAGATAGGCGCCCACCCCTTCCGCCACGGTCTTGAACTCGGCGTCGTAACCCACTTTCCGCAGCCGCGAAATATCCGCCCGGGTATAGCTCTGGTAGCGGCCCTTGAGTTCCTCCGGAAAGTCGATGTACTCGATCTGGCCCTTGATCCCCCGGGTGCGGTCGTAATAGGAAATCACGCGGTCGGCAATGGCCTTGAACGGCTCGGCCCGACCGGTGCCAAGGTTGAAGATGCCCGAGTGCTCCGGGTGATCGAGAAACCAGAGATTGACTGCGACAGCATCGCCCACATAGACAAAATCCCGGCTCTGCATACCGGCATCGAAGCCATCCCAGGCACCGAACAGGCGTGGATTCTGCCCCTGGATTACCTGGGTGTGGTGATGATAGGCGACGCTGGCCATCTTGCCCTTGTGCTGCTCTCGCGGGCCGTAGACATTGAAGTAGCGAAAGCCCACTACCTGGCTGGTCAGGTGATGCCAGTGCTGGCGTACATATTGATCGAAGAGCAGCTTGGAGTAGCCATACACGTTAAGGGGCTTCTCATACTCCGGCGCTTCGAAAAAGACATCGCTGCCACCATAGGTAGCCGCCGAGGAGGCATAAAGCAGTGGGATACCGCGTCGCTGGCATAGATGGAACAGTACCTTGGAGTACTCGAAGTTGTTTTCGAGCATGAACTTGCCGTCCCACTCCGTGGTGTCGGAACAGGCGCCTTCGTGAAAGATCGCCTCGATGGGTGGCAAACGCTCACTGGTGTCGCCATGTAGCTCAGCCTGAGCCCGACGCAGGAACTCATGCTTGTCCAGATAGTCCCCCAGGCTACAGTCAGCCAGGTTGATGAACTTGGTGCCATCGGTCAGGTCGTCGACCACCAGCACATCCTGGTGGCCTCTCGCATTGAGCGCCTTGACCAGATTGGCGCCAATGAAACCGGCACCGCCTGTCACTACGATCATGGTTCGCCCTCTCTGTTCATTCCGGTTTTCGGTCTCGCCGCCTTACCATTTCGACACCGCGCCTATAACCCCTTGGCTGCTGATTGTATACTTGACGGCTCATGAATTCATGGCTAACGGTGCTTCACCAATGACACAGTCGCCCTCCGACGTGCAAACCTTTCAGGGCTTGATTCTCGCCCTGCAGCAGTACTGGGCCGAGCAAGGCTGCGTGATCCTGCAGCCACTGGACATGGAAGTCGGCGCCGGCACCTTTCACCCGGCAACCTTCCTGCGCTCCATCGGTCCCGAGAACTGGAACGCCGCCTATGTGCAGCCTTCACGGCGCCCCACCGATGGCCGCTATGGCGAGAACCCCAATCGTCTGCAGCACTACTATCAGTTTCAGGTCGTCATGAAGCCGTCTCCGGAGCACTTTCAGGAACTCTACCTGGGCTCTCTGAAGCGGTTGGGCCTCGACCCGCTGATTCACGACATTCGTTTCGTCGAGGACAACTGGGAATCGCCGACCCTGGGCGCCTGGGGATTGGGTTGGGAGATTTGGCTCAACGGCATGGAAGTCACTCAGTTCACCTACTTCCAGCAGGCCGGCGGTATTGAATGTTATCCGGTGACCGGCGAGCTGACCTATGGGCTGGAACGCATCGCCATGTATCTTCAGGATGTCGATAGCGTCTACGACCTGGTATGGGCCATTGCGCCGGACGGCACCCAGGTCAGCTACGGCGACGTCTATCTGCAGAACGAGCGCGAGCAGTCGGCCTACAATTTCGAACACGCCAACGTCGAAGCCCTGTTTGCCCAGTTCGATCATCTCGAACGCGAATGCACCAAGCTGCTCGAGGCCGGACTGCCCCTTCCCGCCTACGAGATGGTGCTCAAGGCGTCGCATACCTTCAACCTGCTCGATGCGCGCCACGCGATCTCGGTCACGGAACGACAGCGCTATATCCTGCGGGTGCGCACCCTGGCCCGGGAGGTCGCCCAAGCGTATTACCAATCACGCAAGATGGCTGGTTTCCCCATGGCCAGTGATGCCCTGCGTCGAGAGTTACTGGCCGAAGAACCGCTTACCGAAAAGGGAGATGTGTAAGGATGGCGTCCAATACCCTACTTGTTGAATTAGGTGTCGAGGAACTTCCTCCGGGTGCTATCGATGCTCTCTCGGATGCATTCGCCGCCCATATCGCCGAAGGCTTGCGCGAGGCCGAACTTTGCTTCGACCAGGTACGCGCCTATGCAACCCCCCGCCGCCTGGCAGTACAGATAAGCGCCCTCGAGGACAAGCAGCCCGATCGGGAAATCGAGCGCCGAGGCCCGGCGCTTGGCGCCGCTTTCAAGGATGGCGAACCGACCAAGGCCGCCATAGGATTTGCTCGCTCCTGCGGCGTCGATGTCGATCAACTGATGCACCTCGAAACAGATAAGGGCACCTGGCTCGGCTATCGCTTCACTCAAGGTGGCGAAGCGGTTGGCGCCCTCCTCCCGAAGATCATTGCCAAGGCCGTTGCCGCCCTCCCGGTGCCCAAGTATATGCGCTGGGGCGATTCGCGAATCGAGTTTTCCCGGCCGGTTCATTGGCTGGTCGTACTCTATGGCAGCGATGTCGTCGAGACTCGCGTGCTCGGCCTCGATGCCGGACGCGATACCCGGGGCCATCGTTTTCATGCACCGGAACCGATCGCACTAGCTCATGCGGAGGACTACCTGGGCGCTCTGGAAGGCGCCTACGTGCTTGCTGACCGGGAGCAGCGCCGCGAGCGCATTCGACAACAGGTGCTTGCTCAGGCGGAAACACTGAACGCCACGGCCGTCATCGACGAGACATTGCTTGTAGAGGTCAGTGGTCTGGTGGAATGGCCCGTGGCCTTGGCAGGCAGCTTCGATGCACAGTTTCTTGATGTACCTGCCGAATGCCTCGTGTCATCGATGAAGGCCAATCAGAAATACTTTCACCTGCTAGATGAAGACGGCAAGCTCAAGCCAGCGTTCATCACTGTTGCCAACATCGATAGCCGCGATCCGCGTCAGGTCATCGAAGGCAACGAAAAGGTCATTCGCCCCCGCCTTGCGGACGCAGCCTTCTTCTATGAAGCCGATCTCAGCCGCAGCCTTGCTTCTCGTCGCGATGGCCTGGCAAGCGTGACCTTCCAGCATCAGCTTGGCTCTCTGGCCGACAAGAGTAATCGCAACGAGGCCCTGGCCCTTACTATCGCCGAGCGCATCGGCGGCAATAGCGAACATGCCCGGCGTGCCGCACAATTGGCCAAGTGCGATCTCGTCACGGAGATGGTACAGGAATTTCCCGAGTTGCAGGGCATCATGGGTTATTACTATGCCCGGCATGATGGCGAGCCTGATGCAGTCGCCCAGGCGCTGCAAGAGCAGTACCTGCCCCGCTTTGCCAGCGACCAAATTCCACAGACTGCGACCGGGCAAGCACTGGCCCTGGCGGACCGTTTGGATACGCTGGTCGGCATCTTTGGCATCGGCCAACGCCCTAGCGGCACCAAGGACCCCTTTGCCCTGCGTCGTGCCGCTATTGGCGTGCTCAATATTCTGGTCAAGGCCGAACTTGATCTCGACCTACGCGAGCTGATCGAACAGGCAGCGTCACAGTATCAAGCACTGCCAGAGTCGAAGGGCCTGGCCGATGACGTGCTCGATTATATGCTTGATCGTTTTCGTGCCTGGACCCGAGAGGAAGGTATTGCCGTAGAGGTCTATCTGGCGGTGCGTGCTCGCCCTGTCACTCGCCCTCTGGATTTTGCGCGCCGTGTGCGTGCGGTGCATGCCTTCAGTCAGCGTGAAGAAGCAACAGCACTTGCTGCGGCTAACAAGCGCGTCACCAACATTCTCGCCAAGCAAGGGTATGAGCAGGAAAGCACGGTTCAGATCGATTCACGGCTACTTCAGGAGCCCGCAGAGCAGGCACTTGAGAAGGCTCTGGAAGAACGGCGCGAATTGACTGCACCGCTACTTGCCGATGCACGCTATCGTGGGGCACTGGACGCCCTGGCTGCTCTTAGAGTGCCTGTCGACACATTCTTCGATGAGGTCATGGTTATGACTGAGGATGCCGCAGTGCGTAACAACCGCTTGGCGCTGCTGGCTAAGCTACAGGGACTGTTCCTCGAAGTGGCTGATATCGGTCAGTTGCAATAAGCCCGACAGACATAAACAGTAGCAACTCAGACTAGAGGGGCCAGCTATCATGCTGGCCCCTCTTGATCAGGCTCCGACAATCGGTCATGTTTCACGTGAAACATCGACCTTCTACATTTCGTCCTTCCAGTTTTTATCTGCTCAACCCCTCTGATGGCTACCCTACCCTGTCACTATCCAAGACTATTTTCTTCGTGGCATTTCATGCTCAGGATAAGACATCAGATTCAAGTAAACAGTATCAATAAGTACCGGTCTTGATAAATCACAGGTTGACGTCCTTTACCCATGCTAACGCTTATAGAGTGAGGGCGAGTTATTCTCTACCCTCAATGCTGGACTCATAAGACCATACAAAAAAGGACGTCAGGATGATAGGAAATCCTCTGATTGGCATCATCGGATTTTTACTGATCGCGGTGGTGACCTACGACGCAATTCAAACCACTTTATCTGCATCCAATTCAGGTCCATTGACCAATCGTTTTATCAACGCCATCTGGGAAGTGTTTCTCCGGATCCATCGCCGTCGAAAAAGCCATGCCATGCTCAATGCTGTAGGCCCTTGGATCACGATATCACTTATCATCCTTTGGGTAAGTCTTGCATGGCTTGGATGGTTTTTACTCTTTTGCAGCGTTCCCTATGCTGTAGTGAACTCTACAACCATGGTGATGGCGACGGCTCTGGAAAGATTTTATTTTATCGGTTATACGATCTCGACCCTTGGCTACGGTGACTATGTACCTGGCGATAATATCTGGCGATTCCTGTCTGCATTAGCAGCTGCCAACGGGCTGTTTTTATTTACTTTGGCGGTTACTTATATCGTTCCTGTAGTGTCCGCAACGGTGCAAAAACGCCAGTGTGCTTTATTAATCAGTTCACTGGGTCATAGTCCACTGCATATTATTCAAAACACTTGCCATGAAGGGAGCTTTCCGGGTTTGGCAGACCAACTTGCTTCAATGCAAGGCCCGATAACTACGTTGGGACAACAGCACCTGGCCTACCCCATCCTGCATTATTACCATAGCCAGCACTCTATAAGCGCTCTACCGGTAACTTTGACCAGACTCTATCAAGCATTGGTCATTATCGAGTATGCCTGCCCTCGACTAGATGCCGCTACTCGACTGCAAATCTCTGTCATCAAGGATTCGATCTACCAGTTCCTGAATACTCTACATACAGCATTTATTTATCCTTCTGAGCGTGAACCCAGGTTTCCGAATTTTGCGGCTTATGCTGAGCTACCCTGCTTCGACAAATCATCAGAACAGATTCATGACCACCTCAGTAGCCAGTCCCGACAAAAGCTCTTGCTTTGCTATAACTTCAAGGATGGATGGGATTGGGATGATGTGTGGAACTCCAAGAACCGTTGAGCCTTAATAAAGTTCTCTTGTCTTGAATAACTGATGACGTATAGTTTGGCACGATGTTTCATGTGAAACATCGTGCTACTTCACTTTTGCCACCTATAAAACGCACTTGACTATGCCTGCTATCGATACAAGCAAAGTGATTATTCTGGATCGCGACGGTGTGATCAATGAAGATTCTGATCACTATATCAAGTCGTTGGAAGAGTGGGCGCCTTACCCACAAGCAATCAATGCTATCGGTCGTCTTACCAAAGCAGGCTGGACATTAGCTGTAGCTACCAATCAATCAGGCATTGCCCGTGGTTATTTTACTGAGTACAGCCTTTTACTAATACATGAAGCAATGATCAATGAGATTGAAGATGCAGGTGGTCGTATTGCGCATGTTGCTTATTGTCCGCACGGGCCTGAAGATGATTGCGCTTGCCGTAAACCACGGCCGGGTTTATTAGAACAAATTCGTTTAGCGTTGGGTATGGAGCATCTTAGCAATGCTTGGATGGTAGGAGACAGTTTACGGGATCTGCAGGCGGGGGCATCCATGGGATGTCAATTAGCACTAGTGCGCACAGGGAAAGGCAATATAACCTTGGCCGATGATCTACCTGCGGAAACCCGGATTTATAAGGATCTTGAAGAATTTGCCAACTTTTTGTTGGATGAATGAATTTATGGGGGCTACTGATACTGCCTACTACTCTGCTGAAGTAAGCCTTTTATAAAACAGCCCGGTCCATTGGACCGGGCTGTTTGCATTTTTATAAGCTAATGGCGTTCAATTTTCGTCGAGTATTTGATGTTTCACGTGAAACATCAAACGTCGAGATTGGCTACCAGAGCATTCTGCTCGATGAAGAAGCGACGGGGTTCGACTTCATCACCCATCAGCGTGTTGAACATCATATCGGCAGCAACAGCATCTTCAATGGTAACCCGCAGCATACGACGTGTTTCCGGGTCCATGGTAGTTTCCCACAGCTGTTCAGGGTTCATCTCGCCGAGGCCCTTGTATCGCTGAATGGATAGACCTCGCTGAGCCTCGAGCATCAACCACTCTAGCGCCTCGTAGAAGGTCTTGACAGGCTTACTGCGCTCTCCGCGTGCGATATAGGCACCATTCTCAAGCAGATCATTCAACGCCTCGCCTAGCCCTACCAGGGCGCGATAGTCGGCACTGCGGAAGAAATCCACTCCCCAGACATAATCCGTGGTTACACCATGAGCGGTAATTGCAACTCCTGGCAAATATATGCCTCGCTCAGGGTCTTCATGCAACTGGAAAATATGTCGCGGGCCACCTTCATGAGCAATCAACGAATCCATTTCAACCTGCAATGACTCGATCCAGTTCTGCATGGTGACACGGTCTGCAAGACTGGTTTCGCTTTCCAGTGTAGCTGCGTGAACTATCTTGCGCAGTACTTCGCGAGGATACACGCGGGATAAACGATCTATCCGTTTCATGACATCGCGGTACTGCTCTACCAGAGATTCCAGCTGACTCCCGGTGATTCCTGGGGCATCTGCATTGACATGAAGGCTAGCACCATCCAAAGCCGTGTTGGTCAAGTAATCGATCAAGGCCTGTTCGTCCTTGAGGTACATTTCCTGTTTGCCACGCTTGATCTTATACAGAGGAGGCTGGGCAATGAATATATGCCCTCGCTCAATCAGCTCTGGCATCTGCCGGAAAAAGAAAGTCAGCAGTAGCGTGCGAATATGCGAACCATCAACATCCGCATCCGTCATTATAATGATCGAATGATAGCGCAGCTTATCTGGATTGAACTCTTCGCGTCCAATACCGCAGCCTAGCGCAGTGATCAGCGTTCCAACTTCTGCAGAAGAGAGCATCTTGTCGAAGCGCGCTTTTTCCACATTGAGAATCTTACCCTTGAGAGGCAGGATGGCCTGGGTACGACGATCGCGACCCTGTTTGGCGCTGCCGCCTGCAGAGTCACCCTCCACCAGGTAAAGCTCGGATAGACTCGGATCCTTTTCCTGACAGTCAGCAAGCTTGCCAGGTAAGCCTGCAATATCCAATGCTCCTTTCCGCCGCGTCATCTCCCGAGCCTTACGTGCTGCTTCTCTCGCCCGTGCCGCATCAAGCATCTTGTTGACGATGGATTTGGCTTCATTTGGCCGTTCAACTAGATAGTCCGAGAATTGGCGCCCCAACTCCTGTTCTACTGCGGTCTTGACCTCCGAGGAAACGAGCTTTTCTTTGGTCTGCGAGGAGAACTTGGGATCTGGCGCCTTGACCGAGATGATAGCGGTTAGACCTTCTCGAGCATCATCGCCAGACGTATTGACCTTGGCTTTCTTGAGCAAGCCCTCTGCTTCAATGTAATGATTGAGTGAACGCGTCAAGGCGGCCCGGAAGCCTGCTAGATGCGTTCCGCCGTCACGCTGCGGTATGTTATTGGTATAACAGAAAATATTTTCTGAATACGTATTATTCCATTGCATTGCCACTTCGACACCAATGCCGTCGTCGCGCTGTGTATCAAAATGGAAAACCGGATTTAACGTAGTTTTGTTTGTGTTGAGGTGATCAACAAACGCTTTTAAACCGCCCTCATAATGGAACAATTCTTCACGCGCCGAACGCTCATCGATCAAACGAATGGCAACACCAGAGTTCAAGAATGAAAGTTCGCGAAGCCTTTTTGCCAGAATATCGTAATGAAATTCAATATTGGCAAATGTCTTTGGCGATGGGCGAAAATGTACCCGGGTACCACTTTTGTCGGTTTGTCCCACAATGGCAAGCGGTGATTCAGGCACACCATGGCGGTAGATCTGCTCGTGCATCTCGCCGGCACGCCAGACGGTTAACTTTAGCTCTTCCGAAAGGGCGTTGACCACTGAAACGCCAACCCCATGAAGTCCACCGGACACTTTATAGGAGTTGTCGTCAAACTTACCTCCCGCATGAAGTACCGTCATGATGACTTCTGCGGCGGATACACCTTCATCTGAATGGATATCAGTAGGGATGCCTCGACCATTGTCACTGACAGTCACGGACTCATCCGGGTGTATGACTACCCGTATTTCGCTACAATGGCCGGCCAATGCTTCGTCGATAGAATTATCCACAAGCTCAAAGACCATGTGATGCAGTCCGGTACCATCATCTGTATCCCCAATGTACATGCCGGGGCGTTTGCGTACCGCATCTAGGCCTTTTAGAACCTTAATACTCGATGAATCGTAAGCCTGTTCGCTCATTGGCTACTCCACTTGAATACAATCTATTCTTGATCTGTCAGTTGTCCATGTTTCACGTGAAACATTGACAGGGGTGTTGTCGCTTGCCAGAACCCTAATAACGATTCAGGCTCTACACTTGTTATAAATACTTGACACTGCATCCTTTCCAACCAATTGCAAAAAGCATGTCGATGATGTTCATCGAGCTCTGCGGGTAAATCATCTATCAAATATATACAGCGTCGTCCGGTAATATTCTCGAGCAAGCGTCCTTGTGCCAATTTCAAAGCGCTCACTACAAGTTTCTGCTGTCCCCTGGAAAGGACTTCCTTGGCAGGACGGCGACCGATACGTATGCGCAAATCCGCTCGTTGCGGCCCTTGCTGTGTGAACCCCATTTGACGATCACTCTCATGGCTATCTCGCAGCACTTCCGAATAGGAGCGCTTATGATCCCATCCTTTGAAGTAGCGAAGCGTCAGATCAGCACCGTAAAGTGGCAAGAGCTCTTTAAGGGTTTCTTCAAAGATAGGTGAGAAGTTTTTCATGTAGTCGCTGCGGAGAGCATCGAGCTGCACACCATAATTCGCTAGTTCTCGATCCCATACTGCAAGGTTTTGACGATCTATCTTACCATGTCTCAGTAATGCATTCCGATGTTTCAAGGCTCTGCGCACTCGTCGCCATATATCGAAGAACTCATGTTTCACGTGAAACACTCCCCAATCGAAAAACTCTCGACGAAAAACCGGTGAACCTTCAAGCAGTCGAAACGCATCAGGATTGATCAACTGTAGCGGTAAGGCCTCGGCTAGCTGAGCAATACGTGTCACAGACTCACCCGCCATGCGAATAGTAGGCTCTGTCGCAGAGCGCTCACGGCGGATGCCGATGGGGAGGGGAGGGTCGCCTTTCAAACGCCCGTGCAAGGACAATGCATTCACATCGTGCTGAATGGCGTGCTTTAACTGTTGAGTCCGGAAGGAGCGTCCCAAGCCTAGTATATGTATGCCTTCCAGTAGGCTTGTCTTGCCACTACCATTATCACCAATGATAAGGTTGACGCCAGCTGAAGGGCGTATGTCAGCGGTTTGCAGATTACGCAAACCTTGAAAGGTCAAACGATCAAGAGACATCAATATGCACCCCACGATAGTACATAATCCGTGCTATCGTGGTGTAGACGTGAGGTTTCTAGAGCCGCATGGGCATGACGACATATAACGCGTCACCACCACCTGGCTCTTCAAGAATGGCGCTACTGTTAGGGTCGGAGAGCGTTATCTGAACACGATCCTCATCCAAGACATTGAGTACATCGACCAGATAACCCACATTGAATCCGATCTCCATGGCATTGCCATCGTATTCAATAGCGATGTTTTCTTCAGCCTCTTCCTGTTCGGGATTGTTGGCCATCACCCTTAGATTGCCATTTTCAAGCTGAAGCCGTATGCCACGGTATTTCTCATTGGACAGGATCGAGGTTCTAGATAATACCTGACGAAGCTCGGCACGTTCAGCAATGATCGCCTTATCACCTCCCTTGGGAATGACTCGATCATAATCCGGGAATTTACCGTCTACCAACTTCGAGGTAAAAGTATAATCCCCGGTATGAGCTCGCAGATGATTACCGCTTAAGGTCAATTGCACAGGTTCATCACTGCCATCAAGTAGCCGAACCAATTCGAGAATGCCTTTGCGTGGTACGATCAGCTTTTGCACAGGTTCGACGCTGACATCCATCGAGCGTGCGCACACTGCTAGCCGATGCCCGTCCGTTGCGACACTACGGACGATGTTTTGTCCTAGCTCCAACAACATACCATTGAGATAATATCGGACATCCTGCTGAGCCATGGCAAAAGCCGTCGCATCGATCAAGTATTTGAGCGTACTTCGAGGCAGACTGAACTCTTCATTGCTTTTATCGCTTTCGATACTTGGAAATTCGACAGCCGGAAGCGTCGACAGTGTGAAGCGCGATCGTCCACAGCGCAGTACCGCACGACCATCTTCGAGTGTAAAAGTGATATCCGACTGTTCAGGCAATGATTTACAGATATCCATGAGCTTGCGTGCCGGCACTGTTACCGACCCAGGCTCGTCAACGCTCAAAGGTTCGGCGCGACCAATCAGCTCTACCTCTAAATCCGTACCAGTCAAAGCTACCTGCGCATCCTGAACATGTATAAGTACATTCGAGAGTACAGGAAGTGTTTGACGCCGCTCGACAACGCCTGCAACCAGTGTCAGAGGCCGTAGAAAAGCCTCCCGGGAGATGGAAAATTTCATGATAACTCTATCTTCTCCTGTTTATTTTATGGCGCCTAAGGGCAATGACCGGTTTTGGGGTGATATCTTCAGCTCGTCAATGAACGCAGCAGATTCTTGTAATCTTCACGTATGTCCGCACTTTCTTCTTGCAACGCCTTAATCTTGCGACAAGCGTGTAATACGGTCGTGTGATCCCGTCCGCCAAATGCGTCGCCGATTTCTGGCAGGCTATGATTCGTCAACTCCTTGGCCAAGGCCATTGCAACCTGTCGAGGACGTGCCACCGAGCGAGAACGCCGTTTAGAAAGCAGATCGGCAATTTTGATCTTGTAATATTCCGCCACCGTGCGTTGAATATTATCAACACCCACTTGCTTATCTTGCAGTGCCAACAAATCCTTTAGCGATTCTCGAATGAAGTCCTGGGTAATCGGTTTACCCATGAAATGGGAATCGGCAATGACTTTTTTCAGTGCACCTTCCAGCTCTCGAACGTTAGATCGAATCTTTTGGGCAATAAAGAAAGCGGCATCGTGAGGCAGGTCGACTTTAGCCTGATCTGCCTTCTTCATCAAAATAGCGACTCGTGTCTCGAGTTCCGGTGGCTCTATTGCGACGGTCAACCCCCATCCGAAGCGCGACTTGAGCCGTTCTTCCACACCGTTTATTTCCTTGGGATAGCGGTCAGAAGTCAGGATCATCTGCTGGCCACCTTCCAACAACGCATTAAAGGTGTGGAAGAACTCTTCCTGGGAGCGTTCTTTACCAGCAAAGAACTGGATATCGTCGATAAGCAAAGCGTCAACGCTTCGATAAAAGCGCTTGAAATCATTGATGGCATTGAGCTGTAACGCCTTGACCATGTCCGCTACGAAGCGCTCTGAGTGAAGATAGATAACGGTGGCATTGTCGCGTAGCAACGCAAGCTGGTTACCCACTGCATGCATCAAGTGAGTTTTGCCCAACCCTACTCCGCCATAAAGGAAGAGGGGGTTATAGGCTCCTCCGGGGTTTTCGGAAACCTGACGCGACGCTGCTCGTGCCAACTGGTTCGATTTACCCTCGACAAAGGTATCGAAGGTGAAATTGGGGTTGAGGCCACTTTGATGCTTGAGACTACCCTCGACCTGCACCTGCCGCGCCCCACTACGGCCCTCGCGTCGCTTTGATTCGTTGAGCTGCTCGTCCTCGCGTTCATAGGCGTTATCGCTTTTTGAGGAGGTATGTACTGCAGGGGCAATAGGCTTAGAAGGACGGTTGGCAGAAACGGGGTTCCCTAATTCGCGAGTCTGCGGTTTGGGTGCGGCACGCCGACTGCCCACTGAAAGGGACACCTTGGGCGGTTTGGCCGGCGATAATTCTCGTAGCAACTCATTGATACGTTTCAAATATTTATCACTTACCCAATCACGTACAAAGCGATTGGGCGCCAACAAGCTCAATTCATTGGACTCTCCGTCTTCTGCCTGGAGAGGTCGAATCCAGGTATTGAATTGCTGAGAGTTCAATTCGTCTTGTAAGTAGTTTAGACACTGCTGCCAAAGCGCGAGCGACACACGACCTCACTGTCTAGGTTGCGAATGGCTCGATAGTGTAACGCTCAAGAGGCAAGTTATCCACACGAAGAGGGCTAATCAATGCTTGTGGATAACTAGAGGAAAGAAGGAATATAAATCCCATGTGAAAATGTGCACAGAAATTGACTGTGCATAAAAAGAGAGTTTTGCACAGGGTTATGTGACTGCTACACAGAGCTTCAACACCGCTAGTACACAGAATTTAACAATGCATAAATAATTGATATTACTATATAAAATATGCTTATCCACAAAAACTACCCACAGCATTAATAACAGCAGTAGTAAGTAAATACCTATATTATTACAGTAATAGGCCCTGGGGTTGGCACCATGCATAAATGACAACGTGCTGATGAAATAGCCTGAATTGAAACTTATGCGCACACGGAATCTTTTCGGCTGTGGACAAGCAACGGAAAAATTGCACAAAGCGTATGAATTCACTAGAATCCCCGCTCTTGAAATGAATCTGCTCAGCGCTCCACAACGGCGTTTGGGCAATCTCATGACTACCCGTTCACACAATTACGTGGGAAGCAGCTGATATGAAACGTACTTTTCAACCGAGCGTGCTCAAGCGCAAGCGCGTGCATGGTTTTCGCGCACGCATGGCAACCAAGAATGGCCGTCAGGTGCTGGCTCGTCGTCGTGCCAAGGGTCGTAAGCGTCTGAGCGCCTAAGCAACGGATTGTCACGCGTGCCTTGTCAGACGTTTCCTCGAGCTCTACGTCTTTTGACGGCTGGAGACTATCGCCATGTCTTCAGCGGTGCCGAGTACAAGATTCATGGCAAAGGCCTCCTGGCATTGGCCAGTCACAATTCGTTGGGCCACGTTCGCATAGGTCTTGTATTTAGCAAGAAGAACGTTCGCCGGGCCGTTGATCGCAATCGTTTAAAGCGGTTTGTTCGAGAATCCGTTCGCCTCCAGCAACAGCGCTTGCCATCGGTGGACGTTGTATTGCTTGCACGACGCGGCATCAACGATCTAGACAACGCAACGGTGCAGCGTCAGCTCCATGGCATGTGGCGACGTCTGGAAAAAGAAGCACGTCGACACTCAGTCACCGCTTCGCTGTAATGTCGAGCCAGACTAGTGTCTCGTCATGCACGTCACCTCGATGATGCTTGACTTGGCCTGAGAGCGCCTGGCATGTGTCACCACCCTATTGGGCAGATCCCTCATGGATGTAAAACGACTACTTCTGCTGATTCCACTTGCGGTTCTTGCCTACTTGCTGGTTATTCAATGGAATCAGGATTACGGTCAGCTTGGCGAACAACCTGGCTCACCAATTGCCAGCGACACACAGCGTGGTGACGCCTCTGGCGATGACGGGCAGGGCCAAGAGAGCCTGGCAGCTCCTGCAACCCAAGCCAATGCGCCCACCAGCAACGCCATGCCAGAAGAGGAAGCTGCCAACGACAGCAACAGTCTGATCAGTGTCGTCACGGACGTATTCGATATACGTATCGACCCCCAAGGTGGCGATATCGTTTACGCGGCGCTACTCAATCATAAGTACAGTCTGGACTCAGAGCAGCCTTTTGTTCTGTTGTCAGATAACAATGTACGCAGCTATGTTGCCAAATCCGGGCTTCAGCTTGAGGGTAATGACGGACGGATCCGTTTCACACCCGAGAAAACCTCCTATCGTCTGGATCAAGAGGATAAGGCGCTGAGCGTTGACTTGACCGCAACGATCAATGATATCGATATCATCAAGCGCTTTACTTTTACTCACGACAGCTATGCAGTGGACGTGTCCTATCATTTGGTCAATGGCAGCGATGCCCCGGTGACCGCACGTTTCATTGGTCAGTTGGCGCGGGACGGAAGTCCGGACCCCTCGTCTGGCGGTGGTGTGGGCATGAGTTCTTATCTGGGTGCCGCTTATTCCTCCCCGGACAATCATTACGAGAAGATCGATTTCGACGACATACAGGAAGGCGCTTTCAAGAATCGTGATGTGGAGGGCGGCTGGGTCGCCATGATCCAGCACTACTTCACTTCTGCCTGGGCGCCGTTACAGAATCAGCAAAACCTTTACTACGCTACCACCGATTCAAAAGGACGAAATGTCGCAGCCTTCGCGGGTCCGACAGAGAGCATCTCCCCCGGTGGGGAGGCTGACCTGGAGGCCACGCTGTACATGGGTCCCAAGATTCAGGAGCACCTGGAGAGTGTCGCGCCTTACTTGGAGTTGACCGTCGATTTTGGTTGGCTGTGGTTCCTTGCCAATCCCTTGTTCTGGTTGCTGGACAAGATCCACGACCTACTCGGCAATTGGGGTTGGTCGATCGTGATGCTGACGGTGATCGTCAAGATCGTACTGTTCCCTTTATCGGCGACCGCTTACAAGTCGATGGCCAAGATGCGCAAGCTGGGTCCCGAGATGCAGCGCATCAAGGAGCAGCACGGTAGCGATCGCCAGAAGATGTCCCAGGAGATGATGAAGTTCTACCAGAAGGAAAAGATCAATCCTCTGGGGGGCTGTCTGCCGATCCTGATCCAGATGCCGGTATTCATTGCCCTTTACTGGATGCTGATGGAATCCGTGGAACTGCGTCATGCCCCATTCATGCTGTGGATTCACGATCTGTCGATGAAGGATCCCTATTTCGTGCTGCCGATTTTGATGGGTGTCTCGATGTTCGTTCAGCAACAGCTCAACCCGACGCCGCCGGATCCCATGCAGGCCAAGATCATGAAGATGCTGCCGATCATCTTCACCTTTTTCTTCCTGTGGTTCCCGGCGGGCCTGGTCATCTACTGGATAGTCAACAACACGATTTCGATCATTCAGCAGTGGATCATCACCCGCAAGATCGAGAGTGGTCCTTCGACAGGTAAAAGCACACCAGCGAAGTAAGCACTTACTCTCATTCCGCCAGCCCTCATCTTTGTTGAGGGCTAGCGTTTTTCTTTCCCGCCTTCACATCGCTGTTTTCTCAAAAGGTCATCCCATGGGTGATAGCCGATTCTATACACAGGACACCATCGCCGCTTTGGCGACTCCCCCCGGACGCGGCGGCGTCGGCATCATTCGCGTCTCAGGCCCTGCCTGCGAGTTTATCGCCGGGGAAGTGCTAGGTGAGTGCCCCGTGCCGCGCCATGCGCACTACGGCTCTTTCCTGGCGGAAAAGAACCGTTCACTCGATGAAGGTATCGCCCTGTACTTTCCAGGGCCCCACTCCTTCACCGGCGAAGACGTACTCGAGTTACAGGGTCATGGCGGACCGGTGATCATGGATTTATTGCTGGCTCATTGCGTCGAGCTTGGCGCAAGACTTGCGCGACCCGGTGAGTTCTCCGAGCGCGCCTTTCTCAACGACAAGCTCGATCTGGCTCAGGCCGAAGCCATAGCAGATCTGATCGATGCCAATTCCCAAGCGGCGGCAGAGAATGCGCTGCGTTCGCTACAGGGGGAGTTTTCTCGTCGCGTGGAAGCCTTGGTGCAGCAATTGATACAACTGCGTCTTTACGTCGAGGCAGCCATCGATTTCCCTGAAGAAGAGATCGATTTTCTCGCCGATGGCAGGGTCGCCAGCCAACTTGCAGGCATCCAGGCCTCTTTGAAGGATGTACGTGAAGCTGCAGGGCAGGGCGCATTGATTCGTGAAGGAATGAGTGTCGTGATTGCCGGGCGTCCCAACGCCGGCAAGTCAAGCCTGCTCAACGCCCTGACCGAGCAGGATACCGCGATCGTCACCGCTGTCGAAGGCACGACCCGGGATGTGCTGCGGGAGCACATTCACCTCGATGGCATGCCATTGCACATCATCGATACGGCGGGTCTTCGCGATACACCGGACGCGGTGGAGCAGATTGGTGTCGCTCGAGCCTGGGCGGAGATCGAAAAGGCGGATCGTGTGCTATTGCTGGTGGATGCGACCACTACCGAAGCACTGGATCCCATGGTGGTATGGCCAGAATTCGTTGGCCGCCTACCGGATCCCGACCGCCTGACGCTGGTTCGCAACAAGATCGATACCAGCCATGAGCCTGCAGGCCTGGATACTGTCACGACCCCACCGACTGTACGCTTATCGGCCAAGACCGGGGCGGGTATTGAGAGTTTGAAAGAACATCTGAAAACCATCATGGGTTACAGCACCACGACAGAAGGGCGCTTCTCCGCTCGTCGTCGCCATCTTGATGCCTTGGCTCGCGCGGAGTCAGCGCTTACTAACGGCGCAGCCCAGCTACGAGGCCATGGTGCAGGTGAGCTTCTTGCTGAAGACCTGCGTGAGGCGCAGCAAGCGCTAGGGGAAATAACCGGCGAATTCAGCGCCGATGATTTATTAGGGGAGATTTTCGGGAGTTTTTGTATTGGGAAATGATTCCAGTTCTACTCATGCTGCTAAGTATGCTGACAATGACTGCGGAGATTTTTCACCATGCGTATAACGGCAACCCATCTCGCACAGTGGTCAGACAAGCGTGAAGCCCAAGGAATGCTTCCTGTATTGGTAAGAAGGTTGATCTCGGCAACAGCTCGCACCACGGCGCTTGCCATGCCGGGTGGCGACTCGGTCAACATACCCGGCTGGGACGGCGTTATAGAAACGGCAGAGGGAAACCCTTGGGTTCCGAATAGAATCAGTTATTGGGAACTGTGCACTTCAAAAGATCCGGCTTTAAAGGCAGGAAGTGATTTCGAAAAACGTCTAAAACAAATTTCCGAAGCAGATGCTGCTCGGGTTACTTTCGTTTTTGTGACTCCTCGCCGCTGGCCCGGGAAAGACACATGGCGGAAAAGAGTAAGAAGCCGCAATGCTTGGGCTGATGTTTGGGTGTGGGACGGAGACGATCTGGAAGCCTGGCTGGAAACCTCTCCTGCAACCGCCTTGTGGTTAGGCATTCAGTTGGGTATCGCCGGTCACGGCATAGAGGCTGTAGAGAATCACTGGGCGCACTGGAGCAACCAATTACGGCCTCATAAACACAACGACGGACTGCCGCCGAATGTCGCAGAGACGGAATACTGGAATGCTCAAAAGACGGTGGCCTAAAGCACTTGACCACTACATACCCGAAAACCTTCATGTATCAGCAAAAACAGCAGGCTCCTTAATCCATAGTGGGCGCGGTGTTCCCGGGAGAATCTCCGATGAAAAAATTGGCAGAGCGCTGTTTTTCTCATGGGTCAACAAGGTGCGTGAACTGGCAAAAGAGAAAGGCCGGGGAGCTGTCACTGATCTGACGGTGGGCACTTGGCTATCCGACTGGCCTCTGAACAAAAATCTGGAATGCTGGCCAGATCCGGTTATTGCTGAACTATTGGATAAGGATGACTGCGAAGATATCAGAAGAGGCTTTCATACAGGAGTATGCAATTCCCGAGGCGTTACCTCTCGCATGCCCTACGATGGCGGGAAGCAGGAACACGAGGTTGCAGAGAAATTCAGGCACTTTTCCACTCATTGGAAAGATTCGAAACCCAACCTTACCGAGATGATCGAAAGCCTTGCCAAATCATACGAGCAAGAAGCCCGACGACAGGATGAAGATGGATTATGGTCTCAAGAGAGGTGAGAGTATGATGGGGTTCATAAATCGTCCAATGTAGATGGGGCATAGAAATGCTTGGGCGATTTTTGTGTCGTAGATTTAACTATATGACGACGTTCACGATTATTGTTATCCCAGTACAAATTGGGCTTCTAGCTCGTTCAAAAGCTGGAATGTCGTGATATAGGGTACACCGAAGACGTCGCAGATATTTGGAATTTTGACCTTGTTACTGTTTTCGGGAACAGGTATCTCGTGAGTAACGACAGTACCGCCAATAACAGCCGCCGTTGCGATGAGCCAAGGATCTGCCTTACTGAGGAACTCCGCCACAAATTCTTGCTTTTTTCCTTCCAGCTCAGCTACATGCTGAGCTACTTCTGCGAACTTCTGCTGAATATCATCGTCTGAAACTGGGATGAACTGGTCCTTCCTGTTCTTGACCCAATCCGAAAGCTCGTCATCTCCATCAGACAATTCATCATAGACAGTACGGATGCTCGCCAGCGCTGACATTGCATACTGTTGGTCGAGCCAAGACCAATAAGCCGGACAGAATGACATCTGGTAATGGAGGTTCTTCGCCTGGATGTAGGTGTTAGCGTCCAGCAAATACATCAGATCCCTAATTCTTTAGCATAGTTGGTTATTTTGTGGGGCTTCATGTTCAGTAAGCTACCTGCATCACGAAGAAGGACGCGGCCACTGAGAGCCTCACTGACGAGCGCCTTAGAGAACGTTTCGCTGATCTGTCCTCTTTGAGTTCTGTAAAACGTAGGGCCACCCTGAGTTCGTTCACGGTTCCGATAACGTTCCTGGAGGTCGTCGACGTAATTTCGGTATTCGTCTCGGGATATTTTCCCGAGTGTCAGCGCTCGCCTTGCGATTACCCATGTACTGACGCGGAAATGGGCCTCCAATACTGGCAAGTTCTCTTTCCAATCTTCGGCGTGTTGCCAGTGGGTATCAAACTCCGCCTTGGGAACCAAAAATTCCGCCGCTACAGCGTTACAGAAAATCTCTTCTCTTTGGTGGGTATCGGGACTTGCGTCAGAAACCCCACTCTTGCCGATCCAGATATGCGCCAATTCATGGATTAAGGTGAACAAGCGTGCGGCTGGGGCATCGGCTTGGTTGACGAAGATCACCGGTGCCAGAGGATCGGAAATGGCAAAACCGCGAAACTCTTGAACAGATAACGGACGAGAGTGATGACGGATGAATCCCTGCCGCATGACCAGGATGCCCGTCTCTTCGATTTTGCGGATGAGTAGGCGCCAGTAATCTTCCCAGTTACCTCGATCGGGATGAGCTGGTATACCGAGCACATGCCGCATGTCCTGGACCACATCAAGGATATTGGAGCGAGCAGTGAAACGACCAACATATGGGTTGCGCTCCACACCTTGGTCTCGAAGGTACTCCGCGTACCATTCCTGCCGTCTCAGAACGATCTGAGCCATTTCGATAAGCTCGGAAGAAGGCCGGTTAGGATGACGCCCGCCGACCGTCCGAAGATCAGGTAACGGTAACGTCTCTTCCGGCGGCTGCTTCAGGTACAGATAGCCAAACGGAATGTGGGTCTTTGCGGCAAAGTCTTGAGCCTGCTTGAAGGTCGGCGGTTTCTCCGCTCGCTCCCAGGCATCAAGCTTATCGTCTGGCACCCCCAGTTTGGACGCCAAAGCAGACACACTAAGCTGTGCCCGCTCTCGGGCCCAGGTTAGGATATCTGGATTGATTCTGGCGTAAGTGGTGGCCATGACTGCTGCTCGGAACAAAATTTATTGAGGCGTAGTGTAAGCTTAGACGGTTTAGGAGCCAACTGGTGCCCTAGGCCATGCATACGCGATGCTGCCACCCAGTGAAATGTGAAAAAGCGCAAAATTTACAATTTTCTCCACATTCCCCCGAGCGAACCCCGGTAAGTCGTTATCTGATTGATAACTAGTAAAACTTCACATTCTGCATCGGGAAGTAAAGCGAAAGACAGCCAGCCTTTTGCTCAACGCTGCATCATCGCCTGAGCAACGGTTGGTATTTTTACCCCCATACTCTACCTTTTAAAGAATTCCTTAATTTTACGTATTCAATTTGCATCGATGAGGGCGTCATCGTAAGTGGAAAGGGAGTTCCATCATGTCGGTTGCCGAACTATTCATCGCCTTGCTGATCATTGGCATGATTTTATTGCTCAGCGCGATCACCAGAGCCCATGTCCGTTGGATGCGCGCTATCTTCTTGCCTAGTTCGGTGATTGGCGGGGTGCTTGCGCTCCTTGCAGGACCCGCGGTACTCGGTGCAATCGTTGGTTCGCCTTTCGAGAATGGCAAGGGCATCTTTCCAGATTATATTTACAATAGTTGGCTGGAGATGCCTGGGTTACTCATCTCAGTCGTCTTTGCGGCGCTTTTCCTGGGCAAGCCCCTGCCAGGCCTACGTGAGATATGGATGCGTGCGGGCCCTCAGGTCGTGGTCGGCCAAACCATGGCCTGGGGCCAATACGTGGTGGGCCTTTCTCTTGCACTGCTGGTTCTGACCCCTGTATTCGGTGTCAATCCCATGGTGGGTGCGTTGATCGAGATGGGATTCGAAGGCGGCCATGGAACGGCGGCAGGCATGGCCGGCACATTCACTGACCTAGGTTTCGAGGAGGGCGCCGATCTGGCCCTCGGCATGGCCACGATCGGCATCGTCGCCGGGGTATTGATCGGTACTCTCCTGATCAACATTGCGGCCCGTCGAGGCATTCTTACCTCTCTCGAGCAAGACTCCTCCCAGAGCAAATCCGATGAACCCAGCGCTGATCAAATTGAAACCTTCAAGCAGGATCTGGAGCACGAATCCAGCGCCACCGATCCGCTCAGCTTTCATTTGGGACTGGTCGGGGTGGCCATCGTCATCGGCTGGCTGATTTTGAAAGCGCTCCAATGGATCGAGGATGTTACCTGGGCAAGCGGTGGTGGCATCGAGATCATGGAGCATGTGCCCCTGTTTCCCATCGCCATGATTGGTGGCGTCATCATGCAGTTGATCGTCATGCGCTGCGGCTGGGAAAGACACATTTCAGCCCGCACCATGAGTCGTATTTCCGGCACAGCTCTGGATTACACGATAGTCGCTGCGCTGGCCACCCTATCACTCACGACCCTGGGTGAATATTTGGTGCCTTTCCTGCTTCTCGCCATGACAGGTATTGCCTGGGTATTGTTCGTGCTCCTGGTGATTGCGCCTCGAATCATTCCCGAGAACTGGTTCGAACGTGGGATCGGCGATATGGGCCAATCCATGGGGGTTACCGTTACCGGCATTCTATTGATGCGCGTGGCGGATCCAAAAAACGAATCCGGCGCCATGGAAAGTTTCGGCTATAAACAGTTGATGTTCGAACCTGTCGTGGGAGGCGGTCTGTTCACCGCTGCCGCACTGCCTCTGATCGCCCAGTTCGGCCCCCTGACCGTACTTGGTCTTACTGCGGCACTGACCTTGGGTTGGCTGGCGTTCGGCTTTCTCTACTTCAACCGTCTGGTACCTGAACGTGGCCGCGGTCGTTTGAATCCGAAGGCGAAGCGGCGTTGAGTGGCGAAGATTACTCCTTTACCCACCAATATCCCTTATGGTGGGCTTCACCGCCCAAACAGGCCACTACCCGCTGCATCGTGTTTTCGATCTGCCGATCCAGGCCCCAAGGTGGGTTAAGCAACAATAAGCCGCTGCCATACATGCCGTGTTCCTGCCCCGGTGTATGCAATCTCAACTCGCTGCACCAGAGTTTGCGCAGCCCCGCCTGTTTTACTTCATCAAGCAGAAGCCGATGCTTGCCGGTGGGCAAGAGCGGGTACCACACCATCACCACGGCATGCCGCGCCTTGCGTGATAAGAAGGCTAGCGTTTCGGCCACCTCAGTGTAGTCCTGCTTGCGCTCATAGCTGGGATCGATCAGCACACAAAGCCTTGGGGTGGCGACCGGCAGCATGCGTCGCAATCCTGATAGACCATCTTCAGGGTGACGCCGTACATTAGGAGGCAGTGGCTGGGCTTCGAGATACCGCTGCTCTCCGGGATGAAGCTCGAATAGATGCAGCTTGTCCTCATGGCGTAGTGCCTGAGCGAGCCACCAGGGGGAACCAGGGTAATGCGTCAGTTGCCTGGCGTTGGCACTTTGTGCCCTGGACAGCTCTCCTAGCCATTCTCCTAACAGACCTTCATCACTGCGCTCGTTGCCAATCAATGCTGCGCGTTCCCGCCATAAGGGTAAAACCCCTTTTTCGTACTCCTTGAGCTTTTGCGACTCGGGTTCTGACAAAGAATAGAAGCCACGACCTGCGTGAGTATCTATATACGTAATAGGCGATTCTTTACGTAAAAGACTACGCAGCACGATGAACATTATCAGGTGTTTGTGAACATCCGCGAAATTACCCGCATGATAGGCGTGTTGATAAGAAAGCATGGCGTATTGTCCAGAAAATAAAAAGCCCGTCGCAATAGGCGACGGGCCAAGCATTACACAGACTCGTGACAAGTAGCCACGGGTATGATTACTGCTGTTGAGTGGGCTCCAGGGTAATTTCGACACGGCGATTCTGGGCTCGCCCTTGCTCGTTTGCATTGCTGGCAATGGGCTGGTTTTCCCCGTAACCCACGATATTCAGGCGCTGACTTGCAACCCCTCCCTGAGTCAGATAACTGCCTACTGCCTGAGCGCGACGCTGGGAAAGACGTTGATTATAGTCTTCGGCACCACTGCTATCGGTGTGACCTGCCACGGTGATGCGGGTTTCCGGGTATTCACGCATGACCGCGGAGGCGTCATTGAGCGCCTGGCGCGCCGCGGAGGTAAGTTCGCTGGAGTCAAAACCGAAGGTGACACTGTTGGGCATGTTGAGAACGATATTGTCTCCCTGTCGGTCAACATCGATGCCGGTCCCTTGCAGTCGATCGCGTAATTGCGCCTCCTGACGATCCATATAGTAGCCAATCCCCCCGCCGGCAGCTGCCCCTGCTGCTGCACCGATCAGGGCACGATCGCGCCGACTGGAGCTTCCATCGCCGCTCAAGGCGCCTGCAATCGCGCCTACGGCAGCACCAATACCCGCGCCAGTGGTCGCTTTGGCACGCTGGGTTTCACCGCTTTGAGGATTGGTCGTCGAACACCCGGTAACGGCAATGGCAGCCGTCAAGGGCAACGCCAGCCAGAATTGCTTAGCCATTTCTTATAGAACTCCTTTGCGTTCGTTAACAGCGAATCATCTTCACGCCTGTCGTCAGCTATCGCTTATCAAGGCGAGAAGGTCGTTCAAGAATAGCAGACCTTGGGGTGAGGCCTGTAGGCGAAAAGGATTGTCGGTCAGCAATCCTTTTTTACGAGCTTCTGCTAATTTTTTATTGAGTTCATGCAAAGGGCGACCGCTGGTACGAGTCCACTCGTCAAGGGAGACACCCTCCACCAGGCGCAATGCGTTCATGGCGAACTCAAGGGGCAGGGCAGAGGTATCGACGCGTTGACTACCGGCCAGGAATCCCCTGGGATCGTGCCGGCGCCGCAGATACGCTTGTGGCTGACGGCTTTTCCAGTAGCGCTCGACCACCAGTTCACCGTTATCCGACCTGTGGCTCAACTTGCCATGGGCACCGGCACCGATACCGATATAGTCACCGAACTGCCAGTAATTGAGATTGTGCAGAGAGCGTCGTCCTGAACGCGCGTAGGCGGATATTTCATAGCGTGTCAGTCCCGCCGCTTCAAGTCGGATGTGACCTGCGTCCTGAATATCCCAGAGAGTCTCATCCTCCGGTAAGGCAGGCGGATGGGAGTAGAATTCGGTATTAGGCTCCAGTGTGAGCTGATACCAGGAAAGATGTTCAGGGCTTAGCGACAATGCCTGATCGATATCATCCAGCGCTAATGCCACATCCTGTTGAGGCAGGCCGTGCATCAAATCCAGGTTCAGGTTGTCGAAGCCTGCACGTCGGGCGCTAGCGACGGCATGATGAGCCTGTTCGCCATCATGAATACGGCCAAGCGTTTTCAATTGCTCAGGCTGAAAACTCTGCACGCCGATCGACAAGCGATTGATGCCACTCTCGCGATAACCTGCAAAACGCCCCTGCTCCAGGGTGCCTGGATTTGCTTCAAGTGTAATCTCGCAGTTGAAAGCAAGCTCAAAGCGTTGCGCTATTCCCTTGATCAGCGCCCGGTAGAAATCAGGCGACATCAGACTGGGGGTGCCACCGCCAATGAATATACTGATCAATTTGCGCGGGCCAGCTCGCCTTTCCTCCTGATCAAGATCCGACAGCAGGGCCTCAAGATAAGCCTGCTCGGGTAATTCCTGAGTAGCACCAATCCCGTGGGAATTGAAATCACAATAAGGACATTTACGAACGCACCAGGGAAGGTGCACATAAAGTGCTAGTGGAGGTAGTTCCAGCATCAACGTAACTGCTCGATAAGCATTTGAAGAGCGCGGCCGCGGTGGCTCAACCGATTCTTTTCCTGGGCGCTGAGTTCGGCAACGCTCATGGCTTTTTCAGGAATCCAGAACAAGGGATCGTATCCAAACCCACCTTCTCCCCGAGGGCGCGCGAGTATCTCGCCTTCCCAACTGGCTTGCACAATCAGCGGCACCGGATCCACGACACTGCGTAACAATACCAGCACACACCAGTAACGAGCGGTTCGCTGCCCTTCGGGAAACTGATCCATTGCAGTGAGCAACTTGCAGTTATTGTCATCGTCAGAACTGCCTTCGCCTGCGTAGCGTGCGGAAAAAACCCCGGGGGCGCCTTGCAGGGCATCGACTTCCAATCCGGAGTCATCGGCTAACGCAGGCAGCCCGCTGACACGGCAAGCTTCTCGTGCTTTGAGCAGTGCATTCTCGACGAACGTCGATCCAGTTTCTTCGACATCAATTGATGCAAATTTTGTTTGCGAAAGCAGGGTAATACCCAAGGCTTCAAATAGCGTATTGAATTCTCTCAATTTTCCAGAGTTATTACTGGCCAATACTATTGTCTGACTGACGCTCACTAAGGCAACTCCAAGAATACTAATTCATTTTAAATGCTCAGCGCTTGCCCGAATAGTTACCTAGAAAAAGCGCATCACGCTAGGTCATTTCGAGAATTAAGGCAGGACTTAAAAAAAAGCATTAAAAAACTAATCGAAAAAAAACTAAATCTTCCTAGATAAAAATTACTACAAGCCTGTTTTTATTGGAGGTAGTAAACCTTCTCATGACACCAGAATGGCGAACCGAAATGTAACTTTATGTTTTATTTGCATTTTTGCAAGAAAAGAATAAAAAATCAGTTTTAATGCCTAAAAAGAATAAACATATTTTGTAACTTAACTTTACAATTTGATAGAAAAAGGTAACCCTAGCTCAACTTGCGCAATGTGGGTAGGGGCACCCGAACGCCCTACGACAACAGACCATACTTCTGGAGCAACACCATGGAACATGAGAACCCATTAATTCTTCTTGTAACCGACTGCAATCCTCAGTCTCAACTCTTTATGGATTACATTGCTGAGCAGCTTGACTGTCAGATCACTGCTGTCAGCCCTCATGACTCTGTCGACAACCTTGAAAACGATAGCATTCTGGTACTGCTCGACGCGGATCATGTCGATGAAAGCAGTATGCAACAGTGGCATGGCCGCGCCGCCGAGCGTCAATCCATGACCCTTGCCGCCTTCAATCTGCGTGATGAAGATCATGCTGCGGACGTGCTCGCATCCCTTCATCTACAAGGCGTATTTTATCGCCGCGATAGCCTGCAGCTGATTTGCAAGGGCATTGGCGCATTACTCGAAGGCGATCTATGGATGTCGCGCTCGTTGATGACCCGGCTGATTGAATTTTATCGGCGCCAGCAGCTCAATGCTTACCGGCCAGTTTGCGGGCTTACTCACCGCGAACTCGAAATTATCGGTCTGTTGGGGTCTGGAGCATCCAATACAGAGATCGCTGACAAGCTATTCGTGAGCGAGCATACGGTGAAGTCCCATCTTTACAATATCTTTCGCAAGATCAAGGTACACAATCGTATCCAGGCCATGAATTGGGCGCGTCAAAACTTGGGTGCCCCCCCTCCCAGCCACCAGAAATCTCCGCGGCGCTAAGGTAGATCGTGGACCGTGTTATCGGAGTATAGCTGTTGATGTGTCACTGATGTTGTCCAGAGTACTTCTAGACAACATCGACACCTGCTGTTTTATGCGACCGATTCGCCGGCAAATGCGGGCGCGTCGGCTTTTTAGCAATCAGTATTACGCGGTTCTGGCGACAAAGAGACTTCATGATGGAGGGCTTGTCGATCGGGTCCATGCTCTGACCTTTATCAGCCATCGCCATAGTACTGGCTACCGCTCATCGTCGGTGGTTTCCTACCCGTAGTCTCTTCTTCTAAAAAAACCCTCAGCTTGTCTGAATACGTCTTTCTTAACACCTGAGCAGATCAACCTTCCACAATTCTTTTGAGCAGGGCTCTCGCCATTTGCTCGAGATCTTAGTCATTACCGAAGTATTCTTAACAAGAGGATAAATAAGATTTATTCTCATCTATTTGAGGTAGTAGTTAAGTCTTTACTATCGAAGTAAAAAGTTAAATTTAACATATGTTATTAAATACATATTCCAAAAACGTCTAACTAGCATTCAGCTCCAGCTTTACAGTGAAGAAAAAAAGAACAATGTTGTATAAGTTGACAACTATCAACAACCTCACTGATGGATAAAGTGAATTAATGGCTGTTCCAAGTTAAAACCCTATTGGTTGAAGCATATAAGATTGCATAAGTGATATGGCATCAGATATCTTCTTAATATAAGCAATCACTTAATAATCTTTCATACATGACATAATAATAGTTTATCCCGAGGAAACGCCAATGGATACATCGAAAGCTCTGCTGATCGTTGACAGCCCACCGCTTGATGCTCGAAAGATATCTCATGAGATGAGCGCTTGCGGCTGGCGGGTGCATCATGCCGACGATTTGCATCAAGTCTTGGCACTTGCAAAATGTACTTTTCCTGCCGTTGGCTTGCTCTTTTTGTCATTACAGATTCTTCCTAAAACCGCTGATATCGAGAATATCGTTGCCGGTGATCATAGGAAGTGGATCGCGTTGATCGATGAGGAGCCTCGTGAAAATACTATCCTGAGTCGGCTATTGGAAAACCTATTTTTTGCCTATCACGTTTTGCCTATCGAGCAACAGCAACTTGATTGCCTCCTCAACCATGCACTTAGCATGGTATGCCTGGGTGCCGGAAGGACAACCGATGATACATTCGAAAAACAGTATCAAGATCGTAAAATTGTTGGGACTTCACCTGCGATCAAAAGACTTTACGGAATTATCGATAAGGTGGCCGATGTCGATGCCTCCATCTACATCAGCGGAGAATCCGGTACCGGTAAAGAGCTGACGGCCCACGCCATTCATGAACGGTCCTTACGCGCCAAAGAGCCATTCGTTGCCGTCAACTGCGGCGCCATTCCGAGCAATCTAGTCCAGTCGGAGTTATTCGGATACGAAAAGGGCGCTTTCACAGGTGCAAGTCATCGAAAGATAGGACGCATCGAGGCTGCCACCAAAGGAACTCTATTTCTGGACGAGATTGGCGATTTACCTACCGATATACAGGTCAATCTTCTGCGTTTTCTCGAAGACAAGAAGATTCAGCGTATCGGCAGCCTCGATGAAATATCCGTTGATGTCCGTATACTTTGCGCGACTCATAACAATCTTGAGGATGCCGTAAAGGATGGAAATTTTCGAGAAGATTTATACCATCGTCTCAACATCATTCGAATCGATATACCGCCTCTACGCGAACGCGTCGATGATATCGAGCTACTGGCACACGGCGGTTTCAAGTTCCAAGCGCAACGCTATTGAAGGGTGCTCGGGCCACCGACCGATTTCTTGAGCACTTCAGCGTA
>NZ_CANMTQ010000007.1 GCF_947500835.1 uncultured Halomonas sp.
GCCATGGGAATACCTGGCGAAACATCAACGGGCGGAAAACTCTAATCGGCGGTGCCACTAAAACAGGGGTGTTTACACGTAGATCAAGTGGCCAATCTGCTGCGAGACTCTGGCGTAAAGGTTTTCTACGACCTTTTTGAAGAGGCAAATCTCTGGGGCAAGAACCTCTACGACTATTTGTCAGAGGTTTACACGAACAAAGCCGTGTACACGATCATGTTCATCTCACAACACTATGCCGAGAAATTGTGGTGCAGCCATGAACGACAGGCAATGCAGGCCCGAGCGTTCCGAGAGTATCAAGAATACATACTCCCAGCGCGTTTCGACAAAACCGCAATTCCGGGGGTGCTACCGACGGTCGGGTACGTATCACTTGAAGGCTGTGCTCCAAGCGCATTTGTTGAAATTGTCCATCGCAAGTTAGTGAATAGCGGCTACTCGGTACCTTCGAGCTTAGTACGCAAAGCTCTTTTCTCTGCTACAACTGTTCCACGCGTTGATCCAAAGGAACCAACCGTGACAGTCAAGGATTCCGAGTCAAGTCTTGTTGAGGGCGCCCAAGTCGTCGCAATCGCAGACAACGATACTATAAAATCATCAGAAACCGGCGCACAAGGGAGCGCGATTCTCACGATTCCAACACGCCGCCAGTATCAGCTGATGGTTGCGCATCCTAATTACCCTGGTGCGATCATCGAAAAATGGGACCCAAGTGAAGATCTAGTCGTTACGCTTGATGCCAGCGATAGCACCGGCTCCGTGATCTGCCATTCCACGGGCTATATTCCGGGGTTACAGGGTAGGCTCAACCCGATCCTTGATACGTCTAATCGAACCTATTTGTACGCAGACAATATCGCCATAAATGGAGGTGATAACCAGCCTGCAACCTTTGGCATCGATGAACCATTTGAACTAGAAGATAGCAACGGCGCAGTAATGCAAGTTCGCGTGCTGCATATCCAAGGCCGCACTTCGCTAATTCAATATGTACACCCGAAGTATGACCGCTAACAATGCCAAGCACCGCGACGGCTTTTTCGTTTCGCCTTCGGCTCCACTACAAAGCCGCACGTGTTGGCGACGTTAGATTTCTTGGGAGACGAAGTGGATTACGCAAACCGTGAATGGCGGTATTCATACCGTCGGCTCTTTGATATCTGCCCTGAGAAGAAACTTTCCAAGGTGGTAAGCCAAGTCCTGACACAATACTCGGCTTTGACGAAGGCGTGGGACGTCGAGGCAAACTCTACATGGGTTTGTCGTACATATCTTGCGACAAAGATGATTTTGAACGCTACCGTTCTTACCAATGCGCTCGAACACAGTGAGGAAACAGGCCTGAGGATTGCTAATCCTTACTACGAATACTATGCAGCGTTATCTTTGTTGCGGGCGGTTGTATACACATTGCCTACCGCTGAATGGTCTGGGGGGGAACTTATTTCAGTCTCTCATTCACGGGCTATCAATCTGGCTTTTGATTGGCTTGGAAAGTTTGATCAAGATACGGCTAAGCGCCTAAAAGCACTGACACAGCAATTGAAAGCCCAGCGAGAGGTGATCTCATATCGTGCGCCAGCCAGTGGAGATTCGATTTTTGACGTCGAGTATGATCTTTATGAACTGCTGATTACGCTTTCAGAGTTGGCGCAGTTCAACTCCGAGCTACTTGAACAATCAATTACCAAGAGTGCCGACCCATCACTGTTTGTCGTCAAATCAGAATACATTTCCCAGCTATCGGGATTTGAAATTAAAGGGTTCGCCTTTCACGACTCCGAAGATGCCTATCGACTTGGTTATCTAAAGCGGAAAATGCCACGCCCCTTCAACTTGGCGGAAACGATGACCGAAGGCCAAACCGAGGACTTCATTGGCGCTTGCGACGCCGATGAGGAAGGGAAGTTCACGAACGGTAGTCCGTGTGATTGGCAGCAGATCTTTGATGTGCCATAAGAAATCTAACCAGGCCAAGCACAGCGACAGCTTTTACGTTGCGGCTTCGCCTACACTTCAAAGCTGCGCGTGTTGGCGGCGTTAGATTTACAAGGAGAATAGCATGACTTCAGTTGGAGGGATCGAGCTCCATTACTATTTGGAAGATGGCGAGCACTCCATGGATGCTGTTCTTCGCAATCGCTGCGAGGCAGAATTGCTCGCTATTTTTTATGAAATTGCCTCCACTCTTGGGTTGTCCGTCCAGATCGATGCTCAAGCGCTTGCAGAAGGCGGTTTGAGAGAGGTTTGGAAGTGGGCCGGGGAGAATTCTGGGCAGTTGAGTGTTGTTCTCTCCATTGTAGCTATTCTTGTTTCCCTTGCACCACAGATATACGAATCAGAGGAAGAGGCTCTTAGCAAAGAATTAACAGATCTTAGTATTGAAGAAAAAAGACTCCAAATTGAAAAGTTGCGCCAAGAATTACGTGAAGTGGAACCCAAAACTGAGAATGCAACACGAGATAATGCTGTTCACTTGTTGAAAAAAGAACCCAAGATAGTTGTCAGGAGGTCGAACTTCTACAAAAACTTAAGCGGCCGTGATGACGTAGAATCAATCGGGATCTCACCTTTAGATCAAAATCTCGAACCTTTTGCGCCAGAAAGAAATGTCTCAAAGGGGCGATTCCATGATTTTATACTGACTTCGCATTCGTTAAAGCCGTTAATCATCGAGAATGCCAATATCGAAGTTGTAAGCCCCGTATTGCGAGAGGGACGCTATAAGTGGAAAGGGATTTATGATGAGAAGATTGTTGGCTTCACAATGCAGGATGCAGCTTTTCAGCACCAAGTTTTAAGGGAAGAAATCACCTTTCAACATGGTACTTTTTTAGAGTGTGTTCTCAATGTTTTTAGAAAGCTAGATGAGGTTGGTGAGGTCGAGATAACCGGCTATGTTGTGACAACTGTAATTCGTAAATATGACGAAAGGCAGTCGATTGAGACTCCGCAGGGAAAGAGTTATAAGCATGCTCAGAAATTGCGAGCCTCCCAATCAGACCTATTCGTGGACGGCAACCAAGAAATCTAACCAATTGAGGCAAGGGACGCTCCTGACGTCGCGCCCCTGCTGCAGGCGTTAAATCCCGGTTGTAGCGAGATCCAGAGCTCCGACAATCTGGTCTTTGAAATGTGAGAGTGAGCCAATCGGGTTCTTGAGTTATTTTTCAGGTACTGAGGATATTTGTGGGGTAAGCAACAAAAGTTCCTGTCCGTCGAAGCTTATTTCGTGTGTAAGCCCTTGCATTGCCTGGCCACCGAAGGCTGAGCGGTTGCCCAACGGTATGACGATGCGGGTTGCCAGGTCGGCCAGGAGAGCGCTTTGAACATCCACCAGGAATGGATAGAAAGTGTTACTGGTTTGCTCAGGCTGGAATAAACATCGAACTGGGCCATCAAAATTCCCGAAACTCGTCACCAAATCATCCATGCTGCTTGAAGAACTCGTTGTAGCTTCTGATCGCAGTACGATTTTCTTCAACCCATCGGCCCGCTTCGCGTTTCGCAAGCTCCTCTTTCAATGCACGCTCAAGAGTGGCTGAAAGATTTATGTTCAGGGCGCGGGTTTTGGCTAGCAAGTCGCTGTTAACTGAGAGGTTTGCTGATTTTTTGGGTGCGGTTGTATCGTAGAGTTCGGGCATCGTGATCCCATGGAGGTGTCGACTGATTTTTGTACAGTATGAGAGCGTACCGGGTTAATTCCGAGCCGGAAAGCGACCAAAACCTATTTGGGAGGTCCAAAATGAGCAGGCTGGATAAAGAAGAGCAGGAAATTCTGGACGGGTTCGAGGCCGGAGAACTACAGCGGGCACCAGACATTGATGATCGGAAAGCATGGCATCAGCAGTATGCAGAGGCCATGTTCAAGAAAGACGCCCGCATTAACATCAGGCTTTCTTCCAAGGATCTTCGGGGGGCTTCAGAATAAAGCGCTGGCTGAAGGCATTCCTTACCAAACCCTTGTTGCCAGTATTCTCCACAAGTACGTGGAAGGTCGCTTGCGTGAGGATCGGTAACGAACCCAGCCATGCCCGGATGCCAGAACCTCTGCTTAGCTGCGGCGTTGTTACCGGTGATGGGGGCGTTGTGCCCTACAGCAAATGGCCTTCAGGCAACATGCGTTTGTGCAGGATACGGATGATTTCCACAACATCTTCCGGAACTTGCCGGTAAAAAATGATATGGCTTCCTTGGGTGTGCTGACGGTAGCCAGGACTTATTTCATCACATGTTCGACCCAGGTTCGGGTTTTCGGCGAGACGATGAAAGCACTGATCGAACTGGAGAATGTAGTGGTTTCGTTGTTCGCGCCCCCATTCACGCTCCGTGTAGCGCGCAATGGTTTTGAGGTCAGCTTTGGCCTTCTTGGAAAGCTTGAAATTCGGCATCAGCGAGTTTCATTATCCAGTTCATCAATGAATGAGTCATAGGAGTAGTCTTCAAAACCACTATCTTCGCCTTCCTTGAGTAATTTTCGCAGTGTGATCAAGCGGGTTTCGGATTCCTCGAGCAGGCGCAATCCTGCCCGCACGACCTCGCTGGTTGAGCTGTATCGGCCGTTCTTGAGCTGTTCCGCAATGAACGCATCAAAATGTTGGCCTAGAGTGATGCTGGTGTTCTTTTGCATGGCGCCACCTCGATAGTACCAATAATTGGTACATTCTGGCGCAGGGTGTATGACCATGCAATCCCTGCGACGACCACATGATGGCTGCGTTATGTTAAGCGTACATTCTGACGTACGTGCCGAAAGGCGTTCGCTGGTCAAGAATTAAACGAATCGAGGGTGCGTCATGACTGGGATCACCGCCACCGAGACGCGTAGCAACCTTTATCGACTGATTGATGAAATAGCAGAGTCTCATCAGATGGGGATGATCGGAAAACACATCATCAGCAGTATGCAGAGGCCATGTTCAAGAAAGATGTCCGCATTAATAGGCCGCTGTACGCCGATCCGTTGGCGCCTCATCTAGCGCGGCGTTTTTCGTCCACGTCTTCCGAAAGCCAGACTTTGATCAGTGACTGATAAGGCATGTCACGTTTGTTCGCTTCGATTTTGATACGATCAAGCAGTGTTTCCGGCAAGCGGAGCGATATTGTTTTGGTTGAGGGCTTCAGTTTTGGAAAAGAAGCAGGTTGAGCGCGACGCCAGTACACGTACTCAGTGGAATCATGGCTTTCCCAGAACTCTCTTTCCTCTGCTTCAGACTGTCCAACGCCGTGCTTTTCCGCGTTCTTGCGCGAATTGTCTTTGCCTCAATCAAAGCCCGTGATTGGGCGTCCATTCAGGGATCATTGTTTCTACTATCGGCGCCGGGCATGCGCGAGTCGATTCGAAAAGGTATGGCTACCTCGATCGATGAGTGTGACATGCAGCTGCATTGGTGACCTGAAAGAGCCTAATTCACGCAAGACTAATGTTCAGCATCCTACTCCTGCTTTCTCAATCGTCGGCACTCTCGTGATTTAACTGAAACACCCCCGCCACATTGCCGTTCAATCCAACCTCGCCTAGGCTTGTCGTCTTCACGTATTCGTAATGCTTACCAGGGAGGTTTTCATGAAGAAAGTAATTTGCCTGAGTGCGGCGCTGTTAATGACAGGCGCTGCCAATGCCGCTGAAGTGGAGCAGTGGGGCTATTCCGGCGACAGAGGGCCGGAGAGCTGGGCTGAGCTGAGTCCGGATCATTTCATGTGCGACGGAATGAATCAGTCGCCGATCAACCTGACGGGGTTTATCGAAGCGGAGTTACAGCCGATAGCGTTTAACTACCAGGAGGGCGCCGAAGAAATCCTCAACAACGGCCATACCGTCCAGGTCAACTACGCGCCGGGTAGCACAATTGAGGTTGATGACACCAGTTTTGAATTGAAGCAGTTTCATTTCCATGCGCCTGCCGAGAATCAACTCGATGGCAAGTCCTACCCGATGGAAGTCCATTTTGTGCACGTAAGCGACGAGGGGGAGCTGGCGGTCGTTGCGGTAATGTTCGAGGAAGGCGCTGCGAACGAAGGCGTGGAGCAGGCCTGGTCCAATATGCCCGAGCAGGTCGGTGACGAGAATGAGCTGTCCTCTAGTTTGAGCGCGGAAGCCATTCTGCCGTCGGATCAGGATTATTATCGCTTCAATGGCTCCTTGACCACGCCGCCCTGCACAGAAGGCGTGCGCTGGCTGGTGATGAAGCAGCCGGTCACCGCATCCGAGAAGCAGATCGAGCGCTTTGCTGATGTGCTGCATGAGCCCAACAATCGCCCGCTTCAGCCGGTCAATGCGCGGCCTGTCCTGCAGTGATTGATGTCTCGCGCCTAGTCGCCGCCGGGGCCGGTATTCAGCGTTGCCTGATCGGCCCTAGGCTACACTGATGGCTTAATTATCAGGAAGGAAATAATCATGGATGATCTTTTTTTTGCCGGATGGCCGTCGCTTTTTCGCGTCGCGATATCCGCGGTAATTGGCTATGTCACCTTGGTGGCCTTGCTGCGCATATCCGGGCGTCGAACCTTGGCGAAGATGAATGCCTTCGATCTGGTGGTGACCGTGGCGCTGGGCTCGGTGCTTGCCAGTATCATCCTTAGCAAGAACGTCACGCTTTTCCAGGGAGTTCTGGCGCTGGCGCTGCTCATCGGCATGCAGTACGCCGTGACCTGGTCCAGCGTGCGGATGAGCTGGGTGCGTCAGCTGGTAACCGGTGAACCGGCCTTGCTGTTTTATCAGGGGGTGGCGCTGCCGGATGCCCTGCGACAAGCGCGGGTAACCCAAGACGAACTAAAAGCGGCGGTGCGCGCATCCGGGGTGATCGACATGAGCGAGGTGCAGGCGGTGGTATTGGAAACCGACGGATCGTTCAGCGTGATGAGCAGTAACACTACGCCAACCCGCTCCAGCCTCGAGGATGTCATGGTGCCGGGCAATCAGCAGGTGTAGTGAACGCTGGCATTCAGCAAGCACAAAAAAGAGCGCCGCTGGCGCTCTTTTTACAAGGAGCCTGGATCTCTCAGGGCATAAAGGCATAACCGTCGAGTTGCAGTTGCGGGATGGCGGTTAGCGCAGAAAGCACCGGTTCGACGTATTCATTGATCTGGGCGTCAGGGTCCATATCGAAACTGGCGGCAGCCTGTTCGCATAGATAAATCTTCACGCCATTGTCCGCGAGCCTTTTCATCAATTCCAGATTGGGGTTGGATTGATCGTTATGCTGCTTATAGAGCTCGTCGGTCATGGCGGCAGGAGTTGCAGCGCCATGAATCACGGCAACGGCATGAATGTTTTCGGCCGGCACGTCAGCGGCGCCCATCAAGTTCATGAAGCGGGCCACAAGCCATAGTTCCGCGTTCACGCCTTCTATCTGCTTGTCGTTATTGATGTCGAAAACAACCTTGTACTGCTCGTCTTGTTTCGGTTGAAACTTGGCACTTTCGTTGTATTTGATCTTGCCGTAGCCATCGATCAACGGCGTGGTCCACTCTGCCGCCTGAGCACCGGCGCTAACGCCCAGTGAAACGACCAAGATGGCCACCGATTTGAATAACGACATTTTCATACCTCCATGTTCTGCCAGTTTATATCCAGAGACCTGATACATCCCTGTTGCAAGCGCTGAATAAATTAACTTGCTAACAACCAGAAGCCTAGTTCCTTTCGTTTTCAAGTCAAGAGCGGGCCTGCGGTTCAGGAGTCGATGGAAGCCTGACGACTGGCAAGGGCGAGCCGCGCAACGCTAGCCGCATGTTCGCTCAGGGAAATTCTGGCTTCGGCAATGTCTGCAAGCTTTATCCAGGCCGCCTCCATGGCATCATCTGCTGCCTGCGGGGTACCGGAAAGATAATCGCAAAGCACCGCCGTCAATACGTAGTGAAATGTCACCTCGTCGTTTTCTCGACGTATGACATCAATCGTCGTCAGATACGATCGGGCGGTGGCATGGATGCCGGTTTCTTCTGCCAGCTCACGGATTGCGCAGTCGAATACGGTTTCGCCAGATTCGATGCGCCCCCCGGGAAATCCCCACAGCCCCGCGTCCGGCTCGTTTCTGCGCCGGACCAGCAGGGCGTCCTGCCCGTTTAGAACGACTGCCAGCGCTGCGGGTTTAGGAGTTGCGTGCATATCAGATGCCTATTTGCTGGAGAAACAGAGGAAGGGCGCGCGGGTCAATCAGGATGGTAATCACCACACCGCCGATGGCGCCGCCAAGATGTGCTTCGTGAGCCAGACCGCCGACCTGATTCGGATCGCGGTTCTGCATGGCATAGAGCGAGAGCGCCACGAAGCCGATGGCAAACAGGATGGCGGGAATGGGAATGGCAAAGAAAAGATAGAGCATCCGGAAGGGCTCGTATAAACAGAAGGCGAACAGCACGCCGGTGATGGCCCCAGAGGCGCCGACCGCTGAATAACGAAGGTTGCCGCGCTGGATGATCAGCGATAAACCATGAGCCGTGAGTTCAGAGCCGAAATAGAGCATCAGGTAGCCGACAGGGCCTAAAACTACCTCGAGCCAGGGGCCGAAGAAATACAGGGTCAGCATGTTGACCAGCAAATGCGTGCCATTGACATGCACGAAGCCGGCGGTCACCAGCCGGTAAATCTCGCCGTGGCGCAAGATACGTTCGGGTTTGAAAGCGAGCCGATCAATGAGCCGAAGGCGGCTCTTCAATGCGTAAATGCTGACGATGATATTGATGACGAGCAGCGCCAGGGTAATCGGTGTTTGGGTCAGGTCCAGCATGTAAAGGTCTCACGAGAACAAGGTTCGAGATCATCATGGTGTCAGATTGTGTGGATGCGGTCTTGTGGGTATGTTGAAGATACGTTTCTTGAGTGTTCGATTGCGCTGGAGCCGTTTATGCATGTGCGCCGCGAAGGATGGTTTGTCGGTATGCTGCTCGCCTCGCTAGTGGCCTGCGCCGAGGACAAGCCCGCCGAAGTGCCATTATCGATATTGGCATCGCAACCAGCGGCTTATGAAGATAAGCGCGTAGTCACCCAAGGAGTGGTGCGCACCTTCGAAACGCCGCGTCATTATTGGATCGAGGATGATGGCCTGAACCGGGTGGAGGTGTTTCCCCAGGAGCGCATTGCGCCCTATATTGGTGAGCAGGTCCGTATCATCGGTCGGTTCCAGTATGGTCAGAGCGCAGGGCGCAAGCTGGAAGCAGAGCGGATCGAAGCAATCGACGACCCGGAATGAACAAAGCCTGCTAATTTTAGTTGAACACAATCGCCGTGTAATACACACCTGCGACGCCATTGAGCATGGCTGCTTTGAGAGAAATGCTTGTCAGCGCATCCTCATGGCGTCAGGATTCTCTATCCAACCCCTGCTCGGATAATAAACAAAGGAGTATCACGATGGCTCAAGCAAGTGCGCGTCACATTCTGGTGGATAGCGAAGCAAAGTGTCAGGAACTCAAGACTGAAATCGAGAACGGACGTGATTTTGCCGAGGTGGCGAAAGAGCACTCCACTTGCCCCTCCGGGCGTAGCGGTGGTGATCTGGGCACTTTTACCCAGGGACAGATGGTGCCTGAGTTCGACAAGGTGGTGTTCAATGAAGATCTCAATACCGTGCACGGCCCGGTCAAGACGCAATTTGGCTACCACTTGCTGGAAGTGACTGACCGCTCCTGAAGTTGACGTCATCTCGAACGCAAAACGCCTGGCTACGTAGCCAGGCGTTTTGCGTTTACTGGATAGTCCAGGGATTAAAAACTACTCCATTCCTCGGCTTCTTCCTGGGCAGGCTGTTTGGCCGTAGCCGGCTTTGAAGCAGAAGAGGGCGCTGAAGTCTTGGCTGTTTTAGGGGTTTTTGTAACAACCGGGGTTTCTTCACCCAGCACAAAGGTGTTGATCAATTCGCTGAGCTGCTGGGCGTGGCGGCGCATGTCCGCGGCGGCGGTGGAGGATTGCTGGACCATGGCGGCGTTCTGCTGGGTCATGCTGTCCATTTCCATCACGGCGGTGTTGACCTGGCCGATGCCGCTGCTCTGCTCTTTGGTGGCGGCGCTGATCTCGCCGATCACGTCCGTAACCCGGGCGACGCTTGCAACGATCTCCTGCATGGTCTGACCCGCATTGCGCACGAGCTCCGCGCCGGACTTGGTATGCGAGGCAGAGGTGTCGATCAGGGTACGAATCTGACCGGAGGCATCGCTTGAACGGCTGGCCAGGGTGCGCACTTCCTGAGCCACCACCGCAAAGCCACGGCCATGTTCGCCGGCCCGAGCGGCTTCCACGGAGGCATTGAGCGCGAGAATGTTGGTCTGAAAGGCGATGGCGTCGATCATGGTGATGATTTCGCCGATCTGGGTGGCGGAGGTATTGATGTCCTCCATGGTGCGCTCGACCTGACTCATGACTGCCTCGCCTTGACGGGCCACGTCGGCAGTGGACTGCACCAGTTTGTTGGCCTGCTGGGCGGAATCCGCGCTGTGGCCCACGGTGGAGGTAATCTCCTCCATGGAAGCGGAAGTCTCCTGTAGATTAGCCGCGGCCTGTTCGGTGCGCGAGGCAAGTTCATCACTGCCCTGGGCAATATCGTCGGCGGCCTGGTTGACGCTATGGGTACTAGTGCGCACGACACGCAGTATGTCTTGAATGCGTTCGACGAAGGCGTTGAATTGGATTGCCAGATTACCGATCTCGTCGTTGCTTTGCACTGTCAAACGCCGTGTCAGGTCGCCTTTGCCGGCGGCAATTTCCTGGGCGATGTCGCCCATTGTGACAGCGGTACGACGAATGGGTTGCACGGTACGGCGCACGAGCCAATAGGCGATAGCTGCAATACCCAAGAACATCATCGCACCGATCAGGGCCTTCATAAGTATGGACCGCTTCAAATCACTTGCCATGTCAGCTTTTATCTCTGCCATAGCTGCGTCGATATCGGTCATATAAACACCGGTACCCAGCATCCAGCCCCATTTTTCGATACCTTCGGCATAGGACTGTTTGGATACGACTTCGCCGTTACTGGGGTGGGGCCAGTAGTACTGGTAGTAACCGCCCCCCTGCTTGGCGATATCGATCAAATCGCTTACCAGATAGTTACCTTTCTTGTCCTGGGTATCGAGCATGTTGGTGCCTTCCCGTTCGGGCATGGGCGCAGTGACTAGATTCGTGCCTTGATAGTCGTAGACAAAGACGTAGTTGCCGTTGTCGAAACGCATATCGCGCAGAATGGTCTTGGCGCGTTCCTTGGCCTCGGTATCGTCTGGGCCGGCATCGGCATCGGCAACGATAGACGCGATAGATGACTTGGCGGTATCAACTACCTGGCGAACCGCCTCCTTTCGCGCCTCGATCAGCATGTTGTGCTGCTTGGCAAGACTGGTGTTGGAATCCTGATAGCGCTCGTAAGAAGCAGTACCCACCAATGCAATGGCAATGAGTAGTAGCGGTACAAGGACAAGTAATAGAATTTTGTTTTGTAAATTCAATGTCAGGATTTGACGAACTGCTGGCGGAGATTTCATTTGAAAGGGGTTCTCGAGTTGTAATCGTTCAATCAGAGCTATCGGCACCATTAGCACTATCTGTAATAAAATTCTTGTATCGAATGCCTGATGAGAACGGCTTGTTTTTGCTGTGCTGGCGGCAAGAAAAACATCTGCTCACATTGCCAAGTGTTTTATGCTCGACAGCCAGTGCCGGGCTCAGAAGTCGCCTCACTTTTTTCGCCAAGCGAGACATAGCGCATGACCTTTGCCGCTCGACCGTTATACTAAGTCTTGAACACTAGGTAACTCCGCAGGAGAGAGGGTGAAAGAAAATAATAATTCGACCGGTCGCAGGGTTTGGATGAGTAAGCTAAAAGTATTTTTTATATTGGTTCTTGTGGCCTACCTGGGCATGGCGCTTTATCAGACGTTCAAGCCGCTGCCTCCAGGAATCAATACGGCCACGCCTTTGCGTCCAGTGGGGGAGGTCACCTTCCTGGGTGATGTCACCTATCTGGACAAATGGGGCAAGCGCCAGTCTGAGCAGGTGATCTTCGATGAGATCCTGAGCTTGATCGGCCAGGCCAATCGACTCATCGTGCTGGACATGTTTTTGTTCAACGACTTCAGTGGCGCCGCTACCGGAGATTTCCGCGCTTTATCCGCCGAACTGACCCGAGCACTGACCCAGCGCAAGGATCAGATGCCAGGGCTTGAAGTGGTGCTGATCACCGATCCACTGAATACCTTGTATGGCGGGCTGGAGCCGGATCATCTCAAGGCGCTGCGTGCCGCCGGGATCAAGATCGTGATGACGGACCTGACTGAGCTGCGTGCCTCCAACCCGCTTTGGTCTGGGCTATGGTACTGGTGCTGTAGTTGGCTCGGTAACAGCGCCAAGGGCGGCTGGTTGCCCAACCCCCTGGGCGAAGGTGACGTCACGCTGCGCAGTTATCTACAGCTGCTCAATTTCAATGCCAATCATCGCAAGACGCTGGTCGTGGATTCCGGGGAGAGCTGGGTGGGGCTTGTGACCTCGGCCAACCCCCACGATGCCAGCAGCGCTCATGACAATGTGGCGCTGCGCTTCACGGGAGAGGCGGCGATCGATCTGCTGGAAAGCGAGCGAGCGGTGGTAGCGATGTCCGGCGGCAGCATCAATTTCGACACGCCGGTCATTGATAATCCTGGGGAAAGCGATGGGCTACGTATGCAGATATTGACCGAATCCAGGATCGGCAATGCGCTGCGAATTTCCATCGATAGCGCCGAACCCGGTGATCGCATCGATATTGTCGTGTTTTATTTTTCCCATCGAGACCTGCTGTCATCCGTCGTGGCTGCCCATGAGCGGGGAGTGCGCATCCGAGTGCTTCTCGATCCTAACAAAGATGCCTTCGGACTCGAGAAGAACGGTATTCCCAATCGCCAAGTGGCGGCAGATCTTGATGAGGCAGGCGTGCCGGTACGTTGGTGTGCCACCCTGGGAGAACAATGTCATGCCAAGATGCTGCTCAAGCGCTCGTTGAGCGGTGATGCAGCGTTGATTCTCGGGTCGGCTAATTTTACCCGGCGCAATCTCGACAATCTCAACCTGGAAACCAGCGTGCGTTTGAAGGGCAATACTCAAGCAGAGGCCATTGTCGATGCGACGAATTACTTCAAGCGCTATTGGCGCAACAGCCAGAGAAAGCTACATAGCTTGCCCTATTCAATCCATGCGGATACGTCACCGTCGCGTTATTGGCTTTACCGGTTGATGGAATCCACGGGCCTTTCGACATTCTGACGCGCCGTTTAAAGATATATTAGGCAGTTTCAGGCGATAACTGGTATAGATTACTCGGGCAGAACGTTCTACAAGACACGCTTTCAGCATAAGGAACACGCTATGAGAAACATCATTTACATCGTTGGCTTGATCGTCATTGTATTGTTCATCCTGAGCTTCCTGGGACTGCGCTGAACAATCATCAACGAGTCAGGGTTTTTCTTGTACTTCATGCCGTCGCCGGTTCTCCAGCGACGGCATGCTCTTTTCCAAAAGTGATACTTTGAAGAGATACCCTGTGGCGAACCTTCCGGGCCAACAGGGTCTAACAGGTGAACGTATCCACCGCGCCAAGGTTTCCCCATGCTTTCTACCTTTCAGCAGTTTTTCAATCGCGCGCTTGTCATGCCCACTCAAGAGCAGGAGCGTCGTGTAACCCTGGAACTGGCCACGGCAGTTCTCTTTTGCGAAATTGTGCGTGCTGACTATCAGCGTGATCCTCGGGAGCTGGAGCTTTTAAAGCTCAAGCTGCAGCAACGCTTCACCTTGGATGACACCGCGGTGGATGAACTGATGCAATTGGCCGACGAAGAAGCCGAACAGGCCGTGGATCATTTCCAGTTCGTGCGTCTAGTCAACGAGCATTACGACTACGATGACAAGGTCATACTGGTCGAACTGATGTGGGAACTCGCCTACGCCGACGACGAACTGGATGCCCATGAAGAGCATCGCATCCGCAAGCTTGCGGATCTCCTGTTCGTGCGCCACAGCGACTTCATTCGCACCAAGCTGCGGGTGCAGGAAAAGCGCGGTGAAGCAAAATCATGAGCGAATGGCGTGGCTCTATTGTTTCATGCGCTTTCTTTATGAACTTTGTGATGATCTTCCGGCGCCACATACCAGGGAAGCCGTGCGCGAGCACTGCGCTCGAGTTCGGCGATTACCTGGGCGCCGAGCAGCAAAATGACGGCGCCTATCTCAAGGCTGAGCAGCAGGACGATAAGGGTGGCCAGTGAGCCATAGATAACATTGACGAAGGAGATGTTGGCGAAATAGTAGATCAGAATAAAGCGGGTAATTTCCCACAGCAGCGCGGCAACGAAACCGCCTATCAAGGCTTTCCTGGGAGGGATGCGTACCACAGGCATGATCTTGTAGATAGCGCTGAACAACCCGAACATGCCGAAGAAACTGAGAATGTTGAGCAATGCCTTGGAGACGAACGGGGAATGCAGTTCGAACCCGAAAACCATGAGAAGCAGTTCATTGAAGGCGTTGGCGACGGCGACCAGCAAGGTCAGGGCTAGAAGCCCCGATCCCAGCATGATCATGAAGAAATAAGGCATCAGCACCGATACCCAGACACGTCGATGAGTAGGAATGTTGGGTTGGTGAAAAATCAGGGAAATCGAATCCTCCATCATGCGAAAAGCGAAGGAGCTGAAGAACAGCAGCACCAGGGTGCCGACGATGCCCACCACATCCCGCGACTCCAGTAAGGCGTTGACCGCACCGAGCAATATATCCGCATGGGCAGGAGCAAGGTGGCCGGCCTGTATCGAAATGATTTCCATCAGGCGCTGCGAGTCGACGAAATGCGTCAACAGCACCGTAAGCACGGCGAACAGGGGAATGGCAGAGAGCAGGACGTTGTAGCCGACGCCACCTGCGAGCAACATGCCTCGGTTCTTGAAGAAGGCCGCCAGCACTCGAATAGAGAATCGGTATAGCTTGGGTGCAAGATCGATCACACGTTCCTTGCCGCGTTCTCGTTTACCCATGAGCCTCCCTATCATTCAGTTGTCATTTCGTCACGACGTGCATGCTCTCAAGAGCATAGCCATTGTCTGGGATCTCCACATGCTTCGAGCCGTGGATGATCTTACTCAATAAGCCTATGCGTGGCATTAAAACGACATTGGTGAGGCTATCTTGATTCAAGTTTTAGGCTCGATCTGCCGTTATAACGTTGGCGAGCATCCGAAAGGATGAATTTCACGCATTACTGCTTCAGGAATTGCTGAATAAATCGCCGAGCGAAATGAAGTGCAAGGCGCACGGAGCGCAGGAAACGAGACATAACATGGGGTTAGGCGAGTTTCCGAGCACCGCGCAACGCAGCAATTCGTTCGTGTAGGCATTTATGCAGTGATTCCTTCAGGGAATCGCAGTACGCCATCAACGGAATAGATCGATGACCAACGCCTACACCGGCTATGATCTGACACTGGTCGCCTTGTCCTTGCTAGTTGCCGTCACGGCATCATTGGCAGGGTTTTATCTTGCTGCTCGGGTACGCACAAGCCAGGGGCTTTCACGCAAGCTGTGGTGGGTCGGCGGTTCTCTTGTGATGGGGCTTGGCATCTGGTCGACCCATTTCATCGGCACCCGCGCTGCGCCGGTCACTGCGGACTTGCCTCGAGATCTACTGCCCACGCTGATCTCGTTGGCATTTGGTGTGCTGACTTCAGCACTTGCCTTCGCCATCATTCAGACACGCGTGCTCGGTGCATGCAAGCTGTTGCTTGGCGGTAGTGTGATGGGCGTAGGTATTGCCTTGTTGCATTATATCGGCATCAGCGCCTTGCACATTGGCGGTCCAACTTCCTACGACCCGTTGCTGTTCATGCTTTCCATCGTCATCGCCGTGAGCGGGTCCATGGGTGCGTTGTTACTCAGCTTCCGCCTGAAGCTGGAGAAGGGCAGCAGAATTCCACTGTGGAAAATTCATTTGAGCGCTTTGGTCATGGGCGTGGCCATTGCAGGGATGGTGTACACCGCCGTGGCCGCAGTGGAGTTCCCCCAGCAGGGCGCCGCCCTGCAGATCGGCGCCACCGCACCGGATCGACTGGCATTCACGATTGCCTTCGTTGCCATCGGCATCATGCTCATCGTGCTGATGCTGTCGGTTTATGATGCACACCTCGCCTCGAGCAACGCCCGTCTGGCGGCGTCGTTGCGCAAGGCCAATTACGAACTGAAGGCACTGGTGTCCCGGGACCCGCTCACGCGGCTTCCCAATCGTCTGCTGCTGGAAGAGCGTCTTGATACGCTATTGGCACGGAGCGGAAGTGGACCGGAAAAAGAGTTTGCCGTGTTCTTCGTCGATCTCGATCGATTCAAGACCATCAATGATTCCCTGGGCCATCATATCGGTGACGAACTGATCCAGCAGGTTGCCTCACGATTGAAGGTGGCAGTACGCAATTCGGATATGCTTGCCCGGGTGGGTGGCGATGAGTTCATGATCGTCAGCGCCGAAAACACCAACAAGTCAAGCAGCGCCATGATCGCCCAGCGCATTGTGAGTTCCTTGGGTAAAGCCTTTCAAATCGACGATAACCTGATACGCATTACCACCAGTGTCGGCATCAGTCGTTATCCCGCGGACGGCGACGATAAGCATGCGCTGATGATTCATGCGGATGCGGCGATGTATTTTGCCAAGGATGCCGGACGCAACATGTTCAAGTTCTTCGAATCCGGCATGATCTCCGTGACCGAAAAACGGGCGCGTCTTGAAAGTCGTCTGCGTGACGCCATCGACAATAACGCCTTGACCCTGGCCTATCAGCCCAAGGTCAATGTGATCACCGGTGAAATTGCCGGGGTGGAGGCGCTGCTCAGATGGCATGATGCGGAGCTAGGCCAGGTGACGCCGGATGAAATCATTCCCGTGGCGGAAGAGACCGGATTGATCCTGCCGATCGGGGAGTGGGTGTTGAAAACCGCCTGTCAGCAGTCGATGGATTGGCACGCCCAGGGGTACCCGTTGCTCAAGATGGCGGTCAATCTCTCTGCCATTCAGCTCAACAACCGGCACTTCGTCGAGGTGGTCAAGCGAGTGCTGAAAGAAACCCAGCTGCCGCCTCATTGTCTCGAACTCGAACTCACGGAAAGCGCGATCATGCAAAATCCCGATCGTGCCTCGATGATTCTGCGCCGTCTGCGTAAGCTGGGTATTGCGCTTTCCATCGACGACTTTGGTACCGGTTATTCCAACCTGTCACAGCTCAAGCGTTTTCCCATCAGCTGCCTGAAGATCGACCGCTCGTTCACCTCCGGCGTGAATTCCGACATTCAGGATGCTGCCATCGTCAAGGCCGTCGTGGCGTTGGCCCATAGCCTGAATCTCGAGGTCGTCGCCGAGGGCATCGAAACGCCGGAGCAGCTGGCGTTCATCCGCGAGATCAAGGGTCAGCAATACCAGGGCTATTTATGCAGCAAGGCGCTGTCTTCCGAAGATTTCCAGGCCTTCTTGCAGGCACGCTTCCCGGTAAAGGTCTAACCGAACATTCCCCAAAGCATGATGCCTTCCTGTAGTGGTCAGGTGTTCCAGGCCACTGTCTTTTGCGTATTCCAGTATTCCCATGTGCCGGGCGAATTCAACCGGCGTCGCAATACCTCGGCATGTTGCGAAACAAGTGACTGTTTCCTAGGCTGATCAATAGGATTCGTGCAATTGAAGCTACCCCATGCTGGATATTGCCCGACGACTTCGCCCCGAACGCACCATGTACTCCTGGGCCAGCGCCTTACGAGGTCAGCTGCAGCGCCTGGAAGGCCCCTTCGCTGATAATAGGAAAAACAATGTCAGAACAAGACTTTAGAGAAGCCTCCCTGCGTTACCACCGTGAACCGACGCCGGGAAAGCTGGCCATACAGGCAACCACCCAGCTGGAAACCCAGCGTGATCTTGCTCACGCCTATTCGCCGGGCGTCGCTTACGCCTGTGAAGAGATCGTACGGGACCCACTTGAGGCGGCGAACTTGACTGCCCGGGGGAATCTCGTCGCCGTGATTTCCAACGGCACAGCGGTACTGGGTATGGGGAATATCGGCGCGCTGGCTTCCAAACCGGTCATGGAAGGCAAGGCGGTATTGCTGAAGAGATTCTCTAATATCGATGTCTTCGATATTGAAATCGACGTGCAGGATCCGGACGCGATGATAAACGTCATTGCGGCCTTGGAGCCGACGTTTGGTGGGATAATACTCGAAGACATCAAGGCGCCGGAGTGCTTCGTTGTCGAGAAGACGCTGCGGGAGCGTATGAGTATCCCGGTATTCCATGATGACCAGCATGGCACTGCCGTAGTATCGACGGCGGCGGTGATTGCTTGGCTGCGCCTTTCGAAGAAGAAAATCGAGGAGGTCAAACTCGTCATTTCAGGGGCAGGCTCGGCCAGCATGGCCTGCGCCGACTTGATCGTCAGCCTGGGCCTGAAAAGAGAAAATGTGCTGATGTGCGACAGTAAAGGCCTGATCTATAAAGGCCGTGAAGAGGGGATGAACGAGTTCAAGGCCAATTATGCGGTGGAGACCGACAAGCGCACCCTGACCGATGCGCTGGAAGGGGCGGATATCTTTTTCGGCTTGTCCACAGGCAATTGCGTTACGAAAGACATGCTGGCGAAGATGGCGCCAGATCCTCTTGTGTTGGCAATGGCAAACCCGGAACCGGAAATCAGGCCCGAATTGACCCGGGAGGTGTGGCCCAATGCGGTGATCGGCACCGGCCGTTCTGATTACCCCAATCAGGTAAACAACGTCCTGTGCTTTCCTTTTCTGTTCCGCGGCGCCTTGGATTGCGGCGCCACGACCATCAATGAAGAGATGAAGCTGGCCTGTGCCAAGGCGCTGGTTGATCTGGCCATGCAGGAATCCACCGCGGAAGTCGCAAAAGCCTACTCAGGCGAGACTTTGACGTTCGGGCCGGACTACATCATTCCAAAACCCTTCGATCCCCGCTTGATTGAAAAGATTCCGGTAGCGGTCGTACAGGCAGCGATGGACACAGGCGTCGCAACCCGGCCCATCGAAGACATGGAGGCGTACCGCCGCAAACTGCATGCCTCGGTCACCCGCTCGGCAATGTTCATGCAGCCGGTTATCGAAGCCGCCCAGAATGCGCAAAAACGCCTGGTGTTTGCCGAGGGTGAAAATCAGGACGTGCTGCACGCAGTACAATCGCTGGTTGATGATAAAATTGTCCGACCAATACTCCTGGGGCGGCCCGATGTCATTCTAAAGAAGATAAGCCGGCTCGGTCTGCGCCTGCGACAGGATGACGACATTGAGTTGGTAGACCCGGCCAGCACGGATTCCAGGCCGGAGTATTGGCAAAAATACCATGCACTTGCTGGTCGTCGTGGGGTCGATACCCTTACCGCTCAAGACGCGGTACGACAAAACACCACGATATTGGCGGCTCTCATGGCGCTCAACGGTGACGCGGATGGCATCATCTGCGGCAAGTCGGGACGGTTTCAAACGCATCTGCGCCACTTGCTTGACATTATCGGGCCACTCCCCGGGCAGCGCGTCTCATCCCTGAGCACCTTGTTGCTTCCCAGCGGACCACTGTTCCTGACGGATTGTTTCATTGGCGTGAATCCGGACATCGATGAACTCGTCTCCATCACAAGCGCCAGTATCGAAATGGTGCAGCGCTTCGGGATTACGCCGCGGGTTGCGCTTCTGTCACATTCCAACTTCGGCACTTCCACGGTCGAAGGCGCGACCAAGATGCGCAAGGCGGCGGCAATTCTTCAGGAACGCTTCCCGGACGTGGAAATTGACGGTGAAATGCATGCGATGGCGGCGCTCGATCCGGCCAACAGAGCGCCTATCTATCAGCATTCGATGCTAAGCGGCGCGGCCAATCTGCTGGTGTTTCCCAACCTGGACGCCGCCAACATAGCGCTTGATTTGATCAGGTCGAGCTCCAAGGCGCTACTGGTCGGGCCGTTTCTTTCAGGGCTCGCGCTACCGGCGCATGTTCTGGTGCCGCAAAGCACGGCGCGGGGGATATTCAATATCAGTACCTTGGCGGTGGCCGATAGTACGAGGCAGTTATAGATTGGTGACGCCAACAAACTAAACCACATCAATCACGCAGGACTCGATACCTACCGCTCTTGAACTTCTATTCTCGAACGCTTGTCGGGCACAATGAGTGCCCGCTTGCGTTCTCGCTTATGAATAAAGGAGTTGGGTCCATGATCGTCAATTGTGTGGCTTATCAGGAAGGTCGCAAGCTTGGCGACATCAATACGTCCGAAATCGCCGATCACATCAATAAGCCTGATTGTTTTGTCTGGGTAGCCCTCAGCGATCCCGAGCCCCAGGAGTTCGAGATATTCCAGGATGTCTTCGACCTGCATGAGCTGGCAGTGGAAGATGCCTTGCATGGCCAGCAACGCCCCAAGGTAGAAGAGTATGGCGCTGCACTGTTCGTATTCATGCGTGTTCTCGACATCAAGGAAGCAGAGATACGTGAAGGTGAGGTGGCGGTCTTTGCCGGGCCGGGATATGTGCTGTCGGTGCGCAAGCACATTCAGCAAGGGTTTACCGAAGTGCGTAGCCGCTGTGAGCGGGAGCCGGATCTACTCGAGCAAGGGCCTTCCTTCGTGCTTTACGCCCTGATGGATGCCATTGTCGACCGTTATTTTCCGATGGTAGAGGCGTTCGAAGAGGAACTTGAAACCATTGAAGAGCAGATTTTCACCAAGGATGCTGCCGCCCGAACCAATATCGAGCGTCTTTATCAGCTCAAGCGCAAGGTCATGACGCTCAAGCATGCAGTGACGCCTTTGGCAGAGGCCACGGTACATCTGTTCGGCGGTCGCGTACCGGTGCTTTGTGCCAATACTCAGGAATACTATCGCGATGTCTACGATCATTTGCATCGCATCGAGATGGCAGTAGACACTATTAGAGAAACCATCATCACGGCTATTCAGGTCAATCTTTCCGTGGTAGCCATTGATGAAGGTGAAGTTCATAAAGCGTTGGCAGCCTGGGCAGCTATATTTGCCGTTGCAACTATACTGGCTGGTATCTGGGGCATGAACTTCGAGCACATGCCGGAACTCGACTGGAAACTGGGCTATCCTTTAGCACTTGGATTAATGGGGACTGCCTGTGGTGGACTGTATTACCGTTTTCGCAAGGCAGGCTGGTTGTAGCACCTACGTTCGATGAGTGAAATCACACCGTCAAGCCAAGCGAAAATCCGATGTAAGCTGTATGCTCGATAAAGAAGTAGTGCTTCATGGTCAGTATGCGATAGAACAAGGGAGAAAAAACTCATGGCAGAATCGTCAGACAAGCCTGGCAACAATACGGATAAGTCAGGCAAGACCCTGAAAGATAAAGAGACCGACAAGACCGCTACTGGATCGAATGACAAGCCGATTGGAGCGGATAAAAACACCAGCGACTCAAACACCTCCAAGGTCGGCACCGAGAAAGCCGGCGGCACTGGCAGAACTGCCAATGAATCGGCTAGCAACCAGTCCGGTAAGGGTACGACCGGTGCGCACAGCGATGTAAAGGCTGATGCACAAAGAGATGCCGCCGCTGCGGCGGCAACTGCCAAAGGTAGCGGTGGTTCAGGCAAGGATTCAACTGCATCCGATAAGGGGTCCAGTAGTACAGCCGGTACTGGCACTGGAAGCGGGGCAAGCAAAGATACCGCTGGCGTCGGTGGCAAAGGAACAGCTGCTTCACATCAAGGTACCAGCAGCGGGAGCAGCACTGCAGGCACCAGCGGTTCCGGCACTGGCAGCTCGAGTACTGGCAGTTCCAGCACTGGCACCAGCAGCTCAAGTACTGGCAGTTCCAGCACTAGCGGCTCGAGTACTGGCGCCAGTGGTTCAAGTTCCAGTGGCTCCAACACTGGCGCAGCCAAAGCGACTACCGGAGGTTCCAGCACAACCAGCGGCGGATCAGGTGGAAGCGGCGGCGGTAGTGGTATGGGCGGAGGCAGCGCAGGCGGGCCTTTCAAGGACAACCGAGTTCGCGCTGTCGTTATCGTGGCGGTTATCGCCATTATTGTTGCTATCTTCATTGCCTCTAACGCAAGCAGTCAAAGAGAGCAGTGGAGCAATGAGCGCAGTGATTATGAAAGCCGAATTGCGACTCTCGAGAGCGATAACGAGGCGCTTCAGGAGCGTAATTCCGCGTTTGAAAAAGCGTATTCCAGCGTCGAGGAAGCCGAGAATAAGCATCAGGCATTAGAAGAGCAGATTGCACAAGCTGAGGAGCAACAATCTCAGTTGCAATCGAAGATCGAACAGCTCGAACAGCTGGAAAGCGAGCAAGAGCAGCAGACCCAGAAGGTCACTGCCAACCTCAAGTCTGTGCAGGACCAGATGGACCAGGCTCAGTCTCGGCTCGATGACGTCACCCAGCAGCGTAAGTCCACTCAGGAAGAGCTTGATTCCATTCAATCGGAGTTGAAAAAGGCTCAGGATGAGATTGCCAAGGCCGAAGGTCGCAATGCTGAGCTCGAAGAGAAGATCAGCAATCGTAACGAGCGACTCGATAATCTGAATCAGCAAATCAAGGATAGCGAGTCGAAGTTGGCTGATACGCAAGGGCAAACTGCCACTGCCAAGGAAAATCTCCAGCAGGTTCAGAACTCTCTTGAAGATGCCAAGAAGCGTCAGCAGTCGCTGAAATCAGAAGTGGATTCTGCACAATCGCGTTTCGATGATCTGCAGTCGCAGATCCAGTCTCGTAATCAGCGTCTGGGTGAGCTGCAAGTACTTATCGTCAACGTGCAGCAGCAGCTGTCTCGCATCGAGGATATGAAGTCTTCGCTATCCGACTTGTCGCAGAGTGTTGAATCAGCTCAGCAGAAGGCAAGCGGTGGTCAGCAAGGCGATCAGCAGAGTGGGAAGCAAGGCGACAAGCAGGACGATGGCCAGTCTTCCAATAGTCAATCGGACAAGCAACAGCAGCAACAGCAGCAAAAGGGTCAGGAGCAGGAGCGACTGCGTCCGCCCAATGAGGCAAAGCAAAACCAGCAACAGCAGTCATCTGACGAGCAGCAGAAAAGCGCTAGTTAGACCGCAAGCGTGAGTTGGCAATAGCCAATCTACGCGGCAATCAAGAAACCGACCGGCCTTCAAGCCGGTCGGTTTTTTTATATTGTCTGATGCGTGGCACGCGATCTATCTCTCCAACGACTACATTGAAGTCACGCCAATGACATTCATCACGGAGCTGCGAGCCATGGACTTCAACGACTATCGACTCACGCTTCGCCAGCACATGGCCGGCAAGGAATGCCCATTTCCCGAGGCAGAATTCCAGCGTCGCCATAAGGCTGTACTCGAGGCCATGGAAACGGCGGGCCTGGATGCATTGCTGCTTACCGCCCCCGCAGACATCTTCTATCTCACGGGCTACAGCACATTTGAAGTCTCGGTGCATACCGCCCTGGTGTTCACCGCCCATCACTTGGTACTTCAGGTGCCGTCCATCGAAACCGGGCCGGCGGTGGCCTGCACCGATGTCGAGGATATTCGTGGCTACCGCTGGGAAAACGTCGATGACATTCTCGAGCCGTTGACGGAAGCGCTATACGAGGCCGGCGCCAGCGTCGGGATAGATCCATGGCACGGCTCGCTGCGTCATGGGGTCATGAGTGGCTTGCAATGGCGGTTGCCGGAGCATCGTTTCAGCGATGCCGCCGGCCTTTTGCAGGCGGTTCGGATCGTCAAGTCCGCGGCGGAAATTGAATGTTTGACTGAAAGCGCCCGGATCACTGGGTTGGGTATCGAAGCAGCAGCAAATGCGGTACGTGCAGGCGCTACGGATAGCGAGATTGCCGGCATCGGCGCCCAGGCGCTACATGCCGCCGGCAGCGAGTTCATGAGCATGCAGCCGATCGTGGTCGCCGGATCGCGCAGCGCCGTGATCCATCTCAATCATCAGCGCCGGTCAATCGCTCAGGGCGAGCCGGTGTTTCTCGAATTTGGTGCTGCCTGGAAGCGCTATACCGCACCGATGATGCGTACCGTGATTGCTGGTGAGCCTACATCGCGCATGCAGCACGTATTCGACACCTGCCGTCGTATTTTTGACGCAATGCTCAAGGAGATGCGGCCGGGCCAGGATTTCGACGCCGCCGCTCGAGCCGCCGAAAAGGCCCTGGCGCCGTTGGCTTCAGAGGTATTCCACTCCGGGGTGTTCGGCTATGCGGTGGGCGCTCAGTTTCCACCATCATGGGTCGAGGGGTCGGGATTCATCGCGCGGGGTCAGCCTCGTCAGTTCGAAGAAAATATGGTCTTCCACCTGCCGCTGTGTCTGCGTATTCCCGATGAGTGGGGTATTGGCTGCAGCGACACCGTGCGGGTGACCGAAAATGGTGCTGTGCCGCTGACCCAGAATTCCTGGACGCTGGCCTGAAGAAGTTGACTGGAACGCTTGGTTATTGCCGTCTCCCGCGGGTTATACTGCGGCCATCCAGGCGCTGTTAGTCCGGCGTCATCCACGATCGAGTAAAGGAGCGAGCCGTGATCGAAGGAGTCAAACACATCGTCGCCGTGGCCTCGGGCAAGGGCGGCGTGGGCAAATCCACCGTGACCGCTAACCTTGCCTTGGCCATGGCCGCGGAAGGCTATCGGGTGGGGCTACTGGATGCGGATATCTATGGCCCCAGTCAAGCTCAGATGCTCGGAATCGGGCAGGGCGTGCGCCCGCAGTCGGCGGGCGAAAACAGTTTCAAGCCTTTGGAGGCCCATGGCATCAAGGCGATGTCCATGGCGTTCATGGTCGATATCACCGAACCCATGGTCTGGCGTGGCCCAATGGTCGCTGGCGCTTTTCAGCAATTGCTCAATCAGACCGATTGGGGTGAGCTAGATTATCTGTTCATCGACATGCCGCCGGGCACTGGCGATATCCAGTTGACCCTGGCTCAGAAGGTGCCGGTCTCCGGGGCGGTGATTGTGACCACGCCTCAGGACATCGCGCTACTTGATGCGCGCAAGGGCATCGAGATGTTCCGCAAGGTCAACGTGCCGGTATTGGGGATAGTGGAGAACATGAGCCTGCACACTTGCTCCAACTGCGGTCATCATGAACCCATCTTCGGTGAAGGCGGCGGCGAACGTATCGCCGAGCAGTACGGTACCTCGCTGCTGGGCAAACTGCCGCTGGAGCTTGCTATCCGGGAGCAGGTCGATAGCGGCAAGCCAACGGTGGTGGCGGAGCCGGAAGGTGAGGTAACGGCTATTTTCCGCAACGTTGCGAGAGCGGTAGTGGAAGGGGTCGAAAGCCAAAGCGAAGAAGGGCCAAGTATTTCCTTTGGCGACTAGGGCCTGTTGACGTTTCATTCACGGCCGCGCTGGCGCCAGTTTTTATTCGGGGCAAGGCAGGAGGAGAGAAATTTGGTTATTCCAAATGAACGACGACTAACGCAGCAGCGGATAAAAACTGGCCCAGCCCTTCGGGTTGCGCAGCAAAAAGCGCCATTCTGCGTTGCGAAACGTGAAAAGGGAATAACCCTTCCCTGCGCTTCGCGCCTTGACTGACACTTTTTGATGCAGCAACGCGGTTCGCGATGAAACGTCAACAGGCCCTAGGCGCTCGCGATGATCGCATGACTCTTTTGTAGGAGCTTGCTTTAGCGAGCGATTGACGTTTGAGGCGTTCTCAGCCTGATAACAATCTCAGCAGTGACCGCTATCGCCCATTAAAATGGGCTCCTACTACTGCTTTCATCGCCTATCAACACCGCGCAGTCGAGATAACTTTTTAAACGTGCGGAGGGCCGTTATGATACGGCCCTTATTTTATGATTGCGTGAATCTCAAGGACGCCCACATGAGTATCAAATCCGACAAATGGATTCGCCGTATGGCTGAGAGCGAAGGCATGATCGAACCTTTCGAGGCCGATCAGGTGCGCCACGTCAATGGCCAGCGAGTGATCTCCTACGGGACGTCCAGTTATGGCTATGACGTGCGCTGCGCCGACGAGTTCAAGGTGTTCACCAACATCCATTCGGCGGTGGTGGACCCCAAGGCATTCGATGAAAAGAGCTTCGTTGATATCAAGGGTGATGTCTGCGTGATTCCACCCAACTCCTTCGCCCTGGCACGCACCGTTGAGTATTTCCGTATTCCCCGCAGCGTATTGACCATCTGCCTGGGCAAGTCCACCTATGCGCGCTGCGGTATCATCGTCAACGTGACGCCGCTGGAGCCGGAGTGGGAAGGGCACGTGACGCTTGAGTTCTCCAACACTACCAACCTGCCGGCCCGAATCTATGCCAATGAAGGTGTGGCGCAGATGTTGTTTCTCGAGTCCGACGAGATCTGCGATATCTCCTACAAGGATCGTGGCGGCAAATATATGGGTCAGAGAGGCGTGACCCTGCCTCGCACCTGAGAGGCTCTACCGCGCATGGCAATCTCGTCTATGCTGAGGTGAAACGGCGTTTCTTCACCACGAGCATTGCCAATGACCAAATTGTCTTCTTGTCGCTTCGGACGTGGTTGTCTGTTGGCCTTGGGTCTGGGGCTGACTTCCCTGCCCGCCGGGGCCTATTCCGATCTCATCGTATTCGGTGACAGCCTGAGCGACTCGGGTCAGTACCCGGATATCGAGCGATTTTTGCTGGGCGAGCCCGGCAGCCTTCGCTTCACCAATCGAGAACCGCCGTATCGACCACCGGCGACCTACGGCGACGTCAGCACTCAGCGTCTGGCCCAGGCGCTGAATCTTGATCCGCTATTGCCATCCACCTCGATCCTGCGCGCGCAACTCGGGCTACCTGACGGTAAAAACTACGCCGTGGGTGGCTACACCACCACTGACATTCTGGCCTCGATCACCCAGCCGGATGGCTCCGTGGTCGAGATACCGAACCTGTCGCCGACCGTGGTGGCGCTGCTGGCCGGCCTGGGAATCGACACATCCCGCAGCCGGGATGGCTATCTTGTCAGCGTCGGCAGGGCGGACCCGGATGCACTCTATTATGTGAATGGCGGAGGCAATGACTTTCTGAGCGGCTTGATTACCGACCCTGCCTCTGCGGTAGAGGCGGGGAATACCTTGGCGAATGGCGTCGAGGCCCTGGTCGCAGCCGGAGCCAGCACGATTGTAGTCTCCAATGTACCGAACGTGGGGGCTACTCCTGCGGGCCTGCAGAGTGGCCAGCGCCAGGCATTTTCCGTGCTTGGAGGAGTCTACAACCAGGCGCTGGGCGAGCGGCTTGCAGGCTTCGATGGACAGGTGGATATCATTCGTCTCAATATCGGCGCCTTGTTCGAGGAAGTGGTCGCCGAGCCTGCGGATTTTGGTCTGGCCACGGATGTGGCGCTGACGGATGTCTGCTTCAGCGAGCCGAGCTGCGACACCTCCTCTTATGGCCTGACATCGGGCACCCCCGATCCCGGCAAGCTCTTGTTCGACGACGCCGTGCATCCCACCACGGCGGGTCAGCAGATCGTCGCGGATTACACCTATGCTTTGCTCGAGGCGCCCCAGGTGCTTGCCCTGGCCGGGGAACTGACTACCGGCGCCTTCAATGCCCAGCAGCGCAGTATTGGCAATGAACTGCGCCCCGGCTGGCAAAGCGATCGGGTACGCGTCTTTGCTCAAGGGGATTACCAGAACGACCTACCGAATACTTTCGATGGTGGCGGTCAGCCGGAGTCCACGCAGAAAGGCGCAGGGGTCGGCGTGGTCGTACCAATGGCAGCCGGCTGGCTAGGCGCAGCCGTTGCCCAGCGCGAGGCGGACCTGGATGAGTCGGGGGAGTTCGATCTCGAGGGCCAGGCCTACAGCGTGTTTGCGCGTCAGCACCTGGGCAGGATCGGGCTGCAGGCTATCCTCAGCGGCGGTGATTTCGATCTCGATCTGCGTCGACAGATTACCTTGGGCCAGGCCCAGCGCAGCGTGAAAGGCAAGACCGAAGCGGATGGCTGGGCGGCGGAACTGCGCGTCGATTATCGAATGAGTGCCCTGGACTCATCCTGGTACACCGCGCCGTTCGTGGCCTATCGGCACATGGACGCCAAGATCGATGGCTATACCGAACAAGGATCGGAGGCCAATGCTTTACGGGTCTCGGATCAGGATCTGAAGGATCGCCGGCTTGAGCTTGGCCTGATGCTGGATCGAGGTTTTGAAGAGGGTATCGGTTTCTATGGGGAATTCGCCTGGGGGCGCTATCTCGAAGACGAACGTGACGGCGCGGAAGTGCGATTGGCCTCGTTGCCCACCAACCGCTGGTCCGGTGAGAGTCAGACTCGGGAAGACGACAACTATCTGCGGGCCGATGCGGGCCTTCGTGTGCAGCTTGGGCAGGCGCGGTTCAGCGTTGGCGGCGGCGCCCAGGGCTGGGATGAGTGGTCGCCCTACATGCAGGTAGGGGCGAGCCTGGTCTTCTGAGGCCTGTTTCCGAGCTATAGGCATTCAGCAAGACGGCATGAAAAAACGGAGCCTTGCGGGCCCCGTTCTGCTGCGTTACTGATCGCCTTTCGATTTGGCGCTGCGATCGTCCGTGCGGTGTTTGATGGTCTCGGCGTAGCCGTCCAGAAACGGCTTTTCCGCCGGATCGAGACGATCCATGCCGCAGACGATGCGGTGCCAGTAGGGATAAAGCGGGGCGGGGCGGGTGGCCTTCTCCAGGCGCTGGTGTTCTTCGTCGCTGAGTTTCAATTCCATTGCCGCAAGATTGTCCCGCAGATGCTCTTCGGTACGGGCGCCCACGATCAGCGAAGTGACGCCAGGACGGTCCATCAGCCAGGCCAGGCAGACTCGCGCTGGCGAGCAGTCGTGGGCTTCGCCGATGGCAAACAACTCCTCGATGATGTCGTAGGCCCGCTCCATATCGTGGACGTAGGGCTCCGGCCAGCCTTCGCCTTGCCGCGTATTCGATGGCGTTTCCTGACCGCGACGCACCTTGCCGGTCAGAAATCCTTCGCCCATGGGGCCCCAGATCAAGGAGCCGATATTCTGATCCAGCGCCAGAGGCAACAGCTCGTATTCCGCTTCTCGGGATTCCGGGGTGTAGTAGATCTGCTGGCTGACCGGCTTGATGAAACGATGTGTCTCGGCCTTGCCGAGCATTTTCATCATCTGCCAGCCGCTGTAGTTGGAGGTGCCGTAATAGCGTATCTTGCCGCTGGTGACGAGATGATGCATCGCTTCCAGGGTCTCCTCGATTGGCGTGACCCCGTCCCAGTTGTGCAGCTGATACAGATCGATATGATCCGTGCCGAGCCGCTTGAGACTTGCCTCTACGGCACGGATCAGATGATAGCGTGAAGCGCCGGACGCATTGGGGTCGTCACCCAGCGGGCTGCGCCCCTTGGAGGCGAGAATGATATCGTTGCGCTTGTTGCCCAGGGCCTTGCCGGTGACTTCTTCGGATACGCCCAGAGAATAAAGATCCGCGGTATCGACAACGTTGACCCCTGCCTCGAAAGCGATATCGAGTAGTTTCCTGGCGTCATCGACGCCGACGTTTCCCACGTCTTCAAAGCCGTTGGCGCCGCCAAAGGGGGCAGTGCCAAGCGCCATAGGCGACACCATCAGGCCTGAATTGCCTAGCGGGCGATAATCCATATCGCAACTCTCCTTTTATCGGGCTTTGCCAGAACCATATATCGAGATTTATAGGCTTCGGTCACATTAGATTGTTAATGATCCCCGCCATGTGCACCCTAACGACTCTAGTCTGCTTGAAGATCTTCATCCAGCTCTTCCGCTGCATCCTCATGAGAGAGACGCATACCCTGGGGCGGTAGAGCCATGCCGTCCAGGGTCGGGCCGTCGGGGCCGAGTTGCAGGCGGCCTTCGAGAAACCAGCGCACGGCGATAGGGTAGATCAGATGCTCCCGGGCGTGAATCTTCTCGATCATCTCTTCTTCGCTATCGCTGGGGCGGATCTTTAGTGCAGCTTGCATGACCACCGGCCCACCGTCGAGCTCCTCGGTGACGAAGTGCACGCTGGCGCCATGTTCTTTACCGCCATCCGCCAGCACCCGCTTGTGGGTGTTGAGGCCCTGGTAGGCGGGCAGCAGGGACGGATGGATGTTGAGCAGGCGACCGTAGAAACGGTTGACGAAGATTGGCGAGAGGATGCGCATGAAGCCCGCGAGGACGATGAGGTCGGGTTCATGGCGCTCGATGACCTTGATCAGGGCGCCATCGAAAGCCTCGCGGCTATCGTATTCGTTATGGGGCAGTGCAACGGCGTCGATGCCCGCGTCCCGGGCGCGTTTGAGACCGTGAGCATCGACCTTGTTGGAGATCACCGCGACGATCTCACCGCCCAGCTCATCAAAAGACTGGGCATCGATCAAGGCCTGTAGATTGCTGCCGTTGCCGGAGATCAGCACCACCACGCGACGCGCATCGGCCTTTTCGGCCTCGAAATCGTTCAAGGTGTCGCTGGTTGAAGTCATATCGCTCATTTTTCGAGATTCTCCAGGCGTACCTGCTCTTCGAGATCGTTGTCAGAGCCTTCAGCAGACCCCTGACGTGCAACGATCTCGCCCAGCCGAACCACCTGCTCACCAAAGGCTTCCAGATGGCGCTGGGCGGCCTCGGCCTGGGTAGCGGAAACCACCACGATCATGCCGATGCCGCAGTTGAGTACCCGGTACATTTCGCGTTCGGCGATGTTGCCCTGGCGCTGCAGCCAGTCGAATACCAGTGGTCGCTGCCAGGCGCTCACATCGATCCGTGCGGTCAAATTGTCCGGCAGTACCCGGGGCAGGTTCTCAAGCAGTCCACCGCCGGTGATATGGGAGAGCGCATGTACGTCGATATCGCTGTCCCGAATCAGGGAAAGCAGTGGCTTGACATAGATGCGGGTCGGGGCGAGCAGGGCGTCGCCCAGGGATTGGCCGTCCAGATTGGTCTCGAGGTCGGCGCCGCTGACTTCCAGCACCTTGCGAATCAGGGAATAGCCGTTGGAGTGGGGGCCGGAGGACGCCAGGCCGAGAATTACGTCGCCCTCGGCTACCTTGCTGCCGTCGAGAATCTCCGATTTTTCCACCACGCCAACGCAGAACCCCGCCAGATCATAGTCGCTGCCTGAGTACATGCCCGGCATCTCGGCGGTTTCGCCACCGACCAGGGCGCAACCGGCCTGCACACAGCCCTCGCCGATGCCGGTCACCACGTCCGTGGCGATATCCACATCGAGCTTGCCCGTGGCATAGTAGTCGAGAAACTGCAGCGGCTCGGCGCCGGCCACCACCAGATCGTTGACGCACATGGCGACAAGATCGATGCCGATGGTGTCGTGACGATTCAGGTCCATGGCCAGGCGCAGCTTGGTGCCCACGCCGTCGGTGCCAGTGACCAGAACCGGCTCGCGGTAACCGCTGGGCAGGGCGCAGAGCGCTCCGAATCCACCGAGTCCGCCCATCACTTCCGGGCGGCTGGTGCGCTTGGCGACACCTTTTATGCGTTCGACCAAGGCGTTACCAGCGTCGATGTCAACGCCGGCATCCTTGTAGCTCAATGACGCAGACTGGGGCTTGTCGGAAGCATTAGAGGTCATGGCAGGTCCTGGGATCAATTGCCTTCATGAATAGCCGGTATGAAACGGGCGGTCATGAATGGTTTATGGTGAATGGGCCGTCGTGAATGAACGGTCATAAATAGCCAAAGGGTCTGGTGAGGACAAGCGCGCGCATTGTAGCATCGCGTTTGACCTGCTGCATGGGTCGCAGGGATTCACCTTTTTTGCCGCTTTCTTGAGAAGAATTCATGTCGCGAGTACATATCTGGTCTCTGTTGGTGTTGGCCGTCATGATCTGGCTGCTGGTGCTGTTGGAACCGATTCTGATGCCGTTTTTCATCAGCATCATTCTGGCCTATCTAGGCGATCCGCTGACGGACTGGCTGGAAGCCAAGGGGCTGTCGCGACGCTGGGCGGTGAGTGTGGTGTTCCTGGTGCTGTCCCTGGCGCTGGTGCTTGCCATTGTCGTGCTGGTGCCGTTGCTGGGCCGCCAGTTTCGTCAGCTGATCGAAGCCTTGCCCGAGGTATTTGCCTGGGTCCAAAATGTGGCGCTGCCCTGGGTGCAGTCCTTTACCGGCGTGGATTTGTCGACGGATTTCGATCAGTTGCGCCAGACGTTGATGAATAACTGGAAGGAAACCAGCACCTACGCGGCGGTCATACTGGCCCAGATCTCTCGCTCGGGCATGGCCCTGGCGCTCTGGATCGCCAATCTAGCGCTGATCCCTGTGGTCACTTTCTATCTGCTGTTGGATTGGGATCGTCTCAAGGGACGCATCCGCGATCTGCTGCCCCGCCGCTATGAGCCGACCATCACAGGCCTGGCGGTTCAGTGTGATGAAGTACTTTCGGCGTTCCTGCGGGGTCAGCTGCTGGTGATGCTGAGCCTGGGTGTGGTCTACGCGGTGGGCCTGACCGTCATCGGCATTCAATTCGGCATATTGATTGGTGTACTGGCGGGGTTGGCCAGCATCGTGCCCTATCTCGGGGTGATCGTCGGCTTGGTAGTGGCGGCGTTGGTGGCATTCTTTCAATATGGCGATCTGCTGCATCTTGTGGGCGTAGGCGTCGTGTTCGCCATCGGGCAAATGCTTGAAGGAATGGTGCTGCAACCGCTGCTGCTGGGAGACAAGATCGGGCTGCATCCAGTAGCGGTCATTTTCGCGGTACTGGCGGGCGGGCAGCTGTTCGGGTTTACCGGCATATTGCTTGCCTTGCCGGTTGCCGCAGTGATCATGGTGCTGTTGCGCTATCTTCATGAACGCTATAAAAGCAGCGACCTGTACGAAGAGCCAGAATCCTCGAACGGTAACGAGGGGCTTTGATGAGAAGCGCGACCGGACAGCTTTCCTTGGGTATCGGATTGCGCGATGAGGCCACCTTTGCCAATTTCCTGCCCAGGGGTAACGAAACCGCGGTGGACATCCTGCAACGTCAACTTGACCCTAACGGAGAGTCCTTCGTCTATCTCTGGGGCGCTTCGAGTTCCGGTCGCAGTCATCTACTGCAGGCGGCCTGTCATGCCGCCGGTGCCCGAGATCAACGGGCACTCTATCTTCCCTTGAATGAGCTGGGGCATTTTCCACCTCACATGCTCGAGAACATCGAGCGACTCGACCTCGTGGCGATCGACGATCTCGATCGAGTGATCGGGCGCAAGCGCTGGGAAGAAGCGCTGTTTCACAGCTTCAATCGTCTGCGCGATGCCAACAAGCGTTTGGTGATCGGTGCATCTACCGCCCCTCGGCAACTGGATGTGGCGTTGCCGGATCTGGCCTCGCGACTGACCTGGGGCACGACCTTTCGTCTTGTTGGTCTAGACGATCAAGGTCGTTTCGATGCGCTGCAACTGCGCGCCCTCAGCCGGGGAATGCAGCTGTCCGATGAGGTGACGCGCTATATCCTGCATCGCGGCCCGCGTCATCTCAATGCGCTTTTCGGGCTGTTGGAGCGACTCGACCGGAGCTCGCTCTCCGCACAGCGCAAGGTGACGATTCCGTTTGTGAAGCAGACCCTGGGCTGGTAGTAGCTCTCACTCCCCATTCAACGTGGCAAGAATCTGTCGCGCGCCCCCCTGTTCGCGATGCTCCCCCAGCCAGATACCTTGCCAGGTGCCCAGGGCCAGACGACCGCTGCTCACGGCGATGGTCAATTGAGTGCCAAACAAGCTGGCGGCAATATGTGCCGGCATATCGTCCGGTCCTTCCAGGGTATGGCGGAAATAGGGCAGGTCGCCTGGCACTTTATCCCGCAGAAAAGCGTCCATGTCGTGGCGCACGTCCGGGTCTGCGTTCTCGTTCAGACTCAACGATGCAGAGGTATGCAGCAGTTGCAGATGCAGTAGACCGACATCCAGTTCCGCCAACTGGGGCAGGGCGTCATCGACTTCTCGGGTAATCAGATGAAAGCCCCGGTTACGGGGCTTTAACGAAATTCGTTGCTGAATCCACATGATGTTTGCTCCCCTAAGCTTTTCTAGCTCAGACGCTTTTATCTGGAAAGCTCTATTGTCCTGCTCTGGCCCTTGCCCAGGCTGACTTGATTGATGATGACCACGCGCTCACCGCCGGGTTGAGCGACCCGACCGGCCACATAGAAAACCCCTGCGGGCAAACCGGTGATCTTGAAATAGCCTTGATCATCGGTCTTGGCGTAATGGGTATAGGCCTGGGCGCGAGGGTCCGCAGGCTCGATGTAGCCTCCCGCCAGCGCGACTTCCGCTGCCTCGGCGGAGTAGCGGGTCGCCGGTGCCACCGAGACGGTTTCTCCAGCGCCATGGACGACGCCGCTGGCCGTGCGGATGAATAGCCGACCCGAAATCGACGCGGTGCCGTTCTTGGCCAGTTTGGCATACTCCTGTTCCGAAAAGGCAACCTTGCGCTCGATCTGCTCGGGCGGCGGTTCGGTGCGATCCTCGACCACCGGCGGCCCCGTATCCGGCCCTCTTTCCACGAACTGACAACCTCCCAACAATAACCCCATTAATGCGATGGCGATCCATTTGCCCATGTCGTCCTTCCTCGTATTACTGATCTGTAGTCGGTCATCGATATCAGTCTACCGTGGCGCGATCACGCGACCAATGCCGATTAATGAACAAGGATAGTGAATATTGTCCTTGAAAAACCGGCGATTCAGCACAAGGCTTTAGTCACTACCGATATCGTTGCACCGGACAGGAGGACGTCACATGAGCGATACCCGCATTGAACGCGACAGCATGGGCGAGCTTGAAGTGCCCAATGATGCACTTTATGGCGCCCAGACCCAGCGTGCGGTAAATAACTTTCCCATCAGCGGTCAACCCATGCCGGCTGCTTTCATTCAGGCGATTGCACGCATCAAGCTGGCGGCGGCTCAGGTCAACCGCGATCTCGAATTGCTCGATGCATCCCGCGCAGAGGCCATCGTCGAGGCGGCCCAGGCGCTGATCGACGGCGAGCATGCGGATCAGTTTCCTATCGATGTATTCCAGACCGGCTCCGGTACCTCGAGCAACATGAACGTCAACGAGGTGATCTCTCATCTGGCCTCCAGGGATGATCTCGAGGTTGGACCCAACGATCATGTCAATATGGGCCAGTCGAGCAACGATGTGGTGCCCACGGCAATTCATCTGGCTGCAGCGCTGGAGGTCAAGGAGCGCCTGCTACCGGCTCTCGAGCAGCTGAAAAAAGCCATTGAGCAAAAAGCGGGAGAGCTCGACGATGTGGTCAAGACCGGGCGTACGCACCTGATGGACGCCATGCCGGTGCGCATGAGCCAGGAGCTAGGTGGTTGGGCCAATCAGGTGGACCAGGCCATCGAACGACTGAACGACGGCCAGAAGCGCCTGTCGCTCCTAGCCCAGGGCGGCACCGCCGTTGGCACCGGCATCAACGCGCATCCGGAGTTTGCAAGCCGTATGGCGGACAAGCTCAGCGAGCAGACCGGTTTGACCCTGCGCCCCAATGACAGCTTCTTTGCCAGCCTGAGTTCTCAAGATGCAGCGGTGGAGCTTTCCGGGCATCTGCGCACCTACGCCTGCGCGGTGATGAAGATCAGCAACGATCTGCGCTGGATGAATTCCGGGCCCCTGGCCGGCTTGGGTGAAATCGAGTTGAAGGCACTGCAGCCGGGCAGTTCGATCATGCCGGGCAAGGTCAATCCGGTCATTCCCGAGGCGGCGGCCCAGGCGGCGGCCCAGGTCATCGGTCTTGATAGCGCCATCACCGTGGCCGGGCAGAGCGGCAACTTTCAGCTCAACGTCATGTTGCCGCTGATTGCCCACAACCTGATGACCTCGATCACTCTGATGGCCAACGTCAGCAAGCTGCTGGCGGACCCGACCATCGCCACCTTCACGGTGCGCCGCGACAACATCGAGACACCGCTATCCCGCAACCCGATTCTGGTGACGGCGCTCAATTCGGTAATCGGCTACAACGCTGCGGCGGCAGTGGCCAAGAAGGCCTATCAGGCGGGGCGGCCGATTCTCGATGTAGCAGAAGAAGAGACCGAGCTTGGCCGGGATGAGCTGGAACGTCTGCTCGACCCGGACCAGCTGACCCGGGGCGGCGTTCCGGAGTGAATTGCTTGGATGGAGAAGCCTGGCTCAGGCTTCTCCATCACCTTTTTGACTCGCTTCCTGAATCGTTTCTTGCGCATCGCGGCGATCCTCGTCATCAGCCACTGATGGATCGTTTTCATTTCTCCGAGCAGGCTGATAGCTGAAGGTGGCCAAGATTGGAAAGTGATCGGAGCCGTAGTAGTCAAGACGCTTCATCATGACCAATTGGAAATGATCGCTGATGAATATGTGATCTAGTGGCCAACGTAGAAAGGGATATTTGGCGTGGAAGGTGCTGAACATGCCCCGTCCGCGACGCGGATCGAGCATGCGACTGACGCGACAGAATCTTCGGGTAGTCCCGGACCAGGCAACATCGTTGAGATCCCCGGCCACCAGCGTTGGCTGATGTTCGGATTGCTCGATGCCCTTGCCTACCAGCAGCAGCTCCGCATCGCGCCATAACGACACGTCGCTCTCGCTAGGAGAAGGGGGGCGCGGGTGCAGGGCATGAAAGCGGATGCGTGTGCCGTCCGGCATGGGTAGCCAGGTATGAATTGACGGGATGTCGCTTTGAATGAGCCATTTTACTTCCGTATCCTTGAGCGGGATACGCGAAAACAGATGCATGCCGTACAGGTTGTCTAGCGGAATCTTGACATTGTAGGGCCACTCGTCACCCAGAGAGTGTTCGAGCTGCCCCCCCCACCAGGCATCGGATTCCAGGGTCAGGACCACATCGGGCTGGTGCTCATGAATTTGTTCTAGCAGCCCTTGGGCGTTACGGTTGGGGGTCAGTACGTTGGCGATCAACAGCGTGATGTGCCGCTGCTCATTGCTTTTTCCGATGAACTTGACCTGCTTGGGCCATAGCGGTGTCCAAGGCAGGATATAACCCCCTTGAACCAGGGCAACCAGCGCGCAGACAGCCACCGATAACCAGCGCCAATCCGCATCGCCCCAGATGCCTTGAACGGCGCCAACGACAATGGCCAGGCAGGCTAACTGTAGACGGGGGAAATCGAAGCCGCGTACGGACCAGTGATGCAAGGGTAAAAAGGGAAGCAAGGTCGCGACAAGCAAGAAAACCGTCACGAGACCTAGAATGATATCCAGCATTAAAATCTCTCCTGATAAGATGAGTCAGCGCTCATCCAAGGATTGTTGTTGCTTGCGTGTGCGCCATGGTGCCACTCAAGGACTTGCAAATCATTACGAACTTTCGCTTTGACAGACGCATTTTCTTACACCTCACGGCATGAATTGAAATACACGGCCCTGTTTACGACGCATTCGATCTTGCATTCAATGACACCATGGGTAGAATACCCATCCGTTGCCACGCACAGCTCGATGAAAGCGTGATGCGCGCATAGCGCAAACACTCGATAGGACCGTAGCTCAGTTGGTTAGAGCGCCACGTTGACATCGTGGAGGTCAGCGGTTCGAATCCGCTCGGTCCTACCATCCTCGAGCGCACCTCTTAGTGAGTGGAGAGTACGCGTTTGCAGGACCATAGCTCAGTTGGTTAGAGCGCCACGTTGACATCGTGGAGGTCAGCGGTTCGAATCCGCTTGGTCCTACCAGATTTGAAAAGGCTCCGACGAAGTTTCTTGTCGGAGCCTTTTGCATTTCAGCTTGCCTGACTGGATGGCGTTATTATTGGTCCAAATCACTGGCCAGGACGAATACTTGGGCCAGGCGCTCTATTCCTGACTGATCTTCCTCACTGAAGCGCTCAGGAAACGGACTGTCCAGATCCAGCACGCCCCACACCCGGTCTGCAACAATGATGGGAATGACCAGCTCTGCCCGGGAATCCGCATCGCAAGCAATGTGATCCGCCACCGCATGAACGTCTTCGACCCGCTGGGTCTCACGACTGCGCGCCGCCGCGCCGCAAACCCCCTTGTCGAAAGGGATCGGGTTGCAGGCGGGCTTGCCCTGAAATGGCCCCAGACTGAGCAGCTCCGGCTCGCGCTGCAGATAGAAACCCACCCAGTTGAGCTGCGGCACTTCCTGCATGATGAAGCCGCAGGTCTGAGCCGCATTGGTCAACCAGTCACGGGTATCCAGCAACGCCTCTAGCTGGCGGGCGAGCAACTCATAGTTTGTCATGACGAAGGCTCATTCTTCCCAGCCAGGTACTGCCGCTCCATCGAATAGCTCCTTCGCTTTTTCCTTGACCTCCTCGCTCTGATAGGCCTTCACCAGTTGCTGGATCGCCTCGCGTTCCTCGTCACCCCCGCGTACTGCGATAAGGTTGACATAGGGCGACTCCGGGCCTTCCTTTATCAGCGCATCATCCAGGCTCAAACCTGCTGGTTGGGCGAAGGTATTGTTGATGAAAGCCATGTCCACATCCGGCAGAACCCGGGGCAGCTGGGCCGCTTCGATCTCGCGAAACTCGAAGTTGCGCGGATTCTTGGCGATATCGATGGGGGTCGCCTCGAGATTGCCTACATCCTCGAGTTCGAGAAGCCCTTCGTTGTGCATTAGAATCAGCGAGCGGCCTTCATTGGATGGATCGTTGGGCAGGGCAATAGTGGCGCCATCCGGCAGATCCTCGATGCTATCGTATTTTTCGGAATAGGCCCCGATGGGATAGACGAAGGTACGGCCCGCGATGGCGAAATCGTAACCCCGGTCATCGACCATGCTCTGCATGTAGGGTTCATGCTGGAAGGCATTGGCATCCAGGCTGCCGTCCGCCAGCGCCGCGTTTGGCGAGACATAATCCGTGAACTCGACGATCTCGACGTCCAGATCGTGCTGCTCCTTGGCCAGACGCTTGGCGACCTGCATCACCTCGGTCTCCGGACCCGCCACGGTACCCACCTTGATCGAATTCGAATCACCTTCATCGCTGCCGCCACAGCCGGCCAGCAGGGTCGCGCTCATGAGGGTCGCGCCCAGCAGCCCGGTTGGGCGGATGAGTTGTGACAACGTGTTTGTCATAGGTATTGCTCCTTACGTGAATTAGCGTATTTCAAAATTAAATCATCCCCTAAGAGTCCATCTATGATCGCTACGAGCGAAGGCGAGACAAGGCGAAATTGATCGAGAAAGCGCAGTTTACTGGGTGTAAATGAGCATTTTGAGATCGATTTCAACGCAGTATCGTCGAGCGCAGTAGATCATGGACGGGCTCTTATTTATGATCGGCCCTGCGAACCAAGGCATCCCCCAGGCTCTGAAATCCCTGTACCAGTACTACTAAAATGACCACGGTGATCAGCATCACCAATGGATCGAAGCGGTTGTAGCCGTAGCGAATGCCCAGGTCGCCAAGCCCGCCGCCGCCCACGGCGCCAGCCATGGCGGAATAGCTGATCAACGTGACCAGGGTAATGGTCAAGCCGGTGATGATGCCGCCGCGGGCCTCGGGTATCAGCACCTTGACGATGATTTGATAGGGCGTAGCCCCCATGGACTGGGCCGCCTCGATTAGCCCCGGCGGTATCTCGTTGAGCGCGCCCTCAACCAGTCGAGCCACGAAAGGAATTGCGGCGATGGTCAGCGGCACGATGGCCGCGTTGGTGCCGATCGAGCTGCCCACGATCAGGCGTGTAAAGGGAATGATGGCCACCATCAAAATGATGAACGGAATCGAACGGCCCACGTTGGTGACGATACCCAGGATGCGGTTGGTCAAGGGCCGCGCCAATATCTGCCCCGGACGCGTGATATAGAGCATGACGCCCAGAGGCACGCCCAAGGCGGCAGCCACCAAGCCGGAGAGCCCGACCATATAGAGCGTATCGAGAGTCGCCTTGAGAATCAGTTCAAGCATTGCGCTGGACATGGCCAAGCACCTCCACTTGCAGGTCGTGAGCGTTCAGATAGTCCAGCGCCGCGTCAATTCGGTCCGGCGTGCCGATCAGTTCAGCGATCATCAATCCCAGGGTGCGCTCCTGAATCGACTCGACCTTGGCTTCGAGAATACTGACGTCCACGTCGCAATCTCGCGTCAGACGCGAAATCAGCGGCAACGCGACCGAATCTCCCCGAAAGGCGAGGCGCACCACCGGATGCGTATGTTCACCAGGCTCCGCCTGCATACGCTCGAGTAGTGCCTGGGGCGGGTCCAGCTCGAGGAAAGCATTGAGAAACGCGCGGCCTAGGCGCGTTTTGGGGGCAGTGAAGAAATCTCCTACCTCCGCTTCCTCCACCAGTTTGCCACCGGCGATCAGGCCGACCCGATGACAGATCGATTTGACCACTTCCATCTCGTGGGTGATCAGCAGGATGGTCAGCCCCAGCTTGCGGTTGATGTCCTTTAAAAGCTCGAGAATCGAGGTGGTGGTCTGGGGGTCGAGCGCGGATGTAGCCTCGTCGCACAGCAGCACCTTGGGGCGACTGGCCAGGGCTCGGGCGATGGCAACCCGTTGCTTCTGGCCCCCGGAAAGCTCCGCGGGGTATTTGTCGAGCTTGTCCGTCAGGCCGGTCAGTTCGAGCAAGGGCTGCACCCGCTCGCGAATCTCGCGCCGGGCAACGCCCATCAACTCAAGGGGCAGGGCGACGTTGGCAAATACCGTGCGCGAAGACAGCAGATTGAAGTGCTGAAAGATCATGCCGACCCCGTGGCGGGCATGATTGAGCGCCTTGGGGGATAGGGCGGTGAGCTCCTGGCCATCGACGAAGACGCGCCCGCTGCTGGGCCGCTCGAGCAGATTGACGCAGCGAATCAACGTCGACTTGCCGGCGCCGGAAAGCCCGATCACGCCGTGAATGGCGCCCTGGGGGACATGCAGATCCGTCGGCTTCAAGGCATGGATTGCCTGGGCGCCACTGCCGTAGGTCTTGGAAACGTTTTCGAGTCTGATCATTGTCCTGGTCGAGTCGCGGCGCCGAGCATCGATGCGACAGCAAGTATGCCGCCGCGGGGCGTTGTATTGATCGATAATGTGGAAGGATGCGGGCAGGGGATCATCGAAATTGAATCCACCCTTTTAGCTGCATTTGCAAACCCCGAGGCTCTATCAGCCTCGAGGCTTCGGCGCCCGCAATCCGGGATCAAATCGGCGCCAGTATAAAGTGCGACGATGGTAGAAAGCTCATTGGCTGCTGTCAATGTCGGTCGGCTGGAAAGTACCGCCGCTCATGAATACGCCGTGGACGCGCAGGACGAATCTTCCCTAGACTAGTCTAGCTCTGAAAAGCCTCACGATCTTGAAATGGGAGAACACATGTTTACCGGAATCGTACAGGGCACCGCCGAGCTGGTGGCGATCGATGAAAAAAGCGAGTTTCGCACCCACGTAGTGGCGCTGCCGGCGCCCTTGAGCGAGGGGCTGGCGCTGGGGGCTTCCGTGGCGCATAACGGCTGCTGCCTGACCGCCACCGCCATCGAAGGAGAGCGGGTCAGCTTCGATCTGATGCGGGAAACCCTGCGCTTGACCAATCTGGGCGACCTGGTGCTGGGCGATCGGGTCAATATCGAACGCGCCGCGCGTTTCGGCGACGAGATCGGTGGTCACGCCATGTCCGGGCATATCATCTGCATGGCAGAGCTTGTGGATATCGAAGAAGCGCCGAACAACAAGCGCCTGTGGTTCGAACTGCCCGAAGCGCATGCGCGTTTTCTGTTCGAAAAGGGCTACATTGGCATCGACGGTATCAGTCTGACCATCGGCGAGGTGCAGGGCACGCGGTTTTGCGTCAACCTGATTCCCGAGACGCTGGCACGCACCACCCTGGGGGAGCGTAAGCGAGGCAGTCGTGTCAACATCGAGATCGACCCGCAGACTCAGGCCATCGTCGAGACCGTGGAGCGGGTGCTGGCCTCTCGCGATTTTAGATAGTCTCGCTTGGTTGACACCTCTTGGTTACCATAGGCCATTTTTTCTTCATAATTCTATTGGCAGCCTATCTACCCCCACATAACAACCATGCGAAGGGTCGAACCCATGTTGAAAAAGCATCTTGACGACTATTTCAAGCTGGAAGCGCACAGCACGTCGATACGCACTGAAATCGTCGCTGGTTTCACTACCTTCCTGACCATGGCCTACATCATCTTCGTCAACCCGAGCATTCTGGCCCAGGCGGGCATGGACAGTGGCGCGGTGTTCGTGGCCACTTGCCTGGCCGCCGCCACTGGCTGTCTGATCATGGGGCTCTGGGCCAATTATCCCATTGCCATGGCGCCGGGCATGGGACTCAACGCCTTCTTTACCTTCAGTGTCGTACTGGGCATGGGATACACCTGGGAGGCCGCTCTGGGAGCAGTATTCCTGTCCGGGATACTCTTCTTGCTGCTCAGCATCTTTCGCGTCCGCGAGTGGATCATCAATTCGATTCCCATGTCGCTGCGACTCGGCATCGCGGCGGGCATCGGGCTTTTCCTGGCGCTCATTGCCTTGCAGAACGCGGGTATCGTCGTGGCGCATCCTGCCACGCTGGTGACCATCGGTGACCTGTCCCAGCCCGCGGCCCTGTATACGCTGGCTGGATTCTTCGTCATCACGGCGCTCTCCTATCTGCGAGTCATCGGCGCCGTCATGATCGGCATCCTGGGGGTCACCTTCGTCGCGATCCTGCTGGGGCACAGTGAATTCGGCGGTATCGTCTCGGCGCCGCCGTCCATCGCGCCGGTATTTCTGGAGCTGGATATCGCCGGCGCCTTGAATGTCGGCATGATCAGCGTGGTATTCGCCTTCCTGTTCGTCGATCTGTTCGATACCGCCGGTACCCTGATCGGCGTGGCCCAGCGCGGCGGATTGCTCGACAAGGACGGCAAGCTGCCCCGGCTCAACAAGGCCTTGATGGCGGACAGTACCGCCACCATGAGCGGCGCGCTGCTGGGCACTTCCTCCACCACCAGCTACATCGAGAGCGCCTCGGGCATCGCTGCCGGCGGGCGCACTGGTCTGACCGCGGTGGTAGTGGCGATCCTGTTTCTGGTCAGTCTGTTCTTCGCGCCCCTGGCGGGCTCGATCCCGGTCTACGCCACCGCCGGGGCCCTGTTCTACGTGGCAGTACTGATGTGCGGTAGCCTGGCCCATGCCAACTGGGACGACGTCACCGATGCGGGGCCGGTGCTGATTGCCGCCTTGGCCATGCCTTTGACCTATTCGATTGCCAACGGCATCGCCCTGGGGTTTGTCAGCTATGCTGGCATCAAACTGTTGTCCGGACGTTATAAGGAACTCAATCCGGCGGTGGTGGTGCTGGCTATCCTATTTGCACTGAAATTTCTCTTCATCGACTAACGTTCATTGATCGTTTATTAAATAAGGCATCCCATGAGTATCTATGGCGACTACATCAAGTCCGTGATTCGCACCGTGCCGGATTGGCCTCAGGAAGGGGTCAATTTCCGGGATATCACGCCGGTATTGCAAAATCACTCTGCCTTTCGCAAATTGATCGATAGCTTCGTGCACCGCTATCAGGACTCGAAGCTGGATGCCATTGCCGCAATCGATGCTAGGGGCTTCATCATCGGCGCACCGGTTGCCTATGAGTTGGGCTGCAGCTTCGTACCGGTGCGCAAGAAGGGCAAGCTGCCGTTTCAGACCATCAGCGAGACCTACACCCTGGAGTACGGCGAATCCACGGTGGAGCTGCATTCCGATGCGTTTCGCGAAGACGATCGCATTCTGGTGATGGACGATCTCATCGCCACTGGTGGCACCATGCTGGCGGCGGCGAAGCTGATTCAGCGCAGCGGAGGTCAGGTAGTGGAAACCGCCACCATCATCGACCTTCCGGAGCTGGGCGGCTCAAGAAAGATCTGGGAAGCCGGCCATGAGGTGTTTGCCGTCTGCTCCTTCCTCGAAAGCGAGTGATTCGACCATGACCGCCAATCGCTATCAGCAGCACTTCACCGTTTCCTGGGATCAACTGCATCGGGATGTGCGGGCCCTTTGCCACCAGCTCGTCGAGCGGGACTTCAAGGGGATCGTTGCCATCACCCGAGGCGGATTGATCCCGGCGGCCTTGATCGCCCGGGAGCTCAACGTGCGGTTGATCGATACCGTCTGTATCAAGAGTTATGACCATATGGACCAGGGTGGGCTCGAGATCATGAAGGGGGTCGATCACGATGGTGATGGATGGCTGCTGATCGATGATCTGGTCGATACCGGCAAGACCGCTCGAGCGGTGCGCGACATGCTGCCCATGGCGCATTTCGTCACCATCTACGCCAAGCCGGAAGGGCGCCCGCTGGTGGATCAGTGCCTGACGGAAGTGGCCCAAGACTGCTGGATTCAGTTCCCTTGGGACATGGGCATCACCTACGTGGAACCGCTGGTGAATCAGGTGCGAGGACAGAATACATGAACTGCGATCTGCTGCGTGTCGGTCATACTTTGTTAAATTCAGACTCAAAATACTCATTTGCACCAGCAAACTCCGTTTTTTCGTCCGAATTTGCCTCGTCTGACTCTAACTCGCTAGATCGTGAGCAGACTCCAAGGAGATGAGTGTGTCCGCCAATCCTTTACCGGAGAGCTGGAATCGCTATCTGGGCGATGAGTTCGACGCGTCCTACATGCATGCCCTACGGGATTTTCTTGCCCGGGAGAAAGCCGCTCGCAAGGTGATCTATCCCCACTCATCGAACTGGTTTCGCGCCTTCGAGCTTACCCCGCTCGATCAGGTACGAGTGGTGATCCTGGGTCAAGACCCTTACCACGGCCCGAATCAGGCCCATGGCCTGTGTTTTTCCGTGCGTCCGGAGGTGCCCACGCCGCCCTCCCTGCAGAACATCTACAAGGAGCTTGCAGAGGACGTTGGAATGACGCCGGTGAGCCATGGTTTTCTGGAAAGCTGGGCCCGCCAGGGCGTGTTGCTGCTCAACAGCGTGCTCACCGTCGAGCGTGGAAATGCCGGTTCTCATCGCAATCAAGGCTGGGAGCGTTTTACCGACCGCGCCATTCAGGTCGTCGATGAGCACTGCGATCATGTGGTGTTTTTGCTGTGGGGCAGCTACGCCCAGAAGAAGGCCGCCTTCGTCGACCGGGACAAGCATTTGGTGCTGCACTCACCGCATCCCTCACCGCTCGCCGCGCATCGAGGGTTCTTCGGACAGCACCATTTTTCCCAGGCCAACGCCTTTCTCGAGGCCAAGGGCAAAGGCGCCATCGATTGGCAGTTGCCGGCCCAGGCACGGTAGAATTGCCGGCAATTTTCAGCGTGTCTTGACGCAATTTTTATTAACGAATCTATCATAAGGGCATCGTGCAATGAGCGTTCATACCATCGATCATCCACTGGTCAAGCACAAGCTGGGTCTCATGCGCGCCGCGGATGTCAGTACCAAGGCCTTTCGTGAGTTGGCCGGCGAAGTTGCCAAGCTTCTGACCTATGAAGCCACTCAGGATCTCAAGCTCGAGTCCTCAACCGTAGTTGGTTGGAACGGCGACGTGGCGGTTGAGCAGCTCAAAGGCAAGAAAGTGACCATCGTGCCGATCCTGCGGGCGGGGCTTGGCATGCTCGATGGCGTCACCGATCTGATTCCCAGTGCGCGCATCAGCGTCGTGGGGCTCTATCGCAACGAAGAGACCCTGGAGCCAGTGGCCTATTTCGAGAAGTTCGCCAACGACCTCGGAGAACGCCTGGCCATCGTCATTGATCCGATGCTGGCGACTGGTGGTTCCATGCTGGCCACTCTGGACAAGCTCAAGGAGCGCGGCTGCAAGTCGATGAAGGTCATCGTGCTGGTCGCCGCGCCGGAGGGCATTCGCCGTGTGCAGGAGGCTCATCCGGATGTGGATATCTATACCGCGGCCGTCGACGAGCGACTCGATGAGAACGGGTATATCGTGCCGGGGTTGGGGGATGCGGGGGATCGAATCTTTGGCACTCGCTGAGGAAGCACTGAATAAATGGCTGCAACGGCGAATCGCTGCGTTGCGCGGTACTCGAAGACTCGCCTAACCCCATGTTATGTCTCGCCTTCTGTGTTCCGTGCGCCTTGCGCTTCATCCGTTTCGCCTACTTATTCAACGCTTCCGCTAGCGCATTTTATGAACCTTAGTCAACATGCAGAAGCCTCTTTCGTTTCGACGTCAGGGGCGTTTTTTTGCCTGCCGGCTGGGCAGGCAATGACGCAGGAACGATAACTCTGGAGATTTTCCGATGACCGATGCCGCAAGTCCGGCTTCTACCAAGGAGTCCTGGTCACATACGCTGCTGGCCGGGTCGCAAATGCTGTTCGTCGCCTTCGGGGCGCTGGTGCTGGTGCCGCTGCTGACCGGTCTCGATCCGAGCGTGGCGCTGTTTACCGCCGGCATCGGCACCCTGGTGTTTCATGGTGTGACGCGCAAGAGCGTGCCGGTGTTTCTGGCGTCGTCATTCGCGTTCATTGCTCCAATCCAGGGCTCGATCGCGAACTTCGGTATTCCCGCGACACTGGGCGGGCTGTTTGCCGCAGGGTTGGTCTATATCGTGATGTCCCAGTTCGTGCGCCTCAAGGGGACCGCCTGGTTGCATCATCTGCTGCCACCGGTAGTGGTCGGGCCGGTGATCATGGTCATTGGTCTGGCCCTGGCGCCGGTCGCGGTGAGCATGGCCACCGGCGAAACCAGCGATAATATCGGTTACACCCAGGCGATCTTCCTGTCCATGAGCAGCCTGCTGGTCACGCTGCTGCTGGCGGTGTTCGGACGCGGCATGCTGCGGTTGGTGCCTATTCTGGGCGGTATTCTGGTGGGCTACACCCTGGGGTTGATCATGGGGGTGGTCGATCTTTCGCCGGTCCATGAGGCAAGCTGGCTGGCGCTGCCGAATTTCGTTGCGCCGACGTTTCATCTGTCGGCCATCCTGTTCATGATTCCGGTGGCAATCGCGCCGGCGGTGGAGCATATCGGCGACATGATCGCCATCGGCTCGGTGACGCGTCAGAACTATCTGACCAAGCCCGGGCTGCATCGCACGCTTCTGGGCGATGGCCTGGCGACGTCCACCGCGGCATTGTTCGGCGGGCCGCCCAACACCACCTATTCCGAAGTCACCGGCGCGGTAACCCTGACTCGCAATTTCAATCCCAATATCATGGTGGTGGCCGCCGTTGTCGCGATCGTGCTGGCCTTCGTGGCCAAGCTGGGCATGCTGCTGCAGACCATTCCCGGTCCGGTGATGGGCGGCATCATGACGCTGCTGTTCGGCTCGATCGCCGTGGTGGGCATGAATACGCTGGTGCGTGCGGGCGCGCCGTTGACCGCGCCGCGCAATATGGTGGTGGTGTCGTTGATTCTGGTATTCGGTATCGGCGGCATGCAGATCGGCGGCGGCCAGTTTGCGCTGCAGGGTGTCAGCCTGGCCGCGGTGGTGGGGATCCTACTGAATCTGGTGTTGCCGCCGGCCCGCGAGGATTATCACTGAAACACTAAATAAATGTCTGCGCGTCTCAATTACGGCGTTGCGTGGTGCTGGTACGCCAGCCCGGTCGGAATCCTCACATATACCCCATATGCTCCGGTTCCTGTGCTCCATGCGCCTTGTCCTTGAGCTCGCTCGTCAATTTATTTAGCGCTTCCTTGTTCTGTCAATGATGCTGGGTGGTGCCCCCTTCAGCAAAGGAAGGCGGCGTATTGGCACTGACGATCACGCATTCTTCATCGCCGACGTTGCGAAAACGATGGGGTAAACGGGAGTCGAAATAGTAGGCATCGCCCTGGTGCAGTACTTGCGTATCTCCGTTGACGGAGATTTCGATGCTACCGGCGACTATGACGCCGCCTTCTTCACCCGCATGTTCGAGCATGTCCTCCCCGGTGTCCGCGCCAGGAGGATAGTGCTCGTAAAGAAGTGACATGCTGCGGTTCGGGCGGCGTGCGCCGACGAGGCGCCAGGAAAGGTTGCCGTCTCCAATTTCCGTCAGTTCGTCGGCGCGATAGAACACTTGCTCATTGGCAAGTTCTTCTCCGGCGAAAAACTCGCTGATGGACACCGGCAGGGCGTCGAGAATCTTCTTTAGTGAACTGACCGATGGGCTGACGCTGTTCTGTTCGATCAGTGAAATGGTGCTGTTGGTCACTCCGGCCCGCTTGGCCAGTTCTCGCTGGGAAAGATCACGACTCTGACGTAGCTGCTTGAGACGTGTACCGACGTTGAATCCGCTCATCGAGCATCCTTGTTGAACATCCTTGACAGTATGATACCCCTTCATGCAAGAGCCGATAAGCGTGAAGATGCAATCCAGTCATCGTCATTGCTTGTATTCGCCGGGTTGAGCGACGTCGCTGAGACCTTCAAGGAGCTTGCGGGTGGTGTCGTCCTCGAAGGCGCTGGACGGCGCGTGGCAGGGTAGCCAGACATGAAAGGTAGCGCCCTGGCCAAGGGTAGAACTCACGCTGATATCGCCGCCGCCCCGCCTCAAGATGCCGGCGCAGATGGCCAGGCCGAGCCCGGAGCCCGCCTCCCGGGTCGTGAAGAAAGGATCGAAGATACGCGTCTGTAGATGGTCGGGGATGCCGGGGCCCTGATCGCTGACATCGATGCTCACCCCGGGGGCGGCGTACCGATCGCTATCCTGGAGGGTGAGAGCGATGTGCTGTCCTTCATTGCCGGCTTGTACCGCATTGAGTATCAGATTGACCAAGACCTGCTGCAACTGAGCGCTATCGCACTCCACATGGCGCTCTGCGTGACCCTTGAAGACTAGATGTTGAGCGTGCTTGTCGATGCTATGACGCACCAGAGGCTCGATGCTGGCGACGATCGCGTTGACATCCTGGCGTTGGAGCATGGGCCGAGAGTGCCCTGTACTGGAGTAGCGCAGCAGGTTGTCGATCAAGGCCCGGATGCGCTCCACCTGGGCGATGATGATGTCGATCTCCTCCTTGACCGGTGCAGCGTCGTTCCCCAGTTCCTGCTCGATGAGTTCGACGTGACCCAGGATCACAGCGGCTGGATTGTTGATTTCGTGAGCGATGCCGGCGGTCAGCTCACCCAGGGTCGCGAGTTTTTCCTGGGTCAGCAACCGAGTCCGCGCCTGTTTGAGCAAAAGGATGTGCTGTTCGAGCGCGCGGGTCTTTTCTCTCAAGGAGCGAGTGCGCTCATCGACCCGCTGTTCGAGTTCGACGGCGGCTCGGCGCAGCGCGTTCTGATGGGTTTCGAGACGATCGAGCATGGTATCGAACTCCTGGGCCAATTCCGCCAGCTCGTCATGGCAGCCAATCTCGCCGATACGCAGATGATTGTCCTCGCGAACGTCGCGAATGATCCGGTGCATGCGTTTAATCGGCGCTACCATGCGTTCGACGCCCCGCAACACGAGCCCGAGAGACATCAAGGTGACCAGGGCCAGAACGATGATGATCTGCAGAAGGGTTTCCCGATACAGGCGAGAGAAGGGTGCTTCGGGATAGCCCGCATAGATCATGCCGATACGTTCGCCTTGCATGCTCGACAGTGCCTCGTAGGCGGCCACATACCAGTCGCTGACCACGAAGGCCCGATCGATGAAGCGCTCTCCGCGCTCGAGCACCTGCTGGGCCACCCGGTTGGAGACCCGGGTGCCAATGGCGCGTTCGCCATTGACCAGGCGCACATTGGTCGCGACCCTGACATCCCCTAGAAACAGCGTGACCGTGCCTTCACTGCTTTCCGGCAGGGTGCCGGGTGCATAGAGCAGATCGCGAATGTCATCCACGAGTGCGGCATCCCGGTTGAGCAGGCGTCCACCATCGAGGACGAGTCGTACGCGGCCATCCTCATCCTCGAGCGGGTACAGAACCCGGGACACCAGCCCCTTGCGTTCCACCTGGCGGGCGGTCGCCTGGGCTCTTGGAGTAACTCGAAGGGCCATTCGCGCTCGATCGGTAAGCAGTACATCGATGACGTTCAAGCGTTCTGGCGCCAATGCATCAAGCCCCGCGATCGTATCGCCGTGAAGCAGGCGCTGCGCCACCCCGGTATCCAGCTGTGCCATCAACTCGTCCGGTGACAGCAGGCGTAGCCAATCGAGTTCGTTGGCAGTGCGGGTTTCTGCGAGAACATCATCAAGAGAAAGCGTGCCAGTACCGTTCAGCGCGGTCGTCAGGGCATGGCTGCCGGCCAGTTCCGCCAGTCGTGTCCGTTGCTGCTCGACCAGACTGTCGAGCAGGCGGCTGGCCACTGCCAGATCCGCGCGTACCTTCATGTAGAGCTGACGATCGCTGTAGGTACTGGTCCAATAATGGGTCAGCCCTACTAGCGCCAGGCTGAAAAGCAGCAATGGCATACAGGCCATCCACAACAGACGTCGCCGGATCGACGCGTCCAGCCAGCGCCGCACGCTTTTCACATCAGGCTCTTGGCATTGAATTCATCACAATGCTTCTTCACATCGAATGCCTCACGTCGAGCCCTGCCAGGCGGCGAGCTTGCGATCAAGCGTCTTGCGAGAGACACCCAAACTGCGGGCCGCTCGAGATTTGTTGCCGTTGTTGGCTTCGAGAACCGCTAGCAGATGGTGCTTTTCCAACGCTTCGATGGACCAGTCGAGAGGCACATTGATGCTGGCGCTATCCGATCTATCACCCGCGCTATTCTCAAGAAGGTCGCGAGGCAATCTGCCAAGCAGAATACAGCGCTCGACGAAGTTCTTGAGTTCACGGATGTTGCCGGGCCAGGAGTAACGCGCCATGCGTTCAAGGTCCGCGTGCTGCCAGGGAAGCGCCGGCAGCCCCAGCTCCTTGGATAGATGTTGCGAGAAATGATGAGCGAGCAGCGCTATGTCATCGGGTCGCTCCCGTAGCGCGGGCAGTCTGATCGTCAATATATTAAGACGGTAATAAAGATCTTCACGAAAGCGCCCGCTGGCGACTTCCTGTTCCATGTCGCGATGAGTGGCGGTCACGATGCGCACGTCAACCGGCTGTTCCTGCTCTCCGCCCACGGGGCGAATCCGCTTGGTTTCAATGACCCGCAGCAGCTTGGCTTGCATGGCCAGAGGCATCTCTGCGATTTCATCGAGGAATAGCGTTCCGCCATCGGCGTAGGTGAACAGGCCTTCCCGGGCTTTGACCGCGCCGGTGAAGGCGCCTTTGACATGACCGAACAGCTCGGACTCGATCAGCTCACTGGCAACCGCACCGCAATTGAGAGGAACGAAGGCGCCCAGGCGACGGGACAGGCGATGCAGGTCCCGGGCGGCAAGCTCCTTGCCGGTACCGGACTCACCGGTAATCATCAACGCGGAGGGCGTAGGAGCAACACGTTCGATGATCGCCTGAACCTCGCGGATGGCCGCGCTATTACCCAGCATGCCACCCTGAGTGGCGTGCAACTGCGCCGTTTCCCGGCGCAGAACGAAGTTTTCCCGGGACAGACGACGACGTTCCAGGCAACGGTCCACGGCGCTGAGCAGCTGCTCGAGTCGAAATGGCTTCATGATGAAATCGCTGGCCCCCACTCTTAGGGCATGGATGGCCATTTCAAGATCCGCGTAGGCGGTCATGAAGATGATGTCGCTACGCCGATCGGTTTCCAGTGCCTCGTGCCATTCGATGCCACTACGGTCCGGTAGGCGTACATCCACCAGCAACAAATCGAAATGCAGCCGTTGGCGCAGGGCTTCCGCATCCGCCAGGGTGCCTGCGGTTTCAAGCATGGCGAAACGCGACGACAATGCCTTGTTCAGGTAACGCTGCATGCCAGGTTCGTCATCGACGATCAGTATCGATGCGGTGGGTAGTTCACTAGCAACGGTCATTCAGGCAACCCTCCATCGAGCGAGTCAGTTTGTCCCGATCTGGGTCGATGTGGCGCACTTTGGATGCGTCTATGATTTTTCTCATGGTAAAGAAGGCGATTTTAAAGGGCAATCCACCGGTATCATGAGAATAGGCATGTTACTTGCTAGCCAAGGGTTCAGGAACGTAAAAAGGAAAGGAACCACAATGAATTTACCTGTCACGCTACGAAACGCCGCGATCATTCTGGGCGCTACGCTATTGACGTCACCGGTGCTGGCGGCAAACGACGACATCATTCGTCTGGCGACCACCACCAGCACCTACAACTCCGGTTTATTGGACGAGCTGCTCCCCCAGTTCGAAGCCGCACATCCTTATCAGGTTCAAGTCATTGCCGTGGGCACCGGCAAGGCGCTGCGCATGGGCCAGGATGGCGATGCAGACCTGTTGATGACCCACGCCCCGGCAGCGGGAAAGGCCTTTGTCGACGCAGGCTACGGCATCGAACCCCACGGGGTGATGTACAACGATTTTGTCATTGTCGGCCCGGAGAAAGACCCCGCCAACATTCAAGGTCTCGATGAGGCCAGCCAGGCCTTCAAGCAGATTGCTGATAGCGACGTGCTGTTCGTGTCTCGGGGAGATGATTCCGGGACTCACAAGAAAGAGCTTGCCCTATGGCAGTCAAGTGATATCGAACCCGGCTTCGAGGGCTACCGGGCTGTAGGGCAGGGCATGGGCAAGGTGCTGCAGATGGCAAGCGAGCTGCAGGGCTATACGCTGACGGATCGAGGCACCTGGCTTGCGATGCAGGATAAGCTGGACTTGAGCCTGCTGATGCAGGGGGACTCTCGTCTGTTCAACCCCTATCAAGTGATCCTGGTCAATCCCGAGCGCTATGACGATCTCAATACCGAAGGTGCGCGTGCCTTGGCGGAGTGGCTGATTTCCGAGGAAGGACAGCAGGCAATCGATGATTTTCGTCTTGGAGGTGAAGCACTGTTTCACGCCAGCGCCGGCGAAGACGTATCGCCACAGCAGGGCGTAAGCGCCGGTGCGAGCCAATGAGGATGGCTCATAGCGATGCCTGAACTACTCGACTCGACTCGGGCGGCGTTGATACTGCTGGTCTCCCTGGATCCAGATCTATGGGAGATTATCGGTGTCTCGTTTCGGGTATCGCTGACCGCCATGGCGCTTGCCATTCCGCCGGCACTGCTGATTGCTCTTGCCCTGGCGCGTCTTGCATTTCCGGGGCGCTGGCTGTTGATTTCTCTGGCCAACACCTTGATGGCGGTGCCTACCGTGGTAGTGGGCCTGATGCTGTTCATGCTGTTGTCTCGCAGCGGCCCATTGGGAGAATGGCGATTGCTCTTCACTCAGCCGGCCATGGTGATTGGCCAATGGCTCCTGGCCATTCCCTTGCTGATTGCCATGCTGCATGCTGCCTTGCAGGGAGTCGATCAGCGTGCCTGGGAGACCGCGCGTCTACATGGCGCCGGACGCGTGGCAGCACTGTGGCGCTTGCTTGGAGAGGCGCGGTTTGGGGTCATGGCAGCAATAGTAGCGTCCTTCGGACGCATCATCGCCGAAGTGGGCAGCGCCGTCATGGTGGGGGGCAATATCGAACACTTCACCCGTAACATCACCACGGCAATTGCGCTGGAAACCCTCAAGGGGGAATATGCCCAGGGCATCGCGCTAGGCCTGGTGCTGCTGGTGCTGGCGCTGATACTTAACCTGATGCTGGGCATTCTGCGAGGGCGGGGTCAGCAGACCTTGAGCTCATGACGAAGGAGAGCATGCTCGAAATCAATCGGCTTTCCCATGGTTTCTCGGCCACGCCCCTGTGGACGATCGATCATCTGCAATGGTCGGGTCAGGACATGGTGCATCTGCTGGGTGACAACGGCAGTGGCAAGACGACGCTACTGAGAATCCTGGCGGGGCTGGACGCGCCTCGCCAGGGTAGCGTGCACTGGCATATTGAGAAACAGTGGCAGCTTCCCCCTTGTCCGGCTCAGGTGATCTATCTGCATCAAATGCCCTATATGTTCGATACCAGCGTGTTCGATAATCTTCGACTGGCGGCTCGCTGGCACGGGCTAGGGCGGCGTGATAGTCAGATGCGCGTGGGCCGCATGCTGCACTGGTGCGGTCTTGAGCAACAGGGGCGACAGCGCGCTCGCTCTCTCTCCGGCGGCGAGCGCTTGCGCCTGGCACTGGCTAGAGCCTGGTTGCTGCAGCCCAGAGTCCTGCTCCTGGACGAGCCGACTGCCAATCTGGATGCTCAGGCCATCGCCGACGTGGATAGCTTGGTGGCGGATCTGGTACGCGCTGGATGCGCCGTCATTCTCAGCGCCCATCATGCAAGCGTGTTGACCGAGCGTTGCCAGCGTCGGTGGCAACTCTGCGACGGCCTTCTGTGGGAGAGTACAACGAATGCACCCTTCGTGGCCGAGCGCCTTCTGCGCTGAGCCGGTAAATCTTCCCTGACCCTGATCTTGATCATGCTATCCACCCCCTTGGGCGGTTATGCTAGGTGCTGATCATCAATCACGGATTCCCATGACACAGGACGATATCACCCTACTCGTGTTAGCCGGCGGTCAAGGTCGCCGCATGGGCGGTGTTGACAAGGGTTGGACACTGCTGCGCGACAAGCCCTTGATACTGCATGTGTTATCGCGCCTGGAGGGACGCACGGGCGCAGTGTTGATCAATGCCAACCGCAGCCTCGACGCTTATGAGCAGCTTGGCTATCCGGTCGTCACGGATATCGAAGGCGACTTCAAGGGTCCCTTGATGGGAATTCTCAGCGGGTTGACCGCCGCCTTGACGCCTTGGGTACTGGTCGTGCCCTGCGACACACCTGCGCTACCGAAAGATCTGGTGACGCGTAAGATCGAGGGCATCAATGATCACGATATTGCCGTGGCTCACGATGGAGAGCGAGCGCATCCGGTCGTCGCCCTGATGCGAAGGGATCTGGCGCCGGACTTGCGCGAGGCTCTGGCGGCAGGAGAGCGCAAGATCGATCGCTGGTACGCGAGGCACCACTGGTGCCACGTGGATTTCAGCGATCAACCGGAAGCATTCATTAATCTCAACAGCCCTGAAGACAAAGCGAATCTGAACCAGCGTCTCGAGCGCGATGGGTCAACTTGACTCAGTCAGGTAAACTCTTGGTAGCAACGTGCTGATTACTCGGTGATTTCAAGATTCTATTCGCTGTTTGCAAGCGAATTTCGGTACGGCGGTTGCCTCCAATGAGGGCACGCTGCTCCATCCAAGGAATTCATCAACTTGCGCTAAAAATTCGCCGTTACGGAACGCGATTGAAAACATCATGACACTTGACCTTGCTAATGAAACATTGCCCTTGCTGGGTATCGCCGCCTGGAGTGGAACAGGAAAAACCACGCTGCTCGAGGCCTTGCTACCGCGTCTGGCCGAGCGTGGGGTGCGTGTCGCTGTCATCAAGCACGCCCATCACGGGTTCGATGTGGATCAGCCTGGCAAGGACAGCTACCGGATGCGTGCCGCCGGTGCGGCCCCGGTGCTGGTCGCCTCGAAAGCACGCTTTGCGCTGATGATGGAAACACCGAATCGTACGGAACCCGACCTTGCCATGCTGATCGACCAGGTCAGGCCGCTGCAGCCGAATCTGGTGCTGATCGAAGGCTTCAAGGCCTGGCCGGTGCCCAAGCTGGAGCTGTTTCGTCCCGTGCTCGAAAAACCGTTATTGGCGGAGAGCGATGTCTGGGTAAAAGGCGTGGCAAGTGACGAAGCTCTTGCGCTGCCAGAAGGAGTGGAAGCACTCGATCTTAATGATCTTGATGCCCTGACCGAATACGTGGCGGCCTGGCCGGAGCAATGGCCACAGCGGCGCCAGCCGCGCAAGACAGGAGTTCCGCTATGAGCCTTTCCTGTTTCGAGCTGGGAGAGCGCATGCTCAGCATCGAGGAAGCGTTGACCGCTTTACGAGAGCTTGCGCCAAAAGCGCTTGAAAGCGAAGTTATACCGTTATCTTCCCTGTTAGATCGGGTCCTGGCGGAAGATGCGATATCTTCTATTGATGTACCGCAGAATACCAACGCGGCAATGGATGGTATTGCCCTGAGTTGGCCAGACAGCAACCAGACGCGATTCGTGCTGCAGGGAGACGTGCTTGCCGGTAGCTGCTTTGAAGGCCGCCTTGATCCCGGCCAGGCGGTGACCATCACCACCGGTGCGCCCCTGCCGCAAGGGGCCGATACCGTCATCATGTCCGAACAGTTGCACATGCAGGAAGAGGGCGCATCCCGCTGGGTCGAGATAGAGCAGGCGGATCGGGTACGCCGTGGCCAGAATGTACGCAGGGCGGGTGAGGATATTCCCCGCGGGACAACGGCATTGAAGGCGGGAACTCGCTTGTCCCCCCAGCATCTGGGGCTGCTTGCATCGATTGGTATGGGCGAGGCGCGAGTCGTACGTTGCCCCCGTGTCGCCATCTTCTCCACCGGTAATGAAGTGACCGCGCCGGGCGAGGTGTTGCCACCGGCGGGTATCTTCGACTCCAATCGCTTTTCTCTACGGGGGCTATTGACTCGCCTTGGCTGCGAGGTGGTGGATTTAGGTATTCTAAGAGACGATTTTACCTGCATCCGAAATGCGCTGGAGACTGCAGCGCAGACGGCGGACATGGTCATTACCAGCGGTGGCGTATCCGTAGGAGAGGCGGACTGGACCCGGAAGGCGCTGGATGAAACAGGAAAACTCGGCTTCTGGCGTATCGCCATTCGCCCTGGTAGACCCCTGGCGTTTGGCACCCTGGGAGAGCGTGAGATTCCCTTCTTCGGACTGCCGGGCAATCCGGTAGCGGTCATGGTGACTTTCTTGCAGTTCGTTCAGCCCTTGTTGCGTACTCTACAGGGAGAGCATCAATGGCAACCCCGTCGCCTGACGGCGATCGCCGACGAGCCGTTGAAAAGTCGTGAAGGGCGGGTCGATTTTCTACGCGGCATCTACCACTGTGATGATCAAGGACGCCTGCACGTCAGTATGACCGGTCGCCAAGGCTCGGGGATCCTATCCTCAATGACGGCGGCCAATTGTTTGATCGAGATCGAGGCGCCACGCGCCGAAGTGGCGCAAGGTGAAACGGTGACTTTACAACCCTTTGGGGAGCTGACATGAGCCTGACGCATCTTAATTCCCGTGGCGAGGCGCATATGGTGGACGTCGCCGACAAGACGGAAACCCGTCGTGAAGCGGTAGCCAGTGGACGAATTCACATGCGTCCGCAAACCCTGGCATTGCTAGCCGAAGGGGGCATGCCGAAAGGTGACGTGCTGGCCACGGCACGTATTGCCGGTATACAGGCAGCCAAGCGAACGTCTGAGCTGATTCCTCTGTGCCATGCCCTGGCACTGTCCAAGGTCAGCGTCGATTTCACGCTCAATGAGGCTGATGCCAGTGTCGATGTGACCGCCACTTGCCGTTTGAACGGTCGCACTGGGGTCGAGATGGAGGCATTGACGGCTGTATCGGTGGCCTGTCTGACTCTTTATGACATGTGCAAGGCGGTGGACAAGGATATGAGCATCGAAGGAATTCAATTGCTCTCCAAGACCGGTGGTAAGTCCGGGGATTATCAACGATCGCTCAATGTAAAACGGCCGGCCGGCGCGTCTTCCATGCAGCCAGATGCCACTTCAGAGAATGCGGTGGTCTCAAAGAATGGGCTGCTCGATATAGCTCCTATCGTGACGGGTAAATGTTTCGAAGGCAGTGTTAGTGTCGCGCTGGGGGAGGAGCGTAACTGTATCAGTGTCAAGTGTCTTGCAGAGCTGCGTGAGCGCCTTGGCGTCAGTGATATCAACGTGCCCTTTACGGCGCTTCTCGAGCCTACGATTGGCGGTCTTAAAAGCGCGCTGGAGCAACAGGACAAGCGCTTCGCTCTACTGCGCGAACAGCGCATATTGTGTGCTGTCAATCAGGTGATGAGCGCCGAAGATACACTTCTTACAGCAGGCGATGAGGTCGCTTTTTTTCCACCGGTGACCGGGGGTTGAACATGATCAAGGTACAGACGCAGCCTTTTGATGTGGGCGAGGAGCACAGAGCCCTGCTCGCAGGGCGCACCGACGTTGGCGCTGTGGTATGTTTTACCGGCCTGGTACGTGATTTCAATGAGAGCCCCGAGGTTCAGGGGCTTTCTCTCGAGCATTATTCCGGCATGACCGAGCAGGCACTTGCCGATATTGTCCGTGAGGCCGAACGGCGCTGGACATTGCAAGGCGTGCGATTGATTCATCGTGTAGGTCATCTCGAGCCGGGCGATCCGATTGTACTGGTGGCGGTCGCCAGCGCCCATCGTCGAAATGCTTTCGAGGCATGTGATTTCATCATGGATTATCTAAAGACGCGGGCGCCCTTCTGGAAGAAAGAGCATACGACCAAGGGGCACTACTGGGTATCGGAGCGTAACTCCGACAAGCAGGATGCCAAGCGCTGGGAGGTGTCATGACACAGTTGATCGACGATTTTAAGCGCGTGGTGCGTTATGTCAGGATTTCCGTTACCGATCGCTGCGATTTCCGCTGTGTTTATTGCATGAGCGAGGAAATGACCTTTTTACCTCGCGCACAGGTTCTCACCCTGGAAGAGCTGGCAACCGTCGCACGAGCTTTCACTGAGCTGGGCGTAGAGAAGATTCGACTCACTGGTGGGGAGCCTCTGGTACGTCGTGGAATCGATGAGCTGGTGACGGAAATCGGCCAGTTGGACGGCCTCAAGGATTTCGCCATGACCACCAACGGTGCTGGGCTTGTCAAGCATGCCCCTGCATTGCGTCAAGGCGGATTACAACGTCTGAATATCAGTCTGGACTCTCTGGACCCAGTACGTTTCAAGCAGCTGACCCGTACCGGCGATTTAAACAAGGTGATCGATGGTCTGCACGCGGCTCAGGATGCCGGCTTCGAGCGAATCAAATTGAATGCCGTCATCATGAAGGGCAGAAACGATGATGAGGTACTCGATCTGGTGGAATTCGCGCGACGTGAATCCATCGATATCAGCTTTATCGAAGAGATGCCTTTAGGCGATGTATCGGATCACTCCCGTGGCGAGACCTATTGTTCCAGCGATGAAGTCCAGGCCATCATCGAGTCCCGTCACGCCTTGATGCCAACTACCGAGTCCACGCTGGGACCTTCGCGTTATTTCCGTATGGCGGATAGCGCTTCGAGGGTTGGCTTCATCTCGCCTCATAGCCATAATTTCTGCGCTACCTGTAATCGTGTACGAGTCACCGTGGAAGGACGACTTCTTCTTTGTCTGGGCAATGAGCATTCTGTCGATTTGCGCGAGACGTTGCGGCGCTATCCCGGCGACATCGAAAGACTCAAGGCACGTATTGTCGATGCCATGTCGCTCAAGCCCGAGCGCCACCATTTCACGACGGATGGCGATGTACAGGTCGTACGTTTCATGAATATGACCGGTGGATGAAACGTTTTTTCTGCTACTTTTCAGCACTAACAGCGATCAATGATCGCTGTTTTTTTTGCGTTAATTGTTCTTTTTTTCGTTATTAGTGGTAGTCATACCTTGTCAATCGAGCAAGTAAGCATATACTTTTCGTGATAATAAGCTTTATGTAGTCGATGATTTTTAATGCGGAGGAAGCTGATGTCTACTGAATCTCTTGAAAGGATTGCGCGCAACAAAAACGTGGCCCGTGCTGCTGCTCGTCAGCTAAGCATGGAGCAATTGCACAAACTCGCAGAAGTCATAAGCGAAGTGATCGAGCAAAAGCAACAGGAAGATCATTATAAGCGCGAGGAAGAAGAGCAGAAGGCGCGTAAGCTTGCCGAAATTCGGGAAGCCATCAACGATGCCGGTCTTTCTGTTGACGACCTGGTTGGTGAGCAGCCCCGTCGTCGTCGCGGACGGCCACCCAAGAACGCCAAGTCCTGAGCAGTGTCCCACCTGTTGGTATTTCCCGAGACGACATAAAATTATAAGAAGCGGTTTGGTCGCTCCGCTTCTTTTCGATGGCGAGTTCTCATAGGCAGTTTTATCGTTGGCTCAGGCAGATCAATTGGGGAATTGCGTCAAACCCGTCGTGCATGAGCTTTCGAATGCAAAAGTTATTGGGTTCTCGTGGTGAAGTTGATTTCTGCAGGCGTCAGCTGCAGGTGTACCGTAGGAAGGTGTCGTAGATGATCTGCAAGCCACTGCATTATTAAAAGTTGCAAGCGTTCACGTAGTTGAACGAGTGTTGCCACATTTGTTTTTTCAAGTGTGCTATCAATCCACTCAGCAAAACTGTCTTCATCAAGGGCCAGTGGAACCGAAGCATCGATCAGAAGGCGACCGATACGTAGCCAACCCGATGTTTCCGGGGCAACGGCGATCACGATGAAAAGCTCACCGAAACGTTCGCGGCGATCGCCTTTAGGGGCTTGCAGACCTTCCAACGCCTGCACTCGGTCATTTGCGACGATTCGCGGTGCTTGTGAATGGCGTGTTTCCAGCGTCAATCCTTTATTGTCCAGGCGTATGAGATCACCGTTGACCGGAATCAATGGCGCAACAATACCTCTGGTTTCGGCCAGTTCGCGATGAGCATTCTGATGAAAAGGCTCGCCATGGACCGGCAATAGATAACGCGGCTTGAGCCATTCGTAGAAGGTGTGCAATTCCTCTTGCGCAGGATGTCCTGAAGCATGCAGGTCGGGATGTCCGCCTTCTTCGAAAATAGTGACATTGAGACGACGCAAACCATTGTGCAAACGCTCGATAAGACGTTCGTTACCCGGAATTGCCTTGGCGGAAAAGATCACCGTGTCGCCGCCTTGTAATTCGAAGTCTGGATGACGCCCCTGGGCGAGTCGGGATAAAGCGGCACGCGGCTCGCCTTGGCTGCCGGTGGCAATGACTACTACTTCCTGGGCCGGAAGATAGCCAAGATCCCGTACCGGTACCAAGGGCGGAAAATCCTCGAGGTAGCCAAGTCCTCGGGCGATACGCACCATGCGTTCCATGGAGCGTCCCATCAAGCTTACGCGGCGCCCACACCGCGTTGCGGCGCGTCCGATGGCAAGCACGCGAGCCAGGTTGCTTGCAAAACAGGAAACTATGACGCGTCCAGAACACTCCCGCAGCGTATTTTCCAGTGCTTTCGCAACATCACCTTCGCTACGGGAACGACCAGGTACCGGCGCATTGGTTGAATCGCCTATCAATAGATCGATCGGCGCCAAGGAGCGGAAAAGCGCTTCGTCGATCGCTGATCCTATTACGGGATCTGGATCGAGCTTCCAATCACCGCTATGCAATACGCGATGATGGGGTGTCATGAGCAGCAGCGCGCAACTTTCAGGGATCGAATGAGGAACGGGAAGGTAACGCAGGGTGAACGCACCGGTTTCCAGCGCGTCTCCCGGTTCGACGATCCGAATTGCGTCCGTGGCGAGACCGCGTTCAACGAACTTGGCGCGCAACAGACCTGCTGCCAAGGGCGTCGCCAGGATAGGGCAGCCCCAGTGGGGCCATAACCAGGCGGCTGCACCAATATGATCCTCGTGGCCGTGGGTGATGACCAAGGCGCGGGGAGCAATGCCCAGCGCCGGTAGTTTATCGATATTGGGTACCTGCAAAGGGGAATCGGGCAGATCCTGTCGGATCATCATGCCGCAATCGACCGCTATCCAGTCTCCGTCGAAACCGTAAAGGCTCAGGTTCATGCCAATCTCTCCACAACCGCCCAGAGGCAGAAAATGCAAAGGTGGTCGGCGGCGTTGACGAAGCTGTACTTGGGTGTGAAGCATCATAGACACTGGCAAACAAAGAGATTTTTACTATACGTGATGCTGGGGCGGCCTCACAATGAATGAACGCGGATCATTGCGTTCGCAAGACTTAGTGGTCCACTTTTTTCTTCTCGAGCCTGCATGAGTTTTCCATGTCGTTTGCTACTGTCGTACTTGCTCCCTGGATGTTGATTTTGACCGCACTACTCAGTTTGGGCGTGCTGGTCAGGGCCGTTTGGGTATTCCCTTGGCGGCGGCTGGAGCAGGATCGACCATTGCAGCACCGGCTGCTGGGTGCCACGGTCTTTGTCATGCTGATGTGGCAGCTGCGCGCTCAGGCTATCGACTGGCTTACCCTGCACATGGTGTTCACGGTATTTCTCACCCTGGTATTCACGGCGCCGCTGGCGCTGCTGGCCAATGCATTGATCAATCTGGCAATGGTGCTGATAGGGCAGATTGCCTGGCCCCTTTTGGGGGTCAATATATTGATTACCGGGGTGATTCCGGCGTTGATCAGTGTGATGATCTGGCGCCTGGTGGATCGGCGCATGCCGGATAACCTGTTCGTGTTCCTTTTCGCCTGTGGCTTCTTTGGCACAGGTTTGGCAACGCTTATTAGTGGGCTATGCACTATTAGCATCATATGGCTGGGTAGCAACGACCCGGAGGTGCTGCGTCTGATAGGAGAGTACGCCCTGTTCCTGCCGTTGCTGCTACCTTCCGAGGCTTTTGTTACCGGTACGATGCTCAGTCTGTTGCTGGTCTATCACCCTCATTGGGTGCTGACGTTTGATAGTCATCGCTATATCGATACGAAGTGAAGATTATTGATGTTCGTCGAACAACGTCATTTGCCGCGTGCTGTCTGGTGGTACCAGGCGCACGCCCACGCCAAGCAAACGTACCGGACGACTACGCCGTTTCCAGGCTTCATCGAGCAGCGCAAGAAAGCGTTCTGTGGATGCTTGCCGGCCCATGCCTTCCAGAGTGGTGGTAGAGAAGTCGTTGAAGCGTACCTTGACGAACAGTCCTTTGATGGCGGGATTGCCATGACGCTCAAGTCGCTGTCCTAGCCGTTCTATTAGCGTAGGCAGCTCGGCACGGCACTCGGCAAGTCCGGCCAGGTCGCGATGGAAGGTGTTTTCCGCACTTACGGATTTGCGCTCGCGCTCGACCCTGACCGGGCGATCATCCTGACCTCGGGCCAGTTCATAAAGCCGAGTGCCGAACTTGCCGAAACGTTCGAGCAAAGTCTCCAGTGGCCAATCGCGTAGATCGCTGCAGGTAACAATCCCCATGTCGTGTAGTTTCGCCGCCGTGGCAGGACCAACGCCGTGTAGTTTGCCAACGGGCAGGGCGGCGACAAAGGATTCGGTGTCGTCAGGGGTAATGACGTGGAGTCCATCGGGCTTGTCCCAATCACTGGCGATCTTGGCCAGGAACTTGCTGGGGGCCACGCCCACGGACAAAGTGATTCCCGTGCGTTTCAGGGCCTCTTCCTTTAGCCAGCGAGCCATCCAGGTGGCGCTGCCCTTGAAACGAGTAACCGCACTGACATCCAGGAAGGCTTCGTCCAGGGATAGGGGTTCGACCAGTGGCGTCAATTCGTAGAAAATTGCCTGAATACGCTCGGAGACGGCGCGATAGCGGGGGAAATCCGCTGGCATCAATGTCAACTCAGGGCACAGTCGCAGTGCCTGGGAAGTGGGCATGGCAGAATGGACGCCGAAGGCGCGTGCGGGATAGTTGCAGGTGGCGATGACGCCTCGACGATCGGCGCTACCGCCGATCGCCAAGGGAATATTCCGCAGAGCCGGATTATCCTGCATTTCCACGGCGGCATAGAAACAGTCGCAGTCGGCATGAAGGATCTTGCGCACGCTGGCCTCTGACGATCAGCCGAGAGCTTGGCCGTTGCCACCGCGAATCACGCCGACGCCTATGCCTTCGATCTCGAGATGTTCATGACGCAAATCAATCTCGATAGGCGAGAAATCGGCATTTTCCGGCAGCAGTCGGACGTGATGACCATCTCGCTGAATACGCTTGACGGTCACATCGTCTTCCATGCGCGCCACGACGATCTGTCCATCGCGTACTCGGGTGGTCCGGTGTACCGCCAGAAGATCGCCTTCAAGAATGCCGATATCGCGCATGGAGAGCCCTCTTACGCGCAATAGATAATCGGCGTGAGGGGTAAAATAGTCCGCCGGAAGCGGGCAGTAGCGATCGATGTGGGCAGCGGCAAGCACAGGGCTACCGGCAGCAACTTCACCAATGACGGGCAACCCCTGGCTGGTATCGATGGGGCTTTCATCGTTTTCCGGTTGCACGAGGCGGATGCCGCGAGACGTACCGGGAATCATGCGTATGACGCCTTTCTTGCTCAGCGCGCGCAAATGCTCTTCTGCGGCATTGGGCGACCGAAAGCCCAATGCCCGGGCAATCTCGGCGCGAGTCGGCGGATAGCCTTGTTCCTGCATGGTCTTGACGATGAAATCGTAGACATTTTGCTGACGCGGGGTAAGAGGACGAATCATGGAGGCTCCGCGATTACCACTGGAATTTGTGCAAGTATACAGCATGTGATTGCATCCAGTAATACGGAGATTTGAAATGAATTGCTCTATGAACGCCAACCTACAGCATTTATTGAGTAATTAATTAGCGTCTTAATAGCGTCGGCAGCCGGGATTGAGTAGTCTGAAACCAGTAATGCGATGTTTAAAACAAGCGTTTACCAGCTCGAGAGACAAGGCATGGCCCCTCACACAAATCAGATCAAGAGCCAAACCAAGAGCCAGAACCAGACCGATACCGTGACGCGTATTCTCGATACCGCTGAGGTGTTGTTTGCCGAGCGTGGCTTTGCCGAGACCTCTCTGCGCAATATTACCAGTAAGGCGAAGGTCAATCTGGCAGCGGTGAACTACCATTTCGGTTCCAAGAAAGCGCTGATCCAGGCGGTATTCGCGCGCTATCTGGATCCTTTTACCGAGCGCTTCCATAAAACCCTGGATGAACTCGAAGCCGAGTATGGCGATCAGCCCATTCCGCTCGAGATCCTGCTCGAGAGCATGGCGCATACGGTGCTGAAGGTACCGGCAGAGCGCAATAGTCTAAAGGTGTTCATCCGTTTGCTCGGACTGGCCTACACCCAGGCCCAAGGGCATCTTCGGCGTTATATCCAGCAGCAGTACGGCGGTGTCTTTGCCCGCTTTACCGAACTTGTGCGGCGTGCAACACCCGATCTACCGGATGCCGAGCGTTTCTGGCGGTTGCACTTCATGCTGGGCACGGTGATCTTTACCTTGTCCGGACTTGATGCGCTAAGGGACATTGCAGCCAAGGATTATGGTGAGCAGGTAGGCGTGCGCGACCTCATCCATCGCCTGGGTCCTGTGGTCGTGGCCGGCATGAATGCCCCTTTGCCACAGATTACTCATGCGGCATCGGCTTGACCTGTATTCGAGAGGCAGAGTTCGAACGTCTGGAAATCGCAACGCTGACGGTATTTGTCGTCATTTTGGTCTTTATTCTAGAATCAGCCCCCTTCATGCATGAGGAACCCAATCATGACCCAACCACTCGGTCCGGTGATGCTGGATCTTGAAGGCACCACACTGTCCCGTGAAGAACGCAAGTTGCTGTCACGGCCGGAAGTCGGGGGCGTCATTCTGTTTGCCCGCAACATCGTCGATGCGGAACAGGTCATCGAGTTGTGCGCCGCCATTCGCAAGCTTCGTCCCGAGATATTGTTGGGCATCGATCAGGAAGGTGGTCGCGTGCAACGCCTGCGCCAGGGCGTGACACGCATGCCATCCATGGCGCGGCTTGGACAATGTTATCCCGAGGAGCCTCAGCAATGCCTGCAGCTTTGCCAGGATGCAGGCTGGCTACTGGGTATGGAGATGTCGGCCTGTGGTCTGGATATCTCCTTTGCGCCAGTGCTCGATGTGGATACCGGTCGCTCCAGCGTGATTGGTGACCGCAGCTTCTCGAGCGATCCCCAGGCCGTTACTGCCATGGCCGGTGCTTTCATCGACGGTCTGCACGAAGCAGGAATGGCCGCCATCGGCAAGCACTTCCCGGGTCACGGGGGCGTCGCCGCAGACTCTCATCTTGAGCTGCCCATCGACGACCGACCGCTACAAACACTGCGGGAGCACGATCTGGTGCCCTTTGCAGCACTGGCAAATCGATTGAATGGCGTTATGCCGGCTCATGTGGTCTATAACGCCTTCGATGAACGGCCTGCGGGTTTTTCACCGAGCTGGCTGGGGTTGTTGCGGGAAGAACTAGGTTTCAAAGGGGCTATTTTCTCTGATGATCTGTCCATGGCCGGTGCACACGTTGCCGGTGGCCCAGGCGATCGCGCCCTGGCGGCATTGAATGCCGGCTGCGACATGGTGCTGATATGCAATGATCGTGATGCAGCCCTGGCGGTGGCAAAGGCCTGCACGGGTCGTGAGTCGAAGCGACAGTCTCGTCTACGCTATGCTCGCGCACGTCCCGGGCTCGATACGCTACCGGCGCTAAGCCGCTGGCGGCGCGTTCATGCGCGTCTCGAAGCGCTAGCCGACGGTTCCTCGGATGGCACTACGAGGAATTGAGCGTGCTGGAATTTCTAGATCCGGTTGAGCAGTGGTTTCAGACGACATTTGACCTTCCGTCTTGGTTATTGGCGCCGGTAGCGATTATTAGCCTGGCGCTATTGGCGGATTTATTCCTGCGTCTGGTGATCTGGCGGCTGAGCAATGTGCTGGGAAAGACGCGCCATCGTTGGGACGACGTAGTACTGTTGGCCTTGCGGCGGCCACTTTGGGTCGGTGTCTGGGGTTGCGCCTTCATCGCCTTGGCGAGCCTGGGTGCCGCGCGCCTGGAATTGGGTCGTGTCGTTGCCTACACCCCCACCACCATGTGGGTGTTCGTACTGTTGATGCTGGGGTGGGCCGGCCTGCGCCTGGTAAGGCAGATCAAGCGTCGGCTCATGCTCCCTCCGCAGCGCAACTCATCCAAGCCCATGGACGCCTCGACCGCTTCCGCGGTCAGCAAGCTGTTGGGCGCCGTCATTTTTACCGTGGTGGCTTTGGCGATGCTGGAGGCATTCGGCATGTCACTGTCTGGCCTGCTGGCTTTCGGTGGGCTGGGTGGTTTGGTCGTCGGTTTTGCCCTGCGCGACATTCTGGCCAACTTCTTCGGCGGTTTGGCCATTCATCTGGACAACCCGTTCAAGGTGGGCGATTGGATCAGCTCGCCGGATCGCGACATAGAAGGCACCGTCGAGGACATTGGTTGGCGCCTGACGCGCATCCGCACCTTCGATCTGCGTCCGCTATACATCCCTAACAATATTTTCAGCTCGATCGCCGTCGTCAATCCGTCACGGATGCTCAGTCGTCGTATCTACGAAACCGTTGGCCTGCGCTATCAGGATATTGATCAGGTCGATGGCATCGTCTCGAGTATTCGCAGTATGCTCAAAGAGCATGAGTCGATCGATCAGGACAGCTATATGCTGGTCAACTTCGAGTCCTTTGGCGCCTATTCTCTTGATATCGTGATCTATGCCTATACTCACACGACGGATTGGGCGGAGCATTTGGATATCAAGCAGGACATCCTGCTGCGCATCGCTTCGATCGTCGATGAGGCGGGAGCGGATATCGCCATGCCGGCTCGGACGCTACATCTGGCCGACCCGTTGACTCTGGAGCGCGGAGAGGCTGATGCTCACGATAGCAATGCCAGCAATGAACGAGACGAAAAATCATCGTCTAGCGACATGCCGCACAGGCACAACAGCGCTACTTCACCATCCCGTTCTTCATCATCCCAGCGTGCCTCTTCCCCAACGCGAGGGGAGGCGGACGATTCTTCTGAAAACGCCAGCAACCAGGATGCCGATGCCTAAACTCGACGCCGACTATCACGAATCCTTGGCCACCATGCGTGATCTCATGGAGAACGCCGACTGCCTGATCACCCAGGAGCAGGTTGAACGAGCCCTGGACCGCATGGCTGAGGAGATCACCCGCAATCTCGGCGACAAGCTGCCGGTCTTCTATTGCGTCATGAATGGCGGCTTGATCACCACGGGTCACTTGCTGACCCGGCTTGGCTTTCCACTGGAAGTCGATTACCTGCATGCGACCCGCTATCGCGGCGGCACCCGGGGCGGCGAGCTGTTCTGGCGGGTCTCACCGGAGATCCCGATGGCTGGGCGCCATGTGGTGATCGTCGACGACATCCTTGATGAAGGCACGACCCTGGCGGCCATTCTAGCCTATTGCCGAGAGGCTCAGGCGGCGAGCATTTCCACCGCGGTGCTGGTCGACAAGCGCCATGAACGCAAGGCGGTGCCGGGCTTGACGGCGGATTACTGTAGCCTGGAGGTCGAAGACCGCTATGTGTTCGGCTTCGGCATGGATTACAAGGGATATTGGCGCAATGCCCCGGGGATCTTCGCGCCCAAGGGTATGTAGGGGAATCTCAGGAGACTGGCGATGCTGGCGATCATTGGTGGGACCGGCCTGACCGAGATGGCCGGGCTGGAAGTGGCTAAGCGTCACTCCGCAGAAACGCCGCTGGGAGCCGCTTCCGCCGGTGTTGTTCAGGGCACGCTGAAGGGCCAGGACATCCTGTTTCTGGCACGCCATGGTCATCCGCATAAGCTGCCGCCACATCGTGTCAACTACCGTGCCAATCTATGGGCCCTCAAGCAGGCCGGGGCCTCTCGCATTGTCGGAATCAATGCGGTGGGGGGCATCGATCCCACGCTTAGACCTGGCGCGTTGGTGGTGCCGGATCAGTTGATCGATTACACCCTCGGACGCGAATCCACCTACTTCGATGGGCGCTTTCGGCCTTTAAAGCATATCGATTTTTCTTGGCCCTACGACGATGCCTTGCGTAACACCCTGATCATGGCAGGCGAGCAGGCTGCTGAAGTTATTGAGGATGGTGGCGTTTACGGTTGCACCCAGGGACCGCGACTGGAAACCGCCGCGGAGATCGCCCGCATGGCGAGGGACGACTGTCGGTTGGTGGGGATGACCGGCATGCCGGAGGCGGTGCTGGCGCGTGAATTGTCGATTCCCTATGCCTGCCTGGCGCTGGTAGTCAATCCCGCCGCCGGCGTGGTCGAGAGCGAGATCACCATGGCCGAGATCGAGGCGGCCCTCGAGAACGGCATCGAGCGTGTCAAGCGAGTTGTCGACGCGCTGCTGACGTCATGAACGACACCGCCCGACAGCCATACTGTCGGGCGGCTTGGAGTGCGTGACGGCTCCTACTTCAACCCCAGCTCGTGGGTCGCTTCTTCACGCATCTTGAACTTCTGGATCTTGCCGGTCACGGTCATGGGAAAGGCGTCGACGAACTTCACGTAGCGCGGCACCTTGTAGTGGGCGATCTGACCCTTGCAGAAGTCGCGCAGGCTTTCCTCGTCTAGGGTTTCCCCCTCGGCCAGCTTGACCCAGGCCATGATCTCCTCGCCGTACTTTTCGTCCGGCACGCCGATCACCTGCACGTCGGAAATGGCCTGGTGAGTGTAGAGGAAGTCCTCGATTTCTCGAGGGTACACGTTCTCGCCGCCCCGGATGATCATGTCCTTGATGCGGCCGACGATGGTCGCGTAACCTTCGTCGTCCATGGTGGCGAGATCACCGGTGTGCATCCAGCCGGCCGGATCGATGGCCTTGTCCGTGGCCTCCACGTTGTCCCAGTAGCCGAGCATCACGCTGTAGCCCCGGGTGCAGAGTTCGCCTTTTTCGCCTATGGGCACCACCGCCCCGGTGGAAGGGTCGACCAGCTTGACCTCGGTGTGGGGATGGATCGTGCCCACCGTGGTGACCCGCTTTTCCAGTGGCGCGTCGGTCTGGGTCTGCAGGCTGACCGGGCTGGTCTCGGTCATGCCGTAGCAGATGCTGACTTCCTTCATGTTCATCTTGTCGATGACCTGGCGCATCACCTCGATAGGGCAGATCGAGCCGGCCATGATGCCGGTGCGCAGCGAGCCCAGATCAAAACGCTCGAACTCCGGGTGTTCGAGTTCGGCGATGAACATGGTAGGTACGCCATAGAGCGCGGTGGCGCGTTCTTCACTTACCGCCTGCAGCGTGGTCAGAGGGTCAAAGCCTTCATCTGGATAGATCATCGCGGCGCCGTGGGTCATGCAGCCCAGGTTGCCCATGACCATGCCCAAGCAGTGATAGAGCGGCACCGGGATCACCATGCGATCCTCGCTGGAGAGCTTGATGCGCTCGGCGACGAAGAAGCCGTTGTTGAGGATATTGTGATGCGACAGGGTAGCGCCCTTGGGGGCGCCGGTGGTGCCGGAGGTGTACTGGATATTGATCGGCTCGTCGAACTGCAGCGTGGCTTGAAGCGCCGCCAATTCTTCATTCGTAACCTTATCCGACTGCTCGAGCAGGGTTTTCCAGTGGATCATGCCGGGTAGGGTGAGAGCGGCATCTAGGCAGATCACGCGCTTCAGGTTGGGCAGGCGCGCGCTGTTCAGCAGTGCCGCGGAAGAATCCTTGGCGAGTTCCGGCGCCAGCTCGCTGATCATGTCGACATAGTTCGACGCCTTGAATTCACCCTGCAGGATCAGGGTCGAGGTGCCGGACTGGGTCAGGGCGTACTCGAGCTCGTGGGTGCGATAACTCGGATTGATATTGACCAGTACCGCACCGATCTTCGCCGTGGCGAACTGGGTGATCGCCCACTCGGCGCAGTTGGGCGCCCAGATGCCGACGCGCTCGCCCTTGGTCACGCCGATGGCGAGCAAGGCCCGGGCGGCACGTTCGACCTCGGTGTGCAGTTCTTGCCAGGTATAACGCAATTTCTGATGGCGACTGATCAGTGCATCCCGTTCGGGATAGCGCTCGACGGTCTCGTCGAAGCAGTCGCCGATGGTCTGGCCCCTGAGCGGCAGCTCGCTGATGCCGCTGGCATAACTAAATGGAGAGCTGAATGATCGAGTAGAGACAGTAGGATTAGTGGCGTGCTGGGTCATGGTGCTTCCTGCTTGTTGTTGGCGGTGGAATGCGTCGTGCATGACAAAGACGATTCACGTCGCGATTCAACGTTTGCCGCGGGCTTCCTCGAGCAGGGCAAGGGATTCGCGACAACGCGTTTCAACCTCGTCGAGTTCTCGTTGCAATATTCGAATGTCTTCTAGCTGTTGCTGCATGGCCTCGCGCTTTTCGCCGAGTATGTCGAGGAGAAGTTGCAGCTGGCGTTCATCGCCATCCGGGGCCTGATCGTAAAGCTGGACCACCTCGCGGATCTCCGCCAGGGAAAATCCCAGGCGCTTGCCGCGCAAGGTCAGTTTCAACCGCACCCGATCCTTTTCATGATAGACCCTGGTACGGCCGCGGCGCTCTGGTGTCAGCAATCCTTCCTGTTCGTAAAAACGAATGGTGCGAGGCGTCACCTCGAAAATCCTGGCGAGTTCGCCGATCGTATATCGACGTCGCGATAGAGCTTGGCGCTGGTTAATATTGCGCTGGGGCGCCTCGGACATGCTGCTATCCTTGAATTATGGGTGACGGGTCATTGCCTTTTCTTGATACGACTTTTAGAAACAGCTTCCAAAAGGGTCAGGCTAAATCAGCTTGACGTTAACGTAAAGTAGACCAAGCGATAGCTTTCATGCCCGTCGACAAGTGCTAGGTTGTGTAGATGATGCAATCCTTGTTACGAATTTGCCTGCACTTGTCAGAAACTTACTTACACCGGGGGAAGCTGCCATGGATTTTGCCTTAAACGAGGACCAACGTGCGCTGCAGCAGGCGGCTGCGGACTTTGCCCGGGTCGAACTCGCCCCCCATGCCGCCGAGTGGGATGCGACCTCCCATTTTCCCGTGGATGTGATCAAGCGTGCCGGCGATGCGGGGTTTCTGGCGATCTATATCGATGAGGATCATGGCGGGCTGGGGCTGTCCCGGCTCGATGCCTCGCTGATTTTCGAACAATTGGCCCAGGGCTGTATTTCCACCACCGCCTATCTGACCATTCACAACATGGCCAGCTGGATGATTGCCAACTGGGGCGGTGAGACCCTGCATGACGCCTGGCTACCGGCCCTGATCAGCGGCGAGCGCCTGGCCTCCTATTGCCTGACGGAGCCCGGTTCCGGATCGGATGCGGCCAATCTGCGCACCAAGGCGGTGAGAGAAGGCGATGAGTATGTGATTTCCGGCAGCAAGATGTTCATTTCCGGCGCCGGGGAGACTGACATGCTGGTGGTCATGGCCCGTACCGGCGAGCCGGATTCCGGCGCTGGCGGGGTGACGGCTTTTGCGGTCCCTGCGGACAGCGCGGGGATCGAATACGGCAAGAACGAGGACAAGATGGGCTGGAAGAGCCAGCCGACCCGGCTGGTCAGCTTCGACGGTGTGCGGGTGCCGGCAACCCATCGTCTAGCCGAAGAGGGCGAGGGGTTCCGGCTTGCCATGAAAGGCCTCGATGGCGGGCGCTTGAACATCGCCAGCTGCTCCCTGGGAGCCGCCCAGCACGCCTTGTCCCTATCGCGTGAATACCTGCACGAACGCAAGCAGTTCGGCAGCATGCTGGCATCGTTCCAGGCGCTGCAGTTCAAGTTCGCCGACATGGCCACCGAACTGGTCAGCGCACGGCTGATGGTGCGTCACGCCGCCTGGCGCCTGGATCAAGACGACCCCCAGGCCACGGCGCACTGCGCCATGGCCAAGCGTCTGGCGACGGATATCGGCTTCAACGTGTGCAACGAAGCCCTGCAGCTGCACGGTGGTTACGGTTATATCCGGGAGTATCCGCTGGAGCGTCTGGTGCGGGATACCCGAGTGCATCAGATTTTAGAGGGCACCAACGAGATCATGCGCTTGATCGTTGCCCGCCGACTGTTCGCAGAGGGCGCCATCGACGCCTTGCAGCAATGAACCCATTATCTAGGCAAGGAAGCATTGTGTATGTCTGAATCTCTCGTCCTGTTCAATGAACTAACGACTCGCGATGGCGGTGTTATTGCTGTTGCCACTCTCAATGCCCCCAAATCGCTCAATGCCCTGTCTCTGGAAATGATCGAGCAGTTGACCGCCAAACTCGATGCCTGGGCTGCGGATGACCGGATCAAGGTTGTTTGGCTCGAAGGGGCCGGCGACAAGGCATTGTGTGCCGGCGGCGATGTGGTGGCGCTGTACCGCGCCATGACCGAGGCGAGTGACGTGGACGAGGCCGGCGCCTTCGCCGAGACCTATTTCACCGCGGAATATCGGCTTGATCACAAGATCCATGTCTATTCCAAGCCGCTTGTGGTGTGGGGCAATGGCATCGTCATGGGGGGCGGCCTGGGCTTGATGGCGGGCGGCGGCCAGCGGGTGGCCACCGAGTCCACCCGCATCGCCATGCCGGAGATCACCATTGGCTTGTATCCGGATATCGGGGCCAGCTGGTTCTTGAATCGTATGCCTCCCGGCGTTGGGGCCTATCTTGGCCTGACCGGCGCCCAGCTCAACGCTCGGGATGCGCTCGATCTCGGGCTGGCGGATCGCTTGATTCCTCATGCCCGGCGTCAGGACGTGCTCGATGCCTTGGTGGATGCGGATCTTGGCGCACCGGAAACCGATCTGCGCGGTGTGCTTCGGGACTTCGAAATCCGGGATGAAGCGCCCCAAGCCCAGGTAATGCCCCGTCTCGACAAGATTCAGTCCCTGATCGATGCCGCCACGGTCAATGAAGCGGTCACACGTATTCTCGACGATGCCACAGACGATGATTGGCTTGCGGCTAACCGCCAACGCCTGGCCGTGGGGTGTCCGATGAGCGCGCATCTGGTCTGGCGTATGCTGGCGCGTCATCGTCATGCCAGCCTGGCGGACGCCTTTCGCGACGAACTCAACCTGTCCGTGCAGTGCTGTCGCCATGGCGAACTCGCCGAAGGGGTGCGGGCCTTGCTGGTCGACAAGGACAAGAAGCCGCGCTGGTCCCATGCGGATGTAGCCAGCGTGCCGGAACGTGACATCGAGGATTTCTTGAGCCCGCTGTGGTCGCCACAGACGCATCCATTGCGGGATATCTGAGCCACGTTCATCACCCAACAACAATATCCTCGAAAGGAGATCGCCATGAAAATCGCCTTTATCGGCCTGGGTAACATGGGCACGCCCATGGCCATCAATCTGGTCAACGCCGGGCATGAGATCGTGGTCTTCGATCTGGTCGAATCTGCCATCCAGACCCTGAAAAACGCCGGTGCGCAAAGCGCCGCTTCTGCGGCGGAAGCGGCCCGAGGCGCCGAGGTCATCCTGTCGATGCTGCCCGCCGGCACTCATGTGAAAGGGCTTTATCTCGGTCAGGAGGACCAGCCGGGATTGCTCGATGCGCTTGACGGTAAACCGCTGATCATCGATGCCTCGACCATCGCCCCGGAGGATGCGCGCCTGGTCGCCGAGGCGGCGCGCGAACGCGGCCTGAGTTATCTCGATGCACCGGTCTCCGGCGGCGTGGGCGGTGCCAAGGCCGGTACCTTGACCTTCATCGTGGGGGGCGACGAGGCGGGTTTCGAGCAGGCCAAGCCGGTGCTCGAGGCAATGGGCAAGAATGTCTTTCATGCCGGTGTCAGCGGTGCGGGCCAGGTCGCCAAGATCTGCAACAACATGCTGCTGAGCATCCTCATGAGCGGCACCGCCGAGGCCCTGTCACTGGGCGTCAAGAATGGTCTCGACCCTGAAGTGTTGTCCGAGATCATGAAGCAGAGCTCTGGCGGCAACTGGGCGCTCAATGTATATAACCCTTGGCCCGGCGTGATGGAGAATGCACCTGCCTCCAACGACTATCAGGGCGGCTTTCTGGTGGATCTGATGACCAAGGATCTGGGTTTGGCCTGGCAGATGGCGTTGGAATCCAGGGCGGCGATACCCATGGGCTCCCAGGCGCGCAACCTGTATGTGCAACATGCGGCGCAAGGCAACGGCCGCCTCGATTTCTCCAGTATCCAGCGTTTCTATCGCGCCGATGAGCAGTGACCACAAGCGGAGTAACAGGACAATGAAGCCATTGCGCAAGCGGGTTGCCGAGCTGGTCGCCGAGGCGGAAACCGAGATCGAGACCCTGACCGCCGAAGAGGCTCTGGCGCTGCACGGTCAACCCGGGGTGACTTTCGTCGATATCCGTGACATACGGGAACTGGACAAGGAGGGGCGGGTGCCCGGCGCGGTGCACGCACCTCGCGGTATGCTCGAGTTCTGGGTCGATCCGGATTCTCCCTACCATCGCGAGGTGTTTGCCCGGGATGATCGCTACGTGCTGTTCTGCGCCAAGGGACAGCGCTCGGCCCTGGCGACCCAGCAATTGCAGCGCATGGGTTTCGGACCGATCTGTCATGTGGGCGGCGGGTTCTCGGCCTGGCGGGAAGGCGAGGGTCCCATCGAGAAGTAAGCCTTTGAGCCTTAAAAAAGTCGAGATCGGTTGGGATAAAATCCCGTGCCGGGCACAATGGCGGATTTGCTTGTTTGCCTAACAGAGAGCCCGCATGCGTTCCTCCACTCAACCCGGCGATTCATCCTCAACGGCATCTCGTACGGTGCCCGCCAATCCTCTTCTGACTGGCCCCATCGCTTCCACCCTGTTCAAGAAATCCCTGCCAGTGGCGGCCGGGTCCATCGCGATGCTGCTGTTCAATCTGGTAGATGCCTGGTTCATCGCACGGCTGGGCACTCAGCCTCTGGCAGCGTTCTCCTTCACCTTTCCGGTCTCCTTTAGCGCCATCAGTCTGGCGATCGGCATGGCCATCGGCACTTCGGCGGTGGTGGCAAGGCGTCTGGGTCATGGCGAAGTGGACACCGTGCGCCGCCGCGCCACGGATGCTTTTCTGCTGGCGCTGCTGGTCGGCGTGGCGGTCACGTTGGCGGGACGAACAAGCGTAGGGCCGTTGTTCACCGCCCTGGGCGCTGACCAGGCCCTGATGCCCTATATTCGTGACTACATGAACGTCTGGTATCTGGGCGCGGCCTTCGTCATCGCCCCTCGGGTACTCAATAGCGTATTGCGCGCCCAGGGCAACACGCTGATCCCAGGCATGATGATGGGCGGTGCGGCGCTGCTCAATGCCATACTCGACCCGGTGTTGATCTTCGGCCTGGGGCCGATACCGGCGCTGGGGATCAGCGGGGCGGCCCTGGCCACGGTCATCAGCTGGGCTGCCATGACCTTGGCGCTGTTTGCTCAGCGTGACTTGCGAGCGTTAATGGATTTCGGCAGGTTCAAGCTCGCCGCGCTCATTGAATCCTGGCGCGAACTTGGCAGAATCGCACTGCCGGCGGCAATCACCAGCGTCTTTACTCCTATCGCCATGGCATTGGTGACGCGCATCGTTGCGGATTACGGCCATGCGGCGGTAGCGGCCTTCGGGGTTGGTACTCGCATCGACGCCATCGCCCAGATCGCCGTGCTGTCGCTATCGATGACATTGTCGCCATTTGTCAGCCAGAACCATGGCGCCGATCAGCCGGAACGGGTCAAGCGAGCGATTCTAGGCTGCTTCGTGTTCGTGCTCGTATGGCAGCTTGGGGTGTGGATCGTATTGCAGCTGCTGGCGCCCTGGCTCACCAGTAGCTACGCACAGAACCCGGAGGTGGGCGAGGTGCTGCGGCTGTTCTTGTGGTGGGTGCCGCTAGGCCTGGGTGCGCAAGGCGTGGTGATCCTGACCAACTCGTCTTTCAATGCATTGCATCAGCCTCGACGCGCCCTGGAGCTTTCCGTGGTGCGTCTGTTCGTGCTCTTCGTGCCCCTGGCCTGGCTGGGCGGCCACCTAGGCGGGCCGCTGGGCATCTTTCTCGGCATGATGTTCGCCAATCTGATCATGGCGGCGATCTCATGGCATCAGATGCGGCGCACACTGCGCCGGCGGCTGAAGGTGTGAGTCACTAGCGAGGGCTGAAACGCCGCTGCAATCCCGTCTCCGCGATCATGCGAGTCGAGATTTCCTCGATGGAGAAACGGGTCGTATCGATAAAGGGCACATGATAGCGCCGGTAGAGCGCTTCCGCCTGTTGCACTTCCTGAAGGCACTGATCGATGGAGCAATAGCGGCTATTGGGACGGCGCTCGCTGCGAATCTCCGAAAGGCGCCGTGGATCGATGGTCAGACCGAATAGCTTGTGACGATGAGGCGCCAGCGACTTGGGCATCTTGAGGGTGCCATCCTCGTCGAGATCATCATCCGTGAGCGGGTAGTTGGCGGCGCGGATGCCGAATTGGAGTGCCAGATAGAGCGAGGTGGGCGTCTTGCCGCAGCGGGATACCCCCACCAATATGGTATCTGCCGTGTCGTATTGATGCACCCGAGCGCCATCGTCGTTGTCCAGGGCAAAATGCACCGAGTCGATACGGTTCATATAGACCTCATCCTGAGCGATGGCATGGGTACGGCCCACGGAGTAGGAGGAGTGGGTGCGCAACTCCTCTTCGAGAGGCACCAGGAAGGTGGTGAAAATATCCACCTTGAAGCCCGGCGCCTGGGAAATGATTTCGCGAATCGACTCATCGACGATGGTATCGATGATGATCGGTAATTCTCCGTCCCGCGCCGCGGTAGCATCGATTACTGCAGCCAGATTTTGCGCCTTCTCTGTCGAGTCGATATAGGGTTTGGTTACCTTGGTGATTTCGACATTCTCGAACTGGGCCAGCAGGCTGCGGCCGAGGGCCTCGGCGGTGATGCCGGTGCCATCAGAGATGAAAAAGGCGGTGCGTGTCATGTCGTGTTCCTCAGGCGATGCTGGACAGTATGCCGCGTATTGTCCCGATTCAGCTGCATCGCCACAATCGCTTTCCCCGTGTCTTGATTGTTTTTACGTCTTCCAGGGAGCGAACCACTACAGGAAAACGAACAAAACAGGTGCGTGTTGTAAAAATACTCCAGTGACTTCTCTCTTAGACTAATGGCGAATAGTACTTCTGATTTGCTAGGGTACGCAGCATCCAGAAAAGCGTGTGCTGCTATCTGTAGAGTTTTGCATCGATACAGCGGTGAATGATGATACAGCCAGCAGCGCAGGCGTTATCCTACATATAACGACCTAGGGGGTCTCTTGGAACAATACATCGAATGGTTCGATCGTCTCGGCATGAATGATGTCGAGCGGGTAGGAGGCAAGAACGCCTCGTTGGGTGAAATGATCTCCAATCTAGCCGATGCAGGCGTCACCGTGCCTGGTGGCTTCGCTACCACTGCCTTTGCCTACCGCGAGTTCCTGGCCCATGAAGGTCTCAACGAGCGTATAAACGACGCTTTGAATCGTCTTGACGTGGATGACGTCAAGGAATTGGCCCGGGTCGGCGCCGAGATTCGCCAGTGGGTCATCGATACGCCGCTGCCACCAGCCTTCGAGAAGGCCCTGCAGGAAAGCTATCGTGAACTCGAATCCCGTCACGAAAATCTCAAGGTGGCGGTGCGTTCCTCGGCGACTGCGGAAGACTTGCCGGATGCCTCCTTTGCCGGTCAGCAGGAGACCTTCCTCAATATCGAAGGCTTCGATAACGTCAAGCGTGCCGTGCACGAGGTGTTTGCCTCGCTGTTCAACGACCGAGCGATCTCCTATCGCGTGCATCAAGGCTTCGATCATTCGTTGGTAGCGCTGTCCGCGGGCATCCAGAAGATGGTGCGCTCCGAGACCGGCGCCGCCGGGGTCATGTTCACGCTTGACACCGAGTCCGGCTATCGCGACGCGGTCTTCGTGACCGGCTCCTGGGGCCTGGGTGAGGCCGTGGTGCAGGGCGCGGTCAACCCGGACGAGTTTTACGTGCACAAGTCGACTCTTGCTGCAGGGCGCCCTGCCGTACTGCGTCGTACCTTGGGCTCCAAGCTGATCAAGATGACCTATACCGACGATGCCTCCGCCGGGCGTTCCGTACAGACCATCGACGTACCGGTAGCGGATCGGATGCGCTTTTGTCTTGATGATGAAGACGTCATGGCCCTGGCGCGCCAGGCGATGACCATCGAGAAGCACTACGGCCGGCCGATGGATATCGAATGGGCCCGGGATGGCGACGACGGCAAGCTCTACATCGTTCAGGCGCGTCCTGAAACCGTGGTCTCCAATCAGGAAGGCGGCAAGCTCGAGCGTTTTCAGCTCAAGGAAAAAGGTCGACTGGTGGTGTCCGGCCGGGCTATCGGTCAGCGCATCGGGCGCGGGGCGGTCAAGATCATCGAGACGCCGGAGCAGATGGACAAGGTCAATCACGGCGACATTCTTGTCACCGATATGACCGACCCGGATTGGGAGCCGGTGATGAAGCGCGCTTCCGCCATCGTCACCAACCGTGGCGGTCGTACCTGCCATGCGGCGATCATCGCCCGGGAGCTGGGTATCGCCGCGGTGGTGGGCTGTGGTGATGCCACGCGGGTGCTCACCGACGGTCAGGAAGTGACGGTTTCCTGCGCCGAGGGTGACACCGGCCACGTCTACGAAGGGCTGCTGGACTTCGACTGCAAGACCTCAAGCGTCGATGCCATGCCGGACATCCCCTTCAAGATCATGATGAACGTGGGCAATCCGGATCGCGCCTTCAACTTTGCCTCGTTGCCCAACGCTGGTGTAGGGCTGGCGCGCCTGGAATTCATCATCAACCGTATGATCGGCGTGCATCCCAAGGCATTGCTGGACTACGCCACGCTGCCCACGGATCTGCAGCAGGTCATCGATGCGCGTACCGCCGGCTACGCTGATCCGGTGAGCTTCTATGTCGACAAGCTGGTGGAGGGCATTTCGACCCTGGCCGCTGCGTTCTATCCCAAGCGCGTCATCGTACGCATGTCGGACTTCAAGTCCAACGAATACGAAAACCTGATCGGCGGCAAGCTCTACGAGCCTGGGGAAGAGAACCCGATGCTGGGTTTCCGTGGCGCCTCGCGCTACATCTCCGAGTCCTTCCGTCCCTGTTTCGAGCTGGAATGCCAGGCGATCAAGCGGGTACGTGACGAGATGGGGCTGGATAACGTCGAGATCATGATTCCCTTCGTGCGCACCACGGACGAGGCGCGCGAGGTTGTCGAGCTGCTTGATACCGCCGGCCTCAAGCGTGGTGAGCGTGGCTTGAAGATCATCATGATGTGCGAACTGCCCGCCAATGCGCTGCTGGCAGAGGAGTTCCTCGAGCACTTCGACGGTTTCTCCATCGGCTCCAACGACCTGACCCAACTGACCTTGGGGCTTGATCGGGATTCCGGCATCGTGGCCCACCTGTTCGACGAGCGTAACCCGGCGGTGAAGAAGCTCCTGGCCATGGCCATCGCCGCTTGCAAGGAGCAGGGCAAGTACGTGGGCATCTGCGGTCAAGGGCCGTCGGATTATCCGGAGCTTGCCAAGTGGCTGATGGAGCAGGGCATCGATTCAGTCTCCCTGAACCCGGACGCGGTACTGGAGACGTGGTTCATGCTGGCCGGTGAAACCATGGAGTGACATGGAGTGAGAAGACACTGAATAAATGCCTGCGCGCCTCAATCACTGCGTTGCGCGGTGATTGAGACGCTCGCCGATTTGTTCAGCGCTTCTTTGAGGTACAGGATGTTGATTACGAAAACGCCCGATACGGTGATACCGATCGGGCGTTTTCGTTGTCGCTGTCGGCCGCTATCAGTTGCTATCAAGAACGCAGCCAGTTACGCAGCTTCAGCAATAGCAGCTCGCCATCGCTGAGGGCGGCGCGTTCATCCAGCACCTCGCTGAGCAGATCGGGCCGGTCAGTGATGATGTTGTCGACGCCCAGATCGATAAGGCGCGACATTTCCGCCTGGCCATTCACTGTCCAGGTGTGCAGTTGATATTCGTGACGCTGTGCCGCTCTGACGGAGGCCGGCGTTACTCGATTATGGCGCAAGCCGAGGGCATCGAATAAACGTCTATCCATGCCACCGCGTACGACAAATTGGGCGAAAAGCGTGGTACGCAGTTGCGGCGCAAGACGCTTGGCTTCGGCAAGCGCTACTGGAGAAAGGGAAGCCAGAATCACATCGTCAGCGGGAACCACTGATAGCTTGTCGATCACAGCGGCGGCAAGCGCCTTTTCATTCCCCCGAGCCGGCTTGAGTTCGACATAAAGCTTGATGCGACCTCTAGCCAGATTAATGACTTCATCGAGGGTGGGAATCCGGCTATCAACGAAGACATCCCCGAACCAACTGCCCACATCGACCAGCAGCGCCTCTTCCAGGGTCATATCGGACAAAGACCGGTTAAGGGTCGTCAAGCGACGAAGATTATTGTCATGAGAAACCACGATTTCCTTGTCTCGCGTCAGTCGCACATCGAATTCGACATAATCGGCCCCGTCCTCGATGGCCTGCTCAAACGCTGCCAGGGTGTTTTCCGGCGCCTTGAATGAGTTGCCGCGGTGGGCAGTAATATCGACACGATCACGAATCTCGAAGCTCGTTAGCGCCGCTGCTGCCTGGCTTAACGCCAAGGCTAAAATGAAGGCTTCCGCCCCCCAGGCCACCCAGGCGGGATAGCTGCTGTCGGGCGGCGCTTGAGGTTTGGGTCGTTGTTGTGCAAGGCGCAGATAGACACAGGCAAGCAAGAGACTGTTGACCGCCACACCAATGAACGTCGTGGCCAGGGTCAGCAGAGCATAGAGAGTCAGATAGGCCAGTGTGGCCGGAATCAGTATCGCACTGCGCTCCGGCAGCCAACCTAGCAAGGGGGTGATCAAGGCATCGAATAGGCTGGTAATGCTTATCGGCAAGGCGACGATCACCAGCACCGGAAGAGCAATCGGCAGCGCTAAGCGTCGTTTATTTCCTTTGGTCAGCTCGTGGCTGCGGGCCAATGCACGACGCGTCGAGACAGTCTCAAGGATCAATACCGGCAGGGCCAGGGACCAGCGTAGATAAAGTCGCGCTGCGAACCAAAGCCAAAGCAGCACGAAAGGCAGGCCACTAGCTACAAAAAACCACCATTCCCGAGGTTTGACTCGCAGCACATAGTAGCTTTCCATCCCACCCAGCAACCACTGATAGAGCAAGACAAGAGCAATGAGAAAGGGCAGTGCAAGCAGCAGATGGGTAGCAACTTGTAGTAGTGCCAAGGTGGTGGTAGCAAAAAACCGTCGCGCAACGTTCCATAATGCTTCCAGCGCAATGCGATAGCGACTGGCGCCAGGGTGCACCGCGACCAGCAGCATGCCGGCCTGTTGCAAGAACAGAATCAGGAAGGTGGTTCCGATGGCAACCAGCAACCAGAGTAACCCTATCGGGGAAAGCGCGATGTCGAGCAGCTGGCCGTTAGTGAATACAGGGCGTCCGATCCGCCTCAATAGTGCGGCTAGTGCTGTCGCGGAAGTAGGCAGCAGCAGGGTAGTCGCCAGAAGCGTGAAAAACAGATGAAAGGCGATCAAAGGTCGCCAGTGTTCGCGTAACGAAGCAACCACTGCCTTCAGCAAGTGGCGTGGCGTCAGGGTGAGAGAGTTCTGGTCAGGCATAGGTCCAGCGTCTCATTCCATACTTGGTATTACAAACCTCACTCTTGCAAGAGCAAACATTGAGACGCTTGCATTTTTCTATGACTTAGTCGCCTAACGCTAGGCGTTCTTCTGCAATCAGAATGCCGTTGTTGTCCGCGTATAGCCACTGCCCTGGATGAATGGTAACCCCGGCAAAGGTAACAGGAATGTCGCGTTGACCTTCGCCACGTTTTTCGCTGCGCCGGGGGTGGGCGCTTAGCGCCTGCACGCCAAGTTCGATCTCCGCCAGTACCTCTATGTCCCGCACGCAGCCGAACATGAGAACGCCAGCCCAGCCATTGGCAGCGGCCTTTTCCGCGAGCATGTCGCCGAGCATCGCACAGCGCAGCGAGCCGCCAGCGTCCACCACCAGCACCGCACCTTCGCCCGGCTCGCTCACTGCTTCCTTGACCCGGGAATTATCCTCGAAGCATTTGATGGTCTTTACCGGACCATAAAAAGCATCAATGCCACCAAAGTTGACGAACAGAGGATCAAGGATCTGAACCTCCGGGTAAGCATCACAGATATCCGGCGTCACGATAGCAGGCATGGCAGGCTTCCTTGTAGGGTCTTGTGAACACGTTACTTATGGAATTTTAAAGGCTATAACGCCCAGGTAGATACGAACTGACGCAAGCGTCACAGAAGTTAAACGTCTCGTTTTCAGAATTTAAAACCTGCCGAGGCGGTAAATGTATCGATCTTGTAGTCACTATCGAAGTCATAACGCTCGTACTCGGCACGTACCAGGAATGGATCGAAGTTGAACTGAGCGCCGGCGCCATAAACCGGATCGGTGCCGTCTTGATCGTCCAGATCGACATCCAGGCCACCCAGGTTGCCATCGACATCGGTTTTCCACTTGGCGATACCGGCCTTGGCAAATAGCGTGAACCAGGAGGTGAGCGGTAGCTTGCCCATTGCGCTGATCCCGTAGGCATCTGATTCCAGATCGGTGCTGGCATCGTTGCTCCCCTTCAGGCGAGTACGTCCAAGGTCGGCGTAGAACAATTCGGTGGCGAAATACGGATTGAACTCAAAGCCCACGAACCCCTTGAAGACATTATCGTCGTCGTCATCGAGATCGAAGTCCTCGACGCCGTCGGAAATGAAGTCGCCTGCTTCATCGCTGTCATTTTTCAAAGAGCTGAAACCCGTACCGATTCCTACATACAAGCCATCTGCGTTAGGTGCCGCCATTGCCGAGGATGCAAAGGCGATCATGGTGGTAGATGCGCAGAAAGCGGCCACCAGCGTTTTGCGTTTCATGAGTACACTCCAAAATATTGACGCCAGCGAAATCCGTGATCATCAAACGATACGCTGACAAGAACCGACTTGTCGCCGGTAGATCGTTAGGCCTGAAATTAATCCGAACACTGTTCGGTTACAAGGTTGAAAACCTCAAACAGCGTAAATTTTTGTTATAAAAAAAGCGCTCCGATCAACGGAGCGCTTCTGTGGTCGATTCGGAACCGCTAAGGATTCCATCGATGTTGCGAGCATCGGAATCGATAGGTCATGCTTCCTGTGCGACAGGAATCACGTTTGAGGCCGCCTTCTGAAACTCCTCGATTTCATGAAAATTCATGTACCGGTAGATCTCTCCGGCCATGGCGTTGAACTCACCCATGTACCCCTGGTATTCCTCGACCGTGGGGAGGCGACCCACGACGGCGGCGACTGCTGCCAGTTCCGCTGAGGCCAGGTAGACATTGGCACCATCTCCCAGGCGATTGGGGAAGTTACGGGTCGAGGTCGAGACTACGGTGGACTTTGGTGCTACGCGAGCCTGGTTGCCCATGCACAATGAACAACCTGGCATTTCCATCCGTGCGCCTGCGCGCCCATAGATTCCGTAATAGCCTTCCTCGGTCAGCTGATGCTGATCCATCCGGGTGGGTGGCGCCAGCCATAGGCGAGTCTTAAGACTACCTGCCGGTTGCTTTTCCAGCAACTTCCCGGCGGCACGAAAATGACCAATATTGGTCATGCATGAGCCGATGAAGACTTCATCGATCTTCTCGCCAGCAACATCCGAGAGCAGACGCGCATCATCCGGGTCGTTAGGCGCGCACAGCACCGGCTCGGTGATGTCCGCAAGATCGATCTCGATGATCTCGGCGTACTCCGCATCTGCGTCGGCGCGCATCAGGCTTGGATTGTCCAGCCACTCCTGCATTGCCAGGATACGACGCTCCAGGGTACGACGATCGCCATAGCCATTGTCGATCATCCATTTGAGCAGGGTGACGTTCGAGGTCAGATACTCGCTGATGCTCTCTTCGGAAAGCGTAATGGTGCATCCCGCCGCACTACGCTCTGCAGAAGCATCGGAAAGCTCGAAAGCCTGCTCGGCGGTGAGATCCTCAAGCCCTTCGATTTCCAGTACTCGACCGGAGAAAGCGTTCTTCTTGCCGGACTTCTCGACGGTGAGCAGGCCTTGCTTGATGGCATACAGCGGGATGGCATGGACCAGGTCCCGCAGGGTGATGCCTGGCTGGCGTTTGCCCTTGAAGCGCACCAGAATCGATTCCGGCATGTCCAGGGGCATGACGCCGGTGGCCGCGGCAAAGGCGACCAGACCTGAGCCCGCCGGGAAGGAAATGCCCATGGGGAAGCGGGTGTGGGAATCGCCACCGGTGCCCACGGTGTCCGGCAGCAGCATGCGGTTGAGCCAGGAGTGGATGATGCCATCCCCTGGGCGCAGCGAAACGCCGCCACGATTCATGATGAAATCCGGCAGGGTGTGGTGAGTTTCCACGTCCACGGGCTTGGGATAGGCGGCGGTGTGACAGAACGACTGCATCACCAGATCCGCCTGGAAGCCCAGGCAGGCCAAGTCCTTCAGTTCGTCCCGGGTCATGGGACCGGTGGTGTCCTGAGAGCCGACGGTGGTCATTTTCGGCTCGCAGTACATGCCCGGACGTACGCCGTCCATGCCGCAGGCCTTGCCGACCATTTTCTGGGCCAGAGTGAATCCCTTGCCGGTATCCGCGGGCTGCTCCGGCGTCTTGAACACTTCGGATGGCCCGAGGCCGAGTTCGCTGCGTGCCTTGTCTGTCAGGCCGCGGCCGATGATCAATGGAATGCGGCCACCGGCACGCACTTCGTCGAGAATGACGCGAGTCTTGAGCTCGAAAGTACTCAGCAGTTCATCGGTATCGTGCTTGCAGACCTTGCCTTCATAGGGATAGACATCGATCACATCGCCCATGGCCATCTTGGAGACATCCATCTCGATTGGCAGGGCGCCGGCATCTTCCATGGTGTTGAAGAAGATTGGTGCTATCTTGCCGCCGAAGCAGAAGCCACCGGCCCGCTTGTTGGGCACGAAGGGGATGTCGTCACCGAAGAACCACAGCACCGAGTTGGTGGCGGACTTTCGCGAAGAGCCGGTGCCCACCACGTCGCCCACATAAGCGACCGGGTAGCCCTTGGCCTTGACCGCCTCGATCTGCTCGAGGGGCCCCTTGGCGCCGGGCTCGATTGGCTCGATGCCCTCCCGGGGGTTCTTCAGCATGGCGTTGGCGTGCAGCGGGATGTCCGGGCGCGACCAGGCATCCGGCGCCGGCGATAGATCGTCGGTATTGGTCTCGCCAGGCACCTTGAAGACCGCCAGAGTTATCTTGTCGTCGAGCTTGGGCTTGGCCAGAAACCATTCGGCTTCCGCCCAGGACTGGAGGACATCCTTGGCCACCGCGCTGCCTTTCCTTGCACGCTCGGCCACGTCATGAAAGGCGTCGAACATCAGCAGGGTGTGCTTGAGCTGTTCCCCGGCCTCCTTGGCGAGCGCATCGTCATCCAGCAGTTCCACCAGGGTCGTGATGTTGTAGCCGCCCTGCATGGTGCCCAGCAGCTTGACCGCATGAATCTTGTCGATTAGCGGTGACTCAACTTCTCCCCTGGCAATCGCGCTCAAAAACCCCGCCTTGATGTAAGCAGCTTCATCGACGCCCGGCGGCACACGATCGGTGATCAGCTCCAACAAGAATTGCTCTTCTCCGGGAGTCGGCGACTTGAGCAGTTCAATCAATGCGATTGTCTGCTCAGCGTTCAGCGGCTTGGGCGGCACGCCGTCGGCGGCACGCTCCTTGGCATGGTGACGATAGGCTTCAAGCACGATGGGATCCTTTTCGATTTTCAGGTAGCCATGGGCAAAACCGCGACGATGGGGCGTCGTCGGCGCAGAATGAGCGCTTGCGAAGTTTCGCTTATGGGGGCGTGCATGGTACGAGAAATTGTCGACAATGTTAAGAGAGCCGCATCTCCGAGTCATTCGACGTTGATTTTGCTCGGAATCACGCTTTTTACTTTTTTGTCTGTCGCTGGCCGAGGTTTAGCGCGCTACCATGGATTACCGAGGAGAATAGAATGGGACAATCTATCGTTTCGCCTTGCGTTGGGCTTTGCTCCACGACACTTGGAGATCCCGTTTGTCGTGGCTGTCAGCGTACGGAAGGCGAGATTCGTGATTGGTTCGGTTATGCCGACGAACAGCGCCGCAAGCGCATGATCGAACTAGACAGGTTGCGCGAGCGTATTGCGAGCGACTACCTGACAATTCAGAACGCCGCTTTACTGCAAGCTCAGCTTGAGCGGTATCGTATCCGCTTTCGTGACGATCAACCGCCGCTGTCTCGAGCCATTGAACTGCTACGTGTAGGGCGTACGCGCATTCGCGATCTTTCTCGCTATGGTTTGCAGCCCAAGGGTAAAGGGTTGCGACTTTCCGCCGATGAACTGCATGAGGCCATCACGCGTGCATTGCTCGAGCATGCTGAATCCCGCCGCCTGACCCTGGAGCTCGAGTGATCCGAGATGATGAAAACGACGTCTGAATCCACTGCCATGTTGTTGCCTGCGGAGTTGCTGGCATTCTTGCCTTGTGCCACGCCAAAGGCCTGGGTCGAAGCGGCCCTTGCTAATCCGAGTCTGCTGCTGATCGATCATGCGCAGTGCGAGAAAAAGGCAGCGTCCACGGCGATGAGCCTGATGTATCGCTATGTCGAACATCCGTTGTTGTTGACCAAGATGTCACAGCTCGCCCGGGAAGAGCTTCTGCATTTCGAGCAGGTGGTCAAGCTCATGGAAGGACGAGGCGTTGCCTATCGGCATATCGGTGCGTCGCGCTATGCCGCGGGTTTGCGGGAGGGGGTTCGTCGGGACGATCCGCAGCGGTTGATCGATGTGTTGATCGTGGGAGCCTTCATCGAAGCGCGAAGCTGCGAGCGCTTTGCATGCTTGATTCCTTATCTAGATGATGAACTAGGCAAGTTTTATCGTGGGTTAGTGAAGTCGGAGGGTCGTCACTACGAAGATTACCTGATGCTGGCGCGGCACTACGCCACCGAGCCCATAGAAGAACGTATTGCTTTTTTTGCAGAACGGGAGAGAGCGCTGATTGAGGCGCCAGATCCTGTTTTCCGTTTTCATAGCGGCTTGCCATTGGCAGCCTAGATGAAATGCCTATGTGGAATGCGCGGTGACAGGCAAACACATGACGGCATCATGACACTGTAGGAAACCATAATAATGATACGCGATACATCCGCCACAACCCAGTTGACACTGTTCGGCCACTTCTCGCTAAGCGTTGGTGACGATGTGCTGACACAGTTCAGCTATGACAAGGTCAAGGCGTTGCTGATCTATCTGTTGCTCAATGAACAGCAGGTCAATCGTGCGACGTTGGCGGAGTTGTTATGGCCTGATCAAGGACTTTCTTCAGGACGCACCAATTTGCGTCATGCGCTTCATTGTCTGCGTCAAAGCCTGGGTGAGGAGGCGGATCAGGTATTGACGGTAACGCGTCAGACCATTGCCTTTGCGTTACCGCAGCAGTGGCGTCTGGATCTGCATCATGTCGAGCAGCTGCTGGCGGAGCCTGCCAATACTCAAGGGTTGGAACAGCTGTTGGCGCTTTATCGCGGCGATCTCGCCGAAGAATTGCAGCTCAACCAATGCGTCGACTATCAGCGTTGGCTAGTGCGCCTGCGCGGTGAATGGCGCCAGCGCGTCATTGCCTATGCGGAGAAGGTGCTGACCACAGCCGGTGAACTCGACGATGAATTGTTGCGTACCTTGGTTAGCCGCTTTTCCGGATATGCCCCTTTCCATGAGCGACTGATGCATCAGTTGATCGATCAGGATCAACCCGCTGCCGCCCACGAAGAATATAATGCCTATCTACAACTGCTGGCGCTTTCCGGGCAGCAGCCGGATCCGGATATTCTGCACCTTGCCCGGCATTGGACCAATGGCAAAGGCGATGTCCAGCGTCCGTCGTCTCAAACCGCTTACGTACGCGCCCTCGATTCGGAAAGCGAACCGCTGCGCGATGACGAAATCGAGCAGCGTCAGCTGTCGGTCATGGCGATCAGGCTGCGCCTCAATGACGAGCGTGACCAGCGCCCCGAGGTGCGGGCCTGTTTGACGCTGCAGATCGAGTTGCTGCGCTGGCTCGAGCAGCAGTGCCATCACCTGGGGGGCTTTTGGTTACCCGGCGTTACTGGCGGCATGGGACTAGCTTGTTTCGGTACCCACGGGCCGGCGCATCAGCTGACCGAGCTGGTGGCCCTCTATGAGCATTGTCGGAGGGCGTTACCCGAGGAAGTAACGCGGCATTGGTCCGAAGAGACGCCACAGCCTTCCTTTGATCTGGCGGCCGGGCTCGATAGCGGCCGCGTGGTGTACCTGCCTGAGCGACGTCTGGTCGATCCCCTTGGCCAGGTTAGTCAGCGCGCGCTGGAGTTGATGGGAGCCGCGGAGGGGAGTGAGCTCGTGATTTCCCAGGTAGCCAGTCAGCACATGCCTCCAGCGCTCGATCTTCAGCCCCGACTCTCCACTCGCGTACTGGCCTGTGACGGCAGGGTGCGCCTGCGTGCATTGGTGTTGGGCGTCAACATGAACGGACGTGATGCGCTGCAACCGATTCTGATTGGTCGCGAGAACGCCTTGCGCAAACTGCGGGATGCGCTTGCCCGAGCCGGCATCGGTCTGCGTCAAAGCGTATTGGTGCAGGGCGCCTCGGGGATGGGCAAATCCGCCTTGATGGTAGGGTTTCGCCAGTTGGAACAGAGTCAGGATACCACTATCTGTTGGCAGTCCATGACTCGCATGTCGATGCAAGAGCCCTATGGTGTGGCGTGTTCGTTATTGCGCTGGTATGCAGGTGATGAGGCGAGTAGCGACATACTGCAAGGACTTTTGAGCGATAGCGCTGATGCCTCGATCCTTGAGGACGTGGAACGCTATCACTTGTTGCAGCAAGCGCTGCAGGTGGCGCCAGTCGAGCGCAACGCCTCAAAAGGGCTTGATGGCGAGCTCAATAATGAAGCGGTCGAATTGGTCATTCGATTGCTGCATCGTCTGATCGAGCACGCCACTCGGGATAAACCACTGGTCCTGATGATCGACGACCTGCAGTGGATCGATGAGCTTTCTCTCAAGGTGCTGTCAGGCCTGCAAGCGCGGCTACCCATCAATTGTCCGTTCTTGCTCGTGGCCAGTATACGTGGGCAAGAGCCTTTACCCATCAGACTGCATTGGGATCAGCAAATCCTGTTGACTCAGCTCGATGCGGTTCAGTCGTCGCGCCTATTGGTTCATCTGGCCAAGCATTATCGCTTACATCTCACGCCGCGACTGCGGAATCAGATTATCGAGCGCTGTGAAGGCGTACCGCTATATTTGCAGGAGGTGTGTCGACGTCTTGACAGCAATCGTCGTGAAGGCCGCAGCCTGCAGATCGATGAGCTTCCTCAGGGGTTGTTGGGGCTGCTTGCCAGTCGCATCGACCAGCTTGATGGCGATCGTCCGATAGCCCATGTCGCTGCCGTGCTCGGACGCCAATTCCGGCTTGATTTTCTGCGTCAGTGCAGCCCCGTCGAAGAGGCCCGCCTCAAGCTGGCGCTGGAGCAGATGCAGCGTCTGGAAATCATCGAAACTTGTACCGCACAAGGCGAGTACGACTATCAGTTTACCCATCCATTGCTGCAGGAAGCGGCTTATCTATCCTGCCCGACGGATATCAGAGAAGCGATTCACCAGCAGGTAGTGACGCTGATCGAAGAGCATTATCCCATCTATATCAGCCGTCACCCTGACGATTTTGCGTTACATCTACATAGAAGCGGCTACCACGCCCGGGGTGCGCGTTATTTCGAGCTGGCTGCTCGGGAAGCCTTGAAGATAAGCGCCAACCGCATGGCCATGCGCATGGCGGACGCGGGCTTGACGAGCCTGCAGAGCGTACACGGACAGGAAGAGCGTGAAATCAGTCTTCTCACTGTCAAGGGGCAGGCTGCTCTGGCGCTGGAGGGGCATGGTTCTCCTACTGCCCACGACAGCTTCGTTCGTGCTCAAGAGGTGCTTGAAAAGACACCCAGCGTCGACGAGGAGACCGAGCTCGAGCAACGGTTTCTGGTCAATTGGGGGCTCTGGGTTGGCTGCAGTCAACGCCATGCCAATGCCGATGCCTTTTCCCTGGCGTCACGTTTGACCACGCTGGCAGGATTACTTCCGGATCCGCGCTATGCACGCCTGGCGGAATATGCCCAGGCGCACTGTGAGTACTGGGCCGGTAGACTGCGTCAGGCGCATGACCATCTGCGTGAGATCGATCCCTTGAATCAGCCGATGATGATCGAGTGGTTACCATTCTCCGATCATCCTCAGATCGCAGCCGCTTGCTATCAGGGATGGACGCTTTGTCTGCGGGGTGATTATCTGGCGGCGGAGCAGCAGGTGGAAGCCGCCATTCGACTGGCAGAGCATCTCAAGCATCCGGGGTCGCTCGCCATGGCATTGATGTTCGCTGCCACTATCTATCGTCAGCTGGGTCATGTGCATCTGGCAGGCAGCCGGGCCGAGCGTGCCTTTGGATTGACCCATACCGCTGACCTGCATCTTTGGCATGTCAGCGCCCAGTGCACGTTAGGCTGGTACAAGGCGATGCAGGGGGACCCAGCGGGTCTGGAGACAATCGAAAGCGGGCTTGATGAGCTTGCCGAAATGGTCGGGCGCGATCGTTACCAGCGCCCCAATCTCTGGTACGTGGACGCTTGTCTGGTGCTGGATGAGCTGGCTCGGGCTGAAGATTATCTGGATCAGTGCCTGCTGGTCGCCCGAGAGCGTAACTCGCTCTATGTGCCTGAGTTGTCGGTGCGGCTGGCCAGCGTACGGCTCAAGCGAGAACGTTCCGCTGCCTCGGTGCGCAGTCTGGTGGAACAGGCCCGGGCCTTGGCTCGAGAGCATGGCAATATTCATCACCTGCTGTTTGCGCTCGAGCTGTGGTTGGAAAGTATTGAGCCAGGCGATCGCGACGCCCGGGACGAATTCCGTAAACTGCTGGAAGAGGTTTACAAGACGGATGCGCCGGTATTGATGCGTTGGCGCCTTTTGCTTGATCGCCAAGATTGGCCTAGCAAGCGACATCCCAGCCGCAGTGTCTGATTGCCCCCAGGCAGGTGATATCGAAGGTCAGTAGCTAAAGTGTCTTAGCTTTGGCTTACAGCCGTCTTCGACACGGATATCCCAGCCCTGATCGCTCCTCCAGTCGCCCAGGACAAAACGCCTTGCCGGCTCAGCCTTCACATCGAGTTCATGTACCTCGGGTCGATGGGTATGCCCATGGATGAGGGTACGCACTTGATATTCCTGCATGACCTTGACGACCTCCGCCGGGGTCACATCCATGATGTCCTGAGCCTTGTTGGAATTGGCCTCACCGGATTGGCTGCGTAGATTACGCGCCAGTTCAAGACGCTCCTGGATCGGCAGTGCCAGAATTTGGCCCTGCCACTGGGGGTCGCGAGTCATGGCGCGGAACTTCATATACTCCTCGTCCCGGGTGCACAGGCTGTCACCATGCATCAGCAATATTCGCTCCCCGTTCAGTTCCACTAAATGAGGGTCGGATAGCAGGGTAGCGCCGCAGGCCTTGGCGAAACCTTCTCCGATGAGAAAATCCCGATTACCGTGCATGAAGTAGACCTGAGTGCCAGCATCACTCAGTCGTTTGAGCGCTTCAAGCATGGGCGCTTCAAAATCGCCATTGAGATGATAGTCGTCGCCGATCCAGGCCTCGAAGAGATCCCCCAGAATATAAAGCGCTCGTGCTTCCTGAGCCGTATGCTCGAGATAGTCGAGAAACACGGAAGCGATCTTGGGGGCGCCGGGGTGTAGATGCAGGTCTGAAATGAAGAGTGTGGTCATGGAGTAGGACCGTATGGCGTGGGGGTAAGCCCACCGCAGTGGGCTATTAAATTTATTCGACGATCTCGGCGCGCTGAATCATGACATCCTCGACGGGTACGTCTGCATGCATGCCGCGACGCGTAGTGGGCAGGGCTTTGATCTTCTCGACGACATCCATGCCTTCGACCACTTTGCCGAACACGCAATACCCCCAGCCCTGCAGGTTCTTGCCACGATGATCGAGAAACTCGTTGTCGGCGACATTGATGAAAAATTGCGCCGTGGCTGAATGCGGGTCCTGAGTGCGTGCCATGGCCACGCTGCCGGTGACGTTTTTCAAGCCGTTGTCTGCTTCGTTGTCGATGGGGTCTCGCGTAGGTTTTTGTTCGAAATCACTGTCGAATCCACCCCCTTGCACCATGAAACCGTCGATGACGCGATGAAAGAGTGTGTTGTCGTAATGGCCGTCACGCACGTACTGCTCGAAATTGGCCGCAGTCTTGGGCGCATTGTCGTGATCCAGTTCGAGGTGAATGTCACCGTAATTGGTGTGCAGGACGATCATAGAAGTTTCCCGGTCAGTCTGAATGGTACGCCTTGGCGAAGCGCGCAGGCGTCGCGCTATAATAGCGGTTTTGAATCGACGTGCGAAACAAGCAGCCCGCCGTCGCTTCGCCACTCGCGATTCAGAGAGGTTCATCGATTCCCCATGAGCACCGAGAGTACCGAAAGCGTCAGTGCCCCGAATTTCATCCGTAACCAGATTCTCGAGGAAGTCGAGGCGGGTACCGTCGAGACGATCGTTACGCGGTTTCCTCCAGAGCCAAACGGTTTCTTGCATATTGGTCATGCCAAATCCATCTGCCTGAATTTCGGTCTCGCCGAGCAGTTCAACGGTGACTGCCACCTGCGCTTCGACGACACCAACCCGGCCAAGGAAGAGCAGATCTATATCGATGCCATCAAGGAGGATGTGGAGTGGCTGGGCTTTCACTGGGCGGGCAAGGTGCGCTTCGCCTCGGATTATTTCGATCAGCTCTATGAATGGGCGCAGCATCTGATACGTGAAGACAAGGCCTATGTGGACGATCTCTCCGCGGATGAGATTCGTGAATATCGCGGCACCCTGACGGAGCCCGGTCGGCCAAGCCCTTATCGCGAACGCAGTGCCGAGGAAAATCTGGACCTGCTCGAACGCATGCGCCGCGGCGAGTTTGCCCAGGGTGAAAAGGTGCTGCGGGCCAAGATCGACATGGCCTCGCCCAATATCAATATGCGCGATCCGACGCTTTATCGCATCCGCCATGCCAGTCATCATCAGACCGGCGACAAGTGGAAGATCTATCCATCCTATGATTTTACCCACGGCCAGTCGGATGCCATCGAAGGGGTGACTCACTCCATTTGTACCCTGGAATTCGAGGATCATCGGCCGCTTTACGACTGGTTCCTGAATAATCTGCCGGTGCCGGCCAAGCCGCGGCAGATCGAGTTTGCTCGACTCAATCTCAATTTCACCGTGACCTCTAAGCGCAAGCTCAAGCTGCTGGTGGATCAAGGTATCGTCGATGGCTGGGACGATCCCCGCATGCCGACGATCTCCGGCATGCGTCGTCGAGGCTATACGCCAGGTTCGATCCGCAAGTTCTGTGACATGATCGGCGTTACTCGGGCGGATGGCGGCATGGTCGAGATTGGCATGCTTTATCACGCCATCCGTTCGGATCTCGAAGACAATGCGACACGGGCAATGTGCGTACTCAACCCGCTCAAGGTGGTGTTGACCAATGTTCCGGAAGGTCACAAAGAGATCTTCGAGGTGCCCGGCCATCCGGCACGAGAAGACATGGGTTTACGCAAGCTGCCGTTTACCCGGGAGATCTGGATCGATGCGGAGGATTTTCTGGAAGAACCGCCGAAGAAGTTCTTTCGCCTGGCGCCGGATAAAGAAGTGCGCCTGCGCAACGGCTATGTGATTCGCTGCGATGAGGTCATCAAGCGTGACGATGGTGAGATCGAGGAGCTGCGCTGTAGCGTGGATTTCGACACCCTGGGCAAGAACCCGGAAGGACGCAAGGTCAAGGGCGTAATTCATTGGGTCAGTGCGTCGCATGCGGTCCCGCTCGAGGTGCGTCTTTATGACAACCTGTTCCAGGTCGAGGCGCCGGATAGAGATCGAGACGTGGATTTTCTCGATCACCTTAGCGACGAATCGCTCACGGTGGTGCACGCCTATGGCGAACCAAGCCTTGCGGACGTTGAGCCCGAAACACGCTTTCAGTTCGAGCGCGTGGGGTATTTCTGTGCCGATAGGCATGCCGTAGCCGCAGATCGGCCGGTGTTCAATCGTACCGTGAGCTTGAAAGATACCTGGGCAAAGATTCAAAAGAAGGGGTGAGCGCGATATGCAGATCTACAACACCCTGACCCGGCGCAAGGAGGTTTTTGAGCCCATCGAGCCGGGCAAGATACGCATGTACGTGTGCGGCATCACCGTTTATGACTACTGCCATATCGGTCACGCCCGAGTCATGGTGGCCTTCGATGTGATCACTCGCTATCTGCGTAGTCGTGGGTTTACGGTCACCTATGTACGCAATATCACCGATATCGACGACAAGATATTGAAGCGGGCGGACGAAAACGGCGAGAGCATCGATAGCCTGACCCAGCGCATGATCGAAGCCATGCATGAAGACGAGGCTCGTCTGGGCGTGCTGCGTCCCGATCATGAACCTCGGGCGACCACGTACATCGATGAAATCCAGGCGATGATCGAGCGGCTGATTGAAAAGGGCTATGCCTATGGCGCGGATAACGGCGACGTTTATTACCGCGTGCGCCGCTTCGAGGGCTACGGCAAGCTCAATAATCGGGATCTGGACGAAATGCGCTCTGGGGTTCGTGTCGAGGTCGATGAGCACAAGGAAGATCCGCTGGATTTCGTGCTGTGGAAAGCGGCCAAGCCAGGGGAAACGAGCTGGCCCTCGCCCTGGGGCGAAGGTCGTCCGGGGTGGCATATCGAGTGTTCGGCAATGTCGACGTGCTGTCTGGGAGACACCTTCGATATTCACGGTGGCGGGCCGGATCTGACCTTTCCGCATCACGAGAACGAGATCGCCCAGAGCGAGGCGGCCACCGGCAAGCCCTACGTCAATACCTGGATGCACGCCGGAGCGGTACGAGTCGATCAGCAGAAGATGTCCAAGTCCCTGGGCAACTTCTTCACCATTCGGGAGGTGCTAGAAGTGCACGATCCCGAGGTGGTGCGCTATCTACTGCTGGCAAGCCACTATCGCAGTCCGATCAACTATGCCCCGGATGCCCTGGTCGAAGCGCGCAAGTCCCTGGAGCGTTTCTATAATGCCCTGGAAGGCGTAGAACCCTTTGAAGGAAAGGTAGAAGCACGTTTTGCCAATCGCTTCGTCACCGCCATGGACGACGATTTCAATACGCCGGAAGCGCTGGCGGCGCTGTTCGATCTGGCCCGGGAGCTGAACCGTGCCAAGAAGGAGATGCCTGATCAGGCGCCTGCATTGGCCTTTGAACTCAAGCGTCTAGGGGCGATTCTAGGCTTGTTTTCCCATGATCCTGCAGCGTTCCTCAAAACCGGAGCCCAAGGACTGGCCATTTCCGAAACGGAGATAGAGGTGCTTATCCAGGCACGAGCCGATGCCAAGAAGGCCCGAGATTTCAGTGAAGCCGATCGTATCAGGGACGAACTGGCAGCCCTGGGAGTCGTGCTCAAGGACTCCCGAGAAGGCACCACCTGGGTATTCGAGCAGTAGCTTTCAGTCGATGGCTATTGTTTGGCGTTGTCCGCGGCATCGTGCAGTTCCGCCGCATACAGCGTGTTCTCGAGCAGCGAGGCCACCGTCATGGGGCCGACGCCACCGGGTACTGGCGTGATGTAGCTGGCCCGGGCGGCGGCGGACTCGAATTCGATATCACCGATTAGATGGCCATCTTCCTGTCGATTGATACCCACATCGATCACGATTGCCCCTTGTTTTATCCACTCGCCCTTGACCAGTCCCGGCTGGCCCACTGCGGCGACCACGAGATCCGCGCGCCGAACGTGCTCTTCGAGGTCATGAGTGAAACGATGACAAATCGTGGTGGTACAGCCCGCGAGGATGAGTTCCAAGGACATGGGACGACCCACGATATTCGAAGCCCCCACAACGGTCGCGTTCAGCCCTCGGGTGCTGAGGTCGGTTTCCTGCAATAGGGTCATGACGCCTTTTGGGGTGCAAGGACGTAGCAGCGGCAAACGCTGAGCGAGGCGCCCCAGGTTGTAGGGATGAAAGCCATCCACATCCTTGTCGGGTCTAATGCGCTCGAGAATCGGCCGATCATCGAGCTGTTCGGGCAGCGGTAGCTGCACCAGTATGCCGTCCACGGCCGGGTCTGCGTTTAAATCATCGACAAGTGCTTCCAAGGCCTGCTGCGATGTGTCAGCTGGCAGCTGATGCAGGAAGGAATGGATACCCGCCTCCTCGCAGGCACGATGCTTGTTGCGCACATAAATTTCCGAGGCAGGGTCGTCGCCCACCAAAACGACGGCGAGCCCAGGAGTGCGGCGTCCATCGCGATGTCGCATCTCCACTTGACGAGCGACCTGGTGACGTACCTTTTCGGCAATGGCCTTGCCGTCGATCAGTTGTGCGGGCATCAAGAATTCCTATGGTGCAGTTCAGAGGGTCGCGCTTCGATAAAGCTTGTTGAAGGAAAATCAAGGTGGCGATTTTCGCATGGGCTGCGTCCGTCTCAAAATTTCTTCTCTCTTGACTATCTAACGGCACTTGAACGCCAGTACTTGACCACAAGGCAATCTAGCGTAGAATACGCATCGCTTGAGCACGCCTCGAAGGCGTTGCTCAAACACTGGCAACATGCCAACGGGGTATAGCGCAGTCTGGTAGCGCGCCTGCTTTGGGAGCAGGATGTCGGGGGTTCGAATCCCTCTACCCCGACCATTTTATTGAAGCAATCTGCGTTCAATGAAGCGATGGTAAACGGCTAAGGATCATGACCATGCGCCTATAGCTCAATCGGATAGAGCAACGGCCTTCTAAGCCGTAGGTTGCAGGTTCGAGTCCTGCTGGGCGCGCCAAGATCTGGCAAAATGACAGATGCAAGGCGTCCTCAGTGAATGTCGGCACTCGATATGGTGGATGTAGCTCAGTGGTAGAGCCCCGGATTGTGGTTCCGGTTGTCGTGGGTTCGATCCCCATCATCCACCCCATATCGTCACATACGGCTATCGCAATGCAGTAACACTACCGTGGTGGATGTAGCTCAGTGGTAGAGCCCCGGATTGTGGTTCCGGTTGTCGTGGGTTCGATCCCCATCATCCACCCCAAAATTGGTGGCCCGATCTTTCCTCGTTTTTTATTTTATTTTCTGTTTTCGCGAATTTCTCATTTAGTTATCGATTCGTTGCAATAGGCGAGTAAGCCAATAAATTCAGTATTTTCCCTGTTTACTCTTGCAAGCATTCTTATCTATCCCCATTGAAGCAATGACAGTGTGCTTGCCAGCACGTCGCGGTATTCTTAAAATCCTGCACTTTTAAATGCATTCACAAATGCCCAGCCCGTTAGAGGACCTTTCATGCAAGCTTCCGTTGAGACGACTTCACAGATCGAACGCCGCGTCACGGTTCAGGTACCCGCTGCAGAGGTCGATCAGGCTGTTACTGCCCGCCTCAAGGACGCCGCCAAAAATGTCCGCTTGAATGGTTTTCGCCAGGGCAGGGTGCCTATGACCGTTGTCAAGCAGCGTTATGGTAACGACGTGCGCAACGAAGTTGTCGGCGAGATGATGCGACAGCATTATGTCAAGGCAATTACCGAGCACAGTCTCAATCCTGCTGGCTATCCTGCCTTGGAGCCAGTGGTCAATGAGTCTGGCAAGGATCTGGAGTTTGTCGCCACCCTGGAAATCTATCCCGAAGTCGAGTTGGCTTCCATTGAAGGCACCGAGATCGAGCGTCCGGTGGCCAAGATTGAAGACACCGATGTCGACCAGATGATCGAGACGCTGCGCAAGCAGAACGCCAGTTGGGAGCCGGTCGAACGCGCTGCTGCCGAAGGCGATCAGGTCAAGCTCGATTTCAAGGGCTACCTGGACGATGAGCCTTTTGAAGGAGGCGAAGCCGAAGGCCACGAACTGGTCCTGGGTTCCAACAGCTTCATTCCCGGTTTCGAAGAGCAGCTTGAAGGGGTAAAGGCGGGAGATGAAACTGAAATAAAAGTGACCTTTCCCGACGATTATCAGGCCGAGCATCTAGCGGGTAAGGAAGCTACTTTCAAGGTCAAGATACATCAGGTCAGCGCCCAGCAGCTGCCGGAAATCGACGATGAATTCATCAAGCAATTTGGTGTCGAAGACGGTGACCAGGACCAGTTCCGTAGCGAGATACGCAAGAACATGGAACGCGAGGTCAAGCAGGCCATCGACAATCGTGTCAAGCAGCAGGTGCTCGAAGCCCTCAAGGATGCCAATGACATCCCGGTGCCTGCATCGCTGATAGAGCAGGAGACCGAAGGCCTCAAGCGCCAGGCCGCCCAGCAGTTTGGCTTGGGAGAGGACTTCGATGTGTCTCAGTTGCCCAACGAGCTATTTGCCGATCAGGCCAAGAGCCGTGTGCAGATTGGACTGCTACTGGCCGAAGTCATCAAGGCCAACGAGCTGGAAGCCAGTGACGACGAAATCAAGACCAAGGTAGAGGAGTTGGCACAGCAGTATCAGCAGCCGGAGCAAGTGGTCGAGTATTATCTGAAAGACGAGCAGATGAAAAATCAGGTCAAGTCTGCAGTGCTTGAAGAGAAGGCGGTTGATAAACTGTTGGAGCAAGCCCAGGTCAAGGACATCGACATGACCTATGAGCAAGCGCTGAAGGCTGCTCAAGAAGGTGGCAAGGAAGACAATGATGCGGATGAAAACGAAGAAGCGTCCGCACAAAGCTGAAGTCGAGCCAAGTAGCTATATGAACAAACCCGGCCACGGCCGGGTTGCTAGTCACTAGCGCTTTCTGAGCGCAAACTAGATATGATTTTTAAATCATCGGATTAGGGTGGTCACGCAATGGGCAACGAGTACGATATTCAAAACGCTGGCGGTCTGGTACCCATGGTCGTCGAGCAGAACGCGCGCGGAGAGCGGGCTTACGACATCTACTCGCGACTGCTCAAGGAACGTGTGATCTTCCTCGTTGGTCAGGTAGAAGACTATATGGCCAATCTAGTGGTGGCGCAGCTTTTGTTCCTTGAGTCAGAAAACCCGGACAAGGACATTCATTTGTACATCAACTCGCCGGGTGGCTCAGTGACGGCGGGTATGTCGATCTACGACACCATGCAGTTCGTCAAGCCGGACGTATCGACGGTATGTATCGGCCAGGCGGCTAGCATGGGCGCATTGCTTCTGGCAGGTGGCGCCAAGGACAAGCGTTTTTGCTTGCCCAACTCGCGTATGATGATTCATCAGCCACTAGGCGGATACCAGGGGCAGGCATCGGATATCGAGATTCATACCAAGGAAATTCTCAGTATCCGCCATAAACTAAACAGGATTCTGGCCGATCATACAGGTCAGGACATCGAAACGATCGCTCGCGACACCGACCGTGACAATTTCATGAACGGTACGCAGGCGGCTGAATATGGTCTCATCGACGCTGTACTTGAAAAGCGTCCGGTCTCCTGATGACATAAACCCTATTTTTTTGCATATCCTGGCGGTCGTTCCGGACCGCCTCAGCCAAGAGGTACGCTAATGGCCGACGGCAAAGGCAAAGACAAAGACGAGGGCAAGCTGCTGTACTGCTCGTTCTGTGGCAAGAATCAGAATGAAGTCCGCAAACTGATTGCCGGCCCTTCCGTCTACATCTGCGACGAATGTGTCGACCTGTGCAATGACATCATCCGCGAGGAAGTTCTCGAGGCCGACGCAGAAGGTGATGAGGATCGCCTACCGGCGCCTCGCGATATCCGCGATACGCTGGACGACTACGTCATTGGTCAGGACCGCGCCAAGATGGTGCTATCCGTGGCAGTCTACAATCACTACAAGCGCCTGCGGATGGAACCGAAATCCGGTGACGTGGAACTGGGCAAGTCCAACATTCTGTTGATCGGGCCGACCGGTAGTGGCAAGACACTGCTCGCCGAGACGCTGGCAAGACTGCTTAACGTGCCTTTCACTATCGCAGATGCCACGACCCTAACCGAAGCCGGTTATGTCGGTGAGGATGTCGAAAACATCATTCAGAAGCTTTTGCAAAAATGCGATTACGATGTAGAAAAAGCACAAAAGGGCATTGTCTATATCGATGAGATCGACAAGATCTCGCGCAAGTCCGACAACCCTTCCATTACTCGGGACGTGTCTGGAGAAGGTGTTCAACAGGCGCTGCTCAAGTTGATCGAAGGCACCACGGCATCGGTTCCTCCTCAGGGTGGACGCAAGCACCCCCAGCAGGAATTCCTGCAAGTCGATACCAGTAACATTTTGTTCATCGTCGGCGGCGCCTTTGCGGGTCTGGATAAAGTGATTCGCGACCGGGCCGAGAAAGGCGGAATCGGTTTCAACGCCACGGTCAAGAGCAAGGATTCCAGCAAGGGCGTGGGCGATGTGCTGCTCGGCGTGGAACCAGAGGATTTGGTCAAATTTGGTCTGATACCTGAATTCGTTGGTCGTCTGCCCGTGATTGCTACCTTGACCGAGCTCAGCGAAGACGCTCTGGTGCAGATTCTGACCGAGCCCAAGAACTCGTTACTCAAGCAGTACGCCAAGCTGTTCGATATGGAGCACGTTGAACTCGACTTCCGTGAAGATGCGCTACGCGCAGTGGCACGCAAGGCCATGACGCGCAAGACGGGGGCTCGTGGTCTGCGTTCGATTCTCGAATCCGTGCTGCTCGATACCATGTATGAAGTGCCATCCCAGGATAGCGTAACCAAGGTGGTAATAGACGAGTCGGTCATTATCGGTGATAGCGAACCCTTGCTCATCCACTCCAGCCAGGAAGAAGGCAAGGTGGCGAATAAAGACGGTTGATCCAACGTAATACAAAGGGGGCCTAACCGCTCCCTTTTTTCTTTTCATCGAACATTTGCACCTTTCAGTTTGACGGTTGCAAAACACGATTTCAGCCCCATCAATAGCGATATTCAGTCAGCGCTCATGGGCGCATAACCCCCCGATTCGTGAGGAACTTCTGCGATGCAGCAGAATGCCGAACAGACGTTCAGTTTGCCCCTCCTGCCGCTGCGAGATGTAGTCGTCTATCCGCAGATGGTAATTCCCTTGTTCGTTGGCCGCGAGAAGTCGATTCAGGCACTCGAAGCCGCCATGGAAGTCGACAAGCGCGTGCTCTTGGTAGCGCAGCGCGAAGCAGGCCAGGATGATCCGGAGACCAGCGATTTGTTTGCTGTCGGTACGGTCGCCGAGATCATGCAATTGCTGAAATTGCCGGATGGCACCGTCAAGGTGCTGATTGAGGGCACCTCCCGTGCCGATGTTCATGAGGTCAGTGTTGTAGACGAAGGCTACAGTGTCGCCGAAATCGCCCTGCGTGAAAGTGAGCCGCTTTCCGAGCGCGAGCAGGAGTCCTTGGTGCGTGTATTGCTCAACCAGTTTGAGCAGTATGTGAAGCTTTCCAAGAAAGTGCCTAACGAAGTACTCAACTCCTTGCAGGGAATCGAAGATCCGAGTCGTCTTGTCGACACCATTTGTGCTCACTTGTCGCTGAAAATCGGTGACAAGCAGGAGTTGCTGGAAATGGATCGGGTACGGGATCGTATCGAGCATCTGATGACTCTGATCGAATCCGAGATCGATCTGTTGCAGGTGGAAAAGCGCATTCGCTCCCGGGTCAAGGACCAGATGGAGAAGTCTCAGCGCGAGTACTATCTCAACGAACAGATGAAGGCCATCCAGAAGGAAATGGGTGAGCTCGAGAATGTGCCCAACGAGGCGGAGAAGTACGAGCAGGCGATCAAGGACGCCGGCATGCCCAAGGAGGCTGCGGACAAGGCCATCCAGGAGCTGGGTAAGCTCAAGATGATGGCGCCTACCTCCGCCGAGGCTACTGTGGTGCGCTCCTATCTCGATTGGCTGATTGCGGTGCCCTGGAAAAAGCGCACTCGGGTCAAACACGATCTGCTTAACGCTTCCAAGGTGCTCGACGAAGATCATTACGGTCTGGAAGAGGTCAAGGAGCGCATTCTCGAATATCTGGCGGTCCAAAAGCGCGTCAAGAAGCTCAAAGGGCCGGTGCTTTGTCTGGTAGGGCCGCCTGGAGTGGGCAAGACTTCTCTTGGACAATCCATCGCCCGGGCGACCAACCGCAAGTACGTCAGACTTGCACTGGGCGGCGTGCGAGACGAGTCTGAAATCCGTGGCCATCGTCGTACCTATATTGGTTCGCTACCCGGCAAGATGATTCAGCGCATGAGCAAGGCAGGCGTGCGTAACCCGTTATTCCTGCTGGATGAAATCGACAAGATCGGTATGGATCATCGCGGCGATCCATCCTCTGCGCTGCTCGAGGTGCTCGATCCGGAGCAGAACAATACTTTCAGCGATCACTATCTGGAGCTGGATTACGATCTCTCGGACGTCATGTTCATCTGTACCGCCAACTCGATGAATATCCCAGGGCCGTTGTTGGATCGCATGGAAATCATCCGTCTACCGGGCTATACCGAAGACGAAAAACTCGCCATTGCCAATCGCTATCTGGTGCCCAAGCAGCTCAAGGCCAACGGCTTGAAAGAGGATGAGCTGAGCTTTTTCGATGATGCGTTGATGGAGATCATTCGCTACTACACTCGTGAAGCGGGGGTGCGCGAACTCGAGCGCCAGATTGCCAAGGTGTGTCGCAAGGTATTGCGCGAGCGCGTCGAGCAAGAGGGCCAAGAGGGCGCCATAGCACCTCGGGCATTAGTAGCTGCTGATATCGAGGCCTATGCGGGTGTCCGCCGCTATAGCTATGGATTGGCGGACATGGAGCATCAAGTGGGGCGTGTTACTGGCCTTGCCTGGACTTCCGTGGGCGGTGAGCTACTGAATATCGAATCCGTGGTTACACCCGGGAAAGGCCGAATACACAAGACCGGCTCCCTTGGGGATGTCATGAAAGAGTCGGTGGATGCTGCCCATACCGTGGTGCGGGCCCGGGCTGTGGCGATGGGGATCGATCCCGAGCGTTTCGAGAAAGAAGATCTGCATATTCACGTTCCCGAAGGGGCGACGCCCAAGGATGGTCCCAGTGCAGGCATCGCCATGGTTACCGCCATGGTATCCGCCTATACCGAGCAACCGATTCGTTGCGACGTGGCGATGACCGGTGAGGTCAATCTGCGTGGTGAAGTCATGCCCATCGGCGGTCTCAAGGAGAAATTGCTGGCTGCTCGGCGCGGTGGTATAAAGACGGTGCTCATTCCAGAAGAGAATCGTCGCGATCTCAAGGAAGTGCCGGACAATATCAAGAATGCGCTCGATATTCATCCAGTGCGTTGGATAGACGAGGTTCTCGATCTCGCACTGGTGAGTAACATGGAGGCTAATGGCGACGATAATCGTCCCGATGATACTGCAACCTCCAGTTCGATAATGAGCACTCACTAGTACGCATAACACGAATTACTATATGTCAAACGTCGAAATGGCGCGGGTTTGCGCCTTATTTGCTTGACACAAGTTTCGCGGCATTGCTATAAATTGCGTTTTGCTGCGATCGTGCAAGCTGTCTGAAATGAAGCGCCGAATTACAGTAATTTCTGAAACAGTCAAGGGGTGAAATGTGAACAAATCTGAGCTGATCGAAGCCATCGCTGCATCTGCCGATATTCCCAAAGCGGCAGCAGGTCGTGCCCTGGATGCGATGATCGATTCCGTTACCGACAGCTTGAAAAAAGGTGATTCCGTAGCCTTGGTTGGATTCGGGACGTTCAGTATCAAAGAGCGCGCTGCTCGCACTGGTCGCAATCCGCAAACCGGCAAGCCGATCAACATCAGCGCTGCTAAAGTACCCAGCTTCAAGGCTGGCAAGGCACTCAAGGATTCGGTCAATTAAGCAAACGGTGTTTAGATGTGAGCCGAGGATCTGGCAGTGATTCCATGATGCCATTGATTCGATTCGTGGCATTCGACATGCTCATTTCACCATTCGTTGTTTCTTATGACCTCTAAGCTAGGCGTATCGCGTAAGCGATACGCTTTTTTATTATCCCGTCTACAGCATTCGAGGTTAGCATGCTGCAACAAATCCGCGACCGCTCCCAAAGTCTGATCGCAAAGATCATCGTGGGTGCCGTGGTCGTCGCCCTTGCGCTTTTCGGTATCGAGTCCGTGGTAGGCCTGTTCACCAGTGGTGCCGACGACGTTGTCGAGGTCAACGGCAAGCCGATCACTCGTCAACAAATCGAAACGGAAGTCCAGCGCGGCATTCGCTCCGGCCAGGTTCCACCAGAACAGGAGCGTCAGTTGCGTAACCAGGTCACTGAACAGTTGGTGACCCTCGAACTGCTCGATCAGTATATTGCCGAGGGTGGCATGCACGTTTCGGACCAGCAGCTTGACCAGGTAATCGTCAATCGTTCCGAATTCCAGGACCAGAGCGGCAATTTCTCCACGGATCTGTTTCGCAACCGGCTGGCCAGTGCCGGGTACACGCCGCTCTCCTTTCGTCAGCAATTGAAGAACGATCTCATGCGTCAGCAGATGCAGCAGGGTCTGACCGCCAGTGATTTTCTACTGGATAGCGAGCGTCAACGACTTGCCCAGTTGCAAAACCAGACCCGCAGCTTCCGTTATCATGTGCTTACTCCTGAAGATGTAGATGCGGATATCAATATCACCGATGCTGATCTGCAATCCTATTACGATGCGCATCAAGCGGAATTTCGTCGCTCGGAAGAGGTCCGCTTGAATTACGTCATTCTCGATCAGGCAGATATGGCCAAGGATGTCGAGGTCGACGATCAAGCATTGCGCAATGCTTACGCCAAGCGCCAGGCCAACGCGGAGCGCCGTGTCTCGCACATCATGGTGACCTATGGCGACGATCGTACGCAGCAGGAGGCTCGTCAGCGTCTTGAGGAGGCCCGCCAGCGTTTGCAGCAAGGCGACGACTTCGCCGAGCTGGCAAAAGAATACTCGAATGACGAGACGACTGCGGATGACCAGGGTGATTTGGGATTCATCAGTCGAGGGTTCTTCGACGAAGCTTTCGAAGAGGCAGCTTATTCCCTTACACCTGGCCAGGTGTCAGAGATCGTCGAAACCGACAATGGGCTGCATCTCATCAAGGTAACGGAGCTGGACTTGCCTCCCTTCGAGACGTTGCGGGATACGCTGCGTCAGGAACTGGCCCTCGGACAGGCGGGGGATCGTTTCAATGATCAGGCCCAGCGCCTCATCGATGAAAGCTTCGCCGCGGATGATCTGGCAAGCGTTGCCGAGGATCTTGGCCTCGAGCTACAGCAGAGTGATTGGGTATCTCGAAACAATGCGGAAGGAGTGCTGACAGAGCCTGGCGTGATGTCGGCAGCTTTTGAACCCGATGTGCTGAAAAATGGCTACAACAGCGAAGTGATTGAACTCGATGAGCAGCGGCGCATGGTGCTGAGGGTTGCCGAGTATCGTGAGGCAACGACCCTACCCCTGGAGGAAGTGCGTGACCAGGTACAGGAACAGGTCAGGGCGAACAAGATCGAGGATGCCTTGCGCGATCGCGCCAGAGAGCTGGCGGCGTCACTGCGCGATGGTGAGGCACCCGGCGTTGAGTGGCAGCAGGCCGATCAGGTGTCGCGTCAGGATGCAGGCGGAGGCGACACGAATATTCCCGAGTCGGTATTGAATACGGCCTTCAGGCTCCCCAAGCCGGAGCAAGACAGTGTCTATGGTCAAGCCAAGGTGCAAGAGGGCGTTGCGTTGATTGCCCTGACTACTGTCAATGAGAACGAGCAAGCTGCGGACTCCGAGACGACGGCTTTTGCGAGCCAACTGACCCAGCGGCTGCGGGCTCAGGCTGCCGTACAGGGCCTGCTTGAAGAGCTACGCGCCCAGGCGGAGATCACGCGGCTGTAAACGATTTGGGGTCATGTACTCATCTCGTGATGACTTAAGCGCGGCGTTTGCCGCGCTTTTTTGTATTGATCACAAATCTTCGGTTGCAAGCTCCAGGACAGCGATTCTGTGTAGTGCCTCGTCACGATGATCGCCGCACAGTTCTATCTCAAAGTCGAAACGCAGGCATACCAGCGGCCGCCGTGGATCACCGAACAAGCGGCACAGATTGCGTTCGTCGAGCTGTAGGCAGCGGACGCCTGCGGGTTTACCCTTGGGCATTCCGGGAATAGGGGAGCTAATAGATGGGGCAATGCAGCAGGCGCCGCATCCAGGACGGCATTCGGAGCTAGTATCGCTAGGTGCTGTGCTGGAATGACTCATGGACTTGCCTCGGCAATGGCGCCCTTGTCGACACCCTCAAACGCTTGAACCCGTACCTTCTGGCAATGGCTGCGAGCAATCTGCTCGGCAAGCCAAGTCGCGATATGTTCGATACTGGTCGTTACTGGGAGTATTTCGCAGCGCTCCCGAGGCAGGCGAAGGGAAAAACGTCCTTGTGCTGCACGATAGCCCAACATCAGTTGATCGCTGCAGGGTTGCCTGCCGCCATCTTTCGCAGCGCCTTCCAGGATGTCGGCGGTATTTACCAGATAGCGATCGTTGAAGCGCTGAGCCCAGTGGGCTTCCAGTTCAGGTGCGCGTTTTCCATTGCACCAGATATGCAATTTTGAACGGTGGCCATGAACTATACGTTGTTCATTGCCGGGGTGGCGCTTCAGGCCGTGACTGTAGGTATAAGCTGCTCCCTCAATGAGTTCTTCATGCAGCCTCAGGCGAATGCTCTTGATACGAGGCGGCGGCAGTCGCGAAAGGGCATCGCTGTAATGCCTTGCCAGGCGTTCCAGGCTGATGTCACCCCAGGGCAGCAGTGTAAAGGCCTGGCGGGGGGCTTTTACTTCCATGGAGTAAGGCAGGGTTGTTCGAATGCATAGACCCTCGGCACACTCCTGCACGTTCAGCTTTAGTGCTTGGGTGGGCACAAGAAGCGTTTGATTCAGGCTGGTATTCAATCGCGCTTGAATCCATGTCGCCACTTCCTCGGGATCGAACAGCATCCCATCATCATCGAACTCACCGGTGATTTCGGCATCGACCTTCCAACTGGCACCTATCAGACCGCATTGCGGACTCCATAGTGAAACATCGAGATTCGTCAGGTCATTGACGAAAAGCATCATTGAGCGGTCTCCAAGGTTTCGCGCATCGATAGCCAAGGTTTTCGGAATCCATCTGCAAGCATCTCATACATTGATGTTACCTGGTGTTTCAACATTGCCAATCGAATCGTCGAGGCGTTCTTTTCAAAGGCGTTCCGCCACTCCCGGTGATTGTCGCACCCGGCGCAAGCCAAGGCATACATCGTTCATGTGCTCAATAAAGCAGCCGTTAATATGCGATTTCAGGGGCTCTGGTGATTCCCTTCGGCTAACGTTACTCTCAAGTCAGTCTTTCACTGCCAATCAGGAACGCGCATGGCAACCATTGAACATAGTGCGGTGCTGCACGCGCCACCGGAGAAGGTATTTGTCTTGCTCGAGCGGGTCGAAAACTTCGCCGACTACTCCGACCATATCAAAGGAGTAGAATCCTTGGGGAGGCATCGTTATCGCTGGCATATTCATGCCGTAAGGATGGATTGGAGTTTTGATGTCAAGGTGACGGAGGTCAGGCCACCGGAAGTGCTGGCCTGGGAATCGATAAGTGGCGTGCGCAATAGTGGACGCTATGAACTGTTCTCTGTACCGGAGGGTACTCGCGTACGTTTGACCGTCGACTATCACATAGGCAATCGTCTGCTGGAAAAAGCAGTCAACAAGGCAGCGCGTCCACTGATCAATCAAGTGAGCCAACAAATTCTCGAGCGAGTCGAGGCGCGCTTAAGAAGTGGAACGTCCTGACGTCACCCTGTCCCGACCTTCCCGTTTGGAAAGATACATACGATGATCCGCAGTGCGTAGCATTTCATCCGGGCTTGCGAAGTCACCACCATCGAGGCTGGCAACACCAATGGAGGCGGTCACGAACAGGATCGTTTCGCCGTAGCGTACCAAGGGTTTGGCGCGCAGATTGGCGCAGAGCTGATTGGCGAATTGCGTTGCGCTTTTCAGATTGTGGCCGGGCAGAATGGCAATGAACTCTTCACCTCCGAAACGCCCCACGATCATGCCACTTTGACTCATTTGATTGAGCAGCACGGCAAATGACTTGAGCGCTACGTCCCCATGATGATGGCCATGTTCATCGTTGATTTTCTTGAAGTGATCAAGATCGATGAATACCAGTGCCAGCGGCAATACCTCACGTTGCGCCTTGGAAAAATGCGCCACGAACAAGCGTGTCAGATACTGCCGATTGTATAGGCCCGTAAGCGTGTCGAAGCGTACCGCACGATCCAGCCGGGCATTCAACTTGCGCTGGCGTTTCAACTCATTGTGTTGCTGATCGATCTGCTTATGAAGTTGCAGGTTGCGTTCCAGTAGCGCTTTTTTGCCCTCGAACAGCAGGTGATCGGAGTCGACTCGCTCTGGCGGCATTACGTCGAACATTTCGGCAATCATGGGCAGGCGTGCCTGAATGCTTTCAAGCAATGCGGCTCGTCCATGCTCTTCACCCAGCCAGGGTTCGATCAGCGAAAGCGTCCGTTCGCGATCCGGCGCCAGCAACAGGTCCGCCAGGCGACCCGACAGCATGACGCACTCGCTGCCGCATAAGATGCGCATCTGGGCAGGGTAGTCGTGACTACGACGAATCCAGTCCCGGCAGCGTTGAGACAAGCCCCAGTTCGCCGCAAGCCAGGCGCCGACCTCGCTGTGATCGGTACCCAGGCCTTCGCGTTCGCGAAGGCTGACATTGTCATGTCGTTGAATGTCCCCCAGGATCTCGGCGTAAGCCGGTCCTTCGATGGCATCCAGCGCCAGCATACCGATGTCCTGAAGCAGGGCAGCGGTAAAGATGCTGTCGGTATCGAGCTTTGTGGGCAACGATCGTGCCAGCTCTTGTGCAGCCACGGCGCTGGTCAATGAACGTTGCCAGTAATAGTGCAGATCGAGCCTGTCGGGTCTGGCTTGAGTGCCATAGCTGCGCGCCAGGCTAAAGCCCAGCGCCAGAGAAACCGTGAGCTCCATTCCCAGGCGCTCTACGGCTTCCCGCAACGTTTCTGCGCTGCGTGATTGGGCGTAGTACACCGTATTGGCCAGGGAAATGAGCCGGGCGGTCAGGGCGGAATCGTGTTGCAAGGCTTCGATGATGGATTGCAGCCGAGCGTCCGGGTCCTGGGCGAGTTCGATGACCTTGAGCACCGCAGAGGGCAGTGAAGGCAAGTCATGACAGGTGCCGAGGGATTCACGTAGCGTATTGTTGATCAAGGAATGGCTCCCCCAGCATGAAAATCAAGGTATTGCTTTTAAGACGCGATAAACCATGAAAGACGCTTATGCCCGGGATGCAACACTGCCCAGGCTCCCCAAGCGGGATTGCCCGTCGGGGCCGTAAAGCGCCTGACCTGCCGCGTTCCGGAGAAAATCAAGAACGCGCTGATTCTGATTGAGTCGTGCACCAATCAACAGCCCGTTGAACTGGTTGAGCTGCTTGGCATGCAGGGCGCGCTCACGAAACTCAAGCCATGCCTCCAGGCAATGTGCATCCGTCGCCGCAGTTTCCGCGCCCTGACTGCCTTCCCCATAGCCCAGTTTGCGCTGGGCAACGAGGCGCTGGCTTTCGAGTCGTTCCAATTGCTGGATAAGCGCTTGTTTCTGCCTGGCCTGCTCGGATAATTGCCGGCCATCGACTTGAGCAGAGGATAGGCTCTCTCGCTCCGCCTCCAGCAAGACAATGAAATCGTCGAGATGCTTGCGCTGACGAGCGATATGTTGCGCCAGACTCATGCTGAAGGCCCTCTTTGCAGTGCGTTATTCGGAACGTCCGAGCAGATCGCGAACGCTGTCGATCAAGCCATCGGCGATACGCTCTGAGCGAATCTCCAGGCGTCCTTCGCTGATCGCCTGGCGAATTTCGGCAACCCGGGCAGCATCGACGTCGTGGCTCGTATCATTGACGCCACTGCTCAGATGCGTCACCGCCGCCTTTGACGGGGTAGAAGTCTGAGCAGTTTCGTCTTTTTGGCTAGGTACAGCCTTCTTGGCGCCATCGGCTTGTTGAACGGACTGTAGAGGCTGGTTGCTATCGATTTTCATGGGAACATCCTTATGAGAGTGCGCTTTCCCAAACTATCGGCCATCCCGCGCACAACTTTAAGGCGCAGTAGCAAAAAATATGAATTTGTTTTCAAAGAGGTTGCGAGCAAGCCGTCAGAGGGTATTAAAAAGGGACTTCAAGTCGCCCAGGCCCCGTCACCGTCGCCCTTAGCTGACCACCGTCCGCAATATTCAAGCGCACCACATCTCCGAGGCTGCCGTTGTCCAGCGCCTTTGCCTCTCGCCGTACGCTGAAGCCCGCGCCCTTGGCAACCACCGTCACCCGGCTGCCCCGGCTAACCAGCCGTTGCTTGCGCAGATGGTGAGTCTGTAAAAGCGCCCCCGCCCGCAGCGGGCGGGTCGCGGTCAATCCCAGCGCGTCGTTGATCTCGAGCAGTGCATGACGCGGCAACCTTTCCAAGCGCCCCTCGACAAGTTCCACATCCCCTGCACCGATCGTTGCACCCGCCTCGATATCCCGCACAGCTACTACATGATCCACCAGCACCGAGATTTCCGCCTGCAGATAGCGGGTCTGCCCGCTCTCGCAGCGAATGCCCACCGAAACACGCCCATAAAGGCGCTGATCCGGATTGGTCAAGAAAGGTTCCGGGTCGTGACAGTTGGCCAGCCGGACACCCCCGGAATGAAGCGTTACCGTGATATCCCGACCCAGATCCTGAGCCTGATCTTCAAGAAATACCCGCACACGCTGTTCGAGCAGAGCGTTGCTGTTTTGCTCTCCGAACGAGGTAGCCCCGGCTTTCGCGGCAAGCAGGATAGAGCACCAGCACAGCAACAGCCCTAGCGGCTTCAGGAACGATCCGAAAATCGTTTTCCTGGCGCGCGTCGGTTCCGAGTCGGCATGTCGCAGAGTCTGCATGGTAATCCTCCCATGATCGAATGCTGCCGATTCTAGGAGAGTACGCAAAAAGTCATGCGCGGAAATGATAGGCAAATCGTGGTTTGTTTTTTCCTTTGGGCGGACGACCGGGCGTCTATTCTCCACCCTGAATCTTTCCCCATCGATTTCCTATTGAACACCAAGGGGCCTTGACGATGCTGGATAAACTCGATGGCGCGTTACGCTTTCACCAGGAAGCACTCAACCTGCGCGCCGAACGACAGAAAGTGTTGGCCAGTAACATCGCCAATGCGGATACGCCTAATTACAAGGCGCGGGACATGAACTTCTCCGGTGAACTTTCCCGGGTGATGAAGCAGGGCCGTGCCGATGCCGACGGTCTGAAGCTGGCCACTACCTCCAGCCGCCATATATCGGCGGAAGGGCCGGCGACTGCAGGTCGTGATCTGCTTTACCGCGTACCCGATCAGCCGAGCCTTGACGGCAACACCGTGGACATGGATCGGGAGCGGGCGCAGTTTGCCGACAATACGGTGCGTTATCAAGCGAGCCTGACCTTCATGAACCGCAAGATCCAGGGCCTGAAGTCGGCCATGCAACCGGAGTAACCCTCGATGTCAATGTTCAGTGTGTTCGATATTTCAGGCTCCGCCATGAGCGCCCAGGCCCAGCGCATGAACGTCACCGCCAGCAACATGGCGAATGCGGACAGCGTGGCAGGGCCGGACGGTGAGGCCTACCGCGCCAAGCAGGTCATGTTCGAAACCCAGTCCCAGGCCGCTACCGGCGTTGGCGGAGTGCGGGTTACCCGCATCGTCGAAGATCCCACGCCGATGCGGGTGGAATATCGCCCGGAACATCCCCTGGCCAATGAAGACGGCTACATAACAATGCCCAACGTGGAACCGGTCAACGAGATGGTCAACATGATCGCCGCTTCCCGTTCCTACCAAGCCAACGTCGAAGTCATGAACACCAGCAAGACGCTGATGCTCAAGACCCTGACGCTGGGTGAAAACTGATTCGACGCCTCCAGGAGATAGTCCATGGCCAATACGATCGATAGCAGTGTCCTGAGTGCGCTGAATCCCGCCGCTTCCAACAAGCCGGCCCAGGGCAGCACCCAGGAACTGAGCGACAGCTTCATGACCCTGCTGGTGACCCAGCTCAAGAACCAGGACCCGCTGAAGCCGATGGAAAATGCCGAAATGACCTCGCAGCTGGCGCAGATCAACACGGTCAGCGGTATCCAGGAGCTCAACACGACGCTGCAAGGCATTACCGGTCAGATCGATGCGGGCCAGACCCTGCAGGCGACCGCCTTGATCGGCCAGGGCGTGCTGGTGCCGGGCAACCAGATACTCTCCGGCGGTGCGGGTGAGGGCGACACGATCGCGACCACGCCCTTTGGCATCGAGCTTGCCAGCGCCGCGGACAAGGTCACCGTCACTATCACCAATGCCAATGGCGAAGTGGTACGCCAGTATCTGCCGGAGAAGATGGGGGCGCTTGACAAGGGCGTTCACTCCTTTGCCTGGGACGGTGAACTTGCAGACGGTAGTGCGGCACCTTCAGGCGCCTATCGTTTCAATATCGAGGCAACCCAAGGGGATGAGCCGGTCAACGTGACCTCGCTCAACTACGCCCTGGTGGGCGGCGTGATCAAGACCGACGGCGGGCCACGCCTGGATCTGGGCGCCAAGATGGATTCCGCAAGCCTTGACGATGTGCGTCAAATTCTTTGAAGCGCCACTTTTCAGCCCTTATTCGTAGCATTCGATTCGCCCTAAAAGCATCACTATAAAAAGCATCATCATAAAAAAGAAAACATAACCAAATACGCGCAGGAGCAGCACACATGGGTTTTTCACAAGCACTTAGCGGCCTGAACGCCGCCTCGACCAATCTGGATGTGGTCGGTAACAACATCGCCAACTCGCAGACCGTGGGCTTCAAGAGCTCCGGAGTGCAGTTCGCCGACGTTTACGCGGGCGCCAAGGTGGGGCTGGGTACGCGGGTTTCCGCAGTACTGCAGGATTTCAGCAACGGCACCCTGGAAAGCACCAACCGCAACCTGGATCTGGCGATCAGCGGCGGCGGCTTCTTCCGCATGACTCAAAACGATCAGGTGGTCTATTCCCGCAACGGCCAGATGACCATGACCGCGGACGGCTATCTGCAGAATGCCCAAGGCGCACGACTGACCGGCTTCCCGGCTGGGGCGGGCGCCGGCGCGGAGCCGGTGGCGCTGCGGGTGCCTTCTGATGCGGTCCCGGCCAATGCCACCACCGGTATCGATGCCAGCCTGGTGCTGGATTCCTCGGTGGATAGCATTGATCGTGTTGCGACTCCTTTCGCGCAGGACAATGCCAATAGCTACTCCTACGCCAATAGCGCCACGGTCTATGACTCCCAGGGCAACAGCCACAACGTGACCATGTACTTCACTAAGACGGCTGAAAATACATGGGAAGTGCGCCAGTCCATCGATGGCAAGCCAGCAATCGAAAGTACTCCTGCACCCGCAACACCTGTTACTTTCGACACAAAAGGGCAACTCAACGGTGGGGGCGAGCTGACGTTCGATTTTGGCCCCCTCGGTAACGGCACCGATCCGCTTCCGATCACCCTCGATCTGGCAGGCACCACCCAGACCGGCAATAATTTCTCCCTGGACTCCCTGACCCAGGATGGCTATGCCTCCGGCAACCTGGTGGGCATCGCCATCAACGCTGACGGCAGCATCATGGGCAACTACTCCAACGAGCAGTCCGAGGTTTTGGGCACCATCAGCCTGGTCAACTTCCGCAACCCGGAAGGCTTGAAGCCCGTGGGCGACAACGCCTGGGTTGAGACCGGCGAGTCCGGTCAGGCGCTGCTGGGCCAGGCGGGTACCGGAATGCTGGGCAGCATCGAATCCGGCGCCGTGGAAACCTCCAATGTGGATCTGACTCGGGAGCTTGTCGATCTGATCATCGCCCAGCGTACCTTCCAGGCCAACACCAACTCGGTTCGGACCCAGTCCGAAGTGCTCGAAAGTGTCGTGAACCTGCGTTAATCGCCGTCCGCCTGCCGGGTATTGAGCCCGGCAGGCGGACACGAGTCGATGCGAATTGATGTGAGCCCACCGAGCCGAATCAGGAGAGCCGGACCCCATGGATCGTCTTCTTTATACCGCCATGAGCGGCGCCAAGCAGAGCATGGATCTGCAGGCAGTCATCAACCACAACCTGGCCAACGTCGCGACACCGGGCTTTCGCGCCGAGCTGCAGGCCCTGCGCTCCGTGCCGGTCCAGGGCGATGGCCTGGCGACCCGCACCGTGGTTGCGGCCACTACCCCGGGCAGCGATTTCACTCCTGGGGCGATCAACACCACCGGTCGGGAGCTGGATATCGCGATCGATGGCGATGGCTGGCTGGCGGTGCAGACCGGTGATGGCGAGGCCTATACCCGTCGCGGCGATCTGCAGATCGATGCCAACGGCGTATTGACCAACATGGGGCGGCCGGTGCAGGGCGACGGCGGGCCGATCATCGTGCCTCTGGGTGCTCAGGTCAGCATCGGTAGCGACGGCACCCTGAGCGCCTTGGTTGCCGGCGGCGAGCCCAACACCATGGGTCCGATCGGACAGATCAAGCTGGTCAACCCGGAGCGGGGCAGCCTGGTCCGCGGTGAAGACGGGCTCTTTCGTCCCAAGGCAGGCCCCGGCGTGCTGCAGGCGGACGAGACCGTGCGGGTCGTCAGCGGGGCGCTTGAAGGCAGCAACGTCAGCGCCACGGAAACCATGGTGGCGATGATCGACAGCGCCCGACGCTACGACATGCAGATGAAGAACATCGAGAGTGTCGATGAGAACGCTCAGCGGGCCAATAGCCTGTTATCCGCCAACTAAGGAATCACAGCCTAAATGCCTACACGAGCGAATTGCTACGTTGCGCGGTGCTCGAAGACTCGCCTAACCCCATGTTATGTCTCGTCTTCTGTGCTCCGTGCGCCTTGCACTTCATCTCGCTCGGCAATTTATCCAGCGATTCCCTAACTATTTGGCACTCTTTTTTGCGAGGAATTGAAACATGATCAGATCCCTGTGGACGGCCAAGACCGGCCTCGAGTCCCAGCAGCTGCAGATGGACGTCATCGCCAACAACCTGGCCAACGTCAGCACCAACGGCTTCAAGCGCTCCCGGGCGGTCTTTGAGGACCTGTTGTACCAGAATCTGCGCCAGCCCGGCGCCCAGGCCACGGTGCAGGACAATCTGCCTTCAGGCCTGCAGATCGGTAGCGGTGTGCGTCCGGTTGCCACCGAGCGTCTGCACACCCAGGGTGGGCTGGAAAATACCCAGAACTCCAAGGATCTGGCCATCAGCGGCAAGGGCTTCTTTCAGGTGCTGCGCCCGGATGGCACCACCGCCTATACCCGGGATGGCAGCTTCCAGGTCAATCAGAACGGCCAGATGGTCACCGCCGGCGGCTATCCGGTGGAGCCCGCGGTCTTCATCCCCGAGAATGCGCTGTCTGTTTCCATCAGTCAGGACGGTATCGTTTCCGTGACCCAGCCGGGCACCTCCGAGTCCAATCAGGTCGGCCAGCTGCTTCTCTCCACCTTCACCAACCCGACCGGGCTCGAAAGCATCGGCGAGAATCTGTATCTCGAAACCAACGCTTCCGGCCCGCGCAATGACAGCGTGCCTGGGCTCAATGGCGCCGGCACCCTGTATCAGGGCTATGTCGAGACCTCCAACGTCAACGTGGTGGAAGAGATGGTCAGCATGATCCAGACCCAGCGCGCCTACGAGATCAACAGCAAGGCCGTGCAGACTTCCGACGAGATGCTGGCCCGTTTGAGCCAGATGTGAGACTAGAACCCATGAGCATCGAGCACCCCATGAAAATGCAACCCTCTTCTTTCGTCAGCCAGGCGCTGCGTGTGTTGCTGGTGCTCGTGATTCTAGCGGTCATGGCAGGCTGCGCCCAGATTCCCCGGGCCTCCGTGGTGGGCGAGCAGGAGAAGATCGTCGTGGTCGAGCCGCCGCCGGTCATCGCCAACGGCTCGATCTATCAGCCGGGGCTGGGCTACCAGCCGCTGTTCGAGGACCGTCGTCCGCGCATGATCGGCGACATCCTGACCATCGTGCTGGACGAAGAGGTCAGCGCCAGCAAGAACTCTTCCGCCAATGCCGGTCGGGACGGTTCCGCAAGCCTCGAACTCACACAGCTACCCGACAAGCTGGACAAGCTTCTCGAATACGGCTTCGACGTTTCCGGGAACAATGACTTCTCCGGTAGCGGCGGCGCTCGGGCGACCAATTCCTTTACCGGCACCATCACCGTGACGGTGCTGGACGTGCTTTACAACGGCAACCTGCGGGTGCGCGGTGAAAAGCAGATCGCCATCAATCAGGGCACCGAGTTCATTCGCTTCTCCGGGGTAGTCAATCCGCGCACCATCAGCGGTCAGAACACCGTGCCCTCGACCCAGGTGGCGGATGCGCGCATCGAGTATGTCGGCGATGGCTATATCAACGAGGCGCAGACCATGGGTTGGCTGCAGCGCTTCTTCCTCAACGTATCGCCTTTCTGATCGGCGGTACATGAAATACAGGTCGATGAACATGATTCAACGCCACGGTTATCGCGCTTTCATCCTGCATTCGCTGCTGGCATTGCTGTTGACGCTGTTCGCGGGTCAAACGGCCCAGGCCGAACGCCTGCGCGACCTGGCCTCTTTCGTCGGTGTGCGGGACAACGCCCTGGTAGGCTATGGCCTGGTGGTGGGGCTCGACGGTAGCGGCGACCAGACCACCCAGGCGCCGTTCACCACCCAGAGTCTGACCAACCTGCTTTCCCAGCTGGGTATTACCGTGCCGCCGGGCACCAACATGCAGCTCAAGAACATTGCAGCGGTGATGGTCACCGCGGAGTTGCCGCCCTTCGCTCGCCAGGGTCAGAAGATCGACGTGGTGGTCTCTTCCGTCGCCAACTCGCGCAGTCTGCGCGGGGGTACCTTGTTGCTGTCACCCCTCAAGGGCGCGGATGGCCGTATCTATGCCATGGCCCAGGGCAACGTGCTGGTGGGCGGTGTGGGTGCCGAAGCCGGCGGCAGCAGCGTACAGATCAATCATCAGGCGGCAGGACGTATCACCAACGGCGCCACGGTGGAAATGGAAGTGCCCCTGGTGCTCGGCGCCGATGGCACCCTGGATCTGCAGCTCGATACCTTTGACTTCGATACCGCTCAACGCGCCGTTACCGCGATCAACAATGAATTCGGCGCCCCGGTGGCGTCCGCATTGGATGGCCGGGTCATTCGATTGAATGCGCCCATCAACAGCAACGATCAGGTGCGCTTCATGGCCCGGGTGCAGAACGTGGACCTGGCCCTGGGCGAAGGACCGGCGAAAGTCATCATCAATTCCCGTACCGGCTCCGTGGTGCTGACCAGTGCGGTGACCCTGAACCGGGCCGCGGTGGCCCACGGCAATCTGTCGATCACCATCGACTCCAACCCCCAGGTCAGCCAGCCCAATCCCTTCGGTGGCGGCGACACCGTAGTAGTGCCAAACGCGGACATCAGCGTGGCCCAGGAAGGCGGCGCCCTGCAGCTGCTGCAGACCAGCGCGGATCTGGCGGAAGTGGTCAGCGCTCTCAACGCACTCGGCGCCACCCCCCAGGATCTGATGTCGATTCTGCAGGCGCTGCAGGCGTCGGGCTCACTGCGTGCTGAACTGGAGATCATCTAATGAGTGCCGGCGATATCAGCAGTCAATTCGCCCTCGATCTGCAAGGGCTGCAGCGACTCAAGCACACCGCCAGTCGCGCACCCGGGGAAGGCCTCGAGGCAGCGGCGAAGCAGTTCGAGTCGGTCTTTCTGCAGATGATGCTCAAGAGCATGCGGGAAGCGATTCCGGAATCCGGCCTGATGGACAGTCAGCAGACGAAGTTCTATACCGAAATGCTCGACAAGCAGTGGGCACAGCATCTATCCGGGCAGGGCGTCGGTCTTGCGGAACAGTTGATCAATCAGCTTGAAGGGCGCGGTCTGGTGCCTAAGGCTTCCAGCGTCAGCGAGAACCTGATCGCCGGCATTCCTCGCGGCACGCCGCGGCTGCTGCATGGCGGGCTAAACAGTGGGCTAGATAGCGATCCGGTCAGCGCTGCAGACAAGACAACCAGCGCAGCGCCTGCCCAAGTGACAGTCGATGCGCCGGTGCGACTGGCGGATGAGCTGGATTTGAGACCACGAAATCCAGCGGTCACGTCACCGGTCGGATCTGATTCCGAGCCGCTACGTGAGCGGCCGGATCATGTGGCCCAGTTCCTCAATAAACTCGAAGGCCCCGCAGAGCGCGCCAGTCGCACCACCGGCGTGCCTGCCAAGCTTATCCTGGCCCAAGCCGCATTGGAAACCGGCTGGGGGCGTCATGAAATTCCAGACGCCAGTGGCGGTAATAGCCACAACCTGTTCGGCATCAAGGCCGGCAGCCGCTGGCAGGGCGATACCACGGATATCACCACCACGGAATACAGAAATGGACGCCCAGTGCAGCAGGTGGATCGCTTCCGGGTCTATGGCTCCTTTGAAGACGCCTTTACCGATTACGCTCGCCTGATCGGCGACAACCCGCGCTATAGCGGGGTAGTCACCGCCCCGGATGCAGCGTCCGCGGCCCGGGCGCTACAGAGCAGCGGCTATGCCACGGACCCGGCTTACGCCAATAAGCTGATCGCGGTGATGGATAGCTTTGGTTCGCCAAGGCAGTCCGCCTCATTGAGTGCTTTTTAAGTAAGAAATGACGGGAAAATTGCATCTGAAGCTCAAGTCGAGACGATTCCCGCCGATAACCTTGATAATCGCCAACTCGGAACGGATCCATGAGCCTCTTTTCCATCGGCCTTAGTGGCCTGAATACTGCCCAGACTGCTTTGCAGACCGCCAGCAGCAACGTCACCAACGTCTTTACTCCTGGCTATAACCGCCAGTTGACCCTGATCGGGGAAAACACCTTTGGTGGCGGTGTGCAGGTCAACGACGTACAGCGCCAGTTCAACAAGTACGTCGCCACCCAGCTCAATGCAGCCACTGGCAACAGTGCCGCCCTGAATGCCTACTCCAATCAGGTCAGCCAGATCGATAACCTGCTGGCGGATCGGGATGCGGGTCTGGCGCCGCTGATGCAGAAGTTTTTCTCTTCGCTGGAAGATCTGGCCGGCGCCCCCTCGGACCCCGCGGCACGCCAAGGCGTGATCGGCACAGCGGATACTCTCACGGCTCAGTTTCGCTCCTTTGATAGCTATCTGGACGACATGCAGAGCGGCATCAACGGCAACATTCGCGACGAAGTCACCCAGATCAACAACACCGCCAAACAGGTGGCCTCTCTCAATCGCGAAATCGCGCTTGCCAAGGCCAAGACCGGGGAGGCGCCCAATAGCCTGCTCAACCAGCGTGATCGTTTTGTCGCGGAGCTAAGCCAACGTATCGGCGTGGATCTGGTCAATCAGGATGGCGACAGCTACAACCTGACCATCGGTAACGGCCAGCCCCTGGTGGCGGGTCGGCAGAGCTTCAGCCTGGAGGCGGTTACCTCGCCCCTGGATCCATCGCGTACCGTGGTGGCCTACCGGGATGCCGGCGGCAACCTGATGCAGCTCGATGAGTCGACCTTCGATAAGGGCACTCTCGGCGGCCTCATGACCTTCCGCCGAGAAACCCTGGACAAGACCCAGAACCAGATTGGTCAGATGGCGCTGGCACTCGCTACCGAGTTCAATACACAGCACAAGCTGGGTCAGGATCTCGATGGCGACCAGGGCGAGGACTTCTTCAGCATCGGTTCGCCGCGGGTGCTGCCCCACGATGGTAATACTGGCAGCGGCGTGACCGTTGAAGTCGCTTTTGTGGACAGCCGTCAGGTCAGCACCAGCGACTATGATGTGCGCTTCGAAGGTGCCGGCTCAGCGGATATCGTCATTACCCGCCGTGCTTCCGATGAATCCTTTACGCTCACGCTGCCTGCCAAGGATGGTAACGGCGATCGTACGATAGCGTTCGAAGGACTTGAGTTCACCGTGAACGGTGATCCCGACGAAGGCGATCGCTTCCAGATACAGCCGACCCGGGATCTGGCCGGTTCGCTTGAAAACATGATCCGGGATACGTCCAGGATTGCGGCGGCGTCCCTGGTGCAAGTAGAGCCCGATAATGGAAATACGGGATCGCTTGTGGTCGAGCGACTGAGCGCGAAACAAGGTGCCACGCTCTCGAATATGACGCTTGAGGTGAGTAACGTCACCGCCGGCGCGAACACCTATGCGTTAAATGGCTTCTCCAGCGGCATGGCGGTGTCGATCAACGGTGGAGCTCCTGTTGCCAATCCTGAGTCAGGCATCAATTTGACCGTGGGCGACAGGCTGGCGGTTGATGGTGTCAGCTTTACCTTGACCGGAAAGCCGGAAGATGGCGATACCCTGAACCTGAGCGAGATTGCCCAAGCCAGTGGCGACAACCGCAACGCCCTGATGTTACAGAGCATGCAGAGCCTCGATGTCGTAGGTGGCAAGGCAAGTATCAGCGAAGCCTACGCGTCCATCGTCAGCGATGTGGGTAACCGCACCAACGTGGTCAAGGCGAATCTCTCGGCGCAGCAGGGGCTTGCAGAGCAGCTGACCGCTGTGCAGCAGTCCGAGTCCGGGGTGAACCTGGATGAAGAAGCCGCCAATCTTATTCGTTTTCAGAAGTATTACCAGGCTAATGCAAAGGTCATCGAGACCGGTGGCAACATGCTCGACGCCATCTTGAATTTACGTTGAGTATCATTTTTTTGAGGCGACACCATGCGTATCAGTACCGTCACCATGTTCGAGTCCGGCTTGACGTCCATGAACAGTCAGCAGGGCAAGTTGATGCATGTCGAGCAGCAGCTCGCCAGCGGGCGTCGGGTGGTCAACCCCTCCGACGACCCTCAGGCGGCGTCCCGGGCCGTGGGCGTATCCCAGTCCCTGGCGGTCAGCCAGCAGTATGCGGATGCCCGCATCAGCGCGGGCAATGCCCTGGCTCAGGAAGAAAGCGTGCTCAACAGCGTCAGCGATGGCATTGCCAGCGCCAAGACCCTGATCATCCAGGCCAGCAGCGACACGCTCAGCGATGCGGATCGCGCCTCCGTGGCGGCATCGCTCAAGGGCATCTACGAGAACCTTTTGGGCCTTGCCAATACCACCAATGGCAACGGCACCTATCTGTTCGGCGGTTACAAGGACGACGCGCCGCCTTTCGTCAAAGAGAGCGGCGGAGTTGCCTACAAGGGTGATCTTGGGGTGCGGGAGCAGCAGGTAGACTCCTCACGCAAGATGCCGGTAGGGGATAGCGGTAAGGCGATCTTCGAGAGCGTGCATAACGGCGCTGGGTACGTGGCGACGGCTGGCGCCAACAACGGTAGCGTGACCTTTACTGGCCCGGCTCGCGTGGATGCGGCGGATCCGGGCTATGGTGACGAGTATAAGATCAACTTCGCTGATCTCGACAGTGACGGTGTCGTTACCTACAGCATCGTTGATGGCAACGATGATCCGGTAGATATTGCCGGAGTTGCCCAGACCGATATGACATACACGCCCGGCGAGACACTCTCATTTGGTGGCTTGTCGATCACCCTCGAAGGCACACCTGCGGCGGGTGACACGATCACCATGGCCAAGGCGGAAGACAAAAGCATCTTCTCCACCCTGGAAAGCGTTATTGCGGCTCTGGATGCTCCGGCTGAAACAGATGCCCAAAAGGCTGCTCGTCGCAATACGATGTCCACGGTCAGCCGCGAACTCGACAATAGTCTCGACAATGTCCTCACCGTGCGGGCCTCGGTGGGTGCACGACTCAACGAGCTCGATGTGCTGGATTCCGTGGGTGGCAACCGCTCACTGAATTATGAATCGACCTTGTCGGACCTGGTGGATCTGGATTATGGCAGGGCGATCACCGACTACAAGATACGTCAGATTGGTCTGCAGGCGGCCCAGAAGGTATTCACCGAGATTCAAGGAATGTCATTGTTCGATCGCTTGTGATCGATCGACCATAAAAGCATTCACCCTTTTAATGTCAGCCGGTTAAGCAGTCCGGCTGGCATTTTTTATTGAAATGTAGCCAAATCCATGGGTAACCAGCCACAACAATACTCATGGAGACCTCATGAAGCCCGAAACGATAGCACTGCATCATGGCTATACCGCCGACAATCAACATGCGGTGGCGGTGCCCATTCATCAGACCACCTCTTTTTCCTTCGACAATGCCCAGCATGCGGCGGATCTTTTCGATCTCAAGGTCGAGGGCAATATCTATTCCCGCATCATGAACCCGACCTGCGCGGTGCTGGAGCAGCGTATCGCCGCCCTTGAAGGCGGTATCGCGGGGCTGGCGATGGCTTCTGGCATGGCGGCGATCACCGCGGCCATTCAGACCGTCGCCGAGACCGGTGACAACATCGTCTCCATCAGCGAGCTCTATGGCGGTACCTACAATCTGTTTGCCCACACCTTTCCGCGCCAGGGCATTCAGGTGCGCTTCGCCGACAAGAACGATATCGCTGGCATCGAATCGCTGATCGACGAGCGCACCAAGGCAGTGTTCTGCGAAAGTATCGGTAACCCGTCCGGCGGCGTGGTAGACATTGCCGCGTTGGCGGAGGCGGCCCATCGCCACGGGGTACCGCTGATGGTGGACAATACCGTGGGCACGCCATTTTTGTGCCGCCCCATCGAACACGGTGCGGATGTCGTCATTCACTCGGCGACCAAGTATATCGGCGGTCATGGCACCACCGTGGGCGGGGTAATCGTGGATTCCGGCAAGTTCCCCTGGGCGGATCACGCCGAGCGGTTTGCGCTGCTCAACGAGCCGGATGTCTCCTATCACGGCATCAGCTATACAAAAGATGTAGGCGATGCCGCCTTCATTGCCCGGGCGCGGGTGGTGCCGCTACGTAACATGGGAGCGGCACTGTCTGCTCAGGCTGCCTGGCAGCTGCTTCAGGGGCTCGAGACCCTGGCACTGCGTATCGAGCGTATCAGCGAGAACACCCTCAAGGTGGCCCGCTATCTGGAAGAGCACCCGCAGGTCAACTGGGTGAATTACGCCGGGCTTGAAAGCCACAAGGATCACGCCCTGGCCCAGCGCTACATGAACGGTCACGCCTCGGGCATCCTGAGCTTCGGTATTCAAGGCGGTCTGGAGGCGGGAGCGAAATTCTACGACGCGCTCAAGCTGATTCTGCGACTGGTCAATATCGGCGATGCCAAGACCTGTTCCTCGATCCCCGCGGCCACCACCCATCGTCAGCTCAACGAAAAAGAGCTCGAGTCTGCTGGTGTCAGCCCGGACATGGTGCGGTTATCAATTGGCATTGAGCATATCGACGATATCATTGCCGATCTCGATCAGGCCATGGCGGCTTCGCAAGGCTGAGTGCTGGGCAAGGGTATTTGAATTTCCGATGTTCATGCGGCCGGCATCGAATTTGCCAGTCTTGCAATCTTGATCGGTCTTCAGTTTCAAGGGGCGTTACGATATTCGTCTTGCAGGGAGATCAGCCAGTCAGCCATACCGCTGTCTTCTAACGTATACGCCCCTCGCCCCGATCGCCAGATGATGCCCTTTTCGCGTAGCGCTTCCAACGCAGCCTGAATGGACTGGGCTGTCGGTGTAATATCGCTCCCCAAGGCGCGCGCAATTCCCGCGATTTCTTGAATCGTCTTCTCGGCGAAGGGAGCCAAAGGACGCTGATCGATGCAACGGATTGCCATGATTTCGAGTACGGCCTTCTGAATGGTACTCAGCAAGGCATATTCCCCCTCATATTCAGCCCAAAAGCTGGCTTGTACATTTAAGGCGCCTTTTGCCAGAAGCTCGCCCAGATTTGGCGCTTGCCCAAGCTCCAGTGCTACCTGTCTCACGATTGTCCAGAGTAATTCCGGGCGGTGGCCAACAGTCCTGAAAGCTTCCATGACATCTTCTGTTCTGAAGCCATTGTCCGCTGCTAGACGGTCGTTGACATGAGCGGTAAAGGCCTTGACAAAATCCAGGCCGAGTAATGGAAAGGGGGTGATTTGGGCGCCAAAAAACGGCTGTTTGCGGTTGAGCACCAACTGGGCAAGCTTGTCTCGACTAGAGCCGGTAAAGATCAGGCGCAACCTTGGCGTATCCGTGCCAAGAGTCATTGCATCCCGTGCGGCCTTGAGTGCATACATGCTATTGATCCCCGCTGAGGTATCAAGCGCATGCTGTGCTTCATCGACAATCAACACGATCATTCGACCTGCCGCGGCGTACAGTAGCTGCAGCGCTTCTGTCAGAGTCGAGCCTTCGGGCAACTTGCCTGAGTTCGAGCTCCAACTGACCTCGATAGTCTGCAACAGACCAATCTGGTCAATTCCGGCGGTTCTCAACAACTTCTTGATCTGGCTTTCTTGAGCCTGAAGTGCCTGTACTATCGCGCTCTCGATTAACTGGCCTGGATCAATGAGCTGGTTTGCCCATAGGTCGACATAGACCGGTAGCCAATTTCGCTGTAAGCAAATTGGCATGAGATCGTTTTTCAAGAAGGTGCTTTTGCCGGTGCGTCTGGGTGCAGCAAGGAACAAGCCGGAGCTATAGTCTTCCAGCCCTTCACCGGAAAAACCGGCAACGATGGACGCAGCAAGCTCAGGACGATGAAAGACAAATAGCGGGAGCGACATGTTTTATACTCAATTATTAATTTCAGGATATTTTATACTTAAAATAATAAAAGACTATAAATAGCGCTAGATAACGTTCAGCCAAGCGGCGCCATAACAGCGATCAACTCCTGCATGAACATGAAGCCGCGAGAGAACAGGCCTTCCAGATAGCGCCCCAGGTCCAGCATCAGCACCATCAGCAAAATCAGCCCCACGGTGAGGGTCATCGGGAAGCCGATGGAGAAGATTGTCAACTGTGGCGCGGCGCGGTTGAGGATGCCAAGCGATAGATTGATCATCAAAAGCGAGGCCACCACCGGCAGCGAGAGCAGGAGCCCGGCGGAGAAGATGGTGCTGCCGTAGCGGGCCAGCAGTTCGAAGGCATCCGGGTTGAAGCCGCCCATGCCGATGGGCAGTGTCGTGAAGGAGTTGGCCAGGATCTCGATCACGATCAGATGGCCGTTGAAGGCCAGCAGCATCAGCAGCGTGATCATATAAAGAAAGCGCGACAGCACCATGGTGTTCGCACCGGTATCCGGCGAGAAGAAGGTGGCGAAGGCCAGGCCCATCTGCAGACCGATGTACTCCCCGGCAGCCATGGCCACCGCCAGCACGACCCGCATGACCAACCCGATCGCCACGCCTATCAGCATCTGCTCCACCATGATGCCCAGGCTCGCCCAGGAAACGATGGGTACCATGGGCAAGGGCGGCAGGGTCGGTGAGATCACGATGGCTAGCGCCAAGGCCAGACCGATCTTGGCCTGGCGTGGCACGCTGGAATGGCCCCAGAGCGGGGCGGCCATGAGAAAGGCGGTCAGACGCACGAAAGGCCAGAAAAAGGCGACAAGCCAGCCCTGGAGCTGATCGAAGGTGACCTCGACCATGTCAGCCCAGCATCAATGGAATGTTGCGAAACAGATCGATGGTGAAATGCGTGATCAACTGGATCAGCCAGGGACCGGTCAGCACCAATGCACCGAATACACCCAAAATCTTGGGTATGAAAGACAGGGTCATTTCGTTGATCTGGGTGGCGGCCTGGAAAAGACTCACCAGCAGACCGATGAACAATGCCGTGAGCAGCAGCGGTCCGGCCAGAAACAGCGTTACCTTCATGCCCTGGTAGGCCGTGCTCATTACCATTTCCGGCGTCATGCATCACCTCGCGATAGAAAATACATCAGATGTAAAAGCTCTCGGCCAGGGAGCCGATCAGCAGCTGCCAGCCATCCACCAGCACGAACAGCATCAGCTTGAAGGGTAGCGAGATGGTCGCCGGTGGCACCATCATCATGCCCAAGGCCATCAATACGCTTGCTACTACCAGGTCGATGATCAGAAACGGGATGAAGATGGTGAAGCCGATCTGGAACGCCGTCTTGAGCTCGCTGGTGACAAACGCCGGTAGCAGCACCCGCATGGGCACGTCCTCAGGGCCCTGGAAGGTACCCGCTTCCGCCAGGCGCGCGAACAGCGCGATATCCGGCTCCCGGGTCTGGCCCATCATGAACTCCCGAAACGGCTCGCTGCCCAGACGCAGAAACTCATCGAAATTGATCTGATCCGCGGAGAAGGGCTGCCAGGCAACTTCGTACACCTGGTTGATCACTGGGGACATGACGAAAAACGTAAGGAACAGGGCCAGGCCAAGCAATACCTGATTGGGAGGCGCGGACTGGGTACCCATGGCGGTGCGCAGCAGGCCCAGCACGATGATGATACGAGTGAAGCCGGTCATCATCAGCAGAAGGGCCGGCAAAAATGCCATGGAGCTGAGCAGCAACAGCGTCTGCAGGCTCAGTGACCACTGTTGGCCGCCATCCGCCAGGGGCTGACTGATCATGCCGGGAATGGAAGCCTGGGCCCAGCTCTGCTCCGGCCAGACAGATACCAGGGCGACGAATAGCGGCAGCGCGAGCAGACGTGGAAGCTGCAGTACTGGAATGGACTTCATGCATCGCCTCCAGGCTTGCGATTTGTCCCGGTGAAGCGCTGTTTGGTGTTGTGACGCAGCGCCGAGGCAAAGCGGGTAGCGAAGCTATCGTTGCCTTGTCCAGCGGTCGCTGAGGTAGGCTCACTTGCAATCGCATCCTCCGGCGCCGGCATCTGATGCAGCTGGGTGACCTGACCGCCACCCACGCCAAGTACCAGCCAGGTGCCTTTCACGTCGACGATGACCACCCGCTCGCGCTGGCCCACGGCGGTGCTGGCCACCATCCTCAGATGCTGACCGCTGCCCTTGCGTCCTGGTCCCACCCGCTTTAAAAGCGCACTGCAAAGCAGGATGATGGCGATGACCACCGCCAGGGCCAGGGCGGTCTTGCCCAGGGTCGCCAGGCCGATCAGGGCATCGCTCTGAGCGCCGCTGACCGTCTCCGCAACGCCCTGGGTCGAACCGGAGAGGGAGGCGCTGGAGGAAGCAGGAATCTGACTCATCGGTTGAGCTTCTGTACCCGTTCGGACGGGGTGATGATCTCGGTAATACGAATGCCGTACTTTTCGTCCACCACCACGACTTCACCCTGAGCAATCAAATAGCCGTTGATCAGGATATCCATGGGCTCACCGGCCAGGCCGTCAAGCTCGATTACCGAGCCTTGGGCCAGTTCCAGCAGCTGCTTGATGGTAATACGGGTACGGCCCAGTTCCACGGTCAGCTTGACCGGGATGTCCATGATCATTTCCAGATCCCGTGCGGCACCGCTGCTCATGGCGTTGTTCAATGGCTTGAATACCTGATCGCCGGCGGCGGTGGCCGGTGCGGAATCGTTGCTCTGGGGCGTCTCGAACTCGTCTTCCGGCTCGACTTCTCCTTGTTCCGCAAAGGCTGCTGCCCAAGGGTCATCTTCGTCCGCGGACGCATCGCTGTCGGACTGCTCCTCGGCCTCGGCGGTTTCCTGCTCCGCCATGGCTTCAGCCCAGGGATCGTCGGTGCTGTTCTGTTCGAGATCGTTTTGATCAGGATTGCTCTCGTCGGAGTTGTTCTGATCGGGGTTCTTGGGTTCAGTCATTGTCGGTTTCCTTGATGCCTGGCTTCAGACCGAGGGCGAACTTGTTGGTGGGGGCGACATGGTCGATCAGCTGGCGCACGCGCAGGGCGCGCTGGCCACTCTGACTGCCGAATTCACAGTGCATGACCGGTACGCCATCGACGCGGGCCGGTACGATATCGGGCAGCTCGATAGGCAGGACGTCGCCCATCTTCAGCGACATGACCTGGCTGATGCTGGCGGCGATTTCCACGAAATCCGCCACCAGCTCGACCTGGGAGTGCTTGATTTCACCGGCCATGCGCTGGCCCCACTGGCGATCCTCATCCGCATTGTTGTCGGTAAGAGGGCCGGAAAGGCGTTCGCGCATCGGCTCGATCATCGAGTAGGGCATGCAGATCTGGAAATCGCTGGCGAGGCTGCCGACTTCCAGATGGAAGGTGCTGGTAACCACGATCTCATTGGGTGAGCTTGTGATATTGGCAAAGCGGACCTGCATCTCCGAGCGCACATAGTCGATTTCCAGGGGGAATACCGATTTCCAGGCATCCTGATAGGAGTCGATGGCCAAATGCAGCAGGCGCTGAATGATACGCTGCTCGGTATGGGTGAACTCCCGGCCTTCGGATTTGGTCAGAAAGCGCCCGTCTCCACCGAACAGGTTGTCCACCACCATGAACACCAGGTTGGGCGGGAACACCACCAGGGCGGTGCCCCTGAGCGGCTTCATGGTGATCAAATTGACGTTGGTAGGTACCGGCAGATGCCGCGAGAAATCGCTGTAGCTCTGGTAGCGCACGCTCTCCACGGTGATATCGGCGCTGCGCCGCAGGAGGTTGAAAAGACTCATGCGGAACTGACGGGCAAAGCGCTCGTTGATGATATCCAGCGCATGCAGGCGCTCGCGGATGATGCGGTGCTGGGTCGCCGGATCGTAGGGGCGAATACGCGATGCCGTCGATGAATCGCCGCCATCGCCGGCTTCTTCTTCGCCACTGACGCCCTTGAGGAGGGCGTCTATCTCATCCTGGGAAAGCAGATCGTCTTGAGACATGGTGTCCCTTGTCCCTATTGCACGATGAAGTCGGTGTAGAGCACGTCGTCGATCGCAAGCTCTGGCTGGGGATCGCTGAATGGCTCATCGAAAAGCGCCAGAATCTTGCCGACCAACGCTTCCTTGCCCGCGGGGCGGGTCAGCTCTTCTGCATACTGATCGGAAAGCAGCAGCAGAAGCCGACTGCGAAGCTGGGGCATGTTCTGCGCGATCAGAGCTGCGGTCTCTTCGTTACCCACCTTGAAAGACAGGCCGATATAGAGAAGGCGCTGCTCGTAGTTTTCGCTTTGCACATTGACGGTGAACGGCGAGACGGTCGCGAAGATCGGAGTCTCGGCAACAATGGCTTTCGCTTGTGGCGCGCTCTCGTCGGCATTTACCGGGTTATTCAAATCCAGCAGGTAGTAGACGCCCGCAGAACTTGCCATCGAAATCGCGATGATCACGATGCCGAGGAGCCACCAGGGCTTCCCGCCTTTTTTGTCAGACTGATTCTTTGCCATTGTGAGTGTTCGCCGTCGTTGATCGATGATTGCTAGAGGATTATGGCGGCAGCAGGGCGCTTGATATGGATGGAAAAGGCCGCCGATAGGTGCTCAACTCAAGGTTTTGAGCTGACGCCGACTGGTGATATCGGCAAAACGCCCGGATCGTGGGGCACGAACCGGGCGTTGAATGAAGAAAAAGTCCAAGAGATTTTCATCACGCGCCTAGGCGTAGAGATTGACCCTTCCATTCATCTCGATGCCCTGCGGTGTCATGACCAGTGATTCCGGGTCATCGTTGGCGCCGAGTCCCGAGGACGACCCCGCAAGCAAAGCGTCTCCGCGCTCGCTGGACTGCTCACCGTCACGCTGCTGATTGTGCTGGCCCACCATGGCTTCCCCCAGCTGAATGCCGTTTTCTGCCAGGGCTTCACGCAGCTGCGGAATGGCCTGTTCGATCGCCGCGCGCACATGCGGGTTGGCAGAAGAGAACTGAGCCTGGGCCAGCTGGTCATCCAGCTTCAGGCTGATGCTCACCGGGCCTAGATCCGCCGGGTGCAGGTGAAGCTCGACGCGCTGGTTGCCGCGCTGGTGCATCGATACCAGCTGCTGGCCAAGCCCCTGCTGCCATTGGGTGGAAGCCAGCGGTGCGCTCAGGGTTGCCTGGGTGATGCCCTGAGTCTGACCGGGGATTTGCGAAGAGGCGCCGGTTGTACCCGATCCCGCCGCTAACACCCCCTGACCAGCGAGCAGGTCCGAGCCGCGACCATTGAAGCCCTCGCTGCCGGCGTTAGCAGCCACCGCCTCGATGAAAGCGCCGGTCGCGCCAACGTTACCAGGCGTTCCGCTCTGCTCGGCGGTGGTCATCATGTTCTGCTGAGTCAACGTGCTGGCCTGACCCTGGGCCGCCAATGTCTGATGACGCAGGGCGCCGCTGTCCGCCAGGCGCGAAGACGCTGCCTTATCGCCAAGTTTATCCAGCGGTGACAAGGCTTGCTCGCCTTGGGCTGCGGCCAGCAGGGTGGCGGGCTGCTGGGCTTGAGTCGGCTGAACCGTTGCATCGCCGCGCTGGGCCTGAGCAATGAGTTCCAGGCGCTGGCGAATGGAGTCGAGTCCGGATGCCCCACCCTGAGTCTTGGATAGCGCCGCATCGGATTGATCGACCTGTGCGCTGCCTTGTAGAGCATTCGCCTGGGTTTGAACGGTGCTTCCTGCCAGAGCGGCGATCTGCTGGGCGAGCGGCGTCATTTCCGGCATCAGCTGGGCATTGTCGGTCAATGAAGCAAGCATCGATGCCTCTTCATTGGAGAGTTCGACCCCGGCGTCGAGCTTGTCCAGAAGCTTGCCGAGGGAGGCATCGCCGTTTGTGCCAGAAAGTTCTTTCGAGGAGGCGCCGCCCGAGACAAGTGCCGATGAAGAACTCTTGGCGGCATCCGTCTCGACTGCAGGCTTGGCGTCCTGGCCGGCCTTTTGATAGAGCTGAGCGAACCTGGCCCCGTTCCCGGATTCGCCCTTGGCATTCTGGGATAAAGGAGAGGCCTGCTGGGACGCCCCTTTGGATGCTAGCAGTTGTGAAATTTCCATGAAGCAAGGTCTCCCCTTGGTGGGTAGAGTCAGAATTAGTGGCTGGAGCCAGTGTGATCTTGTTGGGCCTGACGCCTAACGCGCATGCCGGCGCTCATTTCATCCGCCATACGCTGCTCCCGCCGGCCAACGCGCTGGCGCTCGGCAGTGTCACGACGATCCACCAGGGTGTCGTAGGCAGATAGCCGGCGCTGTTCTGTTTGCCAGCGCTGCTGGCCCTGGGTCAGCTGTGCTTCCCGTTCGGAAAGCGCCTGTCGGGAGCGGGCGATGGCATCATCGAGGGAGCGCAGGAACTGCTGATAATTGCTCCAGCTGGCGGGGCCAATGCCGGATTCCATAGTGGTCTGAAGCTTCTGGCGATATTCGTGGCGATACTGCAAGAGCGTATCGAGCTGAGCCTTGGCTTCCTGGTGTGCACGACGCAAACCACTGAGCTCGACCCCGGCGTTGTCTCGGGAATCCCGAGCCAGGGTGATCAAGGTGTCCAGCGGTGACGATGTCGCCATAGGTGTTTTTCCTCTCTTCAAACCGGTAGCAGAAGATCGAGAGCGTGGTGCGTCTGTGTTATATCGGCACGTTCATCGATTCTCTGTTGTAAAAATTGCTCCAACTTTGGTTGCATCATCACCGCTTGATCGAGCTGGGGATCGTGTCCCGGCGTATAGGCGCCGACACTGATCAGGTCCTGGTTGCGCTGATAGCGGGACATCATCTGCTTGAAATACTGTGATTGGCGCTGCTGCTCATTGCTGACAATGGCTGTCATGGCGCGACTGATCGAGGCTTCGATATCGATGGCCGGGTAGTGGCCACTTTCCGCCAGGGAGCGAGACAGCACGATATGGCCATCCAGGATCGCCCGGGCGGAATCCGCGATCGGGTCCTGCTGGTCATCGCCTTCCGTGAGCACCGTGTAAAACGCCGTGATCGAACCGCCGCCCTTCATGCCGTTACCGGCACGCTCCACCAGACCCGGAAGCTTTGCGAATACGGAGGGCGGATAGCCCTTGGTAGCCGGCGGCTCGCCGATGGCTAAGGCGATTTCCCGCTGGGCCATGGCGTAACGAGTCAATGAATCCATGATCAGCAATACATCTTGTCCTGCATCGCGAAAGCCCTCCGCCAAGCGGGTGGCATAAGCCGCCCCTTGAAGACGCTGCAGCGCCGAGGTATCCGCAGGTGCGGCGACTACTACGGCACGCCGGCGCCCCTCGGCGCCCAGGATGTTATTGATGAAATCCTGTACTTCCCGGCCCCGTTCGCCGATCAGCCCCACCACGATCACATCCGCCTTGGTGAAGCGGGCCATCATGCCCAGCAGAACCGATTTACCCACCCCGGAGCCGGCGAACAACCCCATGCGCTGTCCACGACCGACACTGAGCAGGCCGTTGATGGCGCGAATGCCTACATCGATTTGCGTCTCGATAGGCGCACGCGCCATGGGGTTGAGTGGCGTGGACGCCAGCGGTGCGTGAGGCGCATCGGTCAGCGGTTCCAGGCCGTCCAGGGGCCGGCCATTGCCATCCACCACGCGACCCAGCAGGCTTTCACCCAGGGGAAAACGGCGAGCGCTACTTCCCGCGCCACCCTCGCCAAGAGGAAATACCCGCGCGCCGGGAAGCAGACCGCTGATCTCTTCCAAAGGCATCAAAAACAGCTTTTCCCCAGAGAAACCGACCACTTCCGCCTCCGCAAAACGTTCGCTGTCGGAGAGTGTTGTGGGTGATGCCGAAGAGGGCGGCGAAATCTCGATGCGACAGGCGCTACCCAAAGGCACCCGCAACCCGATCGCTTCCAGCACCAGACCGGTCGCCCGCACGATACGGCCGCTGGTGCGATAAGGGGGGATGGACTGTACGCGCCGCTGAACGCCGTCAATGGCATTCTGCCAATGCTTTTTATGTGTGTTGATGGATTCCATGGCGGCACTCATGAGGCGTCTCCCGAGGTGGCGTCCTTGTTATGACGACGACGCACCTTGCTTACGACCGACTCCCAACGGGATTCGAAGGTAGCATCGAGTTCGCCACTGGCGCTGGTCGCCCGGCAGCCGCCCTGGGTAATCATGTCGTCCGGTTGCAGCTGCCAGCCTGCCGCTTCGAACTCCGCCCCCAGCTGCGCCTTGACCAAAAGGAGATCCTTTGGATGCAGCCATAGTCGAGGACGACCGGAAAGCGCCGGCTCTACATGAAGCAGTTCTCGCACGATGGCGAGTATCTGTTCTGGCCTTTCCTCTAACGCTTCGCCAGCAAGTTGACGACCGGTGGACAAGGCAAGATCCGCCAGACGTTCGGCGATCTCGTCATCGAGACTCGAAAGGGCGTCTTGAAACTGCTCCGCCAGAGCAAGCAGGGGGGCCAGGGTCTGTTCGATCTGGCGCTGCAGTTCCTGTTCGCCGGTTTGGCGACCTTCCTCGAGGCCCTGCTCGAAGCCCATTTGCTTACCCTGCTCCAGGCCTTCCGCATAGGCGGCATCGAACGCTTCCTTGCGGGCATTCTTGCGCTCGGCGTCGAGTTCGGCGCTGCGCCGCAACGCCTGCTGACGGATCGCGTTCTGACGGGAGTTCTCGCGAGAGGCCTTGGCCTGCTGCAGCGTATCCAGCTCATCCATCTGCCAGCGACGCCAATCGTCGCTGTCCCGGGTTGGCGTGCCGGCCCGATCAGACATAGCTGTCGTCTCCACCGCTCAGCACGATTTCGCCATTTTCCGCCAAACGCCTCACCACCAGCAGAATGGCCTTCTGCTCGTTTTCCACTTGAGAGACCCGAATCGGACCGCGAGCCTCGAGGTCTTCCGTCAACAGTTGAGCCGCACGCTGAGACATATTGGAAGTGAACTTCTCCACCAGTTCGCTTGGTGCCCCCTTGAGCGCCACCACCAGGGAGTTGGTGTCGATTTCCTTGAGGAGGAGCTGAATGCCGCGATTGTCGAGATCGACGATATTCTCGAACAGGAACATCTCGTCGATGATCTTCTGGGCAAGTTCTTCGCTGTGGGCGCGTACATTCTCGATGATGGCCTCTTCCTGAGCCGTATTCATCAGGTTGAGGATTTCCGCTGCGGTTCTCGCGCCGCCCATCTTGCTGCGCTTGAGATTCTGGCCGTCCAGCATGCCACCGAGTACTTCCGTCAGTTCCTGCAGGGCGGCAGGCTGCACACCACTGAAGGTCGCGATACGCAGGACCACATCGTTGCGCTGCTTTTCCGGAAACAGCTCCAGGATGTCTGCCGCCTGATGGCGCTCGAGATGCACGAGAATGGTCGCAATGATCTGAGGATGCTCGTCGCGAATCAGCTCCGACACCATCGAAGCTTCCATCAGGTTGAGCGAATCGATGCCTGTATTGGCGCCCTTGGCCTCGAGAATATCTTCGATCAGGCTCGACGCCCGTTCGTTGCCAAGCGCCTTGGTCAACACCGCGCGAATATGCTCGCTGGTGTGCAGGTTGAGGGCGGCAAACTGCTCTGCCTCATCATGAAACTCGTCAAGCACGACGCGCATTTCTTCATGGGAAATCTGGCTGAGCTGGGCCATTTCCATGCCAAGGGTCTCGACGTCCTTGGCGGAGAGATATTTGAATATCTCCGCGGCGCTGTCCTCGTCCAGGGACAGCAGCAGGATGGCGCTGCGACGCGCGCCGCTCATCGTGTTTTTAGTCATTTTGATTCATCCAGCCTTTGACGACGAGGGCGACCATGCGTGGATCTTCCTGGGCCATCTCCCGCGCTTCCTTGAGGTTCTGTTCGTAGGCCGAGGCGCCACGACGGCGGCGACGCGGTGGTGGCATCTCGTCCACGAAGTCATCTTCTAGGCGGCCATTCGGTGAAGAGGCTGCTGCCATGGCCGGTGAGCTGGGCGCTGCCGCGGGCAAGGCCTGGCTGTGACGCTTGACCAAGGGACGCAGTACCATGAACCAGAGGAACAGAGCGGCCAGGGCGACGAGCAGATAGCGGCCCAGGGTCAGCGCCAGATCGATGGCCTGAGCGGTCTGCCACCATGGCAAGGGCTCGATCGTGTCATCGCGCAGGGCAAAGCTTGAATTGACCACTTCGATGGCATCGCCTCGTGCCTCGGAGAACCCCATGGCCTGACGTACCAGACGCTCGATCTGGGCCAACTCGTTGTCACTCAAGGGCTCGCGAATGGCCTGACCTTCTTCATCCAGGCCATCGCGATAGTTGATTACCACCGCGACAGAGAGACGCTGAACGCTGCCGCGACGGTACTGCACGTGCTCGACGCTGCGATCCACTTCGTAGTTGACTACGTCATCCCGATCCAGACGGCTGGGTGGCTTGTTTTCATTGGTTTCATCGACATTGCCTTCTTCATCTTCCTCATCGGCGGGTTCAGCACCCTGGTCGATGGGGGAGGCGAGGGTGCCGGGGGGCGTATTGGTCAGCGCGCCGGGGATGCCACGACCCAGGTCATCGCTACCGGTATAGGATTCGCTGGTCTGACGGCTGCGCACCGCTGCTTCGTTCGGCGGCTGATTGGGGCCGTATCGCTCCGCGGTCTGTTCACGAGTCGAGAAATCGATCTGGGCCGCGACCTGGGCGCGGACGTTGTCCGGGCCAAGAATCGGGGAAAGGATGCGTTCGATGCGCTGCTGGTAGGAGCGTTCGACTTCCTGAATATAGTTCAACTGAGTGCCGTCGAGATCGCCCAGGCTGCTGCCGCTGCGAGAGAGCAGGCGACCGTTTTGATCCACCACGGTGACCGCATCCGAGGCAAGCTCCGGCACGCTGCCGGCCACCATGTGCACGATGGCATTGATCTGGCTGTCGCCTAGTACGCGACCCGGCTGCAGAGTCAATACCACGGAAGCCTTGGCGGGTTCCCGCTCCCGTACGAAGACCGATGACTTGGCCATGGCCAGATGAATGCGCGCCTGAGCGACCGGACCCAGGGCCTCTATCGAGCGAATGAGTTCGCCTTCCAGGCCGCGCTGATAGTTGAGCTGCTCGGTGAATTGGCTGACCCCGAAGGCTTGAGTGTCCATCAACTCGAAGCCGACGTTGCCACCCTGGGGCAAGCCTTGCTCCGCCAGCTGCAGGCGCAGCGTATGTACCTGGTCGCCGGGCACCAGCAAAGCGCTGCCACCATCGTTGAAGCGATAGGGGATACCGCGAGTGTCCAGCTCATTGATGATGCGACCGCCATCCGCGTCGCCAAGATTGCTGTACAGCACGCGGTAGTCTGGGGTGCTGGCCCATAGCAGCATGGCTGCCACAATGGCAACGGCTGCAGCCCCCGCGATCAGCAAGGGCACTAGAGGGCTGCTGCGCAGTTTGTTCATCAAGTTCGCTGTGGACGATGCCTTGGCATCCGCTGTGTTGCGGTTGCCTTGTGATGACGTTGATTGATTGGCCGAAGCGGCGTCGCTCATGCTCGCCTCCCGGCGCTAAAGATAGTGCCCGTGAAGGCGATGTTGTTTGTGTCGGCCCGATAGCCGTGGGTCGGTCCAGATAACATGATGATGTCCGGCTCCAGCATCCGTCTCGATTCGTCGCTCCGACCAGGCTCAAGTGTCTGGCCCGAACGGTCGGGTGATGGAGGTCATTATCCGTATCGAGGGCAAGGGTAAAGGCAGGAAAAGGACGCGTTTGTTAGTTCATTTGCATGCATGAATAGGGCAGAGGGGTTGGTAGGCTTGCCATCACTGTCAATCTCGTTATCAATCCCATTATCCACGCGTGCGGGAGTTACCCATGAGTGCACCAGCCATTCAAGCAGCACTGAATCAGATGCAGAGTCTGGCGACCCAAGCCAGCGGTCAAGCCGTCAAGGGGCAACAGCTATCCACCCTGGTGGGACAAGGCGGTTTCGCCAGCGAACTGCAGTCCTCGATACAGCGTATCAATCGGCTGCAGCAGACCGCCAACGCAAAGCTCAATGCCTTTCAGGCGGGGGATGCCGGCGTATCGCTGAACGATGTGATGGTGGATATGCAAAAAGCCAGCGTCGGGTTTCAGATGGGCGTACAGGTGCGTAACCGTCTGGTGACGACCTACAAGGACATCATGAACATGCAGGTCTGAAACTTCCTTTCTTCTATTTATTTTTGTACATACAATAAATATGGAATTATCCTTCGATGCAGACAAGCGTGATCTGACTCTTGAAGCGAGAGGACTCGATTTTGCCGATGCAGCCGAAGTTTTTGCGGGCCATCATTTCACCTTGCGAGATGATCGCAAGGACTATGGCGAGCTTCGCTATATTACGGTAGGCGTTATGCAGGCTCGCATGATCATCCTTGTGTGGACTCCCCGCGATGGAACTCGTCGCATTATTTCCATGAGGAAAGCCAATGAACGCGAACAGAGAAAATACCGGTCGCGATTGGATTGACCCGGACGACGCACCGGAACTCGACGATGCCTTTTTCGAAGAGGCCGATGAGTATCGTGGCGATACCTTGGTCAAACGTGGACGTCCGAAGGCCGATAAAGTAAAGCAGCGCGTCACCATACGTCTCGACTCGGAGATCGTGGAGTCATTCAAGGCACAAGGCGCTGGTTGGCAGAGTCGAATCAATCAGGCGCTTAAAGAATATCTTCAAGAGAAGGATTGACGACAATTGCATCAGGACGTCTGAACATGCAGGTCTAATCCCCTAGCTCACGTCTTAAAAACGCCATAGCGGCGTCCATTGCGCTGCCGCGGGTAAGAAAGGTGGTGATATGGCCCCGATAGCGCAGCAAATAGAGTTCGCTATCGACGCCGGCATCATCGAGTGCCGTATGAAAGTCCCTGGCATGATCCACCGGCACGAGGCTGTCCCAGGTGCCATGAAACAGAAAGAAGGGTGGCGCATTCCCGGTGATATGCTCCATCGGCGAGGCCTGGGCATACTGTGAAGGCACTTCCAACCGCGTGCCGCCAAGAAACTCCACCACCAGACGCCCATCATCGAACTTGAAGAGATTGCTCGGCGTACCCCCGGAAACCACTGCTGCCAGCTTGGAAGACTCCCCGCCATAGGGCTGATTCAACTCGCCATCTTCACTTGCCACCAGCGCCAATAGACTCACCAGATGCGCCCCGGAAGAGTAGCCCACCCCGGCAATACGAGATGTGTCTATCCCCCAGGCGCTCGCGTTTTCATGAATCCAGGCCATGGCCTGCTGCATGTCGTGAAGCTGGGCAGGGAACTTGTACTGCGGCGCAAAACGATAGGTCACGTTGACCGCCACGATACCACTGCACGCCAGGCGCTTGGCGATATCGGTCATGTCGTCCTTGGAGCGCCCCTGCCAGCCCCCGCCGTGCACCACCAGCGCCGCAGGACGCTTGGTTGCCCTTGCTGGGGTGTCAGGCAAATAGACATCCGCCCGAAGGGCTTCAGGCCAGTCAGAGGGCGTGTAAACAAGATTTTCGTACACCTGGAAGGAGTCAGTTTGAGGGAGCGTCGCGGTGGAGGGGGTGTCGGGTGCGTTTATATAGGTCGTGCAACCGTTCAGGACAAACAGCAGAAGAGGAAGAAGCCATAAGCTGCGCATTGCCACTCCTAAGCAGGGCTATTTCACAAGTGGGCGTCGTGATCTGTGGGAGCTTCCTTAGCGAGCGATAGAAAAAGTCACCATCGCCGGATAAATCCGGCTCCTACACAAACCAGCGGTTGTGTCTATCGAGAATTGTTTCTCATCATAGCCTAGTCGTTTTTTGTGGTCATCGATCAGGAAGGACAAGAAGCGGGAGGTAGTAACGCCAATCCCGGCCTTGCCAGCAAATAGCCTTGAACTCGATTGCACCCCTGCTGCTGTAGAAATGCCAGCTGTTCCTGGGTTTCGATGCCCTCGGCGCAGACGTCGCGACCAAATCCTTTGCACAAGGTCAAAAGCGATTCGACGATGGCGCGATCACCTTCGCAGCCGGGCAGGCCGGCGATGAATGACTTGTCGATCTTGATCGTATCGAAAGGAAACTGCTTCAGGTGCGAAAGCGATGAGAAACCGGTACCGAAATCATCCAGGGCAATACGCACGCCCTGATCGTATAGCCCTGCCAGCTGCCGGCCGATCCAATCCGGAGACTGGATGAGAGCGGTCTCCGTGATCTCGAGCTCAAGCACGCTGGTAGGCAAGTCGCGTTCACGCAGCGCCTGGAGCACATGGGTCGCCAGATGATCGTCGTCCATCAGCTGAATGGCGCTGACGTTGACGCTGATGAAAAAGCCCTTGGGAAGCTGATCCCGAACCGCAATGAAGTTGTCCAGCGCTTGATCGACAACCCATTTGCCCACCTCGATCATCATGCCGTTTTCCTCGAGGATGGGAATGAAGACATCTGGCCCGATAATGCCGAGCTTTTCATCTTTCCAGCGCAAAAGAACTTCCACGCCAACGGGCCTGGAAAGGTCCGCCAGCTGCCACTGAGGCTGAAAGTTCAGATAGAAATCATTCCTGGCGAAGGCGCCAGAGAGCCGCTGTTCGATATCCTGGTAGCGGCTGGCTTCCTTGAGCATGCCGTTGACATACTGACGTGTTCGATTTCGCCCATGCAGTTTGGCCTGCACCTGAGCGGCATTGGCCCGCCGCAGGAGCTCTTCAGGCTTGATATAGCCGCCGGTCGTGGTAGCCAGGCCAATACTGATGGTCAGCTGCAGCTCGCCGATCATGGGGAAGCGATGCTGCTCTACCCGTTGACGCAAACGATCCGCCAGTTCCTGCGCGTGTTTGTCGTCGACCAGATTGACACCGATGGCAAACTCATCGCCTCCCAGGCGGCCTATCAGCGCGTCGGTAGTGTCCTTCAAGGCCGAAGCGAACACGCCCGCCAGTTCCCGCAGCACGTCATCCGCCATCGCCGTGCCGTGGGCGTCGTTGATTCGCTTGAACCGATCGACGCCACACACCAGTACGGCTTGGCGCCGCGCCGTGGCCTGCCGCTTGGGGATATTTCTTGCCAGGGCCTTGAGGAAGCCATCGCGATTGAGCTGACGAGTCAAGGCGTCATGGTGGGTGATCCATTCAATTTCGCGCTGGGCTTCCAAAGACTCGCGTAGATCCCGCGCGACGATGACATAGTTGTAGCGACCCGAGTTCTCGTGCTTGATACGCTGTATCGTCGCCTGGACAGGAAGACGTTCGCCGTCACGGCAGCGTAGATACGTATTCAGGCGTACCGATTGCCGGTCGTTTTCCAACATGGCGAGCTGCCCGGTCGGTGACGTATCGCTGAAGCAGTCGATCAATTGGGCAGGGGATAGCGCCTTGATTCCATTATCGTCGTAGCCAAGCTGATCCAGGCCGCCTTGATTGCAATAGGTGAAGCGCTGGGATGCTTCTTCGAAAATGAGAATCAGATCCAGCGTCGCGTCCAGAGTGGCGCGAAACTCCTCCAGGGTCGCGTAAAGAGCTGTTTGTTCACGTTCTTCATGTATTGCTTCGAGTAGACGACTGCCGATGTCCAACAGGGGCTTCAGCAAATGCCGTGCTCGCGCCTGATTGAAGCCACCCTTGCGATTGGCCACCAGCATCAATCCCACGTTCTGGTTATTCACCACGAACGGCACCATCAGCGCGTTATGCAAGGGCGGGTGATTTTCCGGAAGCGCATCCGGCGAGATGACGGCGAAATCGGCTTCAGTAAATACCTGGATTTCCGGGTGCTGGAAACGGTTATTCGTTAGCGCATTGATGCGATCGACGCTCAAGCGGCGCCCGCCATGAGCGAAAAATGCATGCATCTTTTCGCTCATTTCCCCGAGGGACATGCCAAGTACATCCAGTACCAGGGCGCCGTCCTCCTCCTTGATTTCACCCACCAAGCCGTATTGGCACTTGCTCAGATGCAAGAAATCATCCAGTAATTCGAGCAGTATCAGCTTGGGTGGTGCATCGGCCCGGTAACGCTGTTCCGCCCGGGCGATAAGCGTCTCGACGATGGTTTCTATCCCGATTTCATCCTTGGGCAGCTCACCAAGGCGAACGGATCGGCGGCCATCGGCGATTTCGAAATTGACCAGGTCCGCAAGATGACGCAGCGTATCCAGCTCTTTTGGGCTGATTTTGCGGGGCTCGTGGTCGATGATGCAAAGGGTTCCCAAGGGGCTGTCGTCGAGTCCGTAGATGGGTACCCCGGCGTAGAAGCGAATATGAGGCGCTTCGGTTACCAGAGGATTGTCCTTGAAGCGTCGATCCTTGCGGGCATCTTCAACGACGACCGGCTCGTTCGCTTCGACTGCATGAGCGCAAAAGGCATGCTTCACCGGCGTTTCGCGCACGGTAATACCCTGAACCGACTTGAACCATTGGCGCTTGTCATCCACCAGGCTGACCAGGGCGATAGGGACCTCGAATAGCCGACAGGCCAGACGGGTCAGCACATCGAAGCGCCGCTCCGAAGGCGTATCCATCAGGCGTGAGGATTCCAACGCCTCCAGGCGCCCTGCGTCATTGATTCGCGATAGTTGCTGGGGCGAGGAGCAACTGACGAAATGATTCATTGTTTTGCTCGCTCCTCGAAGCATTCATGGGACGTTATCGACAACACTGGATACGCCGGGTTATCCGCTATCATCGGCAGCCATCCCGCAAACCTTTAGCAACAACCGTTTTTATCTAATGTATGTGCGCTTTTATCAAGCCTCAAGGGTGATCAGGCGGCCGCGTATTTGCTCAAGAGAATCGGCAATACGCAGCACTTCTTCACTGGGGAGCTGGCGTATTACATCGCCATTCAAACGATCGACAATACGAGTTACCACACGACCCTCCTGGCGCTGCAGATCGAACTCGATGCCATAGCTTCGCATCACGTCATTGACCCGTTGCACCGGCTCCAGAAGCTCTTCAAAGCTGGTCGCATCAATCTCACCGCCGGTAACCTGTGCCAACGATGCCTGCCCATCGGAATAGGGCAACTGAGCCAGCACTTTTTCAATGCGCTGTCTTGACGTCAGATCGCTGACGGAAGTCGTTTGCGCTACAAAATTAAGATCATTGATAGAGGGTGTCATGGTGTATTCCGAACGTATAAAGCCAAGGATTCAGGCAATGACCTCTACCTGACTATTACCGATATCCTCATCGACCCCGATGCTCAACAGCAGCGAGTGCTGATAGCCAAGCTGTGTCTTGTAGGCTTTGAGCTTCTTGATGTCCTGATGAATGCTGAACCGGTTGGTGCTCTTCGCGATCTCGATGGCCGCGAGATTTTCCGAAGTGCCCCGCCGGTGAATGACGATATCTGGAAAGATCGTGCGCGCCTCGGTGGCCGCAGACGTCGTGCCGGTAATGACCTGCTGCATGTAATGACAAGGGGTTTCCCAGCAGTTGTATTCGCAGTCCACATTCCACTCGGGCAACAGCGTCTGAAGATAAAAGGCCAGGCGAAAGGAGATCGCCCGCTCGTTGGCGCCGCGCTTGAGAAGACAGCCGTCTTTCTCGATTAAGGTTTTCAATGCCTGATCGAGAGTTTCCAGAAAGGTACTGTCCGATGTGGTCTTCAAGACTTGTAAGTGGCTCATCGGTTTTTCCTGCTTGCCGAGTGGATTTATAACTAATGAAAGTATCTTGATTGAATTATCGGCAAGAGAATAAAAAGCTTGACTATTGGAGGGTTTTTCACTTTGCCGCCCAACGACGAGCGGTTGAATCAGGCTATTGCAGAAGCCGAAGCCGGGCAGACAGTCCCGCATGCGCTGATTGAAAAGTGATACTGAATGAAGCCGAGAAGGCCGGAGGATTATCTGTACTGGCAAGTCAAGGACAGAAAGATGCTGAAGCGACTCAACACTTATAAGACATCAGGTGAAAGCCGACAGTTGCCCTATTACCAGTAAGTGAAGTGGATCCCATCGATTGCCATGATTGGGGTGTACGTACAGCCTACGTACACTTAGCAGGACAGATAAGGTATGCAAGAGGAGGTCAACATGTCGGCCGCACCCACATCTAAAGACATTACCGAACCCCGAGAGCGCAATTCTGCGCGCCGCCTTCGCACATCATCAGGAGACGGTGGTAAAGCGCTGATGCCGCCAACTGTTGTCATCGAGCCGCTCGACAAGACCAAACATGCTAGTGGAGATTTCTCGTCCGGGGTTGCACAAGTTGATTGCTACCTGAAGGACATATCCCCGCAGCGTTCATCGGCATGATGGGCGTCACCTTAACTTCCCAAGGGCAGGGGGGGAGATAGCCGTCTGCTGGCGGACGCCCTGAACAGTGCCTATATCGTTTCTCAGCGGATGGGAACCGCCATGGTGCTACTCGATGTCCTGGATTGTGGAGACCCTGATGCCGTGTCCCGGCAACAACAGCTGTATGAGGGATTTGGCTTCCAGACCCTGGCCTCGAACTCATTGAGAATGTTCATTCCAACGGCGACTATTGCGCAGCTGCAGGCACCATAAGCAATTCGAATCAGCCAGATTAAAAGATCGTCATGATCAGAGATTAATACCTGGTCCGACATCTGGGAGCCTCCCCAGTATCGCCATCATTATCAATCAGGCTACAGAAAGAAGGGGCTATTCGAGAAACGCCTCTACTGGCACTCCGAATCGCGTCGAGAGCGCCCGGATATGGCGTACGTTGAGTTGACGCTTGCCACTGAGAATCTCCGAGACCACCGATTGCGTTCCAATTTCCGGCAGGCTCGATTGATCGAGGCCATGCTTTTGCATCAGATAACGCAGTGCCTGAACGCCACTTACCTTCGGCATCGGTCGATGCGCGTGATCGTAAGCTTCCAGCAGGTCGCCCATGTGGGATGCCAAGCTTGCGAGCGGGTGATGCTCATCATCGCCCACTAGCGCCAGTACCTCATCAAGCGCCTCGACCAAGGCATCGTAATCCGCTTCTGTCGATGGTTTATCAAGCAAAGGCGCAACAAAGTGCCAATGTGCTACGGCTTGTTGGATCAACGCACTCATGGGTTATTCCTTCCATTTGCCCTTGTCATATTCAGCATGGTCAAGGACGTGCTGAATGTAGACTTTTTTGAAACGATAGTGGACGACGGCTATCAGACGCAGTTTGTTGCCGCCGATGTCGAATACATGCTGATGGCCGACCTTGTCGGTTGCTGGAAACAGCGCCTTCATCTCTGCGAAGCTACTAGGCTCGCTGACCTTGATAAGGCGATACCAGGCATCTAGAGCAGACACAGATTGCGGCCACCTTGCCTTAGCCTCCCAAATTCGTTTCTGTGTGATGATATGCATACTGTTCTTATATCGCATTTCGCGATAAGGAGTGTAACGCAACCTTACCAGATATCGCAAATTGCGATGTAATGTTGTGGCCATTCTGACAATGATCTGACAATTTCTGACGGGCCCTAATACTGCGGGTATGCAGCGCAAGCCGACTCATCCTGGCGAAACGTTGAGAGAGGACTTTATTCCGGACTATGACTTGACCTCCATGCGGCTGGCTAAACCCCTGGGAGTGTCACACCAGTCCCTGAATGAGTTATTACGTGAACGTTGAGCTGTCAGTCCTGAAATGGCGCTTGTCTTGATCGGTTGTTTGGTAATTCTCCAGAGTTTTGGCTGAATGCGCAGCGCGCCCTTGATTTGTGGACGGCTGCCCAGTCAGTCAGTGGGGAGGTTGCCTGCATCAAGCCATTGCATGCTGCTTAGTCAGGCCAAGCTAAGCTACTAAGCCTCGCCCATTCGATGGCGCATAAAGAGCGCGATCCTGTACGCTTGTTTACAGAGCGACGACCACGGCAGGCAAAATGAATACCGACTCCCATGACAGCGTTGAGACTATCGGCCGCCGGGTGAGGCAGACCCTGGCCGGTTTCAGCGAGATCGAGCAGATCGTGCTGTTTGGTTCTCTTGCTCGTGGGGCAGGGCACCCGGACAGCGATATCGACGTAGCGGTAGAGGCGGGCAGGCGGCTGACGCCTGAACAGCGTATCGCCATGATCGAAGCCTTGGCGATGGAGTTCGGGCGCCCGGTGGATCTCGTTGACTTGAAGAGCGCCGGGCAGCCACTGCTGACTCAGATCGTGACCACCGGCAAGCGCTTGCTAGGTAGCGATACTCAATGGGCAAAAGTCATTTACCGCAATATCATCGACAATGAGGATTTCGTCCCGCTCCAGCGGCGAATCCTGATCGCCAGGCAGAAAGCATGGATCAATCGCTGATTAATCAGAAACTGGAATCCTTACGACGCTGTGTTATGCGCCTGAAAGATCGCTGCCCAAGCAGCGTCGAGGATTTGCAGACCGATCTTGACGCCCAGGATATTTTAGCGCTGAACCTGACCCGTGCCATTCAGCTATGCGTCGATATCGCATCGCACTGGATTGCCAGTAACCATGAACTGACCTCGCCGATCACCATGGGGAAAAGTTTTGACGTGCTGGCGGAGCGCGGAGTCATCAGCGATGAATTGGCCGACGGTATGAAGAAGTCGGTGGGCTTTCGTAATATCGTGGTTCACAACTATGAAGCCATCGACTGGCAGATCGTGTTCTCGATCTGTCGCGACCACCTGGACCAGTTTCGTCAGTTTGCAGCGGTTTTTATGGATTCTCACTGAGTGATCTTTTCAGCATCGATTCTGTTCACGTCATTGAAGGGCCTCGTCGACTGCCGACGCCATTGCCTCTTCGCTTACATTGGTGTTGTTCACCTTGGCTCGTTCTGCCGTCAATTCCAGAATACGAGCACATACGGCTTCTTCGATAAAACGGGATAGGTCACCTTTCTTGCCACCGCCTTGACTGGCAAGAAACATGCGAAGGGACTGATCGGTATCACCCGAAACGGCAACGTTCCACCGAACTGTATTCATGACAACCTCGATCATATATGTCTACGTGTTATACGCCTACCAATGCACGCACTACAACGTAACTGCAATACTCGCCTGAGCAAGACAATAAAGATAGAAAGTTCCATTATGGAACCCATTGGTCCATCATATGACAAATGTGACAACCACTAGGGGCTGAACATGGCACAGACAGTCAAGCTCAATGACGACGAACTTCTGGAAGCTGCTAAAGCGCAGAAAGATCATTTCTCTCGATCGCTGAATGGCCAAATCGAATACTGGGCTCGACTTGGCCGGTTTGTAGAGGAGTCCGGCATCTTCGATCTGTATAAGGTGAATCTGGCGTTTCAGGGCAAAATTCCGGTGGAGGATCTGGCCCCCGAGGAACAGCACGCCCATGCCGAGATGCTATGGCAAGCTTTGGAGGAACTGGACGGTTCAGATGGCAGCGTACTGCGCGAGATCGAGCAGGCTGGAGCAAGCGCTTACGGGATGGATAAGCAAGGCAACCTTAAGGAAGCAGGCCCCAAATAAGAATGGATAAACGCGCTCCTCCTATCCTGCACCTCCTGGTGGGCATCATCAATGGTGCGGGCAAGACGACGTTTTACTACAGCCAGATCAAGCCTCGCGCCAGGGTGGCGTTTGTCAACGCCGACGAGATACAAGAAGATGCGTTGGCCGCATGAGACCGATAATCCGCAGCGCTCCTATGAGGCGGCGGCTATCGCCGAGAATCAGCGAACGGAGCATCTCAGGCAAGAAAAATCCTTTGCAGCCAAAACCGTTTTTCTCATCCCTCAAAGCTGGAATTGATCCGTCATGCGCAGCAAAGCGGCTTTATGGTGGCGTTGTATCATATTCACGTAGCCACCCCCGAGCTGGCGGCAAAGCGGGTAGAAACCCGAAAGAAAATGGGTGGCCACGACGTCCCCAAAGATAAAATATTCTCCCGCTTTCCACGTACCCTTGCGCACCTCCGAGAAGCCGTGCAGATGGCGGACCGAACAATGGTGTTCGACAACTCGGAGCTAGAGAAGACGCATCGTCACCTGATGACGCTGGAACGAGGCAGGATCACCAACCAGAAGAACGACTTGCCGGAATGGGCACGCCAGCAGTATGCGCGAGAGATCGAGGCTTACCAAAATGGCCTTACCACGAACAAAAACTCGGCCCTTGGCGTATCTGGGGATGGTTCTCAAAGGAAAGACGATCTATAGCAGTAATGCCCCGTTTATGCTTGCTTATGGAGCGACGTCCACAGCAGGCAATAAATATCGACTCCCATGAAAGCGTTAAAATTATCGGCCACCGGGTGAAGCAGGCATTGGCCGATTTCAGCGAGATCGAGCAGATTGTGCTGTTTGGCTCGCTGTCTCGCGGGGCGGGGCAGGGCGGCCGGACAGCGATATCGACGTGGCGGTTGAAGCGGACAGGCGGCTGACGCTTGAGCAGCGTATCGCCATGATCGAAGCCTTGACGATGGAGTTTGGTCGCCCGGTAGATCTCGTTGACTTGAAAAGCGCCGGGCAGCCGCTGCTGACTCAGATCGTGACCACCGGCAAGCGCTTGCGGGTCAGTGATACCCAGTGGGCAAAAGTCATTTACCGCAATATCATCGACAACGAGGATTTCGTCCCGCTCCAGCGGCGAATCCTGATCGCCAGGCAGAAAGCATGGATCAATCGCTGATTAATCAGAAACTGGAATCCTTACGACGCTGTGTTATGCGCCTGGAAGATCGCTGCCCAAGCAGCGTCGAGGATTTGCAGACCGATCTCGACGCCCAGGATATTTTAGCGCTGAACCTGACCCGTGCCATTCAGCTATGCGTCGATATCGCATCGCACTGGATTGCCAAGCATCTGCATGCAATATCTATCACTGTTCAAAGTTTCTATGTTTACGCTCTTGGGCAATTTCATAGGCTCGCTTTTTAATCTGGTTCTGTTTCGCCAAAGACTCTAACTCAGCTTGATACCTTTTTATGATTTGAATGTCTGTTATTTTTGGATCGGCTCCTGACTTTATAGCATCGCTCATCATTTTTTTATTGTTTTTATAAACTCCAAGAAAGAGCTTTACATCTGGATCACTGTCAGCCTCGCCCTCAAGAGCTTCAATATATGCTTGAGCATATTCCCTTTCACTTGGCTCTAAAAATTCGATATCCTCTATAAGTTCTTCTTTCCCTTGCCTCTCTGCCACTTTATCAATCGATTCACCAGTGCTTTCAATTTCTATCCCCAACAATTTTGCCTTAAAAGTTTTCATGCTTTTTATCCAGATGTTTATCGATTTTCGAAACAATAATAGGCCAAAAATTATCACTAATGGCCAGATGAGAACTCTAATGTAGTCAAGCACCAATGGCTCAATATCCATAAAACCTTTTCTTTAATATACTTATGAAGATAATGCCATCCAAACAAAAAACCGCCTCCAGCGATGGAGGCGGTTTGTTCAACCCACCAGTGGTTTTAAACTTAACCCAGCAGTGACAGTACGGACTGCGGCAGCTGGTTGGCCTGGGCGAGGACGGAGGTACCGGCCTGCTGCAGGATCTGGCTGCGGGTCATGTTAGCGACCTCAGATGCATAGTCAGCATCTTCGATGCGCGAACGAGCAGCAGAAAGGTTAGTTTCGTTTGTCTGCAGATTGCTAATGGCGGATTCAAAGCGGTTCTGAATAGCACCAAGATCTGAGCGAAGATTATCAACGTCCTTAAGAGCGCTATCAAGCTCAGCCATTGGTCCTGCAGTACGGCTTGAGTTGAGGTCTGACAGTTTGAAATTTCCTACATCGATATCGAAGTCCGCTTGCCCAGCAGTGGTAAGATCTGCGTCGGCTGGATCAATTGCGATGTAGAAGGTTTCAGTTGCGCCATTGGCAACATCAATTCCTTGGCTTTTCAGAATATTAGTTTCAGTTTCGCTAGCAGATGTAATATCGATCTGGGCATACCAATTACCCGCTTCATCTACATGAGCATTGCCGTTGACTGTTGCCGTTGCTACACCGAGCTTGGCTGCAAAAGTGCCATTGCTTTCTGCAACATTGGTAGTTGCAACAGAAGTGGTGTCGCCGAAGGCATCTTTCATAGCCTGAGTGGTGCTACCATCTTGAACAGTCAATGTGCCTTGAGCACCATTCACATTGAATGAAGAAAGCCCTAATGTTGTTGAATTAATTTCTTTCAAATTGATATCGATAGTTTCACTATCATTTGCACCCACTTGAATTGTGAGCTTTGTATCTTCGGTTAGGACTTTTGTGTCATTGAAGTCAGTTTGTTCGGAGATGCGATCGATCTCGGAAACGCGCTGGTTAATTTCAGCCTGAATAGAGTTCAAATCCTCTTGGCTATTGGTGCCGTTTTGTGACTGAACCGTCAGTTCGCGGATGCGCTGCACGTTATCATTGATCTGATTAAGGGCGCCTTCGGCGGTCTGGGCTACGGAGATGCCGTCGTTGGCGTTACGCTGTGCCTGAGACAGACCGGTGATCTGGGCGCTCATACGGTTGGCGATTGCCTGGCCAGCGGCATCATCCTTGGCGCTGTTGATGCGCAGCCCGGAAGACAGACGCTCCATGGCGGTAGTCAGGTCGCCTTTGGATGAAGCCAGGTTCTGCTGAGCGATCATCGACGTGATGTTGGTATTGATAACTGACATGTTTATTTCCTTCCTATTAGTAACCTGATTAGGTCTTGAGGGCTCCAGCGGTGAATCGGCGCTTTACTGGGTTGTGCCTCTCCTACCGCAACGGCGCCGTTGGCCGTTACCCTGTTTATCGTCGCCTGGGAAAATTGCTTTAGGCCTAAATGCGAAATTTTTTAGGGAAGGGCAATTTTTTGTAGAAAGGCGCAGGAAAGAGTCAAGGCATGAACAGGCGGTGGTTTTGATGCGAGCTTGGTTTGTCGGGGGGCGTGCCCTTAAACCATTGCCGAGAGATTCTGGGAAGACCGCAGAGCGCTTGCTCTATGAAGAGGGTATGTCATGAAAACCATCATCAGCTTGTGGATCATGAATGGCGATTTTGACGGTGAGAATCCGCTCCAAAGTTAGCGTGAGAGATGTCTTTTTGAGCTGTTGCAAGTAACAATCTGTAGTTGTAACTTGTAACAAACCCCAGAGGATACTGTGATGGCTCACATCAACGAGCGCGTACAGAAATACCGCGACAAGCTCCGCGCACAAGGGATGCGCCCGATCACGATCTGGGTGCCGGATACCCGGGCGCCGGGCTTTGCCGAGGAATGCCGTCGCCAGTCTCGGCTGGCCGCCGAAGCGGATAAGCAAGATCCCACTCTAGACTCGTTTCTGGACGCCGCCTTGATGGATATTGAAGGCTGGACGCCTTGAAGCGCGGCGATCTTGTGACGGTTTCACTGTCAGGTGATTTCGGCAAGCCACGACCTGTGCTGGTGATTCAATCTGACTTGTTCGCCGACCATCCCACCGTCACCATCCTGCCGTTGACCAGCACCCCGAATGATGATTCGCCACTGCTGCGCGTTGCGGTTGAACCAAGCGCCGGCAACGGTTTGAAGAAACCGTCCTGGGTCATGCTCGACAAAGTGGCCACATCACGGAGGGAAAAACTCAGTGTTGCGTTCGGTAGCCTTGAGGCGGCAACCCTTTCACAGGTCAGTCGTGCGTTGGGTACGTTCCTGGGCGTCACACATTGAGCGGTTTCCTTCGCAGCCGAACCATCAAGAGGATGAGCGAGTATGGGCTGGTGTCGATCAAGGAAGGGCCGCGCCATGCCAAGATTCCGGTGCCTGTCGCGGATAGTTTCGAGGTTCGGTTGATGTAATGTTTCGGCTCAACAGCAGTAAACTTCCCTGATGCCCAGTATCGATGTGGTGATTGACCTTTCCGCCGAGCAGTGCCTGGCGCACTATGCCGGTGGTGCTCAGCATGTGTATGCCCGCAGCCGGGACGGGCGGCGGGTGGTGTTCCCCGCTCAGGCGCTGCGGCGCATCGTCGGGCGCGATGGCGTGCACGGTCTTTATCGGCTGAGCTTTACCAGTGATGGCAAGTTCGAGTCGCTGGTGGCCTTGTCGAGCCGGTAGACGCAGTTTCTAGCGGATCTTGAGACGACTCAACGTCTTGCAGCCGAGTGGAGGAAATCATGAGTGATCCACTTTATGCGTGCTTCTGTTCCAGGGTAATGCGGTAGCCCAGCGCACTGGCTAACTTCGCTATAGTGGCGAAGCTGGGGTTACCTTGTCCTGAAAGCGCTTTATAGACACCTTCACGGCTCATTTGAGTTTCCCGCGCGAGTTGGCTGATGTTGCGGGCCCGGGCTATATTCCCTAATGCCAGCGCGATCATAGCGGGGTCACCATCTTCTAGCGCAGCGTCGAGATATGCCTGTACATCGTGTTCATCTCTTAGATAATCAGCCGTATCGTATCGACTGAAAGTCACGTTTTCTTCTACCATCATTCACCCCTCCATTTACGGGCAAGCTTTTTCGCTTTCGCAATGTCTTGCTCGCCCACTAGCGCCGTCACGAAACGTTGCCGCCTTTCGCTATCACTCAGCGGTTGAGCGATCAAATGCACCAGCTTGGTCATTGCGGCTTCCGGGGTCATGGCTTCCCCAGAGAGTACACCGGCGTCGATGAGTCCTTGCCCGGCAGCATAGGTGCCAATGGATATCGGCCCGTGGGGGCACTGGCTGATGGCGGCCAGCAGTTTGCCTTTACTGGTCGCCTGAGCGAGCACATCGAGAATTTCCGGGTCTTCGGGGATGTTGCCGCTGCCCCAGACTTCCAGCAGCGCGCCCTGAACGCTGTCATCGAGCAGCCAGACAGCGAGCAGGCGGACGGAGATACCAGGCCAGAGCGCAATGCGTACCACGGCAGAGCCATCCAATGCGCTGTAGTCCGGTAGTTCGAACTGGGGCAAGTTGCGCCGGTCATCCAGTCCGTGTGCGGCGTATAGAATCGGTTCACCGTCCACTATTTCACCCAGCAGAGGATAATTGGGACTGGCAAAGCCATCGAAAGCCTGGGTATTCCACTTGCGGGTGCGTACACCGCGCATCAACTTGCCGGCAAAGCATACGGCGACTTCCTGCAACCCTGGCAAGGCGGCAAAACGCAGCGCCGATTCGACGTTGGTCAGCGCATCGCTGCCGTCTCCTTCCAGAGGCAGTTGCGATCCGGTCACGACGACCGCTCGATCTAGCCCCTGTAATTGAAAGGCCAAGCTAGACGCCGTCCAGGCCAGGGTGTCGGTGCCATGCAACACCACGAAGCCGGCGTAGTCTTTTTCTAGGTCGGAATAGTGTTCGGCGATATCTCGCGCCAGGCGTTGCCAGTCGGCGGGGGTTGCGGCGCTAGAGTCGATGGGGTCGGGATATTCCAGCACCTCGAATTCAGGGAGCGATACCTGACCAGTCGAGGATAGCGTTGTTAGCGCTGCACGCAGACGCGCTTCGAAATCGTGACCTGGCACAAGACCAGTGTCGCTGGGCACCATGCCCAGGGTGCCACCGGTATAGATGACGAGGATGGGGGAGTTTGGCATTGGGTGTGCAAAATCTGTTTGGTGGCTGCCAGGTCGGCGATTTAGGTAGTTAGTTGAGACTTAATGCTTCACCGCTCTTGGCTTTTTCCAGCCCAGTTATCGGCATCGTATCGAGCAAACCACTCGCGAAAATTATGCAGCTTGTGTGACGATAGATTTTGAATTTACTGCTTAATGGCTTTCACCCGATCCATAACCTATCTCCTTTCAGTATTATCAATAGAATTATTGTAGCGTTCGCTCTTGGCGGTATACGAGCCTTCTCAAACTCATATTTAGCACAAACCCAAGTGCTTGGGTTTGTGCTAGACTCGCTTCATGCCAACCATTCTTCGTTTTGATGGCCTGCGAGCCGTTATCTATCCTAACGACCATCGACCGGCTCATGTGCATGTAATAGGCAAGGGAGGCGAGGCAGTGTTCATTCTCAATTGTCCTAATGGGCCGCCTGAGTTGCGCGAAAGCTATCGCTTCAAATCAGTAGAGCTCAATCGCATTGCGTCAACGCTTTCGGATGAACTGTTAGCATTATGCGCCAAATGGAGTGAGATTCATGTCTATTACTGACGACGACATCAAGCAAGCCGAAGATCGCATGGCTGCCGAGCGAGACCGTGCCCATGTCACCTCGGCTCGATATGATCGCCGAGCCAAGCGGGTGATCATTCGTCTTCATTCGGGGCTGGAACTCGCTATTCCTCCTCATCTAGTGCAAGACCTGGCGGAGGCTGCACCGGAAGCGCTGTCCGAGATCGAGGTATCGCCCTCCGGACTAGGCCTGCATTGGCCAAAGCTCGATGCCGACCTTTATGTACCAGCTCTTCTGGAGGGGCAATTTGGCTCCAGGCAATGGATGGCTCGCCAGTTGGGCGCGGCGGGAGGTCTTAGCCGTAGTCAGGCCAAGCGCAATGCGGCGAAGACCAATGGCGCCAAAGGAGGACGGCCACGCAAGAATCAGGCGTAACGTCGTTCAAACGTGCCGAGTGCTCGGCTGTAACCCAAAGAATTATTCCAAGAGTGATCAACGCCCACTCATCGCCTCCGGCAGATAAGTAGCGATCGCCGGGAAAATCGTGATGAGAATTACTCCTAGGCCCATCAGGAAGAAAAACGGCAGCGCCGCCCGGGCGATACTGAGGATGTTCTTGCCGGTCAGGCCCTGTAACACGAACAAATTGAAGCCCACTGGCGGGGTGATCTGGGACATCTCGACGACGATTACCAGATAGATGCCGAACCAGATCAGGTCGATGCCGGCGGCCTCGACCATGGGCAGCAAAATCGCGGTGGTCAGCACGACTACCGAGATACCGTCCAGGAAACAGCCCAGCAGAATAAAGAACACCGTCAGTGCCACCAGCAGCATGTAGGGCGACAGGTTGAGCGAGGCGATCCAGGCCGCCAGGTCGCTGGGCAGGCCGGTGAAGCCCATGGCGGCAGTCAGAAACGATGCCCCGGCGAGAATAAAGGCGATCATGGTGGAGGTACGCACCGCGCCCATGGTGGCCTCTACAAAGGTGCTCCACTGCATCACCCCCTGCCAGCGGGCCAGCACTAGCGACAGGACGACGCCCACGGCGGCGGCTTCCGTGGGCGAAGCGAGTCCGGCGTAGATCGAGCCAATCACCCCGACGATCAATCCCAACAAGGGAATCAGACGCCGCGAGCGGCGAAATTTTTCACCGAGTGAGGTGTGTTCGTCCGCGGCGGGAACGCGATCCGGAAAGCGCCAGGACCACAGCATCAGGTAACCGGCGAACAGCGAGATCAACAATATCCCGGGCAGGATGCCGGCGATGAACAGTCGGGCGATGGATTGATCCGTGGCTACGGCGTAGACGATCAGTATGATCGAGGGCGGAATCAGCAGGCCCAGGGTGGCGGAGCCGGCCAGGGTACCGATGATCAGGCGTTCGTCGTAGCCGCGTCGGGTTAGCTCAGGGATAGCCATCTTGCCCATGGTGGCGCAGGTCGCCGCAGATGAGCCAGAGACAGCGGCGAACAGGCCGCAACCGACCACGTTGGTGTGCAGCAAACGCCCGGGAATGCGGGTCATCCAGGGGGCGAGGCCAGTGAACATGTCTTCCGCAAGCCGCGAGCGAAACAGGATCTCCCCCATCCAGATAAACATCGGCAGGGCGGTCAGCTCCCAGCTGTAGCTGGCGCTCCAGATATCTGAGGCCATGACGTCGCCGGCGGGAATCGAGGTGAACTGGCTGATGCCCAACCAACCCAGCCCCATCAGCGAGAACGCCACCCAGACGCCGCTACCCAGTAAAACAAGCAGGCCAATCAGCAAAACTAGAACAAGCGTCAACATAAAGCGATTTCCACGGTCATTTCTCGTTACTCTTCGAGTTGCTGTGCTTCGGGACTGGCATCGTCGATACGAAACTCGCCGGGCCGGGTGAAGGCGATTACGGCGGTGCTGATCCAGGCTTCGATCAGGGCCAGGGTCAGCAGCAGGATGCCCAACAGCATGGCGCTCTGAGGAATCCACAGCGGTACCGGCACCATGCCGTAAGAAACCTCGCCAAACTCGATGCTGTCGAGCATCAGCACACCGGTATACCAGGCAAGATAACCGCAAAGACCCAAGGCAATGCTCAGGCACCAGAGCTCGACGAAGACCCGCACCTTGGGCGGCAGTTGTCCGGTTATCAGGGTCACGCGGATGTGGCCCCCGTGAACGAAGGTGTAGGCCAGCCCTAAAAAGCTGGCGCCCACCAGCAGGAAGCCGGAAATTTCCGAGAGGCCGGGAATGGTCAGGTCCAGACTTCCGGCGCCGATCGCCGTCGAGAGCTTGTCGAGCAGGCGACCAAACACCTGCAAGGCGATCATGGCGCAGATGACGCACAGGCAAACCGCCGCCGCGTAGCCGCCCAGGGTATAAAGTGCGCGAAGTCGAAAGTGCATGGGCACTCCTAGGCTTATTAATGAACGCTATTGTTGAAGCTGCTCGTAATTATCCAGAATCTGCTGGCCCTGTTCGCCGGCGCGCTCATTCCATTCCTCGGTCATGGTATTGCCGATTTCCTCAAGAGACGCCGCCAGCTCTTCGCTGGGTTCGCTGACGGTGATGCCGTTGTCGCTAAGCTCCTGTAGCGCGTCTTCGGTCTCCTGGCGACTCATCTCCCAGCCGCGTTCCTGGGCTTCTTTCGCTGCGTCCAGCACGGCCTGCTGGGTTTTATCGTCCAGGCGGCCAAAGGCACGCTCGCTGACGATGATCATGTTCTTGGGCAGCCACAGCTGGGCGTGGTTGAAATTGCCGAGATAGTCCCAGGCCTTGGTATCGGCGCCGGTCGCCGGAGAGGTAACCATGGCATCCACGCGGCCGGTGCTGAAGGCGGTGGGAATGTCCGGCACCTCGATCTGAGTGGGCACGGCGCCGGCCAGTTGGGCCAGTCGTTCGCTGGATTTGTTGTAGGCGCGCATCTTGAGATTATCGAGATCGTCGATGGTTGACACCTTGTCCTGGGTATAGATGCCCTGGGGCGGCCAGGGAACGGCAAACAACAGGCGCAGCTGCTGCTTGGCGAGTTCCTCGTCAATGACTTCTTTGGAAGCATCCCAGAGGGTACGGGCCTGCTCGTAGCTCGAGGCCAGATAGGGCACCGAGTCCACCTCGAAAATCGCATTCTCGTTGGCCAGGCGCGACATGATCACCTCGCCCAAGGGCACGATGCCACGGCGTACCGAGTTCTTGATCTCCGGATGCGCGATCAGGGAGCCATTGGCGTGCACGGTGATGTCCAGCTCGCCATCGGTTTTCTCGCGTACATCGTCGGCAAACTCGCGAATATTGACAGTATGGAAGGTGCGATCTCCGTAGGGGGTGGGCATGTCCCATTCCGTAGCTGCCTGGGCGGACGTATTCAAGGCGATGGCAAGCCCTGTGGCGGCCAGAGACAGACTGATGAACCTGCGGCCTAATCTGTAAAGAGTCATATCCGATTCCTTCTCGTTTTCAAGAAACCTGTTGAGTCTTGCTGCTATTGTTTTGTAGGAGCTTGCTTCAGCGAGCGATAGTGGCCGGGCCATCGCCCGGTAAACCGGACTCCTGCCCAGCCCACGTCATTGCACCGGTAGGAGCTTGCTTCAGCGAGCGATAGTGGCTTGGCCATCACCCGATAAATCGGGCTCCTACCCAGCCCGCGACACTGCTCCTGTAAAAGCTCGCTTCAGCGAGCGATAGTGGCTTGGCCATCGCCCGATAAATCGGGCTCCTACCCAGCCCGCGACACTGCTCCTGCAGGAGCTTGCTTCAGCGAGCGATAGTGGCCAGGCTATCGCCCGATAAACTGGACTCCTGCCCAAACAGAGCTTGTGGCTCAGGATGGTTACAGCTTCAATGAGCATAGAACACAACCTGGATGAAACACATCAAGACCATCGAATGGAGTCTACATGTCCAATGTTGCTGCCGCCTATCGTGCCACCGCAGGATCGATTCTCGACATCGATCGCGCTTTTTACAGTCGACTTGCGCAAGAGCCGGATGGTCGCAAACTGGTCGATAGTCATACGGTGCCCATTCGTGATGGCCTCGCCTGGAAGGTGCCGGCCGGGCACGTCTTTCGCCTCAAGGTGACGCAAGGCCCCCAGGTCGGCGATCTCAACCTCTGGAACCTGCACAACCCTCGAGAGCGCTTCTGGGCCTCCCGCACCCGCCAGTTGCAGCGCGCCCATGTTTCCACCTTCGATCGGCTGTGGTCGACGCTGCCCTATCTGCGTCCCATGGCGACCATCATCGACGATAGCCTGGCGGATTACGGCATGGACGATGAGGGTGGGCGGGTACATGATCTGCTCGGCACCCGCTGCGATCCTTACGTGAATCGACTGCTCAGCGGAGAGGATTTCGACTTTCACTGCCACTCCAACCTGGTGCGGGCGGTGATGCCTCACGGCCTCGATGAGCGGGACGTACACGATGTGCTCAACGTCTTTCAATGCACCGGCCTGAATGACGACGACCAGTACTTCATGAAGGCCTGCCCGGCACGCAAGGGTGATTACCTGGAATTCTTTGCCGAGATCGATCTGCTCTGCGCCATGTCTTGCTGTCCCGGAGGCGATCTCTCCGTGGACCTATGGGGTCCAGAGGCCGCCGATCCGCTTCAGACCTGTCACCCTTTGGGGGTGGAGGTCTATGCTGTAGAAGATGATCTGCTAAATGGCTGGTCATCACCAAGGCCCGCGCCCTATACAGGAGGGCACGGGTTGCAGCGACCGCAGATCGATTGGGCGGAAATCAAGGCGAACAGCACCAATAGCGGCCAATAAGGGAGGACGTCATGCCAACCTTGCTACTCAACGCGGATGTGGGGGAAAGCTTCGGTGCCTGGAGGATGGGGCGCGATGAAGAGGTCATGCCCTACATCGATCTGGCCAACGTGGCCTGCGGTTTTCATGCCTCGGACCCGGACACCCTGCGGCGTACCGTGCGGCTTGCGGTGGCGAACAAGGTCGCGGTGGGTGCGCACCCCGCCTATCCGGATCTGATGGGATTCGGGCGTCGTTCCATGGCCTGCTCCGCGGAGGAGATCGAGAATCTGGTGCTCTATCAGATCGGCGCCCTGTCGGCGATGTGCGAGGCGGAAGGCACCCGATTGCGCTACGTTAAACCTCATGGCGCACTCTACAACGACATGATGCGCGACAGCGTCAAGCTCGCCGCGGTAATGCGCGCCGTGGCCGCCTTCGATGCGGCACTGCCGCTGATGGTCATGGCCACCCGCGATCCCGCGCCGGCCCAGGAACTGGCCGATGGCCATCTCATCACCCTGTGGTTCGAGGCCTTCGCCGATCGTGCCTATGACGGTGAAGGCCGACTGGTGTCCCGGCGCAAGCCCGGTGCGGTACACCACGATGCCAGGGCGATTGTCGATCAAGCCCTGCGCATTGCCAAGGGCCAGCCGCTGACCGCTAGCGACGGCAGCGAGCTGGTGCTGGAGGCGCAAACGCTGTGCGTGCACGGTGACAACCCGGAATCCATCGCGGCGGTAAGGGCGATTCGTCAGGCGCTGGCGGAGAGCGGAATGAGCGCCACGCTGGAGATATGAGCCTTAGAAGCTATTTCTGAATTTTTCACAGTGATGGACGCCGGGGGTAAGGTAAAGCAAGGGTCTTTTGCCATGGCCGGAAAAAGCTCCATGCTATTCCGGCATTTCCGCCATCCATGGCGGTCAGATAGCAAAAGTAGCGCCCAAGGACGGGTTTACAGCGCCCTTGCGGTACCTTGCCGCCGGAGAAGTCCCTCTTGGTTAATGCGTTTTGAGAAGCACTCTTATGAGCAAGGAAGCCGATGCAATGCAGCTGCCGCGTCTGGAAGTGGCGGGGATCGATGCCTGGCTGGTGCGGCTGTTCGATGATATCGATGACGCCAACATGCCCTGGATCATGGCCTTGCTGCGCCGCTGCGAGGAGAGTCTTGGCGAGGCGTTGATCGATCTGGTGCCGTCCTATACCACCTTGCTGGTGCATTACGATCCCTTGCAGCTTACCCCGGGTGAGGCGCGTTCGCGTCTGGCGATGCTGCTCGCCGATCTCGATCCGGAGAAAGACGGCGACCAGGGCGAAGGCACTTCAGACAACGTCAAGGAACTGCAGGTCTGGTACGACGACAGCGTCGGACCAGAGCTTTCTCTGCTTCAAGAGCGCAGCGGCTTGTCTCGGGAGGCGGTCATCGAGGCGCACAGCGGTCAGGAATATCGGATCTTCGCGTTGGGCTTTGCGCCGGGGTTCGCTTTCATGGGCAGCTTGCCAGAACAATTGGTGTTGCCGCGCCTGGACACGCCACGCAAGCGCGTGCCGGCAGGCAGCGTGGCAGTGGCCAATCGCCAGACATCGGCCTACCCGCGTATCTCCCCCGGAGGCTGGAATCTGATCGGGCGCACTAGCGCGCACCTGTTCGATCGAAAGCGGGATGGTTTCAGCCTGCTTCGGGTGGGCGATCGGGTGCGTTTCGTGGCGGTGGATCGCAAAGAGTTCGAGGAAGCCGGTGGCGATACAACGCCGGTCGAGGAGCGGGGCGCGAGCGCAAGCAGGAAGAATTCATGAGTGCAGCTGCCGGTAACAACGTCCAGTTACGAGTGGAACGCGCCGGTCCCTTGGCCTTGTTGCAGGACGCGGGGCGCTTCGGGGTTCGGCGCCTTGGCGTGACCCAAGGCGGTCCGGTGGATATCCATGCCTGGGCCTGGGCCAATCATCTACTGAATAATCAATGGGGCGCGGCAGCGCTGGAAATCACCTTTGGCGGCTTGAGCCTGATCGCCGAAGGCGATGCCCAGCTGGCACTAGCCGGGGCGAATCTTGAGGTCACTTTAGACGACGATCCAATCGAGCCCTGGTCACGCTTCGGAATCCAGGCAGGCCAGCGCCTGCGTTTTGGCTCACCGAAAGACGGACTGCGTGCCTATCTGGCCGCACCGGGCGGTTTTCTCGCCGAGCCGGTGCTGGGTAGCGTCGCCGGCGTGGCCCGGGAAGGCCTTGGTGGTCATGATGGCCAAGGCGGCAAGCTACAAAAAGACGATACTCTGATCTTTCAACAAGGCCATGAAGAGGGTGAGCTGCCCCAAGCGCCTTCCGCTGATGAACGTCCGGACTATTCACAGCCAGCAAGGCTTGCGCTGGTAATCGGCGCCCAGAGCGCGGAGTTCGATGGGGCGAGTTTGTTTGCAGCCTTTAATCGCTCCTGGCAGGTGGATGATCGCGCCGACCGCATGGGCGTGCGCTTAACCGGCCCTGAATTGAAGTGCAGCGTTTCCAGCATGATTTCCGAGGGTATTGGGCTTGGGGCGGTGCAGGTTCCGCCGGACGGTCAGCCCATCATATTGCTCAACGATCGCCAGACCATCGGCGGCTATCCGCGACTGGGCGCCCTGACGCCGCTTGCCTGCGCCCGGCTGGCGCAATGCCTGCCCGGACATGAGGTGTGGCTGCAGGCCCAGGCGTTGAGTGCAGCCCAGGGAGACTACCGACGCTTTCTGCGGATGTTTCGCTCTGGTTGACCCTTGGTAAAGCGATCAATGACGCACAGTCACCAGTTCCCCCTGCGCATCGAGTTCAAGCCTGCGCCGGCGGCCCGCCAGCAGCGCGAAGGTGACGGCTAGGGCTACGTAGGTCAACAGCACCGAGGTCAACAGCGCCATATCCTGGGTATATTCCAGCAAAACGCCGACCATCAGCGGTCCTATGGCGGCCAATACGTAGCCAAACCCCTGAGCCATGCTCGACAACTGGCTCGCGAGTGTCGAGGTGCCGGTGCGTAGCACGATCAGCGTCAGCGCCATGCTGAAGCTGCCCCCCTGGCCCAGCCCCAGAAGAAGCGCACCCCACCAGCGCCAGCTCAGCGGCGCCAATAGAAGCAGCACGATGCCGGTAGCGGTTAGCCCCATCAGTAACAAAATGGTCGGGCGTTGATCCCGGCCCAGGCGCGCAAGCCAAGGCGCCCCCAGGGCAGTTGCCAGCTGGCAGGTAATCGAGGTAGCCAAGAGCCACCCGGCCTCACCTTCATCGAGTCCGCGACGCTGTAGCAGTACCGGCAGCCAGCCAAAGACGATATAGGCAAGGGAGGACTGACAGCCCATATAGCCGGTGACCTGCCAGGCCAGGGCCGAACGCAGCAAACCGGGGTTACTTCGCCGAGTTTTGGCATGAGCCATCGTTTCCGGCGATGGCTGGGGCATGGCCAGACGCCAGGCTATGAGCGCCATGGAGGCAAGAAGCGCCCAACTGCCCAGGCCGAGGCGCCAATCGCCTAGGGAGTTCGATAGCGGAACGGTAAGCCCCGCCCCCAGCGCCCCGCCCAGACATAACGCCATGGTATAGACACCGGTTACCACATCGGCGCCATGAGGGAGTTCGCGCTTGACCAATCCTGGCAATAGGGTGCCGACGATGCCGATCGCGGCGCCGGCAAGCAAAGTGCCGAGATACAGGAGCGGAATATAGCCGTTGGCACGCAGGACGAGGGTGCAGGCCAGCAGCAAAAGCCCCAGACTCATGGCGCGCTCTGGCCCCACTTGTCTTGACAGTCGAAGCGCCAGAGGAGCGAACAATCCCAGACAAAGCACCGGCAGGGTAGTCAATGCGCCGATGGAGGATGCCGAGAGATCGAGCTCCTGCTGAATGCGGATCAGCAAGGGCGCCAGGGATGACAGGGCCGGGCGCAGATTGAGCGCCACGAGAATCATCAGCCCCACGAAGAGGAGCGGATGACGCCGCAAAGAAGTTGGTGCCATGGAATCGTTACAAATGCTTTTTCAGATCGCCGCGCACGCTGTCGAGGAAGGTGATGAAACGGGTATCGCGCTCATCGTCCTGGCGATCGATACGACAACCTAGCGACATGCTGCGCTTGACCAGAATCTCATCAAAGATATCCAGGGCAATCTTGACGGCGGGTTTGGTGCCCGGCTCGATGCGCCCATCCTCGAGGGTGAAGCTTTCCAGCAGGGTGGCGCGCACTCGGGTGGTTCCGCCTTCGGTCAGCACCCGGCGTACGAATAGCCAGCCTTCGCAGGCCAGTTCTTCCGCGTTGTCCCGGCGCCGCAGGAACAAGGTGCGATAGCAGGCGCCTTCCTTGGCGCTCTTGTCCGCCATGCTGCGATAGCCTTCGGTCACCCGAGAGGCCATGGCATGAGACTCCGCCAGCTTGCGTAGTGCGGCACTATGCTCCCGGCTCACTTGGTCCTGGCGGTTGAAGCGTTGCCATTGATGGTAGTCGTTAAAAAGTCCGGTCGAGTCCATGACGATGTCCTAGAAGATCAAGGGAAGTGGCAGTGCAGCCGATATCAAGAGGGAGGCACTCATTCAAAGGGAGACCATGATGGCTTACCTGTTGATCTCATGCCAGCGATGACCCTCAAGTTCTCGAGCAGTTTGCCGATACGACGAATTGAACACCTATCGTCAGTCTGTTCCAACGGTGAACGCGTTGCCGGACTGGTAAAAAGGTCATAGATCAAAGAGGGTCATCATGGCGAGTATTTCTTCAATAGGCATCGGGTCAGGCTTGGACCTCAACGGTCTGCTCGATCAGCTCGAGGCCGGTGAGCGTGGACAGCTGACGCCGATCGTTAAGCAGCAGAAAAGCTATCAGGCCCAGATCTCGGCCTTTGGTCGGCTCGAGTCAGCACTGGACAAGTTTCAGGAAGCGGCGGCCAAGCTCAACAATGCGGACTCCTTTCGCAGCGTGAAAAGCAACATGACTGGCGAAGCCATGACCGCCACCGTGGGTACCAAGGCGGTTGCAGGCACCTATGACATCGCCGTCTCTCAGTTGGCTCAGGGTCAAGCACTGGCGAGTAACGGGGTCGCTGACAAGGCTGAAAAGCTGGGAGCAGGCAGCCTGAGTATCACGATCGGTGATGAAACCCTGGATATCGCCATCAGCGAAGGCAAGAGCTCTCTTGAATCGATTCGCGATGCCATCAATGCAAAAGATGGTGGTGTAACCGCGTCGCTTATCAATGACGGCAGCAATACGCCTCATCGTCTCGTGCTGACATCAAAGAACACCGGTGTCGATTCTACGATGACGGTTACCGCCAGTGATAATGCAACACTGTCAAACTTGCTTAGCTACAACAGTACTGACGGCTCTGCCGACAGCATGACGCAGACCGTTCAGCCGCAAGACGCGATGCTCAAGGTCAACGGTCTCGATATCACCAGTTCATCGAATCGAGTCGAGGAGGCCATTCAAGGCGTCACCCTCAATCTCGACAAGATCACCACCGGTACCGAAACGGAACGACTGACGATTTCCCAGGACAGCGCCGCGATCACCAAGAACGTTCAGGATTTTGTCGATGCCTACAATGGCCTGCAGAAAACCATGAGCAGTCTGACCGCCTACGACAAGAAGAGCGGTGTGGCGGGGCAGTTGCTGGGTGATAGCACCATGCGCGGCGTGGAGTCTCGTCTGCGTAATGTCATGGGTAATCCCTTGAGTGGAGAAGGACTGCAGCGGCTATCCGATGTGGGTATCGAGCTCAAGCTCGATGGCAAGCTGGAGATTAACAGCGAAAAACTCGAATCCCTCGTCGCCGAAAACCCCGAGAGCCTGAACCGTTTCTTCGGCGGTACCGATACCCAAGACGGCTTCTCAGATATTCTCGAGTCAACCGTCAAGACCATGCTGGATACGGGTGGCCTGTTGAGTAATGCCACCAGCGGCTTGGAGAAGCGCATCGAGGGGTTGGGCGATCGTTATTCCCGTACCGAAGAGCGCATCGATGCAACCGTTGCCCGCTATCGTAAGCAGTTCGGGCAGATGGATCTCCTGGTGTCCCAGATGAATTCCACCATGAGCTATCTGACTCAACAGTTCGATGCCATGAATGCCCAGTTGGGTCGTAAATAACAATGGAGCTCTCAATGAGTGCAATGCGCGGTGCCAATGCTTACGCTCGGGTTGGCGTGGAAACCGGGGTGATGTCTGCATCACCCCATCAGTTGATCGTCATGCTGTTCGATGGCGCCCAGGCATCCATGCGGGCGGCACGCCTGCATATGCAGCAGGGTAATATCCTGGAAAAGGGTAAGGCGCTGTCCAAGGCGATCGACATCGTCAACAACGGTCTGGCGGCAGGGCTTGATCGCGAGAAGGGCGGTGAAATTGCTGAACGCCTGGGATCGCTCTATGAATATGTGGTGAGTCTGCTGCTGCGAGCGAACTTGAAAAACGATGAGGCGCTGATCGACGAAGCGTCCAAGTTGATCGAGAATATTGCTTCCGCCTGGCGTGAGATTGCTCCTTGATTCTAGTCTTCAAAGCAGCGCTTTAAATGATCATGTAAGTGAAGCAGCCCCGAGCAAGGAGCAGGCGCCAATGACGCCGGTAGAAAACGTAATTGCAGCCTATGAAAAGCTACTCGCGCACTCCACGCGCAGATTGGCTTCGGCTCGCGAAGGCCAGTGGGCGCAGCTTGCTCAACAGGAGGCCGATTATCTGGCAGAGGTTGAATCGCTCAAGGCTTTGGAAGCGCGTTATCAACATGACATTGTAGGCAATACGGCAGGAGTGCGTCGCAAGGCGGCCCTTATCGAGCGTATCCTCAAGCAGGACAGGCAGATCCAGCAGCTTGCGGCGAGTCTTCGCGACGAGTTGCGGGACCTGATGGATGATAGCCGTCACCGTCGCGATCTTTCCAAGCTCTACAGCGCGGGTGCCGGTATCCCCTCGGATAATCAAGGGCTTCGATGAGTGGTGTCATTACTCCGTTACTCGACACGTTATTGCACCAGGTGTTGGGCAAGCGCGTCGATACCCAGGCAAACCGGGAGCTTCTGGAGCCGGTCAAGCCCCTGACGCCGGGTCAGGCGCCCCGGGCGCTTCACAGTGATTCGCGGTTGCATACGGAGCGCAGCGCCGTCGCCCTTCCAGGCGCGAGTGCAAAGGAGTCGAGAGGAGAGGCCGCGCCGCTGCCTCCAGCTACCACGACGCCTGCCTCTACCACCACCCATTTCAGTCCTGCTGCCCGCAGCATTGCTGATATTCTCTTCAAGTTTCCCGCCCCGCCCTCCGTGATCAGATCGCCCGCGCCACTATTGACTGGCGGTATCGATCAAGGCGTCGTCAATGCATCAGCCTTGGCAAGCCGTCTACAAGGCAGTATCGAGACCAGCGGGTTGTTCTATGAGTCCCATGTCGGGCGCTGGTATCGAGGCGAGATGCCTGGAAGTGCGCTGTTGCGCGAGCCTCAGATGCAAGTTCTGTCCTCGAACAGTGCGATGGCCAATGCGTTGATGACCAAGCCAGGCCAGTCCGAGGGTGCAGCGTCAGCCAGCAGTTTGCTGATCGATAGACGCTCGCTGCCTGCCTTGTTGGGGGCTGAACGATGGGTATTGACGCCACTGCCTACCGGAGCGCCCACGGCGTCGCCCTTGGCGCCGTTGTCACCCGTTCAGGCCGCCCTGGCCTTCATGACGCCTCAGGACGTCGCCCAGGCATTTGCTCAGCGGGGAGAGCTTCCCATTGGTTCGGCAATCGGTTCTGGCATCAACTCTGCTCATATAGGCGCTAATGCCAGTGCAATGGACAGCATCGATGAGTCTCTACAGGGGATTTTGAGACACCAGCTCGAGTTGCTGGTAACGCCAACCTTGCGCTGGGAAGGGGATCTCTGGTCAGGTGTTTTCATGGCCCTGGTCATCCAGGTGCCTGAGCAACTAGCGGAGCATGCCAGGCAGGAAAAGGATCAGAAGCAGGGCGAAGAGGAGCAGGAAGCGGTATGGCATAGCCAGCTTAGACTCGAGCTGCCGCGTCTGGGGGAGCTTGAAGTGCAGCTGCATTTGCGCAATACCGCGCTGCGTCTTGTATTGCAAAGCGAGAGTGCTGCTTGCACTGGTCTGCTCAATGCACAACGGGACGCTTTGAGCGAGCGGCTCGCCCGTTGTGGCTTTGATGATATACAGGTCAATGTATTGACCAAGATAGATTCCTCTAAAGAAAATTCTCCTGGCGAAAAAACCTCATGAGCCCATCGCACCCCCCTCACAAAGAGCGCCGCCAGGCCGTGGCTTTGGCTTATAGCGACGATGGCAGTGCTCCTAGGGTGTTGGCCAAGGGGTATGGTGAACTCGCCGAACGCATTGCCACCGAAGCCCGCCGCCAGGGCCTTTATATACACGATGCACCGGAACTGGTGGGCTTGCTGATGCAGGTCGACCTGGACGCTCAAATCCCACCGGCGTTGTATCAGGTCATTGCAGAACTGCTGGCTTGGGTGGCTGAGATCGACGCGGACTCTCGTTAAAAACCTTCGCGAATACCTCCTTGCAAGCGTTGTCTATCATTTTTACGTTGAAGCAAGCGCCAAAAATTCAACGCAAACGATCGTTTTAATCCTTTGATCTGCTCTGGAGCCCGCGCATGCCGGGCTTCGTGCATTTTACATCATAAAAAATTGCCTTATTGAGCAATGGTTTGCAGATCAATTTCCTGTTTGATTACAATTCAGTAACGTATTCGTCATTTTTTTGCGACACACCTATTGCAATGACTCATAAAAAGGTCTCAAAATACCCCTGTCCTAAAGCATTAGAACTAAGTCAAATGTGACAGGGACACAATAAATAATGACCATTAGAGTCATATAAACTAGGCAAAAGCCTAATAAAAAAACCAAGCAATATTACGCAAACGCAGGGAATGACATCATGACAATCGACAGCCTTCTAGAAGATATCCAAGACATCAACCTGTCCTATTTGCTGCTCGTGCAGCGTCTGTTGAACGAAGATCGTGCAACGGCAATGTTCCGTCTCAAGCTGAGCGAATCCATGGCCGATCTGCTAGCTTCCTTGTCCATCAAGCAGCTGGGACAGCTTTCTCGCACCAATCAGCTTCTGTGCCGCCTGTGCTTCGACAGTCCGGAGCAGCTGCTGAAATTGACCAACGATCCTCGGGAGCAGGGACTGGGACAGACCCATGCCGCGCTGCTGATGGCCTCCGTACCCACAGCGTCACTCGCTCAGGCAAGGGGCTAAACCATGACCCAGAAAAGCCTGGTCACCGAGATGCACCAGGTGCGGATGGCCATCGAGCTGATCGAGCTCGGTGCCCGTCTGCAGGTGCTGGAGACCGAAACCGACTTGAGCCGGGCGCGTCTGATCAAGCTGTACAAAGAAGTGCGCGGCATGTCACCCCCCAAGGGCATGCTGCCATTCTCGACGGACTGGTTCATCACCTGGCTACCCAATATACATTCGTCGCTGTTCTACAATATCTACCAACGGCTGGTGGAGGATCACGGGTGTGAGCGCATGGACGCCTTCGTGCGGGCCTACAAGCTCTATCTGGAGCAGTTGGCACTGGAAGAAGCGGAGCCGGTTCTTGGTCTGACCCGGGCCTGGACGCTAGTGCGCTTCTTCGAGAGCAACCTGCTTGAGCTGTGCAAATGTACTGGCTGCTCCGGTCACTACGTCATGCATGCGCATACGCCATCACAGGATTTCGTGTGCGGTATCTGCCAGCCTCCTTCGCGGGCCGGCAAGACCCGTAAAAAGCGTGAAGAAGAGAAGCAGGCGACACCTACCACAACGATCGACAAGCGTACTAGCCAGCTTCTGGTCAAACGCCAAGCCTGAACCCCTATCCCAGGGGTCAACGATTCGATGTGAGCCCACCAGCCGCAGTGTCATTGCACTGCGGCTTTTTTGTGTCTTGACGATTTAGTTGTCAATAAGTTTTCAGCCAGTTGCCTCAAGCTGTTTTCCCCTCTGCCGATAACTCATTACAAGTCCAACGGTTCACGGCAAGGATATTTCCACGTGTTAATTCTAATCGGTTACTTGGTTGTTATTGGCTCCGTATTCGGCGGTTATATGCTGATAGGCGGCCATCTTGGTGCGCTTTATCAGCCTGCCGAAATAGTAATGATTGCCGGGGCGGCAGTGGGCGCGTTCATTGCGTCAAACAATGGAAAAGCCATCAAGGCGACCATGCGCACATTTTCGAAATTGAAGCGTACCAACAAGTACAACAAGGCCATGTACATGGAGCTTATGGCATTGCAGTACAAGCTGCTGGCCAAGGCTCGGCGCGACGGTATGCTAGCCATTGAAAGCGATATAGACGAGCCTCAGAACAGTGCGCTTTTTGCTGACTATCCTACGATATTGAGCGATCCCATGATCATGGGATTTCTCACGGATTACCTGCGGTTGATGGTCAGTGGCAACATGGATCCCTTCGAAATCGATGCGCTCATGGAGCACGAGATCGAAACCTTTCAGCATGAAGCCGAAATCCCCGCGCATTCCCTGCAATCCGTGGGCGATGGTCTGCCGGCTTTCGGTATCGTCGCCGCAGTAATGGGCGTGGTGCACGCTCTGGGGTCAGCTGATCAGGGGGCGGCGGAAATGGGTATCCTGATCGCCCATGCCCTGGTCGGCACCTTCCTTGGAATTCTCCTGGCCTATGGCTTCGTCAATCCAGTGGCGGCGCGCCTTCTTCATCAGGTGGCGGAAGCGGTAAAGATGCTGCAATGCATTCGCGTCACCCTGATGGCTAGCCTCAACGGTTATGCGCCGCAGCTGGCAGTGGAGTTCGGCCGCAAGGCGCTATATACCGCCGAGCGACCCAGCTTCAACGAACTGGAAGATCATGTGCGGGCCACCAAGAATAATGCGGCGGGTGGTTCATGAGTGGTGCTCATCGACCCATCATCGTCAAGCGCAAGAAGGTGGCGAAGGGTGGTCATCATGGCGGCGCCTGGAAGATCGCCTATGCGGACTTCATGACGGCGCTGATGGCCCTGTTCCTGGTGCTCTGGATTCTGGCTCAGGCGGATGAGTCGGAGCTCAAGACCATTGCCGAGTATTTCCGCACGCCCTTGCCCGTGGCCATGGCCGGTGGAGACAAGAACACCGCCAGTACCAGCGCGGTTCCCGGTGGCGGGCCGGACCCGGCCCATATCAACGGCGAGGAAGCGCGGGTCGATCGACGACAGGAAACGCGTACCAGCGACGAACAGCAGCGCTTGATCGACCTCCAGCGGCGCATCGAAGCGGTCATCCAGAGCAAGCCGAACCTGCGGGACATGCGCCCTCAGATGCGCATGTCGTTGACCTCGGAAGGGCTCAGGATTCAGCTCGTCGACTCCGATCGCCGGCCGATGTTCGAACGCGGCAGCGATCGCGTCGCCCCTTACATGAGCGACATTCTGCGGGCCATTGCGCCGGTGCTCAACGAGCTGCCCAATCGCATCAGCTTGAGTGGCCATAGCGACAACGTGCCTTACGTCAATGGCGAAAGAGGCTACAGCAACTGGGAGCTGTCCGCGGATCGTGCCAACGCGTCCCGGCGCGAGCTGGTGGCCGGTGGCCTCGATTCCGAACGGCTATTGCGAGTCGCCGGCATGGGGTCGCGGGTGCCCCTCAGCGAGACCGAGGCCCACGACGCCGCCAATCGGCGTATCAGTATTGTCGTGCTGGATAAGCGTGCCGCGGAGTCAATCGAGCGCCAGAGTACGCGTAGCTGGCCGCAACCCAACACTACGTTCGATAGCGCGATAGAAAGGCCTGCAACACAAGTGGAAGCAATAAATGTTTTACCGAATTCGGTATCGCCGACGCCCGTCGTCAGTGATGCCCTTTGAGACCCAACTGGACTAGCCCATGGATATCACAGATTTCTATGACACTTTCTTCGAAGAAGCCGAGGAACTTCTGGGCGACATGGAGCGCCTTCTTCTGGAGTTGGATGTCGACGAACCGGACGCGGAGGAGCTCAACGCGATATTCCGCGCTGCGCACTCCATCAAGGGAGGGGCCGGAACCTTCGGCTTTCTGGTGCTTCAGGAAACCACCCATATTCTCGAGAACCTGCTCGATCACACCCGACGCGGCGAACTCGCCTTGCGTCGGGATATCGTCGACACCTTTCTGGAAGCCAAGGACATGCTGCACGATCAGTTAAATGCCTATCGCAACGGCGAAGAGCCCGACCAGGAGGCTTTTGAGCGAATCTGCAAGACGTTGAAGCAGATGGCGTTGGATGAGCTGGGCGGTGATCCAGGTGCAAAATCGCCCGAAGCCAAACCTGCTGCCGCGCCTGAACCGGTCAAGGAATCCGAGACCACGGTATCCGCTGATGGCGATAATGACAGTGAAAGCGATCAAGAGCAGGAAATGACCCTGCGCGTGGCGCTGCTGAATGTTGCCGAGAAGGATCGCGGTCTGCTGGTCGAGGAACTGGCGCAACTGGGTAGCGTGATCGAACAGCAGGGCGACGACAAGCGCTATGAAGTGACCCTGAAAACTGGGGTGAGCGGTGAGGATATCGAAGCGGTGATGTGTTTCATCATCGATACCGAGCAGCTCGAAATCAGTGCTGCCGAACCTGTAAACACCGCATCGAAAGAAACGTCCGCTGCTAAGGCCGAGCCCGAGCCCACGACTGCAGCGCCCGCCGAAACCAAGAGCGACGCGCCGTCCAAGCCCGAAGCGCCCGCGCCAGCCAAAGCTGCCAAGCCCCCAGCCTCTTCTCAAGACAAGAAATCTCAGAGTGGAAAGGCCAAGGGCAGCGGTGAATCTTCTCTGCGGGTGCCGGTGGACAAGGTGGACCAGATCATCAATCTGGTAGGTGAGTTGATCATCACCCAGTCGATGCTGGATCAGACCGCCAGCGAGATCGATGGCATGACCCACAGCGCCCTGCACAACGGTCTCAATCTGTTGCAGCGTAATGCCCGGGATTTGCAGGAATCGGTCATGTCGATCCGCATGATGCCCATGGACTACGTGTTCAGCCGCTTCCCTCGGCTGGTACGAGATCTTGCGGACAAGCTGAACAAGGACGTGGAACTGGTCACCGAAGGCAAGTCCACGGAACTCGACAAGAGCTTGATCGAGCGCATCATCGATCCATTGACTCACCTGGTGCGTAACAGTCTCGATCACGGCATCGAGTCCCCGGATGAGCGTGAAGCCAAGGGCAAGCCAAGAGGCGGCAAGCTCACGCTTTCCGCCCAGCATCAGGGCGGCAACATCCTCATCGAAGTGATCGATGACGGCGCCGGTCTCAACCGCGCCAAGCTGCTCGCCAAGGCGGAATCCAACGGTCTGGCGGTCTCGGACAGCATGAGTGACGACGAGGTATGGCAGCTGATCTTCGCGCCGGGGTTCTCCACCGCGGAGCAGGTCAGCGACGTATCCGGTCGCGGCGTCGGCATGGATGTGGTCAAGCGGAACATCCAGGCCATGGGCGGGCATGTCGAGATTCTTTCCCGGGAAGGTCAAGGCACCACGACCCGTATCGTGCTGCCATTGACCCTGGCAATTCTCGACGGCATGTCGATCAAGGTCGGCAAGGAAGTCTTCATTCTGCCTCTGGGAACGGTGCTTGAGTCATTGCAGCCGAGCCGAGACGAACTCTACACCATGGCGGGTAGCGATCAGCTGCTCAAGGTACGAGATGAATACCTGCCGGTGATCGCGCTGCACCAGGTGCTCGACATCGAGGATGCGCGCACCGAGCTCACGGAATGCATCGTGGTCATCGTGCAGGGAGAAGGGCGCCGCTACGCCTTGATGGTCGACGATCTGATCGGCCAGCAGCAGGTAGTGGTCAAGAATCTGGAAACCAACTATCGCAAGGTGCCGGGTATTTCTGCGGCCACCATTCTTGGCGATGGCAGCGTCGCGCTCATCCTGGATATTGCCGATCTGCATCGTCTCAGCCGGCGTAAAACCGGACAACCTACTCACAAACCAACCAAGCCCACTCAGGAGGTGCTTACGTCATGACCGCCGTATCTCAAGCCAATGCTCAACTGCAGCAAGCCAATGCTGCCAACCTCGATGCTCATAGCAGCGAGTTCCTGGTGTTCTCTTTGGGTGATGAAGAGTATGCCGTCGACATTCTCAAGGTGCAGGAAATTCGTGGCTACGAAAACGTCACCCGCATTGCCAACGCCCCGGATTTCATCAAGGGCGTGACCAATCTGCGTGGCGTCATCGTGCCGATTGTTGATCTACGCATCAAGTTTCATCTGGCCAACATCGAATACGGCGGCCAGACCGTGGTCATCGTGGTAAATGTCGGCGATCGGGTGGTGGGTATCGTCGTCGATGGCGTCTCCGATGTCATGACGCTCACCCCGGATCAGATCAAGCCCGCACCGGAGTTCGGGGTCACCATGTCCTCGGATTATCTCAGCGGCCTGGGTAGTCTGGAGGATCGCATGCTGGTACTGGTTGATATCGACAAACTGCTTACCAGCGAGGAAATGGCACTGGTCGATAAAACAACGCATTAACGACATTGTTCGTAGTTGTAGTAGGGCGAAGGTAAAACACCTTCGCCCTTTTTTATATGTGCTTATCAATTCATTTTTTCATTTAAATTGAAAATAATTAATTTAAATGATGTGTTTTTTGTGAAAATTATAATTACAAGTTTATATTTTGTTAGATATTGTATCAAAGGGTTATCAAGAATCATCGCTATTCAGCCGATAAGTTTTTTAGATGGTCTCTATTGAAAATAACGAACTGAAAAATGCCTATTTTTAGCTTCGTGATGCTTGCTGGTGAAATAAATAAAAAAATAATTCAGTAAGTAAAATAGCTAATACGATACGGGGAAATTATGAATCGTCTCAGAAATATGACGGTAAGAACCGTTTAGATACTGGTGCTTGTAAAAAAGTAAATAAAAAAATTATACCAATGGCCTCACGCAGGGGCCCTACAAGGGGCGGGGAAAATCTTATGCGTAACAATCAGCCAGTCACACAAAAAGAGTATGTGATTGACGACGATAAATTTCTAATTTCCAGAACCGACCTCAAGGGGCGTATCACTTTTGTCAACGATGCGTTCATTGAAGTCAGCGGTTTCGATAAAGAGGAATTGATCGGCGCACCGCATAACATCGTGCGACATCCGGACATGCCGGAAGCCGCGTTCATCGATTTTTGGGAGACCCTTGAAGCAGGAGAAACCTGGAACGGATTAGTCAAGAATCGTCGCAAGAATGGCGATTTCTATTGGATCAATGCCAGTGCAACACCGCTATTTGAAAAAGGCGAAGTGCAGGGCTATGCCTCGGTGCGCACTAAAGCCTTGCCAGAAGAGTGCGACCGTGCCGAGCGCATCTATGCCCAGTTGCGAGAGGGGCGGGCAAAAGGTATCCGCCTGAACCGGGGGCAAATCGAGCGCATGGGCATGACCGGTTGGTTGAAGCGCATCAAGCTTCGCTCACTGCAAGGTCGCGTCGTCAGCATGATCACCCTGGCATTGATGTTGTTACTGGCCAGTGGCGGATTGGGCATGGTGGCATTGGAGGGTGCTGGTCAACGCCTGGCGGCGCTTAACCAGGATGGCCTGGAAGATGTGGCGCGCTTGCAACGACTCGACCAGCTAGTCGCTCAAGGACACCAACGACTATCTCAGACCACGCCGCTTGAGCTTTTGAATGCGCGTGAACAGCACGCCCAGGAGCTTGAAAGTCTCTCTGATCGTCTGGCAACGCTATGGGCCGAGTACAGCGCTCGCTCGATCAATCAAACCCCAGCGGCGGTCGCGTTCGGCAAGGCTCTCGAGGAATACCGACAAGACGGCCTGCTGAACGCGTCAACGGTTCTAGGGGGCGAAGATCAATTCAAGGCTTTTACCGCCAGCAAGGAGATCATTTCCAAGTTGCAGGTCAGGGGAAACGAGCTTTCCACAACGATCGCCACCCTGGTCGAAGACAAGCAAGCCTCTGCTCAGGTCATGGCGCAACAGGCCCAGGCTCAGCAGCACTCCATGATGCTCTTTCAGGCAGGTCTTTTGCTGTTGGGACTACTTTGTTTGGGCGTGATGGGATTGTTCACTCTTCGCGCTTTTCGTCGTTCGATCCGGGAGTCGATGCATTTCACTCAGCAGGTCGCCGCGGGCAATCTTGGCGCCAGTTTGCTGAGCCAGCGTGACGATGAACTTGGCTATTTAATGCAAGCGTTGGACACCATGCGCAAGAACCTGAGCAGCGTCGTTCAGAACGTGAATTACAGTGTCGGCATCGTGCGTCCCGCCTCTAGAGATATCGCCCAAGGCAACGAGGATCTGTCGACACGCACCGAACAGCAGGCGGCCTCTCTGGAAGAGACCGCCTCGAGCATGGATGAGATGACCGCCACGGTACGTCAGAACGCCACCAACGCCGGTCATGCCAGCGAATTGGCGGATAGTGCCAGTAATGCGGTAAGTGAAAGTGGGGCGGTCATGCAGCAGATGGTCGACACCATGGACAACATTACTGCGGGCTCGAAAAAGATGGCGGAAATCATCGGCGTCATCGATTCCATTGCCTTCCAGACCAATATCCTGGCGCTCAACGCTTCCGTCGAAGCTGCTCGGGCCGGCGAGCAGGGTCGGGGATTTGCAGTGGTCGCTGGGGAAGTACGCAACTTGGCCGGACGATCGGCGAGTGCGGCGAGTGAAATTCGCACCTTGATCGATGATTCCGCTAAAGAAATCAACGGTGGGGCCGAATTAGTTAAACAAGCCGAGACATCCATCGAGCAGGTCGTGACGGCAGTGCTCAAGGTCAATGACATCCTGAAGGATATTTCCATGGCCTCCGATGAGCAGAGCCAGGGTATCGAGGAAGTCAATCAGGCCATCGCCACCATGGGGGCTGTCACCCAGCAGAATGCGGAACGGGTGGAGTCGTCGGCACGTGCCGCCAATAGTCTGGACGAGCAGGTGACACGGCTGGCCAACGCCATTGCGATGCTTCGTCTGCAGGGGAGTGGTCAGGAGACCGTAACCCGGAAAGCCCGTATCACCGCGGCGGCTGTCAGACGCGATGGCAAGACAGGTAGCGCTGAGGGGGTTACGCAAGCGTCCGCTCAGGCTCCGGCAAGGACACAGGATAACGATTCCGTGTCTTCTAACAACGAATGGGAGACCTTCTAAACATGACAATCCATCGGTCCATCACCGGGAGTGCCGTCGCCGCGACAGTCGCTACTCGTCAGGGCGCCTGGACAGGAAGCCTCGAGCGCGATCTGGAAATGACCGATGCGGATTTCGAACGGGTGCGCACGCTGATCTATCAGCGTGCCGGCATCGTGCTGGCGGAACACAAGCGCGAAATGGTCTATAGCCGGCTGGCGCGACGCTTGCGCGAGCATAAGTTGACGCGCTTCAAGGATTACCTGGAGCGTCTGGAAAGGCAATCGGATTCCAGAGAGTGGGAAGCCTTCACCAACGCCCTGACCACCAATCTCACTGCTTTCTTTCGCGAAGCGCATCACTTCCCGCTGCTTGCAAGCCATGTTGCGAAACAGAGCGGGCCCATACGCATCTGGTGCTCGGCGGCCTCTACCGGTGAAGAGCCTTACTCCATCGCCATGCAGCTCAGCGAGACCCTGGGCCCAAGAGCGCGGGATGCCAAGGTCATCGCCACGGATATCGACACTGAAGCCCTGGCCAAGGCCCGGCAAGCGGTCTATCCGATAGACCAGGTGGCCAAGCTGGATGAAGCAAGGCGCAAGCGATTCTTTTTGCGCGGTAGCGGCGCCCGTTCCGGGCAGGCCATGATCAGACCGGAAATATCTGCCATGGTCGAATTCAAGCCGCTCAATCTATTGGCGTCAAAATGGCCAATTGAAGGTCGCTTCGATGCGATTTTCTGCCGCAATGTGATGATCTATTTCGACAAGACCACCCAGGCAAAAATACTCGAAAACTTTGTGCCTTATCTCAAGCCCAACGGGCTTCTGTTTGCGGGGCATTCCGAGAATTTCTCGTTCATCAGCCAGGCGTTTCGTCTGCGTGGTCAAACGGTATACGAACTGGCTAATTCAGCCTTAAGTCAGTCGTCTTCCGGCCGATAAAGATATTAATAACAGAAACTATGCCTGCCTCTTACAGACAGGATGATAGAAAGGAGAGGGCTCTTGAGCTCACCCAAGATCAAGGTGCTTTGCGTCGACGATTCAGCACTGATTCGTGATTTGATGACCGAGATCATCAATTCGCAGCCGGATATGGAAGTGGTGGCTACGGCCCCGGACCCACTGGTTGCGCGGGATCTCATCAAAAGCACCAATCCTGATGTCCTGACGCTGGATGTGGAAATGCCGCGAATGGACGGGTTGGACTTTCTCGATCGTCTGATGCGTCTTCGTCCCATGCCGGTACTGATGGTGTCGTCACTGACTCAAGCCGGTTCCGAGATCACCCTGCGTGCTCTGGAACTTGGCGCGGTGGACTTTATCGCCAAGCCCCAAATGGGGATTCGCAGCGGCATGCTGGATTACGCCGACATGATTGCGGACAAGTTGCGTGCTGCCGCCAGGTCGCGACCGCGTACCGCCAGGCGAAAGGATGCACCGCCGCCCACGGCAATCAAGGCGCCTTTCATCTCCAGTGAAAAGCTGATCATCATCGGCGCCTCCACCGGGGGCACCGAAGCCATACGTACCGTGCTCGAACCGCTGCCGGCCAACAGCCCCGCGATTCTCATCACTCAACATATGCCTGGTGGTTTTACCAAGTCCTTTGCCGAACGTCTCAATCGCCTGTGTCGGATCACCGTCAAGGAGGCGGAAGAAGGCGAGCGTATTTTACCGGGGCATGCCTACATCGCCCCGGGGGATACGCACCTGAAACTGGCCCGAAGTGGCGCCAACTATGTGGCGCGACTGGACGATGGACCACCGGTGAATCGACATCGCCCCTCCGTGGATGTGCTGTTTCATTCCGCGGCGCAGTTCGCGGGTCGCAACGCCATCGGCGTCATTTTGACCGGCATGGGCAAGGACGGTGCGGCGGGTCTGCTCGAGATGCAACAAGCGGGTGCGCAGACGCTTGCGCAAAGTGAAGCCAGCTGCGTGGTTTACGGTATGCCTCGGGAGGCAGTGGCACTCGGTGGCGCCATGGAGATCGTCGATCTCGATCAGATGGCGAGTCAGATCATGCATCGTGTGGCTGCTTCGGGACGTGCTCAACGAGTGTGATGAGTCATTCAACATTTCAGTAATAAACAATCGTATAGATAACGAGGTTTGAAGATGGTCGACAAGAACATGAGCATCCTGGTGGTAGACGACTTTCCCACCATGCGCCGCATCGTACGCAGCCTACTCAAGGAGTTGGGCTATACCAACGTGGACGAGGCCGAAGACGGCCAGGAAGGCTTGAGCAAGCTACGCTCGGGCGGTTTCGAGTTCGTCGTCTCGGATTGGAACATGCCCAATCTCGATGGTCTGGAGATGCTCAAGCAGATTCGTGCAGATGATGCGCTCAAATCCTTGCCGGTATTGATGGTCACTGCTGAAGCCAAGAAAGAGAACATCATCGCGGCGGCCCAGGCGGGCGCTAATGGCTACGTGGTCAAGCCTTTCACGGCAGCGACCCTTGAAGAAAAACTCAACAAGATCTTCGAGAAGCTGGGCAAGTAGTCCAGGGAACGCTTGAACTGATCTTAAGCTGATCTTGAGAGAGACAAGTCATGAGGAGAATAAATCATGAGCGGTGATGCACAGCAGGCCGGGCAGTTTCAGGCCGACGATCTTATTCTGAGGATCGGGCAATTGACCCGCATGCTCAGAGACAACATGCGGGAGCTGGGTCTCGACAAGGAGATCGAGAAGGCCGCGGAAGCCATTCCGGACGCCCGGGATCGCTTGAGCTATGTGGCGACGATGACGGAGCAGGCGGCGGAGCGCGCGCTCAACGCCATCGATCGGGCACAGCCGATCCAGGAAGGTATGGAAGCCCGTGCCAATGAACTCGACGGACGCTGGGCCGAGTGGTTTGCCGAGCCCAAGGAGCTGGACGAGGCCAAGGCCCTGGTGGTCGATACCCGAGAGTATCTTGCTTCGATACCGACCCAGACTCAGGCCACCAACGCGGAGCTGCTGGAAATCATGATGGCTCAGGATTTCCAGGATCTGACCGGTCAGGTCATCAAGAAGATGATGGACGTCATCAAGCAGATCGAAAATCAGCTGGTACAGGTACTGCTCGACAGCGTGCCCAGCGATCACGATCGCAAGGAGCTGCGTAAGGCTATGGACAACGAGCGTGAAAACTCGCTGGTCAATGGGCCACAGGTCAATCCGGATGCGCCGGATGTGGTCAACAATCAGGATCAGGTGGACGATCTATTGGACTCTCTGGGCTTCTAACCGGCCGGACTGATTAGTCTTTGCTTGGTCAACATCACCAGGCACCGCCTGCTACAGCGCTTGTATCTCATCCTCATGTGCTTCTCTTTATGCGCGACAATCGTGGATTAACGCCCGATTCGTCGCGCTTTTTGCGTGATCGTTTTTCGCCTTTTCCGCTCAGAATGACCAGCGTTTCCCTATTCTTTACCGCTGTTCTTTTGCGTGGTGGCCATGGCCGACGACAGTAGCGACGACGACAAGACCGAAGAGCCGACGCCGCGACGCCTTGAAAAGGCGCGGGAAGAAGGCCAGGTTGCCCGTTCCCGAGAACTTTCCACCTTCATGATGCTGATAGCGGGAGTGGCCGGGCTGTGGACCACGGGCACGTTGCTCTACGATCAACTAGGTACGGTGATGGAGCAATCGTTCCTGTTCGATCGCAGTATTGCATTCGACAGCACTCGAATGCTGGCAAGCCTCTGGACCCTGGGCACGAATACGCTAATTGCCTTGGCGCCGCTTTTTATTCTGCTGACCGTGGTGGCGCTGGTGGCTCCGGCATTGCTGGGCGGCTGGTTGATTTCCGCCAAATCCCTCAAGCCCCAGGCCTCCAAGCTCAACCCGTTCAAGGGGTTGAAGCGCATGTTCTCGAGCCAGGCGCTGGCGGAACTGGCCAAGGCAATTTCCAAATCGATTCTTACCGGCAGCGTAGCGGTAGCGTTTTTATGGGCCAAGCAAGGAGAGCTTCTGGCCCTGATGGATCAACCGCTGCAGATCGCCCTGTTCCATGCCTTGAAGCTTGCGGCGCTGTGCTGTGGCCTGATCGTGCTTTCTCTGGTGGTGGTGATTCTCATTGACGTGCCCTATCAGCTCTGGAGCCACAACAAGCAGTTGCGTATGACCAAGGATGAGATCAAGCAGGAGCACAAGGAATCCGAGGGTGACCCCCAGGTCAAGGGCCGCATCCGTCAGCAGCAGCAGGCCATGGCCCGGGGCCGCATGATGAGCAAGGTGCCGGAGGCGGACGTCATCGTCACCAACCCGACCCACTATGCGGTGGCCCTGCGCTATAGCGATGACATGGGCGCCCCTAGAGTGGTGGCCAAGGGCGCCGATGCGGTTGCCGCCCGCATTCGTGAACTCGGCGAGGAGCACGCCATTCCCCGACTCGAGGCGCCGCCGCTTGCCCGGGCGCTGTATCGCCACGTGGATCTGGATCACGAAATACCCGCAACCCTTTATACCGCCGTGGCCGAAGTGCTGGCCTGGGCGTTTCGACTCAAGCAGGTACGCCGGGAAGGGGGCGAGATGCCCGACAAACCCAGCGATCTGCCAGTACCCGCCGAGCTGGACGATACCAACCGGCCTGCTTCATCTTCCGAGGATTCACGATGAACCTGTTTGCTACCTTGGGCCGACAGAACTTTCTGGGCGATGCCCGCATGAAGATTCTGGCGGGGCCGATTCTGATCCTCATGATTTTGTCGATGATGATCTTGCCCTTGCCGCCGTTTGCACTGGATCTGTTCTTCACCTTCAACATCGCTCTGGGCATCATGGTGCTGCTGGTGAGCATGTTTACCCAGAAGCCCCTGGACTTCGCGGCTTTTCCCGCGGTGCTGCTATTTACCACCCTGTTGAGACTCTCGCTCAACGTCGCCTCGACCCGAGTGGTGCTGATGGACGGCAACGAAGGCGGCGACGCGGCGGGCAAGGTCATCCAGGCCTTCGGTGAATTCCTGATCGGCGGCAATTTTGCCGTGGGTCTGGTGGTGTTCTTGATTCTGGTCATCATCAACTTCATGGTCATCACCAAGGGCGCCGGGCGTATTGCCGAGGTGGGGGCGCGCTTCATGCTGGACTCCATGCCGGGCAAGCAGATGGCCATCGACGCGGATTTGAACGCGGGTCTGATCGGTGAGGAGGATGCCAAGAAGCGCCGCGCCGAGATCTCTCAGGAGTCGGATTTCTACGGTTCTATGGACGGTGCCAGCAAGTTCGTGCGTGGCGACGCCGTGGCCGGTCTTATCATCATGGTGGTCAACTTGATCGGCGGCCTGTTGATCGGCGTTCTGCAACACGACATGAGCTTCGCCAGCGCCGCCCGCACCTATACCTTGCTGACCATCGGTGACGGTCTGGTCGCCCAGATTCCTGCCCTGGTCATCTCCACCGCCGCCGGTGTCACTGTGTCCCGGGTCAATACCGACCAGGACGTCGGTCAGCAGATGATGGGGCAGCTTTTCACCAATCCCCGAGTCTTGATTCTGGCGGCCTGCGTCATGGGTCTACTGGGGCTGGTGCCGGGCATGCCCAATCTGGTGTTCCTGCTGTTCAGCGTCATGCTGGGTAGCCTGGCCTGGTGGCTGATGCGTCGCAATCAGGACAAGCTCGCCGAAGAGACTATCAACGCCGCGGCACCCCCGCCCTCCCAGGAAGCCCCGGAGGCAAGCTGGGACGACGTTCAGCTGGTGGATACCCTAGGGCTCGAAGTAGGGCATCGGTTGATCCCGCTGGTGGACCATCGCCAGGACGGCGAACTGCTCGGACGCATCAAGAGCGTGCGCAAGAAGTTTGCCCAGGAGGTCGGTTTCCTGCCGCCGGTGGTGCACATCCGCGACAACCTGGAGCTGGGCCCTAATACCTACGTGATCACCTTGAAGGGGGTCGAGACCGGCCGCGGCGAAGCCTATCCCGGCAAGTGGCTGGCCATCGATCCGGGCCAGGTGTCCGGGCGTCTTGAAGGCACCACCACCACGGACCCGGCCTTCGGACTGCCGGCGGTATGGATCGACGCCTCCCAGCGCGAACATGCTCAGGTTTATGGCTACACCGTGGTGGATGCGGGCACCGTTGTGGCCACTCACCTCAATCATCTCCTGCATCATCACGCCGGTGAAATGCTGGGGCGCCAGGAAGTGCAGCAGCTGCTCGACAAGATGGGCGACGAGAACAAGGCCCTGGTCGAGGATGTGGTGCCCAAGCTGATTTCCCTGACCACCCTTCAGCGACTGTTGCATAACCTGCTGGAAGAGGATGTCTCGATTCGCGATCTGCGCACCATTCTGGATACCCTGGCGGAGCACGCCACGCCCCAGAGCGATGCCCATGAACTCACCGCCGTCGTGCGGGTGGCCCTGGGTCGAGCCATTACCCAACACTGCTTCCCAGGACAGAGCGAGCTGCACGTCATCGGCCTCGATGCCAATCTGGAGCAGGTGTTGAGCCAGGCCATGAACGGCGGCGGGGCGCTCGAACCGGGCCTTGCAGATACCCTGATGCGGGAAGCCGAAGCCGGTGTGGCCCGCCAGGAAGCCAGCGGCGAACCACTGGTGCTGGTGGTTCAGCACGGTCTGCGAGCCCTGCTTTCGCGATTCCTGCGCCGCCGCCTGACGCATTTGTCGGTGCTGTCCCAGGCCGAGATTCCCGATGATAGAACTCTTCGTGTCACGACCCTGATTGGAGGTCATTGATGAGCGTCAAACGATTCGTTGGGGCCACCAGCCGCGACGCCATGCGCCAGCTGCGCGCCGCCCTGGGCGACGATGCCCTGATTCTCTCGAACCGCAATGTGGCGGAAGGGGTGGAGATTCTGGCCATGGCGGAAGATGCCCACGGTCAGATGGTGGGTTCACCAGCCGCGACCCAGTCGCCGCCTGCTTCCCCAAAGCCGGCACAAGCCGCCGCGCCGATCAGACAGCCGACGAGAACGAATGCTTCCGCACCGTCCCAGGTGACAGAGCGCGTTCAGATGCCCGCAGCGCCTCAACCGGATTTCGCCGCCTTCAGCGAACGAGTACTGGGGGAGATGCAGGATCTGCGTACCCTTTTGACCGGCCAGGCCCAGCGTGCGGCGGACCCGTCACGAAGGGGAGAGGAAAGCACCCTGGAGCGCTTGCAGCGCCGTCTTCTGGGGGCCGGATTCGGTTTACATTTAGTGGAAGAGCTGCTCGAGACGCCGCCGGCGGAGCTGGTGCACGCCTCGGACGAGCCGGCGCTGGCCTGGGCCAAACGTCAGCTCACGTCAAGGTTACCGATTCTCGATGACGAAGCAGCATTGCTGGATCAAGGCGGTGTGTTTGCCCTGATCGGCCCGACCGGTATCGGCAAGACCACGACCACCGCCAAGCTCGCTGCCCGCTACGTGATGCGCCACGGCGCCGCGGGCGTGGCCCTGGTGACCACGGACAGCTATCGGATTGGCGCCCATGAGCAGCTGCGCATCTATGCCCGACTGCTAGGAGTGGACGTGCATGCCCTGGAAGCGGATGCGCCCTTGGGGGATCTGCTGACAAGACTCGCTCACAAGCGCCTGGTCATCATCGACACCGTGGGCATGAGTCAGCGGGATCAGCGTCTGGCGGGACAGATTGCGATGCTCGGCGATTCAACAGGGCAGGCATCCGGGCAGGCGGCTCGTCCGATCCGGCGTTTGCTGCTGCTCAATGCCGCCAGTCACGGCGACACCCTCGAGGAAGTGGTCGAGACCTACCAGCGTGCCTCCAAAGCGGCGGGTGCGCCCCTGTTCGGGGCGATTCTGACCAAGGTGGATGAAGCGCCGCGCCTGGGGGCGGTGCTGGATATCGCCATTCGCCACGGCCTGCGACTGCACTATGTCTCTCACGGTCAGCAGGTACCGGAGGACTTGAGCCTGGCGGACGGGAACACACTGCTGGATCAGGCCTTGAGCGTGGAAGGAGACTCCTCCTTTGCCGCGGAGACGCCGCAGGCTTCCGGTGCTTCTTCCCAATACAAGCAGATTCAATCCCGTAAACAGCTGACCCGAGGGCTGCTGGGCCAGGGCAGGGCGCTGGTCTCGACGTTGAATACGCTGAGAAACGAGGTCGCAGGCTTCGCGCTGCTCGAACGCGCCTGGCCGCTGCTTGGCTATTCCCTGGAGCAGCAGCAGGCCCATCTCGAGGGGCTACTCGACGTTGCGCAACGACAGCGCCATCTCAAAAACCTCGAGCCGGCTCATGCCATGCTGTGGGCCCAGGCCAAATCCGTCAGCGGGGTGGACTGGACGATGCCGGCGCTGTCTCTGAACGCGGCAGGCCAGAGTCAGGCACTGCCCTGGTTGATGCATCGCTTGCCTGTCGGGGAAGAAGGGCGCCTGGACTGGGCCAGGGAGCAGCTGGGTATTCGCTGGCAGCTGTTGCCGCGCTGCCCCGGAGCCGCGACACGCCAATGCATGGCGCGCAGCGGCTCGCTGTGGCTGGCCACGGCCCAGGCCGGTTCCCAGGTCATCGTTGAAGGCAAGCGTCAGCGCCTGAAGGAGCTTGCGAACCTGGCGACTACCTGGACCGAGCTGAGCTGTCGCTATCGTGGGCGCGATGCCCATCTGAAGCTGTCTCGTTTGACGGTCTCTCTGGCGGATGGTGCGCCCCTGACGGCATGGTTCGGTCTCTTGAGCGATCCAGAGAACAAGCGCCAATTGGCCCAGCGCTACTGGCTGGCGCCGCGAGATGCAGTGGTGGGAAGAGGATCACCGGATCACGGCTCTTTACAGGCACCGGATCACGGCTCTTTACAGGCACCGGATCACGGCTCTTTACAGGCGCCGGATCACGGCTCTTTACAGGCGCCGGATCACGCCTTTGCCGAGGCGCTGGTGGCACAGCTGGTACACGACGATCTGCCGCAACTTACCCGTCGCGCCTGGCAGCGTCTTGCGGATGCCGGCGAGAGGATCGATCCGGAGCTGCGTTTGCTGATAGCAGCGGGGATTGCGGCAACGGTGAGCCGACTCGATCAGGAGCGAAGCGACTGGGCGATGGATGTCAGGGCGCAGTTGATGGGGTTACTCGGAAAGCAGCGTGGGCGTTCGGCTCAGGTGTTGATGGATGCACTGCTGCATCTGCTGACCGCGCGAGACGTGTTTCTCATGCTGGGCGGTGCGGGGCTGATCGATGAGGTGGCGGCGTGAGCCAGGTCGATCAGGCCGCGGGGCTAAGGCGCTGGGCGCAGTCCCAGACGCCTGCTGCATCACCTGCGGTCGAGTCATCATCCGCAGCTGGGTCTTCTGTTTTAGAGTCATCCGTTTCTGAGCCGTCTGTTTCTGAATCATCCGTTTCTGAATCATCTACCAGGATTGAATCATCGGCTAATCGATCCGATACGAACCAATCTATGAAAGTGCTGGTGACGCTGGGGCTTCCCCGTGGTTCTGACGCAGACGTGACCCCGGTGATGGATGCCTTGGCGCGCTGGCATGCTCAGGGCCAGCGCTGGGTGGACGATCCCGAGAGCTGGCGCATTCTGCCGCTGTCCATGAGCAGCCCGCATTTCTCGGCGCTGGTAACCCAGCAGTCCCGCTGGGCGCTGTGGGTAGGGGACGATCTGGATGGCTTTCGCCGCGCCTATGCCATGCTCAAGCGCCTGGCACAACAAGGCGGGCCCCGGCGTTTGCTGCTGGTGCATTCTCCCTTCCCTTCCCGGGCGGGGTTACTCAACAATCTTCAGCAGGTGGCGGCACAGTTTTTGGACATGCAGCTGCTGGTGATCACGCCACCGAGAATCCGCAAAGACTAGCCGTGGAATTTCTTTCGTCGAGGCACGCAGGTTACGCTGCTCCGCATGGCGCTCGATGCGCCTATCGCTCGCTGAAGCGAGCTCCTGCAGGTAGTTGATATCACTGGGGTTTGTAGGAGACCGATTTATCGGGCGATGGCTGGAGCGAATCCATATGAAACGTCAAAGCGCCTTTTTATATCTACTGTTGATAGCACCGTTGATGGTGCTGTCGATATTGACGCCGGACGCTCAGGCAGCGTCTGGCAGCTGGGTCGGCAGCGCGTCGAGCGTACGTCTATTCACCCCAGGGCGTTTGGTGCAGTCCGCGCCCATTGCACCGTCTTCTTCGCTATCCCCCGACGCTCGTATTCACAGCATCAGCTGGCGCTTTGCGCCATCCTCGGGTCAGCCTTCCCTCGAGGCATGGCTTTGCCAAGGCGAGAGCTGCTTTTCATTGCCCACCGCCCGAGGTACCAGCCAGGCCTTGGCCGGATCGAACGCCGATCAGGCATTATTCTTTGTTTTTCGACTTCCCCAGGATGCTCGCGCACCCAAACCGGTTCTGGTTCAGGGCCTGCAAGTCATCGTGAATTACCGATCGATTTCGCCGGATTTTCCTAAAGGCTGAATAGCTATCGGCTTACAAGGGTATTTGTCGCTTGGTAGCGACGCAAACGACGTAATACTACTCCCATGGACAGCACCCCAATGAAGTCATGGTGCTGTCGTCCTTCGACAGCACGAGGCATGTGGGATGTATACGGCACAAGGCAAAATCGATCAGCGCGCAATACTCGATCAGTACTTACCTATCGTGCGACGTCAGGCGCTGTCGTTGCAGGTAAAGCTTCCGGCCAGCGTCGAACTCGACGATCTCATTCAGGCGGGTATGGTGGGGCTGCTGGACTGTCTGAATCGTTACGATTCGGGTCAGGGCGCCAGTTTTACCACCTATGCCAGCCAGCGTATCCGTGGCGCGATGATCGATGAGCTGCGCAGTCGCGACTGGGTGCCGCGCAGCGTCCGGCGCAACGCCCGGGAGGTGGATGAAACTTTGCGCCGCCTGGAGCAGGAGCTGGGCCGGCCGGCAGAGGAACGGGAGATCGCCGAGGCGATGTCGCTGAGCATGGAAGATTACCGCCAGCGTCTGGCGGATACCAACAACGGCCAGCTACTGGGTTATGACGATGTGTTTGCTGAAGGCGACGAGCCGGATGCCGGCATCAGCGGGCCCAAGTCACCTTTCGATGCGCTGGTCAGCGGCGAACAGCGCGAGCGCCTTGTGGAGGCGATCGACCAGCTTCCAGAGCGGGAAAAACTGCTGCTGGGGCTTTACTATCAGGAAGAACTCAACTTGAAAGAGATCGGCGCAGTGCTGGGGGTCAGTGAATCTCGAGTCTGTCAGTTGCATAGTCAGGCGGTAGCACGGTTGCGCGTCAAGCTGGCAGACGCTTGAGAAATAAATACCTGCACGGGCTCGGCGCCCCCAACGAATCACTTGTTGCGCGGTGCTGGTGCGCCAGCCCGGTCGGAATCCTCACATATACCCATATGCTCCGGTTCCTGTGCTCCGTGCGCCTTGTGACGTGGCGACGCCCGCTTATTTCGTTCGGTAATTTATTTGGCTCTTTTTAAAGGGCAGTTTCCGCAGTAGCCAAGTTCGGGAACAAGATAGCGGATGCAGCATAGGCGACGCACCCGCCGGGTGCTGCCGTCTGACTGTTTTTGATAGCGCACCGGTCGATACAAGGGGTTGCGTCGCCCATCCGCCAATCGGCGCTGGGTCAAGAAATACTGAAGATCGTCAGTCATGCCGGGCAGAGCATCGGGATGATGAGCAAGCTGACCCAGGCACTGCTCGAAGACATTGCCGGCATTGCTCCAGAACACTCGGGGCGAGGCACCTGAAAACCCGGCAAGGGCTTCGATCAGCGGCGCTAGATTGTCATCCAGCAGGTTGAGCGGCAGGCTTTCATCTTCCGTGTGTAACGCCGTACCCTCCTGTTGAAAACACAGGCGCTCAACTCGGCCGTCCGGTGCCAGCAGCAAATGAAGCCGATCCAGGGCCACCGGTAGGAAGCGCCCAAGCAGCGCTCTCGTCAGGAGTTCCGGTACCAGCAGCGCCAGGAAATACCACTTCGACCATTGGGATGCGACGCCACGTGGCTCAAAAACCGCGTAGCGCTCCCCGAAGCGAATCAACACCTCTTCAAGTCTATCGGGCACCAAAAAGTCCGTCGCCGGCAAGGCCTCCGGCGGCGGACGTTCTGCAATCATGGGTGGCTCTGCCGCCTCGAAGGGCCCGCGATAGAGGGCGGCAAGCTGTTCGGCAGCGGGGCGCTGTGTATCCTTGTGCATGTAGCTCTTTTAATAGAACAAAGCTTTTCGACGATGGGTGTGAAATTTGCCCCGTCGCCGAGACACGATGGGGCTATATACTACAGGGGGCAGGACATGGGCGGCACGCAGATTCCGACGCTCGGCATGGAGCTCGATGCACCTATCGCTCGCTGAAGCGATCTCCTACAGGCAATTGATATCACGAGGTTTCGTAGGAGACCGATTTATCGGGCGATGAATCAGACCGAATTCACATGGAACGTCGAAGAGCCTTAATAGTCCATGGACCAGCTCAGGCTATACGCCCGCCCCCGGCCCTGATAGTCGAACAGATAAGCCGGACCGAAGTTCGGCGAGTAGAAGAGCTCCGCGCGTTGCCCCCATACCGTGGAATAGCTCTTGTCCAGCAGGTTCTCGACCCCGACGCTGAATTTGCCAAAGCGGGTGTTCTGCCCCAGCAACAGATCCAGGGTGGTATAGCCGTCGATTTCCTGATCCTGATCGTCGTCCAGATCGAACACATGATTGGCCTGCAACCGTGCAGAGCGCTCAAAATCCGACCAGCCCACAAACGCGGTGGCGGTAGACGTTGAAGCGTAGCGCACGTCCCGCTTGTCCCAGTCACCATCGATCTTCTGCTCCGAGCGCACCGCGTGCAAGGTGCCGCCGGCCTCGAAACCGTGATCGAAGTAGCGGGTCGCGGCGGCTTCGAAACCGTAGTCGCGCTTCTTGTCGTCCACCACGGACACGCTCAGGTCATCGTTGTTTTCCACCGCCTTGTCCGACCAGGCGTAATAGAGAGCTGCCTGAGCGGACCAGTTAGCCCCGGCGTAGCGCCAGCCCAGCTCCACCTGATCGGTCTTCACTGCATCCAGGGGGTTGGCATCGACGCTGACTTCCGGGCTCTTGCCGTAGTACTTGGCCGGATCAGGCAGCTCGAAGCCCTGGCTATAGCGCAGCCAGGTCTGATGCTCACCAAAGTCGTATAAGAGGCTGGCGTTGTAGAGGGTCTCGTCGTAGTCGTTGTCGCCGCCAGGCACCAGCACCCCCTGACGTACACCCGTCGCCCGGTCATAGTCGCGCTTGGTGAAGTCGTCCACGTCCACGTCGGTATGCTGCTGGCGTACTCCTGCTGAAAACTTCAAGCGTTCGGTTAGCTGCCAGTCCCCTTGCACGAAGCCTGCCAGGGTGTCCACGTCATAGCTCGGATAGCGATCCTCGGTACGGGATTCATTCTGTACCAGACCGCCGGTGGCGTCCGTGGTGGCCACATCGAAGAACATCTGATCCGCATCGAAAGACTCGCGGCTGTAGTCCAGGCCATAGGTCAGGTCGATGCTGTCGGTCAGCTCCGCGTCGAACAACGCCTTGACGCCGCCAAGATCCGTATTTTGCTTGGAGGTGGCGAACTCCGTGGCAAAGCGGCGCTCGCTGGGTAGCGGGCGCGGGTAGGGGAAGGCGTTGAAACTGGATTCTTCCTCCCGGTAATAGGCCTGCAGATAGAAGTTCTGATTCAGCAGGTTGGCGTGATGATACTGGGCATTGATCAGCTTGCGATCCGTGGCCGGGTCCCGATCCGACTCATAGCCGTCGCGAATCTCCGCACCTTCCAGGTTGCCGGCGGGCACCGCATCGACGTTCGGGAAGTAAAGCCCACGATCGCCTTCGTAGCCGGAGCGATAGACCTGACCGGTGAGCTGCAGCGTCTGCTCCTGGGTCAGGTTGATGTTCAGATTGCCCAGCACGTCGATGCTGCGATTGTCCTGCAGATCGGTCTGGGTGATGTCCGGGAATATCTCATCGCCGTCACCGTCGTAGGCGCGACCGTGATCTTCAAAAGCGGTACCCAGATAGCCTTGGACGCGCTCGCTGCCGCCGCTGACGGATTGGGCGATGCGCTTGTCGAAGTCGTCGCTGTTCTGAAAGCCGGATTTGACCCGGGCCTGGGTGCGCCAGTTGGGCCTGTCCGACGGCTCCCCCTTGCGGGTGATGATGTTGATGATACCGCCAGTGGCGCCGCCGCCGTAGAGACTGCTGGCGCCGGAGAGCACCTCGACCCGCTCGATGTTGAACGGGTCGATGGCATCGAACTGCCGGGACAGCCCGCGGGAACTATTGAGAGAGACGCCGTCGATCAACACCTGGGCGCTGCGCCCACGCAGGTTCTGGCCGAAGTTGGTGCGTCCCTGGGGGGCCAGATCCAGCCCCGGCACCAGCCGACCAAGGGCAGTCTTGAGATCCGCGCCGGTATCCAGCTGATCGCCGAGTTGTTCATTGTCAATGACCCACACGGCGCCGGGAATCTGGCTGATCTGACTCGGCGTGCGCGACCCGACGACGACCATGGTGTCTTGAGTGTCTTGAGCGTGCAGACTCAGCGAGGCTGAACTGGCCACCATGGCCAAACCGACGGTCATGCGGGTTTTCATTCTGTTGTTCCTTGAAGGGCGTCATGAAAGCGAAGAGCACTGTTGGAAGTGATGTTAGCATTGCTAAGTATAATATCAACGATAATTATTCGTATTCATAGTGTGGAAAGCTTGATCCCGGTGTTGATGAATCACCCGCTCATAGGCTGATTAAAAACGTCATAACCGCCGCAGTCCCCACATGAAGTAGGCGCCCCCCAGCAGCGAGGCAACCAGCCCCGCAGGCACCTCCGAGGGGAACAGCAGCTGCCGGCCCAGCCAGTCCGCCACGATCATCAGCAGAGCGCCAATCAGCGCCGCACTCAGCAAATGTTCCCGGGCTCGGGAGAATCCGGCAAAACGGGCCATGTGAGGCGCCAGCAGGCCGACGAAGCTCAAGGGGCCGACAACGAGGGTGGCGCTGGCGGTAAGCAGGGCCACCAAAACCAAAAGCGCTAGCCGCGAACGCAGCACCGCCACGCCCAGGGCGCTTGCGGTGGTGGCGCCCAGGGGCAGCAGATCGAGCCAGCGGGCAAAGGGACGTGCCGCCAGGGCTAGAACGATGGCAAGGGCTGACACGATCAACGCCGTGGGCAGATCCACGTAATAGGTGGAACCGGAAAACCAGGCGATGATCTGCTGGCCGCGAGGATCGCCCCCGGCGAGAATGAAGCTTCGTAGGGCGTCGAACAAAGAGGTGATGGCCACGCCGCTCAACAGCAGCCGTTCCGGCAGGAAACCGCTGCGCTTGTTGAGGGCCACCAGCACTGCAAGGGTCATCAACGCCCCTAGAGTGCCAAGACCGATCAGGGTCAGCTGGCTGGCCCCGGGCAGCAGCAACAGTGTCAGGATCAACGCAATGGCGGTGCCGCTGCTGATGCCCAACACCTCCGGGCTCGCCATGGGGTTGCCGGTCATGCGCTGAATCAGCGTGCCGGCCACCGCCAGCATGATGCCCGCGCCTCCGGCGGCCAGCAGGCGGGGCAGCCGCCACTGGATCATCGAGTCCTGAATGAACGGCAGCTGCCATTGCCAGCCCTCGGCGCTTTGACCCACACACAAGGCAACGACCATGGCGGTGACCAGCGCCAGGCCCAGGCCTGCGAGCCAGGGGCCGATCGCAGCCCGACGTTTCCCTATGGCGATGCCCTGGGACTGGGGCTGGCCGGTTTTCAGACGCAGACGCGGAATCAGCCACAGTAGCAGCGGCGCCCCCAGGGCGGCGGTGGTGGCCCCGGTGGGGATCAAGGTCGGCAAGGCGCCGGAGAAGCGCTGCAGCATCAGATCCGTGGCAGCTAACAACAAGGCGCCGAAAAGCGTCGACCAGATCAAGCGTGAAAGCAGTTGCCTGGCCCCCAGCAGGCGCACGATGGCCGGCGCCGCCAGACCGATGAAACCGATCACCCCCACCACGCTGACCACACAGCCGGTGATGAATACCGCCAGCGCCAGACTCGCCAGGCGTAGATACTTGAGAGACACCCCCAGGCTACGAGCGTTGGCATCGTCGAGTTCCAGAATCGCCAAAGGCTTGAGCAGCAGCAGGGCAAGACCGAAGCCCAGCGCGAGCCTGGGCCACAGGAACATGACTCCGTCCCAGTTGTTCTGGGCAAGGGAGCCTGCCCCCCAGATCATCAGGCCCTTGAGTTCTTCCTGGTGAAACAGCAGCAGCACCGTGCCGAGGGCGCCGAAGTAGAGATTGACCACCAGCCCGGCAAGCACCACCACCATGGGTGTCAGGCCACGCCGCCAGGCAAGCAGGAACACGAGCCCCATGGCCAGACCGCCGCCGGCAAGGGCCACCCACTCACGACCGAAGGCCAGCAAGCCTGGAGCCATCAGCGTAACTGCAAGCAGTGCCAGATTGGCGCCGCTGGCAACGCCTAGCGTGGTGGGCGCGGCAAGGGGATTGCGCAGCACCTGCTGCATCAGTACGCCGGCCAAGGCCAGGCCGCCGCCACTTAGCAGTGAAATGCCCAGGCGCGGCCACCAGCTGTAGTGGGCCACTATCTGGGCAATATCGTCTTGTGCCGGGGCGAACAGAGCCCCTGCGGCAGTTGAAAGATCAAGATGGGTATTCAGTACCCACCAGGCCAGTACCAGGGTCAGCAGGCCCATCAAGACGCAGGCCCAGGCCGGTGTCAGCCAGGGTCTGGTGGAGCGGGAGGCGATATCAGACATCCTCGGCGCGCTCATTCTGGGTCAATGCCTCTACCAGCAGGTAGGTGAAGCGCTGGGCGGAAGGGAGTCCGCCGAAGCTCCAGACTGATGGTAGAGTGCTCACCTGATCCCGACGTACGGCATCGAGATTCTGCCAGAGGCCGCTTTCGGCGAGCTGTTCCTCGACGCCTGTCGGCAGCGGTTCCACGACGACCAGATGCGCCTTCAGTTCCGCCAGATCTTCCAGGCCCACCAAAGAGAACCCATAGGCATTGGTCTTTCCCTGCCAGGCATTATCGAGTCCCAGCCGCGAGAGCACGCCCTGAAAAAGACTGCGCTCACCGAAGACGCGTACATGGCGTTCATCCATGAACTGCACGACCAATAGCGCTGGCGAATTCTCGGGCAGGTACTTTTTTGCCTGGGCCAGTTGCGTCTCGGTGCTGGCGATGAGCCGCTCGGCGGCCTCGGGCCGTCCGGTCAGCCTGCCCAGTTTGCGGGTAGCCGCGAGCATGCTCGCCCAGGGATCGTCGCTGGTGGCGTAGATGCCCAGGGTCGTGACCGGGGCAATACGGGAAAGTCGTGGCTCGAGAGAGGCAAACAGCGGCGTGATCAGGATCTCGGAAGGATCGAGATCCGCCAGCAGTTCCAGGTTGGGCTGGGCGCGCAGGCCAAGGTCGACGACGCTTGCAGGCATCTCCGGGCTGCCAACCCAGTCCCGGTAGGCGTCGAGCTGGGCCACGCCCATGGGCACCACTCCCAGGGCCAGCATTGTTTCCGCCACGGTCCAGTCCAGGGTCACGATGGACGACTCCGCGGCCCGGGCCGGCAGCGTGCTGGCCAGCAAGAGCAGCAGCGCCGCAAGCACGCCCCAGGTTCGCGTTCTGAAGGTGGCTTGTGCCACGAAAGAAGCAGAAAGAGTAGAACCGGCAGTCATCAGTGAATCACGGCGATGGGATGCTCGCCTCCCGGATGGGGCATCACCTGCATGGGAATGCCGTAGATGGCTTCCAGGGTGGTTGCACGCATCAGCTCTGACGGCGCGCCCTGGGCCAGTACGCGGCCGCTGTGCAGGGCAATAAGCTGATCACAGTAACGTGCCGCCATGTTGACGTCATGCAACACGATGATTACCCCCAGGCCGAGTTCCCGACAAAGCGTGCGTATTAGCGCCAGAACCTCGACCTGGTGCGCGATATCCAAGGCGGACAAAGGCTCGTCGAGCAGCAGAAAACGGCTGCCCTGAGCGATCAGCATGGCGAGCCAGACCCGCTGGCGCTCGCCGCCGGAAAGGGTGTCGACCTGGCGCTCGGTAAAATCCTGGGTATGGGTCAAGGCGATGGCTCGCTTCACCTGAGCGCGATCCTTCTCGTCAAAACGGCCCAGCAGACCGTGCCAGGGGTAGCGGCCGAAGCCGATCAGCTCCCGGGCGGTGAGATTGTCCGCCCCGGGCAGGTGCTGCGCCAGATAGGCCACCTGCCGGGCAAATTCCCGGCTGCCCCAGTTCGACAGAGGGCGATCATGAAGACGTATTTCCCCCTGGCTTGCGGATTGCTGACGGGCAAGCAGCTTGAGAAGCGTCGACTTGCCGGACCCGTTGTGGCCGATCAGGCCGTAGATCTGCCCCTCGGTGAAGGTGAGATCGAGCGGTTGCAATAGCTGTTTATCGCCAACCGAGAAGCTGGCGGCATCGACTTCGAACATGGAATTCTCGGTGAAGCCCTGCAATACAAAGGGAGAGGGGCGTATCGATCTAAAGGATATCAAGCATTTCGCCACTAAATGATAAATTAAACACGAATCGTTATCAAAAATAATCGCGACGCCAGCAGCCTGGACTAGATCGCCTGGGCCCAGCGCTGCGCATTCACGGACTGCCAGGTGATAGGGCCATCATCTTCCGTAAGATCGAACACCTGACGCCCCGTCACGTGATTGAGAATCCTGGCGGAGCGCCAGGCCATCAACGATAGCTGAGGCTCCGCGATACCATGGCTGTGACGACCGGCATTGACCGCGTAAAGCCGATGCTGGGCCGGACCTTCCCAGGCCAGATCGAAATTGGCGCCCAGCACCAGTTCGCCGTGCTCATCCCGATGCAGTCGTTCGGCTAGCGGCGCCAGGCAATCCGGCAGCCGAGATTGAAAGCCCGTAGCAAAGACGACGATATCCGCCGAAAAGGTTTCGTGATCCCCGCAAAGACCGTGCTGCGTGGTCAAGGCAAATGCCTGCCCTCGGCGCTGCAGATCGATGGCGGTACGATGAGGGAGCAGGCGCGCCCAGCGGGGCTCACCCAGCACATCGAAGCGGTGATAAAGCTCCTGGTAGAGGGTCTGCAGCGCTGCTGGGGTAATGCCGTCACTGGCGAGCTTTTGGGCGGCTACTTCCCGTTTGCGCACCTCAAGCGGCAGCTCGTGAAAGCTCTGGGTATAGTGCGGGGTGAAATATTCGTTGGTGAAGGCGGTTTCGTCCAGAGGCTGGAAATTGCGCCGTCGGGAGACCCAGAGCAGTTCTTCAGGCTTGCCCCAATAACCACGCAGGGCGTTGAGAAAGATATCGGCACCGCTTTGGCCACCGCCGACGATCATTACCCGGCGCCCGCTGAAATTTCGAGGTTCATCGGCGATGTGAGCCCCATGCAGACACTGTGATCCTTGCTGCTTCTCGGCAAAGTCCGGCCACCAGGGCGCCTTACCGGTGCCCAGGCAAAGATGACGCGCTCGGTGATGGCCATGATTCGTGCGCAGTAAAAAGCCCTGAGGATCGATACTCACCTCGCGCACCGTCTCGCCCAACGTGACGCTGTCCAGACGACCGGCGACCCAACCCAGATAGTCGGAGAATTCTGCCCGGCTTACGGTGGCAAGCCCGGCGGTCATGAACCGATAAAAGCGCCGGTGGCGAACCAGATAATTGAGAAACGAATGGGGACTGTCCGGTGCCACGGCGGTCACCAGATCCTTGAGAAAACCGGTCTGCAGGTGAGTGTCCGGCAGCATCAGGCCCGGATGCCAGACGATCCTGGGGCGACGCTCGAAAAAGCGAGCGGCGAGCCCAGGGACATGGCTGTCCGCAAGTGCCGCAATGCTCAGGTTGAAAGGGCCGACGCCCAAGCCCGCAAGATCGAGTACGTTGTCTTCAGCCATTGAACGTCTCCTTATTCCCTTTCATAGTCGTCCTTTACGAAACTTAATACAAATGAGAGTTATTCAATTTATATGCCTGATGTTATCCCCTGATGAATGCTGTCGGTGGGTTAACCATTACCTCAAGAAGAACCGTTGAAGAGCGCTATTGTTCAACGCAGCCTGAACTCCAGGCGCTGACGAGCGCGGCGCAGTTCGCCGGTGGCCTCGAATCGCCACTGGGATACCGCCTGCCGGGCGGCTCGATCGAAGACGTTGCGCGGCCGCGCGTCGGTCACCTTGATGGAGGAGGCGTCCACGCTGCCATCCGGCCGGATCAGAAACGTCAGCACCACGTGGCCTTCCAGGTTGCGCCGCTGGGCCCGTGCGGGATATTGCGGCGGCACCTGGCTGATCGGCGACACCTGGCCGACATCCCTCGGGCCGGATTGCGCGCTGCCAGCGCCAGCGGCCTGGGATTGACTGGGGTTGGGTGACGTACCGGCGAAGCTTCCGGCACTGCTGGCCTGAGCAGGCTGGGGCGCTGGCTCAGGCGCAGGCTGAGGCTCGGGTTCAGTTCTGGGTTCTGGTGCTGGCTCGGGTTCAGGGGTCGGCGCTGGTTCTGGTGTCGGTTCTGGCTCTGGTTCCGGTTCTGGGACCGCAATTTCGCTATTCGCTTCCGGTGCAGGTTCTGGTAGCGATAGTTGCGGTGGTATCTGAGTGGGCGGCGTCGGTAGCGGCGGGGATGATTCTGCCTGGGAACCGGCGCTTGACTCTTTCTTGTTCTTGTTCTTGTTCTGGGCCTGGGCCTGGGTCGCGTCGGTCATGTTCAAGGCCATGGCCTGTTCTTTTATCTCCACCGGGGCCTCCGGCGGCGCCACCAACAGGGCCAGCAGCCAGAACAGCACCAGCGCCAGGACGATGCCGCCCAGGGCGGATACGGGCGCTCGAATCATGCGTCACCGCGGGTGGCGGCCACGGCCACATCCTCGACGCCGGCCTCGCGCAGGCGATCCATGACCTCCACCAGCAGCCCCGTGGTGGATTCCCGGTCTGCCTGAATCACGACGCTGCCCTGATCGTTGATCAGCGCCGCTACTTCACTGCCCACGCGATGGGCATCCACCGGCTGGCCGTCGACCCAGACCGCACCCTCGGCGGTCAACGCCACCATGACCTGGGCGTCCGGTCGGGGGGTGGCTGCGCTGGACTGCGGGCGCTGAATTTCCACGCCGCTTTCCTTGATGAAGCTGGTAGTGACGATAAAGAAGATGAGCATGATGAACACGACGTCCAGCATCGGGGTCAGGTTGACCTCGCTGGCATCGCTGTTGTCACCTTGTAATCGCCGTCTACGCATGAGTGCTCTCCACGGCGCGGGCCATGCGGTCATGCAGCCGCTGATCCTCACGCCGGATGATGAATTCCAGTCGAGTGGTAAAGAGCAGTCCCATGACTGCCACCGCCATGCCCGCAAGCGTCGGCAGCGTCGCTCGGGCCACGCCGTTCGCCATCGCCCGAGCCTGGCTGGTGTCCTGAAGCGCCAGACCGTCGAATACCGCGATCATGCCGGTCACGGTGCCGAGTAATCCCAGCAATGGGCAAAGCATGACCAGCAGTTTCAGCCAGGGCAGGGGGCGGCGCAATCGGGCGATCAGATCCCGCGTCCACACCTCCCGCAGGGTCAAGGCACTCCAGCTTTGGCGATCCTTGCGTGCCATCCATTGGCTTACCAGGGCGTGGCGTTCCCGGCACCAGGTGAAGCGGAAATACCACCAGCGTTCCAGTCCCAGCGAAAACAGCAGGATCGCCACGCCCAGAATGGTGACGAGTACCACCCCCCCGGCGTCGAGCAGCCAGAGGAATGGATCGAGCAGAAGTGCAGCCGGATCAAGCCAGGGAAGTGGCATGGTGATGCTCGTTAGACTTGTCGCTTGCGGGCTGACTCTCGAGATGTTCCGCCAACACGGCACTGGCGCGGCCTTCGAGGATCGCAACGATATGTCGGCTGCGGCTGGTCAGAGCGGTATGGGCGAACAGTAGCGGTACTGCCGTGATTAGCCCCAGTACGGTGGTGACCAGTGCCTGACTGATGCCGCCGGCCATCAGCTGCGGGTCGCCGGTGCCGAACACCGTAATGGCCTGAAAGGTGACGATCATGCCGGTCACGGTGCCGAGCAATCCCAGCAATGGCGCGACGGCAGCCAGCAACTTGACCAGTGCCTGGCCCCGTTCGAGCCGTGGCTGTTCCGCCAGCAGCGATTCGTCCAGCCGGGCTTCCAGCGCCTCCGGGGCAAGCCCGTGATGCAACGTCTTGAACTTGCCAAGCACCCGACCCAAAGGATTGTTCTGGCGCAGATTGTCCAGCCCTTTTAGCTGACGACGCAGGCGGGCACTGACGATCAGCAGGTAGGCGTACTGCACCAGCGCCACGATCAGGCCGAAAATTCCCAGGGTCACCACCACGTAACCCACCGCACCGCCCTGATGGAAGCGTTCGAGCAGGGAAGGGTGTTGCATCAGGGCGTCAAGCAGTTTGCCTCGAGTCGGATCGAGCTTTAGAGGCGTGTTTTCGCCTTCGGCAAAAGTCGCAAGATTGTTTTGGACCGTGGCGGGTAATTGCTCGAGCATCGCTGGCGCCATGTCGCCGTCGCTTTGACGCAACCAGTGGCCGCTGCTGAAGGCCGCCATGTCCCCCAGGCGTATGACGTTCTGATCCGTCACGTCGCCATTCGCATTGGCCACCGGAGCGGTAAATTGCGAGATGCGTCCGGTTTCCCGGGTCAGCGCCATCAGCGCATCCGCCACGCTTTCAAGCCGATCGGGTGTCAGGGGAGCGTCCGGGTGGCGCCGTTCGGGCAGCGTAAACTCGCCCAGGGTCAGCCAGCTGTCCGCCAGGTCATCGCGCAGCTCGCCAACCTGCCCATCGAGTACATCTGCCACCGCCTGCAGATCGGCGTTTTCTTGTTCGCTACCTGCTTCTTGATCATCCCCAGTCGCGTTGCGAGGCGCCTTGAGTTCATCGAGGCGCTGGCGTTGTTCGGCCTGTCGGGCTTCCAGTTCGCTACGCCGTTCGGTTTCCGTTGCCTGGCGTTCACGCGCGGCCTCGAGGGCCTGATCCAGGGCTTCGGGATCGTCCACCAGAGCAGCAAGTCGGGCTGTGTTCTTGGCATTCGCGGACGCTCGCTGCGCATCGAAAGAGCGATTCGGATCGTCGGGTTGCGCCAGGGCGTATGACGACAGCAGCAACAGCGCGATCGCGCAACCGCGCGTCATCTTTTCACGCATCGTCATGAATCTGCTCCTGGGTCGCCCGCATTCTGTAACGCATTGGAGACCGGCAGTTCCAGCAGCTCTGGGGCACGCTGATCCCGGGCGATGCTCAAGCCCTTGTGCACTTGCCGACGGGCATCGTCGTTCAAAGGTTGCCACTCATTTTGCTCTGAACGCCAAACGCCGCCTTCATGGCCGTTTGGCGTAAGATAGTAAAACCCGACTCGGCCCAGGCGTAGAAAATCGACCTCGCGCTGCTCGTCTAACATGCCGCGCCAGGCGTCCATTTCCCGGCCGTAGTTCAACTCGGTGCGCCAGGCGGAAAGCACCCTGTCCAGGCGTTTGGCGCCATCGAGTTCTGGATTCACCAGCATCTGTTCGAGGTTGTCGACTCGGGCCTTGCGCTTTTCCTGCAGGAAAGGCAGGTCGCTATCGACCCAGTGGTCCAGGCGTTGCACAAGAGTCCGCAACAGGGGAGGCAACGATTCCTGCATCGTATTCGCGGAGTCGAGTGCGCTTTCACGACGCTCAAGCAGATCCGCCTGATGCGTCACCACCCGCTCGAGTTCATCGTTGTAGGCCGATAGTCTGCGAGTATTGCTTTCAAGGCGACTCAGCTCGGCGAGTAGCGCCTGAGTTTCTTCATCCGCAGCGTCGATTTTGGCTTGCTGAGCCTGCTTGGGCGGGGAGGGGGCATCAGCATTGTCCGCTGTTTCCTGGGCCTGGGCGACACCAGCCAGCAGAAACCAGATCACAAGACAGGAAAAGCCGCGTAAGCGAATTGTCTTCACGCTGAATCCCTTATAGCGCTATGAGTAAAAACGGTTCGTACCATGCCACCAATGCAAATAATTATCAATGGCGTCGTAAGCTCATGCCACTGTCTTGCTGGGGCCGATCATGCTGACATCGGTAACGGTGACAGAGCTGCTTCATCCCGTTCTGTAAAGGAGAGAATTCAAAGGGCCGGGTGACATTGCCGAAATTGTCGGTATTCAATGAAGGTGAGAAGAAGAGCCATTGCCAAGGTGAACAATAGCAATTTAACCAGGCGCGGCACTCGGATGTCTTTGTCTCCGCTTCGCGCGTCAAACTCACCGGCGCGCTTGGCGTTAGCTGTGATTGCCGCACCTGCAAAGTGCTACTATTAACCAGGCGCATCACATGAATGGCTTTGCCTCCGCTTCGCTACGTCAAAGCCACCGGTGCGCTTCGGCGTTGGGCGATTCAGCTGTTGCCGGATGCAACTACACGGCGTTCCAGCACGCCGCAAAGCCAAACGTCATGTTTTTTGAAGGTTTCTCCCATGACTATCAGAGAAGCACGTAGAGAAGATTGGGAATCTATTTGGCCAATCTTCCATGAAATAGTGAAAACTGGCGAGACCTACGCGTACGATCACGCCACGACTATCGATCAGGCAGAGAAAATTTGGCTGGATGATCCATGTAAAACGTTTGTAGTCGAAGAGAATGAAGAGATTCTTGGCACCTATTACCTGAAAATGAATCAAGCGGGGCCAGGTAGTCATGTTTGCAACTGTGGGTATATGGTCGCTTCGAAAGCAAGAGGTCGGGGTCTTGCAACCATCATGTGCGAGCATTCGCAAAAAGTGGCATTAGACCTTGGTTACAAGGCAATGCAATTCAATTTTGTAGCATCAAGCAATGAAGAGGGCGTTCGTCTGTGGAGCAAGCTCGGATTCGAGACCGTGGGCAGGCTCCCGAAGGCTTTTAATCATCCAGCCAAAGGGCTTGTAGATGCACTGGTCATGTATAAGTGGCTACGAACTGGAGAGGATGGAAGGTAACAATTTAACCCGCCGCTGTTGCCGGACAATTTTGCAAACGAAGTGAGAGAGTCCTGGCTGATAGGACTCCATCACCAGTAGAACGCTAAACAACACCCGTATGAAAAAAGCGCGACCCTTGAGGTCGCGCTTTGCATTTCATACCAGTTGATCGCTATCGCAGTAGCGCTCAGGCCTGACGGCTGCGCTGCGGACGCCGGCGACGCGCCGATTTGTTCTCGCTGCTGTTCTCTTTACTGCGTGGGTTCGCGCCGTTGCGCGGATTGGCATTGCCGCGATTGTTGGCATTACCGCCGCCACGACTGTTGTTACGACCGCCCCGACGCCCGTTCTCGATGGGCTCGGGCTTGGCATTGGGGTCTGGCTCGAAACCGGGCTCGATATGCTTGGGCAAATCCCGCTTGAGCAGGCGTTCGATACCCTTGAGCAGACCGTGCTCATCGACGCAGACCAGGGAGATTGCCTGGCCTTCGCTGCCTGCCCGGCCGGTGCGACCGATGCGGTGCACGTAGTCTTCCGCTACGTTGGGCAGTTCGAAGTTGACCACATGAGGCAGTTCGTTGATATCGAGTCCGCGAGCGGCGATGTCCGTCGCTACCAGCACCTGCAGGCTGCCATCCTTGAAAGCCGCCAATGCGCGGGTGCGGGCAGACTGGCTCTTGTTGCCGTGAATCGCCATGGCGGGAATATCCTGCTTGCCGAGTTGCTCTGCAAGCCGATTAGCGCCGTGCTTGGTACGGGTGAAGACCAGCACTTGATACCATTGATTCTGCTTGATGAGATGTGCCAGCAGGTCGCGCTTCTTTTCCCGATCGACGCGATAGATCGCCTGGTCGATGCTTTCCGCGGCGGTGTTGCGGCGAGCGACCTCGATGAAAGTAGGACTGTCCAGCAGGCCGTTGGCCAGTTGTTGGATCTCATCGGAAAAGGTGGCGGAGAACAGCAGGTTCTGACGCTTGGCGGGCAGCAGTCGCAGCAGCTTCTTGATGTCGTGGATGAAGCCCATGTCGAGCATGCGGTCGGCTTCATCGAGCACCAGGGTCTCGACCTTGGAGAGATCCACGTGGCGCTGCTGATGCAGATCGAGCAGCCGTCCGGGAGTCGCAACAAGAATATCCAGGCCGTTGCGAAGGGCGTCTACTTGAGGTTGCTGACCTACACCGCCAAAGATCACATGGGAGCGCAGCTTCAAATAACGGCCATAGTCGACGACGTTCTCGCCGATCTGGGCGGCCAGTTCACGAGTGGGGGTCAATACCAGGGCGCGAATCTGACGCGGCTGCGGGCGAGGCCCGTCCGCCAGGCGTTGTAGCAGCGGCAGTGTAAATCCAGCGGTCTTGCCGGTGCCGGTCTGGGCGCTGGCCAGCAAATCGCCACCCTTGAGCACGGCGGGAATGGCCTTGAGCTGGATCGGGGTAGGGGTGGTATAGCCTTGTTCTTCGACCGCACGCAACAGTTCGGCGCGCAGGCCAAGTTCGGAAAAGCTCATGTAGACTCCGGGTCAAACGCACCTGCCGCTCGTTTTGAAAACGTGCGTCCCGGGCCAATGCGTAAAAGATGAGAAAGCAGGATGATCGCGCGGCGAAGGGACGAAAGAGCCGCGCGGCATAATCTAACAGAAAAGATGAATAAGTGCACTCGAATAGCTGCGATACCGGCTAGCGCTCGTCTTTTATCCCCCTGGCGATATCTGCGGCCACCTTGTCCCAGGCACGGCCCAGCGCCCGTACCAGGGCTGGATAGCCGTCACTTTCGAGGGCTTGAGTAACATTGAAGGATTTAAGGGTCAGCAACTCGCCGCTGTCGTCGTATAGCTGCCAGCGCCCGCTGACCACCGCCAGACCGTCATAGCGTCCTTGAAACTGATCGACGTTAACTCGCAGATGCAGGGCGTCGGCATTATTGCCACCTTCAAGCACCCGCGTATTCGGCAGGCGACTGGCCAGGCGCTGACGCAGACCGCGATCGAGCTGACGCTTGAGCGATTCCGCCCACAGGTGTGAGCTTGCCTCTAGTACGCGAATATCGTCGCTTTGCAAGATGATGCCTTGGCTTTCGAGATAGCTTGCCAGTTCCAGGCTATCCATGATCAGCGTGCGCTGGGAAACGTTATTGCGCGTTTCGCCACTTGCCGAGGCCTTGGTGTCGCTACCACTCGGGAGGGTATAGCGCTCTGTCGAGACGCCACCGGTGGCGCATCCTGCCAGTGACAAAAAAACGCTCAGCAGCATGAAGGTGAGGCCCAGCTTTTTCATTGTTTCTCCTTGTTTACGATAGGCGTGGGAAAGCCGGTCAGGGGATCGTGTCATCATTGTCTTGGCGCCTGTGGCACTGGGTCCGGACCACTGCTGCGATCGAAAATCAGCGCATTGGGCTTCTCCCGCAGGGTTTCGGCAACCGGCTGTAGATCACGCACGAGTTTTTCCACGCTTTGCAAGGTTCTGGTCAACTCCTTGTAAGCGCTGGATTCCGGTGATAGGCCCTTAAGGGTCTGCCGCAATTCCCGCAGCGATGCATTGAGATTGGACGCTATCTGCCGGGTCTGAGGATCTTCCAGCAGCGACTTGAAGGATTCGGTGGCTTCACGCACTTCTTTCAATGTCTTCTCGGAGGCGCTCAGGTTCTGTTCCAGCTTGCCAAGAACGGGCTCTACTTCGAGGTCATTGAGCTTGTCGAGCAGATTGGACACTTTCTGCTCGATCTGAGCAAAGCCGCCGGGTGTCGTGGGGAAGACGGTCTGGCCGTCGAAAGTTTCGGCTTCGTAGTCTGGCGCGTCTTTCACGAAGTTGAGATCGACAAACAAGGCGCCGGTCAGCAGGTTACCGGCTTTCAAGGTGGCGCGCAGGCCATAGTCGAACATGCGATTAAAACGTTGACGCCATTCATCAAGCTTAATCTGCTCTTCCTTGCTGCTCAGTCGTTGAGGCTCGATGCGGATCAGCACTGGAATGGCAAAGCGCTGGCGGGTATCCGGCTGCGGCGCGCTGAAATTCCAGGGCACGGCGGCGACGGTGCCTACCCGCACACCGCGATATTCCACGGGGGAGCCTTTCGACAGGCCGCGTACCGTGTCTTCAATCAGCAGGACATATTCCAGATAGCGATTGTAGGTGCCCTGGATGGCACTGTCCTCATCGGAAAAGAGCTCGTACGTTTCATCGCCGCTGGCTTTTTTACCCATGGGGATGTCCTCGGGCACGGCAAAGGTGACCCCGCCGCCGAGTAGTGTTTCAACGGACTCGACGTTGACTCGAAAACCTTCTGAATTCAAACGCAAGTCGACGCCAGAGGCGGACCAGAAACGCGTGTTCTCGGTGACCAGGTCATCGTAGGGTGACTCAATGAAAAGGCGATGATCCATCTGCCGGTTCTCCAGATCAAACTCCGTATTCTCGACTCGCCCAACGGTCAGTCCTTGATAAGTGACCGGATCGCCCACCTGTAGCGCGCTGCCTATCTGACTCACCAGCTGGATGCGAATGCCTTTGGCGCCGGGGGATGCCACCGGCGGATGTTCGAGAATCTTGAAGCGATACTGGGACTCTTCGCTATTGCCCGGCTGCAATTGGATATAGGCGCCGGAGAGTACCGTGTTCAGCCCGCTGATGCCTTCACGGCCGATGCGCGGCTTGACTACCCAGAAACGGGTTTCCTCGTTGAGCATGATCTCCGCATCGGTGCTCATGCGGGCGGTGACCAGGGTGTGCGACAAATCCTCGGAAAGCTGAACGTTTTCGACGCGACCGACCTGGACGTTGCGGGTCTTGATGAGCGTCTTGCCGGCTTCGATACCTTCCGCGTTGGGCATTTCTAGCACCACTTGAGGGCCACGGCTGGCGTAGTTGTCGTATACCAGCCATAGCCCGATCAGCACCGCCACCAGCGGTATTATCCAGATCGGCGACAGGCGCGACGTGCGTTGGCGTTGGGCGCGGTGCGCTTCAGACATGGGACGGTTCCTCGAAAGCAGGAGATTCTTGCCATAGCAGGCGCGGATCGAAGGTAAAGGCGGCAAGCATGGTCACGATCACTACGCTTGCAAAAGCCAGGGCTGCAGGACCGGGGGTGATGGACATCAGCGCACCGGCACGGATCAGTGCTGTCAGTATGGAGACGACGAAGATGTCGACCATGGACCAGCGCCCGATGAATTCCACCACGCGATAAAGACGGGTGCGAACGAAGGCACGATTGCCGCTGCCCCGGCGTGCCGCAAGACACAGCCACACGAGGGCAATGAGTTTGCCCACCGGCACCAGGACGCTGGCAACGAAGATGATGACCGCCACCGGAATAGAGCCGCCGTGCCAAAGTTCCACGACGCCACCGATGATGTTGGAAGGATCACTGTTGCCCAGGTAGGTAGTGGTCATGATCGGATAGGCATTGGCGGGTATGTACAACACGGCGGCAGCAAACACCAGCGCCCAGGTGCGCTGCAGGCTGTTCGGCAGGCGGTCGTGAAGGGGCTCGCCGCAGCGTCGGCAGCGACCACGCCCGCGATCATCGAGACGATTGACCAGGCCACAGGTGGTGCAGCCCCCCAGGCCTTGAGGTGCTGCGGTGGCGCCGGTTTGTGACTCCGCTGGCGCCAGGGGTTCAGGGGCCAGGGAAAACCAGAGCCAGTCGCTGTCGATGGATTGCATGGTCAGCAGCAGCAGTACCGCATAAAAGCAGAATGCCCAGAAGGAGATACCTATCGAAATATCCGCCAGACCCCCCACCTTGATCAGTGCGACCAGAGCACCGATGACGAACACATCTGCCATCATCCAGGGGTGCATATGCACAAGGCTTCGCGCTATCTGGCGACTGGCGGGCAGCGGGTCGCGCTGCAGCAGGCCAATTTGCAGCCATACTACGCCGCATAGATAGAGTGCCGGCAGCACGACGATGGCCAGCACCACGCAGATGGCTACGATCCGCTGATCGAAACTGATCATGGTGGTAACGGTTTCGATCAGATCGATACGATTGCCGATACCGCTGAACTCGAACCTGACGAAATTGAACGATAGCGCAACGGCCAGAGCGATCAGCGAACTCAAGGCCAGCGCCAGGCTGCGCTCCGCAGGGCGAAAATGACGCTGCGCCAGGGTGTGACCGCAGCGAGGGCAACAGGCCTTGTCGCCAGGGGACAGCGGAGGGAGCGCCGACACCCAGTCACATTCGGGGCAGGCCCGCAAGCGGCGTCGCGTGTCATGGGTTGCGTGAGCCTGTCCCTGAGATGAGGTTGTCAGCTCAGGGACGTCGGACGACGAATGATCGTTCACCTACAAGCGTATCCTGGTATCAAGTTGGTCATCGAATAATGATGGGGCGAGTAGTGTAACCTTCATCGCCGCGTGGTTAGAACTCTGAAGTCATGGATGAGAGGACAAGCAGAACAAGGGGCACGAACGACGATGGCTGGTATGAAAGCAATGAGTCGGGCATGATTCCCGAGCCAAAAACCGATACTACTTCACTATATGAGAGGATGCCTACGTGCTATTAGCCACCGCCGCGATCGTGGCAGGCTTGATTCTGCTGGTCTGGAGTGCTGACAAATTCGTCGAAGGAGCTGCTGTCACAGCTCGTCATCTCGGGGTTTCGACCCTGCTCATTGGCATGTTGGTGATTGGTTTTGGTACCTCGGCACCGGAGCTGATGGTGTCGGCGCTGGCCGCGGGGCAGGGCAACCCCGGTCTTGCCCTGGGTAATGGCTATGGCTCGAACATTGCCAATATCGGACTGATTCTGGGGGCCGTGGCGTTGATCAGTCCATTGGCGGTGCACTCCCAGGTGATTCGACAGGAATTACCTCTGCTGTGCCTGGTAACCCTCATCTCCGCCTGGCTGCTGCTCGATGGGATTGTCTCACGGCTCGATGCGGCGTTGTTGTTGCTGTTACTGGCGGCAGTCATCGGCTTGAGTATCTGGCGCGCGAATCGAGGCGGTAACGATGCGTTGGCAATGGTGGATGATGAGACGCCTTCCACCGCGTCCATGAGTCTAAAAGCGGGTGTGATCTGGACGCTGGTAGGTCTAATTCTGTTGATTGCCAGTTCCCGCTTGTTGGTGTGGGGCGCTGTCTATGTCGCCGAGGCCTTTGGGGTCAGCGATCTGATCATTGGTCTGACGGTGGTTGCCATCGGTACTTCCTTGCCGGAGCTGGCTTCATCCATCAGTGCTCTGCGCAAGAAAGAGCATGATATGGTGCTGGGCAATGTCATCGGCTCCAACCTGTTCAATACCTTGGGCGTTGTCGGTCTGGCCGGAGTAATCGTGCCTATCGATGTCGGAAGCGAGGTGATTGCCCGGGATTGGGTGGTCATGGCGGGCTTGACGCTGGCCATGGCCATTTTTGCCATCGGCTGGCGCGGCCCCGGCCGGATCAATCGCGTCGAGGGCGGCGCACTTTTGGGCGTATACCTCGCGTACACCGGGTATCTTGTCTATACCATAGTGCAGACCAGCGCCGGTTGATCCTGCGCTCAGCAAGGCCAGGTTTGACATGATCCAGAAGGGCAATGGAATGCCTGCGGCAACGGGACACACCGCTATATGACGTAATTCGCGATCATCGTTGTCATATCCCTCAAGACGGCATCTTCTGTGCCCAAGATGCCGGAAATGTTTTACAAGGAGTCGTCATGGAACTTGATCCCCTGATCATCTCGCGATTGCAATTTGCATTCGTGATTTCATTTCATGCCATATTCCCCGCGTTCACCATTGGCCTTGCGTCTTTTCTGGCGCTTCTTTACGGCTTGTATTTCAAGACTCGCAACAAGGCCTGGGAGCTGCTTGCACAGTTCTGGACCAAGGTGTTTGCCGTGGTGTTCGGTATGGGGGTGGTATCCGGCATTGTCATGTCGTTTCAGTTCGGCACCAATTGGAGCAATTTCTCTCAAGCAACGGCTAATTTCATCGGGCCCATGCTGAGTTATGAGGTGTTGACGGCGTTCTTCCTCGAAGCGGGCTTCCTTGGCGTATTGCTGTTCGGGCGAGGCCGCGTTTCCCCGGGAGTGCATTTGTTCGCTGCCATCATGGTGGCAGTGGGTACTCTCATCTCCACCTTCTGGATTCTCTCGACCAATAGCTGGATGCACACGCCTGCCGGTTACGAAATACGAGAGGGCACCTTTTATGTCACCTCCTGGTTCGAGGCGATCTTCAATCCCTCCTTCCCGTATCGTTTTCTGCATATGGGGTTGGCGTCCTTTCTGGCTGGCGGTTTCGTGGTAGCCGGTGTCAGCGCCTGGTTTCTGCTGCGAGGTCATGAGATCGAGGCCAACCGCAAGGCGCTCTCCATGTCGCTATGGCTACTGCTGATCGCTGCACCCGCCCAAGCAGTGGTGGGGGATTTCCACGGTCTCAATACCCTGGAGCATCAGCCGGCCAAGCTCGCGGCGATTGAGGCCATCTGGGAAACGGACTCCGCGGTGCCATTGGCGCTTTTTGCCATTCCGGATCAGGAAAATCAGACCAACCATTTCGAGCTCAGCGTGCCCAAATTGGGAAGCTTGATCCTCACTCACGACCCGGACGGCGAGATCAAGGGGCTCAGCGAATGGCCGCGGGACGAACAGCCTCCGGTATGGTTCACCTTCTTCGGCTTTCGCATCATGGTAGGGCTTGGCTTCTTGATGATTGGCTTCGCTGTTGCGGGGCTGATACTGCGCAAGAACGGACGCATCTATACCAACCACTACTTTCTGCAGGGGTTGAGGTTGATGAGCGTGGCGCCTTTCATCGCTTTGCTGGCGGGTTGGATCGTTACTGAAACCGGACGTGCTCCCTGGTTGGTATACGGCGTGATGAGCCACGCCGAGGGACTGACACCGTCCCTGACCGGCGGTATAGCGCTGTTCACGTTGCTTGGGTACATGGGGGTATATGCCGTGGTATTTGCCTGTGGCGTCTACTATCTCACCAAGGTGATTCGCCTGGGCATGGAAGAGGAAAAAGAACAGGATGAGACCAAAGACAATCATCGACCCATGCGCCCCATGTCCGCCTCCCATGCATCCTTTGACGACGACCCCTCACCCGCCAGGAGCTAAAAGGTATGGAAACCTTCGATCTATCCGTTGTCTGGGCGATCATCGTTGCTTTCGCCATCATCATGTACGTGCTGATGGATGGCTTCATTCTTGGCATGGGTATCCTGTTTCCCTTCGCGCCGGACGAAGAGGCGCGGGATACCATGATGAATACCGGCGCCCCGATCTGGGACGGAAACGAGACCTGGCTGGTACTCGGTGGTACCAGCTTGCTGGGCGCTTTTCCGCTGGTCTATTCCATTCTGTTGCCGGCACTCTATATTGGCGTTTTTTTGATGCTGGCCGGGCTGGTCTTCCGGGGTATCTCGTTTGAGTTCCGCTTCAAGGCCAAGGGAAAGAACTCGCGCAAGCGTTGGAACGCGGCCTTTGCCGGGGGCTCCATGGTAGTGGCTTTCGCTCAGGGCGCCGTGGTGGGCGCCTATATTCAGGGCTTCGAGACTCAGGACCGTGTTTTTACCGGAGGCGCTTTCGACTGGCTGACGCCGTTCAGCGTTATGACTGGTCTCGGGATGATGGCGGGATTTGCGTTGCTTGGCGCCACTTGGGTCATCTTGAAAACCGAAGGCCATGTGCAGGAGTGGGCCTACGGGATATCGACCAAACTGTTGTGGATCGTGATCGGTGTATTTGCCCTCGTCAGTCTATGGACGCCTTTTATCGATCAAGGCGTCGCCGAGCGCTGGTTCGGCAATATCCAGATAATCTGGATATTGCCGGCCCTGGCGATGGCGAGTGCGGCGGCACTGTTCTTCTCGCTCAAGCGTGGGCGCGGGAAGCTGCCATTCTTCGCTACCATGAGCATGTTCATTTTCACGTATCTAGGGCTACTGGTCAGCCGCTGGCCTTATGTTGTGCCGCCGGACTATACCTTGTGGGATGCGGCCTCGGCGCCAAGTTCGCAGATGTTCCTGCTGGTAGGCACCCTGATCGTCATTCCAGTCATCTTGGGTTATACCGGCTGGGCCTATTGGGTATTCCGAGGCAAGGTGCGTCCTGGTGAAGGATATCACTGACCCGGTGCCTCCTAGTGAAGCGTATCTGAAAATGTGTTTTGAAGCCTATCCATGAGGGCAACGCGAAAGTCCGATATCTCGACTCCCCGTGGCTGGCTCGGCGCTCAGTCACAAGACGTCAAAGGCTGGCTTGTGCTGGCAGCTGGGCTGGGCATCCTGGCAGGGTTGATGACCATGCTCCAGATGGGAGCGCTGGCCTGGATCATCGCTCAGCTGATCAGCGCCGACACGCCCTTGGTCCAGCTGAACGGTGTCTTCGTTTTATTGCTGGTAGTGATCGCGGTGCGCGCCTTGGCCCAATGGGGTCAGGAAAGTGCCGGCGTGGAAGCCAGTCTTCGCGTGCGCAGTAAAGTGCGTGCACTGCTACTTGATCATTTGGCGGCGGTGGGACCTGTGGGCCTGGCAGGCCGGCATACCGCAGGACTCGGTGGGCAACTGATCGAGCAGGTCGAGGCGTTGGACGGCTACTACGCACGCTTCTTGCCGCAGATGCGTCTGGTGCTGGTGCTACCGCTGGTGATCCTGGCGCTGGTGCTATGGCTCGACTGGCTGGCGGCGATATTCCTGCTGCTGTCTGCTCCTCTGATCCCATTGTTCATGGCCCTCGTGGGCATGGGGGCTGAACGGCTCAATCAGCAGCAGTTCATCGCGGTGACGCGTCTGGCCGGGCACTTTCTTGATCGCGTGCGTGGTCTTACCACCCTGCAACTGTTCAATCGTGCCGATGCCAGCATCGATGAAGTCTTCAGCGCCGCCGATGACTATCGTCGTCGCAGCATGCGCACCCTTAAGCTCGCGTTTTTATCTTCTGCGGTACTGGAATTCTTCGCCTCCGTGGCCATCGCCGTGATTGCGATCTATATCGGTTTTGGTCTGTTGGGTTACATCAGCTATGGTCCGGCGAGTGAGCTGACGCTTTTCAGCGGCTTGCTCATCCTGTTGCTGGCCCCGGAATTCTTTCAGCCCCTGCGAACGCTGGCCCAGCACTATCATGATCGGGCCGCTGCCTTGGGCGCTGCGGACGGTTTGATGAAAATGCTCGAGCTGCCGATTTCCACGACCAAGCATGAACAGGAACATGAACAAGTGTCCGTTACTAAGGCCTCCGGCGCTCGTGTACATATAACAGAGGCTAGCGTTTCCTATCCGCAGCGAGGCGTGGTGCTGGGACCAATCACGCTGTCGATTGCATCCGGGGAGTGCGTTGCCCTGGTGGGGCCTTCCGGTTCCGGCAAGTCCACGCTGCTGCAACTGCTGGCTGGCTTCATCAAGCCCGAGCAGGGGGATGTCGAAGTCGACCCCTACACGCAGATCGCCTGGATGGATCAGCGGCCCTGGCTGGTGCAAGGCAGCCTTGCGGACAATCTACGTCTGGCAGCTCCCGAGGCCAGCGATGCGCAGTTATTGGAGGCGGTGGCGCAGGCCGACCTGGAAGAACTCGTTTCCGCCTTGCCGAAGGGGTTGACTACGCATCTGGGGGAGCGCGGTCTTGGGCTTTCCGGCGGTCAGGCTCAGCGGCTTGCCCTGGCTCGGGTATTTCTCTCCAAGGCGCCTCTGGTGCTGCTCGATGAGCCCACCGCCAGTTTGGATGCAGATAGCGAAACCCAGGTCGTTACCTCGTTAAAGCGACTGGTAGCCCAAGGGCGAACGGTAGTGATAGCGACTCATCACCCGGCGCTGATGGCCCTGGCGGATCGAGTATTGAGACTTGAGCGCGGTACATTTTCGCAGCATGGTACCTTGAGCAATGAAACCCGATAACAAAGGCTCTTTTCTCAGCGACTTTGCGCCCTGGCTGCGTCAGCTTCGGCAGCGCCAAGGGCGCTTGTGGCTGGGGGCGCTATTGATGCTGCTGACCCTGGCCGCCGCTATCGGTCTGCTGGCGCTCTCCGGCTGGTTCATTACCACTACCGCCATTGCCGGTTCGCTTTTGGCGGTGGGGGCCGCGGTTAGTGTGGATATCTACCGACCCGGCGGCGGCATCCGCTTTTTTGCGGTTACCCGAACTGCCGCACGCTACGGCGAGCGTCTTTACAATCATGACACGGTACTGCGCCTGCTTGCGGATCTCAGGGCCGGAATGTTTGCGGTGCTCACCCGACTGGATGGCCGCAGCCTTGGCCGCCTGCGGGCCGCGGAATGGCTCAATCGGCTCACGGCGGATATCGACACGCTGGACAGCCTTTATCTACGCTTGCTGGCGCCACCGCTAGCCTCATTGCTGGCGGTTTGTGGCATCGCCTTGCTGCTGTGGTTCTTCGCGCCCTCCGTTGCCGTCCCGGTATTGGCGGCGCTATTGCTTACATGGCTATGGCTGGCGCTGGGTCAGGCGCGCTTGGGGATGGCGGCGAGCAGACGCCGAGTGGCGGCCCTGGATCGGCTGCGCTCATTGACTATCGAGCAGCTGCAGGGGCTGGCAGAGCTGCGTTGTTATCGCACCCTGGGCATGCATCGCCAGACCCTGTCCGATCAGGAGCAGGATCTCTATCGCGATCAGCGTCGCCTGGGGCGACTGCAGGCATTGGGTAATGCGGTAGTAGGGCTAGGCGTGAGTCTGACGGCGGTGCTGGCGCTCTGGCTGGGGGCTGGCTTGTATACCGCGAACACACTGAGCGGGCCGCTATTGGTATTGATGCCTCTCGCGGTGCTGGCAGCCAACGAGGCGCTGGCCTTGTTGCCGCCGGCCTTCACCCAGCTGGGCGCAACCCGGGCAGCGGCCCAGCGTCTGAATAGGCTGGTAGCGTCGCGCAGCGAAATTCAAGAGGTCGAACAACCCGTTGCGCTTGCCGAGCGCCCCCCCAAGGTTGTATTCGAGAACGTATCGCTTCGCTATTCCAGCGCCAGTCCTTTCGACGGTGATCATGAGATCTCATCCACACAAAGCCTTTTGGCGTTGGCACTGGATGACGTATCGTTTTCCATTGAGCCTGGAGAGCGCGTGGCGTTGGTGGGTGCCTCGGGCTCGGGTAAATCGAGTGTTGCACAGCTGTTGGTACGCCTGATCGATCCAAGTAGCGGGCAGGTATATCTAAACGATCGGAACGTGCTTGAGCTATCGATTTCGAGTCTACGTCAGCGTGTGGGCTATCTTACCCAGCGCACGGAGCTGTTTCATGCCAGCCTGGCGACAAACCTTTGCATCGGGAACTCTCAGGCAGATGAGGACATGCTCTGGCAGGTGCTCGATTTAGTCGATTTACAGGACTGGGCCAAGGAGCTGCCCTTGGGGCTGGACACCTGGGTAGGCGAGTCAGGGCGTCAATTGTCTGGCGGTCAGGCGCGCCGGGTCGCGCTTGCACGAGTGCTGTTGACCCAGGCGGACATGATGATACTCGATGAGCCTTTCACGGGCCTGGACGAAGCCACGGTACAGCGTATTGCTGAACGCCTCGATACCTGGCTCGAGGATCGTACGGTGCTCTATCTGAATCACGACAATCGCTGTCTGCCCGGGGTGTCGCGAACCTTGTCGTTGCGTTCGGGTCGTATCGTTTCGGGGGCAGAGTAGAGTACTGTTTCAGTAACGAAATGATGTTGCAAGAAGAAAACGATGGCTACAGGGGGCGAAATGAAAGAGTGGCTCAAAGCCTTGCCCAAGGCAGAATTGCATCTCCACATCGAGGGCACCTTGGAGCCGGAGCTGATGTTTGCCCTGGCAGAGCGCAACGCTATCGACCTGCCCTATGCCTCCGTGGAAGAGGTACGCGCCGCCTACGATTTCAGCGATCTGCAGTCCTTTCTCGATCTTTACTACCAGGGCATGTCGGTGTTGCGCAGCATCGATGATTTCTTTGATCTGGCCATGGACTACTTTCGCCGCGCTCACGACGAAGGCGTCGTGCATGTAGAGCTTTCCTTTGATCCGCAGGCGCACTTGGCGCGGGGGATCGGGCTGGACGTGCAGTTCGAGGGTTTGACCCGGGCCATGCGTCAGGCCAGACGGGAGTGGGGGCTTTCTTCGGCACTGATCATGAGTTTTCTGCGGGATCGGCCGGCGGCAGAGGCGATGCAGCTACTCGAACGCGCAAGCCCGTATCTGGAATTGCTCGATGCGGTAGGGCTGGACAGCGCCGAGCAGGGCAATCCGCCGAGCAAGTTCGCCGAAGTCTTCGCCCGGGCCAAGCTGCTGGGATTGCCACGAGTGGCCCATGCGGGCGAGGAAGGGCCGCCGGCCTACATTCTGGAAGCACTGGATCTGCTCGAGGTGTGCCGTATCGATCATGGGGTGCGCTGTCTGGAGGATCCTGGGCTGGTTGCACGACTAAGGGATGAGCGCATACCGCTGACGGTATGCCCGCTGTCCAATGTGCGTCTCAAGGTAGTTGAGCACATGGAGGATCATCCCTTGCCGCGTCTGCTCGATGCAGGCCTTCTACTGACGCTCAACTCCGATGACCCGGCTTATTTCGGTGGCGGCGTGCTGGACAACTACCTGGCCTGCCATGAAGCCTTTGGCTGGTCGAAGGATACCTTCGTCGGTCTGGCGGATAACGCCCTACAGGTAGCCTTCATGGAGAACGACCGCCGCCAGGCGTTGCGGGAGCGCCTGGCGGCCTTTTTATAGGTCTCACTCGTCGTGCTGGCGAATCACGAAATGTTTGGTGGTGGTCTCGATGATTTCCCAATAGCCGCGAAAGCCATTGGGGATCAGGAAGGCGTCACCGGCATGGAAGGTCTGGACCTTGCCATCCTCGCCGATCAACTTGCAATGCCCGGAGAGGATGTAGCAGAACTCGTCGCGCTGGGTGAAGGCGTGCCATTTTCCCGGCGTGCTAGTCCAGGTGCCGGCGATCAACGCGCCGTCCGGGCTTTCGAAACGCAGGTTTGTCTCGTGCTGAGGATCACCCTCGACGACCCGATCAGGCAGATCCGCCAGTCGGCGCTCCGAGGTCTTGAGCGGGGCATCGGCAAAGTTCACGACATCATGTTGCGACATAAAAAAGCTCCTGATAGGGCGTTATAGGGATGAATGACAAGGGTAGGCCATTCAGCGCAGCGATCAAACGTTCGCACTACGCTGTTGCCGTACTCCTTTTGCCATCCTCCTTGTCATCTTCCTTGCCATCTTGCCTGTCACGCTGATGCTGACGCTTGCCCCCCGCCCAGGTTTCGAAAATCGTGCGATCGTCCCCCAGCATCATCAATGCAAACAGCAGTTCACCCAGAGTTTTCGTCTGGGCGGTGCGTCGCGCAAGCAGCGGCGTTGCCTGAGGATCGAGCACTAGGATATCCGCCTCTGCCCCCGCCCGCAGGCTGCCGATATGGGCATCCAGGTGCAGCGCCCGAGCGTTGCCCAGGGTCAGATGGTAAAACCCCTGCCAAGCGGTCAATGGCTGGCCGAGCAGTTGGCCGACCTGATAGGCGGCCTTGAGGGTGCCGAGACCGCACAGGTCGGTGCCGCCACCGATGTCGCTTGCCAGGGAAAACTTGAGCCCGACATTGTGACAGGCAAATCGATCGAACAGGCCGCTGCCTAGAAACAGGTTCGAGGTAGGGCAGAAGGCGGCATTGGCGCCCGCCTCCGCCAGGCGAGCACGTGCCTCCAGCGTCAGATGAATGCAGTGGGCAAAGGTGCTGCGTGGGCCGACCAGCCCGTAGCGTTCATAAACATGCAGATAGTCATGAGCCTCGGGGAAAAGGGCTGCAACCCACTCCATCTCGCCATGATTCTCGGAGAGATGGGTCTGCAGATGCAGATCCTGCGCGCTACGCAGCAGGCTTCCCGTGGCATCTAGCTGTTGTCGGGTGGAAGTGGGTGCAAAACGCGGTGTCAGGCTGTAGCCGAGCCGGCCCTTGCCATGCCAGTCGGCAATCAACGTTTCGCTGTCGCGGATGCCACCCAAGGCGGTATCCATCAACGCCTCCGGGGCGTTGCGGTCCATCAATACCTTGCCCGCCAGCATGCGCAGCCCGCGTTGATGAGCGGCGGCGAAGAACGATTCCACCGAGACCGGATGCGAGGTGCAAAATACCTGAGCGGTGGTGGTTCCGACCCGCATAAGCTCGTCCAGGAACACGTCGGCCACTTGCTCTGCGTGTTCGCGCTCGGCGAAGCGGCATTCCTCCGGAAAGGTGTAGTCGTTCAGCCAGTCGAGCAGCTGGCGCCCGTAGGAGGCCATGATGTCGAGCTGAGCGTAGTGCACATGACTGTCGATGAAGCCTGGCATCATCAGCTTGCCGGTATAATCCACCGTCTCGATACCGTGTGGCAGATTCGGCGCCAGCTGGGTGTAATCACCAACGGCGCGGATATGGCCGTGATCGAGCCAAATGGCGCCATCTTCCAGATGCAGCAGACTGCCGGGCGCCGGTTGATCCTGGTCGCCAGGATCCTCGAGAAAGCTGAGCAGCGGGCCGCGCAGCACATGAGTGTCAGTCATCAGTCTTCTCCTGCCGGGGCATCTATTTGGTTATCCTGGGTAAATACCCGGCGCAGCGTTTGCGGCTCGATCCCGCGGTGATCGGGCCGTTCCATATCGGGTTTGAAGGTCAGTAGTTCGGTGCATACCGCCAGTGCGATTTCATAGGGCCGCTTGCCCTTGGCCTGGGGAATACCGATGGGACAGCGTACAAGGTCCAGCGCGTCTTGTTCATGACCTGCGTCACGCAGACGGCGTTTGAAGCTGGCCCATTTGCTCTGCGAGCCGATCAGGCCGATGGAAGCGCAGTCGCCGTGTCTGAGAAGGGCGTCGATCAGGTCGCGATCCTCAGCGTGATCATGGGTCATGACCAGGGCATGAGCCTTTGTCGGCAGGGCTGCCATGGCTGTCTCTGAATCTCTGCTGACATGACATGACAGTCGCAGTTGTTCGTGCGCCCAGGCCGGGAAGGCGTCTTCACGACTGTCGTACCAGAGCACGCGCCAGGGCAATGGGGCTATCAGCCTCACCAATGCCTGGCCTACATGGCCGGCGCCAAACAGGGCGGCGGTCATTTCCGCCCCTGCAAATACCTCGATCAGTACGTGCACGTAGCCGCCGCAGCACTGACCGGAACGTGCACCCAGGGCAAAGGCCTCCAGGCGCGGACTGCTCTCATCATGACGCAACGCCTGGCGCGCAGCGTCGATCACCTGATACTCAAACGTGCCCCCACCTAGGGTGTCGTAGACGCCCTCCTGGGTGATCACCATCTTGGCGCCGGGCTCGCGAGGCGTGGAGCCTGCACTACCCACCAAGCTGGCCAGAGCATGAGGTAGGGCCGTTGCTTGAAGCCGATGCAGCGCCTCGTGCCAGGATGCTTCCGTCGAAAGTTCGCGCGGAAGCGATTCGCTAGCCGGGCTCATCGCTTGTCTCCGCTGCAGGCTTTTCGGATGGGTGGGCATTGCGCAGCGATTGTGCCGCCATCAGCACACGCTCTGGGGTGGCAGGCGTGTCCAGGCGTGGGCAATAGCGATAATCCACCAGGCTGGCCAGGGCGTCCCGCAGCGCCGACCATACCGAGATACCCAGCATGAAAGGTGGTTCACCCACTGCCTTGGAGCGATAGATGCTGGCTTGCGAATTGGGATGGCCCTCAAGCAGTTCGACGTTGAATACCGGCGGCAGATCGCCGAAGGCGGGGATCTTGTAGGTCGAGGGGCCATCGCTGACGAGTCGGCCCTTGTCGTTCCACTTGAGTTCCTCGCTGGTCAGCCAGCCCATGCCCTGAATGAAGCCGCCCTCGATCTGGCCCATGTCGATGGCCGGATTCAGGGAGTCACCGACGTCGTGCAGGATGTCCATCCGGGTGACCCGGTATTCCCCTGAGAGGGTATCCACTTCGACCTCCGACACCGCCGCGCCGTGGGCAAAATAGTAGAAGGGGCGACCCGAGCCGGTGGCACGGTCGTAGTGAATCAATGGCGTGGCGTAGAAGCCCTTGGCGGAGAGCGAAATACGACCCAGATAGGCGGCCTGGACCAGTTCCCCCCAGGCAATACGCCGCTCGCTTTCACCGTGGCCGGCGATCAGCTCGCCGCTTTCCAGACGCATGTCTTCCCGGTCGAGTTCATAGTGGTTCGCGGCGAAGTCGAATAGCCGCTCGCGCACCTGGCTGGCGGCATCCCGGGCGGCCATGCCATTGAGATCCGCGCCACTCGAGGCAGCGGTAGGCGAGGTGTTGGGCACCTTGTCCGTTCGGGTGGCGCTGATGCGTACCTGCTCGAGATCGAGCCCCAGCTCCCGGGCAGCCACCTGGCAGATCTTGGTGTGCAAGCCCTGGCCCATTTCGGTGCCGCCGTGATTGATCATCACGCTGCCATCGGTATAGACGTGCAGCAGGGCGCCGGCTTGATTGAGGTGCTTGGCGGTGAAGGAGATGCCGAATTTTACCGGCGTCAGGGAAAGCCCTTTCTTGATGATCGGGCTTGTGGCGTTGTAGGCCCTGATGGCCTCGCGGCGTTGCCAGTAGTCGCTGCTGGCCTCCAGGCGTCCGACGATTTCTGCGATCAGCCCGTGCTGATCCACGCTCTGGCCATAATGAGTGACATCCCGGCCCGAACGATAGAGATTGCGCTTTCTCACCGTCAGCGGGTCTTCCCCGACCCGGCGGGCGATGTCGTCCATGGCCGCTTCGATGATCATCATGCCCTGGGGGCCGCCGAAGCCGCGAAAGGCGGTGTTCGAGGCGGTATGAGTGCGAGCCCGAATGCCGGTTACCCGGGCATCGCCCAGTGAGTAGGCGTTGTCCGCGTGGAACATGGCGCGGTCGACGATGGCTTCGGACAGATCCGGTGAGTAGCCGCAGTCACCGATGACGGTGATATCGCCGCCCTGGATTACGCCCTGATCGTCGAATCCCAGGCGATAGCGATTATGGAAAGGGTGACGTTTGCCGGTGGCACGCGTGTCCTCCGCCCGGGGCAAGCGCAATCGCGCGGCGCGACCGGTACGCCGGGCGATCAGGGCCGCGATGCAGGCCCAGGGGGAGGCCTGGGTCTCCTTGCCGCCAAAGCCGCCCCCCATGCGGCGAGTCTCCACGACTACCGCATGAAAGGGCACGTCAAGCACCTCGGCGACCAGCTTCTGGGTCTCACTGGGATGCTGATTGGAGGTGTAGACCACCACACCCTCGTCCTCGCTGGGGGTGACCAGGCAAGCCTGGCCTTCGAGATAGAAGTGCTCCTGACCGCCGACGAATTGCTCGCCTTCGAGCATGTGGGGTGCGTTGTCCAGCGCCTGCTGCCAGTCGCCGCGCTGCTGTACATGAGTCGGGCGCACGAGGTCGTTGGCCTCGGCGGCGACCACGGCGTCTAGGCTCGCCGGTTGCTCGTCGATTTCGATCACCGCTTCTTTCACCGCCAGGCGCGCGGCCTTGTAGCTGGTGGCGGCGACGGCGAACAGGGTCTGGCCGACGTAGCTGATCTCATCATCCACGAACAGCGGATCGCCGGGAAATACCGGGCCTACGTCCGTATGACCGGGCACATCCATGACGGTAATTACATCCACCACTCCCGGGGCGCGCTTGACCTTTTCCAGATCGAGACGGGTCAGGCGCCCATGGGCCACCGGCGAGAGACCCACCGCGATATGCAGGGCATCCGCAGGGGCCGGTATGTCGTCGATATAGGCAGCGCGGCCGGTCACGTGCTTGATGGCGCTTTCATGGGCGTAGGCATGAGCGTGGGCACGACGACGGGTATCCTGAGATGCGCTATTCGTTTCTCGCGCCAAGGGGCCGTCGCCCTTGTTGGCATTCTTCTGTTCGCGGCGCGCCTTGGCGGAGTCCAAAGAAACATCAGTGAGCGTACGCATCGAGACACATCTCCGCGCTGGTGTTGAAGTCGGCATCCAGAAGCAGTCGCAGGCGCTCGAGCAGATTACTTGCAGCTACCAGGCGATATTCACTGGAGCCGCGAACGTCACTGAGCGGTTGGAACTCATTCTGCAAGGCGGCCTTGGCTACCGTGAAAGCGTTCTCGGTGGGCGGTTGGCCTTCCAGAGCGGCCTCGGCACTAGGGGCGCGTCTGGGGATGGCGGCCATGCCGCCGAAAGCGAGATGGACATCGCGCATCACGCCGTCATCCATGCGCCAGGCGAAGGCGCCGAGCACCACGGAGATATCGTCTTCCCGGCGCTTGGAGAGCTTCCACACCTTGAGATGTCGATCGGTCACGGGGCGCGGCAGGAAGATCGCGCGAATGAATTCGCCTTCGTCTGCGTTCAGGGCAGTCTTGCGATAGTCGAGGAAGAAGTCGGCAACAGGCATTTCCCGGGAGCCATTCGGGCCGTCCAGCATCAATCTGGCATCGAGGGCCAGCAGCACCGGCGGACAGTCGCCGATGGGGGAGGCGTTGGCGATGTTGCCCCCCAGGGTGGCGCGATTGCGAATCTGGCTGGAAGCAAAGCGGTGCATGAGATGCGCAAAGGCCGGGAAATGCTCCGCAAGTAGCGATTCGAGCCGGCTATAGGTAACCGACGCACCGATCCACCAGCCTTCGGATGTTTCGTCGACGACGTTGAGTTCGGCGACCTGGTGGAGATCGATGAGGTCATTCAGGGGCTTGAGCTGCTGGGTGACTTCCAGCCATAGGTCCGTGGCACCTGCCACAAGGCGCGCCCCTGGGCGCTGACGACGCAGCTCTCGAAGGCTGGCGATATCCCTGGGGGAATCGTAACGACTAAGCGACTCGTCTACCCGTGGGCTGGTGCCTTTTTTCGTCGCGTCGAAATAGAGGGCGTTGACGTTACTCGCCAAGTCCGGGTCATCGGCCCAGGGCGGATGCGTGTCCGGATAGTCCTGCATGGTCAGCGCCGCGTCGCGGATCGGCCGGTAGCCGGTACAGCGGCACAGATTGCCCCCCAGGGCGGCTTCCAGGCGCTGCTGGGTCAGGGGAGCAGGTTGTCGTTGCTGTGAATGATGCAGGGTAAACAGCGACATGACGATGCCCGGCGTACAGAAGCCGCACTGGCTTGCGTGGCAGTCGACCATGGCGGCTTGGGCCGGGTGTAGCGCATCGCCTCGGGCCAGACCCTCGACGGTCACCAGGTGGCAGCCATTGATCTGATGCGCCGGCATGATACAGGCGTTGGCGTTGTGGTAGTTCAAGTTGCCTTGATCATCGGGCTCGCCGATGCTTACGGTGCAGGCGCCACAGTCACCGGAGGCGCAGCCTTCCTTGGTGCCGGTTTGACCGAGCCGGATGCGTAACAATTCCAATACACTTGTATCCGAGGGAACATCGGTGCATTGCTGGCGCCGACCATTCAAATAGAAATCGATCATCAGGAGAACGCTCGTTGTTTTTTTGCAGATGGAGTCGCTGTCATCGATTCCATGAGTAAGTTAACCTGACCAAATGGTCAAGATGTATTTAGCGTGGCGCAAAGCCCGAACAAGTGCAAGACCGACAAGAGTAATCACAATGACGATTCTGATTTCGCCGGAGGCGACCCAGACCCGACAACGCAATGAGCAGAAGATTTTCGATGCGGCGGAGTTCATTTTCGCCAGCCATGGTTATCGAGGCGCAAGCGTTCAGGCCATTGCCGAAGCGGCAGAATTGCCCAAATCCAATGTGCTGTACTATGTGGGCAGCAAGCGAAAGCTCTATGTCGCCTTGCTGGAACGCATGATGGTGAGCTGGAATGCCATGCTCGACGATATCAGCGTGGAAGATGATCCTGCTGAAGTTCTGGAAGCCTTCATTCGTAGCAAGATGGAACTCACTCGCACCCATCCACAAGGCTCACGCCTGTTTGCCGCGGAGATACTTCAAGGCGCGCCTTTTCTTCAGGACTATTTGCGCGGCGAGCTACGAGAGTGGGTGCAGAGCAGGGCTGCAGTGTTCAAGCAGTGGGCCGATCAAGGCTTGATGGATCCGGTGGATCCGGTATGGCTAATATTTCTTATCTGGTCGTCGACTCAACATTATGCGGATTTCGAGGCACAAATTCTGGGAATAACCGATAAAGAGTCGCTGAGTGAGGGGGATTATCAGCGTATCACCGACTTCCTGTGTCGAGTGATTCTTCAGGGCTGCGGGGTTGTCCGCCGCCCTGAAGCGTTTTGAAGAAGGGGGAAGGCCCTGTTATTCAGAGTTTCCAGGTAACAATTAGCTGCGGATTGTCTTCATCCGCCCCCTTGATGCCGAACTTGTTACGCCAGACCTGATACTCCACACCCGCATAGAGACGATCCTCGGCGCCCCAGAAATTGCCAACATCAAGCAGCAGCTGCGGGGCGGCATTGATATTGTAATCAGTCTTGCCCTCGGAGCCGGCGTAATCGAAATGGCCCTTGAAAAACCACTTTGTCTCGGCGATATCGAACTTTGATCCCCATACCAGGGTGGTCTGCCAGGTGTCGCCGGGCTTGTTCTGATCGTCCCGGGCATAGACGTTGAACTGAAAGTAGTCCATGAGTGGCACGTCAATATCGAAGCCTATGCCATACAGGCGCCGGTTGATATCCTCGCCCATTTCAAGCTGGCCCGCGAGAAGCACGTCCTTTACCGGCCCGAAGGAGAGATCCCGGCCGGTCAGCTTGCCAAAGCTCAAGCGGGGAGCAAACTCGCCGTAGAGTGTCGGGCCGCCGGAAGTATTGCCGCCGCTCAAATTCGTATAATCAAAGAAGAAGTAGTTATCGCCGTATTCCCAGCCGTTGGCCATTTCGAAGGTGGCCATGGAGCGCTCTTCCTCGCCGACGGCATAATCCCAACCGTAGAGAAGTGAAATGTTCGATGAGGTCCAGGCCTGAGCTTGGGTCGTTACGCCACCAAGAAGCAGGCCGAGGGCGCAGGAGGCAGTCAGCAGTTTTTTTGTTGTTCCAATGGTCATTGTATTCTCGATTGTATCCAATGATTGTTTTGATTGTGTCCTTATACGGTATACAAAATAATAGAACCAATGGCAATACTGCCTTTTGTCGAATACGCATGGTTTCCATCGATGACAAATGCGATGGTGATTAGATAACCACCGGGGAAGATGAAAACGTGAACGAGGATTGGACAAAACATATAGTGGCAGGAGGGGCTGGCAAGCTGCGCAACGCCGATCAGCATATCGTCGACATGATTCGTCAGGCGGTTCTGACACAACGTCTGCCACCCGGCACGCGTCTACCGGAAGTTTCGCTGGGAGACATATTCGGCGTTAGTCGCTCGGTAATCAGAAAAGCGCTGACACGCTTGGCAGCGGATCACATCATCGTGCAACACCCCAATCAGGTAGCGCGAATCGCGGCGCCGGACATCGTCGAAACCCGGGAAATATTTGCTGCCCGTCGACTGGTGGAAGGCGAGATCGCATCATTGATGGCTGGCAAGTTGACACAAGCTCAGCGCAAGAATCTGGCCAGCATCATTGAAGAAGAACAGCAGGCTCACCAACATGGCGATGAAGCCAAACGAGTCGAGTGCTCACTGGCAGTGCATCGCTATCTAGCCGATCAATCACCCAATCGCGTACTAGGCATAATGTTGACCGACCTGATCTTGCGTACCTCCATTGTCATTGCGCTTTACAAGCGAGCGGGTATGCAGGCGTGCTATCTGGATCACGATCATGCGGATTTACTGCTGCTGCTGGAAAATGGGCCAGCGGATGAAGCTTGTCATCGAATGCGCGCGCATCTGAGTGCGCTCGAGGCGTTACTCGATCTTCGAGCCCAGGAAACGCATATCGATCTGGCTTCGATTTTAGGGGTGCCCAGCGATGCCAATGCAGCACATTAGACAATAAAAAAACTATTGTACAAGGGTTGTACGTGGCGTGCCTGTGAGTTAAATTAAAGACGTTCGATGATTTGTCCCGTTCGAACACCTCACTATTTACCGGCCTCATCCCCCCCGAGGCCGGCTTTTTTTGTATAGGTAACAAGCCAAATATACCACCGTCCATAGACGTTCCAGGAAAAGGGCGATCGTCGCTTTCCCAACAAAAGTCGGCTATTGGTTTACTTCCACGACTAGGGCAAGATGCCTGCATAAGCTTTTCAGGTAAGAGGATAGTATGCGCTGGCTGAAAATAGTGATGTTGAGCAGTCTGATGGCGTTGACCGGCTGTGCCAGCATGATGTCCTCTTCCGTGAGCGAGGCAACGCTCGAGCGCCATCTGGCAGAAGCCGTGGCGGATTTCGATCGGGAGCAGTTACGTGCCGGCTCGCCATTGTCCCTGGTACTGGAATCCTCGGACATCACCGTGGGGCCGCAAGGTCGAAATACCGTATTGTTGGATGTGGCTGGGCAGGCATCCTTCAGTTTTCTTGCATCGACGCTGCCTGCAAATATCCAGCTAAGCCTTGAAGGCACCCCTTATTTCGACGCCCAGGAAGGGGCTATCTACATTCGTCGGCTGAAGCTGTTGGATAGCCATGTCGACGCCCCTTGGTTGCCTATCGATCTGGCGCCTTTCACTCAGATGGCGGCACGACTGGTTGCACAGCGTCTGGAGAGCGTGCCGGTGTATCGGCTTGAAGAGGCGGGGTGGGGAGCACGTACGCTATCAAAGGGCATGACGCTGCGCACTGAACCAGGACGGTTGGTATTCGAGCCTGCACGGTAGTTAATCGGTAGTGGCTGGATTAGAAAATATGACTATAGCATCGATAAACAGCCTATTAATGTCGTCTTTTTTCCAATTGATTTAATTTTCATAAGGTTAGAATGATTTCGCTACACCTAAAGTGCTCGCACACTGGCTAGCTCTTATAAAGAGCCAGCAAAACCACCATTTGGCATAAGTCTGTCAATGGTGGTTTTTTTATTATCCGCAGCTCGTTTACCCTCGAATAACCACCTTCGTACCTACATTCAACCACTTGTTCAGAGCAAGAATTTCGGCATTGGTTACTGCCACACAGCCTGCGGTCCAGTCACGCTTCTGGTGAATCCATAGTGGGCTGCGGCCCAGGCCATGAATGCCGATATAGCCGCCAAGAGGCGTGTCCGCCGGGGCAACGCCATGGCGCTTGCGGTAGCTCAAGTAGTGCTGGTAGTCCTTGTCCGAAAGGATACCGTCTTCCCAGGCATCATGAGCGATTTGAGGCGTGGGATAGTCGATGCCGAAGAACAGGCGAAACTTGCTGTTTCTATTAACACGTCGAATGGTGAATACCCCGGTTGGTGTCTGCTTGCTGCCCCGCAGTCGGACTGCCTTGGAGCCCGCGGCGCCATAAGCCAGATAGGGAATGCTCTCAAGACGAATGCCGCCTTGATAGACCACGAGTTCGCGCTTGAGCAGATCGATATGTACCCAGGGCTCATCCGCGTCGACGCCAAGTGGACGTGTTGGAGCGTCAAGAAAATCCCATAACGTTTCCAAGGTCGAAAGTGCTGACTCTTTGATCGCTGAGCTTGAGACGTCAATTGCCGCATGAGCGCTGCTGAATGCCAGGCTTAGAAGGCCGACCAGGAGGACGCGGGTAAGCCAATTCTTCATGATAGGTTTCCAGAAATATTGCGATGCTGCTAGTTTCTCGGAAACCGAAAATTTCAAAGCTCGGGAAAGGCAGTATTTCCACGCGTTATTGGCGCGATTCATACTCTTCGTTGAACCAACTTCCAGCGCTCTTGTACTACTACAGAGGCAAGCCCCGATCGTTTGAAAAACTCAGGGACGTTAGTCGTGCACAAAAAAGGTGAACGACGTCATACAAGGAACCCGTGACCATGTCCAATAGCTTGTGTTGCACCACCAATATGGATGGTCGGCAGCTAAGTGGCTTTTCAAGTTCGTCGCCCATTGAATTCACTGTAGCCAACGGCATCGCTCTGCTTCATGCCTTCTGTTATCGGGAGGCGTCATGACGATTGCTTCCGTGAATATCGATCATGTGGGTGGCGTTCTGGTCGACATACTGGCTCACGACGATAACGGCCTGGAAATGCGTGATGATCAGGTGGCGATCGAAGAAGCACTGGAAATTCGTCTGGTCGGTACCGAGCCTGTCATCACCATGCGCACCCCGGGGAACGATCGGGAACTGGCGGCGGGATTGATGCTCAGCGAAGGGATTGTCAAACGGGCCCGGGATTTCTCGACCATCAGCGTTTTGGTAGATCAGCCGAACGTGGTCCAGATCGTGCTGCGCAGCGCAGACCCGAACAGGACGGCCCTACTCGAGCGATCATCCCTGTCCAACAGCGCCTGTGGAGTTTGCGGCAAGAAAAAACTCAATCTGGAATCGATGCAAGGACTGTCGCCGCTTTCCCAAGGGCCAGAAGTCTCGCACCGGTTGATCAACTCCCTGGCGCTGCTCATGAAAGCGCAGCAGGAACTGTTTGCCGCAACCGGCGGGCTGCACGGTGCGGCGCTGTTCGACGGCGAAGGTCAAATACGGGCATTGCGAGAAGATGTGGGACGTCATAATGCCCTGGACAAGCTTCTAGGCTGGGCGCTATTGAACGATCAACTGCCCCTTGATGATCACATCGTCATGCTCAGCGGACGCGTCAGCTTCGAGCTGATGCAAAAGTGCATCATGGCGAGAGTGCCGCTGGTCTGCGCCGTGTCGGCGCCAAGCAGCTATGCGGTACGCCTGGCCCGAGAATTCGGCGTTACCCTGGTCGGTTTCCTGAGGGACGGACGCTTCAATGTCTATGCCAATCCTGAGCGCATCGTCTCGATGTGAGTAATCGCATTTTAGGGGGGGCACCAATCGGCCTGACTGTTGTTGCACTAGATAGCGCTAGACAGTACTAGGTCGCCGGCTCACCCAATACCCAGACGTCGTTATCCAACCGCTGCAATAATGCGTGCACGCAAGGGTCTTGAAAGAATGCCGCCAGCTCGGTGGCCTTGCTCGAGCCTATTCCTTCCCAGGCTTGCCACTGCGTCTTGCTGCGCTGCTCAAGTGCTGCGATGCCCACGAAATTATCGTTCTCGAATAGTGCGTCTTGGGGAACTGTCGGCATGCCAAGCGCTTTTAACCATAATGCAGGGGATTGCGTACGGCTGCTCTGGAAAGCGGCGTGCCATTGCTGGGCGCGTCGTACTCCTACGCCGGGGAGGGCGCGTAGCGTGGACTGACTGAAGGTGAGCCAGTCCAGTAGGGTGTTCAGCTGGTTCGTCTTGAGCAGTTTGCGCCAGGCGCCTTCACCAATGCCGTTCATGTCCAGCGTCTTGGATATCCATACCAGTCGCGCCAGGAATTGCTGTTGGCAGCCATCGATAAGTTCAAGACAGCTTAGTTCGTGATAATTCCGTGCTTGGGGTACATTGAGATTCACGCGAGGCTCGGCGGACAGTACAACGCTCGTCAGGTGGGGAATGGTCAGTCCTGCCAGCTCGATCATGACCTGATCGCCAGGACGCACGTCGAGCTCCTGCCAGCGATCCAGGGAGCCCAGACTGACGCGACGGACGATACGATCATCCAGCTCGATAGGGGAGAGCCGTGCCACTGGCGTAATCCGACCGGTGCGCCCGATGCTGAAATCGATGCCGTTGACCAGTGCCAGGCTCTGGCTTGCAGGATGCTTCCAGGCGATGGCCCAGTCCGGTGGCTTGGCCTGCCAAGCGGCAGGCGGCGGCCGTTTGGCCTGACGCACCACGATACCGTCCGTGGCAAAGGGCAGAGCCTGCCGATACCAGTGCTGACGCCACTTGGCCACGGTGACGATATCTTTTACTGGAAAGGTGTAGTCTCGGGTATCGAAGCCCCAACCGGTGAGGTGCTCGAGTCGTTTCGAGAACGTCTTATTGCCAGGGGCGTTTGGCCAATCCCAGACGAACAGTCCAATACGGTCGCCGTTCTCTTCCGTCAGCTGTTGACGCGCCATGAGCCCAATCACATCGGCACGGGCGCCGGCCGTGCCATCTCTCTTCTGAACATGCCCCGAACGGCGTAGATACAATTCCCCTTGCAATATAACTTGCCCAGGTGCGTCAGACAGCTGACGTGGGATGGCTGCGATCACGCTGGCCTGCTGGGACCAATCCTGTCCCTCACGTCCGTTACCACGACTGATCGCGCGGATCAGGTTGCCATTTTCATAGATCAGTGTGACGGCGACACCATCAACCTTGGGTTGAATCCATAGTGTCTGGTCCTGTCGATCTTCAAGCCAACGCGATAGCGCCTGCCGCGAATCCGCCTTGGTGAGTCCGGTTTGCACGATGGGGTGAGAGACGACTTGAGAAAGGGGGCCGGCGATTTTTTCGTGATGTTGCGCGGCATTTTCAGAACCACTGTCGAAGCACCGTTGCCAGTGGTTCTTACGACGCTGGGCGGCATCGTATACGCCGTCTGACACCAAACGTTTGCCTTGAGAGTAATAGGCCTCGTCCCAGCCATCGAGCTGAGCCTGTAATTGCGCAAGGGCTTGCTGGGCTTCAGAGGGTGACCAGTCAGGGCAGGAGATCGTTTCATTGGCAGCGCTTGGCTGCGGGAAAAGGTAGAGCCCCAGTAAAGACAGCCCTAAAACAAGAAGGGCAAGCGGGAAACGAAAATGTATCACGGCGTTTGGCTCGAAAAAACGCCTCGTCTTCGATGCAGAAAACGAGGCGCTGCAGCTGACTGTAGTTGACTACGGTCAACTGCGGTTAACTATATTTATTGACTATTGCTACTTGTCGCTTTGAGTCAGCAGGGCATAATCGAGCAGGATCTGTCCTGCTTCAATGATCTGAGCGCGATCTGTGGGCTCGTCTTTTTTCTTCCCGTTTTCCTTTTCGCTGCCCATCGGCTCTTCGCTAGCATCGTCGATCCAGGTATCCAGTGTCTCCAGGTCCAACGCACGGCGGCGCTGATTTTCTAGGGCAAGCTGCTCGCCTTCTTGAGCCTTCATTTCACGCTGACGCTGTTCTCGGTTCAGGCTGATAGTGGTCTGCTGCTCACGCAATTGCTTGGTGAGCTTCGCTTGACGCGCAAGATAGGCGAAGTTGGCATCGTTCTTGGCACGTTGCTCGTGCTTTTTCTCAAGCAAAGATAGATATTGATCCGGCTTGCCATATTGCCGATATTGCACTGGGCGCACCGTATCCCAGGGCAACGCATTATCAAGGGCGCTCTCGCCGATCAGATCAGGATCGATCAGGTTGGGGAATTCCAGGTCAGGGTAGACACCGCGGTGCTGAGTGCTTTCTCCAGAGATGCGATAGAACTTGGCTCGGGTCAACTTGATCTGGCCGTGATTCAGGTCGCTGAGTGTCTGCACGGTACCCTTGCCGAAGGTACGATTTCCCAGGACGAGCCCGCGTCCATAATCCTGAATGGCCCCCGCTACGATCTCGGAAGCCGAGGCGGAAAGCCGATTGACGAGAACCGCCAGTGGCCCTTCATAAGCGCTGCCGCTGTCGGTGTCACCATAAAGGCTGATACGACCCTGGGCGTCTCGAACCTGAACCGTCGGGCCGCGATCGATGAACAGGCCGATCAGGGAGTTGGCTTCCTGGAGGGCGCCGCCGCCGTCGTTACGCAAATCCAGAACGATACCTTCTACGTTCTGGGCCTTGAGTTTCTCGATCTCCTTGGTCACGTCCCGAGTCGTGCTGCGATAATCCTTTTCACCGGCCTGCCATGCATCGAAATCCACATAGAACGTGGGGATATTGATGACACCGATCCGATGCTCTTTGCCATCACGCTCCAAGGTGATGACATCGCTATGGGCTGCCTGATCCTCGAGCTTGACCGTATCCCGTACAATCTTGACGATTCGGGAGCGGGTCACGTCCACCGCCTTGGCCGGAATGACGTCCAGACGCACCGTGGAGCCCTTGGGACCGCGGATCAGATCGACGACTTCATCCAGGCGCATGCCCACCACATTGGTGGTTTCGCCTTTCTCGCCCTGGCCAACACCAACGATGCGATCCGCGGGCTGCAATACGCCGCTCTTGTCCGCCGGGCCTCCCGCTACCAGGCTCGAGACCTTGACGTACTCTCCTTCGGACTGAAGCAGGGCGCCAATGCCTTCCAGGGAAAGCTTCATCTGTATATCGAAGGACTCCCCTTGGCGCGGCGACAGATACTCGGTGTGAGGGTCGGCGGTGCTGGTCGCCGCCGCCATGAATAGACCGAAGACATCTTCCGAATTGGTCTGGCGAAGGCGGGATAGCTGTCCCGAATAGCGCTCGCGCAGCGTTTTTTGGATCTCTTGTGGACTCTGATCGCTTAGCGAAAGAGAGAGTGCCGCATTTTTCAAACGTTTTAGCCACAGCGAGTCCAGAGCTTCTTGAGTCTTTTCCCAAGGAACATCCTCGCGCTCTATGATAAGACGTTCATTGCTTGAATAATCGAAATCGAGCCCTGCGTCGATCTTCTCGATCAGCCATTCAAGGCGTGATTCAAGACGCTCCTGATACTGCTCGTAGAACGCATAAACCCGCTCGAGCTCTCCTTCGGAGAGCGCATCGTCCAAGGTGGTGCGTAAATCATCGAAAGCGTCTATGTCGCGCTGCAAAAAATAAGCGCGCTGAGAGTCCAGCACATCAAGAAGCTGTGCAAAGGCCTGCTCCGACCAGTCATCGTTCAAGGAGATATCGGCGTAGTGGCCATAACGCAGTGACTCGGCAACCTCAGTGGCGGCCTGCCGTTGGGTATCCGTGGGCTTGGGTTCGGCAAGAGCCGAGGTACTCAACGCGACCAGTATCGAGGCGACTGTGGCGCAGCACCGAGTAGCTGCAATCAGACTCATTAATCAAGCACTCCAGGATTCATGTAAACTTGCTACTTTGACTCTGTTCTTTATAGAAATGTACAAAAACATACAAAATATTAGCGTCCAATCTCTACAAAAAGATACCTAAGCCAGGCAAGAGTTCCAATTTTCGACCATTCATGTTGTGTCGGACCCGAGGTTCCAACATGGGCTTGGTTTACGCTGGCGTGCCATTGTAGCAGCCTGTTACGCGATAAATAGTCTCTTGATGAGGATTAGCATGTCTCATGACCCTATTCTTAAACGGCTTTTGACATTTCTTCAGCGCTCTCCCACGCCTTGGCATGCCACCCAGAACATGCTCGAACGGTTCGAGCGGGCGGGTTTTCGACGTCTGCACGAGACCGAGGCTTGGGATGTCAAGGCTGGCGAACGCGTTGTGGTGACACGTAATGGTTCATCCATCATCGCGTTGCAGCTGCCTGACGAACCTCTCACGACGCTGCGCATGATAGGCGCTCATACAGATAGCCCGGGGCTGCGGCTCAAACCCAATGCCGCCATCACTACCAGCGATTGGCTGCAATTGGGGGTCGAGGTTTACGGCGGGGCGCTGTTGGCCCCCTGGTTCGATCGTGATCTGGCACTGGCAGGCCGCGTCCAAGTACGTGATGACCGGGGGCGACTGAAGAGTCTGTTGCTCGATACGAAGCACGCCGTTGCCATGATACCCAGTCTGGCGATTCACTTGGATCGCGACGTGAACAGTGGACGCCCGATCAATCCACAGACCCAGATGGCGCCAGTGCTGTGTCAGGGCAGCGGCAAATCCAAGGCGTTCGAGCCCTTGCTCCAGAAATGGTTGAAAGAGCAGCATGCCCTCGATGATGCTGAAGTTCTCGGTTTCGAACTATGCCTATACGACACCCAGCCACCAGCACTTGTCGGTATCAATAACGAGCTCATCGCCAGTGCCCGTCTGGATAATCTGCTGTCCTGTTTCATCGGCATGGAGGCCTTGTTGGAAAGCGATGGCGCTCAAGGCGCCGTGTTGGTGGCAAACGATCATGAAGAAGTGGGTAGCGCCAGTGCCATCGGGGCTCAAGGGCCTTTCCTGCAGGATGTGCTGCGTCGCATTGTCGAACAGCTGGGTGATAACAGCGAACAGGCCTGGAGTCGCCTGATTCAGTCTTCCTGCATGATTTCCTGTGATAACGCCCACGGACTGCATCCCAATTTTAGCGACAAGCACGATGCCGCTCATGGCCCTTTGCTCAACGGCGGACCGGTGATCAAGGTCAATGCCAATCAGCGCTATGCCACGACTAGCGAAACGGCGGCGCTGTTTCGCGATGTATGTCGTAATGCACAGGTGCCGACCCAGACGTTCGTTACCCGGGCCGACATGGGCTGCGGTAGCACTATTGGCCCTATTACCGCCACGGAACTGGGGGTGCCGACCCTGGATGTAGGGGTTGCTCAGTGGGCCATGCATTCGATTCGCGAGACCGCAGGCAGTCAGGACGTCGTTCATCTCATTCGTGCCCTGACGACCTTCCTTGATCGTCGGGTGCTATTTTGATTGAAAATTAGGCAGGATCAGCAAAAAAGCGCCCGAAACTCATGTTTCGGGCGCTTTTGAGAGGGCACTACCGCTTATGAAATGAGACGCGGCTATTTATATCAGCGTTGCATCAGTTGTTGTCGTTCGCTTGACCTTGCTGATTGCGACGCTTTTCCCGTGGATCGTTATGGGCACGACGACGGCGTGCAGATTGATCGCTGTCTGACGTCGGCCTTTCGATCATATCATTGGTCTCGTCGTCACCTACCGCTGTATCCACTGCACCGTTCACAGCCTCTTTAACCGCTTCTTCAGGCTTGGTTTCCTGCCGAGTTGGCTCATGCTGCGCTGACGATGTCTCTCGAGAATGCGTTACTAGGGAAGACTCGTCGTTTTCGGCATAGGCATTTTCAGATGCCATCTCGTCCTGACGGTGATTTATATCTGATTGAGATGGTGCCGGAGTCGCCTGTACAACATCTTGCGTGACAGGGTTTTCGGTGTCCGCGTTACGGGAATCATCGGCAACTTGCGCTACCGGATGATCGTTTTGTGCCACAAGAGGCTCGCCGGAATCAGGTGAAGCGGATGCAAAGGCGTCCGCATCCGTCTCATCCCTGGCTTGCGATGTGTCCGTATCGTTTGCCTGCGGCGATTCAACCAGAACGGCAGCGTTTGTATCAGACGCCGCATCCGCCGCGCTGAGCCGGGCTTCCACATCTTGCTGAGTAGTGGCGTCAACCGGGTTTTCCATTTCGGTGGTGGCCGATGACGCTTGAGCCTGTGTCTGTGGCGCACTCGTGGCCACATTCTCGTTCGCACTCTTTGTGGCACTTTCTGTTGCATTCATCGCCGAAGGCTTGCGAGATCTGGTATTGCGGCCCTTGGAGACCTGCTGGCCACGAGCGAATGCAGCGCGCTCTGCCGTAGGGGCAACTTTGGGTGCATCCGGTTCGACTTCCTCGGAGCGTGCATTCTGCGCCGGTTCAGCAGAAGTGGTGTTTTCTTCCGCTATTTCTTTCACCATGGCTGTCGGCTGAGCTGGCTCTTCCGAAGCAGCGGTTGGCTGTGCTGAGTCAGTATTCGCGTTTGCCTCTTGCTGTAGACGTTCCTGCTCGGCCACAGACTTGGGGTTCAGTGCATGCTTACGAGTGCGCTGGCGTGGATTATTGCGCGTGCGCTTGGGCGCACCATCACTGTCGCTCTCGGACTTGCTCTCATCCTTCTTCTCATCCCGAGGCTTTTTCTGCTGTGCCTCTTTATCCAGAGGCTTCTCGCTACTCTGATCGGGCTGGGTCAGGGACTTGTTGTCGCGCTGGTCATCACGGCCTTTGCGATTGTCGCGACGTGGCTTGTTCTCGGGCTTGTCGTCCTTGTCGCTTTTCTGAGCGCCACGAGCGTTATTCGCAACGCCATCGCTCTGACGAGGCTTACCCCGGGAAGAAGCTTTGTCTTCCTGCTTGTTGGGACGATTGTCTCGCGTGTTTCGGCTGTCAGTATCCTGGCGCTCATTCCGGGTAGTCTTGCGCTCGTCGCGCTGCTCGTCATCCGTTGTACTGCGACGGCGCCGCTGGTTTGTATTGCGATTGTTACGCTCGTTGCGCTGTTCCTGGTCGCTAGCACGACTCCCTTGACGATGATTGCTGGACGGGTCTGTCTGATCGTTCGTCTTGACTGCGGAAGTGGACTCCTCGGCGCCGCCAACAAGCTTGTTCAGGCCTTTGAAGAGGCGGCTCAGCAACCCCGAGGAGGAGCTGGAAACATTGTCGGGCTGTACGGATTCCTGTTGATGTTGCAGGGAATCTGGAGCAGGGGCCGTGTGAGCGACGCCTTTGACTGCCGCTTCGGTACGCTGTATCGGCTTGTCGAAAGAGGGGTCGGGCTCTTGGCCCACCTCGGTGTCAGTGGATAGTTCGAAGCTGGATTTGTCCTCGTCATCTTCTCCCACGTGATCGTCCCGCAGGCGCTGAACATCGTAGTGTGGGGTAGACATCTCGGGACTCGGAAGCAATACCACGCGCACGTCCTGACGCCGCTCGATATCCGCAAGGATGGCACGCTTTTCATTGAGCAGGTAGGTGGCTACCGATACCGGCAAGATGGCGCGAATCTGCGCGCTGCGCTCTTTCATCGCCTCTTCTTCTATGAGGCGCATGATGGATAGCGAAATCGAGCGAACGTCTCGAATGGTGCCTTGACCATCGCAGCGCGGGCATACCACGCCGCTTGTCTCACCCAGGGAAGGACGCAAGCGCTGGCGTGACATCTCCATCAGCCCGAAACGCGAGATGCGGCCAATCTGTACCCGGGCACGATCGATCTTGAGCGCATCGCGCACGCGGTTTTCGACTTCGCGCTGATTGCGTGCCGGTGACATGTCGATGAAATCGATGACTACCAGGCCACCGATATCCCGCAAGCGCAGCTGCCGGGCGATTTCGTCCGCCGCTTCAAGATTGGTCTGTAGCGCTGTCTCTTCGATATCACTGCCCCGGGTCGCCCGGGCGGAGTTGATATCGATGGAGACCAGTGCCTCGGTATGATCGATCACTACCGAACCGCCGGAAGGCAGCTTGACCTCGCGCTGATAGGCGGTCTCGATCTGGCTTTCGATCTGAAAGCGAGAAAACAGCGGTACGTCGTCCGCGTAGAGCTTGATCTTCTGCTGATAGGAGGGCATCACCTGGCGAATGAACCCCAGCGCTTCCTGATGGACCTCGGGGCTGTCGACCAGTACCTCGCCGATGTCCTGGCGCAGGTAGTCACGCATGGCGCGGATGATGACGTTGGATTCACGATAGATGAGAAACGGCGCCGGACGCTTGGTTGCTTCAGCGGTGATCGCTTCCCAGACCTGGGCAAGATAATCCAGATCCCACTGCAGCTCTTCGGTGCTGCGTCCGATGCCTGCCGTGCGGACGATGACACCCATCTTGTCTGGCAGGGTGAGTTGCCCCATGGCTTCCTTGAGCTGAGTGCGTTCCTCACCTTCGATGCGACGCGATATGCCCCCGGCTCTTGGATTGTTGGGCATCAGCACCAGAAAGCGACCGGCCAGACTGACGAAGGTGGTCAGCGCCGCGCCCTTGTTGCCGCGCTCTTCCTTGTCGACCTGGACGATGACTTCCTGGCCTTCCTTGATCACTTCCTTGATGTTGGGACGACCGGAAGGCTCCTTGGAAAAGTACTCTCGGGAAATCTCTTTGAGGGGTAGAAAGCCATGGCGCTCGGCACCAAAATCCACGAAAGCAGCCTCCAGGGAGGGCTCAACGCGAGTGATCTTGCCGCGATAGATATTGGCTTTCTTCTGTTCACGAGCCCCGGATTCGATATCCAGATCGTAGAGTCGCTGTCCATCGACCAGTGCGACACGCAGCTCCTCGGGCTGGGTCGCATTGATGAGCATTCGTTTCATGTTGTCTCGCTGTTAAAGGCGCGCCGGACGGCGGCTTTTGGAGAGACGCTGCTTAGATGCCTAATGAATGAAGCCGAATGCTCGACATCGACCGAAGACAGCCATGTGGTGCGATATGGCATTTTCGACAAGTGGCGAAACTGGCTTCATTCATTCGTCGATTCTGTCAGCGATTCCTTGGTGTCGGTGACGACGAACCGCTTTCTGCGTTGTGTTGTGCTCAGTTCATGTCGTGAATGTGCCATCAGCACTCATCAATAGAAGAGTGCTACAAGATCATGTTGAGTACGCGACGGTGGCAAGACATGTTTCGGTGGGATACTGTTGATGACTTCCCTTCCGGCCTTACAGACACCGTCAGACACCTGGCATTGTTCGGTTCGCCGACGCCGGCCTCCGGCACGGTATTGATAAATCCCGTCAGGTTGTGGCGATCCCTTGTGCGGGTCGTCCAGAACTCGGGCGTGGCGTAACATAACATCGGTACTACTGTGGCAGCAGGGCTCAAATCCTGATTGCCGTAATCGTGACTCTGTTCTGCAAATCCTGTCCTGTATGTACATTGTACAGGCATTGTAATGGAATTTTACATTTCATCAGAGTGAGCGTGGAATATAACAGTTAAGCCTCTTGACAGCAATTGACGCGAAGAGTGCTGCACTGGGATAAGATGCGCGTTTTGCCAAGCGGATGCGAGGAAGGAAAATGGCCGAGGGTCGCGAAGTGCAATGGGCGGAAATCGGTGAGGCCCAGGCCGGACAGCGCATCGACAATTTCTTGCGGACGCGTCTCAAGGGCGCCCCCAAGGCATTGATCTACCGTATCCTGCGCAAGGGTGAAGTGCGGGTGAACAAGAAGCGGGTCAAGGTCGACTACCGGCTGGTATCCGGCGATCTTGTGCGTATACCGCCGCTGCGCCTGGCTCCTGAGGTGGCGGTGCGCGATGTCAGCGACAACTTGCGTAATCTGCTTGCGGGCAGCGTGCTGGTCGAAGGCCCGGACTGGCTCGTGATCAACAAGCCATCGGGACTCGCCGTGCACGGTGGCAGTGGTGTCAAGATTGGCTTGATCGAAGCGCTGCGTCAGGTACGCGAGGATCTCGATTTTCTCGAACTGGTCCATCGTCTGGATCGTGATACCTCGGGCTGTCTGCTGCTGGCCAAGTCGCGTCCGGCGCTGTTGACCCTCAACAACGCCCTCAAGCAGCGCCAGATGGACAAGCAATATCTGGCGCTCGTTCAGGGCCGCTGGCCGGCACGACGGGACTATGTCAGTGCCCGACTCGATCGTTTCGATGCTGGGAACGGGGAGCGTCGGGTAAGAGTCGATCCTCAGGGAAAGGTCTCGCGGACTCGCTTTGCGGTGCGCGAGACCTTCGCCAATGCCACCCTGGTCGAGGCAGAGCCTATTACCGGTCGTACCCATCAGATTCGGGTGCACGCGGCCCATGCCGGTCATTCATTACTCGGTGATGACAAGTACGGCAGTCGAGAAGGGCAGCGCCTGGCGGCAGGCCTGAGACTCGATCGGTTGTTTCTGCACGCAGCAGCGCTGACCTTTCCCGAGCCCACCAGCGGACGGCCAGTACACATAAAAGCGCCGCTTGGATCGACCCTGGAGGCCGTGCTGACCCGGGCGCGAGGTTGAACACGCTTATATTCATGAACGTTGCAGGAGAAGGAATGCGCTACCGACTGGTGATTTTCGATTGGGACGGCACCTTGATGGATTCAGAGGCGCGTATCGTTGCCTGCATGCAAGCAGCCGCCCAGGATGTTGGCTGGGGTGCGCTTGGCGCCGACCGCGTGCGGGACATCATCGGCCTGGGGCTTCCCGAGGCGATAGAGCGCATGTGTCCAGGTATGCCAGCAGATCAGGCCGAGGCACTGCGAGTGCGCTATAGTCACCACTTTGTGAATGCCGATCAGAAACCGATGCCGTTTTTTGAAGGAGTCGAGACAGGTATTCTGCGTCTGCGCGATGACCAGAACATCCGTCTGGCTGTCGCAACCGGCAAGAGCCGGCGCGGACTGGATCGTGCATTTGAATCCACGGGTAGCGCCGACTGGTTTCATGCCAGTCGTACGGCGGATGAAACGCTGTCTAAGCCGCACCCGCGAATGCTTGAAGAGCTGTTGTCCGAAACTGGCGTCGAGGCTAAAGAAGCCCTGATGGTGGGCGATACCGAATATGACATGGAAATGGCGCGTGCGCTGGATATGGATCGTGTGGCGGTTACCTATGGCGTGCACGCTCCCGAGCGTCTTGCCATGAGTAAGCCCGTTTTCACCGCCAGCGCTTTCCCTGAACTGATTGACTGGCTGCACGACTGATCGACCGACCTGCTGAGATTGAACCATGAGTGATGACAAGCGCTATGACGAGTGGACCGATGGTCCCGAACTTGATCGCGACGACCCCCGTCGCGACGTAGCTGGCAAGGATGACGAAGTGCCCGCAGGCAATGAGGATGCTGCCACGCTTCGGGAACGTCAGCGTCTGGCGCAGCTGGAAATGATGGATCGCTGGATTGGGGGTGTGCTCGTCGAGCAGCGTCGTTCCCGGCGCTGGAAGCTGTTCTTCCGCTTCTTGTTTGCCGCCCTGACGCTGGCCTTGCTGGCAACCAGTATCTATAGCCTGTTCTTTGCCGGCATGACGCCATCGCCGATTGGCCCTCATCTTGGAGTAGTACGAGTCGAGGGGGTGATCGATAGTAAGGGCGAAGCGAATGCTGAACGTATCAATAAAGGCCTACAGCGTGCCTGGGAGAATGACGAGACTCAGGCAGTGGTGCTTCAGATCAACAGTCCTGGCGGTAGCCCGGTGCAGTCCCAGCGCATCTTCAATGAGATTCGTCGTTTAGGTCAGGCAGGTGATAAACCGATTCTTGCTGTCATCGAGGATATCGGTGCCAGCGGTGCTTATTATATTGCTGCAGGCGCGGACAATATCTACGCGGCACCGGCAAGCCTGGTGGGCTCTATCGGGGTCATCTATTCTGGTTTCGGTTTGCAGGACGCCATCGATAACCTGGGCATCGAGCGCCGTGTGTTCACTGCCGGCGAGAACAAGGCGTTTCTCGATCCGTTCAGTGATATCGCACCGGATCAGCGCAATTTCTGGCAGCAGGTGTTGAATACTACCCATCAGCAGTTCATCGACGACGTCAAGACAGGGCGCGGCAAGCGCTTGAGTGACGATCCCAAGTTGTTCTCGGGGCTGATATGGACCGGTGAACAGGCAACCGGCCTTGGGCTCATCGATGGCTTGAAAAGCATTGACGAACTCGCTCGAGAACGCTTAGGAGATGTGCGTACCCGGGATTACACGCCGGCACTGGACCCTTTCGAGCGCTTGTCGCGTCAGTTCGGACGCGTTGCCGCCGAGTGGGTCGGATTGCCTCGGGCGAGTTCACCGCTGCGCTATGAGCTGCCCTGATCCGGCAATGAGTCAAGCAGTGGATCCAGTCCCGCTTCACGTAGCAGGGCGCACAGGCGAATCAAGGGAAGGCCGATGAGGGTGTTGGGATCATCGCCTTCGAGGCGCTCGAACAGCGTGATGCCCAAGCCTTCCATGCGAAAGCTGCCGGCGCTGTCGAAAGGTTGTTCGCGATCGACATAACGTTCGATCTCGGCAGTGCTCAAATCCCGAAACACCACGTCGTAACTCTCGTGGCAGACGCGCTGCCAGCCCCGGGCGGTATCAATCAAGGCCAAGCCGGTGAGAAAACGAACTCTCCGTCCTGAAAAGCGCGCCAAGTTAGCGCAGGCGGTTGCAGCGTTACCTGGCTTGCCCAGGATGTCATCCTCGAATACCGCCACCTGATCCGAACCGATGATCAGGTGACCGGGATAGTCAGACGCCAGGCGCGAGGCCTTGCCAAGCGCCAGGCGATGCACCAGTTCGGCAGGTGGTTCGTCGGGTTTGCGCGTTTCATCGATATCCGGACTGGCCCAGGCGAAAGGTATGCCGAGCCGCTCGAGAAGCTGGCGACGCCAGCGTGAGCCAGAGGCAAGAATCAAACGTGGTCGGTCATTCATTCTTGTCATTCCCTGAAATAAGCATGGTACATGCAGTGTGCCGGCCCCACCTGATACTTGTACAGTCTTGGCCGATCGCTGCTTTGACACGCATGGGGGGAATCCCTATCATTGCGCGCTTATGTCAACCACTAGACTTCCCATACAGGTCGAACCCTATCGTTTGGCCGCTAGCGACGATCATCTTGAGGGCGCAATGTCCCTCGACGAAATGACTCGTTTACGCGAAGAAGCCGGCAAACAGCAGGGCGATGCCGACGTTCGCCTGGAATTCGGCCGAGATGCCCAGGGGCGCCGCTTCATTGAAGGTTGGATAAAGGCGACGCTGGATTTGGCGTGCAAGCGGTGTCTTGAGCCCATGCCGATCGCCATCGAAAGCCATTTCCTGTTGGGAATGGTAAGCGATGATGCCATGGCGTCGGATCTGCCGAACGCTTATGAGCCGGTAGTGGTAGAAAATGAACAGCTCAACCTGCAGCTGATGCTCGAGGATGAATTGATCCTCAGTCTGCCACAGGTGGTCTATCACGACGAGGCGGATTGCGCCGTTTCGCCGGATCAGCTGAGTAGTGGGGCCCTGCCCGAGTCCTCGGAGCAGTCTGCTGCTAGCCCCTTCGAGGTGCTGCGCGCCTTGAAGAACAAACATTGATTCGAATCGATACACTCTGGAGTGATCTCTCATGGCAGTTCAAAAGAACCGTAAAACTCGTTCCAAGCGTGGCATGCGTCGTAGCCATGATGCGCTGACTTCTCCTGCGTTGTCCCAGGACAAGGAAACCGGTACAACCCACCTTCGCCATCACGTGGCCTCGGATGGTTTCTATCGTGGCCGTAAAGTCATCGACGTTTAAATAGGTCATATCGCGGGCGACACTGCGGAGCCGAACGTGCACATCGCCATCGATGCCATGGGCGGGGACCTTGGTCCCCGCGCGACTGTTCAGGGTACAAGCGAGGCGCTGATCGCTTACCCTGAGCTTCAGGTGAGTCTGTATGGTCCGCAGAAAGTACTGCAGGATGAATTGTCGTGCTTGCCAAAGCGCCTACAGGCGGTCAAGGCACGTTTGAGCGTGATTCATGCGCCAGATGTCGTTTCTCAGGACATGAAGCTCACTCGTGCCTTGCGTGCACCTCGAACCAGCAGCTTGGCGATGATGCTTGATAGTTTGGCGTCTGGCCGGGCGGACGCAGGGGTAAGCGCCGGCAATACCGCTGCGCTCATGGCCTTGTCGCGACGCGCACTGGGAACTGTCGCCGGTATACCGCGCCCGGCAATAAGCACGGCAATACCTACTCGAAACGGCGGGCGTTGTTACATGCTCGACATGGGCGCCAATATCGAGGCAACTGCTTCGCGATTGGTTGAGTTTGCCTTGATGGGCGATGTCATGGCGCGACGCGTGGACGACTTGCCGCATCCTCGGGTAGCCCTGCTGAATGTAGGAGTGGAGGCAACCAAGGGAACGGCCAGCGTTCGTGCTGCCGATACCATGCTCAGAGAGCTGCCGGGAATCAACTACGTCGGGTTTGTCGAGGGCGACGGTCTGTTCAGTGGTGCAGTGGATGTAGTGGTCTGTGACGGGTTTGTGGGTAACGTCGTGCTCAAGGCAAGTGAAGGTCTGGCGCAGATGCTGATCGGTCGGATGCAGACTACTTTTCATGCCCATTGGGGGAGTCGTCTTGTGGGTTTTCTAGCACGACCTGCGCTGCAGCGTCTGCGACGTCAGCTCGACCCGGTACGTTACAATGGTGCGAGTCTGTTGGGATTATCGGGTATCGTTGTCAAAAGTCATGGGCGTGCCAGCGCGCTGGGTTTTACCTATGCCATATTCCGGTCCATGCAGGAGGTCCGTATCAATCTGCCGTTGCATCTTGAGCGAGAATTGGGCCAGCGGTCTATTCTGGCGAAAGAGGCTGGCATTTCCTGCTGTTCTGACGGCGAATCGCATTCGAGAACCGATGACCTCAATATCTGAAAGGTGACTATATGACCCAAACCCTGGCCTTGGTATTTCCGGGACAGGGCTCACAGCATGTAGGTATGCTGCGTGAGCTGGCGGAACGTTACAGTGTGGTGCGCACGACCTTTGAAGAGGCAGCGGACGCGCTTGGCTATAATCTCTGGCAAGTGGTGCAGGAGGGTCCGGAGGAAGCATTGAATGCCACTGCATGCACCCAGCCGGCACTGCTCACGTCGAGTGTCGCCATCTGGCGTGTCTGGCAGGAAATGGAAGGACCGCGACCGGTGGCCATGGCGGGGCATAGTCTGGGCGAGTATAGCGCCTTGGTGTGCGCTGGCGCGTTGAGCTTCGCCGAAGGCGTGCGTCTGGTAAAGCTGCGTGGTGATGCCATGCAATCCGCAGTGCCTGCAGGCGAAGGTGCCATGGCTGCTATCCTGGGTCTTGATGATGCGGCGGTGGAGCTTGCCTGTCGCGATGCTGCCCAAGGGGAGGTGGTCGCGCCGGTCAACTACAATGCACCGGGTCAGATCGTTATTGCCGGGACCAAGGCAGCGGTAGAGCGTGCCATAGGCTGTTGCCAGGAATCCGGGGCCAAGCGCGCCATTTCGCTTCCAGTGTCGGTTCCCTCGCATTGCGCATTGATGGAGCCAGCGGCAGAGCAGCTGGCCAAAGCGATGGAAACTGTTGAAATCAAGCAGCCACGCTATAAAGTGTTTCAAAACGTCGATGCGCGGATACCTGAGGATGTTCAAACATTACGAACACGTCTCGTTGAACAGCTCTATCGTCCAGTACGCTGGACCGATTGCGTCGAAGCCCTGCTGGGCCAGGGCGCGCAGATTTTCATCGAGTGCGGTCCAGGCAAGGTGCTGACTGGACTCAATAAGCGTATTGCGCGTAGTGCCAAAGGATTGGCCGCCAACGATCCGGACAGCCTTGCTGCCGCTCTCGAACTTGCTCATGATAATACTAATCAATAATACTAACAGCCGGGAAACGCCATGACGACAAATAGCGAACCCAGAATTGTGCTTATCACCGGTGCCAGTCGTGGCATCGGCCGTGCCATTGCCCATGAGCTTGGCCGTCAGGGGCACGTAGTAATCGGTACTGCAACAAGCGAACAGGGCGCACGGAGCATCGATGCAGATCTAAAAACTCAGGGTATCGAAGGTGCCGGGCAGATGCTTGATGTCACCGATCAGACCAGCGTCGATAGTGTAATCGCGGCAATTGTCGAGCGCTTCGGCACCCCGACCATTCTTGTCAACAATGCTGGTATTACGCGTGACAACTTGCTGATGCGCATGAAAGAAGACGAGTGGGATTCAGTGATCGATACCAATCTCAAGTCTGTCTATCGTGTCACCAAGGCATGTATCCGTGGAATGACCAAAGCTCGATTCGGGCGCATTATCTGTATCAGTTCGGTTGTTGCTTCGATGGGAAATCTGGGCCAAGTCAACTATGCTGCTGCCAAGGCCGGTATGGAAGGCTTCACTCGAGCATTGGCTCGGGAAGTCGCTTCTCGTAATATCACGGTCAATGCGGTGGCGCCCGGTTTCATTGCCACGGATATGACGGAAAAGCTGCCCGAAGATCAAAAAGCGTCATTGCTGGGCCAGATTCCGCTGGCTCGTCTGGGCAAACCCGAAGAAATCGCTGCTGCTGTCGCTTTTTTGGCCAGTGATACGGCGGGTTACATTACCGGAGAGACCTTGCAGGTCAACGGTGGCATGAATATGCATTAGGCTGTCGGATAGTGTCTCGGTTGCGTCAATCTGAGGCCATCTATAAACTACCCGGCAGTTTTTGCCGGCAGATATGTACCATTAGGAGTAGTAACGCAATGAGCACCATCGAAGAGCGTGTGAAGAAAGTCGTGGCCGAGCGCCTGAACGTCAAGGAAGATGATATCCAGAACACGTCCTCCTTTACCGAAGACCTCGGTGCCGACTCCCTGGATACCGTCGAATTGGTGATGGCGCTTGAAGAGGAATTCGATACTGAAATTCCCGACGAGGAAGCCGAAAAGATTACGACCGTACAGGAAGCGATCGACTACGTCGTTGCTCATCAATAAGATGGCGTAAGCGTGACTCGAGTCGCTAATTTTGCGAAAGCCGTTCTGGAAACAGAGCGGCTTTTGTTTTAGGTAGCATTGACCCATAGCCGTCATGCTTCGGTTATAATGCGCGCCAAAGCGATGTGGCATGCATATGCACACTATTCTGGACGTCTGGAGGGAAGCTGATGCCTCGTAGAAGGGTCGTGGTGACCGGGCTGGGTCTAGTGACACCGGTCGGGAACACCGTAAAGGAGAGCTGGACCAATATTCTGTCAGGCAGAAGCGGCATCGCCTCCATAGAGAATTTCGATACAAGCGGTTTCAATACGCGCTTCGGCGGCTCGATCAAGGATTTCGACATCGATCCTTATCTGAACCCGAAGGATGCGCGCAAGATGGATTTGTTCATTCAATATGGTATCGCAGCTGGCGGTCAGGCGATTGCCGACGCCGGGCTTGAATGCAACGAGCACAATGCACATCGCATTGGTGTCGCTATCGGCTCTGGTATCGGTGGCCTGCCTATGATCGAGCACAATCACAATGCCTTGAACAAGGGCGGTGCGCGGCGTATATCACCCTTCTTCGTGCCAGGTTCGATCATCAACATGATCGCCGGTAACCTGGCAATCCAGCATGGTTTCCAGGGCCCCAACATCGCTATCACCACGGCTTGTACTACCGGCACACATAATATCGGTTATGGGGCGCGTACCATTGCCTATGGTGATGCAGACGCAATGATTTGCGGTGGCTCCGAGATGGCGACAACCCCGTTGGGACTGGGCGGATTTTCTGCTGCAAGGGCGCTCTCCACTCGCAACGACGCCCCTGAACAGGCAAGTCGTCCCTGGGACCGGGATCGGGATGGGTTCGTGCTATCCGATGGCGCAGGCGTGCTGGTTCTGGAAGAGTATGAGCATGCCAAGAAACGCGGTGCGCCCATCTATGCCGAGATCAAGGGGTTCGGCATGAGCGATGATGCTCATCACATGACCGCGCCACCCGACAATGGGCGGGGTGCAGCGATGGCCATGCGTAACGCTATTCGCGATGCGAAAATCGATCCTTCTCAGATCGGGTATATCAACGCCCACGGGACTTCCACTCAAACCGGCGACCTGGCGGAAAGCCGTGCCATCGAGGAGGTGATGGGATCGGCGGCCTCTTCCGTAGCAGTCAGCTCCACCAAATCGATGATCGGCCATCTGCTGGGAGCGGCCGGTGCGGTCGAGGCGATTTTCAGTATCCTCGCGCTGCGTGACCAGGTCGCACCACCGACCATCAATCTGGATAATCCTGAAGAAGGATGTGTACTCGACTATGTGCCGCACACCGCTCGGCAGATAGCACTCGATTACGCGCTATCCAACTCGTTTGGATTTGGTGGCACCAACGGTTCGCTGATCTTTGGGCGCCTCTGATTTACCATGAGCGTTGACTGGGGCGACGCCTCGGGTGATGCCGGCGTTCCAATCGACGATCGCGGCTTTGCCTACGGGGATGGCTTGTTCGAGACTGTCCTGATCCAAGACGGCAAGCCGGTGTTGTGGCAGGAACATCTGGCACGTCTTGCGCGGGGTTGTGAGCGGTTAGCCATAGCCGAGCCTGATCATCACGTACTTGATGCCCTGCCGGCCGAGGCTGGCTCCGGGCTCCATGTGCTCAAGATCATTGTCACTCGCGGTAGTGGCGGCCGAGGATACCTTCCTCCTGCTAGCCCCAGGACACGTTTACGCTGGCAACTATCACCCTTTGCGCCGCGAGAGGATCGCTGGCGTGATGGCGTGACGGTGCGGTTGTGTGCGCTGCAACTTGGGTGTCAGCCTCGTCTCGCCGGACTCAAGCATCTCAACCGCCTCGAGAACGTACTTGCATGTCAGGAGTGGTGTGATGACCGTATCGCCGAAGGTCTGCTCTGTGATAGCGACGGCATGCTGGTGGAAGCTACCTGCATGAACCTGTTCTGGCTGCGGAATGGCTGTCTGGAAACCCCACGGCTCGATCGCTGCGGTGTTGCCGGTACCTTACGGGCAGCACTGCTGGCGGAGCGTCCGATGAAGGAAGTGTCGTATCCCGTCGGCGTATTGAATCGGGTCGATGCGCTGTGGATAGGCAATTCGGTTCAGGGGCTATGGCCGGTGACCTGTCTAGAAAACGCGTCGGGATCACCCGTCATGCGATGGGTGATAAGTGATGTTCATCGCACTTTCCAGTCGGCGGCCCATGGGTTGCTTGGTTACCCCTCAATGCTTTAAAGGATGAGTGTTACATGCGCCTGATCAAGGCATTGTTGATCGTTGTGGTGGTAGGGGCGGCGTTAAGTTTTGTCGGCTTCACCTACTGGCAATCGAGACTGACGTCGCCTATTGCCATCGATGAGCCCACGCTCTATGAAGTACCTCGCGGGGCCAGTTTCAATGGGGTGGTCGGCGATCTCGCCAAGCGCGATATCCTTGCCGAGGATTGGTCATTGCGATTGTTGGCCAAGGTATCGCCGGATAGCGTGCCGCAGCTTCGTGCCGGGGAGTTCATGCTCAAACCAGGCATGAGCGCCCAGGAAGCCATCTCTTTGCTGGGCAGCGACAAGGTCGTGACCTATCCATTGACGATCCCGGAAGGGTGGACGTTTGATCAGATGCGCAAGCTGTTGGCTGTCGCGCCCAAGCTGTCCCATCGCACCGAGCAGATGAGCGATGCCGAGATCATGGCTGAACTGGATCATCCGGATCAGCATCCGGAAGGGCGCTTCTTTCCGGATACCTATCGTTATCACAAGGGCAGCAGCGACCTGGATATATTGCGCCAAGCTCATGCACGCATGGCGTCGGAGCTGGAGTCTGCCTGGGCATCGCGAGATGAGGATTTGCCTCTTAATAGCGCTTATGAAGCCCTGATAATGGCCTCCTTGATCGAGCGGGAGACCGGCGCCGACGAGGAACGTCACGAGATAGGCGGGGTGTTCAAGCGCCGGCTGGAAAAGGGGATGCGTTTGCAGACCGATCCCACGGTGATCTATGGCATGGGCGATGACTATGAGGGCAATATCACCCGTGCAGACCTGCGTCGCCCCACCCCCTACAATACCTACGTGATTTCCGGCCTGCCACCCACGCCAATCGCCATGCCCGGACGCGCTGCCCTCGATGCAGCGGTGCATCCTGCCGAGGGCAATACGCTCTATTTCGTTGCCAAGGGGGATGGCACCCATCATTTTTCACGCACTCTGAAAGAGCACAACGCCGCAGTGCGCCGCTATATTCTCAACCGATGAGTTCAAAACGTCATGCTGGATGATCGATCTGGAAGCGGACAAGGATGCTTCATCACGCTTGAGGGAGGAGAAGGCGTCGGCAAGAGTACCAATCTCGGTGTGGTCTGCGAGTTTCTGGAAAGCCGGGGAGTCGAGGTACTGCGTACTCGGGAACCAGGAGGCACGCTGCGGGGCGAGGCTATTCGGCAACTGCTCCTGGATCCGGTCGAACAGGAGCCGCTGAGTGATGATGCGGAACTGCTGCTGATTTTCGCCGCCCGGGCCCAGCATCTCGAGCAGCTCATCCGACCGGCGCTTGCACGCGGGGCTTGGGTTGTGTGCGATCGTTTCACTGATGCCACCTTCGCCTACCAAGGCGGAGGGCGAGGCATCGACAATGCGCGTATCGCCACCCTTGAAGCCCTGGTTCAGCGCGGTCTCCAGCCTGACCTGACGCTGTTGCTGGATATGCCGGTCAGCGCCGCTCAGCAGCGCGTCACCACACGGGGTAATGAACGCGATCGCTTCGAACAGGAGCGGGTCGACTTCTTTGCCGCCGTGCGAGAGGCCTATCTCAGGCGGGCCGATGCGGATCCCGAGCGTTTCGCAATCATTGATGCCGCGCAGCCGCTGCAATGTGTGCAGCAGCGCATTCAGACCGTATTGCAGTCCTGGTGGGCCTCATGCTGATACAGCCATTGCCCTGGCAAGAGCCCATATGGCAGCGGCTGACGGGGCTGCAGGACTCGGGGCGGCTTCCTCATGCGCTGCTGCTTTCCGGGCCTCATGGATTGGGCAAGCAGGAACTCGGAGAAGCGCTGCTGGCGCGCACGCTATGTCGCAAGCCTGGCAATACGGCTTGCGGCGAATGTCACAGCTGTCAGATGCTCAAGTCCGGTTACCATCCGGATCTTCTGCGTGTGTCTCCGGTAGAGAAGAGTCGGCAGATACGTATCGATCCAATTCGCGACGTCAATCACTTCGTTGCCCAGACGGCCCAGCAGGGTGGCTATCGTGTCATCGTTCTGCAGCCGGCGGAGGCAATGAACGTTGCCGCCGCCAATGCACTGCTCAAGAGTCTGGAAGAGCCTGGAGAAAGGACGCTGTTCATCTTGCTGGCGGATGTGCCGTCCCGCATGCTGGCGACCATCCGATCTCGCTGTCAGCATTGGTCGCTGGGTGTGCCGGCAAAATCCATGTGTCTCTCTTGGTTGCAAGAAGCGCTGGGGGAGGGTAATGACGCCGAATTCTGGTTAAGGGTTTCGGGAGGATTGCCGTTACTAGCTAAAGAGCTGGCAGATCCTGAGTCGCGTGGTTTGCGTCAAGAGCTGCAAGAGCTGTTCGATGCATTGGTAAGGGGTGGCGAGCCGGTCGCTGAAGCAGCGCGGCTGGAACGACAGGCCGTCGATCGCATCCTGTGGTACGGTATTACCTGGCTAGAGGATCTGATTCGTCTGGGACTGTCCGGGGAATCCGCTCGAGTGCGCAATCTTGATCTTTTGCCACTCTATCGGCAGGCGGTCAAGAATGCGCGGGTTCAGGACTGGTTTCGCCTGCTCGATTACGCTCGAGAGCAGCGCCGTCTGCTGGTGGCGGGAGGCAACCCCAATCCTCAATTGGTGCTTGAAGCCTGGTTGATACGGTGGTCGGCACTGTTGCGTTCCTGAAACGCTGCGTTCCTGAACGTATTCCTATCGGTCGCTACGAGGCTTTAAAAATGGCTGGAAAAAAAGCCCTGTCCTTGACCATCAAGGACACACAAACGCTGCTTTCGGCGTATATGCCGATGCTCGAGCGAGGTGGGCTATTCGTTCCTACTCAGGAACGTTACGCCCTGGGTCAGGAGATTTTTCTCCTTTTGACGCTGCCCGAAGAAAATGAGCGTCTTCCTGTAACTGGTCATGTGGTGTGGGTATCACCACCAGGCGTGGCTGGGCGCCGTGTGCCGGGCATTGGTATCCATTTCAGCGCTGATGATCAGGCAGTCCGCGATCGCATCGAAAGCCTCTTGGCGGGGCAGTTGAATCGGGATGCGCCCTCCTACACCCTCTGAAAGCCTGCGCATCATGCAATTCCATCTCATCGGCCGAGTGTTTGCCAATGTTTGTCGATTCCCACTGTCATCTCGATCGTCTCGATCTCACGAACTATTCGGGAGATCTCAATGCGGCACTCGACGCTGCCCGGGATCGGGACGTGCACCAATTTCTGGCCATTGCCGTTACCCTCGAAGATGTCGAGGGGCTAGCCAGAATTGCAAGACGTCATGAAGACGTCGTCATTTCCGCAGGCGTGCATCCTCTGCACAGCGTCGATTCCGAACCGGACGTCGAAACGATCAAGGCCTGCGCCGAGCGGTGCGATGTGGTGGCCATCGGCGAAACTGGACTCGACTACCACTACGATTCCATTAGCCGGGAAATTCAGTTCGAGCGCTTCAAGCGCCACCTGCAGGCGGCCACCGAGCTCGAACTACCGGTGATCGTGCACACCCGAGATGCTAAACAAGAGACGCTCGAGCTGATTCGCGAGCACTCCGATCCCGCCATCGGGGGCGTGCTGCACTGTTTTACCGAAGATGTCGATATGGCGCGTCAGGCCGTGGCCCAAGGCTTTTTCATATCGCTGTCCGGGATCGTGACGTTTCGCAACGCAAACGCGATTCGCGAACTGGCCCGAATGATTCCGTTGGATCGTTTGCTGATCGAGACGGACAGCCCCTATCTCGCGCCGGTGCCACATCGCGGCAAGCCCAACGAGCCACAGTGGGTGGTGGAGGTGGCCGACTGTATTGCCCGAGAGCGCGGCATCAGTCTCGAGGAAGTGGCCATGCAGACCACGGTCAATTTTTATCGGCTGTTCCGTGCCGCCGCCCCTCAGGCCTCTCGAGAGATGCGGCAAATGCTGGCAGACGCTAATCTGGTGTGAAACCCATACGCAATCGTTTGTCAGGGAGGACACGCCATGTCACTGGAACCATTACTCTCACAGATCGAATCCGAAGGTGCGATACCGCCGGTCGACCAGTGGAATCCCGAGCAGTCCGGCAACATGGATCTGGTCATTCGCGCCGACGGTAGCTGGGTTCACGAAGGGGCGGTGATCACGCGCTCGCGTCTTGTGAGGTTGTTGTCGACGGTGCTGCGTCGGGAAGCGGACGGCGAGTATTACCTGGTCACCCCGGTAGAGAAGATGCGCATCAGCGTCGAGGATCGTCCCTTTTTGATCGTCGATGCGGAACAGGAGTCGAACCTCTGGCGTCTGACTACCAACGTGGGTGATTGCCTCGATTTGGGTAACGACCATCAATTAGCCGTTGCCGAGAATCAGGAAGGCGAATCGGTACCGGACGTTGCCGTGCGCTTTGGACTTCGTGCCCGCTTGAATCGCAATGTTTATTACCGCCTGATAGAACTCGCCGAGCATCGATCAGATTCACAAGGCCATACAGAGCTGGGAATTGTCAGCCAAGATGTCTGGCAACCCTTGGGAGCCGTCGATACGGAGTCATTGTGAAGCTGACCACTGAACAGCAGGCGGTGGTTTCCCATGAAGCCGGACACGCCCGGGTTGCCGCGGTGGCCGGTGCCGGCAAGACCACCACCATGGTGGCCCGGGTGCTACATCTATTGGCCCAGGGCGTTCCAGCGCGGCGCATCATGGTATTGATGTTCAACCGGGCCGCCCGAGAAGACTTCACCGCCAAGCTTGCGGCGCTGGCGCCTTCAGGGCAGGCGCTGCCTGAAGTTCGTACCTTTCATTCCATCGGTTACCGTCTGACCCAGAGCCTTACCCGCTGGGGCTATCTTGCGCCCCGAGAGCTATTGGCGGATTGGCAGCGAGAGCGGCTGTTACGCCAGGCGGTAATGCTGGCCTTGGAAAACGGTGACGATGGCGCTCGGGAGGCCGCTCTGGAGCCAGACCGGCTCGAGACTCTCAGTCAATTCTGTGAGCTGGTCAAGGCGGAGATGATTGCGCCGGCCGCGTTTTATGAGCGACTCGATCTTGGTCCGGATACCGGGCATTTCGTCGATGCCTTCGACCGCTTGGAGGCGCTGCTCGAGCAGCACGGTAAAGCGACCTATGCGGATCTTCTTTATCGTCCGGTGCGCTGTCTCGAACACAATGCGGAGGCACGGGCACGGGTTCAAGGCTTTCTCGATCACGTCATCGTCGACGAATATCAGGATATCAACGAGGCGCAGCAACGGCTGCTGGTCTTGCTGGCCAGTAGTCGTGCCAAGGTTATGGTGGTGGGAGATGCCAATCAGTGCATCTATGAATGGCGAGGGGCGCGACCGGATTACATGCTCGAACGCTTTACCAGAAGCTTTGGCAGCGCCACGGATTACCCGCTCTCGATGACCTTTCGCCACGGTCATGCGCTAGCATTGACGGCCAATCATGCCATCCATGCCAACCGCCGTCGCCCCGATCAGCTGTGTGTGCCGGCCCCGAACAATCCCCGCACGACAATCGATACCGGACAGGGACGCGGCCGGCTGATCGAGGAGTTGACTCGCTGGCAACAGCAAGGGCGCGCGCTCAATCAAGCCTGCGTTCTGGTAAGAAGCTGGACGCTGTCCGTGTCATTACAGCTTCAGCTGCTGCGCGCCGGCATTCCCTTTCGTCTTTCCAGAGAGGATCGTTTTGTCTTTCGGCTACCGCTGGTTCAGGCCTTGGCGGGATATCTACGCCTGGCGCGCGAGCCGCGACTGCTGCAGAACCCGGAACACCTGTTGTTGTTGCTGTCGCAACCCACCCCTTTCGTGGCGCGGGAGCGGCTGCAGGCGCTGGCACAGTACCTGGCCGCAAGCCAGCGTTGGCCAGAGCGTCACGATTCCCTGCTGACAGGGCTCAAGCCCATGCAGCGACGCAATCTCAAACGCCGCTGGGAGCTACTTTGCGAGCTGCCCAGTCTGGCACGCTTGGCACCGGCACGGCTGCTCGAATTGATCGTCGAACGTCTTGATGCACAAAAGGTGCTCAAGCGGGCAGCGGCGCGACGCGAAAAGGGCGAGGAAGACGTCAGGTTGCTCGATGTGCTGATCGAGCAGGCAGACGAACTCGTTCAAGCGCCGGAAAATTTCATCAGCCTGCCTCGGCGTCCTGAAGAGAATCCTGCCGAGGGCGTGCTGATCACGACGGTACACAGCGCCAAGGGCCTCGAGTGGCCGCTCGTGGCATTATGGGGAGCGAATGAGGAGGATTTTCCCCACTACAGCCGCGACAACCCTTTGAGCGACGAACGACTCGAAGAGGAGCGGCGCTTGTTCTATGTCGCCATCACCCGGGCCAAGGAGCGCCTCCTGATGCTTCATGATGGCGGGGAGCATCGTCCCAGCCGCTTTCTTGCCGAGAGCGCTTGGCAGGATGGCAATCGCATTGCCCAGGCGCTGCGTGACGGCAGCACGAGCGCAGTAGAGGTTGCATCGCCGGTTCTGGTCGAACGCTATCTTGCTGCGCTGGGAATATCCTTATCGTTGACGCCTGCAACCCGCCAAGCAAAAAGCGATGATTTTTATGCGCCCGGCCAGCGTGTGATGCACGAGGTGTTCGGTGCCGGCGAAATCCTGCTCGTCGAGGGCAACCCAGCCAATCCGGTCATCGAGGTGCGCTTCACGAATGCGGGACGCCGCCGCCTGATTGCGCGTCGTGCGCCGCTCAAACACCTGCAAGGAGAATCACTGTCATGAACGTCTCATCGTCATCCCCGCTGATTGATGCATCAGCGCTGGCAGAGATGCTGGCTTCCGGCGCGCCGCTGTGCATTCTGGATTGCCGAGCACGGCTCGACGATGCCGAGGCGGGATGTCGTTCATGGCAAGCCGGGCATCTTCCCGGGAGCCGGCATCTGGATCTGGATCGTGATCTGGCGTCAAATCTTGGCGAACAGGGGCGTCATCCATTGCCCAGCAAATCCGATTTCACTGCCGCAGTGCAGCGTTTAGGCGTTACGCGGGAAATACCGGTCATTCTCTACGACGATATGGGCGGCCAGATGGCGGCGGCTCGCGCCTGGTGGATGCTGCATTGCTGGGCTGTCCACCCGGATGTGCGCGTACTCGATGGTGGATTAACCGCATGGCAGCGCCATGAGGGCGAGATGACTCAGGAAGCGAGAGAGGTGCCATCAAGTGACTGGCAGCCAACCTTCGACGATAGCCAGCTGGTATCCGCCGACATGCTGCTATCCATGTCCGATACCTTGATCGATGCTCGCGCCCGGGAGCGGTTTCGCGGCGAGGTTGAACCCATCGACCCGGTTGCCGGGCATATTCCTGGTGCCACGTGTCGACCTTGTTCGTCCAACCTTACCCAGGAAGGCTACTTCAAGAGTGCTGGCGTGCTGGACGCCGAGTTGCCTCAGCAGGAAAGTGTGATCAGCTACTGCGGTTCCGGGGTGACTGCCTGCCACAACATCCTTGCGTTCGCCATCGCCGGGCGTGCGTTACCGCGTCTTTATGTCGGCTCCTGGAGCCATTGGATACGCGATCCACAGCGGCCCGTGGCAACGGGCGATGTTTGAGTCCGGCGGCCATGCATGGAGCTCAAGTATCGAGCGCAGCAATGGATCAAATTTTTTCTCTGGAATCGTTGCATAAATAGTCGAGCAGAATGAAGCGCAAGGCGCACGGCACACCGAAAGCGAGACATAACATGGGGTTAGGCGAGCTTTCTGTGCGCCGCGCAACGCAGCGATTCGTCTGCGCAGGCATTTATGTAGTGATTCCTCACATGTTGGGGTAATTGGGACCCCCACCCCCCTCCGGCGGCACCCAAGTAATGTTCTGGGCCGGGTCCTTGATATCGCAGGTCTTGCAGTGAATGCAGTTCTGGAAGTTGATCTGAAACTTCGGCTTGCCCGCATCGTCTTCCACCACTTCATAGACTCCGACCGGACAGTAGCGTTGCGCCGGCTCGTCGTACGTCGGCAAGTTGTCGCGAATCGGGATGTCCGGATCGCTCAGGCGTAGATGGCAGGGCTGATCCTCATCGTGGTTGGTGTTGGACATGAACACCGAGGAGGTCTTGTCGAAGGAGAGCTTGCCATCCGGCTTGGGGTAGTCGATCTTCTCGGCCTGATCCGCCGGATTGAGCTTGGCGTAATCCGGGCTCGTGTCGTGAAGCGAGGGTAGCTTGCCCTTGAAGAGCTGATCGACGAAATTATAGGCGCCGCCCCCGATAGTGCCGTACTTGTGAATCGCCGGGCCGAAGCTGGCGGTCTGCTTGAGCTCCTGATAGGCCCAGCTCTGCTCCCATTTTGCCGTGAAGTCGGTCAATTCCTGGCCGCCAGCATCCGCTTCTTCACCTTGTCCCAGCGCTTCGAACACCGTCTCCGCCGCCAGCAGGCCGGACTTCATCGCCGTGTGTAGCCCCTTGATCTTGGCAAAGTTCAACGTGCCCGCATCGCAACCGATCAACAGGCCGCCGGGAAAGGTCATTTTCGGCAGGCAGTTGAGTCCGCCCTTGGTAATCGCCCGGGCGCCATAGGCGACCCGCTTGCCGCCTTCCAGGTACTGCTTGAGCAGCGGATGGTGCTTCAAGCGCTGGAACTCATCGAAAGGTGAAAGATACGGATTGGCATAGCTCAGATCGATGATCAGCCCGACCATCACCTGCTGGTCCTCGCCATGATAGAGAAAGAAACCACCATGGGCGTTCTTGTCCAGGGGCCAGCCCGAGCCGTGCAGCACCAGCCCCGGCTCATGCACCTCGGCGGGCACGTCCCACAGCTCCTTCAAACCGATGCCGTAGTGCTGTGGATCCTTGCCCTCGTCGAGCTTGAAGCGCTCGATGAGACGCTTGCCGATATGGCCGCGGGAGCCTTCGGCAAACAGGGTATATTTGGCGCGTAGCTCCATGCCCGGCATGTAACCGCTCTTCTCGCTGCCATCCGCGGCCACACCCATGTCGCCGGTCACGATACCGCGCACTATACCCTCGTCATCGATCAACGCCTCCTGGGCGGCGAAACCAGGAAAGATTTCGACTCCCAAAGCCTCGGCTTGCTCACCCAGCCAACGACACAGATTGGCGGCGCTGATGACATAGTTCTGTTCGCCCCCGTCCTGAGGCGTGCCGCCGACGTTGTGCATGGTCTTGGGCACCAGGGCGTTGGGCAACTTCCGGGTCGACTCCGCATTCTTGAGCAGATGAACCTCGTCTCGGGTTGCCGGGACGGTCAAGGGGGCGCCACGATCGGCCCAATCCGGGAAGAGCTCAGCCAGCGCCCGGGGTTCGAATACCGCACCGGAGAGGATATGAGCGCCGACCTCGGAGCCTTTTTCCACCACGCATACGCTGAGTTCGCGTTCGGCTTCGCCCGCTTGCTGCATCAAGCGGCAGGCAGCGGACAGTCCCGCGGGGCCGGCACCGACGATGACCACATCAAAATCCATTGATTCACGTTCCACGATTCATCTCCTTCATCGATGACACTTCTATTGCGAAGTTTTGCTCTCGCGTATTTGTACTTTATAGGTAAAGTGTCTGGTCTCTGCTATATTTGCAACGAGTGTTTTATATTTGCAACAGGTGTTTTCGATATTAAGATTCGATCAAGTGTTCCATATTACCGAGGCGGATAAGCAAGCAATATGCGACTAAGCGCTTTATTGGGATGCTGGTAAAGCTATGGCACACTTGAACTGGACAAGAATCATTGCATGCTCGCATCCCGTATGCCGACAAGCCCCTATAATCTAGTGAGGACGCCATGAAAGTACTCGTCGCGGTCAAACGCGTCATCGATTACAACGTCAAGATTCGCGTCAAGGCGGACAATTCCGACGTCGATCTCACCAACGTCAAGATGGCCATGAACCCCTTCTGCGAGATCGCCGTGGAAGAAGCGGTGCGTCTCAAGGAGCAGGGCGTTGCGACGGAAGTAGTGGCCGTCTCCATCGGCCCCAAATCCGCCCAGGAGCAGCTGCGCACCGCCTTGGCCCTGGGTGCCGATCGCGCCATTCATATTGAAACCGACGAACGGGTCGAGTCCCTGGCGGTGGCCAAGCTGCTGAAAAACGTCATCGACGAGGAACAGCCCCAGCTGACCATCCTCGGCAAGCAGGCCATCGATACCGACAACAACCAGACCGGGCAAATGCTCGCTGCCTTGACCGGTCTGCCCCAGGGTACCTTCGCCTCCAAGCTCGAGATCCAGGACGACAAGCTCCAGGTCACCCGGGAGATCGACGGCGGTCTACAGCGTCTCGAACTCACCCTGCCTGCCATCGTCACCACGGACCTGCGTCTGAACGAG
>NZ_CANMTQ010000008.1 GCF_947500835.1 uncultured Halomonas sp.
TACGCTGAAGTGCTCAAGAAATCGGTCGGTGGCCCGAGCACCCTTCAATAGCGTTGCGCTTGGAACTTGAAACCGCCCATCTTTTGAATCCTTTTTGCTTCCACCACGTTTCTCAAAATTGAGAGTGCATTTGCCGTGACGCCCAACGTCAGCCGTAACCGGCACATTTGTAATGAGCACAGCGAACGAAAAATTTGTCTGCGTTTACGGCCTTGTTAGCCTTGTGGTGATTAATACGCAACCGATCCCTCGTTTTCTAAAACTATTTCCTCAACAATATCCATCCCGGTCATGCTGTTGGCAAGCATTTTCAAATTGTGTTCATCAGGGATTGGTTGATTGCGACCATCCACAGTATCCAATTCAGTAACGTATTGAATCAATGCATCTAAGCTCTTTCCATCAATGCAGCAATTATTGTGTGTCAAAAGAACATTGAATCTACGCGCACGGTAAGCACGATTTTTAATTTCTTCGATTACTTCCTCGTTGACTTCATGCTGGCCGTTTCTAATAGCATTTATTCTGTTTCCGATCTCCTCGTATATTTGAGAGAACTCCATAAGTTCTTCTAGGTACTTTGGGCGAAAGGCTATATCCTCAATCTTCTTTAGACCGTTAGAAAGCTCGTTTTCAGGAGGTATGCAGATTGTGATCGAGTCTTCATTCTTCTCGCGCCACATTGGATTCTCGCGATCCATGACATCTTTGATGTATCTTTGTATCCAAAGAAAATAAATTTTCTGAGGATCGGCGACGCTCACTCGAAACAAAAAAAACGGGATACTAAATTTTTCCACGTAGCCTAAAGATTTTTTGCTAATGCAGTAATTGATTGTTCCGGTTTTCACTGACTGGATCTGCTTATCTACGCCCTTGATCTGTATGTGGAATATCGCTCCAGTTTCGGCAAACGCCTCCTTCCCGTTTGCGTCCGTCAATCCTGGAGCAAAAATTTCCACCATCAGGTCAATGCCATAATCGCGCTCGGTCAGTTCTCGTACGACCCAATGATCGGGGAGCTGCGCTATAACGGCCTTAACAGCTCTGGAATCGATTATGTGTGTTTGTGTTCTCATATAAAAAGCTAACGCCCAAATCAGCCGCGCGTATTTCGCGCCGGCTGGATTTTCTTGTTAGCTGTGAGATCTTGCAATGAGCCAGAAATGTATTTGTGAATGATGCTCGACACAAAAGTTTGATACGGAATACCCTCTTCCGATGCTCTTGATTGGATAGCAGTTAAATCCCTGTTTGAGATTCTAATATTTATTCTTTTGTCCTTTTTAAACGTGTTGCTGGCAATCGTCTCCAGTTCCTGTTTGCGGGCTTCAGTTAATACTGATTCAAACTCGCCAGCCTCCACGGCATCAAGCAGAGTTTTCTCTTCTTTCGACAACTTGCCTTTATTCATGATCCGCCTCCAAGGTACAGCTTGGTAAATTTCCTACTGGGAATGATTGTTTTCAGAAACACTTCATCTTCGCTTTCCACATACGGGACGAGGTGAGCGTATTCTTTTATGCAAATGACGAAAATGCGTTGATTGGGATAATCGGAAGCGTTTGGATGAGCAATATCATCTAATAGGCCGCCATGTTCAATATGAAAGACCGCCTCTTCAAAGGAAACGCCCCGCCCGACTATAAGCTCCTGATTTTTATCAGGGCTCCAATTATAGATTTTCATGGATATAAAGCGTAGCATATGCGTGTGCACTTTGTCATCAGGCCGGAAGCAGCTAACAGGTATTAGACGGCGCGTTCTATGATTGAATAAACGCGCAGGCACCCTTTTCCGACAAATGTAGCCTGACAGTATTATTGTAAAGCTCTGATTATTAAATAAATTAATTATAATTAGGCTATATATCTAAAATTCGTATGCCTACTGCATTTTCGGGAATAGCTGCTTCGAGTTGTTGAGAGCCACCCAGCAACCCCCAACCCATCTATCCGTGCCACTTCCTGCGCCACGGTGTCATCCAGCTCGCCATGTCCGATTCCTTCTAATATAACTCTGCTTTTGGTCTGCTTAACACCCGTATAGATCAATTTTCTAATAGGGGGTGGGTTAGGGGCGCCAAACATCACCATCAGTGCCATGTTGGTGAGCGCTAAGGCTTAAGCGGGCGACTGAACGCTCGTTAAAAGGAGTTTTGGCTGGCAAATACAGACAGCGGAATCAGTAGCTTTCATCTTCTACGTATACGCCGTATATGCTGAAAGCAATGACAAACCAAGGAGCTATTCATGTCCGGTAAAATTGTGGTGTCGCTGCCTGTTTCGGAAAGCAAGGCACGGCGCCTCGATACGCTCTGTGAGGCGACCCATCGTTCGCGTTCCTATCTACTCAAGGTGGCGCTGAATGAGTATCTGGAGCGTGAGGCGTGGCAGATCGGGGAGGTTCGCAAGGCTGTCGAGAAGGCCTATGGCGGCGATTTCGCCGATGATGCCCAGGTCGAGCATGTATTTGGTAAGTGGCTAGATCGTGAGGGTTAGGTAGCTTCGCAAGGCGTTGCGTAATCTCGATGACATGGCGACCTGGATCGCGAAGGACGATCTTGCTGCCGTCGGGTGGTCAAACGACAACCACTCCTCACTTCACACGCCCATAAACGTAAACATCCTGAGGTAGCGGTGATTTGTTGGGATGCATGGCCCAACACCGCAGCAGCCCTTCGCGCTGGAAATGGGACTTTTCGAGTACCCGTGACGAGCCGGTGTTTTCGGTGTCACATACCGCCCATACACGAAAGATTCCATGCTGGCCAAGGCTCCACTTTGCAAGCGCCGTGGCGGCTTCTGTCATGTAGCCTTGTCTCCAGTACTTTTGACCCAACACGAAGCCGATTTCTACTCGATGGCCTTGGAAGCGAGCATCGATCATGCCCATCACTCTATCGTTGTCTTTCTTCGTAATAGCCCAGGAAAGCTCTTTCCCGGTTTGAGAACCGTGGATTTTCGCGCGCAAAAAGCTTGCCGTCATTTCTCTGGATTCGTGGGGAAGCCAGGTCAGATAGTGCGTTACCGTTGGGTCGGCAACGTACTCCTCGAAGATGGCATCGGTGTCTTCGATGATCGGCGCTCGCAGCAGAAGTCGTGGCGTTTCGATTCTTGGAGCTGTCTGCATCACTTGAGTCATCCTGGCTGAGGTTTGTCAGCAATGACGCCTTTTATTCAGTTGCTTCTGACAAAATGGCACACTATTCCATCCGCGACCGAATGGAATAGTGTGCCACGCTTTCTTTAACGTATTTCTGCAGTCGAAGGGTCTTTCAATCCTACGTCGCGACAGTGCGCATCGATCCCCAGGCCTCCCCGTGGGTAGTCGGCGCATAGCGCCTGATAGTCATTCAAGGTCTCGAAAAGCTCCTCTTCCGAGAGTGAATTGAGGTAGCCACACTCGCCGATGCTCCCTTTGGGTATGGGCGCCACCAGATTGCCGCCGCGTTTTTGCAGAATCTTGCGATGGCTTTCCAGCATGACGGGGCGGTTGTTGAGGATGTCGTGGGTCAGACTCAACCCGTAACCGCTCATCAAACGCAGAATGCGGTGCAGTTCTTCATCCGTGATCCAGCCGGCGCGAGCGCTTAAAAAAGCGCCATACCCCATGCCAATCGCCACGGCGTGGCCATGCAACAGCCCTGCCTCGATCTCGAAACCTGGTGACCAGGTGTGGCCGTAGGCATGGGGACGACATTGATGCGTCTCAAAAAGATTGCCGTACTCTGCTTCGATATAGGACTTCAGAGCACCGCCCAAGATACGCTGGGACAGGTCGTTGATGTCATCGTCTGGCGCGCAGTCGATGGTGCCGAACCGGGTATCGATCAAGCGGGATTGCGCTGCCTCGAGGTCATTGAACAGCTCGAGATTCTTGACCACGGCCATCTTGATGATCTCGGCAATGCCGTGACGCAACCAGCCTTCGTGCAATGTCTCGAAGAAGAACCGGTCGGTGATCGACACTATCGGCGGGTGATAGGCGCCCATCAGGTTCTTGTAGCCGAAGCCATCGCAGCAGGTGCGCGGCGAAGGGCCGGCGTCGATGCCGGTCACGATCGACGTGGACAGCATCACGTAGGGCGTGTTGCGCCCGTATAGCGCGCAGGCCAGGCCCCCGGTATCCGCCAGCACGCCACCGCCGGCAATGAGCACCGGCTCGTTGCGCGACACGCCCAGATGTTTGAAGTCCCCCAGCATGCGCTCCACCGTGGAGAGCCCCTTGTCGGCTTCCATGGCCCGATACACACGCTTTTCCAGTACGATTTCATGGCTGTCGAAATACGCCTCGAATGCCGCGCCGTGTAGCTTTTCGACGGTTTCATCGATTAGGCAAATACAGCGACCCAGTGGCTTGTAGATATCCCGCAGCGCCGGTTGCTTTACGTCGAGGGCATGATCGATCGTGCGTATGGAGGCAAAGGTGCTGAAGCTCATCAAGGCTTCCACCGTTTGCTGGTCGGACGTGCACTGTACGCTCCCGCCACACTCACGATAGACTGATGTCGGGTAGATGGCGTGGGGATCGGACTCACCAAGTCGTGTTGCCATATCGGTAAACCGATGCCGCACCGAGTCGTCGGTCACGGTGGTCAGGTAGGTCAGCAACTTGGTCTGAGCCAGGGGTGTCGAGTGCATTATCTGGTTGGCAAACTCCGACCACGGCGAGCGGGCTTTTTGCTTGCCTTCAGTTGAATCGAGCGCTTCAAAAAGCCGTCCCAAGAGTACGAAGAATTGCCCCAACGGTAGATTGAGCGCGCCTCGCAGCATGCGGCAAGCTGAAATGCCTTCAACCGCCTGGGCTGCCGCGAAGTCGGCACCCAACTCGTCAGAAAACGCTGGCGCTTCGGTCAGGGTGCGCAGTAGCTGCTCGAAGGATTCACTCTCGCCAAGCGTTTTGAGACTCGCCTTTAGGTCTGATGATGCAGGGCCAGTAAGCGCTTGACTGTTCATTAACTCTATAAGTCTGTCTGTAATAGGCGTCATACGTCCATGTCCTGTGAAGAGCAGGGCTCTGGTTATGCAAAAGGGGAAATGAAAACCTATATGTGTTGGCACACAAGCGTTGCATAGCGACTGGTCCTCCCTGGTAGGTTCATGAAAAAGACAACCACGCTACCGGTTATCTCAACGGTTACGCGTTGCAGCAAAGCGGCATTCGTCAATCGCCGTCCAGCTGCACGAGTTTTCCGATATTGAAATCAATGCGCAGCCATCCGCGTCGCTCACGCAGGTCGCGCAATAGCAAAAGTGGTACATGCCAGTGGTGCAGCATCAGAAAAGGTAGTGGATCGCGCCAATCAAACACGGCGTCCTTGCCACGGGCGATTACCTTGAGCCGTTCTAAAGCGTATGAAGGCGAGTTCAAGTGCGTGAGTAGCCGCCATAATTCGTGATACAGCCAGTACGTCGGGCGGCTAGATGACAGCGGACGAATGGGTTCAGGAAGCGTATTACGTTCAAGATAGGCAGCCGCCACACCCGGGTGGTTGTAGAACATGGTGATAGCCGAGTGAGTGCGAGGGTTGCACTCGATTGCGTAGTATTTGCCGTCATCGTCGGCCTGAATGAAATCAAATGATGCCTGCCCGGTCAGGGCAAGGGCTTTGCCGTAATGGCGAATCCAGTTTTCGATCTCAGGTGCGTCGACGGAGGCGTAGTTGATTTGAAACGCCGATGATAGGCAGCAGCAATGCACTCTCAGTTCGCCGTCGCGCAGCGTGCCGTGGGTGCAATATTCTGTGCCTGGAATAAACTCCTGCATCACCCAAGGGTTCTCTTCCGAGATCGGCAGGGTCGCAACAAATGCTGCAGTTTCTGCTGGCGTTGGCATGGGTAATTTGGTCAGGTCCAGGCGACGCACGGAATCGTAGCGAATGCTTTTCAGGATGAACTGGCGGTTATATTGGGAGAAGTCGAATTGAGTGACCTGTTCCGCATGGGTGATACGAAAGGATTTCGGCGCCAATAAATCCAACGATTGAGATATTTCGGCAAATTGGTGTTTGTCGTCTAGTTTTTCGATGACGTCCGGGCTTACGTGGACAACGTCACAATGAGGAGCGAGGGTGGTGATGGCCTTGGAATCAAACAGGCTGGCCACCGGGCTGCATACCGGCACGTAGGTATCGACGTTCTCGCGCTGAACGATATCCAAAAGCGCCTTTGTATAATCAGGGCTGTCCGGTGCCGGAACCGTATAAAACCGGTCTACTGCCGTCGAGAATCGATGGCCGGTGAGCCAGTAGCGCGGGCTCTCGATAAGAATAACGCGATGACCGGCCTGATGAAATGAGCGTGCCAGCTGCAGTGCCTTGGTCATCTTGCCGCCACTGACCAGCACGGTCTTGGGGTTCTCTGCCTCGACCCGGCCCAGTTTTGAGCCCCTTGCACGAGCTATCAGGCAAGCAATTAAAGCCGTCAGGCATATCAGCGCATTGAATGGCAGCAGCAAGAAAAGGGCGATCAGCGTCAGGGGTGTCTTGCCAAAATACTGTTCTGTCATGTGCAGTTGGCTCACGTGATAGAGTCAGGAAATAAGCTATCTTTCGCTCGATACCTATACCTGACGTATCAACGTCAGCCCGTCGCGCAAGGGAAGAAGTACTTGCTCGACGTTAGGGTTATTCATGACGGTCTCGTTGAACCTGGCGATTGCCTCGCCATTGGCAGTCCTTTCCTGGTCAAGATAAGGCTGCCCTTGCATGAGGGTGTTATCAACGCAAATCAGCCCATGCGGTGACAGCAAAGAACGCTCGATAATGGTCTGTAAATAGGCGCTATAGCTGCCTTTGTCCGCATCGATAAAGATCAGATCGAACGGCCCTTCATCAGGTGTCAGGCGCTTCAGCGATTCCATCGCCGGGCCTACTTCGACGCGAATTTTTTTGCCATGGGGCGATTGGGCGAACTGCTCTTGAGCAAAACCCGCAGCAAAAGCATCCATCTCGAACGCCAGAACCGAACCGTCCTCGGGCAGCGCTTCGGCCATTGCCAGCGCCGAATAGCCGGTGAAAAGACCAATCTCCAGTACCTTCCGCGCCTGGGCTGCGTGCACCAGCATTTTCAGAAATTGCCCTTCAACGTGTCCGGAAAGCATTTCCTGCTCCAGCGCTAGCGTCGTTTCACCCTGGGCAAGACGACCGGCCCAATCCTCTTGTTGCGTGCGCATGGCCAGTGCCTCAAGCGCTTCCGATTCAGGCGTACTGTAGGCAGCAATATAGGGGTCTAAGCCTTCTGCAAGCGCCGACACCTTGTGAAGCATGCGAACGAAATCTGGATCGTTGTATGAAAGTTCTTCAGCACGCTCAGTCAAGTCCGCGAGCTGGGCGACAATCAAGCCAAGCGGGGTGACCGGTCGTGCAGAGTTGAGTGATGTATTGCGCTGTATCATTGAGGTCATGTTCCTTATGAAACCCAAAGTAAACGTCGACTAGAAATTTCGGTACATCAAGGCTGTAGCGCTGTATTCAGCTTTTAGCGTGCAGTTCGCGTGGTATAGCGGTATGAGGCATATTTGTGAGAGCGACTCGTATGGGAGAAGTTCACTGCTGAGTTTGATAATCCGTGCAAAAGGCAAGATCTGACCCTAGGGGTCTGATTGAAATCCGTGGTTCAACGCTTAGGCAAACGCGCACGCAGCGTGTATCAAGACGCCCACTTTGGGGCGTTATCAAACACTTAATAACCCCAACCCACTCACCCTTGTTACTTCCCGCAGCACCGCTTCATCCAGTATCCCACGTCCGCTTTCCACCAAGGTAAACCAGTCCCTGGCCCGGGTGATCCCTGTGTAGATCAACTCCCTCGTGAGGATCGGGTTGGGCGCGTCTGGCAGTACCAAGGCGGTATGGGTGAATTCCGAGCCCTGGGATTTGTGCACGGTCATGGCAAACACGGTTTCCACCGCTTGCAGGCGGCTGGGGAGCACCCATTTGATGCGGCCGCTGCCGTCGCCTGCGGGAAAGGCGACCCGGGGCAGCCAGGGTTTGTCCGGCTCTCGGGCATTGGGCATGGCAAGGGTGATGCCGATATCGCCGTTCATCAGGCCGAGGCTGTAGTCGTTGCGGGTGACGAGCACCGGTCGGCCGATATACCAGCCGTAGTCGAAAGGAATCAGCTTGTGGCGTTTAAGGGCGGAGGCAATGCGTTGGTTCAAACCTTCCACACCCCAAGGGCCTTTGCGCAGGGCGCACAGCACTTGAAAGCGACCGTGGGCGTCGAGTACGGCGCGGGCCCAGTCATCAAACACCTCTTTTTGTCGGTCAACCGACGCCTCGACCAAGTCACCAAGGGAGGGACGCTTCTTGGCGAGCACCTCGAGATAATGCCGGTAGCCGGTGGGCGGTGGCAGCTCATTATTGCGGGATCGGCGGCCGCGCCCTGCATTGAGAAAGCCTGCCGGGTTGCCGTCGATCACGAGCCGGTCCAGCGCCGGGTCGTCGCTGTCGGCCAGTTTCAGCCGGCTGATATCCGCAAACTCTTGATCGAATATCCGGCGCACGGCCCGGCGTTTGTCCTTGGGTTGCAGGTTGCTGCTTAACGGGGCGTTGACCGCCTGGGCAAGCTGGCCGATGCCGCTGGCGGCGTCAAAACGGTGGCTCACGCGCAGCATGGCAATGGCTTGGTCCAGCGGTTGGCCGTCGGTGTCGATATAGCGCTCGGGCAAGGTATCGCCGGTAGCATCGTTTAGCTGTGCAGTGGTTGCTGGGGTGTAGTGGGCGCCTTCCGCGCGTTGGCACAAATCGCCGAGTACGGCGCCGGCCTCCACCGAGGCAAGCTGATCCTTGTCACCCAGCAGGATCAATCGGGCGCGGGGCGGTAGGGCGGCGAGCAGGCTAGCCATCATTTCGATATCCACCATGGAGGCTTCATCGACCACCAGCACATCCAGGGCCAGGCGGTTGTCCGCATGGTGGCGGAAATGCCGGGTATCCGGTCGCGAGCCGAGCAGCCGATGCAGCGTGGTGACCTCGGTAGGAATGGCGTCGCGCAGGGTGGTGAGGTCGATGCCATTACTGTTATCGCTGCCGATGCCGGCCAGTTCGACCAGCGAGAGATTCTCGACCTGCTTGGCGATGGATTCATTCAGGCGTGCGGCGGCCTTGCCGGTGGGTGCAGCGAGGCGAATGCGCAGCGCTCTACTGTCGGGTTGACCCAATTGCAGCGCCTGAAGCAACGCCAGCAACTTGACCACGGTGGTGGTCTTGCCGGTGCCGGGGCCGCCGGTAATCACCGCAAAGCGCGAACGGGCGGCAAGGGCGCAGGCGAGCTTCTGCCAGTCGAGGGATGCCACATTGCCGTCCGCCGGGCCGAATAGCGCTTCGAGGGCATGGCGCAATAGTTCGATCGCGGGCGCATCAATCTCCGTGGCTGCCAGGCGGGCGGCAAGCGCTTGGCGAATATCCTGTTCATACTGCCAATAGCGGCGTAGATACAGGCGGATATCGTCGTCGGTCTCGGACTTCACCAAGGGCGTGCTGCCGCAGCCACCACTGACCAAATCAGGATGATCCAGAGCGGCCCGCCAACCCGCGAGGGTCACATCGGTAAGCACTTGGCTGGGCAGCGGCGGCGGGTCATTCAAGTCGTCGCCTTCCGGGGGGAGTGAAAGCGCCAGGTCCGGGGCTTTCAGCGTCATGTTCAGATCAAGACATACATGCCCACGGCCAAGCTGATGGCTGGCCAAGGCGGCAGCCAGCAGTAACAGTGGCGGTGCATCCGGCACCTCGCGATGCAGGAATACCACCAGCGCGCGATCCAGGGCACGCAGCCAGCCGCGCTCCACCCAGCGCTCGAGTAGCGTAAGCAATGCCTCAACGCTGCCCAGAACGTCGTCGAATGGGGTTGGAGCGTCACTGGTGGCGTCGTCTTCCAGGTCCGAGAACAGGTCTCTCATGAGGCGGTCTCCGTGGCAGGGCTAGCGGTGCCAGCGCCCTGGAACAGTGCATCCAATCCTTCGATCAGTTCCCGGGGTGGGCGTTCGGCATGCACGCCCCGGCTTTCGGCATTCGCGCCGCGCAGAAAGACGGTCAGGGAGCCGCCGATATGGCGGTCATAGTCGTAGTCCGGCAATCGTGACTTGAGCAGGCGATGCAATGCCAGCAAATAGAGGGCGTATTGCAGGTCGTAGCGTTTTTCTGCCACCGCCAGGCGCATGGCGTCCAAGGTGTAGGCGTCGTCATCCGGTCCCAGGTGATTGGATTTCCAGTCAGCGACGTAATAGCGGCCTTCGAACTCGAACACCAGGTCGATGAAGCCCTTGAGCATGCCGTTGAGCCGATCGCGATCGGCGCGGGGGCGCGGCGTGTTGCCCAGGGTATGCCGACAGACCAGATCGTCTAACGCTTGCGTATCGACCTGGTGGGCGGCGAACCAGAATTCCAGTTCAACTTGATAGACCGAGAGCGCATCCAGACGCACCGCGGCGGATGGCGCTGCCTCGGGCAAGGGCAGCGGCATGCGTAGAAGCGACGTGAGCCACGCCTGCAGCGCGGGAATCCACTGGGTCCAGCCGCGCAGATTGCAGCGCCGCGCCAGGGTGTCTTCCAGCGCTGCCGGATGGTCGAGCACGCTGGCAAAACCTTGCTGGCCGACCCATTCCAATAAGCCGTGCAGGAAGGTGCCGGGACCGGGACCACGCGGGAAGCGGTGTAGCGATGGCGCGGGCTGGTTGGGAGAGGCGCTGTCTCGCGGTTCCCTGAGCGTCTCGAAGGTGGTGGCTTCAAGCGGCGTTGCCGGTTCGGGCAATGGCGGTGCTTCATCGGGTTCCAATATAGGCGGTTCGGTTGCCATCTCGGATGTAGAACCGGATATAGCGCCGAAGGTGGAATCGGGATCCGGAGCAAGTGCTTCCCCGGAAAAGCTCAAGGCGGAGTAGCTGGCGATCCACCAATGCTCCCGAGCCGAGCGGACAGGCGTTTGCGCCTCGCCGAGGGTGGCCTCGTGTTCGGTCAGAACGATCGCGCGCGAATCGATAGGCGGCGCCGGAGCGAGGGTGATCGCCTGGCAGTCGCCCTTGAGCGTGGCCAGCGCCGTAGCGAAGGCATCTGGATCGAGGCGCTGGCCGTTGGCGAGCAACTGGCCGATGGCGCTGTTCTCGCCATCCTTGAGCGACGCCATGCCGAGCCAGGTGGCGTGGCGAGCGCGGGTCAAAGCGACATAGAGCTTGCGCAGGTCTTCGCCCAGGCGTTCCCGGTCGGCAATGGCCAGGGTCGCATCATCGGCTTCCAGACTGATGCGCAGCCGGCCTTGTTCGTCGTGCCAGCGCAGCGGCGAATCGCTTTTCTTTTGCGGGCGATGGCTACAGATGAAAGGCAGGAACACCAGCGGATATTCGAGACCCTTGGACTTGTGGATGGTGATTACCTGCACCAGATCCGCGTCGCTTTCCAGACGCAGCTTGTGGGCGTCGCTCTGGTCGTCGGGGTTGTCGCGAGACTCGGCGAGAAAGCGGATCAGCGCATGTTCGCCGTCGAGTTCCTGGCTAGCCTGCTGGAGGAGTTCCCCTAGATGCAGCAAGTCCGTCAGCCACCGTTCGCCCTCACTGGCCGGACCGCCGGCCAGCAGCCGGGCGGGCACCGCGAAGTCGTTCATCAGCCGGCGAACCAGTGGCAATACGCCTTGGCTCTGCCATAGGCGATGGTAGTCGCGAAACTGCATGACCCGGTCTTCCCAGGCCAGTTCGTTCTCATTTAAATCATCCAGCGCGGCGATATCCAGCCCCAGCGCCGGCGTGGCCAGGGCGGTGCGCAGCACGCGATCGTCGTTCGGGTTGGCGCAGGCGTGCAGCCAGGCTTCGAGCTGGCCAGCCATAGGGGAGGCGAACACCTTGTCCTTGTCGGAAAGATAGACGCTCTTCACGCCGCGCCGGGCCAGGGCTTGGCGAATGGCTCGCGCTTCTCCCAGGCCGTTGACCAGCACCGCCATATCCGAAGGCGACACCGGGTCGAGGGCATCATCATCCATAAACCCGGCGCGGCCGCTATCCATAAACCCGGCGCGACCGCATTGCCCCTGTTCCAGCAACTCGACCATGGCGGAGGCGCAGCGTTCGGCCATTTCCGTATGGTAGGCGTTTTTGGAAAGTGGCTCGTCGGTGTCGAGTTGCCACAGGGTCATTGCCGGCAGCGGCTGGCCGTTCAGGGCAAAAACGTCTTTCCTGCCTTTGGCCCTAACTGCCTGGAAAGGTACTGGATTCGAGTCGTCGTCTTCCTTGAACAGAAACGCACCGGGCGGGTGCGCCTCGGCAAACTCGAAGATGCGATTGACCGCGGTAACCATCGCCGTGGCGGAGCGGAAGTTGGTGCCCAGGGTGACATGCCGCCCTTCGGTGGCCTGGCGCGCCTGCAGATAGGTATAGATGTCGGCGCCACGAAAGGCGTAGATCGCCTGCTTGGGGTCGCCGATCAGGAACAGCCCGGTGTCGGGTCGGTTTTCCCGGATGCGATAGACGCAGTCGAAGATGCGGTACTGTACCGGGTCGGTGTCCTGAAATTCATCCACCATCGCGACGGGAAACTGGCGGCGAATCTGGGCCCCCAGCGCCTCGCAGTTGGCGCCGGCAAGGGCCCGGTCGAGGTGGGTCAATAGTTCGTTGGGGCCCATCTCGGCCCGGCGTTCCAGTTCACTATCCAGGCGGAAGCGGCACCAGTGAACGGCGTGGGTGAGCAGGTCGGCGCGGGGGTCGGGCAGGGCGTCGAGTTCGTCTTGTAGTTCCGCAATCGCCGTCAGCGCCGGGTGATTCGGCGGATCGCCCTTTTGCCAGATCTCCGCCATGCCGTCCGGGGTCAGGCGCTTCCAGGCGGCGGGGGTCAGGGCCGGACGAATCGCATCGCTCTGACACCAGTCCCGCAGTGCACCCAGCCAGTTTGCCCGGCTCTTGCTGTTGAAGCTCTGGCCCTTGAAGGCTTTTTGCCTGGCGGCCTCTTCGAACAGCGTCTGCAATTCCTCCACCCATTGCGGCCAAGGCGCCTTGAGTTCTTGCAGCCGCGCCTCGATGGCGGCTTGGGTGTGTTGCAGGGTTTCTCTTGGCGGCGGGACGTTTCGGTTCAATGCCGAGCATTCCGGCAGCAGGCGCCGGACCTGAGCGTGCAGGTCTTCCGGCGATTCCCAGTGACGAGTGACGATGGCAAGCTCGTCCGCACTCATGGCGTAGTAGAAGCTGCGCCAGTAGTCCCGCACCACCTCGCTTTCGAGTTCGGTCTGGTCGGTTTCCAGATTCAGCGAGAACAGGCTGCCGCTGTCAAAGGCATGTTCCCGCAGCATGCGATAGCACCAGGCATGGATGGTCGAGACGGCGGCCTCATCCATCCACTCCGCGGCAAGCTGCAGGCGACGTGCGCAGGCGGGCCAGCTGGCTTCGGGATAGTCGTTGCGCAGTTGGAGGAGCAGATCGTCACCGGAAGCGCCTTCTCTTGGCTGCAAAAACACCTGGGCGGCCTCGACCAGCCGCCTGCGAATCCGGTCGCGCAGCTCCTGGGTGGCGGCATTGGTAAAGGTGACCACCAGAATTTCCGGTGGCGTCAACGGGCGGCTGAAAGCTGCGTCGTCGTCGGGTGAGCGCGGTCCCAGCACCAGACGCACGTAAAGCAGGGCGATGGTGAAGGTCTTGCCGGTACCGGCGCTGGCTTCGATGAGGCGGGTGCCGTGTAGCGGTAGCTTCAACGGGTTTAATTGAGTGGCATCGCTCATTTATCGCCTCCTTTCACCACGTGATGCACCGGCGCCAGCAGGCGATCGGTCAGTGAGACGAAGTCGTGGGGCGTTCCCCGTTGAGCATCGATGAGCGCGGCAAAGCTCGGCCAGCGGTGCGCCAGGTAAGGGTTGCGACCGCACTCGCCGGCACCGAAGCTGTTGCCTTCAAAGGTGTTGGCGGCGGCTTTCCAGGCCTCGCTGTCCGGTTCGCTTTCCGGCGTGCCTTTCTTGCTGAGCCAGACAAAGGCGGTATCGATGGCCAACGGCAGCGGTGCGTTCATGCCCGCCTGCCAGACGAGGATGAGTTCGCGCAGATGCGCCCGGGCGATCTCCGGTTCCAGTGGCAGTAGCGTCACGTGGCCTGCCTTGGACAGCAGTCGTGTGGTCAGCGGTTGGCCCCTAAGCTGCCCCGCCAGATGCGCGACCCAGGGCAGCAAAAGCTGATGCCAGTGATATTTCTTGTCCTTGATCAGGCTGCTGCTGCTCAGTAGCAAGCGGCAGCGCTGGCCGTCGTCGCTCAGGCGCAGGTTGTCCAGCCAGTCTTCCAGGGGTGGCAGGCCTGGCAGCGCGAGGCGTATCGTCTCCGGTTCCTCGACCGCCTGGGGCCACTGGGTCAGCGCTTCCTGATAGGCCTCGAACAACGCGCCCATGGGCTCGACCAGCGCTTCACGCATGCGCTCGCCAAAGGCGCCGAAGGCGAGTACGCCCTGGCCTTGCAGCCGTTCCAGTGTCGCGTGCAGCGCAAGTTCCCGAGGCTCGCCGTCGTCGATGGCGCGCCGCTGGGCCTGAATCAACAGATTTTGCAGCTGCCAGTTTTCCAGGCCGTTCAGGGTAAAGGGTTCCTGATCGAGGCTGGTCACGTCCTCTTGTTCGAGGAATACCTTGAGTCGGGTGTTAAAGAACGCCTTGGCCGGGTCGCGCAGAAAGCTCCCCAGCTGATGAAGCGTCAGCGGTGTTTCCTGCAGGAACTCGCCAAGTTCACCGTCGTCCTGGGTAGATAGCGTCTGGCCGTGTACCTCACGCCATTCATGGGCATAGGTCACCAGGCGTTGGTCGGGCACGGGCCGGGCGGCGAGCTGCGCTTGCGTCGGGAAGTAGATACGGCTGAACGGCTGCAGCGGATGTATGCTGGTGAGTTCATCGAGCAAGGCCGAGCCTTGTTCATCGCTGTTATTCGTCGCCAGTCGCCAGCCTGATTCGAGGTGATCGCGAAGCTGGCCGACCAGTACCGAGGGTGGGCGCTCGCTGTTGTCGATAATGCTATGGCCGACCCAACTGATATAAAGCTGCTGCCGGGCGGAGAGCAGCGCCTCGAGGAACAGGTAGCGGTCGTCCTCCCGGCGGGAGCGATCCCCGGGGCGGTAGTCGCTGCCCATCAGGTCGAAGTCCAGCGGCGGATGGCTGCGCGGGTAGTCGCCGTCGTTCATGCCCAGCAGGCAGACGCGCTTGAAGGGAATCGCCCGCATCGGCATCAGGGTAGCGAAGTTGACCGCGCCGGCAAGAAAGCGCTGGGACAGGCCTTGCTCATCGATCTGGGCCAGCCAGTGCTCCCGCAGGATGGACAGCGGCAGGTCGCGGGTCAAGCCGGCTTCCTCGGTGCTTTCCTGCCAGGCCTGCAGGGCGAGTTCGAGCTGGGACAGCACCAGGCTATCCTGGGCGTCTTCCGCGAGAAAACACGCCTCGAGCAGTTCCCGCAGCCGTCTGGCCCAGCCGCTGGCGTCGGTCTCTTCGCGCAGGATGGACCACTGGAGTTCCAGGGTTTCGAGTAGCGCCATCAAGGGGCCGGCCAGTTGCGCCTCCAGGCCGCCGATATCATCGAAGGGCTCGATGCCTTGCCAGGTACCCTCGGCGGCGCTGCCCACGGTATAGCCCAGCAGCAGCCGACGCAGGCCGAAGGTCCAGGTGTTCTGCTCCATGTCGCCGGGCAGATCAAGGCTCTGGCGTTGAGCGCCGTTCAGGCCCCAGCGAATGCCGGCACCTTCGATCCAGCGCCGCAGGGTCGGCAGGTGATCTTCCTCGATGCCAAAACGCGCCCGCAGGGCGGGTACTTCCAGCAGATCGAGCAGATCGCTGACGGACAAACGCAGCTCCGGCAGGCGCAGCAACTTTTCCAGGGCGATCAATAGCGGCAGGCGATGGCGCTGGCCCTGATCCGAGAGGGTGTAGGGAATATGGCGCGGATCATCGCGATCGATCTGGCCCTGCCCAAACTGACCAAACACCGCCTTGATATGCGGCGCATACTGGTCGATGTCCGGCACCATGACGATGATGTCCCGGGGGCGCAGTTGTGGGTCAGCACTGAAGGCGGCAAGCAGCTGGTCGTGGAGGATTTCGACCTCGCGCTGGGGGCTGTGGGCAACGTGAAAGACGATGGAGTCATCGACCCGGCTATCCACCGCCGGCCAGTGCTCCCGGGTCTCGGGTAGTGGGCGCAGCTCGCGGATATCGGCCTGCAACTGATGCAGCAGGCAGTCCTCACCATTCGTTTCAAACAGATCGATACGCAGCGACTCGGCGCTGAACAGGCCTTCGTATTGCTGGCGCTCGTCGTGTTCATCCAGCAGGCGCAGGTAGTCGCGCCCTTGCTTGCCCCAGGCCGCCAGCAGCGGTTGGGCGTGCAGATGCAGGTCGGCCTCGCCATCGCCGTCACCCACCACGTCGAGGCGCTCCGGCATGCCGGCCTTGCGTGCCTGGCGATAGCGGCTTGCCCGCAGCAGGTCGCGGTGTTCGATGATATCCGCCCAGTAATACTGGCAGGGGTTGTGCACGCAGAGCACCACCTGGCAGCAGCGGGCGAGAGCGGCCAGGGCTTCGAGGGCCTGCTGGGGTAGGGAGGAAATGCCGAATACCATGATCCGGCGCGGTAGGCCCGGCGGGCGATTATCCACGCTCAGTTGCTCAGCGGCACTGATGAAACGCTGATGCACCATGGCGCGGCTGGAATCGATGCCGTCGCTGCCAACATCAGTCCTTAGGGCGCGCCGCTTTTCAGCAATATCCTGGCGCAGGGCGCGCCACAGGGCCGGCTGCCAGCACTGCTCGGCGCTTACTGGCGTGATTTCACCATGGCCGCCGATCAGAACATTTTCGCCACGCCCCCAGGCCGCCAGCCAGTCGGCGCGGTAAACTTGGTACTGATCGAACAGATCCGCCAGACGTTCCGCCAGCTGATGATGTTTGCGCAGATCATTGTCACCGTCGAGAAACTGCTTGAGAGGGGCGAAGGCGTCTTCTTCAAGCAGTGCCGGCAGCAGTCGCAGGATTCTCCAGATAAGGCGTGACTTGTCGAAGGGTGATGTCGCCGGTACTGCTTGTGGATCATTCTCGCAATGGGTGAGCACCGCTCGATAGGCCTGCCACAGAAAACGCGCCGGCAGGGTCACGTCCAGCGCCGCGGCGATGCCGGTGCCGCCTTTGCCGTTCTCGCGCACATCCGCAGCCAGGGCGAGCTTCATCCACTGGCTGATGCCGTTGCTCTGCACCAGGATCACTTCGTTTTCCAGCGGCGCAAGCGGGTAGCGCTTCATCCACTCCATCGCCACGCCCCGCAGATCCTCCAGGCGATTGCCGTGAACGACCATGAAGCCGGGCTGAAGGTGGGCGGTGCTGGCAGGCGGCATGATGATTCCTTTTACTGCAGGCAATGCAGGAACAAAAAATGTCTTATGGTGCCCGAGTGATCGCCAGTAGAAAAGCAGGAAGAGCGGTCGTAATGGTGGCTTTCAAAAACGACCGCTTAGCGCTGCTCAGATGAGATAATGTCTGTACGGCTATAGCGCTGAGAACAAAAAGTGACACAATGTTGATATAAATAAATAAAAATATATAATTCGTTAACAAATTTCGCTCGTTACCGATTTTTCCTGTTCCGGTGAGGTGGTCGTTAGAACCATTCCGCCAGCATAAAAAAATTCATAGTCAGGCATGGCCTGATGACAACATTGCCGTATGCTCTTTCTTACCCGGGAGCAGAAAGCGGGGCCTGGGCAAGGGGGGCGCATGAAAAACGTACAACGGATTGAACGTTCACAAGCTTGCCTTTACGGAGGCGCCATCGGCGATGCTCTAGGCGCGCCTTTGGCATCATTGGATTGGCAGGCCATTTGCGAACAGTTTGGCGATGATGGGCTTGAAACCTATGCGCCCGCCCATGGCGGCCTAGGACGGATCACGGATGATACCCAGATGATGCTCTTTGTCGCTGAGGGGGCATTGCGTTCTTACGTGCGCATCCAGGAGTGCGAGATTTATGCTCCTACCGTGGTGCTTCATCATGCACTGATTCGATGGTTGGTCACCCAAGGGGAACAGCCGACTATCGCTCAGATCGACACGAAAGTCGGTCTGATCGGTGATCCTCGATTGCATGCCAGACGTTTTCCCGCCACAACCAGTCTCGAGGCGTTGTCTCAAGCGCCGGCGTTTGGCTCGGAGGCGCGCAATACCAGCAAGCAGTGCGACGGGCTAGTGCGCGTGGCGCCTATTGGTCTATTCCCCTGGGGCGATTTTCTACTGCACCACCGCGATCGTGCCTTCTCCGTTGCCTGTGAGTTGACTCGCTGCACCCATGGCCATCCCAGCGCCTACCTCAGCGCCGGTATTTTTGCTTACGTGATCAACGGCATGATCGACAACGGGCGTTCTCTGGAGTCATTGATTCCGGCCGCTCTGGATTTCATGGACAGCGGCGCCTGGCTCGACTTTTTCATCGAATGTGCCGAGGAGCGCGACGCCGTGCCCCGCAGTCAGGCGCACCTTCGCTTTTTGCTCGAGTCGGTACTCGATTTTCATTGGCAAGGGATAGCTCCCAGCCCGGAGGGCATTGATGCCTTGGGAAGTGGTCAATCCGCGGAAGAGGCGCTGGCTATAGCAGTATGGTGCGCGCTGGCCGCCCAGGACTACCGCCAGGGCGTGCTATGGGCAGTCAATCATAGCGGCAAAAGCGATAGCATCGGACTGCTGGCGGGGAATCTATTGGGCCTACGCTTTGGTCTATCGGATATTCCAGTCGAATGGGTCGAGGATATTGAGTTGCGCGACTGGCTCTACCGATTGGGCCATGATCTGCAGTGGCTGCCCAAGGTGTATCTCGGCCGCGGTTATGGCGCTCACGACGCGGAATTGCGCGAGTGTTATCCGGATAATTGATCGGATTGTTCATTGGCCTGATTGTTCAGTGGATGCTCCCGTGGCTAGACTCTAGGGAAGGCGTCAAGGTATGCAAGTAAAACGATGCCTCGACAAGTACAACGTCCCATAAGGAGAAGCCACCATGTCCGTTCGCGAGATCGCCCTTTATATCGACGGCCAGCCTATCCCATCGAAAGCCGAACAATGGCGCGATGTCCTCAATCCGGCAACCCAGGAAGTAGTGGCCCGGGTGCCTTTCGCCACCCCTGAGGAAGTCGATCAGGCCGTTGCCAGTGCCAAACAGGCTTTTACCAGCTGGCGTAAGGTGCCCCTGGGCAAGCGCATGCGCATCATGCTCAGGTTCCAGGCGCTGGTACGCGAACACACCGAGGAACTGGCGGCACTGATCACTGAGGAGCACGGCAAGACGCTGCCGGACGCGGAAGGCGAGGTCGGTCGTGGCCTGGAAGTCATCGAACATGCCTGCTCGATCACCTCGCTGCAACTTGGCGAGATCGCCGAAAACGCGGCCAGCGATGTCAACGTCTACTCGCTGCACCAGCCCTTGGGGGTCGGCGCCGGCATCACCGCCTTCAACTTCCCCATCATGCTGCCTTGCTTTATGTTCCCCCTGGCCATCGCCACCGGCAATACTTTTGTCCTGAAGCCTTCAGAGCAGGACCCATCTTCCACCATGCGCCTGGTCGAACTGGCCCATGAAGCCGGCGTGCCCAATGGGGTGCTCAACGTGGTGCACGGTGGGCCAGACGTTGCCAATCACATCTGCGATCATCCGGATATCAAGGCGCTCTCATTCATCGGCTCGACGACCATCGGTACCCATATCTACGAGCGCGCCGGTGCGGCCGGCAAGCGGGTGCAGTCAATGATGGGCGCCAAGAATCACTGCGTGATCATGCCGGACGCCAATCGCAGCCAGGCGATCGACAACATGCTGGGCTCCGCCTTTGGCGCCGCCGGTCAGCGTTGCATGGCCAACTCGGTGCTGGTGCTGGTAGGCGAGGCACGCCAGTGGCTGGACGAGATCGTCGAGAAGTCCAAGGCGATGAAAGTAGGCCCTGGCACCCAGCGCGATGCGGATCTAGGGCCATTGGTGTCATCTGCAGCGCGAGATCGGGTGCTCAAGCTGATCGATGCCGGCGAGTCGGAAGCGACTCTTGCGCTGGATGGCCGTGGCATCAATGTCGAGGGCTATGCGGAGGGCAACTTCGTTGGCCCCACCATCTTCACCGACGTGACGGCGGACATGACCATCTACAAGGAAGAGATCTTCGGCCCGGTGCTGTGCGTGGTAGGAGTTGAAACCCTGGACGACGCCATCGCCTTCATCAACGCCAATCCCAATGGCAACGGCACCTCGATCTTCACCAATTCCGGCTGGGCCGCCCGGCGCTTCGAGAGCGATATCGACGTCGGCCAGGTGGGTATCAACGTGCCGATTCCGGTGCCGGTGGCCTACTTCAGCTTCACCGGCTCCCGGGCTTCCAAGCTCGGCGACCTGGGGCCCAACGGCAAGCAGGCGATCCAGTTCTGGACCCAGACCAAGACCGTGACGTCGCGCTGGTTCGAGCCGGAAAACGTTTCCGGCGGCATCAACAGCACGATTTCGATGTAGTCAGAGCAAAAATAGGCAAGCTCTTGAACACCGCCAAGCATTTTGGCGGTGTTTTTCTAATTTGAAGGAATCATTTATGAGCGCATCTCTCAGCCGTTTCCCTATCCCCCAGAGCCTCGACGGACTGCCCGAGGATATTCGCGACGTCATCCTGGCAGTACAGGAGAAGGCCGGCTTCGTGCCCAATGTCTTTCTCACACTTGCCCATCGTCCGGAGGAGTTTCGTGCCTTCTTTGCTTATCACGACGCCCTCATGGAGCGGGAATCCGACACCCTGACCAAGGCCGAGAAGGAGATGGTGGTGGTGGCGACCAGCGCGCGCAATCGCTGCCTCTACTGCGTGGTCGCCCACGGCGCCTTGGTACGCATCTACAGCAAGGACCCGCTGCTGGCCGATCAGGTGGCGATCAATCATCGCACCGCCCCGATAAGCGAGCGTCATCGCATAATGCTGGATTTTGCTTTGTATATCGGTACCGAGCAGGGCGAGCTCGACGATGAATGGCAGAGTCGGTTGTTCGAGGTGGGCTTTACCCTGGAGGATATCTGGGATATTGGCGCGGTTGCCGGCTTCTTCGGCATGTCCAACCGGCTGGTGAATCTCACCGGCACACCGCCCAATGAAGAGTTCTATCTGATGGGGCGGGTGCCGAAATAGAAAGACAGCTTTTTAACCGCCTACCTGGAATTTCTCGAACAGCTCCAGCACCGGCTCGAGCTGGCTCTCGTGCAGGGTGAGTACGGTCTCGAGGCTGTCGTTCTCGGCAGGCAGTATGACGGCGAATTCGCCTTCTTCCACATGAAATTCGTGTATCTCCCGCGGGCCGTCGGCTGCCTCGCAGCGTATGGAGCGGTAGGGCTCATCTTCGCCATAGATCAGGCGATGATACATCTTGAAGTAGGTATAAAGGGTGAGCCCCTTGACGAAGGCCGGCCAGCGGGCAGGGATGGTGCGTGTTTCCTCGTCAAGATCCTGACCGTCTGCCTGGGCGGCGGCAATGGCGCTGGCCAGTGGTTCAGCGATCAAAGAAGTGGTATCACGGGGTAACGCTTCTTGTGCATCAATTGCATTGCGGTAGCGCTGTGCGACTTGGCGCAGGTCGTCGAGAGAGGCAAAGGAATGACTGCTGTGTTGCAGGTCGATGAACTCGCACTCACCGTTCTCCCAACCGTGGATCACATCAATGGACAGTCGATTGTCCGCCATCGACTGGCCGATCAGTGCTTCAATGGCAACGTTCAAATGTAGCTGACGTTCGTTAACCGAGTTGTCGAAGGCGGAATAAGGGTCGCTGAAAATCGCATGCAAACGCCCAGGTGCATGCTCCTTGGCTTCATTGAATGGCATTGATTGGGTCCCGGCGCAGTTATAGTCGTTTGAATTCTTGCGTGGTGCGTCACGCTTGATTAACTATGTTATCGGCAAGTAACGACGGTTCCTTGAGGCACTGTTGCCGGTAGAATATCGGTAGAGTGGCAAATGTTGTTTTGCCAGCCCGCGCAAACCCGGAGATCCACTAGCCATGTCCTTCTTCACGAATTCATTGATCGTTTTGCTGACGGTAGTCGGCATGGAGGCTTTTGCCTGGTTTGCGCACAAATACGTCATGCACGGCTGGGGCTGGGGCTGGCATCGCTCTCATCACGAACCTACGAACGTGCGTCAGGCTTCTGGCTGGTTCGAGACGAATGATCTCTACGCGGTGGTGTTTGCCGGTGTGGCAATCGCCTTGATTGCGCTGGGGACCTGGGGCTGGTATCCGCTTCAATGGATTGGTGCCGGCATGACCGCCTACGGATTCCTGTACTTTCTGGCTCACGACGGCCTGGTGCATCAGCGCTGGCCATTTCGCTACGTGCCACGCCGCGGCTATCTCAAGCGCTTGTACCAAGCCCATCGCATGCATCACGCGGTGAACAGCAAGGAAGGCTGCGTCTCCTTCGGCTTTCTGATTGCTCCCTCCGTCAGCACCTTGAAGCGCCAACTGCGCGAAAAACATGGCGGCGCGTTGCAGAACTCTTCTAGTCGGGACGCTGCCAGAGATTCTGGGGCCTAGACGCTGGCGTCTGCCAGCGAGAAGCGATCATTTGACCCAATCCTTTCGCCAATAAGCGCAGTTTGTCCGCCTTGCTGGTGGACACACGCTGATCCCAGGCCTTGGCGCCTCTTGCCTCGACCTTGAGGCCAATTTCCCGATAAACCCCATGAGCGGTGGCGATCGCCCAGGCGCTACGGGGCGGGAGTGCACCTAGTCCGCCCTTGGCCGAGCGATAATAGGGCTCCGCCAACTCGACTAGTCGTGCTGCCACTCCTGCCAGCGCATCACGGTGGCGTGGATCAGCGATCTCTTCCGATGGTATGCCTGCCTCGTCCAGCCATGTTCTGGGCAGATAGCAGCGCCCGATGTCCGCATCATCGACGATGTCCCGGGCAATGTTGGTGAGCTGGAATGCCAGGCCCAGATCGCAGGCGCGATCCAGGGTTACGTCATCCTTCGCCCCCATGATCCAGGCCATCATGATGCCCACGACCCCGGCCACGTGATAGCAGTAGCTCAGAGTGTCATCGATCGTGATATAGCGACGCTCCTGCACATCCATGGCGAAGCCTTCCAGATGCGCCAATGGGTAGCGTTCGGGAAGCTGATGCTGCAGCGCCACCTGCTGAAAGGCGGCGAAAGGGGGGCTCTGCATCGGCTCGCCGGCATAGGCTTGCCGGGTCATGCGACGAAGCTCGGCCATGCGCTGTTCGCTGCTGTCCGTTGAGCCTTCACCGTGAGAAGGCATGCCCAGGTGCTGTTCATCAATCACGTCGTCGCAGTGACGACACCAGGCATATAGCATCATCACGCTGCGCCGGGTTGCGGGGTCGAACAATTTGGCGGCGGTGGCGAAACTTTTCGATCCGGCCTGAATAGTCTCGGCGGCGTGACGGTCGAGCGCATCAGCCATCCAGACGCTCCAGCATCAGTTTCGCCGTGGCCTTGGCGGAACCCACTACGCCAGGAACACCTGCGCCCGGATGGGTGCCGGCACCGACTAGATAGAGATTGTCGATTTTTTGATCCCGGTTATGGGGCCGGAACCAGGCGCTTTGAGTGAGAATCGGCTCCAGGGAAAACGCAGAGCCCAGATGGGCATTGAGCTCGTCACGAAAATCCAAGGGCGTGAAGTGACGGCAAGTCACCAGATGCTCCCGCAGCCCGGGAATATAGTGCTTCTCCAGGTAGTCGAGAATGCGGTCGCGATAGACCGGCCCCTGGGTTTTCCAGTCGATGGGCGCGGTGCCCAAGTGCGGCACCGGCGCCAGCACGTAGTAGGCGCTGGACCCAGGCGGTGCCAGGGAGGGGTCGGTGACGCAGGGCGAATGCAGATAGAGCGAGAAATCCTCCGCCAGGGTATCGGCGTTGAAGATTTCGTCGATCAGTTCCTTGTAGCGTGCCCCCAGGCAGATGGTGTGGTGCTGAAGGTTATTCGAGGGCATGTCGAGGCCGAAGTAGATCACGAACAGCGACATGCTGTAGCGCTTTTTCTTGAGCGCCTTGCCGTGATTGACCCCGCGGGGATGCTTGCCCAGGAGGTGGGCGTAGGTGTGTATCACATCCGCATTGGAGGCCAGCACGTCAGTCTCGAAACGGCGGCCATCCTGAAGGGTGACACCGCTGACGCGATCATCCTGCGTCTCGATATTCGCCACTTCCGCGTCGAGTTCGAGTTTGCCGCCCAGGTCCTCGAACAATTTGACCATGCCCTGAATCAGCGCGCCGGTACCGCCCCGGGGAAACCACACGCCACCCTGGCGCTCCAGGGCGTGAATGAGGGTGTAGATCGAGGAAGTGACGAAGGGATTGCCCCCCACCAGCAGGGAGTGAAAAGAGAACACCTGACGCAGGTGTTCGTCCTCTACGAAGCGCGACACCATGGCATAGACGCTGCGCCAGGCTTGTAGTCGCGCCAGTTGCGGTCCGGCCTTGACCATGTCGCGAAAGGACAAGAAAGGCACCGCGCCAAGCTTGATGTAGCCCTCTTCATAAACAGCCTTGGAATACTCGAGAAAACGCCGATAGCCCTCCACATCCTTGGGGTTGCGCTCAGCAATCTGACGTTCCAGCGCCTGCTGGTCGTTGACGTAATCAAACGACGGCGCGTCTTCCCAGCACAGCCGGTAGAAAGGAGAGACAGGCAGAAGCTCCACATAGTCGGCTAGCTGCCGGCCCGCCAGGGTGAAAAGTTCCTCAAGGGCCGAGGGGTCGGTGATGACCGTGGGGCCGGCATCGAAGATGAACCCTTTGTCTTCGTAGACATAGGCGCGGCCGCCGGGCTTGTCGCGTTTTTCCAGCAGGGTGGTGTGATAGCCTCCGGCCTGCAGGCGGATGGCCAGGGCCAGCCCGCCGAAGCCGGCGCCAATCACCAGGGCACGTTGTTGCGTCATGGTCAGTTCCTAGAGGATGTCGAGTCGATAAGAAGAATGAAGTCGAGCAGGCGTCGAACACCGCGCGGCGCGGATGGCCTCGCCCAGCGGCACTGGCGGCTTGCCGACAAGAATGCGTGCCTTGTCCAGGGCGGTCAGGCGCCCCGCATAGAAGCGTTCGATCAAACTCTCGGATAGCCCATAGAAGCGCTGCATGACCTGCCAGCGCTGGCTAGGCGAGCCGGCCAGAAACAGCATGCGATTGAGCAGGCGAAAATAGCCTTGCCGGCGCCACTCGCGCTGCGCTTCATCACGGATCGCAGTAAACAGCGCCGGTGCGCTCAACTCATCAAGAGCGGCAATACGCTCCGCCAGGCGCACCGCATGGGGCAGGGAATAGCCGGTGGTGGGATGGAAAAGCCCGGCACGCAGGCCGCTACGTGGCTGCCCATCGGCTTCATTCCAGAAGGCGTCGAAATCGCCAGCCAGGGTGATGGGTAAAACGCCGCGCTCTTCCCGCAGCACCGCATCGACCCGCCACCCCTTGGCTTCGGCATAGGCGTGGATGTTATTCCGCAGCTGCGCTTCGTCATCCATGGGCTGATCGACGTAGTGAGTATCCTCGATCAGCAGCGTGTCCGGGGTGAAGGGCAGCACATAGACGAAACGATAGCCGTCGCCCTGGGTCAGGCTTGCATCCATCAGGACAGGCTCTTCCAGTCCATGGGGTGCTGCGAGCCTGATTTCCTGACCCAAAAAAGCCTGATAGCCCAGGCACAAATGCGGACTCGACGTTGAGCCACGACCATCGATCACGGCGTTTGCCGTCAACTGGGTGCCATCTTCAAGCGTGACCCGGTCAGGCGTAAGGGAGGCAATGGTTGCATTGACCCACAGTGCATCGCCGAGAGCGCCCTGGAGTGCTTGTGCGAAGGTCGAAGAGAACAGGCTGGCGTAACCGCCGCGCAGCAGCCGCTCGCGGTTGGGGAAGATCACCCGATGGCGCGGCCAATGGCATCCTATCAAGGGCGCCAGCCAGGCATGTTGGTCGGTGTTCAAGTCGCTGTCATGAAATGACCAGGTGTGATTGCCGCCGGGGCGTCCGTCCTGTTCCAGCATCAGCAGGCGAAGCTGAGGTCGGTCGCGCTTCAATCGCAGGGCGATCAGTCCGTTGGCCAGGCCGCCACCGGCCAGAATCAGATCGTAATGATGATGGGGCATGCAGGACGCATCCTATGCGTAGAGAGTGGATACTTGAGCCTAGCCATGAACTCCCTTCACCGCAGCGCCGTTTTCATCCAGCAGCGTTGCCTGGCGCAGCGCACTCAGGTCGGCGCTACCGGTACAAAAACAGGCAATACGCAGCTGCGCAATGAGTATCTCGAAATGCTCGATGACGGCCTCGCTCGACTGGGTGGCACTGGCAAGCACCGCCGCGGCCTGGCCCACGAGATCGGCGCCCAGCCGAATGGCCTTGGCTGCCTCGACGCCGTCGCGAATGCCACCGGAAGCAATCAGCGGTGCATCTGGTAGCTCTCGGCGTACCGCCTGAATGGCCTGGGCCGTAGGGATGCCCCAGCCGGCGAAGGCCATGGCGATGCGCTTCTGGGTCTCGCTTGCGGCACGTTCGGCTTCCACCGCCGCCCAGCTGGTGCCGCCGGCGCCTGCCACGTCGATTGCCGCCACGCCTTCTTCGATCAGTGCCCGGGCGACTTGAGGCGAAATGCCTGCGCCTACCTCCTTGATCACCACCGGCACCTCAAGGGCGCGTACCAAGACGCCAACGGCCTGGCGAACGTTACGCCAATCGCGATCGCCGCCGGACTGCACGGCTTCCTGCAAGGGGTTGAGATGAACGATGAGGGCGTCTGCATCGATCATCTCCACCGCGCGACGTGCCCAATCGATGCCCTGGGCTTCTCTGAGCTGACCGGCGCCGATATTTCCCAGCAGAGGGATGTCCGGTGCGAACCGGCGCAGCTCCCGGGTCAGGCCATGGTCGTTGTCGGTCTGCAAGGCGACCCGCTGAGAGCCGACAGCCAAGGCGATACCCAAGGCCTGGGCGGCCTGCGCCAGATGCTGGTTGATCAAGCGAGCTCTTGCCGCCCCGCCGGTCATGGAACTGATCAAAAATGGCGCGTTCAACCATTTACCTAGAAACTGCGCGCGTAGATCGATATCGTCGAGATTGAGCTGGGGCAAGGCGCAATGCATGAAACGGTAGTCGGCGAGCCCCGACAGGGTGGGCGCGGGTGCACGATGAGTGTCAAGCACAATGGACAGATGATCGTTCTTGCGCTCGACCAGGCCTTCGCCTTTCATGTGAGTTTCCTTGTCAGAGAGCATGGTCTGAAGCTCCATTGTATAGGCCAGCGTTGGAAGTTGTGCAAGAATTGTACGAAGCGATCATCCAGAACGAATCAAGGGAGCTTTCCCCAATGGGTTTATCCTTCACCGGCCTCGCTCCCGAAAGCGGCGAATCCGCCAGCCCTGACGCAATTCGTCAGGCTGTCGAGAGGCGTCTGGGGGAGCTGCTTTCCGATACGAAAGAAAGCGACGATCCGGTGAGCCAAGCCATGCGCAGCAGTGTGCTGGCGCCGGGCAAGCGGATACGCCCGGTGTTGCTGGTGCTTGCCGCCCGGGAGCTGGGTTGCCGGGTGTCGGCGCTGTTCGACTTGGGTAGCGCGGTGGAAATGATCCATACCGCTTCGTTGATCCTGGACGATCTGCCTTGCATGGATAACGCCAGTATGCGCCGTGGGCGCCCAACGATACATCGCCAGTATGGAGAGGACGTGGCCATGCTGGCAGTAGTGGCCTTGCTGAGCCGTGCCCTTGGGGTAGTGTCCGAAGTATCGGCGCTGACCCCCGGGCACCGCACGCAGATGGTCAGTCAGCTCAGCCGAGCGGTAGGCGCTCAAGGGCTGGTCAAGGGGCAGTATGAAGATCTGCACGAGGCGCAAAAGTCTCGTTCCGTGGCGGATATAATGGTTACCAACCGCCACAAGACCGGCGTACTCTTTCAGGTCAGCATGCAGATGGTTGCACTGATTACCGGAATCGACCGGGCCGCAACGGAGTCACTCGAGCGTTTCGCTCTGGCGCTGGGTCAGGCCTATCAGCTGTGCGACGACCTGGGCGATGGCGATGCGGCCCAAGGCAAGGATGTCGATCAGGATCGGGACAAGGCTACATTGGTCAACTTGCTTGGTCCTCAAGAGGTGCGCCGACTGTTGAATGAGCAATTGGAAGAAGCGAATCGGCATCTAAACGCCGTCTATGGTGAGCGCTCCGCAGTGAACGATTTTCTGAAACAGCTTTTTTCTCTTTCCTAGCGCTTTGACCACTCGCCTTCTCATTATCCGACCTGTAAAGCGTCGCCGGTTGTTGCAACCAGTAGCGCTTGCTTACAGAATCGATTCCCACAATCACATTAACGTGGAGCCCAGGCCGTGAGCGAGCAACCCCAGGACAAGCGTCGTCGTTATTCCAGTCAAGTCGTCGATGGCATTGGCAAGTCCGCCAGCCGATCCATGCTGCGGGCGGTGGGATTCAGCGATGAGGATTTCACCAAGCCCCAGGTGGGTATCGCCTCGACCTGGAGCCAGGTAACGCCCTGCAACAGCCATATCAATGAATTGGCCGAGGATGCGTGCCAGGGTGCCGACGCGGCCGGCGGCAAGGGCGTGATCTTCAACACCATCACCATCTCGGACGGCATCGCCAACGGCACCGAGGGCATGAAGTATTCCCTGGTCTCCCGGGAAGTGATCGCCGACTCCATCGAGACCGTGGCCGGCTGTGAGGGCTTTGACGGAATAGTGGCCATCGGCGGCTGCGACAAGAACATGCCGGGCTGCCTGATCGGTCTGGCGCGGCTCGACCGGCCCAGCGTGTTCGCCTATGGCGGCACCATCCTGCCCGGGGCGAACCATACCGATCTGGTTTCGGTGTTCGAGGCCATGGGCGCCCATGCCAAGGGTGACATGGAGCTGATCGAACTCAAGCAGATCGAGGAAACGGCGATTCCTGGGCCTGGCTCTTGTGGCGGCATGTATACCGCCAACACCATGGCCTCCGCCATCGAGGCGCTGGGCATGAGCCTGCCCAACAGCTCGGCCCAGAATGCGGTCTCCCAGAACAAGCGAGACGATTGTCGTGCCGCAGGCGCCGCCGTGCTCGAACTGCTTGATCGGGATTTGAAGCCCAGCGACATCATGACTCGCGAAGCCTTCGAGAATGCCATTACCGTGGTGATTTCCCTGGGTGGCTCCACCAATGCGGTGCTGCACCTGATCGCCATGGCCAACGCCATCGGCGTCGAGCTATCCCTGGACGATTTTACTCGTATTGGTCGGCGGGTGCCGGTGGTCGCGGATCTGCGCCCGAGCGGTCACTATGTAATGAGTGAGCTGGTCGCCATCGGCGGTATTCAGCCGTTGATGAAGATGCTGCTCGATGCAGGCCTTCTGCACGGTGAATGCATGACCGTCACCGGCAAGACGCTCGCTGAAAACCTGGCGGATGTCGCTCCTTACCCGAGCGATCAGCAGATCATCCAGCCGCTGGACAAGCCGATCAAGAGCGAGAGCCACCTGCGCATTCTCTACGGCAACCTGGCACCGGAAGGTGCGGTGGCCAAGATCACCGGCAAGGAAGGCACGCGCTTTTCCGGTCGGGCCAAGGTGTTCGGCTCCGAGGAGGAGGCCCAGGCGCGCATCAATGCCGGCGACGTGGTGGCCGGGGATGTGGTGGTGATTCGCTACGAAGGCCCCAAGGGTGGCCCGGGCATGCGTGAGATGCTGACTCCGACCTCGGCGATCATGGGTCAGGGACTGGGCAACGACGTAGCCTTGATCACCGACGGGCGTTTCTCCGGCGGCAGTCATGGCTTCGTGGTCGGGCATGTGTCACCGGAGGCCTTCGAGGGCGGGCCACTGGCGCTGGTGGAGGATGGCGACGAGATCACCATCGACGCCGAAGCCGATACCATCGACGTGCATATCGATGATCAGGAATTCGAGCGTCGTCGCGCCAACTGGAAACAACCCGCCCCGCGCTATACCCGGGGTGTGCTGGCCAAGTATGCGCGGACGGTGAGTTCCGCCTCCACCGGTGCGGTCACCGACCTGCCGGAATAATCGATGAGCGTGCCGACTTTCAGGATTGCAACACCAGTCGGCCTCATCGCCGACACCCACGGCACGTTGCGCGACGAGGCGCTCATCCTGCTTCAAGACTGCGAGCTGATCCTGCATCTCGGCGATATCGGCAAGCCTTTCATTATCGAACGGCTTGCCGAATTGGCGCCGCTATTTACTGTGCGCGGCAATATCGATATTCAGAACTGGGCCGAGAATATTCCTTCGACCCAAGATCTGATCGTCAACGGCTGGCGACTGCATCTAGTACATGACATCGCCGATTTCGATCCGAACATCCCTTGCGACGCGGTGCTGCATGGCCATTCCCACAAGCCGCGTAATGAATGGCAGGACAACCGGCTGCTGTTCAATCCCGGCGGCGGTGGTCGCCGCCGCTTCAAGTTGCCGATCACCCTCGGCAAATTATGGGCAGATGAGCGTGGCCTGCGTGGCGCGATCATTCATCAGATGCTTGATGACTGAACCAGTTGTCTGGCTATGACGAGATATAGGCAGAAAATAGGTTCGAAAATCATGCTAGCCCGTTTGGAACAGGGCTGCGGTAGTTGCAAGAGGTTGTATATGAAAATCGTCAACATGCACGATGCCAAAACTCGCCTGTCGCAGCTCGTGGAAAAGGCTGCGAAGGGGGAGCCTTTCATTATCGCCAAAGCGGGTAAGCCACTGGCCCGTGTCACCGCCATCGATAGTCCCGAACCGGGTAAGGAGCGCCGGCTGGGTTTCTTGAAAAGGCAGATCAAAGTACCTGAAGACTTTGATCGCATGGGTGAGCAAGAAATTTCCGAGCTGTTTGGAAGTTGGCGTGAATCCCTCCTTGAACAGGCATACTCTGCCTTAAACCGTTAGACGCTATCGACTCAGGAAGGGGCTATATCCGCCATCAGAAAATCACGAATGAAATAATAGCGGCGGGTCTGGACGACTTCCAGCACCAACGACATATCGAGGTTGAGGTAGTCGTGCACGATACGATTGCGCAAACCGATGATGGCATTCCAGTTTGGTTGATCCATCTTGGGAAGATGACCAAGCGCAATCAATTGATGAAAAGTGTCGTAAGCCGAGATTGGAACGGTATGCCCCTGTAGCTTAAGAATGTGCTTAGCCTTGCCGATGGCGTTTTCAGTCAACACCTGAAGCGCATGCAGTAGACCATTTTCTTCCAGGTCACTCAGCGTATCACCTTCATTCAGCCGCTTTGCTGCCTGATCGAGTACAGCGCATTGCCGCTCGGCGAGCTGACGGGTCTCGGCAAGATAGGCCTCAAGGTGCATATTGCTGCTCCAGCATCCAGTGTTCCAGGTCACGCCAGGTGCGGGTAAGAAAGCGTGCCCAGGACAGGTCTTCCTCACCATAGAGCGGAATGCCTTCTTCTGCCACGGCGGTGCGGATGGCTAGCCCCGCGCGATGCAAGTCGACGATATCCACACGGTCTTCCGACACTGCCAGCGCTTTTGCCAGTTCGCGTCGAAGGGTTTCGTTGCGACCGAAAGCGTCCAACGGATCATCCGGCATGCCTTGCCACTGTATCGCGATATCCCAATTACTCCTGGGCGTGGTGTGGCCAGTAGCTCGGCTGCCGATCAATACAGCGAAGGCCAGGCCGGGAGTTCCGTTCAGAACTTTTCTTAATGCATCACTAGCAGCGTCGAGAGACATAGCGAGGCGGTTACTCCTGCGTTAGCGATCCGCGGTGATAACACGGAAAGTTTACCTTGATGACGACGAATTTTCGCGACTTGTCACATCGTCCTCTTTGCGCAGTGCACTGATGAACATGGTGCCTAGCCCGTTGGCGTGACAGAAGGCCATCAACTTTTCCCCCACCAGCTTGCGATAGTAGATACATACGCCACCGACGAAGAAAAGCACGCTGGCGAACAGAAACGATGACGCGGCAAGAGTCGTCACCTGGCGCTCTGCGGCAGCGTCGAGTTGCCAGAGATAGGGTATCGAGGCGACTGCAAAGAGCCCCGATCCGAGAATGAACTGGGCTACGGTGACGTTGAATAGCTGCATGTAGATCATTGAAGGCGCCTCGACTACCTGCAGAAGGTTCGCGAAACCGCCAATCACGAACAACACCGAGCCGACGATGAAGCACCAGCTGCCAAGCGCGACGGCTTCCAGGGAGGGAAGAAAGCATAGGCTGCCCACCGTGAACAGCACCGAGCCAAGCACATAGGACCAGGCCGCTATGTACTCGATATGATCGGCGAAGGTCCGTGTGCTGTGCATGCGCCAATATTTAAACACCTCAAGCAGGTCATGGCCCGTCACCAGCAGATACAGCAGCGAGCCGGCAAAGAAGAGCCAGTCGCCAATGACCAGGTAGTTGGAAAGCGCCGGGAAGAAGAAGACGCTGCCGGCAACGAATGCCAATCCCCCCAGCTTGTAACTGAAGGCGTTGATCGTCTCCCAGAGCTTGTGTGTCGCGCTTTTTGGATTAGAGGATTTCAGGTCGGAAACCCGGGGGCGGTGAGTCACTAGATGCGGCATAGAGCTGTGGCCATTGATCGCGAGGATGGCGTCAGTATGGCAAATTTTGGTAGCTCTCAGGGATTCAGTCAGGGACAGTCGGCTATGAATTTCTCAAATATTCAGTTATTGTGGCTGTAAAATATGTTAACAAAGGTGGCGTCATGGAAACCGAACTTCACAACCTGTTCGATAAGTCTGGGTATATCATGGCGGACGTTCTGGTCAAGAAGCTCCACATAACCAAGAAGGAGCTAGCTGGCGCCGTCGGTTTGAGTTCTGATGCCATCGTCCGTCAAGATCGATTGAGGGCCGTTGCGACCCAGCAGCGTTTACGGCAAACCACGGAGATATTGCAGCGCATACAACCTTGGGCCGGCTCACTTGGCGCCGCGTGGTCCTGGTATCGCGCCTATCCCATCGCTTCTCTTGGCGGCTTGACTGCCGAAGAACTGGTGGTTGATAGCAGAGCTGACGATGTACGAGCTTACCTTACGCATATTGCCGAGGGCGGCTACGCTTGAAACTCGAGGGCCTGGGTTTCAGGTACCAAGGGTTCGTGTTTCGCGGTCATGACCCAAAGTGGGCATTTGCACCGGAATCTGGTGGAGGCGCGGCCAAGCGAGGTGGGCGCTGGAATCCGATCGGCCTGCCTGCGCTATATACCAGCGAACGTTTCGAGACGGCCTGGCTCGAGTGTCAGCAAGGCTTTCCCTTCAAGACGCAGCCCCTCACACTTTGCACCTATGCAGTGGATTGCGAACCCCTTCTTGACCTGTGCGACGAAGATGTTCAGGAAAGACTTGGATATCCACTGACGCGTTGGCTGGATGAGGATTGGCTAGGTAAACACAGGGCGAGGCAGCCGGTAGTGTCCTGGACGATTGTCGCCGACCTGCTGGGGGCGGGATTCGCGGGTATTCGGGTTCCGTCACGAGCCCATGGCGCCACGCAGCGGGATATCAACATCGTATTTTGGCGCTGGAGTAACAAACCGCCCCAACAGGTAACGATCATTGATGATTTTGGGCGACTGACGCCACCGTGATGCTCGATCTGTTGTCAGATGAACAAGCAATAGTGCAAGACCAAAATACAACAAGGCGACCCTTGGGCCGCCTTGAAGCTACTTCAAAACATCTCATGCCTCTTCCGCGATACGACTGACCTCGATGGGCAAGCCCTGGCGCACGCTGGCGCCGCTGACGCCTTCGAGCCAGGTACCCATCACCTTGCGGGTGGGATCGGCAAAGCCGAGATCGTTGATGTTGACTCCGGCGCGCACCCATTCCACGCCTTCCATCGTCTCTCCGTCGATCACATGATCGCTGCCGCCAAGTTCGGTGTGACCATAGCTATGCTCGATACCGAGCGAGCCTTTCATGACCCCATCAGTGACCAGGGCCAACCCGATGGCCTCGCCGCCAGGACTCTTGAGGCGCACGGTGTCGCCATGGGAAATGCCGCGTTCCCGGGCATCGTCGGTATGCATCAGCACCGGGTTGTAGGGCTTGATCATGCGTAGCCGTTCAAGCCCGATGGCGTAGGAGTTCATGATGTTGGACTTGTACGAAAAGGCCAGCAGCGGCCAGTCCTTTTCGCTGAATACCTCCCGCATCAGGCGGCCATCGCTCATCTGAGGCTCCTGATAGCGCGGCGTACCGCTCAGGCGTTTGCCGGTCTGGCTGTCGATGGCGGTACCCACCTGGGCGTTGTAGACGCAAAGCGGCTTGGTCCAGGCATTCTTGAGCTTGTCCTTACCCAGGTAGGCGTCGCTGTGATCCTCGAAACGCCCGCCCCGGGCATAGAGATAGGCCACGGGGCCGCGTTCCTCCGCGGGCAGGGTCTGCTCGATCTTCGGCAGCAGGGGCGCGATGCCGCCGTGCTGGATGTCGCTTTCATCCGCTGCCGGCAGGGGCTGGTTCATGAAGGCAACGTTGGCGGCGGCGCGCAGATAGAAGTCCTCGGCGCGATCCAGCGGGTAGACCTTACCATCGGCGCCGGGAATGGCGTTGTCACCGAATCCCGGCAGACCCAGACGCTTGGCCACGGCGATGAAGAAACTGTCCATGCTGACCGGCTCGCCGTCTTCAGTCTTTTGCTGGCGGGGTTCCACCACGGGCCAACAGGCGGTGGTCATCTTGCTGACGACACCGCTCCAGGCGCCGGTGAAGCCCCAGACTTCATACATCACCGAGTCCGGCACGATGTAGTCTGCATACTGGTTGGTTTCGTTGATGAAGCCGTCGATGGCCACATACAGGCCCAGGTTCCTGGGGTTCTTGAACTTTTCGGCGATCAGGCCCGGCAAGCCGGCCTGGCCGTAAAAAGGGTTGGCCATGCAGCCGATCACCGCCTTGAGCGGGTACGGATAACCGTCCAGCGCCGAAGCAAGCTGCTCCGTGAGAATCGGCGGCGCCAGGGAGCGCCAGGGCGCCTTGGCCGGGTAGGGATTTTCGCCCGCTGCCACCTTGCGCTTGTATTCCGAGGTCTTCTCATAGGCGAAGCGTGAGCGGGAGACGAACACGCCCTGGGGCTTGCGCATGTCCGGGAAGCTCTCCAGGTCGTAGCGCGGACCATCCGCCATGCCATTGAACTTGCCTGCCCCCAGGGCCGCACCGCCCTGACGGTTCATGTTGCCCGCCAGCAGATTGAGCATTTGAATGCCGTAGGCGGCGTAGAAGCCGCTGCCGGACATCATGCCGCCGTGGCAGTCGACGACGGCATCGCGGCCATAGGCGGCAAAACGCTCAGCGACATGCGTTATCTGGCTCTCGGCAATGCCGCAGTAATCCGCATACTCCTTGAGAGTGTGCTCGTTGGCGGCGTCCTTGAGCTTGGTCAGGCTGCTCTTGACCTGTACCGGCCCCTCCGGGGTCTCGATATCGCGCTCGACGAACAGGGCGGCCTTGGACACCTTGGAGGCGGGCAAGAGCTGACCGTTGTCATCGACGACCAGCAGCTCGTCGTCATCGCCGTCCGGCTCGGCGTCACCAATATCCGAGCGGCGCAGGAAGTGACCGACCCGAGGGTGATTCTCATCTTCGATCACCAGATGCGTAGCGTTGGTGTGGCCCACCTCGCCGGCGCTCTCCGCGGTCTGCTGGTTCGGGATGGCCAGGTAGTCCGCGGCGTAGGCCTCATGGTCGAGCAGCCACTGCACCAGCGCCATGGCCAGCGCATTGTCGCTACTCGGGCGAATGGGAATCCAACGGCTGCGCTCCACGGAAGCGTGCGAAGCCGTGGCATTCAGCGCCGGATCGATGACGATGTAATCCAGATTGCCCAGAGAGCGTGCTTCCGCCAGCAGACGCCCCTGACGCTTGAAGGGATTGCCCGCCTGGCTGGGAGCGGTGCCGATGAACAGCGCGAACTTGGCGTTGGCGTAGTCCGGCTTGGTGTGGGCGTTCTTGGCCAGGTCGTCCATCATGGCGCCGGAGCCCATGCGGAATGCCAGGCCGCAATAGGAGCCGTGGTGGCCGTAGTTGCGCGTGCCGAAGGCGTTGTTGCCGAAGCGCTTCAAAAGTGCGGAGCGGCCGTAGTCCGTGGCCTCCATCATCAACAGCTGATTGGCCTTGGGGCCATATTCCGGATTGTCCGGATCGATCAGCTCGTCGTGGTTGTGAATGGCGCGCAGCCCGTCTACCGGGCCCTCGCCGAACAGATCGCCGCCTTCGCAGACCTCCTCGATCAGTTTCTCGAAGGAAATCTTCTCCCAGCGGTGGCTACCGCGCTCGCCGACCCGTTTCAGGCAGTCGGTAACGCGATGCGGGCTGGTGATCTGGGCCATCATGGCGTTGCCCCGGGCGCAGGCGGTGGAGCGCCCGGCCAGCCCCTGACCCTGATAGCCGCTGACGCTTCTGAGCGCTTCGACGACCGGGGTCTGCATGGGCAGATGCGGCTCGGAGGAAAGAGGATGATAGGGGTTGCCGATGACCCGCAGCACCTCGTCGGTATTGTTGTCCACCCGGACCCGCACACCGCACTTGGTGGTGCAGCCATAGCAGATGGTGAAGGCGGTGCGCTGATCCGGATTTAGCGTCAACTCGCCGCTCTTGGCATCGACATGGTATTCCGGCGCCAGGGCATTGCCATAGATATTGTGCTTGGGCGTCTCGCCGGCGCTGCCGGTGACGCCCTTGCCCATCTTGATCAGCGGGCCGGAATAGCCGACGGCGAAGGTGGCGGCGCCGCCAGCAGCGACAGCGCCCTTTAAAAGACGACGACGTGACTTATCCATGGCTGGGCGCTCCTGTCGATATGTCAGAAGAGGAAGATGATTTGTCGGTGATCGCCCGGGCCTCGTTGCCGCGCCAGGGGACGAACAGATCGATGAGCAGGATGGCGGCGATCCAGAGCCCGAAGGTGCCGAGAATGCCCATCAGGCCGTAGGAGCCAAAGGCCATGTCATAGTTGTGGTAGCCGGCACTGTTTCGCGCCACGGTCTGTACATCCATCAACACGACCCAGCGGAACATCCAGGCCACGTGCAGGGCCAGAAGCCCGACCAGCCAGCCCCAGCCCCACAGCCGCTCGCGCAGTCGGAGAATGATGGCAATGACGAACAAGGCGATACCGGCAATGCCGCCCCATAGAGCGGTATTGCGCCACTGCTCGCTATCCTTGATGGAGTCCAGGGCCATGGCGACGGAGCCATCCACCGCATTGACGCCATCCAGGAACCAGGTCAGGGCGATGAAGCCCATGGCAATGCAGGCGCCAATCATGACGCTGAACATCTGACGATTGGTTATGGCATTGCGTACCTGGCTGATGCGGTTGAGCAGCATTACAAGGCCACAGGCGCCGATGAAGCCGGTGGCGACGAAGGCAAACGGTAGCCAGTAGGTATGCCACAGCGGGCGGGCGCGAACGATAGCCACTTCGGCACCGGTATACACCATGATGCCAAGAGAAAGCGCCAAGGCACCCAGTCCCACCAATACCATCAGCGGACGCGGAACTTCCCAGTGACCCCAGGAGAGCCAACCGGCGACCTTGGAGAACCAGCCATCGTCATGCTGACTGCGCGCCTTGAGCGCCGGACGCCAGCTCATCCAGGCCAGCACGACCACGGCGCCGAGATACAGCGGCAGAATAAAGCTGCCAAGGGACATCCAGGACCAGGGGGCAGGGTAACCGTAGAAGTGCCAGAAACGCAGCGGCTGGTGCAGGTCGGCGAGCAGGGCAACCGGTCCTACCAGGGTGGTGCTGACACAGGCCAGCATGGCGATGCGGGCGGTGGGCATCCACGCCTTCTTGCCGAAGATGAGCCCCGGGACCGCCAGCCATAAGGTGGCGTAGGACAGCGCGATCAGGAAGAAATACTGCACCGCCCAGGGATACCAGGCGATCCCGTAGCGCGGAACCAGCATTTCAATGGCCATCGAATTCATAACCGATCTCCTTGCCGTTCTGGTTGGCGACATCCCAGATGGCCGGCTTGATGCCGTCCGGGCGGGTGGTGAAACGCTCGTCCATGCCCAGATAGAAGACCTGGGGCAGGGTGTTCTTTTCCGGTTTGAGCACCATCAGCTCGCCCCGATGTTGCTCGATCAGCTGGCTAATTTCGCTTTGTGGATCGCGCATGTCGCCGATGATGCGAGCACCGCCGACACAGGATTCGACACAGGCGGGCAGCAGATTGGCTTCCAGACGGTGGGCGCAGAAGGTGCACTTGTCTGCGGTCTGGGTGCGCGGGTTGATGAAGCGAGCGTCATAAGGGCAGGCGTTGACGCAATAGGCGCAGCCCACACAGCGATCGCTGTCCACCACCACGATGCCGTCCTGGCGCTGGAAGGTGGCCTGCACCGGGCAGACCGGCACGCAGGGCGGGTTCTCGCAGTGATTGCAGAGTCTTGGCAGCATGAAGGTGGCAAGCTCCCCGGTCTCTTCGTGCTCGACCTCAAATTGGGAGACCACAGTGCGGAAATTGCCCAGCGGTGCGGCATTCTCGATATGGCAGGACACGGTACAGGCTTGGCAGCCGATGCAGCGACGCAGATCGATGAGCATGCCGTAGCGCTTTTCCGGGTCGCCACCGCGACGCGGCGGCTGGTCGTTGATGCCCGCACTGGCCACGCTGGATAGCGGCACCAAGGCGGCCCCGGCAGTAAGCTTTGCCAACTGGCCGAGAAGAGAGCGGCGAATAGGATCCATAACGCCTCCAGGGGTTGAAGGATCGCTGCAAAGAGCGTGTCTCTTCACAAGCAAGATGATGTTATGGAACCAGTATCCACCTGAAAGGGGGAGCAGAGCTTGACATTGGTCAAGGGTCGTTAGGAAAGTAATTAGTTAATAACTAGCGCGCATAAAACTTGTCACGGTTGCAGGGCGTATTCGCGATGCGCCTGCTCGTGACGTAGTAGCCACTGCTTGCGCTCCAGCCCGCCGGCGTAGCCGGTCAACTGACCGTTGCTGCCGATCACCCGATGGCAAGGCACGATGATCGATAGAGGATTACGGCCATTGGCCGCCCCGACAGCGCGATGACTGTTGGGGCTGTCGATACCTCGGGAAATCGTCGCGTAGCTGCAGGTCTCACCAAACGGAATGGCACGCAGCTGCCTCCATACGCGCTGCTGGAAGTCGGTGCCTTCAGGCGCCAGCGGCACATCGAAGGTCTGGCGCTGCCCTTGGAAATACTCCTCGAGCTGGGTCTTGCAGTCGTCGATCAGCGGGTGAGGCTTAACCGCTTCGCTGCGTTCGTCGACGAAGTCGATGTGGGTGATGCCCGCCTCAGTAGCCTTGATCTGCAGGAAGCCAAGCGGTGAGCCTTCGGGGGTGGTCAGGTAGTCGATATACATGTCAGTGATTCCACAGTTGCAGGGTGAGATAGCTGCGCCAAGGGGCGGCCTGGTGCGGGTCGGCGTCATCCAGGGCGTGCAGTTTCTTTTTCACCACCAGATCGCCGCTCAGCCAGATGTCCGGGTGGCTAAGGCCGCGTAGCCGCGCGTAATCCACGGTCCAGGGGCCAATGCCCTTGAGCGCCAGCCATTGAGTCGTGTCCTCTGGTGTTTCGCTGTCTCGGTACCACTCGGCGAAGCGGCGCAGGGTGTCGCGACGAGCGCTGATCATCTTGAGGAAACTCAGATCGCTGGCGGCGATGCTGGCCGGGGTAGGGAAGCAGCGGCGCTGGTCGTCCAAGGATGCTCCCAAGGGCTCACCCAGCGCATCCACCAGGTTCTGGACCAGACGGCGTGCGGCAAGCTCGGAGATCTGCTGACCCAGGATGGCTCGCACTCCGGCCTCGAACAGATCCCACATGCCGGGTAAGCGAAGCCCGGGCACCAGAGGCAGTCCGGGAATCGCTGCATTCAGATGATTCTCGATGGCCTGGGTATCCGCATCCAGGTCCAGCAGGCGGCGGATGTTGCCCACCACCGCCTGCAAAACGGAAAGATCATCGATGCTCAGTGCCACATTGAAGCAGTGCCGCTGCGGGTCGTGGGTCGCGGTGAAGTGCCCCTTGGCCTCACCCCAGACAAAGGTGCGGCCATAGAAGTCATCGCCCAGCCATTCCTGGCCGTCGATCAGGCGGCGGGTCAAGAAATGGCGCAGGTGCTCCCAGGCCAAGGGAGGGCGATAGGCAAGGGTCAGCATCAATTCCTCATGCTCCGGGCGTGCGTAGTGGCGTAGCTGGCTGGGGTTGAGTTTCATATGTTGTTTGAAACAGTCGTTGAAGCGACGAATGCTGCGAAAACCGCTGGCGTAGGCAACATCCGTGACCGGCAGGCGGGTCTGGTGCAATAGCTGCTTGGCGAACAGACACTGCTGATAAAGGGCGTAGGTTTTTGGCGAGACGCCGAAGCGCTTTTGAAACAATTGGCGCAGATAGCGCTCACCGATGCCCAGGCGCTCGCAAAGTTCAACCAGGTTGCCCTGTTGCAGCACGCCTTGATTGATCAATCGCAGCGCGCGCTCGAGGGTGGTGTTCGCACCTTTCCAGGCCGGCGAGCCTGGGGCGCTGTCCGGTCGGCAGCGCAGGCAAGGGCGATAACCCGCCTGAGCGGCTTCCACGGCGCTGTCGAAATAGACCACGTTGTGCTCCTGGGGCGGGTTGGCCGGGCACACCGGTCGGCAATAGATACCGGTGGTCGTTACCGCCGTGAAGAACCGGCCGTCGAAACGGGCATCCCGAGCCAGACGAGCCCGATGGCATGTCGCTTTGTTGAGCACTGTTGATTTGTTCCAGTGGCATGACAATAGCCCCAGTGTAGGCCCCTCATTGGCGATGACTAGCCGGAATCGGCACTGGATGAAGCACTTTGAACAGATTGCCCCGTCAGCGTGAATCCTACCAAAGAGATGCGGGCGGGCAGCGTCACGTTCTGGCGTGTAAGTTGGCGAACGTGCTAGCTTTTAGACGTATCAATAACAATCATTCAAGGAGACATCCATGCGTCTACTGTCTGCTGCTCTTGCGGCGTCGCTCATCGTTGCAGCCCCCGCCGCCATTGCTCAACAACGTCTCTCCATTGCCACCGGGGGGACCGGCGGGGTCTATTATCCCTATGGTGGTGGCCTGGCGGAGCTGATCAACAATCATCTCGAGGGGTATAGCGCGGTTGCCGAGGTAACCGGGGCCTCCGTCGAGAACATGGGGCTGATCTTTCGCGGGGATTCAGATTTTGCCCTGGTGCTGGCGGACACCGCCTATCAGGCCTACAAGGGAGAAGGGGCATTCGACGGACGTCAGGTCGAAGCCACACGCGCCCTGGGTTCGATCTATCCCAATGCGGTGCAGCTAGTCGTCATGGCGGATTCGGATGTCACTTCGCTTGCCGATCTCAAGGGCAAGCGGGTTTCCGTGGGGGCGCCGGGTAGCGGCACCGAGCTCAATGCCAAGGCGGTGCTGGAAGCCAACGATCTCACCTATGACGATATGGAAACCCTGCGATTGAATTTCAACGAGACCGCGGATGCCTTGCGGGACGGCGATATCGATGCGGGGTTCTGGAGCGTCGGGCCGCCCACCAGTTCGATTCTCAACCTGGCCGCCACCCGGGATATTCGTCTGGTGGGGTTGAGCGACGAGGAGATCGCCAATGCGCAAGAACAGGAGCCGGTATTTGCCGCCTACGAGCTGAAGAAAGGGCTTTACGAGGGCATGGAGGAGCCGGTGCAGACCATCAGCGTACCCAATGTGCTGGTGGTCAATGCGGACCTGCCGGAGGATCTGGCCTATGAGGTCACCAAGGTGTTGTTCGAGAAGACCGACGAGCTGATCGCCATTCATCCGGCGGCCAATGACACCACGGTAGAGTTCAGCCTCGAGGCGACCCCGGTGCCGCTGCACCCCGGTGCCATTCGTTATTACGAAGAGGTCGGTGCCGAGATTCCCGACAAGCTGCGTCCTTGAGGCCTTGAATGTGGCTCATAATGCTTGAAGCCAAGGGGCGAGTATTAGTGCTCGTCCTTTTGCTGTTGGTATCGTGGCTCGTATCGATACCCGGTGTGGCAGCAAGCGAGTCTGTGCGGTTGCAGGTGGTGTCATCCTCTGGCATCACGCTGGTCGATATCCCTCTTCAGCCCGGGGAACGCTGGTGTCTGGTATGGAACCATTCCGTGACGGGTATTCGAGTCGAGGATTGCTATCGTTACCATCAGGGGAAGATGGTATTGGAACGCAGTCACCAGCCGGATTTTGCAGCGGGGCTCGGCCATATCCCGGGGCGCGGTGTGCAGACCTCGGACGGCAAGGGGGGCTACTGGATCGAGCATATCGACGAGCCGGTGTCCGGCAATCGCTATCTGCTGCGGGTGGGCAGCATGGCCGTCGATCATCGGCTCTCTCACGATGGCAAGCTCATCAGCCTGAGCGCCCTGGCAGCGGGTGAGCGGGTCATCATTCGTCTGCAACCCGATAACACGACCTCTTGACGAGATTTCCATGAACGACGCTCCCGAGCAATCCGACATCGATCCCGGCACACCCAACGTCATTCAGCCGCGTCCGGTGCTGTGGCTGATCACCCTGGTGGGCGTGGGATTGTCCCTGTTTCAACTCTATGCCGCGGGAATCGAACCGCTTGGGCTTTTCTATCAGCGCAGCATCCACATCGCGCTGATCATGATTCTGGCCTTTCTGATGTTTCCGGTATTTGGCGCCCATCGCCGACGAGGGGTGATCGGCTGGATGATCGACTGCCTCTTTCTGGCCGGGGCCTTTATCACCGGCTTCTACATGAGCTTCTATCTCGACGAGATCATCAATCGCGCCGGCTTCTGGAACCAGACGGATATCCTGGTCGGTTGCATCGCCGTGGTTACGGTGCTGGAAGCTAGCCGACGAGCGGTGGGGCTGGGCATGACCATCATTGGCGTGGTGGCAATTCTCTACGCCTTTGCCGGGCCTCGAGGAGACTTGCCCTGGTTGTCGGACTGGATGCCCGGCATCATGGCCCATCGTGGTTACAGTTTGGATCGCATCGTCGGCCAGCTCTATCTGGGCCAGGAAGGGCTGTTTGGGCTACCCCTTGGGGTGGCGGCGACCTATATCTTCGTCTTCGTGCTGTTCGGCGCCTTTCTGGAAAGCACCGGCGCCGGTCGTTTCTTCATCGATCTGGCCTATGCCGCCACCGGGCGCCAGCGGGGCGGGCCGGCCAAGGCGGCGGTGCTGGCCTCCGCGGGCATGGGGTCGATTTCCGGCAGTGCGATTGCCAACGTGGTGACCACCGGCGCCTTCACCATCCCCTTGATGAAGCGGCTTGGCTATCGTCCGGCCCAGGCCGGCGGCATTGAGGCGGCGGCCAGTACCGGCGGGCAGATCACACCGCCGCTGATGGGGGCCGGCGCTTTCCTGATCGCCGAATACACCAATGTGCCCTATCTCGAGATCGTCAAGGTCAGCATTCTGCCGGCGGTGATGTATTTCGCCACGGTCTATCTGTTCGTGCACATCATCGCCTTGAAGCGTGGCATGCAAGGGATGCCTCGCTCGGAGTTGCCTCAACTGGGCCAGGTAATGCGCGATGGCTGGCACTTCCTGCTACCCCTGGGGATGCTGGTCTATCTGCTGGTCATGAACATGTCGCCCATGCGGGTCGGTTATTACGCCATTCTGACCATCATTGCCGTGGCGGTGCTGCGCTTCTTGATCTGGTATCTGTTCATCGCACCGAAGCAGGGCCAGCCGGTCACTGCCGAGGGGCTGAAAGAGATAACGAAAACCGGGTTTGTTCGGCTGATCGAAGGATTGGAGCTGGGCGCGCGCAATGCGGTGGCGGTGAGCATGGCCTGTGCCGTGGCGGGCATCATCGTCGGCATCGTCGGGCTGACCGGACTGGGGCTCAAGTTCTCGGCGATGATGATGGCGTTTTCCGGGGGCAATATTCTGCTGGCACTGCTGATGGTGCTGCTGGCAAGCCTGGTACTGGGCATGGGGCTACCGGTCACGGCGAGCTATATCGTCTTGATCGTGCTGGTAGGGCCGGCGCTTTCCACGGAGTTCGGCATGCCGCTTCTGATCGCGCATCTGGTGGTGTTCTGGTACTCCCAGGACTCCAATGTGACGCCGCCGATTGCCCTGGCGGGGTTTGCGGGGGCGGCCATCGCCGGCAGCAAGCCTATGGAGACCAGCTTCCAGGCTTGGAAATTCGCCAAGGGGCTCTACCTGATACCGCTTTTCATGGTGTTCAATCCGGAAATCATCATGGGTGGCCCGGTAGCGGTAGTGACGTGGAATGTGATCATCGCGATTGCTGCGCTTCTGGCCTTTGCCGCAGCCTTGGAAGGCTATCTGTTTATGCGCATTTCGGTGATTTCAAGGGCGTTGATCGCCCTGGCCTCCGCGGCGGTGTTCTATCCCAATCTATTGAGCGAGATAGCCGGTGTGGTGGTCATCGCCGTGCTGTTGGGGGCCAACTGGCTGGCCAGTAAGCGTCAGCCTGAAGCCGATGCGACCTGAACTTCATATCTGAAGTGAACGTCGTTAAAACGAAAAATTATCCGGTGCCATGATATACGGCACCGGATGAAAAAATTACTGAAGATGGGGCAATCAGAAATAACGGTCAGGAAGTCGGGGTGTCATCCTCCACGGTTTCGCGAAGGGCTTGAAGTTGATCGATGGAGAAGTGTTCCAGGCGACCGGCGAGCAGATCGCTGATGCGCTGGGTGGGAATGCCGGCGCGACGGGCGATTTCCCGATTGTCCAGCTCCGAGAAGGCGATGCGGCGAGTGACTACCCGCATCAGACGAGAGCGTTTTTCCATGTCTCTAACGTCATCGTGCACATAGTCTCTTGCATCGACTCTCGTATCGAGACGGCTCTTGCCCTTCGACGACGGGGCCAGAGAGGCGCTGCCGTTCAATTGTCTTACCGCGTTCATGAGGCTCCATTGCCTGTCCACTGACGACTTCAGCATGCGAAATTTTTACGCATTTCGCCAGCCCCGAAAACGTATTCGAGGCATGTTTTTTGTAATATTTGTTCAGATGCTTATTCTCGAGGGGGCGTAGGCCGAATAAGTATCTCGTTGACGTCCACATGATCCGGCTGACTGATGGCATACATGACCGCGTTGGCGATGTCGCGATCTTCCATAGCATGATCCGGCGTCTGATCGAAGAAGGGCGTATCCACCATGCCAGGTTCGATCAAGGTGACCCGTATGCCGCTGCCCCGGAGCTCTTCGCGCAGATTGTAGCCAATACCCGTGACCGCCCATTTGCTGGCGCTGTACATTGATCCGGGGATGGTAGTACGCCCCGCAGCGGACCCGGTAAGCAGTATGTGGCCCTGAGTCTTGCGCAGCATTGGCAGGGTCGCCTGAATCGTCAAGCCCACGCCATAGACGTTGGTCATCAACATGTCGTGCCAATTCTTGTGGTCGGCTTCGCTGAAACCACCGGGCGAACCACCCCGGCCGGCATTGGCGAACACCACGTCGATACGCCCAAAATGCTCCATGGCCTTGTCTACCATGGCTTGTTGATCTTCCATTGAAGTGACGTCGCAAGCCACGGTCAATGTCTTGTCCGGACCAAACTCGCTGGCGAGTGCTTCCAGTTTATCCGTGGAGCGGGCCGCCAGTACCAGCTTGTAATCAGCGCGGTGGGCGGCCCGGGCGGTGGCCGCGCCAATGCCCGTCGAGGCGCCGGTAATTAGCATGACGTGGTCGTTCATTGTTGTCTCCTTGTCAGTTCCTGTTTTATAGCAAAAGTAGTATGAACAGCATGGTAAGTGGGCTTTGGAAATACAATAGAGCGATATCATCAAAATGACCTAGTATGAGTGCCCCTTCATAGCGCTGACCTCGATTGGTTTGTCATCACTCAATCGATGCATCCATCATCAGGAGGACTATTTGATGGCAATGTTGAGTCTGATCATCGCCCTGCTGCTCGATGCAGTGTATCTGGGAGCGCTTGTGAACACGTTGCGCTGGCCGGAACTGAGCTATATAGCTTTGTTGGGACTTGTAGTGGGCGCATTCGCGGCATGGCGCTGGTGGCGCAGGACGTCATTGCGAAAATGGCAGATGGTATTGCTGTCGCTTAGTTTGCTGTTGCCTTTCACCAGTTGGACAAGGGCGCATCGTCCAGAGGCCGAGTACTCGAGCAACCCTGTCGGGCCGACGATCTTGTCTCGACGCGATATCAGAAAGCGTCTGGGAATGCTTGTCCTGTTGGGTCTAGTACTGTTGGCCTCAGTCAGCGGGTTTGCCGAGCGGCGCGTGCTTGGCCCCGTGCTAGCGCCTACGGAAATCTCGGCGATCACGACCCTTGATCGTTCCTTGGCACTGGCGGCGGCCTCCTATGCCTCAGCGCGTTTGATCGATCGCGGTATCGCCCTGGCAGCGGAAGCGGAATTGACCTTGCCTTTCATTGGCGGTATTGCGGTCAAGCCGGGACAGGTGTTCAAGCCGCTGCAGGATATGGCAGAACGCTATTCGGATGTCATGGTGGTGGCCATGGCATCGATCGGTATCCAGCGAGTACTGCTGGAGATGGGAGAGGGCGCGGCGATAACGGTGCTTGGCAGCCTGAGCGTGCTGCTGTTGATGATGGCGCTGGTATTCTCGGGGCTGTCCCAGCGTCTGGTGCTGCTGGCCCGCGGTGTCGTCATCCTGCTCGTGGTGACGCGTCTGGCACTTCCCTTGATGATAACCGGAGTCGGGTTTGTCTCGGATGCCCTTCTAGAGGAACGGCGCCAGCAGGCGCAGCAGGCCTTGAACGTGGCGACGGCGGAACTGCAGCAGGTGGATGTGGATACGCTGGAGGAGGAGGAAGGGCTGACACAATGGCTGAATGATCTGCGCGATCGCACTGCGGACATGACCCTGAGTGTGCGTCAGTTCTCCGATAGCATGGTGGAGCGTTTCATTCAGCTATTGGTGGTCTATGTGCTCGAAACCTTGTTGCTGCCCTTGGCTGCCATATGGGCGCTATGGCGAATGCTGCACACGCTATTCGCTCCTCGGTGGATCACCGAGGAGCGGGAACGGCCGAGGCTCGAATGAATCAGATGCGATCGGTGCGCAGGGCGCTGGCATCGCTATCGTCCAGAGGGTCCTGGTCGGCATAGCGCTTGGCACCGGAACGCAGGGTCACACCCAGGTTGTTACTCGCTTCCTCGGTTTCCTTGGGCAGCAGATGCTCGATGGCGGACTTCTCTTCGAGCAGCTCGTCCTCGGTTGCCTTCATGTACTTGCGCGCTTCATCATCAATAGGCAGATCCTGCACGATCTCGTAGCGCCCATAGCGACAGCGAACCGGGAAGGAGTAGACGATCCCCTTGGCGATGCCATAGCTGCCATCGGAGAAAATGCCCATGCTGACGAAATCGCCGTCTCGAGTGCCCAGCTCCCAGTCGCGCATGTGATCGATGGCGCCTTGGGCAGCGGATGCCGCACTGGATAGACCGCGTGCCTCGATGATCTCGCCGCCGCGCTTCTGTACGCGCGGGATAAAGGTTTCCTCGACCCACTTCTTGTCCAAAGTCGGCATGATCGGTTCACCGAATGCCTTGGCATTGCGCACGTCGGGATACTGGGTCGGACTGTGATTGCCCCAAACGGCGACATGGGTGATGTCCTGAACGTTGGCACCGATATGGTTGCCCAGGATGCCCTTGGCGCGGTTGTGATCCAGTCGGCTCATGGCGGTGAACTGAGCCGGCGACAGGTCTGGTGCGTTACGGCTGGCGATCATGGCGTTGGTATTGGCCGGGTTGCCCACCACCAGAACCTTCACGTCCGGATTGGCGTAATCGTTGAGGGCGCGGCCCTGACGGCTGAAGATCTCGGCGTTCTCTGCCAGCAGATCCTTGCGCTCCATACCCTTGCCACGCGGCTTGGCGCCGACCAGAAGCGCATGGCTGACGTTACGGAAGCCATCTTCTGCATTGTCGTGCAGGCGGACACCGAGCAGAAGGGGGAAGGCGCAGTCTTCGAGTTCCATGGCGACGCCTCGCAGGGCCTGCATGGCTTCGGAGCGCTCGATGAGTTGCAGGATTACCGGCTGATCCTTGCCGAACATGTCGCCAGAGGCAATACGGAACAACAATGAGTTACTGATGCTGCCAGCAGCGCCGGTGACAGCGATACGAAAAGGACGTTTCAAGTGGGATCCCTCCTGAAGTTCGATGGTAGCTACGACACCATGCTCGCATTCTCACGAGAACAAGGAAACAAGCGTCGTACAATATCCGGCATGGACGCACCTACTTTCAAATAGGTCCATTGCCATGTCAGAGCATAACAAAAACCTACCCGCTTACGTCTTGTCATATTGTCTGAAGGGACAACGAAGAGAGTGTTTCCTGGCTATTCTTCCTCGAGAGGCTGCCTGGGCGAGGCAATCCGCGAGTGCACGTAAGAAAATGCTCTGTCCAGGTAGGCCGCAACGTCCTGTTCTGCCGCGGAGCCGAAAAGGCTAGGGGGGTACTCGTCCATGATGTGCTGACAGTGCTGCTGTACCCAGGCAAAATCGATGCGACTGACGATGGCAATCCTCTGGATATCGCGATCTGCAACAAAAAGGTCGGCGACTAAAACGTGCTTGTAATGACGTAGAATTTTCAAGCCGACATGAAAGTCCTGGGCGCCATCAAGGTGAAGCACGTTTGTAAAGGCGAGCATGATATGTGATTTATCGTCTCCCTTTTTTGTCGAATAGTTGACATAAATAGGGGAATAGAAAATCTGGTTCTCATCAAGATCGGCGGGTACTGTTTGCCAAGCATACCAACGGTTATTGATGATTTTAAGTGAGTTTTCATCCTCAGGATTTTGCGCTGTAGGCATTGAGTAGCATCCCCGAATCTGGCGAACGCTAAGTATGCTGAGTGGTCCTTTCTTTACGCAATACGAAATTGCTGACCTGAGTTTTTTAAAAAAAGCTAGTCACGGCAAGCCTTTCAATATCAGTTTTTTCATTGATATAGATAGAAGGAAGTTTTTTTCTTAATTACTTGATGCTGTTTTAATTGTAATAAGTAATATAAATGCTACTTATACGATTGTATTTTTAACGCTGAATAATGATTTTATTATTTGCGCAACATTGGATGCCTGAAATCGGAATCCTCGACGAGGATTTGAGTACATTTTGATGATTATTGAGCCCCTTCACGCTGCTGGTAATCTTCCTATGCAAATGACAGCAGAAGGTTGTTGGTAAAACGGCAGCGTCAATCATCATCGAGTGCAAGCAAGCCGAAGCGGTCACCGGAGTGGTTATGGAAACAGGTCTAGAAAATTGTTTTACATATTTATATTTATTTAACGTTTTTAAGCTGAAATTTATATATGCTTGTTTGGGATATTAGTTTTTCCAGAAAAAATGAGCTACGGAGTATTATTTTTATGGTTTTATGATGTAGCAAAAAAGCAGTAAACAAAAAATATAGCGCGCTTTCTTCAAGCTGGTTTTTTCTATTTCTCTCTTTTTTATTTGTTTACTCGCTATCAAGAGATACGACTTTGGTAGTGATTGAAGCATGATTTAACCGTGAGGCTGATCAAATATTAAACAGAGCGTTACCTAGGAAAAGCCCTAGTACAGAGCTGCCTGGCATTTTATGTAACAATTTGTTCCGAATACTGTAGTAATTGATCCTTGGTTGGCTCCATCCCTGTTCGTCTTCTGGTCCTACTTACTCGCTGGGCGCTTCTTCTAACGTCTGCCTTAAATCGTATTAACGTCTACGCTCATTATCAGGTGATAAATGATCGATTGCGCATGAGCCACAATAATTCGGGAGTAGCGGTATGGAACAACGCGAACAACTTGAGAAGGCCTTGAAGCCCCATTGGGTGTGGGCCATTGCTTTTGGGTCCGCCATTGGTTGGGGAAGTTTCGTTCTACCGGCAGACTGGATCGCCATGGCCGGCCCCGTGGGTGTCATGCTAGGGCTGAGCATTGGTGCCGTACTGATGATCATCATCGGTGTGAGCTATGGCTTTTTGATCAAGATATATCCTGTTACCGGCGGCGGGTTTTCCTATGCCTATCTAGGCTTTGGACGTAATCATGCCTTTTTCTGCGGTTGGTTTCTAACCTTGGGCTATATGTCCATCGTGGCCTTGAATGCCTCTGCGCTGGCCCTGCTGGGTAAGTTCCTTATTCCCGAAATAGTTGATGTGGGGCGACTCTATAGCGTTGCCGGCTGGGACGTTTATCTAGGCGAGATCGTGGTTGCCAGCTTGGCTTTGGTCTTGTTTGCGCTGATCAATATTCGCGGGGGAAGTTTTTCCGGCAAGAGTCAGTTCGTCTTTTGCGTACTGTTGATCATTGGCGCAGTCGCAGTGGTGGGAGGCATGGTGCTGGCGCCGAGTACCTCTTTCAGCAATCTCGAGCCGCTATTCAAACCCGGTGTGTCGTCCTGGGCTGCGGTGCTTTCTATCGTGGCTATCGCACCCTGGGCTTATGTCGGCTTCGATAGCGTGCCCCAGGCGGCAGAAGAGTTCGACTTCTCCCCAGCCAAGGCATTCACGCTGATCGTATTGGCCCTGGCCATGGCGGCTGTACACTATTCGGCCCTGGTCATGGCAACGGCATTGGCCATGCCCTGGACGGAGCTGGTCGATCAATCACCGGTGTGGGGTACGGGAGAAATGGTACAGGCAACGCTAGGGAATCTGGGGTTGGCTGCTCTGGCACTTGCACTATTGATGGGCATTGCGACGGGGCTAAACGGTTTTTATATCGCCACTAGTCGTCTGATGTTTGCCTTGGGCCGCGCCGGCGTCCTGCCTTCTGTTTTCGGTCAACTGCATTCGAAGTATCGCACGCCGACTGCGGGCATCCTGTTTACCTGTGGACTTTGCCTGCTGGCTCCCTGGCTTGGCCGTGAAGCACTGCTCTGGGTCGTGGATATGGCCGCGACCGGTGTCGCTATTGCTTACTTTTATTGCTGTGCAGTGGCTTATAAATGCTTCAAGTGGTCCGAGCATGGGGCCGGCAAGCACTATGAAGGCTGCGTGTCACCGTTCAAGAAGTTTCTGTCGTTGCTGGGTGCGGTCAGCAGTCTATCGTTTTTAGGACTCTTGTTGATTCCAGGCTCTCCCGGGTTCTTGAGTGGACCATCTTGGATCGCACTACTAATCTGGACTGCATTGGGACTTATTTTGTTTGCCACTCGTCGGCATATTTTCCATCGCAAATCGAAAAAGGAGCTCGATCACCTGATTCTGGCATCTGAGGATGTATAGCGATGCAAAACCGGATGGCAGCCTCTCGAGGTCAGGAAGCAGAGGCACTGCCATCTGGCGTCGCTTCAGCATTGATGGCGGCAATCGATTGGGCCGCCTCGCGTAATGCCGGCAAGAAGCTCAAGGCTTTGTCCCGAGACAGACGCATGGTGGGGCCTTGAACAGCCAAGCCAAGGTTGGAGCGGCCCTTGGCGGCAGGAACCAGAACGGCAATACACAAAAGACCGGGCAGGAACTCTTCATCATCGAAGGCATAGCCGGCACTGCCAACGCGTTCAATCTCCTCTTCGAGGAGGTTTAGATCGGTGAGGGTATTATGAGTAAAACGTTCAAGGGGCACATGGGCCAGCAATCGCCTGCGCTGGGCGGGTTGCATCTGAGCCAGGAACAGCTTGCCGCTAGCGGAACAATGCACCGGGACCTGAGACCCTGGATGCAGATAAAAGCGCAAGGGCGCCTGGGTCTCGACGCGATCGAGATAGAGAACCTCGTTGCCTGATAGGGCGGTGATGTTGCAGCTTTCTCCGATTTCTTTGACGAGCTGACCAAGCACCGCATGTCTTGCGCCTTGTACAGTGTTGTTGAGCAGTAGATTTTCGGCCAGGCGACGTAGACGTACGCCAGTGCCGTAATGGCGGTTATCACCGTCACGTTGCAGCATGCCGGCGGTTTCGAGCTGCTGCAGCATACGATGCAGGGTCGGCTTGGGTAAGCCGGTTTCTTCCACCAGTGCCTGGAGGGTAAAAAATTGATCCTTCTCGGCAATGACTTCCAGTAACGACAGGAGGCGCAGAGCAGGCGTGTCGCCATCGATCTTGGCTGTTTCAGGCTTCATAACGACGGTCTCGACGAAGGTAATGAGTATGCCAGGAGAATGATAATTCCTGAATTTGATTGAAAGCATACCATTTTTTGAAATTTGTATTGACGTTGATCATTGGAATGACTAGATTCAACGTCAGTTTCAAAAAGTGGAATAAAACGTACCGAATAAAGTAAACGCTCACTCCGGAGGGTTTCTCATGAGCACCCAAGACAACACCGACAACCGCCAGGTTGTTCAAGGCAAGCAGAAGATGACGCCGTCCGAAGCCTTCGTCGAAACGTTGGTGGCCAACGGCGTTACCGATATGTTCGGCATCATGGGCTCGGCCTTCATGGATGCCATGGATATCTTTGCTCCGGCGGGCATTCGTCTGATTCCGGTGGTACACGAGCAAGGCTCCGGTCACATGGCAGACGGCTACGCCCGTGCTTCCGGTCGTCATGGCGTACTGATCGGTCAGAACGGTCCAGGTGTCTCCAACAGCGTGACTGCCATTGCTGCAGCTTTCTGGGCCCACACTCCGGTCGTCATCATCACGCCGGAAACCGGCACCATGGGCATCGGCCTGGGCGGCTTCCAGGAATGTAATCAGTTGCCAATGTTCCAGGAGTTCACCAAGTACCAAGGGCATGTCACCCATCCGGCGCGCATAGCGGAATTTACCGGTCGCTGCTTTGATCGTGCCATGTCCGAAATGGGTCCGACCCAGCTCAACATTCCCCGCGACTACTTCTACGGCGAAATCGAGGCAGAGATTCCCCGTCCGATGCGTCTGGATCGTGGCCCGGGTGGCACCAGGAGTCTGGACGAAGCCGCGGATCTGCTGGCCAAGGCTCAGTTCCCGGTGATTATCTCTGGCGGCGGCGTGGTGATGGCGGACGGCGTGGAAGAGTGCAAGGCATTGGCAGAGCGCCTCAACGCGCCGGTGGTCAATAGCTACCTGCACAACGACTCCTTCCCCGCCAGCCATCCGCTGTGGTGTGGTCCTCTGGGCTATCAGGGGTCAAAGGCTTCGATGAAGCTGATGGCGCAAGCGGATGTGGTCGTCGCCCTGGGCACGCGTCTCGGGCCCTTCGGCACATTGCCCCAGCACGGCATGGACTACTGGCCGACCAACGCCAAGATCATCCAGATCGATGCGGACCATAAAATGCTCGGGCTGGTCAAGAAGATCTCTGTCGGCATCTGTGGTGACGCCAAGGAAGCTGCGGTCGCCCTTACCGAGCGCCTACAGGGCCGTGATCTGGCCTGTGACAGCAACAAGGATGAGCGCGCCAAGACCATCAAGAGCGAGCAGGACGCCTGGCAGAAAGAGCTCGATGAGTGGACCCACGAGCGTGACGATTACAGCCTTGACGTCATTGAAGAAAACAAGCAGGAGAAGACATTCTCCGGCGGCGATTATCTGCATCCGCGTCAGGTGCTGCGCGAGCTCGAAAAGGCCATGCCGGAAGACGTCATGGTTTCCACGGACATCGGCAACATCAACTCCGTGGCCAACAGCTATCTGCGCTTCGAGAAGCCGCGCAGCATGTTCGCTGCCATGAGCTTCGGTAACTGCGGTTATGCCTTCCCCACCATGATTGGGGCCAAGGTTGCTGCACCGCATCGTCCGGCCATCTCCTATGCCGGCGACGGCGCCTGGGGCATGAGCTTGATGGAAACCATGACCTGCGTACGGGATAACATCCCGGTCACCGCGGTGGTCTTCCATAACCGCCAGTGGGGCGCGGAGAAGAAGAACCAGGTGGACTTCTACGGCCGCCGCTTCGTTGCCGGCGAGCTGGAAAACCAGAGCTTTGCCGAGATCGGTCGTGCCATGGGCGCTGAAGGCATCGTGGTGGACAAGCTCGAAGATGTTGGCCCGGCGCTGAAGAAGGCCATCGACATGCAGATGAACGAAGGCAAGACCTGCATTCTCGAGATCATGTGTACCCGCGAACTGGGCGACCCGTTCCGTCGTGATGCTCTGAAGAAGCCGGTGCGGATGCTGGAGAAGTATCAGGACTACGTGTAAGGAAGACGTATTTGCTGCGCTTGATGTCATGACTGCCGCCGGCGCTGGTACGTAGGCGCCGGAGGTGACGCATCTTTCATCGCTTGCGCGGCAACTAAATGCTTTCCTTTAGCGTTCAAGTCTAAAGCCCTGATTCGATGAGGTATTCTCATTGGGTCGGGGTTTTCTTGCTTTCCAACTTACTTTCCAAAGAGTGCTCATCAGGAGGTGCCAATCATGCAGGTGCTTGACAACATCATGGAGCGTGCCAAACAGGCGCGTAAACGTATCGTTCTTTGCGAAGGCGACGATCCTCGAGTATTGAACGCGGCCGTTCGCGCTGCTCAGGATGGCACTGCTGAAATCAGCCTGGTCGGTGAACGCGCAGGAATAGAAGCGACAGCGGCTGACAATAACGTTTCCCTCGATGCCATCACCTTGATCGATCCGGCTGAGTCGTCATTGACCTCCTCCCTGGTCGATGCGTTGTACCAACTGCGCCACAAGAAGGGCATGACGCATGAGCGCGCTGAGCAAGAAGTACTAAAGCCTTTGATCTTTGCGAACCTGCTGGTGCATCTCGGTCACGCGGATGGTTCTGTTGCCGGCGCCGTGCATACCACGGCGGACGTAGTGCGCAGCGCCATTCAGATCGTCGGGGTCAAACCTGGCGCCAAGCTGGTATCGAGTTTCTTCTTGATGGTGATGGAAGAGGCGCATCATCAACGCAAGGGCGGCATGATCTTCTCAGACTGCGGTCTGGTCATCGATCCCAAGGCCGAAGAGCTTGCAGAAATTGCCAAGGCAGCGGCGGATAGCGCCCGCGCCCTGCTTGGCGAGGAGCCAAAGGTAGCCATGCTCTCGTTTTCTACCAACGGCAGCGCCAAGCATGCGGCGGTGGACAAGGTGGTCGAGGCGGCACGCCAAGTGAAGGCCGAACGTCCTGAACTTGCCATCGATGAAGACATACAGCTCGACGCCGCAATCGTGCCGGAAATCGCACAGCGCAAGCTGCCGGATTCTCGGGTCAAGGGCGAAGCCAATGTGCTGATCTTTCCGGATCTCGAAGCCGGCAACATCGGCTACAAGCTGGCGGAGCGCATCGGGGGGGCCAAGGCCATTGGACCCATGCTGCAGGGGCTGGCCAAGCCCGCCAACGATCTTTCCCGGGGTTGCAGTGCCGACGACGTCTATCATGTGATCGCCGTCACCGCGGTGCAGGCCCAGGCAGTTGGTCAAGACGGATGAGCGTTAACTGCCGCACGTACTCATGACGCCTGAAACCTTGCTGCCATTTCTGGCAGTGACGGCATTGGCCGGTTACTTTCAGACGGTAACCGGCTTTGGCCTGGGCATGATCGTGATCGGTTTGACGAGTAGCCTGGGTATCGCCTCGGTCGCCACGGTGGCGGCGGTGGTCAGCCTGCAGATGGTGGTCAACAGTGCCGTGGCGTTGCCCGGTAAACTTCAGCATGTACATTGGCCGGCGGTCAGAGCGGTCATCATCGGCCTTCTACCGGCAATCGTCGGCGGCGTCTTGCTGCTCGATTATTTGAGTGCAAGTGCCTCGAACCTGCTGCAGCTCGCCCTGGGCTGTCTTATTCTCTATGGCGGGGCCAGCATGCTACTGCAGCCCAGCCGTCAGATGTCATTGTCCTCATCGACGAGCTTCTTCGTCAGCGGTGTGCTGTCCGGGCTGTGCGGCGGGCTCTTCGCCACACCGGGACCACCGCTGATCTATCAGTGCTATCGCCAACCGCTACCCTTGATCGGCATCAGCAGCATGCTGATCCTGTTCTTTTCCCTCACATCACTCGTACGAACCCTGTTCATCTCCTTTCAGGGCCAGCTCGATACGGAAATTCTCGTGCTGGCCGCCTGGTCGATACCGGTGATTGCCGTCACGACCTATATTGGGCGACGCTTTCCGCCAGCGCTGTCGGCACAGGTGATGCAACGAGTTGCCATGTTGACCCTCATCGGTCTAGGAGGAAGCATCCTGATCGAGGCTGGCCTAGTGATGATGGCATGACTCTTTCTTCGAAAGTGAGGCATTTAATCATCGAAGGATGAGGGTAAATCCTCGAATGAGAAACGTGTCGATGCAGTCGACGTCGGTATGGTCGGAGCCGTCCAGCGCCGTCACCGCAGCATAGGCTCAGGCGGTGACCCAAGAGTGAGAAATGCGAGCGTAAGGAATGAAAGAGTGAGCTACGTCAAGCAAGCGCAATCATGAACCTCGAAACCCTGCTGCCGTTTCTGGCAGTAACGGCGTTTGCCGGCTACTTTCAGACGGTGACCGGCTTCGGCCTGGGCATGATCGTGATCGGCGTGATCAGCGGCCTGAACATCGTCTCGGTAGCGACGGTGGCGGCGGTGGTCAGTCTGATGAGTCTGGTCAACAGCGCCGTGGCATTACCAGGGAAGCTCAAGCACGTGCATTGGCCGGTGGCCTGGGCGGCGATTGCCGGTATCCTGCCGGCCATCGGCGTGGGGGTATGGCTGCTCGGCTATATGAGTGCCAGCGCTTCCAGCTTGCTGAGCCTGATGTTAGGCGCTGTCATCATCTATGGTGGCGCTAACCTGGCATTGCGTCCTAGCCGTAAGAATGAGCCGTCATCCAAGCTGAGCTTTCTGATAGCAGGTGTCCTGTCGGGGCTTCTTGGAGGGCTTTTCGGCGTTGCCGGACCCCCGCTGATCTATCAGTGCTATCGCCAACCGCTGCCTCTAATCAGCATCCGCAATATGCTGATCATGTTTTTTGCTTTTACCGCACTGACCCGCACATTGTTCATCGCGGTTCAGGGGCAACTAAATGCCGAAATCTTGGTGCTGACCGCCTGGGCCATCCCAGTAATCGCCCTGGCAACCTGGTTGGGGCGACGTTTCCCGCCGCCGCTGACACCGCCGACAATGCGCCGTCTGGCCTCTGTGGTACTGATCGGCATTGGCCTCGGGCTCATCGTTCCCGCGCTGGGGGTCTTTTTTTGACCGAAAATTTGGCTAAGCAATGAGCTTCAGCGCGTGGTTTACGAAACACTCGATAAAGCCGTCTACCGTCAGCATGAAGCGTAAAGCCGTGTTTCGCGTCTAAGGCGTAATATCGTGATCGTATTGGTCACAAGAATCAGCGCTTCGGCAAGCGTGCCGCCGATGGAACCCGCCAGCAAATTGCTTGTGATCCAGCACAGAGCGGCGACGGCCAGCACCATGCGCATGGCTATTCCACGCAGCATGAACATGGCATAGGTACCGAGCAAGCCCGCCATAAGAGCGGGCATATCGCGATAGTCTTGCCATGCCACCACTGCAATGGCCACGGTTGCAACCAAAATTGCCGTCATGACGAAGACGTTACGCGCAAAGCGGCACGCAAGTGCGATCCGTAGCACGATGAGCACGGAGATACCCGCCGCCACCCAGCTTTGGAGAAACGCAAACTGCGCAGCAAAAGCCACGTTGGCCAACAGCATCAGTGCAAACAGTCGCTCATCGCGGCTGCTGGAGAAAGCTATGATGCACAGGATCAAGGCTGTAAAGCTGAAAGCCTGGCCAGCAATCCATCCTAGACTAACTTCTTGCATGCCGGGCTCCGCTAAGGAAACACTGAATAAATGTCTGCATGGACGAATCGCTGCGTTGCGCGGTACTCGAAGGCTCGCCTAACTCCATGTTATGTCTCGCCTTCTGCGTGCCGTGCGCCTTGCGCTTCATTCCATTCGCCAATTTATTCAGCGCTTCCCTAATATTAGGACAGCAACAAGACTTAACCAATATTCGGCCAGCCGAGACACCGATGAATCAGTGCAGTAGTTGGCGGTTCAAGAGCCGATACCTCTGCCGTGTCCTCTTCTTGAAATTCAACTTACAGAACAATGCCAAGCCTGCCTTGAAAACGTCGGATTCATGAGATGAAAGCCTTGGGAGCGATTGCCTGTTCGGGAAAAACACTGAGCAGTTTCTTGTCGCTGGTGACGAGCGGTATGTCGAATCGCTGTGCAAGCGCCACGAACTCACAATCATAGGCGGAGCAGCCGGTTTCTTCCGCCAGCACAAGCACGGAAAGCGAGTCCAGCTCATACTCGTTACTTGTCAGGAGCTTTTCCGCTTGGCCTTGAATCTGATAGGCCGTAGTGAGTTCAAGTAATCCTTTTCGCATATACAAGGCGAGGATGTTGCGTAATTCGCTGCGCCATAGCCTCGATGACCGCCACTACAATCTACTCGTCGAGGCACGGCCGTGAACGAAACGTCAACAGGCCCTAGCTAGCGCTGGCGCAGCTTGCCAATGATCAATTGCGCCACTTCCAACAGCATCTCGTTGTCGATGGGGTGGGCCAGGTCCAGCGCCAGGCTGTGGCGATAGAAGGGGCTCAGGTCCAGCCCCACCCCTAGGCCGCGGATCTCCACCTCGCCCTGGCGTTCCCGGCGAGCGATGACATCTTTGAGATGGTTATCCAGGTAGAATTTGTCGTTGGCCAGGTTGGTGGCGGTGTCCATGGGGCAGCCATCGGAGATGACGATGAGGATGCGACGTTGTTCGTCGCGACCGAGCATGCGGTTGCAGGCCCAGTCCACCGCCTCGCCGTCGATGCCTTCGCGATAGAGATCGAGCTTGAGCAGGGCACCGATGTTGCGACGCACCCGGCGCCAGCGCTGAACGGCTTCCTTGAACACCAGATAGCGCACTTCGTTGAGGCGCCCTGGATGGGCCGGGCGCCCCTGGCCCATCCACTCCTTCTGAGCGCGACCACCATTCCATGCATTGGTGGTGAAGCCGAGAATTTCCGTGGTGACGCCGGCCATTTCCAGGGCGCGCGTCAGCAGATCCAGAAGTATGGCGGTGGATTCGCTGTAGGTCTTCATCGAGCCGGAACAGTCGATCAGGAAGCTGACCATGCTGTTGGCCTGGGGCTTGTACTGCTCGAGTCGAAACAGGCGGCGCTCCGCCGGTGAGGTGATCAGCTGAGCCAGGCGACGGCCGTCGATGTAGCCTTCCTCTTCACCGAAGCTCCAGCCGTCGCGTTCGACGGTGCTTAGATGCGCGGTAAATAGCTGCGCCAAACGGCGAATATTGATGCCAAGCTCCGCAATCTCCCTGTCCAGGCGCTGGCGATATTCATCGAGTTTGGCGGGGCGCACCAGATCGGAGGAGGCGTCTTCACGATCGTAAGCGGTGGTAAAAACACGATAGCGCTGCTGCGCATCATCGAAGACCTTGCTATGACCGGAAAGTACGGTGTTAAAGCCTTCGTCACCTTCCTCATCGAAATCGAGAAAGAGGGCAAAGCCTTCCAACTCCTCGTCTTCATCCTGATCGTCGTCACCCCCCAGCGCCTCTCTGGCCTCGGTGACTCTTTCCGAGGTCACTCGGGCAATATTGAGCGCGTGTTCGGCGAAAGCGGCCTGGTCCCGGCGATGACGCCTCAGCCCGGCCAGATCCGCGCCGATGATCGGCACCAGACGGCCCCGAGTGGTTTCGATGAAATCGCCGGTCTCGTCATCAAGGGGGCGCCCGGTGATGCGCGTCCAGCCGATCATGGCGATGGAGAAGATCAGTCGGCCCACGACGCCCTCGGTCAACCGAGACGTCTGAAAATCACGCGACCAGGCCTCGAAGCGCTGGTCCAGATTATGGGCCATACCGGGCAGTCCCTTTGGCACCATAGCTTCGACCCGCAATTGTTCGAGTAGCTCGAAGATCAGTCGCGCCACCGGGTCTTCCGGGCACAGCCGACGGTGCAAATCGATATCGGAATACATAAGCCGAAGAGCCGTTGCATCCGCAACACCCCGATAGGCGGTGAAATCCAGATTGTCGTCATCCAGACGCAGGTGGGGAGCATGCATCGGCACCGGCTGGGCACGATGATGTAGACGCTTGCCACGATAGTGCAGATCGCGCTCTCCGGTCATGGCCCGCAACGAGGCAGCACACAACTCCTCGATGTGCTGCTGGCGGCGGGCAAGCTGCTGTGGCGTGGGCACTAGAACGTATCCTGGTTGTTCTGGTAGGACTCGTCGAGCTCCTCACCGAAACAGCGCTGATAGTATTCCGCCACGATAGGGCGCTCGGCTTCATCGCACTTGTTCAAGAATGACAGGCGAAAGGCCCGGGCCGGATTACGAAAGATCTCGCAGTTCTCTGCCCAGGTGATCACCGTGCGCGGCGACATCAGGGTGGACAGGTCGCCGGCGGCAAAGCCCTTGCGGGTCAGATCCGCTACCTCGACCATCGAGTCGATCAGCTTGCGTCCTTTCTCGTTGTTCTTGCTGGGTACACGAGCCAGGGTGATCTTCACTTCCTCGTCGTGAGGCAGGTAGTCGAGCTTGGCGACGATGTTCCAGCGGTCGATCTGGGCATGATTGAGCACCTGGGTGCCATGGTACATGCCGTCGAGGTTGCCCAGGCCCACGGTGTTGGCGGTGGCGAACAAACGGAAATAGGGGTGGGGGTGAATCACCCGGTTCTGATCGAGCAGGGTGAAGTTGCCATCCCGCTCGAGGATGCGCTGGATGACGAACATCACGTCTGGCCGCCCGGCGTCGTACTCATCGAAGATCAGCGCCACGGGTCGCTGCAGCGACCAGGGCACGATGCCTTCCTGGAATTCCGTGACCTGCAGGCCGTCGCGCACCACGATGGTGTCTTTGCCCACCAGATCGAGACGACTGATATGGCCGTCCAGATTGACCCGCAGGCAAGGCCAGTTCAATCGCGCCGCCACCTGTTCGATATGAGTCGATTTGCCGGTGCCGTGCAGCCCTTGAACCATGACCCGGCGATTGCGGGTAAAACCGGCCAGTATCGCCAGGGTCACATCCGGGTTGAAGCGATAGGCGGTGTCGATTTCCGGGACATGGTCGCCGCGCTCGCTGAAGGTGGGCACTTCAAGGTCGCTGTCGATATCGAAGAGTGTGCGTACGGACTGCATCTTGTCGGGCTTGGCATGTTGAAGCTCGGTCACGTCGGGTCTCCTCGAGACGGTCTTTTGGCACAATCATGAAGTGCTGTTTTATAGCGCTATCTTGAGTCTAGATGAAAGAACAAAACAATCACGCAATCTTAGCTGTGTTTCTAAAAAACATGCAAATCGTATCGTTTTTTGGAACTATTTGCTTGTGAATACTGATCCTGGCCGATGAGAACCTGACGAATGGACGATTTTCTGGTTATTGGTGGCGGCGTCATCGGCATGATGACGGCCTGGCAGCTGGCGGATGCCGGGCATGACGTAACGCTGGTCGAACGCGGCCAGTGCGGTCGTGAAGCTTCCTGGGCCGGGGGCGGTATCGTCTCACCGTTGTATCCCTGGCGTCATCCAGAGTCTATCTCGCAGCTGTCCCGCTGGTCCGAGGGCTATTATCCCAAGCTGGCTGAGCGTCTATTGGCCGATACGGGTATCGATCCGGAGTATCGCCAGAAGGGGTTGCTTTATTTGCGTGTAGAGGACGAAGACGAGGCCATCGAATGGGCGCAGCGAATGGACAAACCGCTGGAGCGGGTTGATGCCAGTTTTTTGTACGACAAGGAGCCGAATCTGGCTCCAGGCTTCACGGATGCGCTGTGGATGCCGACCCTGGGCAGTATCCGCAACCCGCGCCTGGGCCAGGCGCTTCGGGCCAGGCTGCAATCACTGTCGAATGTGACATTGCGCGAACATGTGGCCGTCGAGCGGCTGCGTCGCCAGGAAGGGGGTGTTCAGGTAGAGACTGGCGAAGGTCCGCTGACCGCGGGGCGGGTCATCCTGTGTGGCGGTGCCTGGACCGGCCAGCTGTTGAAAACCCTCGGGCTTGAGTTGCCCGTTCATCCGGTCAAGGGGCAGATGATGGTGTTCAATACGCCACCCATGTCGGACGGGCGCTTGTTGCTCGAGCGGGTCGTGCTGGCGGATGGGCGCTATCTGATCCCGCGCGCCGATGGGCAGGTGCTGGTCGGTTCGACCCTGGAACACGCGGATTTCGACAAGACCCCGACAGATCAGGCCCGCGCATCGCTCTATGAAAGCGCTGTCGCCATGTTGCCCGCGCTTGCCCAGTGCGAGGTGGAACAGCACTGGGCGGGTCTGCGCCCCGGTTCACCTCAAGGCATACCTTTCATCGGGCCGGTGCCGGGCATCGAGGGATTGTTCGTCAATGCGGGTCATTATCGCAATGGATTGGTGCTGGCCCCGGCAGCGACGCGCTTGCTGGTGGATCAACTGCTAGGGCAGGCACCGATACTTGATCCAGCGCCTTATCAATTGTGAGCCCTGACAGTGGTGGCCCATGGCTGGCCCAACAGTTGTATCTCATCTGGCGCTAGGTGTTTTGTCTGCAGCAGTACTACGCTGAGGTGATGCAGGCGGCATAGGCATTTTTTCGCCGCATATTTCTATCCCGAACAAATACCACGCCAGGAGTACAGCATGAGTCAGCTCGACGCCGATTTCCTCAAGGCCTTCAGCAAAGCCTTAAACGACCATGATATCGATGCGGTCATGTCCATGATGACCGATGACTGCGAATTTCATGCCATTGCGGGTCCGGACCTGCTGGGCAAGACATTCAAGGGTCAGGACGAAGTGCGCCAGGGCCTCGAAGGTGCCTGGAAAAATGCACCGGATGCGCAGTGGGTCGATGGCGAGCATTACGTGATCGGCGATCACGGCTTTTCCGAAACCACTTACAAGGGCACCACCACCGACGGCGTTCGTTCGGAAGCCCGCATGATCGATGCCTTCACCTTCCGTGACGGCAAGATCGCAGTGAAGAATGCCTTCCGCAAGAATCGTCCGCCCCTCAACCAGGACGCCTGATACACAAACGATTTAGCAATAGACATCCCTATTCTGAGGAGTCAGATCATGGATACAACAACCCAGGCAGGCACGGCGCAAGGCCGCAGCACTGCCCCTTCACAGCCTTATGATCCGGCCTACGATCCCCTGAAAAGCAAGACCCCGGGCCAGGGGCGAGACTATGCCCCGACCTACTGGATCGGCACGGCAGGTGAGCCACCGGAAGATGACGGTCCGGTCACTCAGGATATGGATGTCGATGTGGTCATTATCGGCTCGGGATTCACCGGCCTGACGACGGCCATCTTTCTGGCTCAGGAGCACGGCATCAAGGCAACGGTGCTTGAAGCCAATCGCACCAGTTGGGGCTGTAGTACTCGCAACGGCGGACAGGCCCAGTGCGCCTCGGGTCGTCTGAAGCGCTCCCAGTGGATCGAGCGCTGGGGCTTGGACACTGCGTTGAAGATGCATGCCGAGTGTGTCGATGGCATGAACACCTTCAAGGAGTTGATCAAGGATATCGACTGCGAGCCTCAGTACGGCGGCCACCTATATCTGGCGCATCGCGACAAGGTGATGGCGAAGCTGGAGAAAGAGGCCAAGCTGCTGCGGGAAACCTTCGATTACGACGCTCAGATCATTGATGCGGACACGGTCAAGCGTGACTGGGTGAACGATAGCGAAGCCGCCGGCGCCATGCATGAACCCGAAGGTATCGGCATTCATGCGGGCAAGCTGGCCTTCGGTTATCACAAGAAGGCGCGTGCCCTTGGCGCCACGATCCATCCGAGCAGCCCGGTGCAGGGGTGGGAAACCCGCAACGGTGTGCATTATCTGAAGACGCCGGGCGGCACCGTCAAGGCCCGTGCAGTAGGCATCGCCACCGGCGGTTATACGTCCCAGAGCCTGCATCCGGAACTCAAGAATCGTCTGCTGCCGATACTGTCCAACTCGCTGGTCACCCGGCCGCTGACGGATCAGGAAATCGAGGCTTGCAGTTTCAAGACCAAGCAGGTAATCACGGATACCCGCATACTGCGCCACTATTATCGTCGCCTGCCGGATAATCGGGTACAGATCGGCAGTCGTAGCGCCATCTCGGGTAAAGATGCTCCGGCCAAGAAGTTTGAAGAGATGCTGATTCGCGATCTGCATCGCAAGTTTCCGGCACTCGAGGGCATCCAGATCGACTACTCCTGGTGGGGCTGGGTCGACGTCAGCCACGACATGATGCCGCGCATCTATCAGCCGGATGCCAGCCAGGAGCTTTACTATGCCCTGGGCTATGGTGGCAACGGCGTGATGTATTCGGCTCAGGCTGGAAAGCGCATGGCCCAGTGGATTGCCGGTCAGGGCCAGGAACTCGACCTGCCGATCTTCAATTCGCGCCTGCCGTTCCCCAATCTGCGCGAGAAGGTCGAAGCCGAGGTATTTGCGCCGTTCCGCCGCATCGGCCAGCGCTTCTTGTATCGCTGGTACCATCTGCAGGACGAAGTGTTTTAAGCTTTACCAAGCGCACCTGTGTTCAAACCGGCCTTCCGAAAGGGGCCGGTTTTTTCGTCAAGATATTATCTAGAACGTGTCATGGTGTATCGGCGAGGATTGCCTGGGGGATCAGTCGTGCCAGCTGCTCGATTCCTCGTTCGATGCGCTCTTCCGCAATTGCCCCAAAGCCCAAGCGGAAATATTCGCCCTTGGGTTCATCGAAAAAGTGCAAATTTCCGCGCTCGATGAGAATGCTCTGCTTGCGAGCCAGCTCCCGCAACAGGTTGCAATCCAGGCCAGGGGGGCCCTTCACCCAGAAGCTGGCACCGCCATAGGCGGAGGGGGTCGAGGCGTTGGGGATGTGGGTGGCCAGGGCATCGCCCATGCATTGCCAACGGCGGTGATAGATACGATGGGTTTGACGCAACAAGGCATCGTGATAACCGCGATCGAGAAACAGTGCCACCGCGCGCTGATTGTTGGTGGGGGGGTGGCGCAGCATCAGCCGCCGTAGCGCTCTGGCCTCGCGGATCAATGCCGGCGGCCCGACCATGTAGCCTATCCGCAAGCCGGGTGCGAGGGTCTTGGACAGGCTGCCGACATAGATGACCCGCTGGTGTTTGTCCAGACTCTTGAGCGCCGGGGTTGGGTTATCCAGATAGTTGGTCTCGCTTTCGTAGTCGTCTTCGATGATCAGGAAGTTGTCCTGCTCAGCCAGATCGAGCAGCGCTCGCCGCCGGTCAAGGGGCATGGTGACCGTGGTAGGTGATTGATGGCTGGGGGTGGCATAGACCAGATCGCAACTACTGATCTGGGGTTCCGGACGCATGCCCTTTTCATCCACCGGCAGTAGCAGGATGTCATCGGTAAAGATCGAGGCAATGTTGTACATGTCGACATAGCCGGGATTCTCCATGCCGAAGCGGCGGCCTTGTTTGAGCAACAGCATGCTGACCAGCCAAAGGGCCTGCTGAGCGCCCACCGTCACTAGAATTTCCTCGGGCGCCGCCCATACGCCGCGCCGAGGCAACAGGCGGGTACGGATCTGCTTGATAAGCAAAGGATCGTCATCGTTGAGATGATCCACCGCCCAACTCCGTATGGCCGGTACGCTCATGGAGTCGCGGCTGCATTCTCGCCAGTGTTGAGTAGGAAACAGCTCCGGATCGATCTGACCGTAGATGAAGGGATATTCGTAACAGGGCCAGTCGTCGGGTTTGTTGATGGTAGCCTGTCGAGAAGGATGCATGGTCAAGAGCTCCTCCCAGGCCAGATGTTCGGCATCGATATCGTTAAGGCGTTCAGGTCGTGCAGCATGCCCTTTTAGAATCTCGGGATTGACGAAATAACCGCTGCGACTCTTGGCCATCAAGTAGCCGCTGTCGAGCAACTGCTCATAGACCAGCATCACGGTATTGCGCGCTATGCCCAACTCCTGGGCCAGCTTACGGCTCGAGGGCAGGGCCTTGTCCACTGGGATATGACCATCGAGAATCGCGCGCGCCACTTGCTCGCGCAGCTGCTTTTGCAAGCCGGCCGGTAGCCGGGGATCAAGATGAAAAAGTAATTGATTCATGGTCGTCGTTAAAGAGCCGGGGATTGTCGGCGCCTCATGGTGAGCACAATGTTCGTTACTGGCATTGTGCCAGTGTTGCGTCTTTCTGCTAGTAAATCGGCAAGCAATATGCCGGTCTGCGTGTTTTTCTACGCGGTTGAACCTACTACTTAAGTCATGTTTGCGTTTTTTATGGTGAAGCGAACTCGTTGAATTGCACAGGATTATACGAACTGGACCAAAACGACAGATTGATCTGGACCTATTGATAGGCCAGATGCCTGAAGGACAGTGTTTGCTGTAGCACCTCAATGGATCGCAGTGTACCTGCCAGCATAGCCGAAAAAGACGATCCTATCGTTTGGAGCAATACCGGCGATAAAGATGTTTAAACGGCAACCGATAATTAATTAAGCCAAGATGATACCGTGATCCATGGCTTAGTAGAAAAATTAGATTGAAACTGTCTTTCAGGAATCACGACTGCTAAAAAGTAATGGTGCATCTCAGCACCTCGTAGACAAGAATAACGCCAGGAGTATGTCATGAAATTAAAAAAACTGATGCTGCCCGCCGCTGTTTCCATTGCCAGTCTAGCGCTCAGTAGTAGCGTGTTGGCACAGAACTGGAAATTGGCGACAGGGGACGCCGCCGGGGGAACCCAGTACGAGCTCGCCACAACCTTCGCCAAACTGATCGAAGAGAAGACCGATGGCGAAATTACGGCGGATATCTTCCCCAACGGACAATTGGGAAGCGAACAGGATACCGTCAACAATGCCAGCATGGGGATGCTCGACCTGTCGATTCTGGCCATCAACAACATCACTCCTTTTTCGCCTACCGTCGGTGTAATGACGCTGCCTTATGTCATCCAGAACGCGGAAGATGCCAAGAAACTGACCCAGGGCGATATTGGCAAGCAGCTTGCTGAAAACACTATCCGTGATGCCGGCGTACGCATTCTGGGTTGGGCCTATTCCGGCTGTCGCCGTCTGACCAACTCCGCCAAGGCGGTCGAAAAGCCCGCCGATCTTGATGGGTTGGTCATTCGCGTACCCAAGAACGAGATCATGATTGCCTCCTATCAGGCCTGGGGCGTCAATCCCAACCCGCTGGCCTGGTCTGAAACCTTCACTGCCCTGCAGCAAGGCGTGGTCGATGGTCAGGACAACCCCTACATCACCATCGATGCCATGAAGTTTTATGAAGTGCAGGACCATGTCACCGATAGCTGTTATGTGTTCTCTCTCGAGCCGTTGATCATCGGTGAAGGGCAGTTCCAGAGTCTGGATCCTGAGTTGCAGGAAGCCGTACTCGCTGCGGGTCAAGAGGCTACCGAGCACAGCTACGATTATCTCATCGAAACCGAGGATTCCATCAAGAAGAAGCTGGTCGATGAGCATGGCATGACCATCACCCAGCCCGCCAACGATGAGAAAGAGTGGATCGAACAGGCCACTCAGATCTGGCCGCAGTTCTACGACAGCATTGGCGGCAAGGAAAAGCTCGACGAGGCATTGCAGGCACTAGGACGCGACCCAGCCCCCGCCGGATGATACTCGCTAGACACATGCTGTAAACCAAATCCTGCACCGACTCCCTGGAGTCGGTGCAGGCGTTAGTGAGGCGGAAATATCGGGATTGTCGGTCCCCATCAAGGGCAGGGCTAGGCACAATGCCGGTCATCACCGCGTCATTGACGCTTCTGCCTGTAGGCTGGGCTGGCAGGAAAATGCCACTTCACCCATTTTCCTGTACGCCTGCCCATACGACTTAAGTCAAAGTTTTGCTTCCTGCCCAACAATGAACATGTTGAATTACGGTGAATTATACAAACTGGCCCAAAATGAATCGATGAACTGGCCCTGTTGATGAGCCATGCACCTAGAGGACAGTGAGCGAAAGGGTGTGAGCGAATGGTGACTTTATAAACAGGCACGTTCGCTGCCAATGATCTATTGTTTAGTAGAAAACCGATAATGAAGGTGATCAAACGGCAGCGGATAGCTAAAAAGCCACTATGACTATGCGGTCCATGGCGCTAGAGAAATACTGAAGCTGAAGCTATTTATCCTAGGATCGTATTTGCCCAGAAATAATGGTGTTTTATGACACCACTTAGACAAAAACAACGTTGGGAGTATGTCATGAAGTTAAAAAAACTGATGCTACCTGCCGCCATTTCCATTGCCAGCTTTGCGCTGAGTGGCAATGTCTTGGCACAGACCTGGAAGATGGCTGTGGGTGACGCCGCTGGGGGAACCCAGTATGAGCTTGCTACCAAATTCGCCGAGTTGATCGAAGAAAAGAGCGGTGGCGAGACCACGGTCGATATTTTCCCCAACGGCCAGTTGGGCAGCGAACAGGATACGGTCAACAATGCCAGCATGGGACTGCTGGATCTGTCGATCCTGGCCATCAACAACATCACTCCTTTTTCACCTACCGTCGGCGTGATGACCCTGCCTTATGTAATTCAAAACGCCGAGGATGCCAAGAAGCTCACTCAGGGCGAAATCGGCGATCAGATGACGGAAAACACCATTCGTGACGCTGGGGTGCGGATTCTAGGCTGGTCCTACTCTGGCTGCCGTCGCCTGACCAACTCCGAGAGACCTATCGAAAAGCCCGAAGATATCGAGGGTCTGGTCATTCGCGTGCCCAAGAACGAAATCATGGTCGCCGCTTATCAGGCCTGGGGAGTCAACCCGAACCCCTTGGCTTGGACTGAAACCTTCACCGCTCTTCAGCAAGGCGTGGTGGATGGGCAGGACACCCCTTACATCACCATCGATGCCATGAAATTCTACGAAGTACAAAATCACGTTACCGACAGTTGCTACGTGTTCCTGCTCGAACCTCTGATCATGGGTGAAGGGCAGTTCCAGAGCCTGAGCCCCGAGATGCAGGAAGCCGTACTCGCTGCCGGCCAGGAAGCCACCGAGCATAGCTATGAGTATCTCATCGAAACCGAGGACGCCATCAAGAAGAAACTGGTCGATGAGCATGGCATGACCATTACCCAGCCCGCCAATGATGAGAAAGCGTGGATTGAACAGGCCACCCAGGTCTGGCCGCAGTTCTATGACAGCATCGGGGGTAAGGAAAAACTCGACGAGGCGTTGCAGGCATTGGGCCGCGAGCCAGCCCCTGCCGGATGATGTCCGACGCATCTACACCATAAACCAAATCCTGCATCGACTCCCTGGAGTCGATGCAGGCGTACGTGAGTCAGAAAGACCGGGATTGCCGGATCCCATCCAGGCAGGGGCCAATTGTCATGAAGCGTATAACACTGCATATTCTCAACAACCTGGAGAACTATATATGCCAGTTTCTCCTGGTCTCTTTTGTTGTCATTCTCTTTGCGCAAATCGTGCTGAGAAATCTTTTCAGCTACTCATTGGCCTGGGGTGACGAACTGGCGACCTACGCCTTCGTCTGGTTTGCCTATCTGGGTGCGGTCTACGCGGCGAAGATGGCAGCCCACAACCGAGTCACTTTCCAGTTCAAGTTCTTCCCAAAATGGGTCGAGACGTTCTGCACGCTTCTGACAGATGCCATCTGGATCGCATTCAACGCCGTGTTCATCTATCTGAGCTACGACTTCGTCTTCAACAAGATGAACCTGTTCTGGAAGTCCCAGACCTTGGGTGTTCCGATGAAGTATTTTTATCTGATCCTTCCTGTCGCTTTTCTGGCGATGACGTTTCGCATCATTCAGAACGATTACCTGAAGTATGTGAAGAAAGTGGATGTGGTCGATCCCGAGACCGAAGAAGTTGAAAAGATGAAGCGCTCCAATCAGATGAATAACTCCCAAAACAATAAGCAGGAGCGCTGAGCCATGACCGACTCCACAATCATCTACATCCTTTTCGGCGCCTTTCTGCTGCTGCTGCTGTTGGGGGCTCCCATCACGGTGTCCCTGGGCGTGGCTGCGCTTATCACCTATCTGTCCATCGGCGAAAACCCCATGGCTTTCGTGCAGATGGCGTTCACCTCCGTGGGCTCCTTCCCCTTGATGGCATTACCTGCCTTCATTCTTGCAGGGGCGTTGATGGAGGCGGCGGGGATCTCGAAACGTCTTGTCGATATCGCCGAGGCCTTTGCCGGACCGGTCACCGGCGGTTTGGCCGCTGCTACCGTGTTTGCCTGCATGTTCTTCGGCGCGATTTCCGGCTCAGGGCCGGCAACGACCGCCGCAGTCGGCATGCTGATGATTCCTGCCATGGCCAATCGAGGCTACGATCGCGCTTACGGCTCCGCGGTTACCGCTTCCTCCGGGGGGCTTGGCGTCGTCATCCCGCCCTCTATTCCCATGGTCATCTTTGGTATTTCGGGTATGGGGCTGCAACCGCCGCCCGAGGCAGTGGCGCTGCATGGCTCGTTCCAGACCCTATCGATCCCTAAGCTGTTCATCGCGGGTATCTTCCCCGGCGTGGTCATCGCCACCTGCCTGCTGACCATCAACTATTTCATTTCGCGCAAGAAGGGCTACCGCGGTCTGACGGATAGCTGGTCGTTTCCGCATATCCGAACGACGCTGCGCAAGGGCATATGGTCGATGCTGGCGCCGATCATTATCCTGGGGGGCATCTACACAGGGCTTTTTACACCAACGGAGTCCGCTATCGTAGCGATCGCCTATACTTTGGTGGTGGGTATATTCCTGCATAAGGAGCTCAAGTGGAAACCCGCCATGCGCACCTTGGAAACGACGACCTGGATCACCGGTCGGGTACTGCTGATCTTGTTCACCGCGACCGTCTTCGGTCGACTGCTGGTGGAACAGCGGGTGCCGGCGCACATCGCCGAGGCCATGCTGGCCTTCACCGACAACCTTTATCTGATCTGGGCGCTGATCATCGTCTTCCTGTTATTCGTCGGCATGTTCATGGAGACGCTGGCAGCCATCATGATCCTGACGCCGGTGCTGTTGCCCATCATGTATATGCTGGGAGTGGACCCGGTGCAGGTCGGCATCGTCGTGGTTTGCGCCCTGGCCATCGGCTTCCAGACGCCGCCCTTGGGGGAGAACCTGTTCGTGGCTTCGGGGATAGGGGGCGCCTCGATCGAGGAGATCTCGCTCAAGGCCTTGCCCTTTGCCGCCGGCTCGATATTTGCCGTGTTCATCATCGCCTATTTCCCCGAGATATCGTTATGGCTGCCTCGGGTGATGGGATATTAATCAAGTGATGGCGTGTGCGAGAGTGTTGCGCCATAAGCAGGCCCTCGTACAGCCGATTATGTGAGGAGGGGGATATGGAACATCGTATCGCAAGCATCCTTTGCTGCGTGGGGTTGCGCGGTGACTCTCATGGCGTGCTGGAGCAGGCGTCGAGACTGGCGTTGAGCACCGGTGCCGAGCTGCATGTATTACACGTGGTCAAGCCCTTGGCCGAGGACGTGATGAATACGCTCAAGGCCAATATTCGCAACCGGGAATCGCTTGAGGGGTTCGTGCATCAGCGTATTGATCTGGCCCGGGAGCAACTGCAGGACAAGATCGATGATTTTTTCCTGCAACGTCCCGAAGAAAAGCAGGCGTTGGCTTCCCGAATGGTAGCCCTCGAGGTGCTCGAGGGCTATCCGGCGGCAGTGATCAACGAGGTTGCGGCAAAGCATTCTCATGATTTCATCGTGATTGCGGCCAACAAACACGGTCTGACGGCTTCCTATGCGGGGAAGGTGGCCAAGGGCGTACTGAAGCGTTCGCACATCCCTGTCATCGTGGTACCGGGGCCTGCGTGAAAATATCGAGTGTTTCGCCGCTTCTGCTAACCGCTTTTCTCAACGTGTTCGCGTAGTAATGACCGGTCGGTTTGGATACTGACCGGTGGTTTTATTTCAAAAGGTGATGTCATGGCCCAGCAAGATCCCAATACCCCGCCCGAAAACGCGCTGATAAAGCGTTTTCACCGCCTCGGAGGGCACCGGGCAGAACGGTTTTCCGAGCTCATGCCCGGCGTGCTGGTGTGTGTCACCATCGCCTTGGCCACCACCTTTATTGCCGATCGCTATGGTGGGCCGGTGATGCTGTATGCGTTGCTGTTCGGTATGTCGTTGCACTTTCTTTCCGAGGAAGGGCGTTGTCTGGCCGGCGTGGAATTCGCCTCGCGTACCATTCTGCGCATCGGGGTTGCCCTGCTTGGGGTGCGTATCACTGTCGAACAGATCAGTGAGCTTGGGTTTGGCCCTATCCTGACGGTGATCGTCGGTGTTACCTCTACAATTCTGGTGGGTTACGCGGTGGCACGCATGCTCGGCTTGCCCAAGGATCTGGGGCTTCTTACCGGTGGTTCCGTGGCGATCTGTGGCGCCTCCGCGGCCTTGGCGCTGTCTGCCGCCATGCCGCGCCATGAAAATCACGAACGCAATACGATTCTCACGGTCGTGGCGGTGACTGCACTTTCAACGATTGCCATGGTGACCTATCCGCTGCTCGTCAGCGTGCTGAGCTTGAGCGACGATCAGGCCGGCATCTTTCTGGGGGGCACCATCCATGATGTGGCGCAGGTAGTCGGAGCGGGCTATATCATTTCTCAACACACCGGTGATGTGTCTACCTTCGTCAAACTACTGCGAGTGGCCATGCTGGTACCGGCAGTGATGTGCTTCATTTTCATCTATCGTCAGCAACGTCAGGCGGAAAAAGGAACCGGTGGCAAGGTACCCATGCTGCCGACGTTCCTGGTTGGCTTCATCGTCATCGTGATCATCAACAGCTTCGGTCTCATTCCACCGGTCGCCGTCGAGGGGCTTACGGATCTGTCCCGCTGGTGCCTGGTCACGGCAATTGCCGGTCTCGGCGTCAAGACTTCCTTCCAGAAGCTCGCCGTTGTCGGTTGGAAGCCCATCATCCTTATGCTGATCGAGACGGCCTTCTTGCTGCTGCTGGTACTGGGTTTTATCCTGGTCGGCGGGGTAGGGAGCTGAGGAATCCAGAATCAATGTAGTAAAAGTCTGATAGACGGAATTTGAAAACTCGATAAACCGCTGTAAAAGCAAGAAGACCGCTGCCGGATATTTCGGCAGCGGTCTTTTCTTTGAGGATGCAGGGTGGGGTTTTCCTTATCGCCTGGCTTGCCAGAAACGTTTACCAATCACGTCTACCAAGGGCCATGCAATAACAGGGCAATTACTGCGAAATGTGCGGGATACCAGGCCAGCCACACCTTGCGCGGCATTCTGGCGCCAGGACTGATATGCGGCACGCGGCCTGCCGCGCCTGCCGCCAATAGCAATATCAACAGTGTCGTCGCGACAGTAAAGGACTTGGCCATATCGGAGCTGTTCATCAGCCCCGCCACTAGCAGTACCGGCACACTTGCCGCCACCATCAACAGATGCTCTTGAAAAGAGTCCGTTCGCTGGGTCAACGCCTGCAGCGCGAACATGTAAAAGGGAATCAGAAGCAGGCCGTAATGGCCATATTCCAGCCATGGTCCCAGTAGCCACCAGGCAAGCAGTGATGCTCCCAGCAACAAAGGGCGCTGTAACGGCGCTTCCCTATCGACACCAGTGCGCTGGGCAAGATCCCGTAGCCATGTTCCCCAAAAAAGTCCGAGTGCCAGAGTAAAGCAGATATTCAACTGAAAACCGTCTCGAGGCATGGTCATGTAAGGCAACTGCGCGATCAGGCCGATGATGAGAATGCGTTTGGCATAACCAAACGGACTACGAGTATTGAACAGGCCATGCCAGGCCACCATGCCGGCGAACAGAGGAAAAGCGATGCGTCCAATGGAGGAGCTGGCCCAGCCCATGTCCCAGCTACCCGGGAATAGATAGCGCGTGACATGGTCCACGGTCATGGTGATCAAGGCGATCCATTGACCCCAGGCCGTCCAGGCCGAAGAGGGTCGTAGTGTCGCCTGAGATGTCGAGGCGGATGATGACGCACACATCTTGGTCTCCGGGGTATTGCTAGCGGATGAAAAGTCCGATGAAAAATGATCAACGCGCTACGATAGCGACCATCACCTTAAATCACCAGTGCAGGATCGATGAAGACCTCGCGTATTAATAGCTTGACCTTCTCTATATTGTTGGCGAGGTTTTTTATAAACCCTACTACGCTTCGAAAGTCGTCCCGTCCTTGGTTCGTTGATCGATCGCGTACTGGAGCTGCGAGAGCGTTTTAGGATCGAGCATACTCTGGCAGCGCTTGGCATCGACGTATCGGAAAGCGACAATTGCACCTTTATCGATTTCAAAGAGGACTTCTATGCGTATTGGTCTGCTGCAGTGCGATGATGTAATGGAGGAGTTGCAGCCTCAGCACGGTAACTATCCCGAGATGTTCGAGCGTCTGTTTACAGCGGTGGACCCGACGCTTGAGTTTCGCGTGTGGCGCTGCCAGGACGGCGAGCTGCCAACGGATGTCGATGCGGTGGATGCCTGGCTGACTACCGGTTCCAAGCATGGGGTCAATGACGGCGATGAATGGATCGAGGCCCTGTGCGGCTTCGTGCGAGAGCTTTGGGAAGCTGGCAAGCCGCTGGTAGGCATCTGTTTCGGTCATCAGTTGATCGCCAAGGCCCTTGGTGGAGAAGTGGTCAAGAGCGAACGTGGTTGGGGCGTTGGCATGTCTTTCAACCGTCTTACTCAGCGCGCCGAGTGGATGGAGCCCTGGCAGGAAGGACTTGATCTGGTGGTCAGTCATCAGGATCAGGTGGCTCGGTTGCCGGAAGGCGCGGTGGTGCTGGCAGAGAGCAATTTTTGCCCGTTTTATGTCATCCAGGTAGGGGAGACGTTTCTGGGTGTACAAGGGCACCCGGAATTTACCAAGACCTACTCGGCAGATGTAATGGCCATGCGCCAGGGCGTCATCCCGGGCAATCGTTTGCGCGAGGGCATGGCCTCGCTCAATGCGCCGGTGGACGATCACTTGATGGTACGCTGGATACTCAATTTCATGCGCAGGGCATTGCGGCAGGAGCATTCCGCTTCGCGTTGATAAAGGCGCGGTCTCCTGATCCAAACTTTATCGATCTTGTATCCCTCATCGGCAAATATTCGTAGATACGCGTTAATCATAAGGATGCACGAGAATTACTGTCGAATAGCTGCCGGGCTGTCGCCGTAAAAGTAAACCACCGCGAACCAAGGACTCGCGGTGGCTTTTTATTATCGAAAGGTCATTGAAGCATTACTGAGCTTCTTCTTCGAAATACTTCTGGCGGATTTCTTCGTAGGTGCCGTTGTCTTTCAAGCTAGATAGGGCATCGTTGAACTTCTTGGCAAGATCCTCGTCGCGCTTGCGAAAGGCGATGCCAAAGCCGTCACCAAAATACTCCTTGGGCTCGGTGATCATTTCTCCGACGACTTTATAGTCGTTGTCTTCGCTGTCCAGCAACGTGGATTTACCTACCGGGAAGTCGAGAAAAACGATATCGAGGCGGCCAGCTTCCATGTCCAGCACCATGTCGTCGGCGGTGGCGTAGCGATTGACATCGGCTACGTCGCCATACATGTCGCTGGCGTAGTTGTCCTGCAGGGTGCCGCGCTGTACGCCGATGTTCTTGTCCGTCAAAGCCTCCTCGCTCGGATCACTGATGTCACTGTCACCGGGAACGAACCAGGCAGAAGGCGGAGTGAAATAGGGGTCGGAGAACAGCACCTGTTTGCGCCGATCGTCGTTGATGGTCATGGAAGACATGATGGCATCGTACTTGCGTGACATCAGGCCGGGGATGATGCCGTCCCAGCCTTGTACGACCCATTCGCACTCGACGCCGATCTCATCGCACAAGGCATTTCCCAGATCGATATCGAAACCGGTCAGTTCGCCGTCCGGGGTGCGATATTCCATCGGCTCGTAGGGCACATCGACGCCGAAGCGCACGGTATCGTAATCCCGGGCCTGGGCAGTACCGGCCAGTATGGCAGCGCCCAGCAAAGTAACGGTCAACAGTTTTTTCATGACGTCAGTATCCCTTTTGTTTGTTCTACAAGCGTATCACTGAAACATGAGTACTAAATTACATTAGCCTAGCCTGGCTCTTGGTGATAGAGGGGCAAGCCTTTGATTGAATCTACGTTCCAACGTTCGTTAGACGTTTTAATCGAGATCAACTCTGGGGGCGGAGATGGACCAGCATGCGTTTTTCCAGATATCGAAATAGATAGAGAATGGCGAAGGTCAAACACAGATAAAGAGCGGCGACGAAAAGGAAGGCATCGAAAGGGGCATAGAAACGTGCATATACCAGGCGTGCCGCACCGGTCAGATCCATGATCGTCACCACGCTTGCAATGGCACTGGCATGCAGCATGAAGATCACTTCATTGCCATAGGCGGGGAGAGCACGACGAAAGGCGCTGGGCAGGATAATGCGGCGCATCATCAGGCTTTTCGACATGCCATAGGCCCGGGCCGCCTCGATCTCGCCCTTGGAGGTCGCCTTGATCGCGCCGTGGAAGATCTCGGTGGTATAGGCGACGGTGTTTAACGTGAAGGCGATCAGCGCCGGGTAGAAGGGTTCCTCAAGGATCACCCACAGCCAGGATTCCTGGATGCCGTCGATGAAGACCACGCCGTAGTAAATGATGTAGAGCTGAATCAGCAGTGGCGTGCCGCGAAACACGTAGGTGAAGAAGAAGATCGGCATCTTGATCCACTTGCGCTTCGAGCCGCGGGCAATGGATAGCGGCACGGCGATCACCAGGCCAATGACCAGAGACAGGAATACCAGCTGTACCGTGGTGACCAGGCCATCACCGTAATAGCCCAGGGTGCGGGCGGTGAAGATGCTGTTATCCGCCAGCAGTTGAGTGAACCAGGCGCTTAGTTGTTCCATTCGTCCGCCTCCCCGAATCCGACGTTATAGCGTTTTTGCAGGCGTGCAAAGATCCATTCCGAGACGCTGGCGATCAGCAGGTAGATGATCGCTACCGGGATCAGGAAAGTGAAGGGTTCATGAGTGGCCTTGGAGGCCTCGGCAGCCACCCGCACCATGTCCGTCAGTCCGATGATCGAGACCAGGGCCGTGGTCTTGAGCAGCACCATCCAGTTGTTGGAGAGGCCGGGCAGGGCATGACGCATCATCTGGGGAAAGCGGATACGGCGAAACATCAGTCTTTCCGACATGCCATAGGCACGACCGGCCTCGATCTGGCCGTTGTCCACCGCCATGAAGGCGCCACGGAACGTTTCGGCCATGTAAGCGCCGAAGATCAGCCCGATGGTGATGACGCCGGCGGCGAACTCATTGACGTTGATGAAGATGTCGATATCGAAGCGGTCGTAAAGCCAGTCGGTGATCATGTTGATGCCGATCTGACCGCCGAAGAACAAGAGCAGCATCAGCACCAGGTCCGGCACGCCACGAATGATGGTGGTGTAGAGAGTGCCGATCTTGTGCAGCAGCCAACTGCGTGACATCTTGGCGCTGGCGGTCAGAAGGCCCAGGATGATGGCCACGACCAATGACAGCAGTGCCAGTTCGATGGTGACCAGGGCCCCTTCAAGCAGTCGCGGGCCGTAACCCTGCAGGTCAATCATGCGTTTCTCCCACTCAATGTTTAGGGGCCAGAAACTGCTTCAAGCGCTCGGAACGAGGATTACCCAACACCTCTGCCGGCGGCCCGGCTTCCTCTACCATGCCCTGATGTAAATACATCACCTGGCTTGAGACATCCTTGGCAAAGGCCATTTCATGGGTGACCACGATCATGGTGCGCCCCTCCTTGGCCAGATCCCGCATGACCTTTAGCACGTCGCCGACCAGTTCCGGGTCCAGGGCCGACGTCGGTTCGTCGAACAGCATCACCTCCGGGTCCATGGCCAGGGCCCGGGCAATGGCGCCACGCTGTTGCTGGCCACCGGACATCTGGGCCGGGTAGTAGTCGGCGCGGTCCAAAAGCCCGACGCGATCAAGCAGGGCGCGACCGTGTTCGACGGCTTCCTTGCGCGGCTTCTTGAGCACATGCACCGGCGCCTCGATGACATTTTCCAGCAGCGTCATGTGCGCCCAGAGGTTGAAGTTCTGAAACACCATCGACAGCTTGGCGCGCATGTTGACGACCTGCTGCCAATCCGCAGGTTCGCGACCGTGGCGAGTCTCCTTGAAGCGAATCGCCTCGCCGTGAACGATCAGTTCGCCTTCGTTGGGCTGCTCGAGCAGATTCATGCAGCGTAGGAAGGTACTTTTACCGGAGCCGGAGGCGCCGATCAGGGTGATGACGTCGCCTTGTCGAGCCTGTAGCGACAGACCCTTGAGGACTTCGTTGTCGCCGAAGCGCTTCTTGAGATCACGCACTTCAAGGGGTAAGGGGGTGTCGACCATAGGTGCTCCGAGGTGGAAGGGGCATGCCTGATTTGTAATGCACTCGATATTAAAAGGCAGCGATTCTAACAGACGATTGCCGGCTATTCAGATCGTTATACACAGAGTGCGCTTTGTAGATGAACTCTCGGTTCGGAGCCATGATAAATAGCAGAATATGACTGAATGGATCATGAAATAACCTCTGACTTTTTATTCTTGTCGGCTTGCCCTTCAGGGCAAGCCATTTGAAATCAGCACTGGATCAGCTCTTCGGCGGCGATGTCTTCCGAGCCAACAAGGCAGCACGGGCGCCGATTTCCACCTTGGCATTGGGGAAAATCACCGTCAGTGGAGCGTCGGTCACGGTGCAGTCCCCGGCATTGGCATCCTGGGCCAGTCGAGTACCGATAGGAAATTGACTGAAGTTGGGTGTGTCATTCGGGAAGCATAGAACGAAATCCTCGGATTCTCGCATGAGTTCCTGAGTGACCCGGAAAAAGACCATGGTAGCCGGATTCGCTCGTTGGGGATTATCTCCGGCAATCAACGCCTCGAGCAGTGCCTGCATTGGCTGCAAGACAACAAGGTCGTTATTACCAAAAGCACATACCTTACCCAGTTCCAGGGTGAAGGCCTGGGCCTGGTGATAGTGTTTCGAGTAGTGGGAGAAGGTCCAGCTGTGTTGATGTTGATGCAGCACGGCCTGCATCCCGGCGCCGGCCAGCCAGTGCCATTGCTCATCGCTCGTGACGGTGTCGTCGCTGAAGGGCTCGACGGCAAAACGAGGGTACTGGCTGTCACGAATCGCTGTATGTAGATCGTAGTGCAGACGTGGCTGAGGATGACGCTTGTAGAAGTCATCCACTGCGGCCATCAGCTCCCGGGCGCGCTGTGGCTCATCTCCCTCATCCATGAGCTCACGTTGGAATAGCCGGTTAAGATTGGTGGTACAAAAGCGCTGGCCGAGGCGAATGGCGGCCGGATTACCGAGAATGATCAATACCGGTGCCCCGACGCTCAGCAGACCGGCCTCCAGCCGCGCAAGCACTTCACCCAGCAGTTCAATAGGTGCTGTCTCGTTGCCATGAATGCCCGCCGAAAATACACAGGCCCGAGCCTGGGGCATGTCTTTGTCTGGTAGAAGCTCGAGAACGCCCGGGGCATGGAGTACATAGCGTGCGCTCGGCAAGCGGCCTTCCTGGCTTGCCGGGGTGCACTCTTCCAAGGTTAGATCGAGCCAATCAACGAGCATGACGATACTCTGTCAGGATGGAGTTTAGATGCCAGACACGTCTTGAATACAAGACAGAAGGCAATATCACAACCCGATAGGTCGAGCAGGTGAAAAAGGCGGTAGGAAAATGAAATTCACTGGCGATAAGGATTACAGACCTGACCTTGCTCTACCTCGATCAGTTCGTTCGTTGCGAAATCAAGCGTCTTGGCGCGTTCGACCAGGCGTTGATATACGTCTTTTTCCAGGGTCGGTGTCCGCGCGAGAATCCATAGATAATCTCGGTTGGGTCCGGCGACTAGTACATGTTGGTAGTTTTCATCCAGTTCGAGGATATTGTAGCCACCGTAGAAAGGTCCGAAGAAGCTGACCTTTAGACGACCCACATTTTCGTCTTCAAGGAAGTAGGCTTTGCCCTCGGCAACATCAGGCTCGCCTTCTTCAAGGTTCACACCGCGATTGATCACCTTGACTCCGCCATCGTCTCGCAGACTGTACTGCGCCGTCACACAGTCCAGGCCACGCTCGAAGGAGTGATCGAGACGCGCAATCTCGTACCAGCGTCCCAGATAGGAATCGAGATCGAAATTCTGTACCGCTTGAGTACCCTCGGGAATACCGGTACAGCCGGCACTCAGCGTAGCGACGAAAAGAGTTGCTGCAAGAGCGCTATGGGAAATCGAGCAAGACATGAGAGTTCCTTTTGTGTCGGGCGGAAAGAAAACGACCTTGGCCCTATATCAAGGAAGCCAAGGTCGGTAGCGCTACTATTATAGTCCCGGCATCTTCTAGTTTTTGCGCTGAGCGTCCATTTCCTTGCGATAGACGCCTGCAAGCTCCTTTTCCTGGCTTTTGCTGAGCACCTTGCCCGCCGCCTGGAAAATTTCCTGCTCTTCTTCATCAAGGTGATGGGTCACCAGGTGTTGAAGCTTCTGGGCGGAAGCGACCCAGCTGGAAGAGCTATAGTCTGTGTTCTCGAGGGTTTCGATCAGTTCATCTATCTCATGGTGTTCGGCGATGCTATGGCGCGCTTTTTCCTGAGTAGAATCATGTTCCATCATTGGGATATAAAGAGCACGCTCTTCTGCCGCCGCATGACGTTGTAGTTCCGCTTTCACCTTGTGGAACAGTTCGTCGCGTCCTTCACTATTGCCCTCTGTCTTGACCAGCAAGTCGAGCAGGGTACGTTGCGTATCATGATCATCACGAAGTTCTTCGAACAATGTCACGGTTATCTCCTTTTATGATTCAAGCCTTGGATAGTTAATCAGGTGAATCAGGTTTGTCAAAACCTACGCAAATTCTATACAAGTCATTTTTATTGTCCAATTATGCAATTCAATTGCGGTCATTGAGTTACGCTTATTTACTATCGGCATGCAGACGCCACTGTATCGGCGATGGCTTTGCCCAGGGTTTCAGTCGTACCCTCGCCGCGAATATCGGGGGTGAGCACGCTTTTCTGAGCGCTGTCACCCAGCACGCTTTCAATGGCCTGTACGATGGCTTTACCAGCTTCATCGTGACCCAAGTGCTCGAGCATCATGGCGCCACACCAGATCTGGCCGATGGGATTGGCAAGACCCTTGCCGGCAATATCCGGAGCGCTGCCATGTACCGGCTCGAACAGGCTGGGAAAACGGCCTTCCGGATTGATATTGGCCGAGGGCGCGATACCGATGGTGCCGGTGCAGGCCGGCCCCAGATCCGAGAGAATGTCACCGAACAGATTGCTTGCCACCACCACATCGAACCAGTCCGGGTGCAGCACGAAGTTGGCGGCGAGAATATCGATGTGAAATTGATCGACGCTGATGTCAGGATAGCGCTTGGCCATCGCTTTCACGCGCTCGTCCCAGTAAGGCATGGTGATAGAGATGCCATTGGATTTGGTTGCCGAGGTCAAGGAGCGGCGTGGGCGACTGGAGGCAAGTTCGAAAGCGTACTCGAGTACCCGATCGATACCGACACGCGTCATGACGGTGTCCTGAATGACAACCTCGCGCTCGGTGCCTTCAAACATTCTGCCGCCGACGCTTGAGTACTCCCCTTCAGTATTTTCTCGCACCACGTAGAAGTCGATGTCCCCCGGTTCGCGATCCGCTAGCGGGCTCTTTATGCCCGGCATCAGGCGGCATGGGCGCAGATTGATGTACTGATCGAAGGCGCGTCGGAACTGCAGTAGCGAGCCCCACAGCGAAATATGATCCGGCACCTTCTCCGGCCAGCCAACGGCGCCAAAGTAGATCGCATCGAATCTGGATAGAATGTCGAACCAGTCATCCGGCAGCATCTGGCCATGTTCCAGATAGTAGTCACAGCTGGCGAAATCGAAGTATTCGAAGGTCAGGTTGATGTCAAAACCTTCGGCTGCGGCTTCCAGCACGCGCACGCCTTCCGGCATCACTTCGGTACCGATGCCATCCCCGGGAATGACCGCAATACGATAGGCCATGAAAAACTCCTCGTTAGCTTGGTAAGATAGCGCGCTATGAGTGCGTTAATATAGGTGATGTCAATTTAGCACCGTCGCGAAACTTCCTGTGCACGATTGGCTTCTTAGTCTAGCAGCCCCATGACAAACTCTTTCTGGAAAGGTGGTCGAGCGAGCAAGCAAACGGCATCAATGGCCAAGGGAGACAATGGCTTGAATATTCTCATGTTTACCAATACCTACCGACCAATCGTGGGCGGTGTGAGTGAGTCGGTGCAGCGACTCAAGACTCGTCTGCAAGTCGAAGGGCATCAGGTATTGGTGGTGGCGCCGAAGCTTGAAGGACAGCCACGTCATGAGGAGGATGTAATCCGCGTTGCAGCAGTTCAACATTTCAATGGCAGCGATTTCTCGCTACCCGTACCGATTCCAGGACAGCTTTACGAGGCTATCGAAGCCTTCGAGCCGGATATCGTACATTCGCATCATCCCTTTTTACTTGGCGATACCGCTGCACGAGCGGCAGAAACCTACGGGCTGCCCCTGATCTTTACCCATCATACGCTTTACGAACACTACACCCATTATGTGCCGGGCAATTCACCTCGCATGCAGCGCTTCGCAGTGGCACTGCCCACGGAATACACCAAGCTGTGCGATGCAGTGATCGCGCCCAGCAGCAGTGTTCGAGACCTCATGCTCAAGCGCGGCGCCAACGATGTTGTCTTCGTAGTTCCCAGTGGGGTCGATACCCGGCGTTTTTCCCAGGGGGACGGTGCCTGGTTGCGCCATCACATGGGAATCAGCGATGACGCCTATGTAATTGGGCACGTGGGTCGCTTGGCCCAGGAGAAGAACCTGCCATTTCTCGCGGATGCCGTGATGCGCCTGCTGGTCGAAGAGCCCAAGGCGCATTTCCTGATCGTGGGGGATGGCGATGCCCGTATGGCAATGCATGAAATCGCCGCGGGCGCTGGCGTTGCGGATCGTTTCCATTTCACTGGCAATCTGCACGACCAGAAATTGATCGATGCCTACCATGCCATGGACGTATTCGCCTTTGCTTCTCACAGTGAGACGCAAGGCATGGTGCTGGTCGAAGCGATGGCTGCCGGGCTGCCGGTCGTTGCCCTGGATGCGCCAGGGGTGCGGGAGGTGCTGAAAAATGCCGAGAACGGCTATTTGCTTGCGGGTAATAACTCCCAGGCACTTGCAGCGGCACTGGGCAATTTGCAGGAGAAGACTCACCGCGATCAGTTGCGCAGGGGAGCACTCAGGACCGCAAAGACATTCGATGAAAGCTGTTGTGCAGCGCGCTGTCTCAAGGTCTATCGTCGCGCCATCGCCGCCGGCGGGCCGGTGAGTCACGCCGATCAGGATGCCTGGGAGCGGGTGCGCAAACGCTTGGGAGCGGAATGGCAGCTGCTGCGTCATCGCGGGCGCGTGCTGCGCTCGGTTTTTCAGGATCAGCCCATGCTGGGCTTGATCAATCCTGTCGATGAAGAATCCAAGGCGCTTTAGAAAGGTGACCTAAGAAGAGATAAAGTTGCTAAAAGCGCTGCGCTCGCTGTTTTCGCGTGCTGTAGCGTTTCAGCCCTATCAGTACCATCACCGCCAGGACGATGCCACCCAGGGCGTACAGCAATTCGCTGCGATTCCCTGCGGTCAAGAGCGATCCCAACTGGCTACCCAGCAGGGAAATACCGAGTAGCCCTGGGGTGATGCCGATCAACGATCCCAGCATGTAATCGCGGAACTTTAGATGAAAAGCGCCGGCGAGCATGTTGGTCAGAGTGAAGGGGGCCAGGGGCAACAGATTGATAAGGGTCATGGTGCGCACCCCGCGACCCGCAAGCAGTCGGGCAACCTTGTTCAGCCGCTGACCACCGTAATGCAACAATGCATCGCGGCCCAATCGACGTCCCAGCCAGAAGGTGACGACCGACGTCGCCAGGCTACCGACCATGGAATAACCGAATCCCCACCAGGGGCCGAACAGCAGTCCCGTGACAGCGACCAGAATGCTCAATGGAAACATCACTAGCGAGGCAAGGATGTAGACAGCCGTCACTACTAATATCGCAAGTGGAGAATCCCGCCAGGCCGAGGCGTAATCGACAAGACCGTACAGGCGTTCAGCGGTCAGTACATCGTTCATGGCCAGCCATTGCCATAGCAGACCCAGGCAGGCCAGCACGACTAACACGGCAATAACGACGATCAGCTGGCGCGACATGGCAACAATAAGATCCGCTCATGGAGGTGGCGCCTAGGATACCCGTGCCATTCACGCTGGCCAATGCCCGTTTTGTCATGGATGTCGTTGCAGCACTCGCAGCCGTGATTCGATCATGTCGATATCCAGATAAGTGCCCTGCAAATGGCGCTTGCCTGTATTGGGATCAAAGGCGCGGCGACCGTGTAATACCCGGCGATTGTCGAAGGCCGCCATCTGGCCAGGAAGCAGGGCAAGCTCGATCTGATGTTTTGGATCGTGCAACAGTTGCCAGAAATGACGATAGGCGGCGTACCAGACGCCGATCTCATCCTGTGGCAAACGCAGCGTGTCACGAATCCAGTTGTTGAAACGAATCTCCTTCAGCTGACCCCTAGCGTCCAGTTCGATGACCGGCGCCCGTATGCCGATGTCCTGTTTCTCATCCTGAAAACGAAAATCGATGGGCGTCTCGCAAAGTGTTCGAAAGGCCTCCAGGGCTTCTTTACGCAGTTCTTCAGCTACCGCAAAGCCATCGGCAAAGATCGATTCCCCGCCTTCGGCGTCGTTTTGCAAACAATAAAGCAGCTGAATGTCCGGCGGTTGGCGCCAGTTGGGCAAATCGGAGTGCAAGGCCAAACCGATCGACGTATAGGCGGCGTTGTTGGGGTTGGGTTTTGAATAGACGTCGAAGCGTGAACCGAAATTGCTGGCCCGCATGGGGCCGATGCGCCTTGCGATCCGGCTGACTTCCTCATCCGCAATTGGGCCTTCATCAAGCAGTACCAGACCGTCGCGCAGTAGCGTTTCAAGCCAGTGACGTTCTCCTTCTGGAGTCATGAAATCCGCGTGCATCACATGGCTCGGTGCGAAGTTTGTGGGCCAGGGACGCCGGATCCGGATCAGCTCGCCGACGGGGTCGATGTCGTGACCCGGGCGTCGCTGATGTAACCAGACTGCGTCGAACAGACTGGCATGGCCATCGGCCCACTGTAGTCGAAGATTACCCTCGATCAGCATCGCCTGAGGTGCTTTCTCGATATCTTCCAGGGGTAAAAACAGGCGTTCTCGGGTCAGTGGATGACGACATTGAATGCACGGGCAGTGATCTCGCAGCCATAGCCAGGGGAAATGCGCTTGGTTGGCATCATTCCAGTGCAGCGATACACATTCGTTATCACCCTTGATATCGATGAGCTGCGGCCCGTCGGTATAGGACGATAGTTCTCCCATATCAATGCGGGGCTGGGCAGCGGGTATCTCGATCAAGGGCGTGCTCATCATCGACTCCTGGGTAGGTTGGAATATCGCTTGAAACGCTGGACTATCCTGTTCTCTTTGCAGAATGCAGACAAACGATTAATCTGAGGGCTATGACCCAGCTCAGCTTATGGCACTCTTGCTCATGAATGCACTGCCACCGATTCTCTGGATGCAGGCCTTTGAAGCCGCTGCTCGCACGCTCAGCTTCACCCGAGCGGGTCATGAGCTTGGGGTGACGCAGTCGGCCATCAGTCAACGCATCCGCCTGCTCGAAGACCGCTTGGGTCAAGCGCTGTTCGTACGCTACCCACGAAGCCTGGCGTTGACGCCTGCGGGCCAGGCATGGCTTCCCAGCGTTCAGGAGGCGTTCTCGCGACTGTGGGAAGGGACGACAGAAGTCTTTGGGGCTCATCCCGAAGCCTCGGTGACCCTGCGCGCTACACCGGTCATGCAGCAGATATGGCTGGCGCCGCGCCTGGTGGCGTTCCATGCGCGTCATCCTGATATTGTGGTGCATGTGGTCAGCGCGATCTGGCAAGAGGATTTCAGCGCCGAGGGGGCAGATATCGAAATTCGCTATGGGCGTGGCGATTGGGAAGGGGTGGAGCGCCTGTCACTGGGTCGTGAGACGATGTTGCCCGTCTGCTCACCAGAAGTCGCCAGGCGCTTGCATACGCCTTCAGATCTTGCCGGCGAAACGCTCTTGCATGCGCCGGGCTTTGCAGTGGGTTGGTCCGCCTGGCTTGAAGAGGCAGGTATCGATGGGTTCGAAACCCGGTGCTTGGCGTTATCCTGCGACAGTCAAATCATGACGTTGACACTTGCCGCCCAGGGGGGTGGGGTAGCCTTGATTCATCAGGGGTTATTGGGAGAGCGAAACGATCTGGTAGCGCCTTTTGATCGTGCTGCGCCCACGGAGGAGGGGTTCTGGCTGGTCAGACCCGTAAAGCGTGAACCTCGTCCAGAAGCGGTGCTGCTATGGGAGTGGCTAGGTGATGGAGTCAAGCCAAGTGTTGAGGTAAGCCAAAGGTGAAGACATGAGAGTGCAATGGAGAGTGCAACCACAAGGGGTTCAACGCATCCGTGACAAGGCCATCATCGTGATGATGGGCGCACTGATGGGAGGGCTGACGCTGACGTCGAGTAAGTCAATGGCCGCCGAGATTGGGCGCGGTACCCAAGGCCATAACTGGCAACAGGATGTCGAAATCCATATCGATGGCTCGCGTCTTGTGACGATGCCCAGGGAACATCGCAATGGCGATCGGAACACAGAAGGCGCCAAGGAAAAAGGCGGCCCCAGTATTTGTCATCAGGCCGAGGGTACGACCTGGTCGACGCGGGATCAGAAGTGCCCTGATCCGAAGCCGCCGGAACGCTCCCGGGTCTGGTCCACCTCGCCGGAATGACCGGCTTGGCCGTTTGATGTCAGGCGTATTAACGGTGACTGACGGAAGTAGTGCTCGAGCAGGTCGTAGAGTTCCGGGTAGGCGCGGGCCAATATCTGCGGTGCAGTAAAGAAGTATTCGCAGCACACGGCAAAGCATTCGCCTGGGTCACTTGCCGCATAATCATCGATGGGAGGTGTCTCACCTCGGGCAAGATGCCCCTGTAGATCATCCCATACAGCGGTGAATACCCGGTGCCAGGTCGATGCCGACATGTCCGCCGGCAAGGGCGGAAAGCCATCCGCATCCAGAGAATTACCCATGTCGAGCTTGTGGGCAAACTCATGGATGATCACGTTGACACCGCTGTAGCTGCCGCTGGCGATGACATCCGCCAGAGACAACACCACTGGCCCTTGATACCAGGTCTCGCCGATACGCTCGTCGGGATATTCGTGTATCACACCGGCGTCGTCCATTGAACTCGCACGGCGACGAAAGACATCCGGCAACAGCAGTATCTCGTGCACGTTGGCAAAGGCATCTTCCGCGTCCGCATCGCTCCAGTTCAGGGTCAGCAGACTCGCTTGGGCAAACAGTCCGAGTCGGGTCGGCAGGTCGACATTATGACCATCCGGGATCGAGAGGCGTTTTTTGTGCAGTAAGCGCCAGGCCCGCAGGCCCAGGCGCTTGGCCGTCTCGTCATCCAACGCCTTGATGAGCGGCAATCGTGAACGCACTTCTTGCCAAGCCTGCTGCGGAAACGGATGGCGAGCGATAAAGCGTTTCGCTCGCCATTGACGCCACCAGTGCAGCATGGTGCTTGTTAGCTCTCTTCCTGGCGACTACCGGATGGCCGACCCCCGGACTTCCAGGACCAGTCACGCAGACGCAGATCGAACAAGTCCTTGCGCCGATCCTTCAAGTTGGTGACCGAGCCCTCCGAGCGCACCAGCTTCAGACGTGTCAGATCCAGGTCGGAGAAGATTACCATCTCGGTATTCGGCGTGGATTCCGACATCACTGCATCATGAGGAAAGGCAAAATCCGACGGTGAGAACACTGAGGACTGAGCGTACTGGATGTCCAGGTTCTCGATCGAGGGCACGTTACCGACGCTGCCGCACAGCACCACATAGCACTCGTTCTCGATGGCCCGGGCCTGGGCACAATGGCGCACACGTAAGTAGCTGTTCTTGGTATCGGTCCAGAAAGGCACGAACAGAACGTCCATGTCCTGCTCCGCGAGCAGCCGGGGAAGCTCCGGAAACTCGACGTCATAGCAGATCAGGATGCCGACTCGTCCGGCATCGGTGTCGAAGACCTGCAGTTCATCGCCACCTTCCACAACCCAGTCACGACGCTCCTGAGGCGTAATGTGCAGCTTGGACTGCCGCTCTGTTCTGCCGTCGCGGTGACACAAATACGATACATTGTACAGGCGGCCATCTTCTCCCACTTCCATCATCGAACCGGCGATGATGTTGATGTTGTAGGAGACCGCCATGCGTGAAATTTCAATCTTGAAGCGCTCGGTGAAGCCGGCAAGAAAATGGATTGCCTGTATTTGATCGGATTGATCGGTCAAGCCCATCAGCGGCGTATTGAACAGCTCGGGGAATACCACGAAATCACTTTGATAATCGGCGACTGCGTCGACGAAATACTCGACCTGCTGTAATACCGATTCCACTGAGGCGAATTCGCGCATCTGCCACTGCACCGCACCAACCCGCACTTGGGTCTTGCGGTTCTCGAGTATTCGTTCCGCGGGTTCGTAAAGGATGTTGTTCCACTCGAGAAGCGTCGCATAGCCTTGGGATTTCTCGTCCTCCGGCAGATATTTGCGCAGCAGGCGCTTGACCAGGAAATCGTTGGCCAGCTGGAACGACAAAATGGGATCGTGAATTTCCTTGCGCGCCACGGCGTCCAGGTAGGCGCTTGGGGACATCTCCTCGGCATGCAGGTGATAGTTAGGAATGCGCCCACCAGCAAGAATCGCGCGTAGATTCATTGACCGGCATAGTTCCTTACGCGCCTCGTAAAGGCGGCGCCCCAGGCGATGGCCCCGATAGACCGGATCGATCAGCACATCGAGACCGTAGAGCGCATCGCCATCCGCCGCATTGAGAATGACCTCACGATGCCCGATCAAGTCGTCGTACTTGTGTGGATTGGAAAAATCGTCGTAGTCGACGCGTGCCGTCAGCGCCACTCCAACGATCCGCTCATCATCCTCGATGAGGATTTGGCCATCCGGGAACTCGCTGACCAGCTTGTCGATGGTAAGCTTGGACCAAGCACCGCCGATGTCGTCGTAGATGCTGTCCATAAGGGTCTTTAACTGTGGGTAATCCTCCGACTCTAGGTTGCGCAGATTGAGATGGAGATCTTCTAGGGACATGAGTGTCTGAAATCCTGGTCGAGAATTGATGTGCGGATGATAACACGGGGTGGTCTATCGATAAGACAGTGACGCGCCGCAAACGCTCACAACCATGTCTCATTTAAAATAGACTTGAGCCTATTCGCCCACCCACTCCTTGGTCAGGGTGCGCGTGTTCGGGTCGTAACGGTAGACGGTAATACCGCCATCGTAGCGGTGGCCGGTGACCAGTACCTTGGCCTGGGGCGAGGTAGCGATGCTCAGGCTGCGTAGATAGGACGCCGTCGAGGGGTAAGGGTCGTCGCCGAGGTCGAAATACTTCTGCGGCCAAGGGTTGCCCGCCTCGAACAGTGCAACCCAGTGGGAGCGGTAACCAAAGCGCAGGAACTCCTGGCTGTCGTTGATGAAGGCGAGGGCGACTGTGATGTCTGAATAATCTTCGGGAGCCGCTATTAATTGACTTTTATCCCACTTTTTTGGATCTCCTATGGGTAGATCTGTATTCCTTTTATACACACCTAATACACTAGCAGATAAGTCATAGCTTATTTCAAGGTTTTGGGTATTCCAATAAAGTGCAAGAGCATTTTCATCACCACTCACGATCCATTTGCCATCTAAGCTGATTTCTGCATCGGTTTTAAAGCTGTGGTCTGGTAATTGGGCGATGGGTTCAAGTGTGTTGATATCCCATAGTATAAGGCCCGCGTAATAGCTGAATAATTGATTGTCTAATATAGGTGGGTGTACCTTAATATCGAATGCTTCATCACCATCGGAGCCAGCGGAAAGCAAAAATCCCTTCTCTTCGGAAAGGCTTAGATGAAGTAATTTTCCTGAGCCTAGAAAGCTGGGGGAGCTGCCATCTTTCTTGATTGGTCTAATCTCGTTTCCGTAACCATGGAAAATGTTCCATTCGTTGTCGGAAGCAATGTAATGCTCCAAAGACGTATCCATGACATGGCCGTAGGTTGGGAAATGTTCGAACTGCTTTAGCACGTCACCATCGACCGTCTGTACCCGTACTTGGTCATTCAAGTCCTGCCATAGGAAGGCATCACGGTCATGAATGAAATAAGCGCTATAGATGTTGGCATTAGTCGAAAGAATTTCACGGCTGCTTTGCTCTATATTCCATAGCACAAGATGCTTAGATTTATGGGTGCTGATGGCGTAGCGACCATCGCTGGAAACGCTCACGACCATTGCTTGTTTCAGTTCTCTACCGGGTTGTTGACTGCTAGAGACACAACCCACCAGCAGTAAACAAAACGCGGTTTTCAGCAGAGCCTTGATCAAGCCAAGTGTTCGGGCTTTATTATTAATACCGTCCAAAGCTAGAGTCCTTCTGTATTTTTTTCATGATGCCGTCCTGATAGCTCTTGGTGAAAATCTCTTCGGTGGGGTACTTCATCGCCGAGTGCTCGAACAACCAGGTCGTTTGGTTGACAAAATCGAATTGATCTGATCTAAGCTTGTCGCGAAAAAATTCTTCATCTTGTACTTTATCAAACCCCACCAACCCCAACGCCGGACGTACTTCCCCACCTCCCGGCTGCCAGTTGTGTTTCTGCCCCAGTTCGCGCAGGTGTTGGGCAAAGGTCAGTGCCATGGCTTCGCTGATGCGGGCGTGATGGGCCAGGGGCTTGAGCAGGTCGTAGTCCGGCAAGCGTGTGTCAGCGTGCAAGGGGCCGGGCGGTGTTGCGGCCAGAATGCGCCGGGCTTCGTCGACGATGGCCTGGGTCAAGGCCTCCCAGGCGCGATCGACACGATACCGGTCGCTGGCATCGTCCTGAGTACGCAACAGCAAGGCCGCCTCCCACTGGCCCGGGGCCAGCGCACGACCGCGATTGAAATAGTACTCGCGGAAGTAGCCCAGGCCGCCGGCAATGACCGGCGGAAAGGTCCACCATTTCTTGGTATAGGCACCCCCCAGCGTGCTAATGCGATCGCTGACGCCAGTCACTCACCTACCCATTCCTTGGTCAGGGTGCGTGCGCTCGGGTCGTAACGGTAGACGGTAATACCGCCATCGTAGCGATGGCCGGTGACCAGCACTTTGGCCTGGGGCGAGGTAGCGATGCTCAGGCTACGTAGATAGGACGCCGTCGAGGGATAGGGATCGTCACCAAGGTCGAAATACTTCTGCGGCCAGGGGTTGCCGGTCTCGAATAGCGCGACCCAGTGGGAGCGGTAACCGAAGCGCAGAAATTCCTGGCTGTCGTTGATGAAGGCGAGGGCGACGGTGATGGTTGTCGCCAAACGGCGGTCTCCCCAGCGATCAGGCTTATCCGCCATCGGTTCAGGAATTAGTCCGCTATTATCAAACTTTCGTGGATCATCGAGATCGTATGGAGAGTCCTCAAGAAAAATTCCGCTGCCATACCCCGACATATGATGTTTTTTTTCGGGGTGATTAGTATTCCAATAAAGCCCTATAGTATTTTCATCGCCCGTAGCGACCCATTGGCCATCGGGGCTGAGGGCAGCATCGACCTTGACGTTGTTACCTGGCAGCTGTGCAACGGGTTTAAGTGTCTCGATATCCCAGAGAAAGACACCTCCATAATTGCCGAACGATTGGCCTTCCACGATGGGAGGATGCTCTTCGAGATCGAAACGTTCGCGATTGTCATAGCCGGCGGTGGTGAATAAGCCGCGCTCCTCTGACAGGCTAATGTGCAGTAACTTTCCTGCGCTCACGACGCCAGGAACATCCCCATCGCTGAGAATGGCCTGCATGGCGTCGCCGTGCCCATGGAAAAGATTCCACTCGTCATCCGAAGCAATATAGTGCTTGAGTGATGTATCCATCACATGGCCATAAGTCGGAAAATGCTTGAACTCCTTGAGCACTTCACCATTGATCGTTTGTACCCGAACCTGGTTATCAAGATCCTGCCACAGAAAGGCGTCACGATTATGGACAAAGTAGGCGCTGTAGATATTGGCGTTAGTGGAGAGAACTTCGCGGCTACGTTGTTCCAGATCCCAGAGCACCAAGTGTTTGGTTTTGTGCGTGCTGATCGCATAGCGACCACTGGTGGAAACACCCAATACCATTACGGGTCCCAGCGTCCCGCCAGGCTGAGAATTGGCCGTACTGCAAGCAGTCTGTATCAGGATGACGGTCAAAACGAACGCAATCCTGATAGCTAGCGACGCTTTTCTGTATTCAATATTGGCCAAAGCCCGAGCCTCCTTTGATTCTATCCATGATGCCCAGCTTGTAACTCCTGATGAATATCTCCTCGGTGGGATACTTCATCGCCGAATGTTCGAGCAACCAGGTTGTTTGATTGACCTCATCAAATGTTTCTGATCTTAATCGGGGTTTGAAGAATTCTTCTTCTCTCAATGCGTCAAACCCCACCAATCCTAGCGCCGGACGTACCTCCCCACCTCCCGGCTGCCAGTTGTGTTCCTGCCCCAGTTCACGCAGGTGTTGGGCAAAGGTCAGTGCCATTGCCTCGCTGATGCGGGCGTGATGGGCCAGGGGCTTGAGCAGGTCGTAGTCCGGCAAACGCGTATCGGCGTGCAAGGGACCGGGCGGTGTTGCAGCCAGAAGGCGCCGGGCTTCGTCGACGAGGGCCTGGGTCAAGGCCTCCCAGGCGCGATCGACGCGATACCGGTCGCTGGCATCGTCCTGGGTACGCAACAGCAAGGCCGCGTCCCATTGGCCCGGGGCCAGCGCACGACCGCGATTGAAATAGTACTCGCGGAAGTAGCCCAGGCCGCCGGCAATGATCGGCGGGAAGGTCCACCATTTCTTGGTATAGGCACCGCCCAACGTGCCGGTGCGATCGTCACTGGAATCCGTCGCGATATCGCGCAATCGCTGCACCCAGTCTCTAGGGTCGTACCACGCGCCAGGGGCCTCTTGCTCGGAGGGGCCGAGGATGCCATCTTCATGAGAGTGCAGTACCACGATGTTGCTCACCGCGCGATGGGCATAGGGGAAGGTGCCCATGCCCAGCGGATGCACTTCTCGGCCGGGACGGTGGGGATCAGGTTTGAACAGCTCGTCGCGCTGTCGCACCTTGCTGAAGGGCGTGTCCGGGGACAGGGCGTTGTCGGCCACCGCCGGCTGCCAAAGGAACAAATGGTCGATACGCTGTTGCACACCGCGCTCGCCGAGCAGGTTGAGGGCGGTCAATGCTACTCGAGCCCCGAGAGAGTGACCGATCAGATTGATCCTGATACCTGCGTCGAGCAGCTGCTTGAGCACGTTGACCAGCCGGCGGCCACTGTGTGTGGCAACGAATTCGGCCTCGGTGAAGGCGGTGGCGCCGGTATCCCCGGGCCAGGCGATGCCCACCACGCGACTGTAGGGGCGCCAGTCGCTCTCGTCCATTCCCGCCGCCCGGTTGAGCTGATACTCCATGCTGGTCAGCCAGCCGCAGGCCCCGGTGCCGTTGAGCCCCTGTTCATCCCCGTCGATTGACTGGCGCTGACACAGCGTCGATATGGCCGCTGCGCCGCTAGGATGAAGCAGCGCCGTGCCCAACAGGGGCGGTGGGCGGGCGCTTGCGGCGTCCGCCGCCGCATCAAAGCGGGCCCAGTCGCCCCGGGGAACGTTATAGCCGTTCAGGAACAGGGTGGCATTGTTGCCGGCCAGACGCAGCTGTTCCAGCTGATCATCACTCAATCGATCCGGCGTCACCCCATCGGAGGGGGTGTGCAGGTCGATGAGCATCGGCGGCGGCAGATAGGTCGCGATCACGGTGGTCTCGTTCATCACCGCCAGGGCTTCCGGGGCGCTGAGCCCCGACGCCACCGGGTGTACCGGCACTCCGTTGAGGGCGACCAGGTGGCGCCCGGGGGCATCTCGCAACTGCCAGGCGAAGGGGCCGGCGATCACCCCGGGGTGATGGCTGTGGCCACGGTCGTCGGTCACGCCGGTATGGACATAGCGATGCGCATCGCGCAGTTCGATCTCGATCCCGGCGGGCAGGGGCCGCCCCAGGGTATCCTGGTGCTCGATAGTGACCAGGACCTTGGATACGCATTCGGCTCGGTAGACAGCGCCGCCGCCGTTCTGGCAGCTGGGCTGGAAGGGAAGAACGAGATCATTCATGAGGTTATTTCTTCTAGATGAGTAGAGGTAACACTGTTCCGAGCGTTCCGCGCTAGGCGATGACAGTGCTCGAGACAGGCTTGTTCATTGTTATGACTTTTTGTGCGTATTTCCCGATACCAGCCGATTATGTGCTCCACAGGAAGGGCGTAGTGCTCGGCCAGAGCTTGCAGCATCGTCTGACTGCGCCACTCATCGATACCTTGTAGGTGATCCCGCGTAAGTCTGAAAGGAGCGCTGGCAGGTGTATAGCTATCGGCCTCCATACTGTCCTGTTGCAATGTCCAGGTTTGGCCCGATACGACGCTGCGCATACGATCATTAGGACCCAGCAGCCGCCTGAGGTCATGAACATTGAGCGTGGATTCAAGTCCGGCATAAAGCCGTGGGTCAGCGTAGCGAAACAGGGCTAATGGTGTCTGTTCGCGTTCTACCAAAGTGAGCGTTTGCAGATGATCGACAACAGGCTCGAAGCGTTGCTGACCCTGTAGCTCGATTGCCAACCCCTGTTGAACCCACTCTTTATAGTGCCGATGAGCGACCGGTGAGCAGGGCTCGATGAGCAGTGGTCCGACGTTGGCCTGCTCGTGCTGATCAGTCTGCAGATAGAGCAGTTGATAACGAGGCGCGGGTTCGATTTCGAAAATTTGGCGCAATCCCTCTTTATGCAAAGAAAGATCGACCAAAAAGCGGCTTATCCACATCGGCATTGTGCTCCTAAGCCGCAGTTGCTGGGCCCTGACGCCAGTGCAATATCCTGAATCTGACAGGCTTCCACGGTACTGGCACTGTAAACGGCAGCGCTTAAAAGCTGTTCATGAGAGACAGGCACGATAGTCTTGGCAACTTCCGGTTGGGCCTGCCCAGGTAGCATCGCCATGTCGGCCTTTTGTCCACTGCCTTTGCCTGGGTTACCACCGGCATTAATGCGGACCTTGGGTCCCCCGAGTGTTACCCCGCTGCTGTCGATCTTCAGAAAACTGCCCCCGGCGTTCAGGCTGAGTTCGTCGCCGGCTTCCAGTACGACTTTCTGACCCGCCTTGATATGCAGCTCGCGCCCGCATTCCGAGAGCCAGGCTTGACCTGCCTGGAGGTGAAGGCTGCCCTGGACGATCAGGCTCTGATTGCCGTCGATCTTCGTACGGCGCTCGCCATGCACGCTAAGGTGATCGTCGCGATCGAGTTCGCTGATGCGGTCCCGTTTGATCGTGAGATGGCTGTCGCGACGAATTTCTTCGGTGCGATCGTTCTCGGTGAGGAGTTCGAGATCCTTCTGGGCGTGAATCCAGATCTGTTCCTGGTCGGTGGCATCCTCGAAGCGCAGTTCGTTGAAGCCGTCGCCCTTGTGGGTCTGGGTGCGGATCACGGTGCGTGTCTTGTGTTCCGGCAGGGAATAGGCCGGGGTGTTTACCGCGTGATAGGTACGCCCGGTGATCAGCGGCTGATCCGGGTCGCCTTCAAGGAAGGAAACGATCACCTCGTGACCGATGCGCGGAATCGCCAGGCTGCCATAGCCAACGCCGGCCCAACCTTGGGAGACCCGAATCCAGGCGCTGCTGGTGTCATCACCCTGGGCATAGCGATCCCAGGGGAACTGGACCTTGACCCGACCGTGTTCGTCACAGTGGATCTCTTCGCCTTCGGGACCGACTACGAAGGCCACCTGAGGCCCGTCGACCCGGGGCTTGGGATTCTGCTCTGTATAGAGTGTGGGCCGCCAGGCCTGGTCGGCGGGCATCAGCACCAGGGTGTTATGGTAGGTCGTCATGCCCTCTGAGCCTGCCCGCCCCTGCAGGTGAGCACCGAAGGCATCCTCTTCCAGGGCCTGGGGTTGACTGCCTTCATGCACGACCGAGATCACCTGCCAATCGCGGTTCATCGCCGCCGCGTCATGCTCGGTGAGGGCAAAGCGCGCCCCGGGTAGCAGCTCTGGTAGATCGCTTTCGGCGCTCGCGGTAGTGGCATCACTGCGCAGCTGTTCCAGGCGAACCTTCGTGAACGCCTTGCCCGAGGCGTCCGCCTTGTAGCGGCCGGGATAATCGAAGTGTTCATACCCTTTATCAGCGCCGCCACGCTGAGCATGGTCTTCCAGCCCACTGCCGACCTGTTCATGCAGTTGCGCGTATGCCGGCTGCTTGAAGGAATAATCCTTCAGCGTCACCGACGCCGGGCGCACCCGAGCGGTCTGGCGCAGGCGACGGATACGGCGCGCCGGAGCCGTGCCGCCAGAAGGGCTGTGATGAAGGTGGCTACGATAGCGACGTGGCCCCAGATTGCCGAGCACCTGCGGGTCGTCGGCAAATACCAGGCGATGCGCCCCACCTGCCTCATCTTCAAATTCATGGAAATAGAACAGGCCTTCTTCCGCGGCCAGGCGCTGGATGAAGGCCAGATCCGTTTCGCGGTACTGCACGCAGTATTCGCGGACTTCTGGCTCCCGGGTCACCGCGAAGGCAACGTCGGTAATGCCGCGCTCATCGAGCAGGGTGTTGATGATGGTCAGCGGCGAGACGTTCTGGAAGATGCGCGAGTTGTGGCGCAAGGAGAGCCGCCACAGGGCCGGCTTGACGGTGATGGCGTAATGGGTACGCCGATGGCCGCGGTCGCCCTGGGCGAATTCGCTGACAACGCCGTGGATGCGGCGCACCACGGCGCCGTCCTGCCAGATAGCTAACGATACCTCGCGATCGAGCCAGTCGCTGGCCGAGAGATCATGCTGGCGGCTGGCAAAGTTCACGGTGAGGGCGAAAGGCGTGGAGAGCGTTTCTTCCAAGTGGAAGTCGATGACTGCCGGAGCGTCGGTCGTGTCGTCATTGGCGCCGTTGGCGCGTTGCAGGGTGAACTGCAGGCCGGTCGAAGAAACCATGTGTAATCCTTGAAAGAAACACAAAGTTACACAATTTATACATTTTCAAGGGAATTAAAAAGCCTTGTAGCACTTTGTCCTGATTAACTTACACAAGTTGTAGTCAATATCTTACTAAATGAATATGGATTGGCGTCACTGAGAAACGGTTGGCACTGTTTTTTCATAAGAAAAGCGCTGTGTTTTGTGACACGTGGGTTGTTCGATTGCGAACAAATTCTCGTTCTTTTTTAAACTCGCTGAGATGGTTCATTAGTTATTCAAGTACGCTCAAATCACTGAACGAACTACTTATACCAAGGTATACCTGATTTTATTTTTAACAAATACAAGAAGTTAAGATTATTCAGCAATAGGCGGAAAATCTCTTTTTGCGCTTGACAGGGTGTTCGCCCATGATCTTTCAATGCGCTAACCCGAAGGGAAAATAATAATTCATGGCCCTGTCACTTGAGCATATCGAGCGAACCGTAAGCGGTGAGAAGCACATCATCGATGCCAATCTGACCCTCGAGTCCGGCACTTTCAATGTGTTGCTGGGGCATACCTTGTCGGGCAAGACTTCCTTGATGCGCCTGATGGCAGGGCTGGATGCGCCGAGTCGCGGACGCGTGCTGCTCAACGGTCGCGACATGACCGGTGTGCCGGTGCGCGAGCGCAATGTGTCGATGGTCTATCAGCAGTTCATCAACTACCCGACGCTGACTGTCTTCGACAATATCGCCTCACCGTTAAAGCTGGCCAAGGTGCCCAAGCAGGAGATCCGCCGCCGGGTAGAGGAGACCGCCGGTATGCTGCGTATCGAGCATTTACTGGGACGCTACCCCCAAGAGCTTTCCGGTGGACAGCAGCAGCGCACCGCCATGGCCCGCGCACTGGTCAAGGAGGCCGATCTGGTGCTGTTCGATGAGCCTCTGGTCAATCTCGACTACAAGCTGCGCGAGGAGCTGCGATTGGAAATGCGCAAGCTATTTCATGCGCGCAACACCATCGCGGTTTATGCGACCACCGAGCCCGGCGAGGCCCTGGCCCTTGGCGATACCACGACGCTGATCCATGAAGGCCGAATCCTGCAGAGCGGTTCCAGCGATCATGTCTACCATCACCCGGAAACCGTCGAAGCGGCGTCGCTGTTCGGCGAGCCGCCTATCAATTTGATGAATGTCGAACTGCGCGATAGCGAATTGATCATCGATCGCGCGACCTTCGCGATTCCACCGCCCTTGGCGCAGCTGACGCCAGGGCGTTATCGCCTGGGTATTCGGCCCAGTCATCTGGGCTTGAAGCAGAAGAGAGAGGATGACCTGTCGTTCCGGATGGTTGTTGGCGTCGCCGAGATCAGTGGTTCCGAGACTTTTTTGCACGTAAGCAATGACGCCTTCGATCTGGTGCTGCATCTAAGCGGTATCCACGATTTTCATGTGGATAATGAGGTTCGCGTCTATGCGCCCAGTCACAAGCTGTTCATTTTCGCTGAGCGTGGCGATCTGGTTCATGCGCCCGGCCAAGTCCAACAACAAGCATGAGTGAAAAGACACCATGGCGGAAATTCGTCTTGAGCAGCTGGCCCACAGTTATCAGGCCAACCCGTCCGGGCCCGAGGATTACGCCTTGCGCCCCATGGATCACGTCTGGGAGCAGGGCGGTGCATACGCCTTGCTGGGTCCTTCCGGCTGCGGCAAGAGCACGCTGCTCAATATCATCTCGGGGCTGCTCGAACCTTCCGAGGGCAGGGTGCTGTACGACGGCGAGTCGGTCAATGGACTGACGCCGCAACAGCGCAACATTGCCCAGGTTTTTCAGTTCCCGGTGATCTACGACACCATGACGGTGTATGACAATCTGGCGTTTCCGCTGCGCAATCAGCGCCAGCCAGCGGACAAGATCAAGGAGCGTGTTCAGGAGGTGGCGGAGTCCCTGGAGATTGAGGATCTGCTGCATCGCAAGGCGCGCAACCTGACCGCGGACGAGAAGCAGAAGGTCTCCATGGGCCGTGGCCTGGTGCGCGACGACGTGGCTGCGATCCTGTTCGACGAGCCGCTGACGGTGATCGACCCGCAGCTCAAGTGGCGTCTGCGTCGCAAGCTCAAGCAGATTCACGAGCGCTTCAATATCACCATGGTCTACGTGACCCACGATCAACTCGAGGCTTCCACCTTCGCCGATAGGATCGCGGTCATGTACGACGGCCAGATCGTGCAGTTCGGCACGCCCCGGGAGCTGTTCGAGAATCCGGCCCACACCTTCGTCGGTTACTTCATCGGCAGCCCCGGCATGAATTTGCTCGAGGCTACGCCGAGCAAGACCGGAGTGCGCGTGGCGGGTGTCGATCTGCCGCTGGCGCCGGCCGTGCGTGACGCCCTGGCGGGGCACGCTTCTCGATCACTCAAGGTCGGCATACGGCCGGAGTTCGTTCAGCTGGTGGCGCCGGAGCAGGCGCCTCTGCGTGCCAGGATCGATCTGGTGCAGGATCTGGGTACCTACAAGATTCTCGATCTGCAGCTTGCAGGGAATGAAAACCCCGTGTTCATCAAGGCACGCATCGAAGAAGACCACGCCGTGCCGAGCGGTGAAGTCGGTCTGTTGTTTCCCGAGTTCTGGACCCGGTTCTACGCGGATGACGTCTTGGTCGAGGTGAATACGGCGGCTGTGAAAGACGCCGGTGGCGAAGACCTGGTGGGGGAGCCGCGATGAAAGTACACAACAACAGGGCCTGGTGGCTGGTGCTGCCGGTATTCATATTGGTGGCGTTCAGCGCCATCATACCGATGATGACGGTGGTCAACTACTCGGTGCAGGATATCTTCGATCCGAGTACCCGCTTCTTCGTCGGCACCGAGTGGTACCGAGAAATCCTGCAGGACGATCGTCTACAGGATGCGCTCATGCGTCAGTTCGCGTTTTCCTTCAGTGTCCTTGCCATCGAAATTCCGCTTGGCATCATCGTGGCCTTGTCCATGCCCCGGCGTGGCCTTGGGGTGCCGGTCTGTCTGATCCTGCTGTCGTTGCCGTTGCTGATCCCCTGGAACGTGGTGGGCACCATCTGGCAGATCATCGGGCGCGGCGACATCGGCCTCTACGGTCGATTGCTGCACAATCTCGGCATCGACTACAACTACGCCTCCAATACCGTGGACGCCTGGGTCACGGTGCTGGTCATGGACGTCTGGCACTGGACCTCCCTGGTGGCGCTCTTGTGCTATTCAGGGCTGCGCTCGATCCCGGATGTGTACTACCAGGCGGCACGCATCGATCGTGCCTCCCACTGGGCGGTGTTCCGCTACATTCAGCTACCCAAGCTCAAGAACGTGCTGTTGATCGCCGTGATGCTGCGCTTCATGGATAGCTTCATGATCTATACCGAGCCCTTCGTTTTGACCGGTGGCGGGCCCGGCACCACGACCACCTTCCTCAGCCAGACCTTGACCCAGATGGCGGTGGGCCAGTTCGATATCGGCCGTGCCGCGGCGTTCTCGCTGATCTACTTCCTGATCATCCTGCTGGTCACCTGGTTGTTCTATACCGCCATGACCCACGCCGACGACAAGAACTGAGGCGCATCATGAAAACAAGAAAGCTGATCGTGCTGTTCGTCTACCTGCTGTTCGTGCTGGTGCCGATCTACTGGCTGGTCAACATGTCGTTGAAGTCGAACCAGGAGATTCTCGGGTCGCTGTCCCTGTGGCCGGCGGATGCGACGTTGGACAATTACCGGGTGATCTTTACCGACCCGAGCTGGTACATGAGCTATCTCAATTCCCTGAGCTACGTGTCGATGAATATGGTTCTTTCTCTCGCGGTAGCGTTGCCCGCGGCCTATGCCTTCTCGCGCTATCGCTTTCTTGGCGACAAGCACATGTTCTTCTGGCTGTTGACCAATCGCATGGCGCCGCCGGCGGTGTTTCTGCTGCCGTTCTTCCAGCTCTACTCTTCGGTCGGCCTGTTCGATACCACCATCGCCGTGGCCTTGGCTCACTGTCTGTTCAACGTGCCCCTGGCGGTATGGATTCTCGAGGGCTTCATGTCCAGCGTACCCAAGGAGATCGACGAGACGGCCTATATCGATGGCTACAGCTTCCCGCGCTTTTTCGTGAGCATCTTCATTCCGATGATTCGCCCGGGCATCGGGGTCACCGCCTTCTTCTGCTTCATGTTCTCCTGGGTCGAGCTGTTGCTGGCGCGTACGCTGACCGCAGTGGATGCCAAGCCGATCGTGGCGCAGATGACCCGCACCGTTTCCGCTTCGGGCATCGACTGGGGCGTGCTCGCCGCCGCCGGGGTGGTGGCCTTGCTGCCGGGTATCGCGGTGATCTACTTCGTGCGTAACCATGTTGCCAAGGGCTTCGCCCTGGGCCGCGTATGAAAACCAGTTCGTGACGAGGAGGGCAGCACATGGAATGGATGGCATGGACCTTGCCGACAGCGAGTTTCTTCATCGTCATCGCCCTGATCCTGACCGGGATGACGGTCTGGCAGACGGTGTCGCCGGGACATCAGCGCAAGGGGTTTCTCCCGATCTCGACGACCCGCGGGGACCGGCTGTTCATCAGCCTGCTGGGCGCCGGGTACCTGCACCTGATGCTGCTTGCGCTGACCGGCTGGCCGCTATGGATCGCCACCCTCGCCAGCGTGGCGGGACTCTTCGTCATTATGAGATGGGGGTAATGTGTCACCGACAGACGCGTCATTGATCTCACTCGAACAACACCACACAACAACGAGGTTGCTATGTCTCACATCACCTATACTCCGCGATTGACCCGTATAGCCATGGCCATTGGTCTGGCAGGCCTGTTAGCAACACCCGGCCTGGCGTTTGCCGATCAGTATCAGGATGCCGCCAAGCGCTGGATCGAGCAGGAGTTCGACACTTCCACACTCACCCCTGAAGAGCAGATGAAGGAGATGCAGTGGTTCATCGATGCGGCGGAATCCCTGCGGGGCAAGGAAATCAATGTCGCCTCGGAAACCCTGACCACCCATCAGTATGAATCGGACGTGCTGGCCAAGGCCTTTACCGAGATCACCGGTATTCGGGTCAATCACGACCTGATTCAGGAAGGCGACGTCATCGAGAAGCTGCAGACCCAGATGCAGTCCGGGCGCAACATCTACGACGGCTACGTCAATGACTCGGATCTGATCGGCACGCATTCTCGCTACGGCAAGGTGGTGCCGATCTCCGACATGATAGAGGGCGATGGCGCCGAATTCACATCGCCGACCCTGGACCTGGACGACTTCATCGGTCTGTCGTTCACCACTGGCCCGGATGGCAAGGTCTATCAGCTGCCGGATCAGCAGTTTGCCAACCTCTACTGGTTCCGTGCCGACTGGTTCGACGACCCGGAACTCAAGCAGCAGTTCGAGGAGAAGTACGGTTATGAGTTGGGGGTGCCGGTCAACTGGTCCGCCTATGAAGATATTGCCGACTTCTTCAGCAACGACGTCAAGGAGATCGATGGCAAGCGCATCTATGGCCATATGGACTATGGCAAGAAGGACCCGTCGCTTGGCTGGCGCTTTACCGATGCCTGGTTCTCCATGGCGGGCGCCGGCGACAAAGGGATTCCCAACGGACTGCCAGTGGATGAGTGGGGGATTCGCGTCGAGGACTGCCACCCGGTGGGCTCCATGGTGGCCCGGGGGGGTGCGGCCAATGGGCCCGCGGCGGTCTTCGCCACCCAGAAGTACGTCGATTGGCTAAAGGCCTATGCGCCTCCCGCCGCACAGGGCATGACCTTCTCCGAGGCTGGCCCGGTGCCTGCCCAGGGCAACATCGCCCAGCAGATTTTCTGGTACACCGCCTTTACCGCGGACATGACCAAGGAAGGCCTGCCGGTGGTCAACGAGTACGGCTCGCCCAAGTGGCGCATGGCGCCGTCGCCGGTAGGGCCGTATTGGGAAGACGGCATGAAGAAGGGCTATCAGGACGTGGGCGCCTGGACCTTCTTCGACTCCACGCCTGAAGAGAACCGCATGGCAGCCTGGCTCTATGCCCAGTTCGTCACCGCCAAGACCGTGTCGCTCAAGAAGACCCTGGTCGGGCTGACGCCGATTCGCGAATCGGACATTCAGTCCGAGGCCGTGACCGAAGCCGCGCCCAGGCTGGGTGGTCTGGTCGAGTTCTATCGCAGCCCGGCGCGTTTGCAGTGGTCGCCCACCGGTACCAACGTGCCGGACTATCCAAAGCTGGCTCAGCTGTGGTGGCAATACGTCTCCCGGGCTGCCAGCGGCGAGTCCAGCGCCCAGGAAGCCCTCGATGGTCTGGCCGAGGCTCAGGACCGCATGATGGAACGCCTGGAGCGCGCCAAGGTGCAGGAAGAGTGCGGACCCAAACTCAACGAGGAGCGCGATCCGCAGTACTGGCTTGATCAGCCCGGTGCGCCCAAGCCCAAGCTCGACAACGAGAAGCCCCAGGGCAGGACCGTGCCCTATGACGAGTTGGTCAAGTCCTGGGAGGAAGGCTGATAGCACCGCTTGAAGATAGTTTGAGCAAGAAACGACGATGGCGCCCTCGGGCGCCATCGGTTTTTGTCAGAGGGGCATTTATTCAGTGTTCCCTTTACCGATACCGATAATAAAGGTGCTCATCTTTGCGCGGCCCTTGAATGGTCCATTCGAGATCGAACCCTTGATCCATGAAGGTCAAACGTGCCCGGTAGCGATCGTTACCGCACCGGTGAGCCTCACGGGAAATGAGATCACAGCCCTGTTCGTGATCAGCGGCCACTAGATCGAATAGCCATACCGCCGCTTCGTATCCACGACGCTCATGAGAAAGATCGACTCGATCATGACAAGGGCGCCAGCGAAAGACGTTCTGAAAGGGCAGCGAACGCGGCGATGCCGTGCCGGTATCGGTTGACCGAGAGTCGAGCTGGAAGTAGCCGGTCTCGGTAAAGGTCACGCTGTCATCCGCATGACATGCAACCACGACAGACCCCTGGCCTTCGCCGGACCAGCCACAGGTCGAGCCGGTGCCGGAGCGTGAGTGAAAGGTGAGACTCGAGATGGATGACAGCCGCGCCTTTAGTTGTACAATGCGCGCCGTCGCTACTAAATCCACTGGTTGAACTGTCATGAGCTACCTAACAACATGAGTTACCTGATTGGTGTCACGGCCCTGTGGGCATTCTCGTTCTCTCTGATCGGCGCTTATCTTGCCGGCCAAGTCGACAGCTACTTTGCCGTGCTGGTGCGTATTGCACTGGCGAGCCTTCTGTTCTTGCCATTTTTGCGGCCCTCGGCGCTCTCCAACGGCATGAAACTTGCCATGATGTGCATCGGGGCGGTCCAGCTGGGCTTGATGTACATCTTCTTTTATCAATCCTTTTTGCTGCTGTCGGTGCCCGAGGTGCTGCTATTCACCATCTTTACACCGCTCTATGTGACATTGCTCGATGACGCCATGGCCAAGCGTTTCTCGCCATTCTATCTGCTCACCGCCGCCATTGCGGTACTGGGAGCGGCAGTCATTCGCTACCAGGGCATCAGCAGCGATTTCTGGCTCGGCTTCCTGGTGGTTCAGGGCGCCAACCTATGCTTTGCCATCGGTCAGGTGGCCTATCGACGTCTTGCCAATGGCCTGCCTCGGAATATTCCCCAGCGCAGCGTGTTCGGCTGGTTCTATCTGGGGGCGCTGGCGCTGGTGATCGTGGCTTTTGCCATTTTCGGCTCCACCGAGAAGCTTCCGACGACCGGCGTGCAGTGGGGCGTGCTGGGTTGGCTTGGGCTGGTCGCTTCGGGGCTCGGTTATTTTCTGTGGAACAAGGGGGCGACTCGGGTCGATGCAGGCGCGCTTGCCATCATGAACAACGCGCTGATTCCCGCTGGACTATTGGTCAACCTGCTGATCTGGAACCGTGACGCGGACCTTGCGCGCCTGGCCTTGGGCGGTGCGATCATCGTCGCGTCCTTGCTGGTCAACGAATGGTGGGTAAAACGTCGGGAGCAGCACCACTCAACCACCGCTGCATGAAACCGGCGACTAGGGGCTAGTTGGTGCCCGCAGAAGAAAAAGGCGGAAGCGGAATCCGGTGGGGCCAGTCCTCAGGAACGATGAACAGGCGCTGCCAACGCCCGTCGGGCTGCTTGAGCATCAGTTGCCGAGGCGATCGACGCTGGACGAAATGCTGCTCGAGCGCCTGGTTCAACTGACTCATTTCGAGCAAGTCGGTATCGACCGGCGGCGCCAGCCAGTGCGGCTTGTCGAGAAAGGCGCCACGAATAGCATTTTTCTCATAGAGCAGGGCGCAAAAGTCGGGCCAGCGAGAGAGGGGTAGCCAGTCACCGAAAAGCGCATCGGGTGCGATTTCCTGGGGCGAGGCGAGTGAAGCCCCGTCAGGCCAGGAACGAAACAGCACGCCAAGCAGCGCCAAACGATGGGTGAGCGGCGGGGCGCCAAAGGACGCCAATATATCCGCTGCCTCGGGACGACAGGATAAAGGCAGTTGATGATCGAGACTGTGCCGGCGCTTGACGGCCAGTGAGTCGGCGCATCCGGGGCCGATCCAGCGTGCCTGGCTATTCATCGCCTGAGGGCCTTGGGGCAGCCCAAGATAGTATTTGATGGCGAGTTCCAGATGCACCGGTTGTCTATCGTTTTCATGGCGATACAGCAGATCGAGTTCGCCAAGGGTGCGTCTTGTGCTGTCGCGTATTGTGAGGTTGTGCGCCAGTAGCTGTGTATTTGGAGCATGCTCCAGCAGGAAGTGCCAGAGCTTTTCATGATAGTGGCCCAGGCGTTTGACCAGGCTCGGCCCTACCTGGGCCTCGATCGTCCGGGGCTTGTGTTCGAATGCACTCAGCCAGTCGCGCCGCCGCTGAGGGTCCTCTAGTCCGAGCTCTTGCAGTGAAGGACGCCCGGCGATCGGTGTTGTCAGTATGTCCGGGGCGTGCAGCAGCCAGGCAAGATCACGGACCAGCGGATGCCGTAGTTTGGCCAGGTCGGCAATCGTGGCGTCCTGGGAGGTGAGTGGTAGCAAGGACATCGGCGGTGCATCGGTGAAGAGCTGAGCTTGCAGTGTGCGGCAAGCCGAGGATGCATTTCAAACCTCCCCTGGTGGTAGGCGGGTCTGGCTCGGGTTTGCCCCGTCTTCCCCTGAGCCCCCATAATGGCGCTTCTCGACGGGGTAACGGAGCGCCCATGGCATCCTTCAAGAATATTGGTCTGATCGGGCGCCTTGGCAGTGCCAAAGTGGTCGAGACGCTTAAACGCCTGATTCGTTTTCTCACTGCTCAGCACTATCACGTCATCATCGAGGAGCGCACCGCCACGGTGTTGCTCGATCATGGGCAGCAGGAGGCCAGTAGGCGCCTATTGGGTGATATCTGCGATCTGGTAATCGTGGTGGGCGGCGATGGCAGCATGCTGGGAGCGGGACGAGCGCTGTGTCGAAGCGGCACACCAGTGCTTGGCATCAATCGTGGGCGTCTGGGTTTTTTGACGGATATCTCCCCGGACGAGGTGGAGGAGCGCGTAGGCGAGGTGCTGGCTGGCGACTACGAGATCGAAGAGCGCTTCTTGTTGGATACCGAGGTCTTTCGCGGGGATAACCTGGTAGGTAGTGGCGAGAGCTTGAATGACGTGGTGATTCATCCGGGCAAGGCAGTGCGGATGATCGAGTTCGAACTGTTCGTCGACGGTCAGTTCGTGTACAGCCAGCGCTCGGATGGGTTGATCATCGCAACGCCGACGGGCTCCACCGCCTATGCCTTGTCCGGCGGCGGTCCTATCGTTCACCCCAAACTCGATGCCATCACCCTGGTGCCGATGTTTCCACATACGCTCTCGAGCCGGCCCATCGTGGTGGACGCGGCCAGCGAGATCATGGTGCATATTGGCGAGACCAACGAAACCTATCCCCACGTCAGTTGTGATGGTCAGACCCAGGTGGTATCGACCCCGGGTGATATCGTCCATGTGCGTCGTAAACCGCATAAACTCATGCTGATTCATCCGCGAGGACACAATTATTTCGAAATCTGTCGCAGCAAACTGGGCTGGAGTAGCCGGCTCGGAGAGTGATACGTCCATGATCGATAACATTGATGGCTACGATCTGATAGGTGATGTGCACGGCTGTGGCGCGACCCTGGCGGCATTGCTGGAAAAACTGGGCTACCACAACAACGCGGGTATCTATCGACATCCGCGACGCAAGGCCATCTTTCTAGGAGATCTTATCGATCGTGGCCCCCGCATCCGTCTGGTGGTGTCCATCGTGCGTAACATGGTAGAGGCGGGAGAAGCGTTCATCGTCATGGGCAACCATGAGATCAATGCCCTGGCCTATAGCCGCCGGTGTCCACCCGGACAGAGTTGTGAATGGCTACGGGAGCATACGCCCCGCCATAACCGGGTCATTCAGGAAACCCTCGAGCAGTATCGTGATCATCCGGGGGAATGGGAGGACACTCTTGCCTGGTTCATGGAAATACCCTTGCTGCTTGAGCGGGATGGGTTGAGAGTAGTGCATGCCTGTTGGGATGCGCCGCTCATCAACCAGTTTCTGGACCATTATCCAGACGCACGCATCGATGAGGCGTTTCTCGATGACTCCGCGACACCGGGCAGTTTTGCCTTTCAAGTGCTGGAGCGCTTGACCCGCGGAACTCATATCCGGCTGCCGGAAGGTATCAAGATTCAGTCCGGTGACGGCTTTACCCGACAAACCTTTCGCGCTCACTTCTGGGCCCAGGCACCGCGCACTTACGGCGATGTCATCTTTCAACCGGATAACCTGCCTGGTGATCTAGAAGAACGTGCTTTATCGGAGCGGGAGAAGGCGCGTTTGGCATACTATGGCCCGGAGGAGCCTCCGCTTTTCATCGGCCATTACTGGTGTGAAGGGGTACCGGCATTGCCGGCGCCCAATATCGCCTGCGTGGATTACAGTGCCGTGAAGTTTGGGCGTCTCGTGGCTTATCGCTGGGATGGAGAACAGGAATTGAGCGCCGACAAGTTCGTTTGGGTGCGGGTGCCGCGAGATGAGCAGGCGAGGCCTCGGCCCTGGGAAATCGACCTGGATTAGAAGCCTTACAATTTATTACGCGAATTTTTCTTGATGATAGAAACTTGTACTGTCGGTTGTCGTCTTAGTAGGTGTTCCCTTGAATGATTCCTTGCTCGTTGTCCGGCGGCCCTCTCCGCCGGACTTTTTATTGTGTGGGATACTGAACACGCCAGAACATGAGTTGTGCGTACCGATCAGAAGAGGGGAAATCGATGCATAAGGTGCTGATGCTGCCCCGGGATACCGATACCAGAACGCTTCGCCAGGCGCTCTGGGCTCAGCGTATCGGCCATCGCTTTACCGAGGAAAATGATGCCCAGGTACTGTGGTTGGCGGATCCTCGCCAGCAGGAAGATCTGATGCAACTGATTGAGCGCTGGAAGAAGGGCGAACCATTGAGCCTGAGTGCCGAGCAGCGTTCCGGGCCGCGAGGCTGGCGCCAAGGAGTATTGGCCGAAGCGCCATTGGCGGCGGGCCTGATCCTGGTGTGCTTGGCGGTGTTCGGAATGATGGCCATCTTCGGTGATCTGGTCATCGCGGCCATGACCATCACGCCTCTCGGCGTGGTGGGTAACAGTTTGAGTGTGGGCACCCTGGCGGACACCCTGTCCTCTGGGCAGATCTGGCGTTTGATATCCCCGGCATTTCTGCACTTCGGCTGGACGCACCTGATTTTCAACATGCTATGGCTATGGTATTTCGGCCGCCAGATCGAAGCGCTGCAGGGGCCGCTTAGACTGCTGGGCGTAGTGATTCTCAGCGCGCTGATCTCCAACCTGGCCCAGTACGCTACCGGTACCGTCTTGTTCGGTGGCATGTCCGGGGTGGACTATGCGCTGCTGGGCTATGTCTGGCTCATGGCCTGGCGAGCGCCGAAAAGCGGTTTTTTCGTGCCGCAGATGCTGGTGGTATTCATGCTGGGCTGGATGGTTTTTACCATGACGGATTTTGCCGAACCCATCGGTTTTGGCAACGTGGCCAATGAGGCCCATCTGGGCGGACTTATCAGCGGCCTGATAATGGGATGGCTGGCCAGCAGTCGCGCCCGCCGTATTTCATGACAATTCCTGTGGAGTAGACGATGAGCGACATGACCTTCGAGCGCATGATTCAGCAGATGACGCCAACCATTTATGAGAGCCTCAAGCAGGCGGTGTCTCTGCGCAAGTGGCCCGACGGGCGCCGTCTCACCGAGGAGCAGACCGAGCTGTGTCTGGAAGCGGTGATGCGCTACGAGGTCGAGCACAAGGTGCCGGAAAGCGAACGGGTCGGGTATCTCGGCAGTAGCGGCTGTGGCAGCGACAAGAACGACGATGAGGACAGCATCACGTGGGTGAACTGATCGCGCTCAGCGGCTGCTTGAGCAAGATGGGCATCACGCCGGGTGACAAGGATCAGCCGGCGCAATATACGCTGCGCGCCGGTGAGCAGCGTCTCGACCTCAATGCGCGTCTTGGCCAGTCGTTGCATTTGAGGCATACCGGGGCCATCGCCTGTACCCACTGCGGACGCCCTATCCGCAAGAGCTTTGCCCAGGGCCATTGCTATCCGTGCTTCAAGCGCCTGGCCCAGTGCGATACCTGTATCGTCAAGCCGGAGCTTTGCCATTATTTTGCCGGCACCTGCCGCGAGCCCGACTGGGGCGAACGCCACTGCTTCCAGCCTCATGTCATCTATTTGGCCAATTCTTCCGGGCTCAAGGTAGGTATCACCCGAAAGACCCAGATGCCGACCCGCTGGCTGGATCAAGGGGCAATCCAGGCGCTGCCGATTCTCGAGGTCGATACCCGCCAGCAATCCGGTTTCGTCGAGGTATTGTTCAAGGAACTGGTCGCCGACCGCACCAACTGGCGCGCCATGCTCAAAGGCGAGGTGGCGCCCATGGACCTGCGCGCGGAGCGCGACCGCCTGCTCGAGTCGCTGTCCAGTGGGCTTGCCAACCTGCGGGAGCGTTTTGGTAACGATTTCCTGCGCTTTCTCGATGCGGAACCTGTGAGCTTCGAGTATCCAGTGCTTCAATCGCCGACCAAGGTGGTATCTCATAACTTCGACAAGAACCCCGACGTTTCCGGCACCTTGCTCGGCTTGAAAGGGCAATACGTGATGCTCGACACCGGCGTCATCAACCTGCGCAAGTTCTCCGGCTATGAAGTAACCGTCCAGTAGTCTTGCCGTCCCATCGTGGTATGTTGGCTATGCAACCAACAATGAGGTGCCACAATGCCAAGGATAGCGAAAACCCTGTTTGCCGTTGGATTGACTGCAGCGACCCTGGGAGCTCAGGCCCAGGAACAAAAGCAGGTCAATATCGCCACGCTCAACTGGGCCGAGAACATCGCAGCGGCCAACATGTGGAAGCTCGTGCTCGAGCAGGCGCCCTACGATTACCAGGTGGACATCACCAATGTCGGCAAGAGTGTGGCCTTCAGCGGCATCGCCAGCGGCGACATGGATATTTCCCTGGAAACCTGGCTGCCCACCACCGACAAGGACTACATCGAGCCCCACGAGGATCAGTTGACCATTCACGAACCTTGGTACGACGGCCCAGGACTGGGATTGGTGGTGCCTGCCTACGTGGATATCGACTCGATTTCCGAGCTTGCCGAAAAAGCCGACGACTTTGAGTACCAGGGTCGCCCGACCATCGTCGGCATCGATCCCGGCTCGACGATTTCCACTGCCACCGAAGACGCCATCGAGACCTATGATCTGCCGATGCGTCAACTCAGCAGCTCCGAAGTCGCCATAATGGCGGCGTTCAAGGACGCCTACAAGCGCCAGGAACCCATGGTGGTGACCCTGTGGAATCCGCACTGGGCCTTTGCCGAATACGATCTCAAGTATCTCGACGACCCGGAGAACGTCTACGGCGCCGAGGAGGAAGCCATTTACTGGTTTTCACGCAAGGGCTTCGCGGAAGATGACCCCTGGCTGACCGCAGTACTGAATGCCTGGGAAATGGACGATGACTCCCTCGGTGGTCTGATGGCAGTCATCGAGGAAACCGGCGACCCGGCGGAAGGTGCTCGACAGTGGATCGAGGAAAATCGCGAGCTGGTGGACGGCTGGCTAGAGGCCGGTGATAGCGTGAATTAAGAATACTCCTCGAAAGAGGGCTAAAGGACGCGGCACGCCAAACCAAGGCGAGCCGCGTTTTCGCGTGCAGACGCTTATCTTGGGCGGCGGCTAGCTGGCCTGTTGCCGCCGAGCCTCCATTCTTGCCAGAAACACTCTCATGACCCGGTTGTACAGCTCGGGTCCCAACACGACGTCTTCTATTCCCGCATCCAGATTGGGATTGTCATTGACTTCGATGACCACCACTCGATCGTCTATCTGCTTGATATCCACGCCGTAGAGGCCATCACCGATCAGGCGGGTCGCCTTGAGCGCTGTCTTGACCACGGCATTGGGTACTTCTTTTGGGTCGTGGGTCGTGAAGCCACCGCTGCGGGTCTTGCCTCGGGAGTGATCATAGATTTGCCAATGCCCCCGGGCCATGTAGTAGCGACTGGCGAACAGCACCTTGCCGTCGAGTACACCGATGCGCCAGTCGAACTCCGTAGGCAGCCATTCCTGCAGCAGCAGCAGGGAGGAAGACTCGAACAGATGGCTGGCCTGCACCGGAAGCTGATCCGCGGAGGTGATCTTGACCACGCCCCGGGAGAAAGCCCCATCCGGCACCTTGAGCACCATCGGGAACTGCAGCCCTGCGGTTTTCTCCGGCAAGCGCTTGAGATCGTCTCGGTGCAGCAGTATGCCGCCGGGCGCGGGCACCCTCTTGGCCCCGAGCAGCTCATGCAGATAGACCTTGTTGGTGCAGCGCAGGATGGAGCGAGGGTCATCGATCACGACCAGGCCTTCATGCTCGGCGCGCCGGGCCATGCGATAGGTGTGATGATCGAGAGCCGTGGTCTCGCGAATGAACAGCGCATCGAATTCCGCCAGGCGGCTTTCATCGCGCCTGGTGATCAACGACACATCGATGCCCAGCCGACGTCCGGCGCGAATGAACTGCTTCAGCGCACTCTTGTTGCTCGGCGGCAAGGCTTCCTCCGGATCGATCAGGATCGCCAGGTCATAGCGGTAGCGACGGCGTGCCTTTGGCGTGCGCCATACCCGGCGAGAATGTCGATTGAGCGCCTGAGCGAAAAGATCCTGCTCTTCACCGTTCAGTGATGAGAGCGAGACAGGCTTGAGTCGGGTCAGACGCCAGAGCCCCTGGCGATGCTGAAAGCGCGCTTCCAGCAAGGGGCAGGGCAGCCGGTCGAACAGTCGGCGGGCCAGTTTGCTTAGCCCTGGCTGCAGGCATTCACCGAACATCAGCCTCAACTGGAGCGCATCGCCTTGCAAGGCGCCGCGCCGGGAAAGTTCATCCATCAGCGGGGCCAGGGATTCAAGCTGTAGATCCACCAGCGCCTTGCGCGAAAGCTGATTGAGGGTCTCCACCGTCGGCAGCGCCCGTTGCCCCCGGGCCTGGGCCAGCAGCGAGACGTAATAGCCGGTCTCGAGATACTCCAGGCCGCCACACAGATTGATGACATGGGTGGCGCTATCCTGCTGGGGGTTGGGTGCCTGAGCAAGATAGTCACCGGCGGTGATCAGGTCATCCGTGGGAAAGTAAGGGCGCCAGTCGGAAATACGGTCGACGACGATGCGCAGTGGCGACATGGGTCAATATCCTGCCTGAAGAAGAGGCCAAGAAAGCGAAGGCCTTGGCGGCCCGTAAGGGGCTCGTGAATGGCGCTAGAATGCACCGGCTTCACTCCAGGTTCAATACGCTGCTGCAAGGAAATCCGCTTCAAATCAAAGTGATGACAAACCCCGAAACACCCCCCACAATGCCGACGATAGTCATGTCAGCAAGAGATGAAATCGCCGTGTTGCCCCAACTGCGTCCGGCCCGCCCGGAGGACCTTGATGGTCTTTGCCGCCTGGAAATCGAGTCCTTCGAAGGAGATCGCTTCAATCGTCGTCAGCTGATCCACTTGCTCACCCGCGCCCATGCCGTCACCTGGGTCGTCGAGAATGAAGACTGTCTCCTGCTGGGCTATGGAACCCTGCTTTTTCGACGCAATAGCGCCAGCGCTCGACTTTACTCATTTTGCGTTCATCCAGAGGCCCGGGGGGAGGGCATTGGCCGCCGATTGGCAGAGCGACTTGAACAGGAAGCTCTCGAACGCAACCGAGAAAAGATCATCCTCGAAGTGCGTGCGGACAATCGCCGCGCGATCGGTCTCTATCGCCGGCTTGGTTTTCTGCCCAGGCGCTGGCTTGAGGACTACTACAGCGATGGCTGCGCTGCCTGGCAGATGGATAAAATGCTGGAACCAAACAACTCTTTGTCGGCCTTATCTTGAAGGGCATGCTCGCTATGTCGGGGATGCGAACCAGGATCGCTTGGGCTAGCATGATGCTTTCCATGAATGTTGCGGAGTTTTCATGCCTTCTTTCGATATCGTCTCTGAACTCGACAAGCACGAAGTGACCAACGCGGTGGATCAGGCCAATCGGGAGCTTGCAACTCGCTTCGATTTCCGCGGTGTCACCGCAAGCTTCAGCGAGGAAGGCGAGAACGTGAATCTGGAGGCGGATGCGGATTTCCAGCTGCGTCAGATGATCGACATCCTCAAGGGGCGCCTGATTGCCCGAGGCATCGATGTGAGCTGTCTGGAAGAAAAGGATGCGGACAGCAGCGGGGTGCGCGCTCGTCAACAGATCGTGCTGCGTCAAGGTATCGATCAGCCATTGGCCAAGAAGATCGTCAAGGCGATCAAGGATGCCAAACTCAAGGTGCAGGCCCAGATTCAGGGTGAAAAGGTGCGGGTCACCGGCAAGAAGCGCGACGACCTGCAAGAGACCATGATGCTGCTGAAGAACGACAAATCCATCGACATGCCGCTGCAGTTCAATAATTTTCGCGACTAGAATGAAGAGGTGAGAATCTGCCGGGGAAGGGTGATCTTCTCTTTATCAGGAGGCCGTCATGTCCAAGCTGAGACGCGCGCTTTACACGAGCCTGGCGGGCCTCAGTTTCGGTCTAGGCATCATTGGCGCCTTTCTGCCGCTGATGCCCACGACGGTATTCATGCTGTTGGCGCTTTGGTTGGCCTCCAAGGGCTCGCCCCGGTTCGCGCGTTGGATTCGTTGCCACCCTCGCTTCGGCCCGCCTATCGTCAGCTGGGAAAATGAAGGCGCTATCTCGCGCCAGGCCAAGTATCTCGCCTGCGCCATGCTGTCGCTATCGATGCTGATGATCGTCCTGAGTGTCGAATCCCGATGGTTGCAGGCGATGCTGATTCCAGGGCTTGCCTTGATAGGCGTGTGGCTTGCCACCCGACCGGAGCCAACCCGGAGCGCCTGTACCGACCCAGGTTCGCCAGAATCTGCCTCGCCAGAACCCGCTATGTCAGGAAAAGCCTCTACTACCGATAACCAGACATCCTGTCGTGATCGTCTGTCCACCCAACGCTCGAGTCGCTGATCACTGCTTTCAGGGCTTCGGCCTCTCTTTGAGGCTTGGGACGCCCGGGGCGTACAATGATCGGCAATTCGATTCAGGAGTTTCAGTTGATGACCATGTCGCAGGCAGCACCGACAAATGCGAAACCACAACCCACCTATTTGAGTGATTACCAGCCACCTGCGTTTCGAGTGACCCATACCGAACTCAAGTTCGATCTTGATCCTTCGAACACGCGAGTAACTGCCCTGCTGCATCTCGAACGTCATCCGGATAGCGATCTACAACGCCCGTTGACCCTCAACGGCGAGAAGCTTTCATTGCAGCGCATTGCCATCGATGGGCAAGAGCTTCAGGAAGGGGAGTACCGGCTCGATGAGAAATCCCTGACCATCGACAACCCGCCGGAGCGGATGCGTCTGGAAACCGAGGTGGTTGTCGATCCTGCCTCGAACACCGCCCTGCAAGGGCTCTATGTGTCCAACGGCATGTTCTGCACCCAGTGCGAGGCGGAAGGTTTTCGCCGCATTACCTTCTATCCGGATCGTCCGGACGTGATGGCAACCTTTGCGACTACGGTGATAGGCGACAAGAACGCGCTACCGGTGCTGCTCTCAAACGGTAACCCGGTGGAACGGGGCGAGCTGCCAAACGGCAAGCATTTCGTTACCTGGGAAGATCCTCATCCCAAGCCCAGCTACCTGTTTGCCCTGGTGGCGGGGCAGCTCGAGAAGGTTGAGGATCATTTCACAACCATGAGCGGGCGCGAGGTCCTGCTGCAGATCTGGGTCGAGCCGCAGAACCTGGACAAGACCGAGCATGCCATGCGTTCTCTCAAGGCATCCATGAAGTGGGACGAGAAGACCTATGGCCGGGAGTACGATCTCGACCGCTTCATGATCGTTGCCGTGGATGATTTCAACATGGGCGCCATGGAGAACAAGGGTCTCAACATCTTCAACAGCGCCGCGGTGCTGACTCATCCCCATACCGCCACGGACGCCGCCTTTCAGCGAGTGGAAGGGGTCGTGGCCCATGAGTATTTCCACAACTGGTCCGGCAACCGGGTCACCTGTCGCGACTGGTTCCAGCTGTCGCTGAAAGAGGGCTTTACCGTCTTTCGCGATCAAAGCTTTACCGCGGACATGAACTCGGCGCCGGTCAAGCGCATCCAGGACGTCTCGTTCCTGCGTACCGCCCAGTTTGCGGAGGATTCCGGCCCCACCGCGCACCCGGTACGCCCGGATCACTATATCGAGATCACCAATTTCTACACCCTGACCATCTACGAGAAAGGCTCCGAGATCGTGCGTATGCTGCGCCATCTGCTGGGGTGGGAGACCTTTCGCAAGGGGTCGGATCTCTATTTCGAACGTTTCGACGGCCAGGCGGTGACCATCGAGGATTTCGTCGGCTGCATGGCAGAGGTCTCGGGGCTCGATCTCGATCAGTTCATGCGCTGGTATTCCCAGGCCGGCACCCCGGAAATCGATGCCAGCGGCGACTACGACTACGCCAAGGGTGAGTATCATCTGACCCTGCGTCAGCGCACCCCGGCCACGGCAGGTCAGCCCGACAAGCAACCGCTGCACATTCCCGTGAAGGTCGGCCTGGTGGGTACCAAGTCCGGCGAGGATCTAAGGCTGACATTGGAAGATCCTGAGGATCAGGCGAATCTGGACAAGGGCGGCGTACTGCATCTGCGCCAAGAAGAGCAGACGTTTGTCTTTACCGGGCTCGATGAAGCACCGATCCCGTCACTGCTGCGAGGGTTTTCCGCGCCGGCCAAGCTGCGCTTTCCCTATGGGCGCGACGAGTTGGCCTTTCTGCTCATGCATGATGTCGACGGCTTCAATCGCTGGGACGCCGGGCAGCGACTGGCCATGCTGGCGCTGGACGATTTGATCGCCGCCCACCGCAACGGGGTGGAGAAGGTCATGGATTCGCGTGTCGTCGACGCTTTCCGCAGCCTGCTGACCACGCCGACGGAAGACAAGGCGGTGCTGGCGGAAATGCTGACACTACCCTCCGAAGCCTATATCGCCGAGCAGCAGCCGGTGGTGGACGTGGACGCCATTCATGCCGCCCGCAGTTTCGTCAAGCAGTCCCTGGCCTATGCATTGCGGGACGAGTTCCTGGCGATCTATCAGGCCAACCAGATTGAGGCGGCGTACGCTCCCAACGCGGAGCAGATCGCCCAGCGCAGTCTCAAGAACGTCGCGCTGTCCTATCTGATGAGCATCGAGGACGAGCAGGGAGTCGCCCTGGCTCAGCAGCAGTTCGAGGCGGATCACAACATGACCGACGTGCGGGCCGCCTTGACGCTACTGGTGCATAGCTCCCGGGGCGATATCGCCGATCCGGCGCTCAAGTCCTTCGGCGAAAAATGGGCCCATGACCCGCTGGTCATGGATCAGTGGTTCAGTCTGCAGGTCACCCGGCCGCAATCCGATGCGTTGGATCGGGTGAAGTACCTGATGGCGCATCCGGCCTTCTCCCTCAAGAACCCCAATCGGGTACGGGCGTTGATCGGTGCCTTCGTGGGTCAGAACCGGGTCAACTTCCATCGTCTGGACGGGGAAGGGTACAAGCTGCTGGCGGACGTGGTGATCGAGCTCAACAAGCTCAACCCGGAGATCGCCGCGCGCATCATTACGCCGCTGACCCGCTGGCAGCGCTTCGATGAACAGCGCCAGGCATTGATGAAAGCGCAGCTCGAGCGTATTCGCGCCGAGGATCTGTCGCCCAACGTCTATGAGGTGGTGGAGAAAGCCCTGGCCGGCTGACGGTACAAGGCTAGCCGATGCTGGTTAAGTCGATGCTGGAAACACACGGGCCGCTCGAATGAGCGGCCCGTTGTTAGTGGCTCTTCAATACGAGGATCAGTGCGCTTCCCTACAACGGACCAACCCGTCAGCCAACTGATGCAGCAACTGCGGGTAGAGTTCGTCGCCAAGTGACAAAGCGGTCCCCAGCGGATCGATCACAATGGACGTTTCGACACCGGTATCACCGAACACGCTCTTTACCAGCTTGGGGTCGAACTGCGGCTCACTAAGCACACAGTGGATGTTCAACTCGTCAATCCGCTTTCGTAGTTCGTTGAGCCGTGCCGGGCTAGGTTGTGAAGCGTCTCCCAAGGAGATTGCCCCGGTTGCCGAGATATCAAAGCGGTTCTCGAAATAGTGATAGGCGTCGTGGAAGACAACGAAACGAGTGTCATGGGCGTTCGCAAGACGCTTGTTCAGCTCTTTCGTCAAGGCGTCGAGCTCGGCCTTGCCGCGACGCGCATTATCCCGATAGATGGCTGCGTTCTGCGGATCGACGTTGGCGAGCGACTCGGCAATGGCACCGAGCCACACCTGAGCATTCTGCGGGTCGAGCCAGGCATGCGGATTCTCGCTATGGTGGGCATGCTCATGACCATGATCGTCGGACGCCTCATGGGCATGGGTGTCGAACGTCGCCCCCTGACGGTACTCGAGTGTCAGCGTGCCGGGGACCTCCATCAACTTCACGCTGACGGCGTCGCCGGCCAGGCTCTCCAGAGAATCCGCCAGCGAGGGGGTCAAGCCGTCGCCGATCCAGAAAACGACATCGGCGCGATTCAGGGCCGCTGCTTCCGAAGGACGTAGGGAATAGCCGTGCGGCGAGGCCCCTTGCTGTATCACCAGATCAGGCGATCCCAGATCGCCCATCACTTGATCGACAAGGGAATAGACCGGCGGGATATCCACCGCAACGGATGGCACCTTCGCCGCAGCGACGGCGGGCATCATCAATAAAGCCATCAAGTAGTGGCTGACACGCAGTGCCATAACGTCCTCCAGGATTGCATCATGAGAAGAAATTGAAGCAGATGAAGTTACGTTATAACATAACATCAGCGCTAAGCACCACGCCGCCGCATCCCGTATCACACCGATCCTTTATTTCATCTGGAAGACGTCATGACATTGCTGACGATCGAACACCTGGATATCGCCCTTGGCGGTGATCTTGTCCTGAAAGACATTCATCTGACGCTTGCGCGGGGTGAGATCGTCACCGTCGTTGGTCCCAACGGCTCGGGTAAAACGACCCTGCTGAAAAGTATCATTGGGTCCTTGAAGCCAGCCCGAGGTCGAATCGTCAGGTCTACGGAACTCAAGATCGGCTATGTGCCACAGCGTCTGCATCTCGATGCCACGCTACCGATGACGGTGTCACGCTTCATGAGCCTGCCTCGGCGCCGAGCCGCTGCGCAGATTGATCAGGCACTTGAACGGGCGGGTGTGGCCGGCCTCGCAAGGCGTCAGATGAGTGGGCTATCCGGAGGGCAGTTTCAGCGTATCCTGCTGGCCCGGGCCTTGCTGGAATCGCCGGATTTATTGATTCTCGATGAGGCAACCCAGGGGCTCGATCAGCGCGGCGTCGTGGATTTTTATCACCAGCTCGAGTCGGTGCGCCGCGAGCTCGGCTGTGGCGTGCTGATGGTCAGCCACGAACTGCATGTCGTGATGCGAACGTCGGATCGGGTCGTTTGCCTGAATCGCTCTATCTGCTGCGAGGGAACACCGGAGCGGGTAGCTACATCGCCGGCGTATCTGGCCATGTTCGGTTACGATACCCGGGATGCCCTTGCCCTGTACCGTCATGATCATGGCGCTTCTTCCATTTCATCGGAGCTTTCTTCGTGATGCTCGACGACTTTCTGGTTCGCGCCGCTCTGGCTGGCATCGGCGTTGCCTTGGCCGCGGCGCCGTTGGGCTGCTTCGTGGTGTGGCGGCGCATGGCCTACTTCGGCGATGCCACCGCCCATGCCGCCATTCTCGGTGTTGCCCTCTCGCTATTGCTGTCGACCTCGATCTTTGCCGGGGCGCTGGTCGTCTCGCTGATCATGGCAACGACCGTCTCGCTGCTGAGTGGCAAGGGCTATGCCATGGATACGCTTCTGGGGGTAATGGCCCATTCGGCACTGGCCTTCGGCCTGGTCGCGGTCTCTTTCGTGTCCGGCGTGCGTATCGACCTGATGGCTTATCTCTTCGGCGATATTCTGGCCGTGGGAAAGCAGGATCTCGCTATCATCTGGGGAGGGGCTGGAATCGTTCTGGTGCTGTTGGGATGGCGTTGGTCGAGCCTGCTGACCGCCACACTCAATACGGATCTTGCCTACGCCAGCGGTATCGATCCGAAGCGCGAACAGCTGATCCTGACCCTGTCCCTTGCCGTGGTCGTTGCCGTGGCACTGAAGGTCGTGGGTGTGTTGCTGATAGCAGCGCTGCTGATCATACCCGCTGCTGCGGCGCGGCCCTTCAGCCGTACGCCCGAGGCCATGGTGCTGCTCGCCGCCATGATCGGGGCAACCGCCACCACCGGCGGGTTGCAGGCGGCCTTCTGGCTTGATACTCCCACGGGCCCCACTATTGTCAGCCTGGCCGCAATCCTCTTCGCTCTATCCAGCCTTGCTGGATACATGAGACTCAAAGTCTCACGCGCTACGTCGTCGTTTGAGGAGAGCCATTGAGTGCAACGCCTTGTACCGCCGACTCATTCGCGGGAGTCGTGGTGCTCGGGCAGGGTATCGGTCATCGAGGCGCCGGGAAGGGGGGTATCTGTTTGAAGGATCAGCGTGGCGGTGTTCTGCTCGGTTCACGCACTGGGTGCAAGACCGGCACATGTCGAACACTTGCCGCGCATTTCAATGGTCGTGCTCTCAAGCGAAAATTGGTGGCCCTGCGCCAGACTATCAAGAACGCCATTCAGGTCGCTATCAACCAGCTCATCGATGTGCCCGCAGCGTTCGCAGATGGCAAATGCCGTGCAGCCATGCAGGCAGCCCAGCGAGCAAGAGGTATAGGCGTTCAGGGTTTCCAGACGATGAACCCAGCCTTCTCTCATCAGGCTCTCTAAAGCACGATAAACTTGGGTTGGAGCGCTGAATCCACTGTCACGCAACCGATCGAGTAACGCATAGGCACTCAGTGGTCCTTGCGCCTTGCGTAGGGTATCCAGTACTTGTTGCTGTTTGTCATTCAATGGCAATGTGTTCCCATGGCGAACTCGAAGGTGCTCTGATTTCGCTGTCTTCCTTCAATGTAGGATAGGGTGTGTTATCACGTATCAATAAGCAACCTGTCTGAATAATAGCCGGCTTCGTCAAGGGCGACCTTCGATGGATCACATGCCGCCGCCCATCATCGGTGACGTCGCCACCTGTGGTGCATGAATGAGAAGGGCGATACCCAGCGCCATGATCAAGAGACCGCCGCACAGCGCGATTCCTTGCCCCAGTAACGCTTGCCAGTGTGGTGTCGCATGCGTCGTAAGCCGTTGTGCTTGGCGGCGCGCCAGCACTGTCACCACTGCCAGGGTGGAGGTCGTCAGTGCCGTGCCCAACGATATCGCCAGTACCGCCGCGACACCGGTCCACCAGTGGCCAAGCAGCCCGGCAACACCGAGTATCATGACAGCACCGCTGCAGGGGCGCAGGCCGATGGCGACGATGACGCCCAGGCTTTCACGCCAGTCATTGCTCATGTGGATCGGATCGACGTGATGGTCGTGTCCGCAGTGGCAGGACGGGGAATGCGTCGATGAGTTGGCGTTGTTGGATGGCGTCATTGCCAGCCGCCCTATATCCGGTGGCTGGCCAACGGATGTTGCGGGTTGCAGTGCATAGGCGTTCGTCGCCACCGGGTGCGATGTCGAAGAGCGGATCAGGCGTCCTACGCGTATCAGCGCTCGCAGACTCAGCCAGGCACCCAATGCCGCGACCAATGCATAACTGATACGCTCGACCACCACCGTGCTGGCCATGGCTTCCCGGGTCAGCATTCCCAGCCCCAGGATCAAGACGCCTACAAGTGCGATCGCTACTACGCCTTGTAATAGAGCGGCCGCCAAGGTCAAGCGCACGCCGCGAGACAGATCGGCGCGGCGAACCATCAGATAGGTCGATATCACGGCCTTGCCGTGGCCGGGGCCGGCGGCATGAAAGATTCCGTAACCCAGGCTCAGGCCTATCAGTGTCAGCAGGGTGGTGGTATCAGCCTGGCGGGAGAACTGCATCATGTTCATGGTCAGCCCTCGCTGTAGCAGGCGCTGCCAGTCCAAAATATGAGCCAGTAACCATTGCCACAGTGCTGCCCCGCTGGGCGTCGCGGCCAGCAATAGCAAAAGCAGTACCGGCACTAGCGCGATCAGTACCTTCAACGCTCGGGACATGACAGGTTTCCTGTATCCGCAAAGACTTGCCCCATTCCGTCCGGCGCCTGGTCGTTGATATCGATGGCGGACGCCTTGGCCACCATTTTCGGGTCGGGGTCATAGTGGATGACATTGGCCGTGCAACCTTCGGGTGCATTGCTCAGAGTGATCGGTATGTCGGCTTTGTCGTCGTAAAGAAATTCGATGTAGTAGGTCGCGTCGTAGATTTTCCAGCTCAGCTTGCCGTCATTGGGGGACTGCGGTGTCGCCAGCGGTAGCACGAAGAACAATTCGATGCGCTGATCGCTCATCCGGGTGGTGTATTCGGTGACCTGCCCGAACTCGAGCTCCTTGCCATCCAGATAAACGTGAGAAAGATAGTGTTCCTGGGCCATGTTGTTGAAGATCTCGTCTCCCAAGGCGTCGAGTCGTTGCTGCATGCTCTCGTCACCTTCTGCACGGGACAGTTCTTCGCTCAGGGTCAGGCTGTAAAACGGATCCAGCTTCCAATGCTGTTCCAGGGCCGTTACCTGGCCGCGATCGTTGAACAGCACGCGTATGGTGTAGTCCACCCAGCCATGGGGATGGGCCTGGGTCGCAGGAGATGCAGCCAGGAACATCGGTGCCAGCAGTAGCGCGGCAAGGCGCCGAATACAGCGAAGTTGGCCAACGCAGTGGATGGTTGAAAGCCACATAAAAGGGTCACCGATCAATGAATTTCCAGACAAGTTGATTCGATCATGGAGGATATGGGCTAAGCGTGTTGCCAGGCCAGCATGGTATGACATGAAAGTGAGACTCTGCCCAATACTCAGCACGCCAGTATAAAAACAAGCTGCATGAAATGATATAACGTATCAAATTCACTTCAGGACAGCCCGGATTGTTCCGGACTTTGCGGAGCGGCCCGTTACGCAGGTCGATGCTCAGCAGCAGGCGTCGTCCAACCGTCGCGCTTTCGAAGTGGTAGGCCGTTGCTTCGACTAGTCTGAATGTTATGTTATAACATATCTTTTCTGGCGTTGGCAGGCGCTACCCGATCCCCTTCCCGTCTGGGAGTAGACGATGGCACTACCCATCAACAAAGGACGTATGACCCATGATCAATAGAGGTTTGGTAGATGTCGCCGGCGAGGCGCCTCATCTGGGTGGCATGCTTTCCTGGGTCGGCATGGAGCGTATTGCCTTGCCGTTCCTGGTGGCCGGTCACCCGGTCAATGGGTGCGTTTCAGCGGGCGTCAGCCTGGAGGATTCCAACGCCCGGGGTATCCACATGTCGCGTCTGTATCTTGCCCTGGCCAGGCTCGAAGGGCAGGAGCTATCGTTATCTGCCGTTTCTGCAGTGCTGGAACACTTCCTCGATACCCATCAAGAGCTTTCCAGCTCGGCCTTTCTCGATCTGAGCGGCGAGGTGTTGCTCAAGCGTCCGGCGTTGATCAGCCCCTTGGCGGGCTGGAAGGCGTATCCCTTCGTGCTGCGCAGTCGGTTGGGCAGCCATGGTGTGCTTCGGGCCGATTTCGAACTAAGCATAGGGTATTCCTCGACTTGTCCTTGCTCGGCGGCCCTATCACGCCAGTTGATTCAGCAAAAATTTGAGGAGGACTTCGTCGATATGCCGATGACGCGGGAGACCGTCGGAGCATGGCTCGGCAGTGAGAAGGGCATTGTGGCCACGCCGCACAGCCAGCGCAGTCAGGCGCATCTGACGATTCATCTTGCAAACGAGGTCGAGGTGCTGCCCGTGGAAACACTGATTGAGCGCAGCGAGAGCGTGCTGGGTACCGCGCTACAAACCGCAGTCAAGCGCGTCGATGAGCAAGCCTTTGCCCTGGCCAATGGGCAGAATCTGATGTTTTGCGAGGATGCGGCACGCCGCCTTCATCAGATGCTGCGTGAGCAACCCGCTGCACGCGGCTTCCAGTTACGTGTCGTGCACGCGGAAAGCTGCATGCTCATGACGCTGTCGCCCGAAGCGAGTGGAACTGGCAAGAAAGCGACCCGAGACGCTAGTTTGGCAGTGAGCATCGTTGCTAAAGGAATACGGGGGCCGTAATAAAAGCATTACCTGCATAAATAAAACGGGCCGCTCGAATGAGCGGCCCGTTTTTAATGGTCGATGGGCAGAACGATCAGCGGGCAATACGGTCATTGGCGGCGGTAAAGCCTTGCAACGACACCGGCAGGTCTAGGCGCTCACCTCGGGGGCCCATGATGCTGACGGTGGCACGGGTGCCGCTGCGCATCTGCTGGCGCAGGGTTTCCGTGACCGGGATGTCCGCGCGGCAACCCTGCTCCTGACACATTTGATAGGGGAAGTTGATCGGCTCGTTGTTATCGACGACCAGCTGCAAACCCGGCGCCAGGCGAGTACCCAAAGGTAAAATGAACGCCATCGCCGGTGCGTCCAGCTCCTTGGGATAGGCCATGATGACCTGCATGATCGGCTGGCCGCCCTGGGGGTTGTCGACCAGCTGCATCATTGAACACAGCTCCGCACTGCCGCCACCCTGGGGACAGCGCACTTCCCAATCCTGGAAGTTTTCGACGCTCATGTTGGGGCCTGTCTGCCCTTGTTGCGCAAAGGCCTGAGGCAAGAGCCCGCCGCATAGCAGCAGCGCGAAGAGTCCAAGCCGTAGTTTGAAACGAGAAAGCATAGGATATGTCGTCCCTGGTTGTGGTCCACCCCGCTACTTTACGTGACCGAATGGGCTTCGTCATGGGCGTGGAAAGGTTTTCATCACGCCATGAGCCAGCTCAGCACCAGCAGGCCGATCACCGTCCAGACGATGCCCCCGATGATGGAACGACTCAGGAAGCTGCGAATGCCCTTGAACAGCAATAGCAGGCCGATCACCAGCATGACCATGTTGAACAGCGACGTGCTGATACCTAAAGAGCCGGATAGTCCTTCGATGAATTCGTAAATGAAAATGCCAATGCTGGCAAAAAAACCGGATAATAGATCGACCAGGGCGCGAATCGCATCGCCAATGCTCTCACCGAGCCAGTTGAAAAAACCGTCAGTTTGCATGAATCATCCATGAAGGGTGTCGGGAATAACGAAATATTATTGCGTAGAGCAAGCTTATCAACTTGCCTGCGTCAAATGCCTGCAGAATGTCACATTCCTGCTGATCAAGGCTGCTCATTTCCATCTCCTGATGAAGACATCAATGTACATGCTTCAGCCTAGTGGTGCCGGCGGATGGTCGATCACCTGGCGTAGTACGAAGCTGGAGTGCACGCCGCTGACGCCCTCGATGCGGGTGATGCGGTTTAGCAGCAGATCCTGATAGTCGTCCATGTCCCGCACCACCACCTTGAGCTGATAGTCGGCTTCCTGACCGGTGATCAGCAGGCACTCCAGCACCTGGGGGAGGGCATCTATTTCTTTCTCGAAATTGGCGAAGCGCTCCGGCGTATGGCGGTCCATGGAGATGTGCAGCAGCACCATCAAGCTGTAGCCAAGGCGCCTTGCGTTCACCAGGGCGCGATAGCCGATAATCAGCCCGTTTTCCTCCAGCGCCCGGACCCGACGCAGACAAGGCGAGGGCGAAAGCCCGATACGCTCTGCCAGTTCCTGGTTGCTGATGCGACCTTCGCGCTGCAGGATGTCGAGGATGTAGCGATCATAGCGATCTAACGCAGTAGAAGTCTCGTTTGTTGGCAAGAGAGAAATTCCATGTCGCCTAATTGATTTATTACGCTATTTTATGCCATTGAAGGCTGAATTCTCATCTTATTTCGCAATCTTCTATGTAGTCAAATGGCGTAAGCTGGACATCATCGTTATCGCGATAATCCCGTTGTGCCGACAGCGGCTCCACAAGAGCCCTTGTCGGCGCTAGACTCACAAGGTCTGATACACCGTTCAAACATTCGCCGGCCAAGCTGACATCCGGCATCAGTCTCCGGCAAGGACACGACCCATGGCTTCTACTGCTTTTGATCATCGCAAATACGCGCCGGCAGAGCCGGTCCCGCTCACTAATCGTCAGTGGCCTTCTCGCACCTTGACCCAGGCACCCTACTGGGCCAGCGTCGATCTGCGTGACGGCAACCAGGCGCTACTCGAGCCGATGAGCGTGGAGCAGAAGAAACGGCTTTGGGCCTTGCTGGTCAAGGTCGGTCTGACTGAGATCGAGATCGGTTTTCCTGCAGCCAGTCAGCATGACTACGATTTCGTGCGCTGGCTGATCGAAGAGGACCAGATTCCGGAAGGCGTAAATATCCAAGTGTTGGTGCAGGCTCGGGAGCATTTGATCGAGAAGACCTTTGCCGCACTGGAGGGTGCCAAACGCGCTATCGTTCATGTCTACAACTCCACCTCCAAGGTACAGCGTGAGCGGGTCTTCGAGCAGGAGCGCGAAGGCATCATCGGCATCGCCGAGCAGGGCGCCCGCTGGGTCATGGAACACGCAGCACGCTACCCGGATACCCACTGGACCTTCCAGTATTCCCCGGAAAGCTTCACCAGCACCGAGCTGGACTTTGCCGTGGAGATTTGCGAGGCGGTAATGGACGTCTGGCAGCCAACGCCGGAAAAGCCCTGCATTCTCAACCTGCCGGCCACCGTCGAAGTGGGGCCGGTCAATCATTTCGCCGATCAGATCGAGTATTTCGTCACTCATCTTAAAAACCGCGAAAGTGCGATCATTTCGCTGCATACCCACAATGATCGTGGCGGTGCTGCGGCAGCGGCGGAACTGGGGCTGCTGGCCGGCGCCGATCGTGTCGAAGGGACGCTCTTGGGTAACGGCGAACGCACTGGCAACATGGATATCGTCACCCTGGCGATGAATCTCTACAGTCAGGGCATAGACCCGAAGCTCGATCTCTCCAATCCGGACGAGATCATTCAGGTGTGCACCGAATGCACTGGCCTGGAGGTACATCCGCGTCACCCCTGGATTGGGGAGCTGGTCTACACCGCCTTTTCCGGCAGCCATCAGGACGCCATTCGCAAGTGCCTGCACAAGCAGCAGGAGGGCGAGGCCTGGCAGGTGGCCTATCTGCCCATCGATCCCAAGGACCTGGGCCGTGACTATCAGGCGGTGATTCGCGTCAACAGCCAGTCCGGCAAGGGCGGCATGGCCTTCCTGCTCGAGCGGGATTTCGGCATCAGCCTGCCGCGCTGGATGACTCTGGAACTGGCGCCACATGTTCAGGCCGCCAGCGAGAAAACCAATGGCGAACTCTCGAGCCAGATGATTCGGGATATCCTGCTCGATACCTTCATGCAGGATGCGCCGCTTACACTCAAGGGGTATCGTCTGGACCGGGAAGGCGCCGAGAAGCTGACGGCGACACTGATGCACAATGGTGACGCCATTGCGCTGGAAGGCCAGGGCAACGGGGCGATTTCAGCCTTCATGGATGCCTGGCAGCGCCATACCGGGCAGAGCGTCAACGTGGTGGACTATGGTGAACACGCGCTGGGGGAAGGGAGCGATGCCGTTGCCATCGCCTTCGTGCAGCTCAACGTGGACGGGGTAAGGGTCAGCGGCATGGCCGAGGACGGCGATACGGTGAGCGCCTCCCTCAAGGCGGTGCTCTCGGCGATCAATCGCAGCAGTGCTGCCTCTGACATACTCGGCGCTTCACAGGCTCAGGCCGCGAATGCTTGAAAATTCATGAAACCTATCGCTTTTTAATGAAATCGGCCGCCCTTGAGGCGGCCGATTTTTTTGAAACACCACGCTGCAGCTCGCGATTGTTCAGTTGTCGCTGCGAACCTGGGCATGACTGATCAATGCAAAGATGAAGGTGCCTCCCAGGACGTTACCCAGCAGTGTCGGTAGCGCAAACTTGAAGGCGTAGTCGCTCATGCTGGCCTTGCCGTCGAAGACCAGATACAGCACCTCCGTGGAACCCACGATGATATGCGTGAATCCTCCAAGACCGATCAGAGAGGTAACGATCAAGATCACCCAGACCTTGGCATCTCCGGCTGCGGGTAGCAGCCATACCATGGTCGCGATCATCCAGCCGGCGATGGCGCCCTTGGCGAACATTTGGCTAACGTCGTTTTTCATGATCTTTTCTCCCAGGGCAATGAAAACGCCGTGGGTCTGGGTATCGAACAAGGGCATGGCCAAAAGAAGATAGGCGGAGATCGCGACACCGATCAGATTGCCGATGAGCACCACGCTCCATAGACGCAGCAGACAGAAAAGCTTGTAGAATCCCGGATCGGTCACCAGGGGCAGTACCGCAGTAACGGTGTTTTCGGTAAAGAGCTGTTGATGCGCCAGAATAACCACGATGAAGCCGACGGCGTATCCCAGCGAGGAGATCAATACGCCGATATCGTTTTCCGGCAGATGGGATTTGATCAAGCCGATGGCCAGCATCGAGAAGCTCATCGACAGGCCGGCGGCAATGGCCGACCACAGCAGCGCCGAAACGGTGCGACCAAGCTCCTTTTCTCCTTGAGTACGGATCGTCTTGTGTATGGCGGCTACTTCGGTTTGTCGAGCGTTGTTTTCTGAATCGGAGACGCTGGATGATTCGTTGGTCTTGGACAAAGGGGCGATTCCTTCCGATGGAAAAAGCAAGTGTCTTTGAATGTGGGCGATAAGATTCAGTACCGCAACGTCTTATCGCTTATTCAACGGATCAACTGCATTCAAAAGGTTCTAGGATCAAATCCTGAACGATGTTTCCCGGAAAGCTGTATTTTAGATAAACATGGTTGATTGATGCAGGGAAGGTACATGTCCGACGTTTCACTAGCGATTATGATCAATCTGGGCACTGCCTGGCTTGCGGGTAGCCTGATTGGACTGGAGCGCAGCTATCATGGTCGCCCGGCAGGGTTTCGTACCCATGCCCTGGTATGCGGTGCCTCGGCGATGCTGATGCTGGTTTCCGTACACCAGGGTGAATGGATGGCAGGCAGCAGTCTGGCGGAGACGGCAATACGGACCGATCCCACTCGCATGGCGCAAGGCATCATGACCGGCATCGGGTTTCTAGGCGCGGGAGTGATCTTCAAGGAAGGCTTGACGGTGCGCGGTCTGACTACGGCAGCATCGATCTGGGTTACCTCAGCGTTGGGTATCCTGTTTGGTATCGGCTTTTTCTATCTTGCGGTGGTGTCAACCATTGCAACGCTGGTGACGCTTTCAACCTTTCGCTGGGTGGAAAACCGTCTGCCGAGCAAGTTCTTTGCCGATCATATGCTGTGCTACGCCATTGATGCGGTAGACGATGAGGTGAAGGTACGCAAGATGATTACCGAGCATGGATGCACCATCAAATCAATGAGCTATAGTCTGGGGGAACGCGGCACCCTTTATCGTTACCATATGGTATTGCAAACCAACAATCAGCAGAATCTGGCCAGATTAGCGGCCTATCTTCGGGACTCGAATACCATTCAAGAGTATCGGCTAGTGTCGTCGACATGATTGCTGAAGAGCACAACCTCATAAGTAAGGAACGCAGGAATGGCCGATACAATGGCAGGTACGGCGCGTTTGATTCTCAATGGCAAGTCGTCCCAGAATCTTGAAGTTCGCGAGGCCGTCAAGGCGTTGAGAAAAGAGGGGTACGATCTACAGGTGCGCGTTACCTGGGAGGCAGGAGATGGCCTGCGCTACGCTCAGGAAGCCTGCCATGAGGGAATAGGTCGGTTGATCGTGGGCGGCGGCGATGGCACTGTCAGCGAGGTCGCCAATGGCTTGATGGGCCTGGACGAGGCAGAGCGTGCATCCTTGGGCATACTGCCATTGGGAAGCGCCAATGATCTTGCCAATAGTCTGGGTTTGCCCTTGTTACCGCTAGCCGCATTGCGCGTGGCGTTGAGCGTCTCGTCTCGGGCCGTGGATGTTGTGCATCTGGGAGATGACTATTTCATCAACGTTGCTTCCGGAGGCTTTGGCGCCCAGGTGACCAGATGGACGCCTAACTCGCTCAAGCGCGTGCTGGGCGGAGGTGCCTACGCGTTGATGGGCATGTTCAGTATCTGGCGCTATCGACCCTACAGGGGGCTCATTCGCTGGACTGAAAATGGCCACGAAAAAGAGATCGAAGCACCTCTTTTTCTGCTAGCGATCGCCAACGGTTCCCAGGCCGGCGGAGGTCAACCGTTGGCGCCCCAGTCCAAGATCGATGATGGGCTGTTGGATGTGCTGATTGTGCGCCATTTCTCATCGTTGAGTGAAATGCGTCAGTTGATGACGGAACTCGAGCGTATTCCAGCAAATGGTGATTTTGTACGCACGGTGCGTACGCCGCATGTTGTTTTTCGCGCCGACGGTGCGTTTCCGATCAATCTTGATGGCGAGCCGCGTTTCCTGCGTGAGTTCGAGGCGACGCTCATACCCCGTGCTATCCGCATGCTGGTGCCCGCGAGCAGTCCATTATTGTCCTCCGTATCGTCTGCTCAAACCGAAACTGCCTGAAGCGCAACCCCGAGTTTTTCTGGGAAGCTGGCCATGAAAGCGCTCTGTCTTTAGCAAGTCATGCCTTGTAGATTACATGTTTCTCTTCACCGCTGATCTCGCTTTATCGACAACCGCATCGCTGGTGTCAACAAGCGCCAACTGACATGCGATGCTACCGATCCGTGCAGTAGTTCGCGGGGTTATTCCTGTAGCCAAGTGAGAAAAGCGCGACCTGACCTGGGCTTTTCTTAAACGTCTGGCATCTTCGTTAGCCATGGTGTGGACGGTAAAGCCGGCAGTGACAGGAAAAACCAATTGTCCTGGGGTAGACTTCTTCCCGAGCGATTCCATTTTGATCATGAAGGATCCGCATCAAGGAGAGCTATTCCATGCCGAGTCCATTTCATCTGGCCGTACAAGTGCGTGATATCGACGAGGCTCGAGGTTTCTATGGCGATCTACTGGGCTGCCCGGAAGGGCGCTCCAGCGATATTTGGGTCGATTTCGATCTCTATGGCCATCAACTGGTATGCCACCTGAATCCCGAGTTGGAGAGCCTGAAGGGTAACCTTCATCGAAATGCCGTCGACGGCCACGGCGTACCCGTGCCGCACTTTGGTGTCGTGTTGGATATGCCCGAATGGGAAAGCCTTGTCGATCGTCTGACTCAGGCGGGAATACGCTTCGAGATAGAGCCTTATATTCGCTTTCATGGTGAGCCCGGCGAGCAGGGCACCATGTTCTTTTTCGACCCGTCAGGTAACGCCCTGGAATTCAAGGCGTTTCGTGATATCAAGGGTCAACTGTTCGCTACTTGAGGGAGCATCATGGATGAGTTCATGCAGGCGGCTATCGACGAAGCGCGGCAAGGTCTGGAGGAAGGGGGCGTGCCCATTGGCTCGGTACTAGTGCATCGTGGTCGTATCATTGGGCGTGGACACAATCAACGCCATCAGCGGGATAGCGTAGTGCTACATGCTGAAATGGATGCCCTGGAGAATGCGGGACGACAGCCTGCGTCCGTCTACAGAGAGTGCGTGCTTTATACCACCCTGTCGCCTTGCCCGATGTGCAGTGGCGCGATTCTGCTTTACGGTATTCCGCGTTTGATGATTGGTGAAAACCGTACTTTCATGGGGGCGGAAGCTCATCTTCGCGAAAGTGGTGTCGAGCTGGAGGTCGTTGATAGCGACGAATGCCGCGAGTTGATGGAAGCATTCATCGAGCGTCATTCCGAGCTATGGAATGAGGACATTGGCGTATAAGTAAATGCAAGCAACCGTTCTCCCTTGCGTGAGGAGATCGGGTTTGCTGCAATAACCCTGCATCGAATGAAGGGTTCATTCATTTTCAAGGAGAGGATCGATGGCCAAAGCGCCCTGGACGTTGCCTGCAGCAGCGCTGATGCTGACAATGGGCTTGGCGGCTTGTGACGATGGCGAGAAACCGTCGACGCAATCGAGTCAAACGAGTAGCGATTCAATACAGGTCGCTCAGGCATCACCACAGTCGAATGAACAGTCCAATAGCCAGGCTCAGACCGACTCATCTTCGGATGATTCAGCAACGGTTCCTGAAGAGCCCAATGCGGCAAACGACGATCAAACGATGCCAAGTGATACGTCCCCGGACGATTCCACTATTGGCAGCAGTACAGGAGAAACCGCTGCGGATAGCTCTTGGGACAACACGGAAGATGATGTCAACGAAGCGTTGAAGGAAACGGAGAGGCGCTTCGAGGAAGCGGAGAAAGAACTCGAAGAGCAGTTCAAGGCCGCAGAAGAGGAAGACGTCAAGCAGAATCAGGAAATCGATGCGCCTGCCGGGGGAGAGCAACCCTAAGGGAAATATTATTAGCGCGCACGAAAAAGGCCCACTCAAGGTAGGCCTTTTACTGCAATCCGCTTGTCGAAAGCGGGTTACTACATCAGGTAGCCGCGATCACTCGGGCTTGATGTTGGCAGCCTGAAGGCCTTTTTTGCCCTGAGTGACGTCGAAGGAGACCTTCTGTCCGTCCTGCAGAGACTTGAAGCCGTCAGCTTGAATTTCAGAGAAATGGGCGAAGAGATCGTCGCCGCCATCGTCCGGAGAAATGAAACCAAAGCCTTTGGTATCGTTGAACCACTTGACAGTGCCAGTTGCCATTGTCGATTTCCTTACTTCTAACTAGATGATATTAACGAGGTTTCGAGAAGCCGTAAGCTGCTTTCCACCATCAGTGCGAGGCTCATATGCTAGAGAAAACGCGCACGAGGATTATCGAGTGGAATCGATTACAACCGACGTCATTCTGCTTACAAACCAACGGATGAGAGAATGGGCCATTCACTCAGAGGGGTCAAGAACTATTTGCCATAATGCTTGGGAGTATGACACATTCCACTATGGTGAATGCAACCAAAAAAGGCTTGCCGTGACAAGCCTTTTTGCATCGAGAGCGAATGAGAGGTTAATTCACGACCTTGATGTTGGCGGCTTGAAGTCCTTTTTTGCCCTGGGTGACATCAAAAGAGACCTTTTGCCCATCCTGCAGGGTCTTGAAGCCATCAGCCTGGATTTCGGAGAAGTGGGCAAACAAGTCGTCGCCGCCATCGTCTGGGGAGATGAAGCCGTAGCCCTTGGTATCGTTGAACCACTTGACAGTGCCAGTTGCCATTTGCAGATTTCCTCGACTAACCAATGATGATGCTGGATATAAATAGGATCGATGCCTTCTTTATACCCGTCATACACGTGTTGCAAAGATCAGCGACAATATGTTCGTTGTCCTTTGTCGCAAAAACAATCAGTTGGACAGTGCCGAGCCGGATGATCGATGCTGCGAAATCGTATCAGAAGGGGGCGGCCGAACTGCTATACCGGTTCTTTTCAGGTTACGATGCTCGCTAAAGCAACATAGTTGGAAAAAACATGCACGTCCAGAACGTCGATTATGCATCTTCAGACGCTGCCGAACACTTTGCGCAGTCATTGCGCGAGACAGGGTTTGGGGTCTTGCGTAACCACCCATTACCCAACACATTGATCGAGTCAATCTATCGTCACTGGCAGGCGTTTTTCGATGACGCTGACAAGCATGCCTGGCGCTTCGATCCGTTTCGCCAGGATGGCTATTTTCCGCCAGAAGTATCGGAAACTGCCAAGGGACATGGCGTCAAGGATCTCAAGGAGTACTACCACATCTATCCTTGGGGGCGCATACCGGATTCGCTACGTGAAGAAATCATGGACTACTACCGGCGTGCAGAGTCCCTTGCCTCGACGCTTCTTGGCTGGATCGAGGCGCAAACACCTGCCGAGGTGGCAAGCCATTATCGCGAGCCTCTCTCACACATGGTGGAGGGTAGTGAGCAGACCTTGCTGCGGGTGTTGCACTATCCTCCTTTGGCCGGCAACGAGCAGCCTGGCGCGGTAAGAGCCGCTGCCCATGAAGATATCAACCTTCTGACAGTATTGCCTGCAGCCAATGAGCCAGGGCTTGAAGTACGTGGTCGAGATGATAAATGGCATCAAGTGCCTTGCGATCCAGGACAACTGGTGATCAATGTCGGCGATATGTTGCAGGAGGCCTCCCAGGGCTACTTTCCTTCCACCACTCATCGGGTGGTCAATCCAGAAGGGGCGGCTTGTTCCCATTCACGTCTGTCGCTGCCACTGTTCTTGCATCCGCGCCCGGAGGTTGAGCTGTCTCAACGCCATACGGCAGATAGCTATCTCAAGGAAAGACTCAGAGAGCTTGGCGTCCTATAGGCATTCACAAGTTTCATCTTGATAGTATGTCGTTCTCAAACAACTCGCTACAGGAGCAAACGTGACTCAACTGTCTGCCAGTAACACACATAATATGGGTGTTGGTTATCTACTGTGGATATTCGGTTTCACCGGCGCCCACCGCTTTTACTATGGTAAACCGATCACCGGTACGATCTGGTTTTTTACGCTAGGCCTTTTGGGTATAGGCTGGTTGATCGATCTATTTCTGATTCCAGGCATGGACAGACAGGCGGATCTGCGTTTCAGAGCAGGGCCCACCAATTACACGCTAGCATGGGTACTGCTTACCTTTCTGGGCGTTTTCGGCGTTCATCGGATGTATATGGGCAAGTGGATCACTGGCATTCTTTACCTGTTTACCGGCGGATTGTTCCTGATTGGTGTGCTCTATGATTTCTGGACGCTGAACGATCAGATCTCGTTGAAGCATGCGCGCCGTGGAATTTTCAGTAACTAAGCATGGCGCTCATCCCGCATTCGATCCTGCAAACTGAAACCGCCAGGGAGGGCGTATGGCGCAGCGCATCAGCTTGACGCAATTACTCGTGCAACTCGATGACTCCGATAGTGGTGAGACCATCCGGTTGCAGGATATCGTCGATAACTTTGAAACCCGCGGCTTCGGGCCGCTGCTGGTGTTGCCGGCGCTGATCGTACTGCTGCCTACGGGTGCCATTCCGGGCATACCGACCCTTTGTGGGCTATTCATCGCCATGGTGGCGGCACAAATGGTGATGGGCAAATCGTCGCCTTGGTTGCCGCGACGCCTGGCTCAACGTGGGTTCAGTCACGACAAGTTCAGCCGCGCTGTAACGCGCCTGAAGCCCTGGACCCAGCGTATCGACAAGTTGCTCAAGCCGCGCCTGCAGCGTCTGGTCAATCCGCTGTCACGGCGACTGATTGCTGCCCTGGCGGTGGTGTTGGCATTATCCATGCTTCCGCTGGAGCTTGTTCCTTTTGCTGCCGCCTTGCCGGCACTTGCCATCACCCTGATGGGGCTTGGGCTGGCTGCCAAAGACGGCCTGTTGATGGTAATCGGACTCATTGTGGTAGTCGCCGGCAGTCTGTTCCTGTTGCAATCGCTGGTCCTATGACACGTCCATTCACCTCAACGTTTCTTCGATAGCCATCTTCATGCTGATCGATGCCCAATTCTGGACCTTTGTGCTTGCCATTACGTTGTTGAGCATGACCCCGGGTATCGATACTTTGCTGGTGATTCGCAATACATTGCGCGGCGGTATCTGGAACGGAGTGCTGACCAGCCTGGCGATCTGCTGTGGCTTGTTCGTGCATGCCAGCGTCTCTGCCTTGGGTATTTCGCTGATTCTGCTGCAATCCGCCTGGGCCTTCGGCGTGCTCAAGCTGCTGGGGGCCGCTTATCTTGTATGGCTGGGCGTGCAGAGCCTAATCAGCGCTCGACGCGGTATACCCTTGCCCATCGCCGGGATCAGCTCGCCATCGCGACGAGTGTCTTTCTGGCTACCCCTGCGGGAAGGATTTTTGTCGAATGTTCTCAATCCCAAGACCGTCGTGTTCTACATGGCTTTTCTACCTCAGTTCATCGCACCCAGTGACCCGGCGCTGCTCAAGTCGCTATGGTTGGCAAGCGTACATTTCGTCATCGCCAATCTTTGGCAGATCGGCATCGTGCTCATGGTAGGGCGTGCAGGGCATTGGCTGGCGAAAGGATGGGTATCGCGCGGAATCGAAAGTGTCACCGGCATAGTGTTGATTGCGTTCGGCATCAAACTGGCTCTGCAGCAGCGGCCTTGAATACAGGGCCATAAAAAAAGCGCCTCGATTGAGGCGCTTAGTGTCGTGATTCATCGTTCTAGTTGCGGGCCATCAGCGACGTATCATACTCGCCCTGACGCTCGGCTTTCGTCAGCATGGCGATGCCGCGGGTATCACCGTCTTTTGCCAGGCTGGCAAAGATGACCTGGTAGGCCAGCACTGCCTGAACGTAGTCGCGGGTTTCACGGAAGGGAATGCTTTCGACGAACAGATCGAACTCGTCGGGTGAGTCGCGCAGCCAGCGATCGACTCGGCCTGGGCCGGCGTTGTAAGCGGCGGTGGCGGCCAGACGGTTACCGCGATAGCGCTTCAGCATGTCGCGAATGTAGGTGCTACCCAAGCGGATGTTGACCTCCGGGTCGAATAATCCGTCAAGACTAGGATTGGCGCTGCCAATTTGACGGCTGACCAGTGCCGCAGTACCCGGCATCAACTGCATCAAGCCACGAGCCCCAACAGGAGAGACCGCCTCATTGTTGAAGGCGCTTTCACGTCGGGCAATACCCATCAATAGGAAAGGATCGACGCCGGTTGTCTCGCCCCAGCGCAAGAAGCTGTCCTGATAGGCCTCGGGGAAGCGCCAATCCAGGGCGTCCCACTGTTTGGCGGTAATCGTCGTCTGCACCAGGGTGGCATAACGCCCCTGGCTCAGTGCGTAATCCGCCAGCGCCTTGGCCTCTTCGTCGTTGGCTCGGGCCACGGCGCCATACCATTCGCTGCGTGCAAGCCCCGGCTCGCCGATGCGCTGCAAGGCTTCGGCGCGTTTCACCGCGGGCCAGTTGGCAACCTGGCGACGGAAGTCTTCGCTGAAGGTCGCGCGTTCCAGGTTGAGGTTGTAAGGCTGTTGCAGGCGGTCCGCCGCGGCAAAGCCGAAAAAGTCGCGCTGTGAGGCGGCGATGGCATAGGCATTGCGGGAGGCCTGTTCATCGCCTTGCTCGGCCAGGGCACGGCCCAGCCAGTATTGCCAGCGGGCGCTTTCACGCGTTTCCTTTGGCATCGTGCGGACCCAGCGAACGACCTCGTTCCAATTGCGTTGCGCCAGGGCACGACGCACGCGCAGTTCGAGCAGGTCACCATCGGCAAGACGCGGCAGCACGTCGTCTACCCAGCCTTCGTTGTTGCGAATCTCCCGGGCCATGGAGTAGAACGCCAGGTCATGTTCGATCTGATGGCGCTGGGACACATCAAGTGATAAATGAGGGCCGACTTTACGCCAGGCCTCAAGGGCGGCTTCTGTGTCGGCGCGGGTGAAATTGTGCATGGCCGCGGTGAAGAGAGCGGCACTGCCTGCTCCGCCAGGCCCAAGAGAGACGGGAACCTGCGTAATCGCGGCATAGTTCTTTTGCAGACGCTCGAAAGCCGCCTGGGCGTCGTCCCAGGTGCTGGGAAGCGAGCGTGACAAATAGCGGGCCAGACCATCCTCGCCGTTCTCCCAGGCCAGCATCTGACGCTGCCAGATGGCGTGTCCATCAATGACACCCCGGCTGCGAAGCGTGGCGAACAGGTCGTCACAAGCATCCGGCTGAGAGTCCCCGGTCAACCATAGATCAAGCCCACCCTGGGCCGCGGTTGCGGGCTCGCGGTCGAGTAGGGCGGTGTAGTAATAGCACTGGCGAATGGTGCCGCGGGGCTTGCCGTCGCTGACCGCGAGCAGCGATGCGAAACGACCGGCATGGCCGTAGCTTACCTCCGCCACGCCCCGCATCCAGCCGCTCAGAGGCGAATCCGCGTAACGCTCGATAAAGTCGTTGACAATCGCAGTGTCAAGATGAGGCAAGCGGTTTCGCAGCTGGTGGTATTCGACATAGCCTGCCAGCACGTGATTCTTGATGGCGTCCTGATCAATCTGGTCCCACTGCTTGTTACGTGCGGCTTCTAACGCCTGATGCATTTGCTGATCGACGTTATCGCTAGCCATGAGCGGCAGGCTCATCATTGCGGCAACCGTCAAGGCCATGCCACGCCTGAGATATTGAAATTTCATGACTAGTGTTTCCTTGTACTTGCCCCAATTATGTAAAACAGTCGCAAAACGTGAATGCTATCAGATCTCATGAAGTCTCTAAGCTACTACTCATGATGAGTTTACGCGCCAGACACGGAGAAACGTAATGTCATTATTCAAACGCTTGAATCCTTTTTCGCGCCTGACTGCTCGAGCTGGCGCGCTATCGCGAATTGCTCGGGCGCTGAAGCTGTTTGCCCCCATGTGCGCCGACGTGATCAAGGGGCGTTATCGGCCCATACCCTGGTCGGCGTTCATGTGGATGGCGTTGGCTCTTGTCTATCTTATATCGCCTCTTGATCTGATTCCTGAAGTGTTCCTGCTGATCGGCATGGTGGATGATGTGGTGATCGTTGGCTGGTTGCTGACCAAGGTCGATAAGTCCCTCGATGACTACCGGCAATGGAAAGCGATCAATATCGAACCGCCGATGCAAAACCCAGGCTGATTCAGGAAGTATTGTCTCAGGGTGCTTGAAAAGTGCTTCCTGGGCCCCATATCGGTGTCGATACGATTATTCATAACACCATGAGGGGCTTTTGCCACATGACTACCGCCACCCATGAAGAAACGCTTGGTTTCCAGACTGAGGTCAAGCAGTTACTGCATCTAATGATTCACTCCCTGTATTCCAACCGGGAGATATTTCTGCGTGAGTTGATTTCCAACGCTGCGGACGCCTGCGACAAGCTGCGCTACGAGGCATTGGACAACGATGCGCTGTATGGCGACGACAGCGATTTGCGCATCGAGATCGAACATGACGAGAAGGCCGGCACCGTCACCGTTCGCGACAACGGCATCGGCATGAGTCGTGAAGAAGTGATCAAGAACCTTGGCACAATCGCCAAGAGTGGTACCGCGGAGTTCTTGCAGCAGCTTTCCGGCGAGCAGCAAAAGGATGCCAAGCTGATTGGTCAGTTCGGCGTCGGCTTCTATTCCGGTTTCATCGTTGCCGATGAGGTCACGGTGCGTACTCGCCGCGCCGATGCGGACGAAGGCGTGGAGTGGCGCTCCAAGGGCGAAGGCGAGTTCACCATCGCCGATATCGACAAGCCCGGGCGTGGCACCGAGATCGTGCTGCACCTGAAAAAGGACGCCAAGGAATTTGCTGACGACTTCCGCCTCAAGAACCTGGTGCGCAAGTACTCCGATCACATCGAAGTGCCGGTGCGCATGCCCAAGGTCGAAAAGGCCCAGGACGAGGACGGCAAGGAGATCGAGGGCAGCGAAACCGTTACCTGGGAAACCGTCAACGAAGCCCAGGCGCTGTGGGTGCGTCCCAAGTCAGAGATCAGCGACGACGAGTACAAAGCGTTCTACAAGCACGTTGCGCATGATTTCAGCGATCCGTTGACCTGGAGCCACAACAAGGTCGAGGGCAAGCTCGAGTACACCAGCCTGCTCTACGTGCCTGGGCGCGCACCCTTCGATCTTTACGAACGGGACGGCGCCCGGGGCGTGCGTCTTTACGTGCAGCGGGTGTTCATTCTCGAGGACGCGGAGCAGTTCCTGCCGCTCTACCTGCGCTTCGTCAAGGGCGTGGTGGATTCCAAGGATCTGTCCCTGAACGTCTCCCGGGAACTGCTGCAGCAGGACCCCCAGGTCGATAAGATGAAGTCGGCGCTGACCAAGCGGGCCCTGGACATGCTCAAGAAGCTCGCCAAGGACAAGGAAGCCTACCAGACCTTCTGGAGCAATTTCGGCAGCGTCCTGAAGGAAGGCCCGGCGGAAGATTACGCCAACCGGGACAAGATCAGCGAACTGCTGCGTTTTTCGACCACCCATACCGACAGCGCAACTCAGGATCAGTCCCTGGCGGACTACGTGGGCCGCATGAAGGAAGGTCAGCAGAAGATCTATTACATCATCGCGGACGGTTTCAATGCCGCCAAGCACAGCCCGCATCTGGAGATCTTCCGCAAGAAGGGCATCGAGGTGCTGCTGTTATCCGATCGTATCGACGAATGGTTGATGAGCCATCTCACGGAATACGACGGCAAGACCCTCGCCGACGTCGCCAAGGGTGATCTGGATCTGGGGGAAATCGAAGGCGAAGAAGAGAAGCAGGCTCAAGAAGAGACTGCCAAGGCCAAGGAAGACTTGGTCAAGCGGGTCAAGGAAGCGCTGGGCAATGATGTCCAGGAGGTTCGGGTGACCCACCGCCTGACGGATTCACCGGCCTGCGTGGTGCTCTCCGAGCACGAGATGGGCTTCCAGATGCGCCGCATCATGGAGGCTGCCGGTCAGCCGGTGCCGGAGGTCAAGCCGATCCTTGAACTCAATCCCGAGCATAGCCTGGTGACTCGGCTGGAAAATGCCGGTGACGAAGGCTTCGCGGATCTTGCCCGCATCCTGCTCGATCAGGCGATCATCGCCGAAGGCGGGCATCTCGACGATCCCGCGGCCTATGTCAAGCGCCTCAACGCGCTGTTGACCGCCTGAAGCTGTTGATAGCATCGATCAAACGACCGGCCAAAGGGCCGGTCGTTTGTTTTCGCGGACATGCCACTGGCATGGCTTACACTCAAGACAGCGATTTTCGTGAGGAGTGTATCGCATGAATTTGAATTCCCTGCAGTTCGACAACGCTTGGACGCGCCTGCCGGAAGCGTTCTTTTCCTTCGTCACTCCAACCGCCTGGCGCAATACCCGGGTGCTGGATGTCAGCCCCCTGGGGGCCGCTCAGCTCGACCTTGACCCGGATGCGATCGATCGTGAGCGTCTCGAGGCGTTGATGGCCGGGCGCGAACTATTGCCCGGCATGACGCCTATTGCCCAGAAATACACCGGTCATCAGTTCGGCAGCTACAATCCCGCGCTCGGGGATGGGCGCGGCCTGCTGCTAGGAGAGGCAATGACGGCCCAAGGTCCAGTGGATTTGCACCTCAAGGGCGCCGGCCAGACGCCTTATTCGCGCTTCGGCGATGGCCGGGCCGTGCTGCGCTCATCGATCCGCGAGTATCTTGCCGGAGAGGCCATGAGTGGACTGGGCATCCCTACCACCACGTCACTGGCGGTAGCGGTCAACGATGAGCGCGTGATGCGCGAGCGGGTCGAGCCTGGGGCGACCCTGTTGCGCTTGTCGCCGAGCCATGCGCGATTCGGACACCTCGAGTGGCTCTATCAGCGCCGCAAGGTCGAGGACATGCAGACATTGCTCTGGCATGTGATCCACCGCCATCGTCCTGAATTTGCCGAGGCGGATGCGCCCTTCGAGGCCTTCTTTGCCGATGTGGTGGAGCGAACCGCGAACCTGATCGCTGCCTGGCAGGCCTATGGGTTCGTGCATGCGGTAATGAATACCGACAACATGTCGCTGCTAGGCCTGACTCTGGATTACGGGCCTTATGCCTTCATGGAGCGCTACAAGCCTGACTGGACCCCCAATCACACCGATGCCGGTGGGCGCTATGCGTTTGAGCAGCAGCCAGGGGTCGGGTTATGGAATCTGAGCGTGCTGGCGCAGTCGTTGACGCCGCTGATCGATGTCGAGCGTTTGCGCGCCATGCTCGATGACTATGAGCCTGCCCTGCAACGCAGCTATGCGCAGCTTATGCGAGCGAGGCTCGGGTTGACCGCCAAGACGGACGATGACGAGATGTCATCAGGTGACGCTGCGCTGGTTTCGAGCTGGCTCAAGCTGCTGGAGCAGCATCAGGTAGATTTTCACAACGCCTTTCGCGCGCTGGGCAAGTATCGCGGCGATGAGGACTCTCGCCGGCAGCTGGCGAACGCACTGGAAATCGCACCGGATGACAAGGCGATGACCGCTTGGCTCGAGGACTACGATCGACGCCTATTGCGGGAATCTCGCAGCGCGGAGGCCCGCAAGCTTGCGATGGATGCGGTCAATCCATGCTATGTGTTGCGCACCCATCTGGCGCAAGAGGTTATCGAAGCCGCCGAGACTGGCGACAGCGAGCCGTTGCGACGTGTGCGGGAGCGCTTGGCGTCGCCTTTTGGGCAGCGGGAGGAAGACGATGCCGAATGGTTCACACCGCCTGCAATAAATGCCCCTCCAGTATGCCTTTCCTGTTCTTCCTGAGCGAGTCACTGGATCAGAAGCGGCAGGCTTGGCCAACAACGCCTATGCTGTAACGATCTTTTGTTTCTCTTACTGGGAAGGGGCGTTTCATGGCAGCCGGCTCAGCGCGTTTGAAACTATGCGATGCTCGGGATGAGAGTGCCGCGCTAGTCATCATCGATGTGCAACAGGCAATCGATGATCGTGACTACTGGGGCCCTCGCAACAACCCGGAGCTCGAAGCGCGCCTGACAGAACTGCTGAGCTGCTGGCGTCGGGGCAATGGTCGTGTCGTGCATGTGCGGCATCATTCCCGAGAGCCGCGCTCGCCGTATCGCCCCGGTCAGCCAGGCGCGGAGTTCAAGGCGTGCGTGGCGCCTCGTGAGGGTGAGCGCATTGTTACCAAGCATGTCAACAATGTCTTTCTGGAAACCGAATTAGAACGCTGGTTACATCATCATGGAGTAACTCATCTCGTCATGATGGGGGTTGCTACGGCACATTCTGTGAGTACCAGCGTGCGTCACGCCGCCTGTTTGGATTTCAGTGTTTCGGTGCCGGCGGATGCCTGTGCCGGCTTTCCAGTGACGGATCGGCATGGGGTCGCCTGGAGTGCCGAGTCGGTGCATGATCTGAGCCTGGCGCTACTCGATGGCGAGTATGCGCACGTCACCAGCACCCAGGACATCATTCAGCATTTTTGATGTAATAAACAGTTGATTAAAGGGTGGCGGATACTCTGCTTGATCGATGCCATAGGTAATAAACATCACGTAAGGTCACAAAGTTGCAGTAAGCTGTGCGGTCCGAATGTAACCGCCGTGCCTTTGCCCTGGACTGGGCAAACAACGATAACCTGGAAACAGGAGAGTGGATGTGAAGATTGGTGCACCCAAAGAGCTTGCCAAGGGAGAGGCGCGGGTCGCGCTGACACCTGAGAGCGCGAAACACATTATCAAGCTGGGCCATGAGTGTGTGGTGGAAACCGGGGCTGGCGAGGCTGCGGGATTTCCTGATGAGGCCTATCGTGAGGCCGATGTCACCGTGGTCGATAGCGCCGAAGCGCTGTGGAAAGAAGCCGATATCGTCGTCAAGGTGCGCGAACCCTCCGAGAAGGAAGCCGAGTACCTCAAGAAAGATCAGACCTTGATATCGTTCTTCTGGCCGGCTCAGAACGAGGCGTTGTTGGAGAAATGCAAGGCCCAGGGCGCCACGGTGATGGCCATGGACATGGTGCCGCGCATCTCTCGCGCCCAGAAGATGGATGCATTGTCTTCCACCGCCAATATCGCCGGCTATCGGGCGGTAATCGAGGCCGGCAATCAGTTCGGCCGCTTCTTTGCCGGTCAGGTAACTGCCGCTGGCAAGGTGCCGCCGGCCAAGGTCATGGTGGTTGGCGCCGGTGTGGCGGGTCTTGCCGCCATTGGTACTGCGGCGAGTCTCGGCGCCATCGTGCGTGCTTTTGATGTGCGTCCGGAGGTGGCCGAGCAGATCGAGTCCATGGGCGGCGAGTTCCTGTTTCTCGATTTCGAGGATTCCCAGGACAGCTCCGGCTCCGGTGGTTACGCGTCACCTTCGAGCCCTGAGTTTCGTGAGAAGCAGCTGGCGCTGTTCCAGGAGCAGGCGCCGGAAGTGGATATCGTCATCACTACGGCGCTGATTCCCGGCCGGCCGGCTCCCAAACTGCTGCTCGAGGACATGGTCAAGGCCATGAAGCCGGGTTCGGTGATCATCGATCTGGCAGCGGAAAAGGGCGGCAACTGCGAACTCACCAAGCCGGATGAGCGGGTCGTGACCGATAACGGCGTGATCGTGATCGGCTATACTGATTTCCCCTCGCGGATGGCGACGCAAGCCTCCTTGCTGTATGCCACCAACATTCGCCATCTGCTCACGGATCTGACGCCGGAAAAAGACGGCAAGATTCATCAGGACATGGAAGACGACGTGATTCGCGGCGTTACCGTGACGCATCAGGGCGAGATCACCTATCCGCCACCCAAGCCCAAGGTGCAGGCGATCGCCGCCGCCAAGCCCAAACCCAAGGAAAAGGAGCCGACGCCGGAAGAGAAGAAGGCTGCTGAAATCTCGGCGTTCAAGGCTCAAACCAAGACCCAGGTCACCATGCTGGGGATTGGCGGCGTGGTGATGCTGCTGTTGGGGATGGTGGCGCCGGCGTCGTTCATGCAGCACTTCATCGTTTTCGTGCTGGCCTGCTTCGTGGGTTATCAGGTGATCTGGAACGTCAGCCACGCATTGCATACGCCACTGATGGCAGTGACCAATGCAATTTCCGGCATCATCGTGTTGGGGGCTGTACTGCAGATCGGTTCCGGTAGCGCTTTGGTTGGATTGCTGGCGGCCATCTCGGTGCTGATTGCCTCTATCAATATCGTGGGTGGCTTCCTGGTGACACGCCGGATGCTTGCCATGTTCCAGAAATCTTGAGCGGCGGAGAATAAAGAATGCTAGGTCAACAATTCGTCTTTGCCGCGGCAATTGCGGCAAGTGTGTTGTTCATCCTTTCCCTGGGGGGGTTGAGCAATCAGGAAAAGGCCAAGCGGGCTGTTTGGTACGGCATCGTGGGTATGGCCATCGCTGTTTTCTTCACTATCTTGGGGCCAGGAATTGGCGGGTATTGGCTGATGATCCCCATGATGATCATCGGCGCGGTGATCGGTGTCTATGTGGCGGGCAAGGTCGAGATGACCCAGATGCCGCAGCTGGTGGCGGCGCTACACTCCTTCGTCGGCCTGGCGGCGGTTTTCGTCGGTTTCAATGCCGATCTGGAGCGTCGTCGAGTATTGGCAAGCCAGATGATAGAAGGCGCGACGGATAATTTCTCCGCCTTTGCAGCACTGGTCGCCACCAAGACGCCGGCGGAACTTGCGTTCCTGCAGGTCGAGGTGGTGCTGGGGGTGTTCATCGGTGCGGTCACCTTCACTGGTTCGATCATTGCCTTTGGCAAGCTCTCCGGCAAGATGGATGGCAAGCCCAAGCAGTTCCCCGGTGGTCACATGCTCAATGCCGGCGCTGCGATCCTGTGTTTGCTATTGGCGATCGTGTATCTCAACGGCGGTGGCTTCTGGACCCTGCTGCTGCTGGCGGCGCTGGCGCTGTTCATTGGTTGGCATCTGATCATGGGAATCGGCGGCGCCGACATGCCAGTTGTTGTTTCGATGCTTAACAGCTACTCCGGTTGGGCGGCAGCGGCTATCGGTTTCACTCTGTCCAATGATCTGTTGATCGTGACCGGTGCGCTGGTGGGCTCGAGCGGCGCCATTTTGTCCTACATCATGTGCAAGGCAATGAACCGCAAGTTCGTCAATGTGATTCTAGGCGGTTTTGGTGGCACCTCGGGCCCAGCGGTGGAGATAGAAGGCGAGCAGGTGTCGATCGATGCCGGTGGCGTTGCCAGTGCCCTCAATGACGCTGACAGCGTGGTCATTATCCCCGGTTATGGTATGGCGGTGGCTCAGGCGCAGAATGCGGTGAGTGAACTGGTGCGCAAGCTGCGGGCGGCCGGCAAGGACGTGCGCTTTGCCATCCACCCGGTGGCAGGACGCATGCCCGGCCACATGAACGTGCTGCTGGCGGAGGCCAAGGTGCCCTACGACATCGTGCTGGAAATGGATGAGATCAATGACGATTTCCCCAAGACCGATGTAGCCATCGTCATCGGGTCCAACGACATCGTCAATCCGGCGGCCCAGGAAGATCCCAACAGCCCCATTGCCGGGATGCCGGTATTGAAGGTGTGGGAAGCCAAGCAGACGTTCGTGTGCAAACGCGGCCAGGGAACGGGGTATTCCGGTATCGAGAATCCGCTGTTCTTCAAGGACAACACGCGTATGTTCTATGGCGATGCCAAGAGCAGCATCGATTCGTTGTTGCCGCTACTCGATTGATCCTGCCAAGTCTGATGACGCCCCTTACGAGGGGCGTTTTTCGTTATACTCGAAAGAGCGTCGATTCAGCTGGAGCGTTGCATGACGAAAGACAATCAGGTGGCGGGCTCGAAAGCCACAGGCTTACACGTTGCGGTACTTGGAGGCGGTAGCTTCGGTACTGCCATCGCCAGCATCGCCGCGGACAATGGCGGAGAAGTACGTCAATGGATGCGCGATGCCGAGCTTGCCGCCGAGATCACTCGAGAACATCGTAACTCCCGCTATCTGCCCGATTACGCCATCAATCCCGCAGTATGGGCTTCGAGCGATTTGGAAGCGGTGCTCGAGAAAGCCGAACTCGTCTTCGTAGCCATTCCTTCCAAGGCTTTTCGCAGCGTTGTGCGCCAGGCTCGCCCTTGGCTCAAGGCCGAGCAGTTTCTGGTCAGTACCACCAAGGGCATTCAGGAAGAGGGGTTCAAGCTGATGAGCCAGATCCTTGAAGAGGAGACCGGATTCACCCACATCGGTGTGCTATCCGGCCCCAATCTGGCATCAGAAATCGCGCAAAAGCAGCTGACCGCCACGGTGGTGGCAAGTGACGACGCACTGACTCGCGCCCGGGTTCAAGCTGCACTCGGCTGCGATTACTTTCGTGTCTATGCGAGTAACGATCGCTATGGGGTCGAGCTTGGTGGTGCGCTAAAGAACATTTATGCCATCGCCGCGGGCATGGCCGCAGCCCTTGGCATGGGAGAGAACACCCGCAGCATGCTGATGACCCGGGCACTGGCGGAGATGAGCCGCTTCGCCGTTGCCCTTGGCGCGAATCCATTGACCTTCATTGGGCTGGCGGGGGTGGGTGATCTGATCGTGACTTGCTCATCGAATCTTTCACGTAACTATCGGGTTGGTTATGCCCTAGGAGAAGGCAGAACCCTTGATGAGGCGGTCGAGGCCTTGGGTCAGGTGGCCGAGGGGGTCAATACCGTCAGTCTGGTATGCCACAAGGCGCGCCAGGACGGTATTTACATGCCCCTGGCGGAAGGGCTCTACCAGGTGCTGTTCAAGAATGTTCCTGCGCGCCAGATGGCACAGCTGTTGATGCAGAACGAACAGAGTAGTGATGTCGAATTCACATTGCCTCGAGAGTTCGTTCAGCAGCGCTCTCAAGAGGTTGAAAAAGGGAAAGAAAGCACATGATGCAGCTCTGGATCATGCGCCACGGCGAGGCAGCCCCGGGCCACCCGGATGCACGGCGCGAATTGACCGAGCAAGGGCGTGCCGAGGTTAAGGCTATGGCGAAATGGCTGGCAACGACGCTGGATGCTTCCCGAGACCAGTTGCGTATCGCCGCAAGCCCCTATGTTCGTGCCCAGCAAACCGCCGCCATCGTCGCTGAGCAGTTGGGGGCACAGGTAGAAAGTCTCGCCATAATTACCCCGGATAACCCTGTGCAGCCAGTTATCGACTGGCTACAGGAGGATGCCCAGCAGGTTCCTCTTTTGTTGATCAGTCATATGCCGTTGGTAGGCGCACTGAGTGGGCGTTTGGTGGAAGGCGACCCGCGCAGCAGTTCACGAATGCCAACCGCCGCCATAGCGGCATTGCAGGCCGAGGTATGGGCTGCGGGCTGCGCTGAACTGATCAATTTTCGACATCCCGCCGAACTTGTCTAATCGCGTTTACAGGAAATCCTGCATGTCATACGTCGTCAATAACCGTATTTTTGTCAATCCAGGCTTCGAGGATGAGTTCGAGACCCGCTTCAAGGCCCGGGCCGGCCAGATCGACTCCCAGCCCGGATTCGTCGCCATGCGTGTACTGCGCCCTCAAGGCAACAAGACCCCCTATGTGGTGGAAACCGAATGGGAAAGCCAGGCGGCGTTTCGCGGCTGGGTGAACAGTGACGACTTCAAGCAGGCCCACGCCGATCCTTTACCGGCGGAGGCAACCCGGGAGGGCGGCGGCATCGAGCAGTTCGAGATCGTCATCAGCGCCGGCGGCTAGGAGGCGGCTCGCAACCCGGATCAGATCACTCCGCCAAGTCGCAGTACAAACACACCCCCTGTGATAGTAACGCTGGCCATCAAGGTAGTGAGGGCGATGATGTTTGCGGCCAGCTTGGCATTGCCGCCCATGGCCTTGACCATGACGAAGCTTGCTGCTGCGGTGGGGCTGGCAAAGAACACGAACAATAAGCCCAGTTCGCGGCCGGAAAATCCCACCAACCAGGCAGCACCGGTTGCGAGTATGGGCAGCGTGATCATCTTCATCAGGCTCGCGCCCAGCGCAGTCCCACGATCGTCCCGCAGGGCGCTTACCGACAGGGTGCCGCCAACGCAGATCAGTGCCAAGGGCAGGGTCAGGGAGGCAAAATAGTCGCCGCTGGTCATCAGCCAATCAGGTAGCTCGATACCGGACCAGGCAAACGGAATGGCGATCAGGACGGATAGAATCAGGGGGTTGCGTGCAATATGCGTTCCCATGCTCCGCCAGTCCGCCTGCTGGCCGGGTTGATAGGCGGTCAACACGATCACCGACAGGGCGTTATAGGTCAGGATGACTACGCCCAGCAGCAGACTGCCTGCGGAAAGTCCGTAATCGCCATACATTCCCGCCGCCAGCGCAAGCCCCACTACACCACAGTTGCCGCGAAAGGCCCCTTGCACATAGATGCCTCGCTCGTCTTTAGCCACACGCCAGCCAGCCCACAGCCAGCTGAACAGAAACATCACGAGGGTTGCCAGCGCAAAGAAGATCATCAGACCGGGATCGAAGGTGGCCTCGAGATCGGCGCGAATGATGCTGAGGAAGATCAGCACCGGCAGCGTCGCCTTGAATACCAGCATCGATGCGGTGGTGATGAAGGCGCTGTCGATCCAGCCGATGCGCTTTAACCCGATGCCGATGAAGACCATGGCAAAGACCGGCAGCGTGATTTCCAGGGTCTGTAGAAAAACGGCAATGAGATTCATGGGACGAAACCTAGCGAACCAGCAACAAGCCGACAATGATCGCAGCGATCACCGTTGCGAAAAACAGCGAATTGCGCAAGCCATTGTTGCGTGGAGGGCGGGAATTCGACATGGCGACGTCCTTGTCAGTGGCATAAATCGGAATTTAAACGACTGTATGATTCTGATGGTGGATGTATTATGGTAAACCGCCAAGTTAGTTACGCCTAGCGCGTCCTTTCCCAAGCCTTGCGTTCGTCATCTGTCAAAGGGAAACCGGTTTCGATGTCATTGCCGCGACTGCTTTTTGCCCATGCCAATGGTTTTACCGGTGCCAGCTATAAAAGCTTTCTAGCCCCGCTGGGTTCCCGCTTTGATCTTCATCCGCTGGATCGTCTGGGCCATGACCCTGAGCATCCGGTCAGTGACAACTGGCCGGCTCTGCGCGACGAGTTGGTGGCGCATTTGCGCTCTTTCGATACGCCGGTCATCGGCGTCGGCCACTCCATGGGCGGCGTATTGATGTTGATGGCTGCGGAAATAGTGCCGCAAGCGTTGCGTTGCGTGGTGATGCTCGACTCCCCCTTGATGGTGGGGTTGGATGCTTTGGCACTGCGCGCCGCCAAACGTTTCAAGATGGTGGATCGCGTCACGCCAGCCGGGCGCAGCAAGGGGCGACGTCAAGAGTGGCCCAACCGAGAGGCCATGGGCCACTATCTGCGCCAGCGAGGATTGTTCAAACCCTTTACCGAAGCGGCCTTGCAGGATTATATCGAGGGTGGCACTCGAATGCGGGACGACGGTAGCGTCGAGTTGCTGTTCGACCCTGGTGTGGAGGTCGAGATTTTTCGCAATCTACCGGATCATTTGCAAGGGCTTACCAAGCGCGTGAACGTACCTTTGACGTTGATCGCCGGCGATCATTCCGATCTATTGACGCCTTCCCGCCGACGGCGACTAGTGCGCCACGGTGTCAAAGTCGTCACGACTCCCGGAAGCCACATGTTTCCCATGGAGCGTCCAAATGAGGCACGAGCCACTTTGTTGACCACCATCGACTCCCTGCTGGAGAACCACCGTTCATGATTGCAGCAGCTGAAATATCTCTGGCAGATGGGCGACTGGCCGGCTTGAGCTGGGGCCATGAAGAGTCGCCGATCTGGCTGGCGCTGCATGGCTGGCTGGACAACGCCGCGAGTTTCGCACGTCTGGCTCCCTTGCTTGTTGAACATTTGAACATACGGATCGTTGCCATCGACTTCAGCGGGCATGGTAGATCCCGGCGTCATCCTCCTGGGGCCGACTATGCTATCTGGGATTACGCGCACGATGTTCTGGATGTGTTGAAATCTCTGGGGCTCGAGCGTGCGCCGTTACTCGGTCATTCGATGGGCGCCGGGGTCGCCTGTCTGGTGGCGGCCGCATTGCCGGAGCGGGTCGAGCGTCTGGTTCTGATCGATGGGCTCGGCACCTTGAGTACGCCGGCGGAGAAAACCGCTGAACAATTGCGCAAGGGATTGCAGGGCCATCGACGGCGCAGCTCCCGCGCGCCGCACTATGCGGATGTCGAGAGCGCCATCATGGCTCGGGTCAACGGCGGTGTAACCGCCCTCGATGCCGTCACCGTCGAGCCCTTGGTACGACGCAATCTCGAGGAGGATGGGGAGGGCGGCTATCGTCTGCGTACCGATGGGCGTCTGCTGCGGCCTTCAATGGTGCGTTTTTGTCCTGAGCAAGTGCAGGCAATTCTGAATGCCATCGAAATGCCGACACTGCTGATCGAAGGTGACAGCGGTATTCTGGGGGAACGTGACCGGGCAAGGCATGCCCGGAATGCAGTCAAGCCCCTTCGGCGCCGGGTCCTGGTAGGTGGCCATCATCTGCATCTGGAACCGAACGCCGTAGCAGCAGTCGCCGAGGCGATCGTTACCGGAATTCGTGACGAGTGAAAGGGAGATTGTCGTGAGTAAGCGTATCGCCCTGGTGCTGGGCAGCGGTGGAGCAAGAGGGTACGCCCACATTGGCGTCATCGATGAAGTCGTATCCCGGGGCTATGAAATCGTCGCCATTTCTGGCTGCTCGATGGGAGCCCTGGTTGGTGGCGTCTTTGCAGCAGGCCAGATGGATGGCTATCGCGAATGGGTCAGTGAACTTGCCTATTTCGATGTCCTCAAGCTGATCGATGTCACCTGGAGTCCCCTTGGGGCAATGCGTGCCAACAAGGTAATGGACAAGCTCGAAGACCTGATCGGCGACGTGCTGCTCGAGGATCTGTCAATCCCGTTGACGACCGTGGCCACGGATCTCAATCGTCAGCGGGAAGTGTGGTTTCAGAGCGGGCCGCTGTTGCAGGCGATCCGCGCTTCGATCGCCGTGCCTGGCATCATAACGCCGGTAAGTCTTGACGGGCAGATACTAGTAGACGGCGGATTGATGAACCCCCTGCCGATTATTCCCACGGTATCGGCGCGTACCGATCTAGTGTTGGCGGTCAACGCTACGGCCCAGTCACATCAGCCAGTGTCCCTTGAAGAGCTGCTGCCGGAGGATGAGGCGGCTATAGAACAGGCCCGAGAGGCGGCGCTCGAGGCTCAGGGCAAGGGCTTTTCCAAATGGGTACGCGAGCGTGCTCAGCGCATGTTCAGCGGTCCCCAGGAAGAGGATGATGACGGCGCCGACGTGGAAGAAAAGAAAGATTCAACCAACAAGCACAAGCGCGCCGCGCAGCGGGCCTGGAGCAAGCTCGACATCATGCTTGCGTCCTTTGAGATCACTCAAGGGGCGCTGGCCAAGTACAAGATCGCCGGCTATCCGCCGGATATCCTGATCGAGATTCCCAAGACGGTATGTGGTGCTTATGAGTTTCATCGCGCCGATGCCCTGATTCGTCTAGGACGCCATCTGGCGGTGCAAGCATTGGATCGCTACGAAGAAGGGAACGCGGCGCGGGGAGAGGATGGGCAGGAGATGGTGAGTGTGCCGGCCACGGGCAAGCCCGCTAATTAACAGGCCCATAACCAAAGCATTTGAAGATGCGCGGCGTAGTAATAGCCGCACATGCAGTCAATCTTGATTAAAATCTTGCGCGGAATCCGAATGACCGGCCATCGGTGAACAACCACCGAGCACCCTTGCCAATCGGAATGCCGATAGCGCATCCCAAGGCGTTGTACTGCATGTCCTGCCAGTCGAAATGGTTGTCGTCCTGGCGATCGTCATAAAGCTCCTTTGCCGCGCCAACGGCCAAACAGCCTCCAAAACTTATCCATGGCCTGTCGGTGGCAGCGGTAAAAGTGGCAGAGATCGCCGTTGAAGCGGCAAGATGCTTTTTTTCATCGTCCTCGAGCGCCTGGGCGGAAGACGCCATGAATATGCTTGAAAGAACGAGGATGATCAGCAGGAGCCTTGCAGAAGAACCGGCTGTCGCTGGGATGCGTGGTAGAGTCGTCATGGCGTGATCTTTGGCTGTTTGAAATTGTTCCGATTGTGCTTTCTACGCCAAAATGATGTCCCAGACCCGCGAGATTTCCAACGCTCATGCCAACGCTATACTTCGCCGCGTCGGCGCAGCAGCACATAAACCGCGCCGGTGCCGCCATCGAGCTCCCGAGAAGAGCAGAAGGCCAGCACCGTGGGCCACTCCCGTAGCCAGGCGTTGACATGACTCTTGATGACCGGATAGTCGCTAAGCAAATTACCGGCGCTGGTACGCGCCTTACCATGGACGACCAGCACGCAGCGCATGCGCTTGCTACGCGCCTCGTCCAGAAAACTCTCCAGTTCGTGACGCGCTTCGTCCAGGCTGTAGCCGTGTAGATCGAGTCCTGCCTCCCAGGGAATCTGCCCCCGTTTCAAAGCACTCTGGGTTCGATAGGGCAAGTCCGGTATCGCAAAATTCAGTTGCGCGCTGGGCCGTACCGGTTCTACCCGACCATCACTGGTACGGCTGCTGAGCGCGGCAGTCACAGCGGCAGTGGCGGCATTTTTGCGTTCATCAAGCGCCGCCTTGTTCTGACGGCGCTTGCCAGGATCCGCGCGATCGGAGTTGAGCTTGCGCACGCCGGCTTCTTCCAGCGCCTGACGAAACAGGGTGATTTCCTCGTCGTCTGGAGTATCGCGGCGGTGTCGGCTCATCATCTGGCCCTTGCATGTATTCGATAAGGTGTGTGGCGCTTCAGTATAGCGACTTGCTTCTGGCTGTGAACCGCTGTGCTCGACGGGTACAATCTTCCCAGGCTCGTTTAATCAATCCGATGACAGGATGCTTCGTGAACCCTCGTCCAACCGCCGTTTCGACGTTAACGCTGAATGACAAACAGCTTGCCGCCGAACTCATTACCCTGCGGGACTATCTACGCTGGGCTACCAGTGAGTTTCACATAAGTCGCATTCATTTTGGTCATGGCACCGAAAGCGCCTGGGACGAAGCGGTAGCCTTGGTGCTTGGCGGTTTGCATCTACCCTGGGATGTGGACCCTTCGGTACTCGACGCCCGTCTGTTGGAATCCGAACGCAAACGGCTCGTTGAACTGGTGCGCCGACGCATCGAAACGCGCCGTCCTTTGGCCTATCTGCTGGGTGAAGCATTTTTTGCAGGCTATCCTTTTCAGGTCGACGAGCGGGTATTGATCCCACGCTCACCGATCGCCGAGCTGATCGAGCATGGCTTTGCCGCCTGGTTTTCCGATCAGCCGCCGGATCGGGTACTGGACGTAGGCGCAGGCTCCGGCTGCATTGGTATCGCCACAGCGCTGTACCTGCCTACCGCCGAAGTCGATCTTGTCGATATAAGCGCCGAAGCGCTGGAAGTGGCCAAGGCCAATATCACCCTTTACGACGTGGGATTGCGGGTGCGGGCAGTGCTTTCCGATCTGTTCGAGGGAGTGGCCGGCCAGCGCTACGATCTGATCGTCGCCAACCCGCCTTACGTCAATGCCCGGGATCTGGCCACCATGCCTGCGGAGTTCTGCCATGAGCCGCCGCTTGCACTGGGTTCGGGAAAGGATGGGCTGAATGTCGTACGGCGCCTGTTACGGGAGGCACGGGCCCACCTCCAGGACGACGGCGTATTGATCGTCGAAGTCGGCAACTCGGATCGAGAACTCGAAGCCGCGTTTCCCGAAGTACCTTTTCTATGGCTCGAGTTCGAGCGCGGCGGTCACGGGGTGTTTGCCTTGACCGCGGACGAGCTCGATGAGTACGCCCATCATTTCATTTGAGTTCTGCTTGAGGAATCCTGCATGTCCGGCAATACCTTCGGTAAGCTATTTACCGTCACCACCTGCGGCGAAAGCCATGGCCCAGCGCTCGCTGCCATCGTCGATGGTTGTCCACCCGGATTGCCGCTGACCGAAGACGATATGCAGCGGGATCTGGATCGCCGGCGTCCAGGAACCTCGCGCCACACTACCCAGCGTCGGGAGCCGGATCGGGTACGCATTCTATCCGGGGTATTCGAAGGCATGACTACCGGCACCCCGATCGGGCTCACCATCGAGAATACGGACCAGCGTTCAAAGGATTATTCGAACATCAAAGACCAGTTTCGGCCGGCCCATGCGGACTATACCTACCACCATAAGTACGGGGTTCGTGACTATCGTGGCGGTGGGCGCTCCAGTGCCCGGGAAACAGCCATGCGAGTTGCTGCTGGCGCCATTGCAAAGAAGTATTTGGCAGGCCATGGCATCACTGTGCGAGGCTACATGAGTCAGCTCGGTCCTATACCCATTGAGTTCAAATCCTGGGAAGGCGTCAACGATAACGCCTTCTTCTGTCCTGATCCGGACAAGGTGGCGGAACTCGAGGCATTCATGGATCAACTGCGGCGCGATCAAGACTCTGTAGGTGCGCGCATCACCGTTATCGCCGAGGGCGTTCCGGTAGGGTTAGGCGAGCCGGTCTTCGATCGGTTGGATGCAGAGCTTGCTCACGGGCTGATGAGCATCAATGCGGTCAAGGGTGTGGAGATCGGTGACGGCTTCGCAACGGTGTCCCAGCGAGGCAGCGAGCATCGAGACGAGATGACCCCGAAAGGCTTTCTTTCCAATCATGCCGGCGGCGTGCTGGGGGGAATCAGCTCGGGGCAGCCGTTGATTGCACATCTCGCCTTGAAGCCTACCTCGAGCATCACTCAGCCAGGTCGGGCCATCGACGTTCAAGGCAATGCCATCGAGGTCGTGACCAAGGGACGACATGATCCCTGTGTCGGCATCCGTGCAACGCCTATCGCGGAGGCAATGATGGCGCTGACCTTGATGGATCATCTATTGCGTCAGCGCGCTCAGAACCCCGAAGTGCGAGTCGACACTCCTCATTTACGTTGAGCGTTTCCGATCTGACGCATCGGCGTGCGTGTACCGACATTACTGCTACACTGAAGTCAGTGTTCAGCAATCGAGTCGTTACATGAAGATCAACGTCGAATTCGATCTCACCCCGGCAGAGTTTCGGGAATCCTTAGGCCTTCCGGATGTCGAGGCGTTTCAGCGCAATATGATGGATCGCATCCAGCAGCAGATGGAAGCAGGCGTCGAAGGCTACGATCCTTGGAGCTTGATGCAGCCATTCATGCAAGCCGGGCTCGGCCAAAACGTGAGTCAAGGGCTGAACCAAGGGTTAAGCCAAGGCATGACCAATTTTGGCAACTATCAACAGATGATGATGGACATGTTCCGCCAGGCAGGAAGCAATGCCATGGGCTCTTCATCTTCAGCAGAAAAAGAGGAGAAGCAGAATAGAGAAGATAGCAAGAAGAAAAGCGGAACCGCTTCTTCGTCTCGTTCGAACTCTGCCAGCTCTTCTCGTGACAGTAAGGCACGCAAGACCCAAAATTGAGGCGTGAGTTTTCTGAACCGATGAATCGCAGAGAAATTCGGTTGGTTATATAAGCGAGAACCTGTTGCAACTTTGCGTGATGGTGTCTACGCTTTGTGCAGTGCAGCAAAAAGTACGCACAAAACGATAATGTTTTCTATCAGGAGGGATTCGATATGGCACGTAACGACCAGCAAGAGCAAATGTACAACGCCCTGAATGAGCAGACTCGCGGCTTTTTTGAGCCAATGCGCAAGCTCAGCGGCGTGATGCTAGATAACATGGAAAAAATGACCCAGTTCCAGCTCGATTCCATGAAGCGTTACAGTCAGATGGGCACCGAGCGTATGCGCGCGGCATCCGAGGTCAAGGACGCTGACGACATGCGTGACTTCTCGAATCGCCAGTCAGAGCTGATGAATGAGCTTTCCCAGCAAATGATGGAAGATGCCCGGACCATGTCCGAGTTGAGCTCTCAGTTCCGGGAAGATCTGCAGCAAGCCTTTTCTGAGGCGGGTGAGCAGGCCATGAATAGCACCAATCAGGCGATGCGCGATACTCAGGACGCAGCCAAGTCGACTGCGAATTCCGCAAAGTCTGCAGCGGACTCATCAAAATCAACCAGCTCACGCAATACCAAGAATAGCTGATCTACTCGAGGCCGGCTCTGTCGGCCTTTTGCTACTATATTTTGGGTATGTAGCGTAAGCCTCGCTGGTGCGAGGCTTACGCTTGAGTACGTCAAATCCTAACCAATAAAGACGCGCCAGGAGCATGGGGGATATATGCAGCCAGACTCTCAGTTTGAGCTAGGGCCATTGATTGATGAACAGTGGGCTGAAAGGCTCGGATCGATTAGCCATGAATATCAGGCGCTCACCCAGGCAATGCTGGCACGCATGATGCCCAGCGAAGCCGGTGAGTCGATTCTTGACGATATGAAAGAGAGTTTTCGACGGGGCGCAGAGGCGCTGGCAGGCAACCCTCAGCTGTTTTATGGTGCGCAGATGCGTATGGTGCAGGATCAGATGCGTCTCTGGCAGCAGACCGCGCAAGCGTTTTACGGTGGCGGTGAATCAGGAGAGGCGATTATCGAGCCGGAACGCTCGGACCGCCGCTTTCGAGACGAGGCCTGGCACACCGAGCCATTCTACCACTACATCATGCAGCAGTATCTTCTCACGGCCCGCATGATGGATGAGATGATCGGTGGCATCGATAGTCTTTCCGACAGGCAAAAGCAGAGTCTTGAGTTCTATGCGCGCCAGTGCATGAGTGCCATGGCGCCTACCAATTTCATCACGACCAATCCGGAAGTGATGCGCATCACCATGGAAACCAAGGGCCAGAATCTGGTCGATGGCCTGCAGCGTCTACGGGAGGATCTCGACAACTCCGCGGAAGGCCTGAACGTTGCAATGACCGATCGAGAAGCCTTCCGCATCGGTGAAAACATCGCCGTGACGCCGGGGGACGTGGTCTTCGAGAACGAGCTGATGCAGTTGATTCAGTATCGTCCCACCACGGAAAAAACCTTCAAGACGCCGCTGCTGGTCGTTCCCCCCTGGATCAACAAGTACTACATCCTCGATTTGCGTCAGGACAACTCGATGATGAAGTGGCTGGTGGATCAAGGGCACACCGTCTTTCTGATTTCCTGGCGCAACCCCGGCGTCGAGCAACGTGATGTCACCTGGGCGGATTATATGCAGATGGGCCCGATTGCTGCCATGGATGCCATCGAACAGGCCTGTGGCGAAAAATCCGTCAATCTGCTCAGCTACTGTGTCGGCGGGACTCTCGCCGCCACGACGGTCGCCTATCTGACCAGTACGCGACGGGCACGCAAGGTGCGCTCGGTCACTTACATGGCGACCTTGCAGGATTTTCGTGATCCCGGTGAAATCGGCGTCTTTTTCGGCGGAAAATCGCTGGAAGGCATCGAGCGTCAGCTCGAGGCTGACGGTTATCTGGACGGCCGTATCATGGCGTTCTCCTTCAATCTGTTGCGCGAGAAGGATCTGTTCTGGTCGTTCTACATCAACAACTATCTCAAGGGAGAGGCACCGGCGGCCTTCGATCTGTTGTACTGGAACACCGATGGCACCAACCTGCCAGCGGGTACCCATGGCTGGTATCTACGCAACATGTATGTGGAAAATCGCCTGGTCGAGCCTGGCGGTATCGAGCTTGATGGAGTCAAGATCGATCTGCGCAAGATCTCCACGCCCAGCTATTTCATTTCGGCCAAGGAAGACCACATCGCCAAGTGGAATTCAACCTACTATGGCACGCAGCTACCCAAGGGGCCGGTTACCTTCGTGCTGGGTGGTTCTGGCCATATCGCGGGTATCGTCAATCCACCGGCCAAGAACAAGTATGGCTACTGGACCAACGATGAACTGCCTGACAGTGCGGAGCAGTGGCTGGAGGGGGCGACTTCCAATGAAGGATCCTGGTGGCCCCACTGGCAGAAATGGATGACGGACAATGGCTATGCCGACGCCAGCAAACAGGTGCCGGCTCGCTCGCCTGGAGACGGCGAGCTAAACGTCATCGAGCCGGCACCAGGACGCTATGTGCGTCAGACCATTCCCGAAGTGTTAGGCCAACTAACGGCAGATGACGAAAACGAAAGCGATGCCAAAAACGAAGGCAACGCCAAGTAAGCCAGGTGTCCGGCTTCAGCTTCTATCGTGTCAATGCAACGCCCCAAGCGCGACCGCTATGGTCGCTTCTGGGGCGTTGTTGCGTCGTCGAGCAGAAAAATCATCGAGCGGGCGGCATTGGATAGCGTTCTACTCTTGTGAGTCAAATAGCCCAAAGGCCGCTCGATAGGGCGATGCGCTACAGGCAAGATATGAACATCGGCGTCGATCAATGTTTCCGGCAATACGCTCCAGCCTAGCCCTATGTCCACCATCATCTTTAGCGTTTCCAGATAGTTGGTTGAAAGCCCAACGCTCACGTTGAGTCCCTCCCGGGCAAAGGTGTCGAGAACGATGTCGCGGGTAAAGGTCAGGTGGCCGGGCAGTACCGCATCGTGCTGCGACAGGGCTGAGAGCGATAATCGATCCTGGCGAGCCAAGGGATGATCCTTGCCGCATACGAAACGCAGCCGGTCAATCCATATTGGCACCACGTGCAAGCGCGGATCGGGCATCGGCGCAAGTGTGACTACTGCAACCTCCAGTTCCCCGGTAAGCACGCCCTGGTAGGCCTGTTCCGAATCGAGAAAGCGCAAATCCATGCGCACTTCGGGATGGGCCTGGGTATAGGCCTTGAGTATGGGGGGCAAGCGATGAAGGCCGATATGATGGCTGGTCGCCATGGTCAAGCTACCCCTGACATCCCCCGCAAGATTGGCAAGTGCTTGCCGGCTATCATTAACCATGACCAGAATTTCCCGGGCGCGCGGTAGCAGTATCTGACCGGCCTCGGTCAGGCTGACTCGACGACCGATGCGATCAAACAAGCGCGCCCCGATCTGATCTTCCAAGGTGGCAATACGCTTGCTTACCGCAGGCTGAGTCAGATAAAGCTGTTCACCTGCAAGAGAAAAGGAGCCGTTATCGGCGACGGCGAGAAAGGCTTGCAGGCTTTGAGTATCCATTCACAATTTTCCGGCGTTCAAATCGCGCTTTATTCCGCTATTTATTCCATATTGGAATGCGAAGAATAAATAACATGAATTGCTTTTATGCGCTAGCCGCGTAAGACTATTTGAAAAGAACGGTATTTGTCACTAAAACGCCGCGACAAACGACCAGATAGAGTTTGACGAGATAAGTACAGGGCTAACGACCCGGGAGAACGATATGGCAGGGCAGACACTTTATGACAAATTATGGTCCCAGCATCTTGTAGAACAGCGGGATGATGGCAGCGCGTTGATCTATATCGATCGTCATCTGCTGCATGAAGTGACCTCGCCCCAGGCCTTTGAAGGGTTGCGCCTGGCTCGGCGCAAGCCCTGGCGATTGGATGCCAATCTGGCTACTCCGGATCACAACGTACCGACTACTTTAGTAGAGCGCGCTGCCGGCAACGCCGGTATCCTCGACCCGGTATCGCTCATTCAGGTGCAGACCCTGGACGACAACTGCGAGGCCTTCGGCATCGAGGAGTTTCGCATCAACGACGAGCGTCAGGGCATCGTGCATGTGGTTGGCCCGGAGCAGGGCGCGACCTTGCCCGGCATGACCGTGGTCTGTGGCGATTCGCACACTGCAACTCACGGCGCCTTCGCCGCCCTGGCCCACGGCATCGGCACCTCCGAGGTCGAGCATGTGCTGGCCACTCAGTGCCTGCTGGCCCAGAAGATGAAGAACATGCGGGTGCGGGTCGAGGGTCAGCTGGGCGCCGGCGTGACCGCCAAGGATATTGTGCTGGCGGTGATCGGACGCATCGGGACCGCCGGTGGTACCGGCTGCGCCATCGAGTTCGCCGGCAGCGCGATTCGCGATCTGTCCATGGAAGGCCGCATGACCATCTGTAACATGGCCATCGAGGCGGGCGCACGGGTAGGGCTGGTGGGCGTCGATGACACCACCATCGACTATCTGCGCGAACGTCCTTACGCGCCGAATGCCGAACAGTGGGACGCGGCCGTGGCGGCCTGGCGTGATCTTGTGTCCGATGAAGATGCGGTATTCGACAAGGAAGTGGTGCTGGACGCAGCAGAAATCGCGCCTCAGGTGAGCTGGGGCACCAGTCCGGAGATGGTGGCGCCGATCGAAGGAGAGGTGCCGGACCCTGATGCCATCGCCGATGACACCGTCAAGCGTGGTGTGGTGCGCGCCTTGGAATACATGGGGCTCGCGCCGCGTCAGAAGATTACCGATATTCGCCTCGACAAGGTGTTCATCGGCTCCTGCACCAATTCCCGTATCGAGGATCTGCGCGAGGCGGCCAAGGTGGCCAAGGGCAAGAAGGTCGCGGACTCCATTGCGCTGGCGATGGTGGTGCCGGGCTCTGGCCTGGTCAAACGCCAGGCGGAGGCGGAAGGGCTCGACAAGATATTCCTGGAAGCCGGCTTCGAATGGCGCGAGCCGGGCTGCTCCATGTGCCTGGCCATGAACGCGGACAAGCTCGGCGCCGGGGAGCACTGCGCCTCCACTTCGAATCGTAATTTCGAGGGGCGCCAAGGCTATGGTGGGCGCACCCATCTGGTGAGTCCGGCCATGGCTGCCGCCGCCGCCATTGCGGGTCACTTTGTCGATGTAAGAAATGTCGATGTTCGCGATCACACTCAGCAATCCCAGGAGGCCTGATCATGCAAGCCCTCAAACAGCACCAGGGTGTGGTGGCGCCTCTCGATCGCGCCAACGTCGACACCGACCTGATCATTCCCAAGCAGTTTCTCAAATCGATCAAGCGCACCGGCTTCGGCCCCAACCTGTTCGATGAGCTGCGCTATCTGGACGAAGGCTATCCGGGACAGGATGCCTCAAACCGCCCGGAGAACCCGGACTTCGTGCTCAACCAGCCGCGCTATCGAGATGCCAGCATTTTGCTTACCCGGCGCAACTTCGGCTGCGGCAGCTCCCGGGAGCATGCGCCCTGGGCGCTGGAAGACTTTGGCTTTCGCGTGGTCATCGCGCCGAGCTTCGCCGATATTTTCTACAACAACGCTTTCAAGAACGGCATCCTGCTGGTGCCCCTGGACGAGGCAAGCGTCGAGCAGCTTTTCCAGGAGGTCGAGGCCAGCGACGACTATCGCCTCGAAGTGGACCTCGAGGCCCAAGCCGTCACCACACCAGGCGGCGACGTATTCAACTTTGAGGTGGACGAGTTTCGTAAGCACTGCTTGCTCAACGGCCTCGATGATATAGACCTGACCCTGGAGCACGAGGGCGCAATCCGCGATTTCGAGAAACGTCATCGTGCAGCTCAGCCCTGGCTGTTTCGCGGTTGAAACCTGTTTTACTCGAATATCCGGCGTTAAATACAGCGTTATTATTGTGTTATTAGAGAGGCACCATGAGTCGCAAGATTCTCATTTTACCTGGGGATGGTATTGGCCCGGAAATCACCGCCGAGGCGGTCAAGATTCTCAAGGCCTGTCAGCAGCAAGGCCTTGATATCGAGCTGGAAGACGCCTTGGTAGGCGGTGCAGGCTTTGATGCCGAGGGCGATCCACTGCCCAAGGCGACGCTTGAAAAAGCCAAGGCGGCGGACGCCATTTTGCTAGGGGCCGTGGGTGGCCCCAAGTGGGACGGCCTCGAGGATATTCAAAAGCGCCCGGAGAAAGGGCTGCTGGGACTGCGCAAGCACCTTGGCCTGTTCGCCAATCTGCGTCCGGCGCTGCTGTATCCGCAGTTGGCCGAGGCGTCGAGTTTGAAGCCTGAAGTGGTGGCAGGGCTCGATATCATGATCCTGCGTGAGCTTACCGGCGGCATCTACTTCGGCCAGCCAAGGGGCATCGAGGAGCGGGACGGCCAGCGGGTGGGCTTCAATACCTACGTCTATTCCGAAGGCGAGATCGAACGCATCGGCCGTGCGGCCTTCGAGATGGCGCGTAAACGCGGTCGCAAGCTTTGCTCCGTGGACAAGGCCAACGTGCTTGAAGTCACCATGCTGTGGCGGGAAGTCATGAACAGGCTGGCACCGGAATACCCGGACGTGGAGCTTAGCCACATGTACGTCGACAACGCCGCCATGCAGCTGGTGCGCGCCCCCAAGCAGTTCGATGTCATGGTCACCGGCAACATGTTCGGCGATATTCTTTCCGACGCAGCGGCCATGCTCACCGGCTCCATCGGCATGTTGCCCTCGGCATCCCTCAACGAGCGCAATCAGGGCATGTACGAGCCTTGCCACGGCAGCGCCCCGGATATCGCCGGCCAAGGCGTGGCCAATCCGCTGGCGACCATCCTGTCCGTTGCCATGATGCTGCGCTACTCCCTGGATGAACCTGCGCTTGCCGAACGCATCGAGACCGCGGTGGGGCGCGTGCTGGACGACAACCTGCGTACCGCGGATATCGCTTACCCGGGTACGCGGGAGGTTTCGACCCAGGAAATGGGCGACGCGGTGCTCGCAGCCTTTAATCACGCTTAAGCCGTTCTTAAGACATCAGGAGAATTATCATGTTGAAAGTCGGATTCGTTGGTTGGCGGGGCATGGTCGGCTCCGTGCTCATGCATCGCATGCGCGAAGATAACGACTTCGCTGGAATCGAGCCGGTCTTCTTTACCACCTCCCAAGTGGGGCAGCCCGGACCGGAGATCGGCGTGGAGGTACCGCCTCTCAAGGATGCCTTCGATCAGGAGGCGCTCAAGGCGCTCGATGTGATCGTGACCTGCCAGGGCGGCGATTATACCGGCGAGATCTACAAGCCCCTGCGCGAGTCCGGCTGGAAGGGCTACTGGCTGGACGCGGCCAGCACCCTGCGCATGGAAGACGAAACCACCATCGTGCTGGACCCGGTCAATCGGCACGTGATCGATGCCCAGCTTGCCAAGGGCACCAAAACCTTTGCCGGGGGCAACTGCACCGTTAGCCTGATGCTGATGGGACTCGGCGGTCTGTTCGAGGCGGACCTGATCGAGTGGATGACCTCCATGACCTACCAGGCCGCTTCTGGCTCCGGCGCCAAGCACATGCGGGAGCTGCTCAACCAGATGGGCTCGCTGCGAGATGCGGTGAAAGGAGAACTCGACGATCCGGCCAGCGCCATCCTTGACATCGATCGCAAGGTCTCCGAGTCGATGCGCGGCGGCGACTTCCCCGTGGAAAACTTCGGCGCACCCCTGGCCGGTGGTCTGCTGCCCTGGATCGACAAGGCCATGGACAACGGCCAGAGCAAGGAAGAGTGGAAGGGCGGGGTCGAGACCAACAAGATCCTCGGTCACGAAGCCAATCCGATTCCCATCGACGGCCTGTGCGTACGCATCGGGGCCATGCGCTCCCACAGCCAGGCCTTTACTGTCAAGTTGAAGAAAGATGTGCCGATAGATGAGATAGAGGATCGTCTGGCTAGGCACAACGACTGGGTCAAGGTCATCCCCAACGAGAAAGAAGCGACGCTTCAAGGTCTGACGCCTGCCGCCGTCACCGGCACCATGACCGTTCCGGTAGGGCGTCTGCGCAAGCTGGCCATGGGGGGCGAATATTTGACCGCCTTCAGCGTGGGTGATCAGTTGCTCTGGGGTGCCGCGGAACCGCTCAAGCGTATGCTTGGAATCCTGCGCGAGCAGTAATCGCGCAGTTCGGTTTTCAGCATTTCGACGCCTCCTCCGGGAGGCGTCGTTGCGTTGGAGAGCAGTGAGTGTGCTGACGGCAAGGACGATATAAGTATTCGAACAACACCATACTGTTATCTGCCATGAACCCATCGGCAGCAGATCGGGACAGTAAAATGCGCTAGGGGATAACCATGAAACGTACACTTCCACTGATCGTTGCGACTACTCTTGTGGTTGCCAGTCCCGGACTGCAGGCATTGGATCTGGACGAGATGCAGGTTCAGTCCCGTCTCGATGAGCCCTTGCGTGCGCGTATCCCGCTGATCGATTTACAGGGAATCGACTCAAGTCGACTTCGCGTGCAATTGGCGAACAAGGCAGAATTTCAGGAGGCGGGGCTACCTCGTGCGGATCTGATCGATGATCTGCACCTGACGGTAAACCGCGAGGGTGGCGATCCGGTGCTATTGCTGAGTACCGACCAAGCCGTCAGCGAACCCTATCTTGAACTGCTGCTGACCCTGGAATGGCCCGACGGAAAGCGGCAGCACCAAGTGAACGTCTTGCTCGATCCTCCAGGATATGCCAATTCGCCATCCTCTTTGAATGTTGGACTAACTCGGACGACAGCCACATTGGCTGCGGCGAGTATACCCAAACTGCTCGCCAGTTCAGGTCGTTCAAATAGTGATGAAGCAGTAACGACTATTGAAGAACATCCTCGGCAATTACAGGCTCGCGCCGGCGACGCTCTTTCGATTCTGGCTGACCGAGCACGGCGCGGAAAGAACGCCACTCTCGAGCAAGCCATGCTGGCGTTATTGACCAGTAATCCCGGTGCGTTCTTTCGAAACAACATCAATGCGCTCCGGACCGGCTCGGTGCTTAATATGCCCACTGGCGAAGAAATGAGTGCTTTTGATGTTAATCAGGCTCGACGACAAGTGCACGAGCAGAATGAAGCTTGGCAAACGAGACACGTAAGACCGGTCGAGGTTGGCGGTCTAAATGAAACGCTATTGAAAGAGATTTCCGTGAATGCCGAGCTTGTCGGTAATGATGTTCAGAAAAGTGATGATACATCCGCATCCAAAGAGAACGAATACCTTACGTCGAGTAGTGATGGCAAATTGAATCGCAGTGATACAAGCTCGCTCAATATTGCATTTAAGCAGCATGAAGCTCGTCTCGGTGAGGTGGAAGCCGCTCTTAAGACACTTGTCACGATGCGTCAGGAGCAAAAAAAGATGGATGTTGAGATTGCGTCTTTGCGCGATGGTTTGGCTGAGCTACATAAGGAATTCACCCAGACTTTTCAGGAGTTACCGTCATCTACAAGCGAAGCGAGTAATACAGAAAGAAATGCTACTAATGCCGACAACAATCACAGTTTCGTAGAAAAACACAAAGAGTCGAACAGCTGGCTAGAGGTAACAGGATATCTGATAATAGTTGTTGGTGTGGTGACATTCACCTTGCTAGCTCTTTTGTTCCATCGGCGTCGCCAACAAGATGCCGAGATGCGAAATGAAACAGTCGAACCTCCGTCTTTTGGAAGTGATGAAAATGAGATAGATTCGGAGTTGATGATCAAGGAGCAAGTATCATTGTCAACATCGGTGTCTCAGTCTGCGACTCAAGGGCTAAACACTGTGTCTGATAATGGCGCAATAGCTAAACCCACAATGGAACCTGGTACTTGCCCAAACACTGACAGCGGTCTAGCGTGGTTCGAGCATTACTCAGAAAATGTATCTCATAATAATACTGAGCGCTCGCAGCCTTTTAAATCAATGGAAACCGGAAGCGCTGAAAGCATTCATCAGGTCGAGAACGAACGTTACAACAAGGCAAATGGTGCACAGGATGAGATTGGACGAATCATGGATTATGAGCCTCCACTACTTGAAGCTACCTCGTATCAGAAATCGCAAAAGTGGAAACCCAAAGACAATTATGCTTTGGACCTAGGCAATGTTGCGTCGACTGGAAAGAATGATAGTTATTTTGGTCAAGTGCCTGGCTCCGATGAAGAGTGGGAAGTGGAAGAGGTTGCCTTCGAATCTTTGAAGCCTCATGACAGATCTTCCTCTACGGACACTTTTAAGCGCTAGTCGTGCCCATCCTCGTAAATGTAAGTACTACGCCCATCCTCGAGGGGCGTAGTTTTTGTCATGTGACGATACGCAGAAAAGACATCGGACCGGCATGCGTATAAAATAGAGACTTCTTCTCAGTATGAATCTCGAGCATCGATGCCCCTATTTGAGTACTTGGATGATACCCGCCCCTTGACGGGACGCTTGGCCCTCGGGGTGGAATACGACGGCAGCAACTACTGCGGTTGGCAACGCCTCAAGCAGTCGCCATCGGTACAGGCGGCGCTTGAAGATGCACTGGGCAAGGTGGCTGCAGCGCCGGTCAAGGTGTTGTGCAGTGGCCGCACCGACAGCGGCGTGCATGCGACTCGCCAGATCGTGCATTTCGACGTTCCAGTACCGCGTAGCCGGAAAGCCTGGGTATACGGCACCAATGTCAATCTGCCCAGGGATATCGCCGTACGCTGGGCCATGCCTGTTGCAAGCGACTTCCATGCGCGCTTTTTGTCGCTGGCCCGACGCTATCGTTATGTGATTCTCAATCAGCCCAGTCGTCCGGTACTGGAGCGTGCCAATGCTACCTGGTGTCGTGAACCGTTGGACGCCGCTCGCATGCATCAAGCCGCGCAAGCCTTGGTGGGAGAGCACGATTTCTCGAGTTTCCGCGCCGCAGGCTGTCAATCCAAATCTTCCTGGCGCCATCTGCACTTCATCGAGGTCAATCGCTATGGGCCGTTAATAGTGATCGACGTTCAAGCAAACGCGTTTTTACATCATATGATTCGCAATATTGCCGGCGCCCTGGTGGCGGTAGGCAAAGGAGAGCAGGGGGTGGATTACCTGGCCCATCTGCTGACGCTGCTGGACCGCGCCAAGGCCAACGTCACAGCACCCGGGTGTGGACTGCATTTCGTCGACTCGATCTATGCCGAGCGCTTTGCTTTACCCAAAGAGCCTTTGGGTCCGAATCTGTTGGCATTCCTGGGGGAATGGACCGGAGAGCGCGCGATACCCGATAGCCCTAGGGTACGCCATCGTAGTCGACTGCCCGAGGGTGAAACTCCTCCTATAGAGGAGGCGGGAACATGAGCCGGCTTGCAACAGGCCGTACCCGGGTCAAGATCTGCGGCTTGACCAGGGAAGAGGACGTCGATGCGGCGGTAGCGGCAGGCGCGGACGCGCTGGGTTTCGTGCTGTGGCCAGGGAGCAAGCGGGCAATCGATGTGGAGCGCTTGGCGCAACTTGCCACACGTGTCCCCGCGTTTGTCACCCGGGTAGGACTGTTTGTCGATCAGCCGCTGGACTTCATAGGCCGCTGCGAGCCCTACCTTGATCTGGTGCAGTATCACGGCGAGGAATTGCCGGCGCTTTGTAGTCAGACCAGGCGCCCCTGGATCAAGGCATTACGTATGCGTGAAGGCCTCGATATCGAGGCTGCGGCCCAGGCTTTTGATGAGGCTCGCGGACTGTTGCTCGATGCCTATCAACCTGGCGTGCCAGGTGGTACTGGCAGTACTTTCGATTGGTCGCGAATCCCCGCAAGTCTTGCAAAACCTGTTATTCTCGCAGGTGGTCTCACGGCAACCAATGTCGGTGAGGCCATTCGTGCGGTCCGCCCCTTTGCGGTGGATGTTTCGGGAGGTGTCGAGCGCTCTCCCGGCATCAAGGACCTTGCACGCATTCATGCATTTTTCGATCAAGTATCTCTCGCTCAACAGCCTTGAGCCCAAGCGGCTCCCACAAGCGATATCAAGAGGTGTCTTTCGTGTCCAAGTTCAGCGACCTGACCCGTCTACCCGATGCCCGCGGCCATTTTGGCCCCTATGGTGGCCGGTTCGTTTCGGAGACCCTGAGCTTCGCGCTGGAGGATCTGGAGAAGACCTACATGAGTCTTCGCAATGACCCGGACTTTCAGGCGGAATTCGATCGTGATCTGGCGCATTATGTTGGCCGCCCATCGCCGCTGTATCACGCCGAACGATGGTCGCGACAGCTTGGCGGCGCACAGATATGGCTCAAGCGCGAGGATCTCAACCACACTGGCGCCCATAAGGTGAACAACACCATTGGCCAGGCGCTTCTGGCCAAGAGGAGCGGCAAGCCACGAGTCATTGCAGAGACCGGCGCCGGTCAGCATGGTGTGGCCACCGCCACGGTGGCGGCGCGGTTGGGGCTCAACTGCGAGGTCTACATGGGCGCCGAGGACATTCAGCGTCAGAAGCTCAATGTCTATCGCATGCGTCTGCTGGGCGCCAATGTGATTTCCGTGGAGTCCGGCACCCGCACGTTGAAGGACGCCATGAACGAGGCGCTGCGGGACTGGGTCACCAACGTCGACGACACCTTCTATATCATCGGTACCGTAGCGGGTCCGCATCCTTACCCGTTGCTGGTGCGGGATTTCAACGCGGTGGTAGGTCGCGAGGCCCGGGAGCAGTCTCTCGCCCAGATCGGGCGCTTGCCTGATACCCTGATTGCCTGCGTCGGTGGCGGCTCCAATGCGCTTGGGCTGTTCTACCCCTTCGTCGAAGACGAGGGCGTGCACATGATCGGAGTCGAGGCCGGCGGTGACGGTATCGAAACCGGTCGTCACGCCGCTCCGCTAAGCGCCAATGCACCCCAGGGCGTGCTGCATGGCAATCGTACCTATCTGATGTCCGATGAAGGCGGTCAGGTATCCAGTACCCACTCGATTTCAGCGGGTCTCGATTATCCCGGGGTAGGGCCGGAGCACGCCCTGTGGAAAGATGTCGGTCGCGTCGAATATGTGGCAGCCAACGACAAGGAAGTACTCGAAGCCTTCCGTGAACTTACCCATGTCGAGGGCATCATGCCGGCGTTGGAGCCAGCCCATGCCCTGGCCCATGCCAAGGTGATCGCGCCCACTATGCGCCCCGATCAGCACATCATCGTCAACCTGTCCGGGCGGGGCGACAAGGATATCTTGACGGTAGCCAAAATTGACGGCATGGATTTTTGAGGGGTGAAAATGAAAGGCGCAGGAATGAATCGCATCGATCAACGCTTCGCTACCCTGAAAGACCAGCGGCGCACCGCTTTGATTCCCTATATCACCGCTGGGGATCCGGGTCCGGCGCATACTGTCGGGTTCATGCACGCGCTGGTCGAAGCCGGGGCGGATGTAGTCGAACTTGGCATGCCGTTTTCCGATCCCATGGCGGATGGGCCGGTCATTCAGAAGGCCTGCGAGCGGGCGCTCAAGCATGATGTTCGTCTGACTCATATTCTTGCCATGGTGGAGGAGTTCCGCCGGAATGATGATGAAACGCCGGTGGTGTTGATGGGCTATCTCAACCCTATGGAGCGCATGGGGCTGCAAGCGTTTGCCGAGCAGGCCGCCGCTTCCGGGGTTGATGGCGTACTGGTGGTGGATATGCCGCCGGAAGAGGCCGATGAGATAGCGCCGCTGTTCAAGGAGCATCATCTGCATTCAATCTTTCTGGTGGCGCCGACTACCTCGAAGGAGCGGGCCGCAATCATCTGCGCCCATGGTGAAGGCTATCTCTACTATGTGTCGCTCAAGGGCGTGACCGGCGCCGCTAACCTGGATGTCGCCAGTATCGAGCATCAGCTCGACTCATTGCGTCAATTGACCTCGATCCCCCTGTGCGTTGGTTTCGGCATTCGTGATGGCGACACCGCCGCCGCAGTAGGTCAAGTGGCCGATGGAGTCATCGTCGGCAGTGCCCTGGTGTCGCGCATCGCCGAAAATTGCGATCGTCCAGAGCGCGCAAGTGACGAACTCAAGGCGCTGATGAGCGAAATGCGTCAAGCGTTGGATGCCTGATTCTGGACAGGCCGTTTCGAACAGATGAACTTGAACCCGGTAGTTTTGAATAGCACCCAAGCGCTTTTTTTGATTTCAGATCCGAGCGTCATATCGAGTGACATGGCTTTCGGATATCGATAACCGCAGCAAAACGGAAACTTCTTGACCATGAGTTGGCTAGACAAGATCGTGCCGTCCATGGGACGTATTCAGCGCAACGACCGGCGTACCAGCGTGCCGGATGGTTTATGGCGCAAGTGTCCCAAGTGCGACGCAGTACTCTATCTTCCCGAGTTGGAACGACATCAGGATGTCTGTCCCAAGTGCGACCATCACCTGCGATTGACCGCCCGCAAGCGCCTGGACTGGTTTCTGGACGCAGAAGGGCGCGAGGAAATCGCGACGGATTTACAGCCCGTCGATCGCCTCAAGTTTCGGGATTCCAAGAAGTATCGTGACCGCCTCACTGCGGCGCAGAAGGAAACCGGTGAGAATGATGCATTGGTCGCCATGAGAGGCATGCTCGGGGGATTGCCGGTGGTGGTCGTCGCCTTCGAGTTCACCTTCATGGGCGGCTCCATGGGCGCGGTAGTGGGTGAAAAGTTCGTGCGTGCTGCGCGGCTCGCCCTGGATGAGGGCATTCCCTTCATCTGTTTTGCCGCCTCCGGTGGCGCGCGTATGCAGGAAGCCCTTTTTTCCTTGATGCAAATGGCCAAGACCTCCGCCGCGCTGGAAAAACTCAAGCAGGCAGGAATCCCCTATATTTCCGTACTCACCGATCCAGTGTTCGGCGGAGTATCCGCCTCGCTTGCCATGCTGGGCGATCTCAATATCGCCGAGCCCAATGCCTTGATCGGTTTCGCCGGGCCGCGGGTCATCGAGCAGACCGTGCGCGAGCAACTGCCGGAAGGCTTTCAGCGCAGCGAGTTCCTGCTCGAGCATGGCACGGTGGACATGATCGTTCATCGTCAGGAAATGCGTGAACGGGTCGGTGGCATATTGCGCAAACTGACGCATCAGCCCGTGCTCGGCATTCCCGTGGAGCCCAGCGAAGAATCGAATGATCTGCAGGAAGAGCTGCCTTTCGAAGAGGAAACGCCCCAGGACGTTGAACGCTGAATGAGCGCTAGTCTGACGCTGACCGAGTGGTTGGCGCGCATCGAGCATGAGCATCCGGTCAGCATTGATCTTGGCCTTGAAAGGGTAGCTGAAGTTGCACGTCGGATGGAGCTGACTGATACGCCCCTTGCCGAACGTGTCATCAGCGTGGCGGGCACCAATGGTAAAGGCTCGACGGTTGCCATGCTCGAAGCATTGTCCCGCGCCCATGGTTTATCCACGGCCACCTACACCTCTCCCCATCTGCTGCGCTATAACGAGCGCTTGCGCCTGGGCGGTATTGAAGCCTCGGATGAGCTGCTGGTCGAGGGCTTCGAGCGGGTCGAAACGGCACGCCTATCTTTTAAGCCCATCAGTTTGACCTATTTCGAAGTCGGCACCCTGGCGGCCTTCTGGGCGATTGCCAGGCACCGTCCTCAAATAGCCATTCTGGAAATCGGCCTTGGCGGACGTCTCGATGCGGTCAACGTTATCGATGCGAATGTGGCCATCATTACTACCATCGCCCAGGATCATGCGGCCTTTCTAGGCACCGATATCGAAGGTGTCGGGCGTGAAAAAGCGGGCATTATGCGGCGTGCGTGTCCGGCGGTTCTGGGCAGTCGGGAACTGCCGGCAAGCGTCTACAGAACGGCGCTGACGCTGGGCGCCGGCGTTCATGCACTGGGGAGTGATTTTTCTCACCACCGTCAAGAAGACGGTACAAGCTGGTGCTGGCAGGGGCGCGACGGCGAAGGCAATCCGTTGAACTTCGAGAGACTGCCGGACCCAGGATTACCGTTGGATAACGCCGCCAGCGCTTTGCAAGCACTGGCACTCAGTGGCATCGAGCTCGATATTGAAGCCTGTCAGCGCGGGCTTGGCGCGGTGTCGTTGCCTGGACGCATGCAGTGGCTGGAAAACTGGTGCCTGGATGTGGCCCACAATCCGCAGGCAGCTGAATACGTGAGCGCGAGGCTAGCGGAGCGCGAGCCTCCCAGTCGTCGTATAGCGCTACTCGGCATGCTGGCTGACAAGGACGCTGGTGCCGTCATCGATGCATTGGCTCCCCAGGTGGATGGCTGGGTGACAGTGAGTCTCAACGTTGAACGAGGCCGTGACGCCGAGTCCCTTGCGGCTCTTCTTGAGCGCCATGAGCAAACGGTGCTGCATCAGGCTGGATCACCTCGAGCCGGGGCCGAGTGGTTGATCGATATGCTTACCGATACTGACGAGGTGCTGGTATGTGGTTCTTTCTTTACCGTCGCCGACGTGCTTGGCTGGTATGATGCGCGAAACTCGCAAGTCGATCCGGAGCCAGCATCTACCTCCAGGAGGAAAACATGAAATACGGCATGCGCGAACGTATAAGTGGCGCAGTGATCTTATTGGCGTTGGCAGTGATCTTTATCCCCATGTTGTTTGACGATCCTCCTTCCCGGGAAACGCAACCCGAGCCGACATTGACCCTTGAAAAGCCTATCGAAGTCGAGCGCAAGGATGTTGCTGAACCAGAACCACCGGCAAGCCTGGGGCAGATTCAAACGCCTCGAATGCGTAGTGACTCCCCCATGGAGCCAAGCGACCCTTCACCCCCGGTGGCAGTGGTCGAGCCTAAGCCAATACCAGAGCCGGAGATAGCCAGGCCCGAGACCCGCTCTGATCCTATTGCGGAGCTGGCACGCCGTAATCAGGAGCGTGCAAAAGCCCAAGAAAGCGAAAAGACGCAACCCCAGGAGAGTGGCCAGCAGGAAACGACCAAGACGACGCAAGGCGACTGGGCGGTTCAGGCAGGCAGTTTTGGTGAGCCGGGTAATGCGCAAAGCTTTCAGGCCGATCTCGAGACAAAAGGCTTCAATGCTTTCAGTCGAACTCGGGACAATGATTTGACGACGGTATATGTCGGCCCTTTCACCTCTTCCGAGGCAGGGGAGAAGGCGCGTACCGAACTTAAGCAGAAAGCCAACATACAGGGCTTGTTGATTCGACTGCGGGGGCAGGAGTGACACTGACCTGGTTGGATTGGGTGTTTCTAGCCATTCTGACAGTGTCGATGTTGGCAGGTTTTTCGCGCGGGCTGGTGCGGGAGGCACTGGGCCTGGGCGCCTGGATTCTTGCACTGATAGCCTCACGAATGTTCGCTCAGCCGGTTGCGGATAGGCTGACGGGGGTCATCGATCACCCGGACGCGCGTTTGATAGCAGCATTTGTGTTGATCATACTTGCGGTGGTCGTAGTGTGCGGAATCATCATTCGTGTGCTACAAGCCGCCGTTGAATGGGTCGGTTTGGGGTTTTTCAATCGCCTGGCCGGTGCGGGGTTCGGGACGCTGCGAGGTGGCGCCATTTTAGTGGTGGCCACGGTCGTGATTACCTTGACGCCGCTTGTTCAGTTGCAGGCTTGGCAGCAGGCAGAATTGCGACCTGCTTTTGAAGGGTTGAGAGACTGGACGATGGCGCGTATCCCGGACTGGAAACAGTATGTTCCGCAAGACCTTCCACAAGGCGCAGAGGAGTTTCGCTCTCTGTCATTGCCCAGTGCGTTACCGTTTGGATCGCCCAAAGACGACGCCCGATAATAGGGTCGCAATGTAGGTCGAGCGCATCTTGGCTGCGGTTTCTTGAAGTGATTTCATTGAAGTGAGGTAAGGCGACATGTGCGGTATCGTAGGCCTCATGGCCAACCGGCCGGTCAATCAGGCGCTCTACAACGCCCTTACGGTGCTTCAGCATCGTGGGCAGGACGCCGCCGGAATGATGACCTGGCACGAAGGGCGCTTTTTACTACGCAAGAGCAACGGCCTGGTGCGGGATGCCTTTCATACCCGGCACATGACCCGGCTCAAGGGCAATCTGGGCATCGGCCATGTGCGTTACCCCACCGCGGGTTCTTCAAGCGAAGCGGAATCCCAGCCGTTCTACGTCAACTCGCCCTATGGCCTGGCGCTTGCGCATAATGGCAACCTGACCAATTCCGATCAGTTGAAGCAGGAACTCTACTCTACGGACCTGCGCCACATAAATACCAGTTCCGATTCCGAGGTGCTGCTCAATGTGTTCGCCCACGAGTTGGGCAAGCAAGGGCATCATCTCGAGCCAGAAGACGTCTTCGATGCAGTACGTCGTGTGCATCGTCGCTGTCGCGGCGGCTATGCCGCGGTTGCGATGATCAACGGCTTTGGCATGGTGGCCTTTCGCGATCCTCAGGGCATTCGCCCGGTGGTCTTCGGCACCTGCGAGACCGAAGAGGGGCGCGATGTCATGATCGCCTCGGAGTCGGTGGCTCTGGACGTGGGCGGCTTCGAACTCACCCGGGACCTGGCCCCGGGTGAGGCAATCTTCGTCGATATGAAGGGTGAAATACATACTCAGTCCTGTGCCGAACGCACGGTGCTGGCACCCTGCATCTTTGAATATGTCTATTTGGCACGACCTGACTCGATGCTCGATGGCGCCTACGTTTATGTGACACGGATGGAAATGGGCCGCAAGCTCGGCGACCGCATCCTCAAGGAGTGGCCGGAACACGACATTGACGTAGTGATCCCGATTCCGGATACGTCGCGTACTTCTGCCCTGGAGCTGGCTCAGCATCTTGGCGTAACCTACCGCGAGGGCTTCGTCAAGAATCGTTACATCGGACGCACTTTTATCATGCCGGGCCAGACCCAGCGCAAGAAATCCGTGCGCCAGAAGCTCAACGCCATCGACAGCGAGTTCGAAGGCAAGAACGTGTTGCTGGTAGATGATTCCATCGTGCGCGGCACTACCTGCAAGCAGATCATTCAGATGGCCCGGGAAGCTGGCGCACGCAAGGTCTATTTTGCCTCCGCCGCGCCGCCGGTGCGCTATCCCAATGTGTACGGCATCGACATGCCGGTGGCCAACGAGCTGATCGCCCATGGCCGCAGCGAAGCGGATGTCGGCGAGCTGATCGGCGCCGACCGCATCTTCTATCAGGATCTGGACGACCTCAAGGCGGCTTGTCGCAAGGTCAATCCGCAGCTCGAGCGTTTCGACTGCTCGGTATTCGATGGCGAGTACATCACCGGCGATATCGATGCGGCCTATCTTGGGGCACTGGAAGCCTCGCGCAGCGATGCGGTCAAGCAGCAATCCGGCTCGGCGCACTCCGTCGTCGATCTGCACAATGACGTCGAGGATTACGGCTAGCTATCGTACTCAACATCGCCCTGCACGTCTCTTGGCACAAGCAGGGCGGTTCAATTTCAAGCGGGTGACAACTATGCATCAGGATGGCGCTTTTGAGCACATCGACGCCTTGGCCTTCGATACTCTGGCGGTGCGTGCCGGGCAGCGACGCACCAACGAGCAAGAGCATGGCGATCCGATCTTTCCGACCTCGAGCTTCGTCTACGCCAGCGCCGCCGAGGCGGCGAGCAAGTTCGCCGGGGACGAGCCAGGCAATATCTACTCGCGTTTTACCAATCCTACCGTTCAGGCCTTCGAGCGGCGTCTGGCGGCGCTCGAAGGAGGGGAGCGCTGCGTTGCCACCAGTTCCGGCATGGCGGCAATCCTCTCCACGGCCTTGGCACTGTTGGAAGCCGGCGACGAGATCGTTGCGTCACGATCGCTGTTCGGCTCCACGGTCAGTCTGTTCGACAAGTACCTGGGCAAGTTCGGCATCACCACGCGCTATGTGGAGCTTGGCAATCTCGAGGAGTGGGCTGCAGCGCTGACACCGAAAACCCGTCTGCTGTTTGCCGAAACACCCTCCAATCCCCTGTCCGAAGTGGTGGATATTGCGCAGTTATCAAAATTGGCCAAGGAACAGGATGCCTGGCTCGCAATCGACAACTGCTTTCTGACGCCGGCGCTGCAGCGACCGCTGGAGCTGGGAGCGGATTTGATCATTCATTCCGCGACCAAATATCTCGATGGTCAGGGCCGAGCCATTGGCGGTGCCGTTGTCGGACGGGACAAGGAGCTGGAAGAGGTGTTTGGCGTCGTGCGCACCTGCGGCCCTTGTTTGAGCCCTTTCAATGCCTGGATATTTCTCAAGGGGCTCGAGACCCTCGGGTTGCGCATGAAGGCCCAGTCCGAGAACGCCCTGCAACTGGCACAGTGGTTGGACGCCCACCCTGCGGTGGCGAGGGTGCACTACAGCGGCCTTGAGAGCCATCCTCAGCATGAGTTGGCAAGTCGACAGCAGCGTGGTTTTGGCGCGGTGCTGGGAGTAGAGATCAAAGGGGAGCGCGAAGGCGCCTGGACGGTGATCGATGCCACCCAATTGATGTCGATCACCGGCAACCTGGGGGATGTGAAGACCACCATCACTCACCCGGCCACCACGACCCATGGCCGTCTCAGCGATGCACAAAAGCAGGCGGCAAGGATTAGCGAAGGCTTGCTTCGTATTGCCGTGGGGCTAGAGGATATCGAGGATCTAAAGGCCGACCTGGCCCGAGGTCTCGATAGTTTGTTGTGAAATAGATAGCGCATCAGGATAGTCAAAGACGTTGGCGCCGTCGTTTTCCACATAACGCCAGAACAGCGCAACGGTAATTTCAGCAGTAGTAAGGGCTCGCAGCAATGCGAGCCCTTGTTTTTTTGCATCGAATACCGTCATGCTGGTTGATCTGGTGTCTAATATAGCGTTCGGTAGAACGTACACTGAATATCGATTGAGGGGGCGGTATCCATGTGGCGTAACTCGATTCGAGGATGGGGGCTGGTTAGTATCCTGATCCACTGGCTGAGTGCTATCGCGGTAATAGGGCTGTTCGCGCTGGGTTGGTGGATGACCGACCTTACCTATTATGACCCTTGGTACAACTTAGGACCTTGGTGGCATCGTTCTGTAGGCATGCTACTGCTGGGGGTCACCGCGTTGCGCGTTCTCTGGCGGTTGTTTCAGCCGACGCCCCGGGAGCAGGGGGCGCAGATGGAAAAGATAGCCGCCAAAATTGGCCACTTACTGATCTATGCGCTGCTATTCGTCGTGTTGATCAGTGGCTATCTTATTTCTACCGCCAATGGCAGCGGTATCAGCGTGTTTGGTTGGTTCACTGTGCCCGCTACCGTTTCCGGCTTGCCCAATCAGGCCAGTATTGCTGGTGAAGTCCACTGGTATAGCGCCTGGGCACTGATGATTCTTTCCGTGGGACATGCGCTGGCGGCATTCAAGCATCTATTGATCGATCGCAACGATGTCATGCGCCGCATGATCGATCCACGTACATCGCAGCGCATTTCCTGATATCTTTTCTCGTTTGATATATTGTTAACGTTACGGCTAAAACCAAGGAGTTACGGATGTATAAAAAGACTATGATCGCGGCACTGGCCGTTTCGTCACTGTTGCCTCTAACCCAGGCCCAGGCCGCCGATTACATCATCGACAAGGAAGGTCAGCACGCCTTCATCCAGTTCAAGATCAGCCACCTGGGCTTCTCCTATATTCTTGGATCTTTCGAGGATTTCTCGGGTAGCTTCAGTTACGATCCGGAAGATGTCGCGTCTTCGAGCGTCAATGTGGATGTCAATGTTTCCAGTCTCAACAGCAATCACGCCGAGCGGGATAAACATATCCTGAACGAGGATTTTCTAGATGCCTCCGAGTATCCCACCGCGACCTTCGAGTCCACCGGATTCGAGTCTACCGGGGAAGGGGAAGGTAAACTTACTGGCGACTTGACTCTGCATGGTGTCACCAATGAGATCACCATGGATGTGACGCATATCGGTGGTGGTGAAGACCCCTGGGGTGGCTATCGTGATGGTTTTGAAGGAACGACTAACCTGACCCTCGCCGACTACGATATCGACATGAGTAAATTCCCGCCAGTGATGCAAGAGCTCGAGTTGTATGTGGTTTTCGAGGGCATTCGCCAGTAAGCGAATACTAACGTATTACATTAAAAGACGCCGATATCGGCGTCTTTTTTTATGCCATGTTCAAACTAAATTCGGGGTGTATTCACTCACGGAGCCATACTCAAAGTGTCTTGATGAATCAGCCCCTGGGTTCAACGTTTATTATCCCTAAGAAGGATTGTGGCCAGGGCCAAGCCGAATTATGGTCGAGTAAATGGCGTTGCTAGCCAAGGCGTTGTACGACATAGACACAATAACAACCGTACGCCAGGAGTCTTCATGACGCAGTCCCTTCAAGCAGAGCCGGCGGTAGACGAGACGCAGGTCGTCGATACCAGTTTTGCGCGCTTCATCAATGTCCAGAAGAGTTACGACGGTGTAGAGCTGGTCGTCAAGGATTTCAATCTCGATATCCAGAAAGGGCAGTTTGTGACCTTGCTGGGTCCTTCCGGCTCCGGAAAGACCACCTGTCTGATGATGATGGCCGGCTTCGAAACTCCAACTCACGGCGAAATTCTGCTCAAGGGTGAGCCGATCAATGATCTGCCGCCTCATAAGCGCGGTATTGGCATGGTGTTCCAGAACTACGCGCTGTTTCCCCATATGAGCGTGGCCGAAAATCTGGCCTTTCCCCTCGAAGTCCGTCATTTGAGCAAGAACGATATCAAGCAGAAGGTGCAGCGCGCCTTGGCGATGGTTCGTTTGGAAGAGTTCGGCGATCGCCGGCCCGCCCAGCTCTCCGGGGGACAGCAGCAACGCGTCGCCTTGGCGCGAGCACTGGTTTTCGAACCTGAGCTGGTATTGATGGATGAGCCTCTCGGCGCGCTGGACAAGAATCTGCGCGAAGAGATGCAGTACGAGATCAAGCGCATCCATGCAAGTCTTGGGGTGACCATGATCTACGTCACCCATGATCAGACCGAAGCACTGACCATGTCGGACCGCATCGCGGTGTTCAACGATGGTGTCGTGCAGCAGCTGGCTACTCCTGAAGCCCTTTACGAGGAGCCCGAGAACGCATTTGTCGCCTACTTCATCGGTGAGAACAACCGTCTATGCGGCGACGTGATTGATTATCAGAGTGACATCTGCCGAGTGCAATTGGACAGCGGCGACACGGTACTCGCCAAACCCGTTGCCGTCAGCGAGGTAGGCGCCAGAACCACGCTATCGCTGCGTCCCGAGCGGGTCAGCATCCTGGCAGACGATGATGCTTCTTTCGAGAACTGCTTCACGGCTCGGGTGCAGGAAGTGATCTATCTTGGCGATCACCTACGCACCCGGCTTTCGGTGTGCGGCAATGACGAATTCATCCTCAAGACACCCAACGCGGAGGGTGCTGCCGGTCTGCGTCCAGGACAGACGATCAGGGTCGGGTGGTCGAGTAGCGACTGCCGGGCGCTGGATGCTTGAAATACGTTATCAAAGGCGTAGCCGAGTCGGCCATGACGTTACGCTTTTCATCCAACACAGGCCGATAACGCGCATCACAACAACAATCGGAGAATGTGCCATGAACAAGCCAATGATGAAAGGCGCCACTATCGCTGTAATGGGACTGTCGACGCTGGCAATCGCCGTAGCGGCCCAGGCTGAGCAGACACTCAATATCGTGTCCTGGGGTGGCGCCTATAGCATGAGTCAGCAGAAGGCTTATCACGAACCTTGGATGGAAAAGAGCGGCGATGAGATCGTCAACATCGATCGCAGCGGCAACGCCCTGGCCGGGCTGCGCGCGCAGAATCAGGCCGGTAACGTGACCTGGGATCTGGTCGATATGCTGCCGGCGGATGCCCTGATTGCCTGTGCCGAGGGCTTGATCGAGCCGCTGGATCACGACGAGTTGCTGGCCGAGGCCCCGGATGGCACGCCGCCCACGGAGGATTTTATCGACGACTCGCTGACCGAATGCTTCGTGCCATCGATCGTCTATTCCAATATCGTTGCATTCAATACCGAGATGTTCCCGGAGGACAAGCAGCCCAGCACCATCGCCGATGTCTTCGACCTGGAGAACTACCCCGGCAAGCGCACCCTGTTGCGCAAGCCCATCAACAATCTGGAGTGGGCTCTAGTGGCTGATGGCGTGGCGCCGGAAGAGGTCTATGACGTACTGGAAACCGAAGAAGGCGTTCAGCGTGCTTTCGCCAAGCTCGATACCATCAAGGATCAAGTGATCTGGTGGGAAGAAGGGGCTCAGCCGCCGCAACTGCTGGCGGATGAGGAAGTCGCTTTCGGTTCTGCCTACAACGGGCGCATCTTCAATGCCATGGTCACCGAGGACCAGCCTTTCGAGATCATCTGGGATGCTCAGGTCTTCGAGCTGGATGGCTGGGTGGTGCCTACCGGCAAGCTCGACAAGGTCAAGGACTATCTCTATTTCGCCACGGATACCCAGCGTCTTGCGGATCAGGCCAAATACATTTCCTATGGTCCGGCACGCAAGTCCTCATCGGACATGGTATCGACCCATGCGGAAACCGGCATCGACATGACACCGCACATGCCGACCTACCCCCCCAACTTCGAAACCGCCATTCCCAAGGACGACGAGTTCTGGGCAGACAACAACGATGAACTGACCCAGCGCTTCAACGCCTGGTTGTCGCAATAGGTTAGCAGCCTAAGTACATTGCCCCGCTCGATCAGTCTTTGAGTGGGGCATTCATCGCAAGCGGTCTTGCGATAAGCCATCCAGATGGAGAGGCCCGCGTGTCCGATTCTTCTACTCCCCCCTTGACCACCGCCGACGGCGTGCCGCTGAAAGTCAGTCTGCGCCGGGCTGTGCGACGTTCAAAGCTCAAGGCACTGCTGCTGGTATCGCCGCTGTTGCTGTTCTTGGGAATCGCCTTTGTCATGCCGATCTTCGACATGCTCTGGCGCAGCGTGGACAACCCGGAAGTCTCGACGACGCTGCCACGCACTGTGTCCGCGCTTGAAGACTGGGATGGCGAATCGGTACCTGATGAGCCGGTGTTTGCGGCCTTGGTGGAGGATCTTCAAGAAGGCCAGAAGGAGCGCAACCTGGGGTTGTTGTCGAGCCGATTGAACTACGAAAAATCCGGTATGCGCTCGGCTGTCTCGCGTACCGCGCGCCGTCTGCGCACGCTTGAACCGCCGTATCGTGAAACGCTGATCGAGATCAACGATGCCTGGGGTGAGCTTGACACCTGGCAGTTGATTCAACGCGAATCGTCTCCTTACACCTTGTCCTATTATCTGGCGGCGATGGATCGCCAGTTCTCGCCCCAAGGCGAGATCGTCAAGGTGCCGGAATATCTGCAGATACATGCAACGCTGTTCTGGCGGACCTTCTGGATGAGTGCCGTCATTACCCTGGCGACCTTGGTGCTGGGTTATCCGATTGCCTTCCTGCTGGCCAATCTGCCGCTGCGCCAGTCGAACCTGTTGATGATTCTGGTGCTGTTGCCCTTCTGGACGTCGCTATTGGTGCGTACCACCACCTGGATTGCCATTCTTCAATCCCAGGGGGTGCTCAACGATGTAATGGTGGCGCTTGGCGTAATCGCCGACGAGGCGCGCTGGCAACTGATACACAACAAGACCGGCACCATCATTGCCATGACCCACATTCTGCTGCCGTTCATGATCTTGCCGCTGTACTCGGTGATGAAGACCATTCCGCCAAGCTACATGCGCGCAGCGCGTTCCCTGGGTGGGCGTCCTTTCCTGTGCTTTCGGCGGGTCTATTTCCCGCTGACCATTCCGGGTATCGCTGCCGGGGGGATTCTGGTCTTCATTCTATCCATTGGCTATTACATCACGCCGGCACTGGTAGGTGGCCAGTCCGGGCGTTTCATTACCAATTACATCGCTTACCACATGCAGACATCCCTCAACTGGGGACTGGCCGCGGCGATCGCGTCGATTCTGCTGCTCGTGGTGGTGGTGTTCTATTGGATATTCAATCGCCTGATCGGCGTCGACAAGGTCAAACTGGGGTAATGTGATGGCGCTTCCTTCCTATGCCACGACCGGCGAGCGAGTCTGGCACTACGTCTTCCTGACGCTATGCGGATTGATCTTCCTGTTTCTGATCGGCCCGCTGCTGATCATCATTCCGTTATCCTTCAACGCGGAACCCTACTTCACCTTCAGCGAAGCGATGCTGTCCTTCGATCCGGCGGGCTATTCCCTGCGCTGGTACGAGGATTTCTTCACCTCGAGTGCCTGGCTCAACGCCATCAAGAATAGCTTCATCGTCGGCATCGCCTCGACGCTGCTGGCGACGATACTCGGCACCATTGCGGCCCTTGGGCTCTCGAGCCGCTTCATGCCGGCCCGGGGGGCGATCATGGCGCTGCTGATCTCACCCATGATCGTCCCGCTGATCATTTCCGCGGCGGCGATGTTCTTCTTCTTTTCCAAGATCAACCTGGCCCAGACCTATCTGGGAGTGATCCTTGCCCACACCGTGCTGGGTATTCCTTTTGTCGTGATCACCGTGACCGCGACACTCTCGAGCTTCGATACCACCCTGATCCGTGCCGCCCACAGTCTGGGTGCGAATCCTACCCGTACCTTCTTCAAGGTAGTGCTGCCATTGGTGACCCCCGGGGTGGTATCCGGCGCATTGTTCGCTTTCATCACTTCCTTTGACGAGGTGGTGGTGGTGCTGTTCATCGCCGGGCCCGAGCAACGCACCATGCCAATCCAGATGTGGTCCGGCATTCGCGAACAGATCAGCCCGACCATTCTGGCAGTGGCGACCCTGCTGGTCATACTTTCGATGCTGCTGCTGGCGATCTTGGAGTTACTCAGGCGTAGGGGAGAGCGGTTGCGGGGGCTGACGCCAGGCTAGAGTCCACCGGTTCAGACACGATACTGTTGCATGAAGTCATGATCGAGGCGTCGCTTGGTCTCCATCGCCAAGCGCCCAGGCCACCAAAAACGTCCCCATAGCGCCATACCGCGGCCATCGCCGAGATTGAGTATCGATAGATAGCGGCGTTGGGGCTGAAACGTTTCAAATGGCGTGTTGTGCAAGTGTGCTACGAGATTGTGTAGCAGGATCGGCGCCTGGCGCACGCCAAACACACCGAGCTTGGGATAGGGTGAATCTTTCAGCCAGGCACAGTCGCCCACCGCAAAGATGCGATCGTCATAGAGGGTATGGAGCGCCGGTGTGACCGCAAGGCCATGATGTGGATGATGTTCAAGATCCAACTCGCCGATCAGTAATGGCGCCACCAACCCCGTAGCCATGATGATGTGATCTGCCGGGAGCTGCATGCCGTCGTCGAGCGTCAACATGCCTTGATGATAGCCAACGGCGCTGGCCGCCATCTCTATTCTCAAGCCTCGCCGACGCAGGCGTTTGGCCAGCCAGGCACTGGCACTGGGCGGTGCATGTTCCAGGAGCCGTTTGCTGGCGCTGATCAGACTGATGTCGAATTTTCGACCGTAACGTTCACTGAGCGCCAATAGATTGGCGGCAAGCTCGGCGCCGGTGGGACCACCACCAATCACCGTCAGCCGGGGCAGCGGTGCTGAGTCGCCAAGGGCTGATTCAAGCAGTTCTCGTAGCTGATAAAGGCCATCGATGGGTTTGGCAGGCCAAACCCCTTTGGCTTCTTCGATGCCGCTGATCGAAGGCGTATCCACGCGACTTCCCAGGTTGAGTGAGAGCAGGTCGTAAGAAAGCGGATCGCCCTTGGCCAGATGAAGCAATCGCTTCTCCCGGTCGATGGCTACGACACGATCTGCGATGAAGCGACCGCCGGCCCGCTCGATCAAGGCCGCTGGGTCCAGACTGTCATCACTATTGCTGTATTCGCCGCCCAGCATGCCGCTGGCCATACCCGAGTACCAGAAGTTGCCGGGTGATAACAGCGTGACTCGGGCGCCGGCATCGATTAATTGCCCGGTGTTTGCAGCGATGTGCAGATGAGCATGTCCTGCACCCACCAGAACGATATGAGTGGTCTCGGTCATCGGAATGTGTGTTTGAGCGTGGGCGTTCAGTCTAGCACGGGGTTTGCCTGGCTGAATGGCCTGGGCCTTGAAACACAGCCCTTTATCCCCATGTTCTAGTCAGCGCCCAGGATCATGGCTGCCAATCGCATGCACGAAAGGAGTTTCGAAATGGCACGCATTCAGATATTGCCTTCCATTGGTTTAGGTACCTTCCGCCTCAAGGAGCAGGACGTCATCGATTCCGTCACCTCTGCGCTGGAGCTGGGGTATCGCCATATCGATACCGCGCAGATGTACGAAAACGAAGAGGCCGTCGGCAAGGCCATCAAGCAAAGCGGTATACCCCGGGATGAAATATTCCTGACCACGAAAATATGGTGGGACCGTTTCAAGCACGACGATTTGATCGCAAGCCTGGAAGAGAGCTGCCGCAAGCTGGGAGTCGATCAAGTCGATCTGACGCTGCTGCACTGGCCGTCGCCGAATGACGAAGTGCCCATGTCCGAATATCTTGGCGCCTTGAGCGAGGCACGAGAAAAGGGACTGACCAAGCGCATTGGTGTTTCCAACTTTACCATTGCCCAGATCAACGAGGCGCTGGCCATGCCTGGTGGGGAGCACATCGTGACCAATCAGATCGAAGTGCATCCGTTTCTCGCCAACCGTAAGCTGGTCGAGCATTGCCAGTCCAAAGGGCTACAGGTGACTGCCTACATGCCGCTGGCAGTGGGCAAGGTGATGGATGACCCGGTGCTCAAGGAGATAGCCAAATCGCACGACGCCACCCCCGCCCAAGTGGCGCTGGCTTGGGTCGCCCAGCGCGACATCGTGGTAATTCCCTCTTCAACCAAGCCCGAGCATCAGAAATCCAACCTCGAAGCGCTTGATATCACGCTTTCACAAGATGAAATGGCGCAGATCGACAAGCTCGATGCCGGCGATCGCATCGCTAATCCGGATTTCGCTCCCAACTGGGATGAGTAGTTGCACTTGATGCAGAAAGTATTCTTCTGCAACGAGAGCTCGCAATAAAAGTCTGCAATGAAAAGCATGTAACGAATAGCGTGTAACAAGCAGCTTGAAACAAGAGGACCGGCCGGTTTTCACCGGCCGGTCCTTGCGGAGTTCCTTTGAGCCAGTCCCAATCCTCTCTCAAACGCCAGCTGTGGCAGCAAACCTGGCCCATGGCCCTTGGCGCTCTGTCACTGCTAGGGTTTCAGCTAGTCGATAGTGCGTTCGTTGCGCGACTGGGAACAGCACCCTTGGCAGCCCAATCGTTCACCTTCCCCTTATCCTTTCTGATCATCGGTGTTCAAGTAGGGCTGGGTATCGCGATTGCCGCACTTGTATCTCGAGCGCTGGGCGCCGGGGAGGTACCCCGCGCAAGACGATTGAGTAGCCTGGTACTGTTGGGCGGCAGTCTGATCATCGGCGTACTGTGTCTGCTACTGAGCGCCTTGCAAATACCGCTGTTTCGTCTTCTGGGCGCTGAGGAAGCGCTGTTGCCGCTGATAGGCGAGTACTGGGCGCCACAGCTGCTGGCTGCCTGGATCGGCGCCTTGCTTTATTTTAGCTATAGCCTGTTTCGTTCCCGAGGCGAGATGCGTCTGCCCGGCAACATGATGGTGCTGACCAGCCTTATCAACCTGGCGTTGGATCCGCTGCTGATCTTCGGTATCGGTGATTGGCAAGGACTGGGCTTGCCTGGCGCTGCCTGGGCCACGGCTATCGCGTTTGGCTCAGGGCTGCTGATAGTCGCCCTGCGGCTAAAGCGTACCGACTGGCTTACGAATCAGGGATTAATGGAGGAAGCGCGTCAGTCCGCTCGGCCATTTGTAGGCATCGCCGGACCTGCCATGATCGGTCAGCTGATGCCGCCGCTGGCGGCCATGCTTGCAACGGCGATCATTGCCTCCCTGGGCGAGACCGCTGTAGCAGCCTGGGGCTTGGTTAGCCGTCTGGAAACCGTATCGCTGATGGCCGTATTGGCCTTGACCATGTCATTGCCACCTTGGTTGGGGCGTTGCTATGGAGCCGGTGACTGGCAGCAGATACGGCGCTTGATGTGGCTGGCGCTGCGTGTCGTCCTGATCTGGCAATTGAGCCTGGGGCTGCTGATGGCACTGCTTGCACCTTGGGTTGGAGAGCTATTGTCAGGCAATCCAGAAATCCGCAGTGAGCTGACTCTATTGATACGAGGATTGCTGCCTAGCTACGCTCTGCTGGGAGTATGCATGGTCGTGGTGTCGGCCTCGAATGCGCTGGGTTGGCCTTTACGCTCTATGCTGATGTCTGGAGTGCGACTGTTCGTGTGTTATCTGCCTTGTCTATGGTTGGGGGCACAGTGGGCAGGCATCTTCGGTGTAGCAATAGGCGCAGCGCTAGGGAATGTCCTGGCGGGCGGATTGGCGTTGGCGATGTATCGACGCTCGATCGGATCTAGAGGCAAGGCAGTCCAAACTACTAGAGAGCAATTCACATAGAGAAAGAAAAGCCGATAATAGCTTCAAATAAAGTAGGTAATCGCGTTTTGAATTGCTAAAAGAGTGCTATTTTCTTCAAGCTGTTCCCTATACTTCTCCTTTCGCCGGCGGGTGCCGCTGGCCGGCCGATAACGCATAAAAAATTCCTTGGGGGCAGTGATGAACGTATTGGTACTTGGCTGTGGCGTCGTGGGTGTGACAAGCGCTTACTACCTGGCGCGACAAGGGCATAAGGTTACCGTTCTCGATCGTCAGCCTTCGCCGGCCATGGAAACCAGCTATGGCAATGCGGGTCAGGTTTCCTTCGGATTCTCCTCGCCCTGGGCCGCTCCGGGCATTCCACAAAAAGCGCTCAAGTGGATGTTTCAGGAACATGCCCCGCTCAAGATTCAGCCGCGCATGGACCCAGCCAAGGCGCGTTTCATGGTGCAGATGCTCGAGAACTGCACCAGCGGGCGCTACGCGATCAACAAGGAGCGCATGGTACGCATTGCTGAATATAGCCGTACTTGTATCAATGAACTGCGCGATGACACGGGTATTCGCTACGAAGATCGTCAGCGCGGGCTGTTACAGCTATTTCGTTATGAAAGTCAGGTCGATGCCGTGGCCAAGGACATGAAGGTGCTCGAGCAGTGCGGTGTTCGCCACAAGCTTCTCGATGCCACTGAAATAGTCAACGTCGAGCCTGCGTTGGCGCGGGTGCCAGGAAAGTTCGTCGGGGGGCTTCACCTGCCGGACGACCAGACCGGCGACTGTCATCTGTTTACCAACCGCCTCGCGGATTATTGCCGCGATCATCTGAATGTGACTTTTCGCTTCGATATCGATATCCAGCGTATCAAGCGCCAGGGCGATCACGTCGAAGGGGTCTTGACTTCTGCCGGGGAGTTCAACGCGGACAGTTACGTGGTGTGTCTTGGCAGCTATTCACCGTTTCTGGTCAAGGATCTGGACATTCGGCTGCCGATTTACCCAGTGAAAGGCTACAGTCTGACCGTGCCGGTAACCGATGATGCTGGCGCGCCTCAGTCCACGGTGATGGATGAAACCTACAAGGTCGCCATCTCTCGTTTCGACGAGCGTATTCGTGTTGGCGGCACTGCTGAGCTGGCCTCCTATGATCTGAACCTGCTCGAAAAGCGACGTGCCACCATCGCCATGGTAATCGGTGATGTATTCCCCGAAGGGGGTGATATCGCAAAGGCGGAATTCTGGACAGGACTTCGCCCCATGACCCCGGACTCGACGCCGATTGTGGGCGGAACCAAATACCGCAACCTATGGCTCAATACCGGCCATGGCACCCTGGGGTGGACCATGAGTTGTGGCAGTGCTCATCTGCTCGCGGATCTAATGAGCAATCGCCAGCCGGCCATTGACCCCAAGGGGCTGGATGTTACCCGCTATGCAGTTTGATGTTTCCATGTAGATGAAATGCCTGAATGCCGCTTACCAAGCGGCATTTTTGTGCAGTAATTGCTGCCTTGTTAACCTCTTCTCAGTAAAAGTAATACTGCTTCTAGGATCAATCTCTAATTAAAGGATGATGAAGAGGTAATGCTTAGAATCAAAATGTTTCAAAATATTCATTCTTGTTACCTTGTGTAATTAAAGGCGATGATTGTGTCCCAGGATACCCGATGTCATCGAATGCGTGCTTACCGCAAAGCGCGACACACGATGATTGTCGAACGGTCCAGCAGGTGTCTTCCAGCACACAGAGGTTGGGAGTCCATAATCACATTACGCAGGGTTTGAAAATGGTCACAAATGATTTCTCCAGGAGTGGTCTTGATCTCAACGACAAGGTAACACTAACTCAACCGACGGCACTGGAATGGGGTCCCGACGGACGACTCTATGTCACCGAAGTCGATGGTAATGTCAAGGTTCTGACCGTTGCTTTCGGCAGCCCTAATCCTGATGACGAAAATCAGACCAACGCTTTTTATGTCACCAGTGCCGAAACCCTAAACCAGGTCAAGGGTATTACCAATCATAATGATGACGGCACAGATGCCAGTGGTAGCGCGCGGCAGGTGACTGGTATCAGCGTTGTGCCTCGCTACGACGCCGATGGCAACCCGGTGATGATCGACGGTAAGCCTGCGGTCAGCGTTTATGTGACCTCAAGCGACAGTCGCATTGGTGCCGGCAATGACGGTGAAGATTCAAACCTTGATACCAATTCCGGCACCATCACCCGTATCGACCAAACTTCCTCGGGCTGGGAAGCCACGGATATCGTGCGCGGTTTGGCCCGCTCGGAAGAGAATCACTCCCTGAATGGCCTCGAAGTCGTACAAGAGCTTGACGATCAGGGCAAGTTGGTCAGCGAGCGTTTGATCGTGGCCAACGGCGGTAATACCAATACCGGCGCGCCCTCCAATAATTTTGCCGGCCAGCAGGAAACCGCTTACAGCGGCGCAATTCTCGAGATCGATCTCGACCAGTTGAAAACCATGAAAGTGCTGACCGACGCCGATTCGGGACGCAAATACATCTACGACGTGCCGACCCTGGATGATCCTACTCGGGAAGGTGAAAATGACACCAACGACCCGTTTGGCGGTAACGATGGCCTCAATGGTGGCAAGATCGATCCGAACGGCCCCGTTCAGATCTATTCCGCGGGCTATCGCAATGCCTATGATGTAGAAGTAACAGAAGATGGCCGTGTCTGGACTTACGATAACGGCGCCAACAACAGCTGGGGTGGACGCCCGGTCGGTGAAGCTGGTGAAAGTGGAAAATATACCGACAATGAGCAGTTGGTCAATTTCATCGCCACCAACCTCAATAATGGTGACGGCAATAGTGGCGATAGCATCACTCTGGAAAAAGATTGGGATCCCAAGAACTATGACCAGTTCCATGAGATCACCCGCTCCGACGATCTAAAGGGTCGTGAGCTTTCCGCTGGAAAAGGTGGCGCGGCTACCTATGAGTGGACAGATCCGGATAGCGGCGAAACGCTGACGCTGGTATATGGTGGCCATCCGAACCCGACTCGTGCCAGCGGCGGACAGTCCGGGCTGCTGTTTACCCCTGAAGATGGTGTGGAAAACTCCTATTTGATGCTTTCTGACGTCGACAAAAGCGGTGAGAACAGCAGCGACTATGATGTCGTCATGGCTTTTTTGAAGGTTGTCGAAAAAGAATATGACAATGTAAATACTGGCGATTTGACCGGTCGTGTCATTGCTGTAACGCCAGGCGAGCAGTACTACATCACTAAGGATGGCGGCGCCTACCTTGTCAGCGATTATTCCAGCGCGCCCTCTGAAATCAACGGCAAAGAAGTATTGGGTAAGAGCGGCATGCCCAAGGACTTCGATTCGGTGGTGGCCAAACTCAATCCCATCGAAGGTAACTATCTTGAGGGGGGCTACACCGATGGCGCCATCGACTCCGGCAAAGGCTCCATTAACGGTCTGACCGAATACACTTCGACGATCTTCGACGACGCCGATAGTGGAATGAAAATGTCCGGGGCGATTTTCGCTGCGAGTCTCGGTCAAGGCAACTTGACTATCATGGGCCGCGATGAAAACGGCTTGATGAATTCCAAGGAAGGGGGGAAAGGGCCAAGCCTGGCAGCGGAACGCGATGTGGTGGATATTGGCGGTGCACCGCTAGGGCTTGCTTCCATCGGTGACAATCTTGCTGCATTTAATGGGCAAAAGGCCTTCCAGGGCTCGGTATGGGCGACGATCTTCAAACAGGGTGGCCCGGCAATCGAAATACTTCAGCCTGACAACGGCAAGGTACCCCTGGCCGGCAGCATTGTCGTCAACTCCACCGATCGTGACCAGGACGGTGTCGATCATATCAACGATCCCTTTGAGTTTGACGCGGACAATGGCCTGGATCTTGCCGCCGGCGAGCGTATCGTGCTCGACTTCGATCCTACCAAGAGCCCCTATCCCGGAACTATCAACGACACCGGCCTGATGGGTGCCGCCCTGGATGGCAAGACCCCCAACCGTGACGCCAAGACGGAAGAAGAGAATTTCGAAGCGGATCAGCTGGAAGATGGACTTTACGATCTTGGTGGAAATATCATTCCCGGCGGAAATGCCCCGATCTTCCAGATCAAGAAGGTGGTCGGCGGTACCGTGGTAGGAAGTGACAATAGCGCCCGGGACGCCATGCATGTCGGCATCAATCCTGGCGATGATGTTGAAAGCCTGGTGATCAACTCCAAGATCAAGAACTGGATGCCCTCCGGCGAGAGCCTGGTAAGTGGTCAACTCACTGGCGTCATGCTCGGCGATGGCACCCAGGAAAACTTCCTGCGCCTGGTATTTGGCACCATGGTCATCGATGGTGAACTCGCCGCGGGTTTCGAAGTGGGTTATGAAGTCGAGGATACCTACACCACGTTGGCTCGGGTCGCGGTGCCACAGTTGACCGACGGTAGCGTCAGTACCCTTGGACTTCAGCTTGCGGTGAATACCGCCAACGGTTTTGAAGTCGAGGCAGGCTATCGTCTGGGTAACGACAAGATCACCTCAATCGATCTCAATGGTTTCTCCTTGCCGCCCGGCGTGCTGCAGGACATTCTCACTGGCAACCATACCATCACCGATGGCGACACGACGCTACCCTCTGGTGCAGCGGTCGGCTTCCTTGCGGAAACCTCTGCCTTGGATGCGGCAAGTGAAAAAGGCCTCGCCGCAATCGACTTCTACAATCTTGAAATCGAAGCGCGGGGTAACGCGATCCAGGTGGGCACAACTGGCGAAGACGTTGGCGTCGAGGGTACCGATGGTATCGACACCATTGTCTATACCGGTAGCGATGAGGTTCTGGCGCCCCTAGCAGACAACGTCGAAAACTTCGACGGTAGCGGTTCCGATGCGAACTTCACGGTCATTGGTAACGCTGGCGACAATATCCTGATCGCCGGTTCCGGTGACAATACCTTCATCGGCGGCGATGGCGCAGACAGCGTGCGTGGTTCCTTTGCCACCATCGATGGCAGCGTTGTAGAGGATTTCCAACCGGAAGACGATATCCAGATCCTTGATAGCTATTTGACTGGAAAGGATGTCAGCTACCGTGTGGAGAATGGTGTGGTCAAGCTGGTATTTACCGATCCTTCCAGCAAGCAGACCGCTACGATCAGCCTGACGGGTGATCAGTTCAAGGACTTCGACCCAAGCGATGGCGCCAGTGTCTTCAATATCGAGCTGACAAATCAGGGTACCCGTATCACCTACTCTGAAGAGCGCGTGCTGTATCGCATCAACGCCGGGGGTGACGATGTTGCCGCCATCGATGGCGGGCCGGATTGGCTCGGTGACAAGACCACCGGATTCGAATATCTGCTGGGCAATACCAAGAATACCTACAGTGGCAAGGCGACTGACGAGCAGAGCGAAATCGATCTCTCGGGTCTTGGTGACGATATCGTGCCCTGGCAGCTTTACACGAATGAGCGTAGCGACAATACCAACGATGAGCAGATGCTGGAGTATGGCTTCCCGGTAACCTCCGGTGGTACCTACTCGATCACTTTGTACTACACCGAAAACTGGGATGGCATCTTCAATGACGCCGGGGGTCGCTCCTTCGATGTCGCGGTGGATGGCAATGTGCCCGACATCTTCTCTGGCATTAACCCGCTGGCAGAGGCCAAGCAGGCTCTGGGTTCCGAAGCCTCTCAGGATGAACTATTGGGATACGGGCTGTCTCGTACCTATACGTTCACCGCTCAGGACGATGTCATCAATCTGGCATTCAAGCACGGTGCCCAGAATCCCAAGATCAACGCCATCGAGATCAAGCAGCTGGGGCTCAATTCGGCAACGGATACGACACCGCCCCCGGCCGTTGACGTGGCGCCTCAAGTCGATTCTATTCAGGTCGAAGAAGCGACCGACAGTGATAGCAGTTTGCAGGTAAAGGTAACCCTGAGTGATGACAAGGGCATCGATGTGGACGCTATCCAGGGGAATGAACTTGTCTTCACGGGCATCGAGCCGGCCTCGGTCGCTCTTGCGGAAGATAACCCCATCACTGTCAGCGCTGATGGCAAGAGCGCTACCATCACCTATGTCATCACCCCACCCCAGGCAACCAATGCCTGGCCCGAGGGCGCCTTCAAAGTAGGTGTCAACGCGGGGAGCTATCAGGACAGCGTCGGCAACGGGACGCCATCCTATGAAACCAGCTTCGATATTGACTTCAGCGAGTCCGATACGGGAGGCGGTACCGATACGGGAAATGATGTCGAGTACGTCTCGATGTTCGAACTGGACTTCGAGACCGCGGGCAATCCGCTGGAAGAAGGCGGCTTCGATGGCCTGCTCGGCGGTATCGATGATGGGGCGGTAGTGACCAGCGTCGAGAATGGTAAGCTGGTGATCAATACTTCCGACGGCGATATCTCCAAGGGTGCAAGCGCCAATGACTTTATCAAGAACGTCGATCTGAGTGATGCATCTCAGGCGCTGGTAGAGATCGCAACCCGCTTTTCCAATGCCTTCCCGGCGGCTCTGGAGGCTCAAGGTCTGTCCAGCGATCAGATACCCAACTACGCGCAACAAGGTATCGTTTTCGGCACGGGCAGTCAGGGTAACAATGAGCTGGTCAAACTCACCCTGGGGGGCAACAAGGGCAATATCGTACAGCTCTGGTCCAATGGCAGTGGAAAAGATCCAGAGAACATCGACGACAAGTACGTCCTCGAGGATCTGCTGGTAGACAAGAGTCAGGGCCTGAAAGACGTTGCCAACGTGGAAATGACGCTGCAGATCGACAAGGCAGCCGGAACGGTTACGCCCATCGTGACGCTGTACGGCACTGATGATGTGGCTCTTGGTGGGCTGCGTGCCAAGGAAACGGATGGTTTCGTTACTGCCAAGGCACAGACGTTGCCGAGTGCGGTACTCGAGAATCTACTCGATTCCGACGTGCCTACCGCCGTTGGCGTGACCTCCAACGATTACAAGACGATGAGCTCTTTCCAAGCGAGCTGGGAGTATCTGAACGTCACTGCTTCCGAGGGCAATACTGCTTCCGAAGACGGTGCTGGCTCCGATGATGACGCGACACTAAGCGCGGCGGAACAGGCGTTTGCCGATGCCAGCCTGGAAACATCGGAGTCATATAGTGATGACGCAGTCGGTTCCGCTACGATCGCGATCACTCCAGGAGGCAACGTTCAGAAATCGAGCTACGACGCGAATTCTTTCCAGATCACCAATACCGGTGACAAGAAGATTGCAGCAGTCTATTTCGACGTAAGCTCAGCACTGTACGATGACAGCGTGTTTGATTCGGATGGCAAGGGTGGTGACTCCATATTCAAACCTCTGACCATCAACAGTGCCGGTACAAGCGGAGCGATCCAGCCCTCAGAGTACGAGCACTACTTCCAGCCGGGAGTCGATCCGGACCCGGAAAACGATGCGGTCAATGGCGGCTTCAAGGGCGCGATGATTAAGTTCTCCGCCACGCAGGAGGATGGCTTCAGCGAAGGTGAAACCGTCGGTTTCAGTGCTGACATGGACCCCAATTCGATCGCCGGGATGGATAAGCGAGGTGAAGCAGGCGTCGATACCGGCACGGTGCCCGATTGGGATGTAGGCGGCGTTTCCGGCGCCGAGCTGATTGGCTCGAAGGTCTATATCGCCTTCACCGATGGCAGCGTCGCCCATGCGCAGCTGATGGCAGATGGCAGTCAATCCGGTGCCCAGGCGCTGGTAACTCAGGCCCCAAGGAACAATGCCGAGGTGAAACTCATCTTCGACAATGTGACTCGCGGGGAAGACGGTGCCTTCGAGGAAGCCCCGACCGTGGAAGTATCGGGTCCTGCGAACGAGTGGGTGCGGGTCGTCATGACGAAGGGGCATCAACCGGTTGTCAACGAGGAAGGCGGTATCGCGAGCATTGTGGAGGAACGGCTGGGAGATAATGCCTTCTCCGCCAACAATGCGGCGGAATTCCAGTTCGCCGACGTGCAATTGGATGGCAATGGCTTCGCGGACGTTTCTGCCGAGTTCGTCTACGACGAATTCCAGAACGGTACCGCTAGCTTCGAGGGCAGTGACGCATTACCCGTCGCCTTCGTTGCAGCGGTCATCGGGGATCCCGCGACGACCGAAGCATTCGCCTTGGGAGGAGTGAGCGAGCCGGTCTATCTGCTCTGATAGGTAGATCATGCTGTTAGGAGGGTTTTGGCCCAGAAGAATTGGTTTCTGATGCCAGAGCAATAATCCTTCCAACACGCAGACTGTAGAACTGGTAAAAAGCCGTCAAGAAAGCGGCAATTCAAGGAAGCGGGCTTGGCTGAAAAGGCCAAGCCCGCTTTTTTTGTAAAAATTGTGCAAATCATAAGTAACATTTCTAATTCTTTTTAACTATTTTTATTAGGCCCAAAAAGTTTTTTTTTCGACAAAAAACATATTGTCACTTTGAAATTACAAGTCAGTGTTTAGGTTGATATGAGGTAGGTATTAAAAAACACGGGCGTTTCAAGAAAGAAAGAGGCTGCCTTAGTGTTAGGGAAAGTATAATATCTTGATTTTATTGAAATTTTTAATTTTAGTTACTATTTTAGTTTCTATCGTTGCATAGATATTAAGAGCTTCTTGTATTAACCGTCTTTCTCATTTAACTAATTATGTAATTTTATATTTGGATGAAAGTACTATTTTTTTAATAACCCCCTGACTAGAAAAAAAGGTTATGCACTCATCCGTCGAAACAGTAAAATTGTGTATTGAAGGTTTGCGGTTTTGTAAACAACCCGTTACGATCATCGTGGATGAAACGGGTAGAAAGCAGTGGCCTGGGAGAAATGCCATAAAATCTCTCGGGCGGTAGCGTGGGTAGAGAAAATCTACAGTTTCCGAGAGCCATATCCTGTATTTCCTGATCGAAACTACAAGTTTGGCTTTTCCCGATTCATGAATCTTAGCTCTGATAGTGGAATCTATGATGAAAAAAACAATGCGTACCTGGAGTCTGGCCACAGCATTGCTGTCAGCGAGTGTCCTGGCTGGATGTTCCATGGCTCCCGGGGGCCACATCGATTATGAAGCCGACGCGCCTCCTCTGGATGATCGTGTGGAAATCCAGCAGATTACCCCCAACCTTATAGCAACCTACCGTGAACAACTTGGTAAAACCAATGCGACGGGTATGTCCGAGGAGTTGAGCGGGGAGATCGACTCCTATGAATATCAGATAGGTCCAGGTGATGTGCTGACGATCATCGTTTACGATCATCCTGAATTGACCATTCCGGCTGGCTCCGAGCGAAGTGCCGCTGAGGCGGGTACCGTCGTGCAATCCGATGGCACTATCTATTATCCCTATGTTGGCCGGATAAATGTCGAAGGCAAGACCGTTGACCAGATTCGGAGCATTCTAGCCAGCCGCCTCTCCAACTTTATTACTGATCCTCAAGTCGAAGTCAGCATGGCGGCTTTTCTATCCAAGAAAGTTTATGTGACGGGAGCCGTCACGACGCCAGGCGTTGTACCTGTTTCTAACGTACCCATGACCGTGTTGGATGTCATCAGCAAGGTCGGGGGGATGAATGAAATGGCTAACTGGAGAAACGTGACGCTGAATCGCAATGGTGAGGAACGTTCACTATCCATGTTCGCCATGCTCAAGGAAGGTGATCTTTCCCAAAACTTTTTGGTCCAGCCGGGCGACGTGCTGCATGTTTCAACTCTCGAAAATCAGAATGTGGCGGTTCTAGGCCAAGTGCTAAAGCCGGGTAACATTCAAGTAGGCAACGAGCGACTGTCCCTCACCGATGCGCTGGCTCGTGCTGGAGGTGTAGATGAGTTCCGTGCAGAACCGTCCGGTATCTTCGTCATACGCGCCAAACCTGCAGGCGATGAAAAGATAGCCACAGTTTACCAACTCGACATCAGCAATGCGGTGGCATTGAACATGGGGTCTTATTTCCCTCTCGAGCCACAGGATGTCGTATATGTCACCACTGCACCGCTGGCCCGCTGGAACAAGGTCATCAGTCTGCTACTGCCGTCAGTCACACTGCCGGGTGATATTGCAGGTGTTGGTAACGAAGTCGGTGATCTATAAAGCCTATGTTTGATTCTATTCTAGTGGTTTGTACCGCCAATATTTGCCGTAGTCCGGTAGCCGAAGCCCTAATGAGGGCTCGGTTTCCGGGGCGGCGAATCGAATCAGCGGGGGTTGCTGTAGGTGAGCTGGAAGGCCACGAAGCAGCTCCGTTGTCCAAAGAGCTGGCGGAGGCCGCTGGACTGAATCTTGATGGGCACCGCGCAAGACAGATCCATCGCGACATGATCGAACTCGCCGACCTTATATTGGTAATGAGTGAAGGTCAGCGCCGCAAGATTGGCGAACTTTCTCCGGCAGCCACAGGCAAAACGATGTTGTTCGGCCGTTGGTTGCCGGATGGGGGCGCTCATGGATATTCCATCCCCGATCCTTACCGTAAAAGTCGTGAAGCTTACGCTCACGTACATCAAATATTGACTCGTGCTGCAGATACTTGGCACACAAAGCTTGGGGACTGACCCTATGACCAGCCTCGCTTCAGGAAATACCATGTCTCAAGAACAACAAACACCGACGGCAAGGAGTACGAACCAGAACGATGAAACCGTCGACCTAGGCCGCTTGTTCGGATTGCTCGTAGACAACAAGTGGAAAATATTAATTTTCACCGTTTTATGTATGCTAGCCGGCCTAGTTTATGCATTACTGGTCACGCCGGTTTACCAAGGTGACGCCTTGGTTCAGGTCGAGAAAACGGCCACTAGCGGCAATAATTCTGATCTTGCAAGACTACTTGGCGAAGAAGAGCCTGCATCAGCGGCCCAGATGGAAATCCTGGGATCGCGGCTCATCTTAGGACAGGCTGCCTATCAAGTGAATCTTGATACCGTTGTTAGTCCTGTTACCCCCCCCATTCTCGGCGATGCGCTAATACGTTATGGCATCCAGCGTCCAGATCTTGCTGCAGGTCGTCCAGAAATTTGGGGTGGCGAAAGTATAAAGGTCGAGTCACTGAGTGTGGCTCCCGAACTAGTGGGACAATCTTTTGTACTTGAAGTCCTGCCTGAGAATCGCTATCAAATTCTTGATAGCGAGGGAAACACCATGGGAACCGGCCAAATAGGCAAGGTCCTTGAGATCGACAATCCATGGATCGAGCTCCGCGTCGGTGATATTCAAGCCCCTCCGGGTGCTCAGTTCACATTACTCAAGCGCAGCCGACAAGATACAATCGGCTCTCTGAAGTCGAGATTTGTTGTATTACAGAAAGGTATCGAGACCGGCATTCTACAACTGATTCTGACAGGAACCGATCGCGACCAAGTCAGTGCTTCACTCGACGCTATTACTGAAGTTTACCTAGCACAAAATATTGCACGCCAAGCCGCAGAAGCGGAAAAGAGCCTTGAATTCCTTGAAAAACAGATGCCTAACGTGCGTCAACAACTCTTGGATGCAGAAAATAGGCTGAATCAGTATCGCGCAGAGCAGGATAGTGTCGACCTGACCCTTGAAACTCAGAATATGCTGACTGGCATGGTTGATATCGAAGGCCGACTCAATGAATTGCAGCTACAGGAAGCCGAATTATCACGACGTTTCACACCGAACCACCCAGTGTATGCGGCATTGCTTGAAAAAAAGGCTCAGCTCAAGCGCGAACAAGAAAATTTAGAAGAGCGTACTGGTGGCCTACCCGAAACACAGCAGCAAATACTACGTATGACACGTGATGTTGAGGTAACTCAACAGATTTACGTACAGCTACTTAACCGCATGCAAGAACTTAACATTGCCAAGGCCGGCACGGTAGGCAATGTCCGCATCATAGATTCCGCATTGGTCAATCCAAGTCCTATTGAGCCGAAAACGATAGTAATCGTGCTGTTGGCAACCATTATTGGCCTTATTCTGGCGCTTGGTTTCGTAATAGTGCGAGGTCTTCTCAACCGCGGAGTGGAAAGTCCGGAACAACTTGAAGAGTTGGGCTTGCCAGTCTATGCAACAGTGCCGTTGTCAGAGGATCAAACAAAGCTCATTAAAAGAATTAGACACCACGGTGACCAGGCTGGAAAACAGGTTATCGGCGGAATGCTGGCTAAAATCAATCCCACTGATATTTCGGTTGAAGCATTACGAGGGCTTCGCACCAGTCTCCATTTCGCTATGATGGACGCTCACAATAACTGCATCATGGTCACTGGCCCAAGCCCGGGAATAGGCAAGAGTTTTGTTAGCATCAATCTCGCTGCAGTATGTGCGCAGGCAGGTCAAAAAGTACTTTTGATTGATGGCGACATGCGTAGAGGAAGCGTCCACATGGCTTTCAATGATCGCTCCGAAGCTGGGCTTTCAGAAGTGCTAGCAGGAAAGCTTGATATACAACACGCGGTGCGCAATGGTGGTCTATCAGGTTTATATTATATGTCTCGCGGTATTGCTCCGCCTAATCCCTCGGAACTTTTGATGCAGCGTAGCTTCACGAAGATGATCGAACAGGTCAGCGAAGAGTATGACTTGGTAATCATCGATACCCCGCCGATACTTGCTGTTACAGATGCTGCTGTCATTGGCAAACTCGTGGGCACTACCCTGATGATGGCACGGTATGAGCTGAATCCGCCGCGAGAGATAAGGATAGCACTACGCCGTCTTGAAACATCTGGGGTAAGAGTAAAAGGCTGTATTCTTAATGCAATGGAACGCAAAGCCGCAACAAGTTATGGCTATGGCTATTACAACTACTCTTATAAATGATAAACGTTTGCAAACAGGTCGTTGCTTAAATATTTTCAAGTTTTGATACTTCAAAAAAAAATTCAAAAAAAGAAAAATATTTACAGCTGGGGATAGGTAGTAAGATGTCTAATGTAAAAATTAGTGTAATAATTCCTGCTTATAATGTAAAAGACTATATAGAAGAATCATTGCATTCCGTACTTATTCAAGACAACGGCTTTTTTGAAATAATTATTGTAGATGATGGAAGTAATGATGGAACTTCCGAAATACTTGAAAATTATGCACATGAGGAAAATATAAAAATAATTTCTATTTCGAATAGCGGTCAAGGCCATGCCCGGAACGTTGGCATGGCCGCCTCATCTGGAGATTACGTTTACTTTTTCGATTCCGACGATATTCTACATACAGAATTTGTCCGGAAGGTAACAGAGAAACTGCAAGAGAACGATTTTCCTGACATTCTTTTTTTCGCTGGCAAAAGCTTTTTCACCCCTGGATACAAAACAGACTTTTTTCCCGATTATTCACGAGGATTCGAAGTGGATAATGTAAGTGGGGAAGAAGTGTTAAACATGTTTTCAAAGCATGGACGTATTTCCTCGCAGCCGTGCCTTTATATCAGTAAACGTAAATTATGGTTGGCTAATAATTTGGAATTCAAACAATCTTCTCATGAAGATGAAGAAATATTGTACCCATTAATATTGGCAGCTGAACGTGTATGTGTTCAAGATCAGGTACTGTTCTATAGACGCGTTAGGCCGATGTCATTCATGACAACTCCTAAAAGTAAAAAAAAGGCATACGGTTGTTATGTGATAATGCTTTCTTTGGTAAACCTGTGTTTAACATTCAAACCCAGACTACCAACCACGAAAAAAATAATTTTGAAAAGAGCAGCTATGTATTCGTCTAAATACACTGAATCAGCAAAGTCAGTAAATGAGCGAATAGACTTCAAGACCATATTCTTCTGCGCAATAAAAGTCAGGAGCGCTAGCTTATTTCTAAGAGCGTTATATGGATATCAAAAGGACAGTGCATCGCGTTTAACCAAACTTTTTAAACCTACGTGGCGGGTAAAAACTGAATAGCGATGCATATTTTCGAAATTAATAATTAATTAGCATTTTCTGTAAGTGCGGATATTTTAAATTATGCTTATATCTATTGCGATTCCAGTTTACAAAGATTTTAAAAGGTTGAAAAGATGTATTGAAGCGATAGAAAAACAAGATTTAGAAAAAAAATACTTTGAAGTTATCGTAGTTAATAATGACAATGATGAAGAGCTACCTCCGTTACAAACTGAAAATCTAGTTGTAAAAGTATTAAACTGCCAGAAAGAAGGCTCCTATGCCGCTCGAAACCTAGGAGCTCGAAACGCCAATGGAGATTACATAGCTTTCGTTGATTCAGATTGTATTCCCGATAAAAAATGGTTAGCTACCGCAAAGTCTTCCTTTGAAAAATACCCTGAAGCTGATCTGATTGCTGGAAACGTTATACTTTATCCAGAAGTGAAAGAGCAACCAAATCCTTTCGAAATATACGATATGATTCTTGGTATAGACCAAGAATCATACGCGAAGGAAAAAAAATCAGTTACGGCTAATCTTATTGTCAAAAAATCATGTTTTTTAATGCTTGGTGGTTTTGACGAATCTAAATTTTCAGGGGGAGATCATGAATTTTGTAATCGCGCAAATGAGCATGGATACAAATTTTTGTACATTCCTGAATCGATTGTTAAGCACCCTGCAAGAAATAGCATGAGTCAGATTTCTGGTAAAGCGGAAAGACGTGTTGGGGGGCGTATAGGTGTAAGTAAACTAAAAAGTATTAAAGCAATATTGATGACGTTATCACCTCCCGTTGTAAGATTGTTAAAAGTAATAAAATCGAATAAATTTCCGCTAAAAGAAAAAATAAAAGTAATAAAGATAATATTCTTAGTAAAAAAAATGCAGATAGAAGAATTGTATAAGTTGTTATTAATGAAGAAAAAAAGCGTTAGATAAAATTATAATGTGGTCAACGAATATTTTTATTTTTTGGTAAAAAATGGCTGCTGCGCTACGTCTAGATAGTTCAACAAAGTTGTCATTTATCTAATTTTTATTGATAGTACGAGGATGTATCTTGAATATATTATATTGTTGTCCTTTTGATACGAGTATACCTACAGGGAAAAACCGTGCCACAAGACACAAAATAGAAGCGCTAAAAGAAATAGGAGACGCTGTTACTATTATTGTTCCTGGAAAAGTTGGCAGACGTCTTTCTAGAGTCTTTACAGGCGTAATTTGCGAGTTGCGATGCATATTGGCGATCGTAATAAAAAATAAAAAAATTGATTATTATATTAGTCGTGGCGACGTTGGTCTTTTCTCTGTACCGCTTGCGAAAGCATTTGGTATTTTGACGATGAGAGAAATTCACTGCGGACCCTTCGAAGAGCTAACCTTACTTAAAAAGCCAAAGCCGGTTAAGCTATATTTAAAGTTGGTTTTTTATTACTCTTTTATCGTTAACAAAATGTCAGATGTAAGAATCTATAACAATCCGATGCTAAAGGAACATTTCGTTAAAGAGGGATGGGGAAATGAGAACGATATTGTTTCATACAATGGAGGAAGCCCTGATGCAGTAGTGTCGATCAGCAAAGAATCAGCAATGAAAAAATATTCATTGAATTCTAATGTTAAATACTTGGTTTTTGTTGGATCAACGAGTAAATGGCGCGGGGTAGATTTATTAATTGATTTGCAGAAAGAGTTCGATAAAAATAATGATAATATAAAAATTATTTGTGCGGGGGGTAAGGTTACAAAGGAAATGGATCCTGATGGTATAGTAATAAATGTTGCGCCACTAGACGATATTGGCTGCGCTGAACTTATTAAATGCGCAGATGCGTGTCTTCTTCCAGTAGCAGATAACCGTGTAAGCCCTGGAAGCCCACTAAAACTATATGACTATATGATCAATGGACGACCAATTATTGGTCAGCAAAAAATGCCAGGCTATTCAGATGAAATAAAGCGCTATGACGTCGGTATTACTGTCGACTTTTACGATTCGTCTGAAGCAAGAAATTTAATAGTTGAATTTATCGAAGGTGCTGAAGCGCTTAAACTTTATTCCAAGAATGCAGAAAACTCTTTTGATGATTATAACTGGGTGTCGCGAGTCAAGGACTGGTTTATATACGGTTCTCAATCTGCATAGAGCGCTAAAAATAAGTACTAAGGTATTCTGAGGTGTTCTGTGACGACTTTTCTCTTTTTGACTTTTATCTATCTGCTATCCTTCTGTGTGGTTTGTTTATTTGGTATTAAGTATAAAAAACTTTTTCTTTTGCTTCTCTTAGCTCTAGGGTTTCGCTGTTTCCTACTTCTAATCAATCATTATGAGATCTATATACTCCCTGGAAGCGCTGACGATGCAGCAATGTTCGTAAGACAGGCAAGGCTCTGGTCTGATCTTAGTTTTACTAATATCATTAGTGAGTTCAGCACATCCAGATCCTATAATTATTCAGTTGTAGGCGCTCTGATCTTTAAAGTATTTGGATTTCACGAAATGATACTGCCGGCGCTGAATCTTGTGGCGGGAGTGTTGATCGTTGGGCTAACTGGAGCTATTACCTATAAAATTTGGGGCATGAGGTCAGCGCAATGGGCTGTATTCATCCTCGCTATTTATCCTTTCTCAGCGATCAATTCTGCAGTAGCAATGCGAGAAGAAGCATCTATCTTGCTGTTTTTGATTGGTTTGTATTACTTTGTTGTTTGGCTAAGGGAGGAATCCGTTCTAGGTATATATATATGCCTCGCCTTTTTCGCGTTAGCAACATTAATTCACCCTGGATGGGTAGCAGCCATTTTGGGTGTTGGAGCCTATTCTTTATATATTTTAATAAAGTCAATTCCTCAGTTTTTAAATGGCAGCAGAATTACCAAACACTATTTTAGTAAACTAGTGCTATCATTTTCTATTTTGCTGTTATCAGTAGGATTGGCGGTTGCTGGAGGAGGCGTTAGCTTAGGAAAAGGAATATCGATTGGAACAGAAGAGGGTGCTGCGATCTCAGAACAAATAGAGTCAAGATTCCTTGGCGTACCCGATGGTGGTTCAGCGTATCCAGCAATAATAGCTACAGGTAATCCCATAACACAACCATGGTTGATTCCTGCAAAAATAGCTTACTTTTTATATGCACCGTTCCCTTGGGATATTAAAAGCGCCAGGCATATTCTAGGATTGGTTTCATCATTTCTTCTTTTATTCCTCACATGGCGCATTTTTAGAGGCTGGGAAAATATACGTAACAAACAAGAATGCTTAGCGCTATTATTAATCTTGGTAAGCCTTGTATTCGTCTTCTCTATTGGCGTTTCTAATATAGGTACTGGTATACGCCACAAAACTAAGTTCACAGCACTGTTTATAATACTTGCAGCTGCTTCTTTTGATACTATTAAGTTAAAAATTAGGAGATGAGCATGGATGTGCTTTTTGTTGCCGGTAATGCTCGCTCGCTGATCGCTAACAGAGGCGATTTGATACGCGAAATGCTGGAATCAAATCTGGATGTAGCTGCGGCGGTACCTACAAAAGATTACCTACCCGAAGTAGAAAATCTTGGTATAAAAATATTCCCATTTGATATCGGACGTACCGGCATTAATCCAATAAGTGATTTGCGTGCCATTTTTGCTTTGTTAAATATAATGAAGCAATGCAATCCTAATGTGGTTTTTAGCTATACGATTAAACCTGTGATCTATGGCTCAATTTCGGCTAGATTAGCTAGGGTCCCTAAGGTTTATTCAATGATAACAGGGCTAGGGCATATCTTTACAACGTACTCATCACGTACAAAAATTATTCGTTGGTTGGTAACTAAATTATATCGAGTAGGTATCTCTTGCAGCGATCTCGTTTTTTTTCAGAATCCAGATGATGAAAATGATTTTACGAAACTTGGTATTGTTCGTGATCGAAAAAAAATTGTACGAGTCAATGGATCGGGGGTCGACACCCAACAATTCGCAATGCAGCCGCTACCTGAAGGAGCGCCTATTTTCTTATTCATAGGAAGAATTCTTACAGAAAAAGGGATTGCCGAATTTGTTGAAGCAGCCGCAGGTGTTAAAGAAAATTATCCTGATGCACGCTTTGTAGCAGTAGGGCCTTATGATTCTTCTTTACCCCATTCAGTGAAAACAACACAGTATGAACGATGGAAAACCAACTCAGTAGTAGAGTTTTGTGACGCTGTTAAAGATGTCCGCCCCTGGCTTGCTAAGTGTACGGTCTTTGTATTGCCTTCGTATCGCGAAGGTACACCACGCTCGGTTCTGGAAGCAATGAGCGTAGGTAGAGCTATTATTACTAGCGATGCGCCAGGCTGTCGTGAAACGGTTGTGGACGGTATTAATGGTTTTTTGGTCCCGCCCAAGAAAGTGGCTCCATTGAAAGATGCCATGCAGGCATTCGTGAAAGATCCGGAGCTGGCTACTACCATGTCTGTAGCGTCGCGAAAACTGGCAGAAGAAAAATACGATGTCCGTAAAGTTAATCAAGTAATCTTAGAAGCGATGAAGAGCGATGAAAGATACAATAAAGCGCCTGTTTGATATTACAATAAGTAGTATAGCACTGCTGGTATTTTCACCTCTTATACTACTTATGGCCATCTGGATTCGATTCGATAGTCGAGGACCTGTCTTTTTTACTCAAAGTAGAGTTGGTAAAAATCAGATACCTTTTCAAGTCTTTAAGATGCGAACAATGATTGATCGCTCATCGAGTCATATCGATCAAATAAATGAGCGCGTTATTACCGGAAACAAAGATCCTAGGATAACGCGCTCAGGGAGGTTTTTGAGAAGCACAAGTCTTGATGAACTTCCTCAATTGTGGAATATCCTGAGAGGGGATATGAGCATAGTAGGTCCAAGGCCAATAATACCCGAACAATTGGAAGTAGTGCCATCAGTGTATGAAAAGAGATTTGATGTGCTGCCAGGATTAACTGGGCTTGCGCAAATCCGAGGTCGTCGTAGCTTGGGCTGGCTCGATCAACTACAAGCAGATAAAGAATACGTAGAAAAAAGAAATTTATTCTATGATTTACATATAATAATAAAAACAATGGTAGTGGTAATAAAAGGTTCAGGTATATATGGCGGTGAAGCTGAAAATTGGCGTACTTATAGAGATAGAATAAAAGATCAAGAAAGACAGGATAATATAGGACAACATTGATGAGTAGCAACTTGAACTGGATGTTGATTACTGCGAATCCTGCCATAGCAAAATACGCAGAAACTTGTGATGTACAACGTATATTTGTGGATATGGAAACTCTTGGAAAGTATGAGCGACAAAAACATCTTTCTGCACATAATGCTACGCATACCCTGGATGATGTATCAGCCGTAGCAGATGTTTTAGAAAAAGCAGAGCTCATGGTTAGGATAAACCCAATCAATATTAATACAGCCTATGAAATAGATGGCGCTATAGAGAATGGCGCAGAGCGAATAATGTTACCTATGTTTCGTAGCGCTAAAGAAGTTCACGAGTTTTTAAAACTAGTAAATGGTCGCGTTCCAGTAACTCTGCTAGCAGAAACAATTCAGGCAGTAAGTAGATTACCCACCTATGTGGAAAGTCTTAACTTGCGTGATGAAGTGTACTTTGGTTTAAATGATTTGGCTTTGGATATGAAGTTAAGCTATTTATTTGAACCTCTTGCTGCTAGAACTTTCGAATTCGGAGCTAAGTTACTTTCAGATCATCAAATTGATTTTGGTTTTGGCGGAATTGCGCGTTTAGGGTATGGAGAATTGCCCTCAAAATATGTGCTGAGTGAGCATGTACGGCTCGGTTCAAGGTGGGCTATTCTTTCACGAGCATTTCATCTCAACGCCAAAACTTTAGACGAACTGACCAGTAAAATAAATCTTCCCGAAGAACTGGATAAACTTCGGAAAGAAGAAAAAAGGTTGCAAGAAAGCGATGATCATACTTTAGAGAATAATAGAAAAATTTTAGAAAAAAAAGTATTTGAAATTGCTAAGGAAAAATGTAGTGATAATTAATTTTTCTAAAAAAATAAATATTTTATTTATGCAAAAGCCTGAAGTATTGGTACAGCAGCGGGATCAGGTGGAAAGGTATCTAGAAGAAAATTCATCTTTAGCTTTCGATGTATATTTTGCCAGTAGTGCTGAAGATATTGTCGAGGGGACAAGCATAGATATTATTATCACACCGACACTAGACTGGATTCCATTAGCTCTAAAGAAGATAAGGAACTATCAGTGGATACATTTTCTTTCAGCTGGAATAGAAAAAATATGGAAGATGAATTTCGATAAGGAAAAAATACTATTAACTAAAAGTAGTGGAGTTAATAGCGCGCCAATGAGCGAATATGCATTAGGTGCTATGCTTTATTTTGCTAAACAATTCTGGCGTTTCAATGAACAAAGTCAAAAAAAAATATGGGAACGCTATTGGCTAGAAGAGTTGACCGGGAAAAAAGTAGCAATCCTTGGATTAGGTCATGTAGGTAAAGCCGTTGCAGAAAAAGCAAATGCTTTTGGCATGAAGGTGGTTGGCGTTCAGCGTAAACCTAAAGAGCATAAAAGTATCGATAAAGTAGTTTCTCTTGATAAGATCGAAGAAGTTTTGTTAGATGCAGATTATGTAGTAATCAGCTTGCCACTCACAGACAGTACAGCCGGACTAGTAGATGAGAATTTCTTAAATTCAGTAAAGACCGGCTGCGTTTTGATCGATATATCAAGAGGTGGAGTCGTTGTCGAGAGCTCAATTGTTAATGCGCTAGATAGTAATAAGCTACGCGGAGTAGCATTGGATGTTTTCGAAAAACAGCCTCTCTCATCAGACTCCAAACTCTGGAAAAGAAACAACGTCCTAATCACGCCCCACGTATCCGGTACTACGCCTTATTATTTAGAAAGAGCGCTAAAGATATTTTTAGATAATTTAAACGAGTTCAAAAAAAATGGAAATCTATTAACTAAAGTCGACGTTAGTAAAAAATATTGAGTTCATCGTTAATATCAAAGTATTTTTAAATAATAAAATTTATATAAATTGTAAATTTTTGAATAAAGGCCGAACCCCATGTTCAAGACAGTAAAAGAGCTTTATAGTTTGCTCACGCCTAAGCAACGAAGAAAGCTCTTACGGTTGCAAATATTAGTTATTTTGATGTCATTTGCTGAAATTGCAGGTGTGCTTTCTATTGGCCCTTTCATGGCAGTTGTAGCGGACATGTCCGTTCTAGATGGGGATGGTTTCTGGGGGGATATTTATACTGCCACGGGGTTTCAATCACACGAAAACTTTCTGTTTTGGATGGGCGTGCTAGTATTATCTATTCTTTTAGTCGGTAACGCCTTTTCTATCTTTACTATGTGGAATTTATTTATATATGCGCAACAGGTTGGAGCACAGATAGGAGAGCGGCTTTTCCAACACTATTTATTCCAACCCTGGCTGTTTCATTCATCAGGTTCGAGCGCAACTTTAACAAAACAAATTTCGCAAGAAACATCTCGTGTCACGGATCGAATAATACAGCCTCTTCTTCAGATGAGTGCTAAAAGTATCTTGACCGGGCTAATGATGACGGCAATTTTTATCTACAACCCGAAAGTCGCATTAGCAGGCGCATCTATATTTGCTGTGGCTTATTTTCTGCTTTACCGTTTCGTAAGAATACCATTGATGCGCAATGGTAAAACAATTTCAGAAATGCAAACGAAAAGATTTAAGTTGATGGGTGAAGGTTTTGGAGGTATTAAAGATATTCTTTTACTGGGAAGACAAAACATATTCTCTGATAGATTTTCAGATGCAAGCAGAAAATTTGCAAGAAGTCAGGGTGTCAACCAGGCTCTTTCTCAAGCTCCCAGGTATGCAATGGAATTAGTAGCTTTCGGTAGCGTTATGTTACTGATACTCTATTTATTAAAAGTTTATGAGGGTGATCTTGGTGATATTCTTCCCGTGTTGGCTGTATACGCATTAGCTGGTTTTAAAATGTTGCCTTCATTTCAGCAAATATACAGCTCATTTTCATATGTAAAAGGTAATATGGCTGCCTTTGAAGCAATTCGTTCTGATTTGAAAGAAAGTTATAAAAGAACTGTTGAGATAGAAAATAGGAAAGTACAGCTCGAAGAAGAAACAAAAAAGCTATCAGTGAAAGAAAAAATACAAATAAAGAATGTATCGTTTACTTATCCAGGAAAGGTAGATCCGGCACTTAATGAAGTAAATATGTCAATTCCTGCAAAAAAGACAATTGGTATAGTCGGCTCTTCTGGATCTGGTAAGTCTACAGTAATTGATATTCTTCTAGGCCTTATAACCCCATCTAAGGGTGAGTTGCTAATAGACGATGAGCCTTTGATCTCGAACGATGATAGCAATAAGAAAGTTCGAGAGTGGCAGAACTCCTTGGGTTTCGTACCACAAGCAATTTTCTTATCTGATAATAGTATTAAGGAAAACATAGCTTTCGGTATGGAAGAAGAAAATATCGATGCCGAAAATCTGAGTAGAGCAGTGAAATTAGCGCATTTGGATGACTTGATAAATCAGTTACCAGAGGGTCTTAATACTCGTGTGGGTGAGCGTGGAGTTCAATTATCAGGTGGTCAAAAACAGCGTATCGGCATTGCTAGAGCCCTTTATCATGACGCGGATGTTCTCGTCTTTGATGAAGCAACAAGTGCTTTAGATAATATATCCGAAAAAATGATAATGGACGCAATTTATGAATTCGTAGGAAAGAAAACGGTGATAATAATTGCACATCGTCTATCTACCGTAAAACAATGCGACTTAATTTTTCTAATGGAAAATGGGAAAGTTGTCGATAGTGGAACTTACGAAGAGCTAGCGACAAATAATAAAATATTCAAAAAGATGGCTAGTAGAGCATGATTCTATAAACTTAAAGTATAGTAATTATTTATTTACAGGAATTTCCTATGAGTTCTGAAAAAGGCACTTTCGTTATATCTTTGGATTTCGAACTTTATTGGGGAGTTCGAGATAAAAAAGGTATTAATGATTATCGAGAAAACATTTTAGGAGTTTGGGAAGCAGTCCCTGCAATCCTAAATTTGTTGGAGAAGTACAGCGTGCACGCAACATGGGCAACTGTAGGTATTTTATTTGCTAAAGATAAGCAGCAAGCACTTTCTTTTAGCCCATTGAAAAAACCTTCTTATACGGATAAGAATCTGTCTCCATATTCTTATTTAGAGGAAAGTGATTTTCTCGAAGATAAGATGCATTTTGCACCTACATTGATAAATAGTATTTCTAAGTGTGCAGGCCAGGAGGTGGCGACTCATACTTATTCCCATTACTATTGTCTTGAAAGTGGTCAATCTGGTGAAGAATTCAAAGAAGATATTTCATCGGCTATAAATATTGCATCTCAGTACAATATTGTTACGAAAAGTCTCATTTTCCCAAGAAATCAATTTAACGAAAACTACTTAAATTTGCTCTCAGATTTAGGTATCACTTCTTATAGGGGAACTGAAAAAAGCTGGATATATAAAGCTAATCATAACAAAGAGTCTAAAAAACGGTCTCGTCGTGCCGCCAGACTTTTGGACTCATATATTAATTTATCAGGACATAATACTTATAAAATTGAAAAAATAAATGAAAAACAGCTGCCTGTTAATATTCGGTCGAGTAGATTCCTCAGGCCATACAACAAAAAACTAAAGCTTCTAGAGCCTTTTAGGTTGCAGCGAATAAAAAAAGGTATGAAGCATGCAGCGAAAAACAATGAGATTTATCATCTTTGGTTTCACCCACATAATTTTGGAGTGAATTTATCTGAAAATATTGAATTTTTAGAGTCTATTCTAAAATATTATTCTGAGCTTTATCATAGATATGATATGCAGTCGTTAAATATGAAAGAGTTATGCGAGAAAAGTGAAGGCAATTCGTATGGAAAAAAAGCGTCCTAAAATTGTAATGTTATGTTCTTACAGTGCGTCGTCTTTTTACGTTTATAATGGAATAAAAGACGATATTGATATAGAGCTAGTTATTTTTGAAAAGCCCCATAGCTCAGTTGATAAAATTAATAAAAAAATAAAATTAACTAAAAATAGAATCAAGAGGCTAGGGGTTAGTACAGTTTTTGGTCAAGTGTTATTTAAAATATTTGAAAATTTTTATATTAAAAAAACAAGTGAAAGAATAATTCTCGATACAAAAAAGAAATATCAGCTTGATGATGCTGTTCCGCATATAGAAAATAAAAAAAATGTTGGAAGTGTAAAGGATATTAAGATAATAAATTACATTGAAGAAATTAGACCAGACGCTGTTCTTGTCAACGGTACAGGTATACTCCCCCCTCTAGTGATAGATGGCATAAAATGTCCAATTATCAATACTCATGTAGGTATTACCCCTAAATACCGAGGTTCTCACGGAGGGTACTGGGCTTTAGCCAATGGCGACGACGAAAATTTTGGTGTCACTGTTCATTTGATAGATCAAGGTATCGATACAGGAGGTATTTTGTATCAAGCGAGGGGGGAAGTATCAAGAGACAATACGTTTACTACATATCCATTACATCAAATAGGAATGGCTATACCATTGATTAAAAAAGCTCTTCATGATGCTATGAACAATTGTATAGAAATTAAGGATAATAATTTAAATTCTTTGATTTGGTCACACCCAACATTGTTTGAATATATTTCAAATTGGAAAACAAAGGGCGTTAAGTAAGATTGTATATAAGTATCTTGCTAGCTAGTGTTTTCTTATAAAAAAGTAAATAAAATAATATTATAATTTAACTTATTTGCAGGTAAAACTAATGAAAAAACGTATTTTGGTCACTGGCGGTGCAGGGTTTTTAGGATCTCATCTATGTGAAAAGCTTTTAGAATCTGGGCATGATGTGATCTGTGTAGACAATCTCTTTACAGGAAGAAAAGAAAATATCGCACATTTATTAAACAATCCATATTTTGAGTTTATGCGTCATGATATAACTTTTCCTCTTTTTGTTGAAGTAGACCAGATTTATAATCTTGCATGTCCTGCAAGTCCTACTCACTATCAATTTGATCCTGTACAGACAACCAAGACTAGTGTTCATGGCGCTATCAATATGCTAGGTCTTGCTAAAAGAACCAAAGCAAGGATATTGCAGGCGTCTACGAGTGAGGTCTATGGTGATCCAGAAATACATCCTCAGCCCGAAACATATTGGGGGAAAGTAAATCCTGTTGGTGTGAGAAGCTGTTACGATGAGGGAAAACGATGTGCTGAAACCTTATTTTCGGATTATCATCGTCAGCATAATGTTGATATAAGGATAGCTCGTATTTTTAATACTTATGGCCCAAGAATGGACCCCGGTGACGGGCGAGTGGTCAGTAACTTTATTGTGCAAGCACTACAGAATAAGAAAATCACTATTTACGGTGACGGTAGCCAGACACGTAGTTTTTGCTATGTAGACGATTTAATTGAGGGCTTGATACGATTGATGAATTCAGATGGTTATAAAGGTCCAATTAATCTTGGCAACTGTGGTGAATTTACTATGCGTGAGTTAGCTGAAAAAGTCGTTTTTCTCACTGAAAGTAGCAGTGAGCTTGCTTTTTTACCACTGCCACTTGATGATCCAAGGCAGCGCCGACCTGATATTACTAAAGCAAGGCGTGAATTATCATGGGAGCCTTCTATCAATTTAAATAAAGGACTTAAATATACGGTCGAATACTTTATGAAATTTTTTACAAATATAGATGTAGAATCATATTCTGAAAAAAGAAAAGCTGGTTGAATTGCAGGGATTTAGGTGCAGTGCGTAGATTATTATTTTTCGGTAATAGTAGTTGCGCGAATACTAGCGCTACTTCAATTGTTTCTTGCAACTTGCCAGACAAGGCAATGCTTTTAAAGTATACATTAGCTTCTATTTTTTAATCTAGTGCTATCAATTATAGTGATCCGGAAGTATTCTACTAGCGATAAGTGGATGTAATTTCCAGGGACAAATATAAAAGACAATAATGGCTCAATATCTTTGTTGTTAAGGGAACTGGTGATGCCTAACGTATTTGCTGTGATATTAACTTATAACAGGAAAGATTTATTAGAACGCTGTCTAAAGGCGGTCTATTCTCAAACACGTTCTTGCCAAGGTGTAATCGTTGTTGACAATGCGAGTAACGACGGTACTGAGGACGTATTAGCCAAAACTGAATATCCTAATCTTAATGTGTATATACTATCGCATAATATTGGAGCCTCCGGTGGATTCAATGTAGGTTTTCGTTTTGCGTACAAGCACGGAGCAGACCTTATATGGGTTATGGATGACGATGTTATTCCAGAAAAGGATGCATTGAGAAATCTATTAAAAGCAAGAGATAAATTAGATGATAAGGGTATTGACTATGCATACTTGCTATCCTCTGCTTTTACAGAAAATGGTTACGTTACAAATACCCCTGGTCTGAGTTCCAAAAAGAATAGTATTGGTTATTTAGATTGGCCTGAAACAATTGAATACGGTATGGTGCCGATTTGGCGAGCCACGTTTGTTTCAATTCTTTTACCACGGTCTACTTTAACGGAACATGGTTTGCCTATCGCTTCAATGTTCATATGGGGTGAAGATTCAGAGTATACATTAAGAGTTACAAGAGATGTCCCGGGTTTCTTAGTTGGCAATAGTAAAGTTCTTCATCTTCGACAAGAAAATGGACCAATCAGTATTCTCTCAGAAAAAAATCCAGGACGCATGAAATATCATAAATATTTTATGCGGAATAAGATTTTTATTTCACGAAAATATAGTCTTCACTATCGACAATTAGTTTCGGATATTTATGGAGTGGTGAGGCTTTTCTTTAAATTGCTAGTGCGAAAAGATTTTAATAAGGCGGTAGTCGTTTTAAAAGGACTAATCGGAGGTATTTTCTTCTCACCAGAATCCGAGTCAGCAGACGCACCAGTAGATAATCTTGGTGTAAATATTCGCTTGTTTGAAATTGGTACTAAAAGTAAAAAAGATAAACAACATTCTATGCTTTGCAGTAGTACAGTGATGATTAGTAATAGTAGCCAGCATTAAAACTAAAATAGATTAAAATTTTGACCCTTCAGTTGAGTTATAAGTTTGAGTTTAAAAACATCTATAATACTTTTTAGCTAGACAAGATAATAGCCAAAATGGTAGGCCAGTTTCCTTGATATGGTGTTGAACAATAGTGATAACAAGCTTGACTTGTGAAACACTACCAAGCAATACCGAAGATTCTGTTAGCTATCTGTATTAGAACGCAATCCTCACTATGGAGATTGTCAAGCCAAAGGAGAAGTATATGGGTATGGAGTATCGCCCCGAAGTAGACGGCTTACGAGCGGTTGCTGTTATTCCAGTAATCCTTTTTCACGCTGGTTTTGACTTTTTTAGTGGTGGCTATGTTGGTGTTGATATTTTTTTCGTAGTTAGTGGTTATCTCATTACTAATATCATTTATAACGAAATTCAGAACGATGAATTTTCTATTATTAAGTTTTACGAAAGACGAGCCCGTAGAATTCTTCCTGCGCTTTTTTTCGTAAGTTTAATATCTATAGTTTTAGCATGGATGTGGATGCTACCAAAAGAGTTTGAAGAATTCAGTAAGAGCCTGATAGCTGTAAACTTGTTCGTTTCCAATGTGTATTTTGCTACTGACATGGGGTACTTCGCTGGCGCAGCAGAGATGAAGCCCTTCTTGCATACATGGAGCCTAGCAGTTGAAGAGCAATTTTATTTATTTTTTCCATTAGCGATGCTAGTGCTTGGTGCTCTTAAAAAACGCTATTTGCTTTTTTTTGTTTTTTTAGCGTTTATTACTAGCCTGACTATAGCAGAGTGGGCATCTACGCGTTACGAGTCTTATAACTTTTATTTGCTGCCATCACGTGTTTGGGAGCTAATGGCTGGATCAATTATAGCAATTTTCTTTTATAAAAGAGAGTTTAAGTCTTCAAAAGTTATCTGCAACATTGGTGCTTCATCCGGACTGATATTAATTTCTTACTCAATTGTCAGTTTTGATGAAGATACACCATTTCCTGGCCTTTGGGCTTTATTACCCGTTCTAGGTGCTTCTTTAGTAATCTTGTTCGCGAGAGTAGATAATTTAGTAGGAAGACTTCTTAGTTTTAAGCCCATCGTAGTAATAGGATTAATTAGCTACAGTGCTTATCTATGGCATCAACCTATTTTCGTTTTTGCTAGAGAAAGAAGTTTAGATAACTTATCAAATGCCGATTTTCTCCTGTTAAGCCTACTTTCTTTATTTTTAGCTTACTTCTCTTGGAAGTTCGTAGAGCAGCCGTTTCGAAATAAACGCAGATTTACACGCCCCCAAATTTTTTCGGGAGCATTTGTAATGTCTATTTTAATGCTCGGATTTGGAGCTTATGGTATTTATTCTAAAGGAATGCCCGGACGTTTAGATACTGCAGTTGCACAAATAGCCAATGTTCGAAATGATCGACATCTACAATCAGAAGGATGTCAATCAACTCCAAGTCAAACTATTTCCATCGAAGATAGCTGCGAATATAATGAAAATTATTCTGAAAAGATGGTTGTATGGGGCGATAGTCAAGCTACACCACTGGTAGGCCCGGTTGCAAAGAAGGCGAGAAGTTTAAACATGGGTGTGAAACAGTTTGTTTACACAAACTGTTTGCCAATAGCTGGTTATAGTCGTAGTGACCGGCCTGAATGTGGAAGGTTTAACAACGCTGTATTAGACACAATTGTAAGTAATAAGAATATAAAAATGGTTTTTATGTTAGGCCGTTATCCTTTGCAGTTCGAAGGTAAATCCTTCAATAATCAAGAAGGCGGAGCCGAAGAAAAGCATAGAGTTTATGCAGTTCCCATTGAAGGTGTAAAAAGTAAAGAATATATCTACTCAGAAGATAGAGTTGAGGTTGTAGGAGAGTTAATCCAGGAAACAGTAAATACCCTTGTAAATAATAATGTAAAAGTAGTGCTCATATATCCAGTTCCCGAGGTTGGTTGGGACGTGCCATCGTTACTTGCCAAAGAAAAAATGTATGGTATTGAACGAGAGAGAATGCTTTCTACCAGTCATGAGGTTTTTAAAGAACGTACGGAATCGTCATATCAACAACTTGATATGATTCAGGATCACGAAAATTTATTGAGAGTAAAACCTGAATTATTACTTTGCGATACTCAACTGCCTAATCGCTGCATTACGCAAATAGAGAATAAGATTCTATACTATGATAGTAATCATCTTAGTCGATATGGTGCCACTATGTTAATTGATCATATTTTTTCAGAGATAAAGAAAAGGGGCTGGATGGACAATAAGGAATTAGTAGTAGAAAACTTTATCGACGTTAATAGCTTATGACATTATAAGCATGCTTAAAATATAAATTAACTGCGGTCAAATGTTAATGTCTGATAAAATATAAAGTTATTTTCTTCATTTTGGGTTTTAATATCTGATTACAGAAGGGTTTTATGAAAATACTTATACTGGGCAACATGGGCTATATAGGGCCAACGGTTGTTCGCGAACTTGCATACCAGCATCCAGAGGCGATACTTCATGGGTATGACAACGCTTATTTTGCTCATTGTTTAACGGGTTCTCAGTATTTTCCAGAACGTCATCTTGAAAAGCAGTTCTTTGGAGATATTCGGAATATATCTCCGGATATGCTCAGAGGTTATACCGCTGTCGTACAGTTGGCTGCAGTATCCAATGATCCGATGGGCAGCCAGTTTTCAGCGGTTACTAAAGAGATCAATCAGGACGCGACTGTTTCAATTGCAAAATATGCCGCTCAAGCAGGCGTCCAGAATTTCGTATTTGCTTCTAGCTGTAGTGTTTATGGTATTGCTAGTGGCGCTCCCAGGAATGAAGGAGATCCGGTTTCACCGGTGACTGATTACGCCAAGTCTAAGATAGGAGCGGAGGATGCATTAGCTGCCATCGATGGCGAGATGATAATCACTAATCTGCGCTTTGCAACAGCATGTGGTATGTCAGATCGTTTGCGTCTGGATTTGGTTCTCAACGACTTTGTCGCCTGTGCGCTAAGTCAAAAAAGAATCACGGTACTCAGCGATGGAACCCCTTGGAGGCCTTTGATTGATGTCGCGGACATGGCAAGAGCTATTGATTGGGCAGTACAGCGCAAGGCTAACTGCGGAGGAAGAATTCTTAATATCAATACCGGATCCAATGAACGCAACCATCAAGTGTGCGATCTAGCGGCTGCAGTAGCTGATGCGGTGCCTGGTACTACAGTGAGTATTAATACTGAAGCCGCTGTAGACAGCCGTTCTTATCAAGTTGATTTTAACCTTTTTGCCAAACTAGCTCCTGACCATCAACCTAATATGTCGCTGTCAGATTCGATAAATGGCTTGATAGAAGGATTGCATCGCATGCAATTTTCAGATGTTAAATTTCGTGCTTCGCCATTGATGCGTTTGCGAGTGCTTCAAGATCATATTGAGTCAGGCGATTTATCTAAAACACTAAAATGGCTGCATTAAAACTATAAAATAATACACGCAATTCTTTATAACAGTGTTTTATTCAATGTTGTGTATAGATATTAGGGATATATAGATATGAAAGTCGTAATATTGGCTGGTGGTTATGGTACGCGATTAAGCGAGGAAACCTCGATCCGTCCAAAGCCTATGGTCGAAGTTGGGGGGCGTCCAATTTTATGGCATATTATGAAATTATATGCTTATTATGGTTTTAAGGATTTTGTCATATTAGGTGGTTATAAGGTTGATTACATTCGCAATTATTTTCTTAATTACAGAGGGAAGCAAACAGATTACACCATTGATCTCAAGACTGGAAAGATTGAGTGGCTCCAAGGTATAAACGAGGATTGGACCGTAACTGTTCTTGATACAGGAATTGACTCTTTGACCGGAGGGCGTATCAAGAAAGCAAAATCGATTTTATCAGACGGACCATTTTTACTAACTTATGGCGACGGTGTCAGCAATGTAGATATCAATGCATTGGTAACTGAACACAAGGCATCTGATAACTGGTGTACCCTTACTGCCGTTACTCAGCCAGGACGATATGGCGCATTACGTTTGAATGAAGAGAAAAACGAAGTCATGGCTTTTCGGGAGAAGGGTGCAGTGGATGGTGGTTTGATCAATGGTGGTTTTTTCGTTTGTGAGCCAGAGGTTTTGGACTTGATCGATAACGAGCAGACTACTTGGGAAAACGAACCCATGGAGCGGATGATTGAGCTCAATAAGCTGGGATACTATCATCATCAAGGTTACTGGCAAAGTATGGATTCACTTCGCGACAAGATGGTGCTTGAGGCTGCATGGGCAAACAATCCGCCGTGGAAGCTTTGGGAAAGTTGAGTTAAATCTTATTTATATATAAAGTTAGTCGTGATATGGTTTTTCTATAATTAAGAAACTCACTTTACTTACTGTACATGAAATTCTCTAAGGAGGTCGCGAGAATGGGATAACAGCTTGTCCCATCCTTTTATAATGGATCGCCTCGCGAAGTGAAAATGATTATTGTTGATAATGCGCTAGCCAAGAGAGAAGCTGATAACAATCCTATACGTGTAGGTCTGATAGGCGCAGGTTTTCAAGGCAGTGGTATCGGGTTACAGATATTAACTGCAACGCCTGGAATGCGTCTTTGTGCTGTTGCAAATCGGAATATTAATTCTGCTATCGATGTTTATAGTCAAGTTAGTATTCAGCCAGTTTGTTGTGAGACACATGCAGAGTTAGAAAAAGCAATATCAGAAGGGCGCCCCGCTGTCACAGAAGATGCTATTGCCCTAGCGACTATCGATGGGATAGATGCAATCATCGAGGTAACTGGTTCTATAGAGTTTGCTGCCCAAGCTATTCTCGCGGCAATAGAAAATGGTAAACACGTTATTCAGATGAATGCGGAACTTGACGGTACCATTGGCCCGATACTAAAGATAAAAGCTGATCGGGCAGGAGTGGTCTATAGCTTCTCTGATGGAGATCAGCCAGGTGTTCAAATGAATCTCTATCGATTCGTTCAAGGGTTAGGAGTAACTCCGGTTCTTTGCGGTAACATAAAAGGACTCCATGATCCCTATCGGAATCCTACTACACAAGAAAGTTTTGCTAAACGATGGGGACAGAAGCCTGCAATGGTGGCCTCTTTCGCTGACGGTACAAAGATATCTTTTGAGCAAGCCATCGTCGCTAATGGTACTGGAATGAAAGTAGCTCGTAGAGGCATGCTGGGTCCTGACTTTTCTGGTGGAGACCCTTCTGCTCCTCAAGTGCCTATCGAAGAGACTGTTTCTGCCTTCGAGCCTTATCTCGATTCAGTAACTCCAGGTATAGTAGATTATGTTGTTGGTGCTCGACCTGGCCCAGGCGTTTTTGTAGTAGGGAGACATGAGCATGCTAGGCAGCAACATTATCTTGAGCTCTATAAGCTAGGAAAAGGGCCATATTATTGTTTCTATACTCCATATCATCTTTGTCACTTTGAAGTGCCTACCTCAGTCGCTCGAGCCGTACTTTTTAATGATCCAGTTCTTGCACCAGCTGGAGGCCCTACAGTTGGTGTGATTGCAGTCGCAAAAAAGAGCCTTTCCGAAGGAGAGGAAGTTAGAGAGTTCGGAGGATTCGAAGTTTACGGTGTTGCTGAGAATATAAATATTATACGCCAAGAAAATTTGCTTCCCATTGGTTTAGCAATAGGCTGTACAATTGCACATCCAATCGAAAAAGACCAGCCACTTACATTCGATGATGTAGTCTTCCCACCGAGCCGGTTAGTCGATCGGTTGTACAATGAACAAGAAAATTTCTTCATTAATAAGTAGAAATTTCGCAATAGTGAATAGTGGGGCAGATAATGAAATTTAATCGTACTAAATTAAATGATGCTTGGCTCATCGAGCTTGAGCCTCGAGGGGATGAACGCGGGTATTTTGCACGGACAATGTGCAGAGAAGAGTTCTCTCAGCATGGTCTTGCTTACGATTTTAAACAACAGAATGCCTCTTTTTCAACGCAGCGTGGTACCTTGCGCGGGTTGCATTATCAACGAAAACCTCATGCAGAAGCTAAATTGGTCCGATGTTTGAGAGGCGTTATTGTAGACGTAATTGTCGATATTAGACAGGATTCTTCCACATACCTAAGGCATGAGTTATTTGAATTAAGTGATAGTAATCGCCATCAGTTATATGTTCCTCCAGGATTTGCTCATTCTTTTTTGACTTTGACCGATGATGCAGAAGTTAGCTATCTAGTATCAGAAAGTTATCATCCTGAGTCAGAAGATGGTTTACGCTATTGTGATGAAAGACTCGGTATTGAATGGCCAATAGAGGTAAAGGTTCTCTCTGATAAAGATGCCAGTTGGCCGTTACTGAGTGAGCGAGCTGAGCCGCTTTTTTAAAGATTATTTTTAGTAAAAATCCGGATCATTCTAAGAGTGATCCGGATTTTTTATGTGATCTATCAGATTTTCCGTAATGATTTTTTATAAACGCAAATCGGCATCGCCACGTGGGAGAGCATATTTTAAGTCGTATAGAACATGCGCTTGTTTACCCCAGGCGCGTAGCTGTTGCGTACCCAATTCGCAAAACCCACGATGACTGACTGCTAAAATTATTGCGTCATAAAAATCTTCTTTGGGTTTGTCTACAAGACGAATGCCATATTCTTCCACTGCTTCATCCTTGCTTGCTAGTGGATCATAGACATCCATTGTAATATTGTAATCTTTGAGTTCTTTAATGATATCGACTACGCGGGTATTGCGTAGATCTGGACAGTTTTCCTTGAAAGTCAATCCAAGTATCAGTACGCGTGCACCTTGTACGTGTATACGCTGTTTGATCATTTGTTTGATGAGTTGGCCTGCTACATAAGCACCCATGCCGTCGTTGATGCGACGACCAGAAAGAATAACTTCAGGATGATAACCCACTTGCTGAGCTTTATGGGTTAGGTAGTAAGGGTCTACACCAATACAATGCCCACCTACTAGCCCTGGCCGAAACGGCAAAAAGTTCCATTTTGTACCTGCTGCTTCAAGTACCTCTTCTGTATCGATATTCAAACGATTGAAAATGATCGCTAATTCATTGATCAGTGCTATGTTTACATCTCGTTGAGTGTTTTCGATGACTTTGGCGGCCTCGGCTACACGAATAGAACTCGCTTTAAAAGTACCAGCGGTTATGACTGACGAGTAAAGTTCATCTACAAAATCCGCTATATCAGGAGTCGAACCTGACGTTACTTTCTTAATATTGGTGACTCTATGCTCTTTGTCACCTGGATTTATACGTTCCGGACTATAGCCGGCAAAAAAGTCGGTATTGTAAGTTAAGCCTGATACCCGTTCAATTACAGGTATACAGTCTTCTTCGGTGGCGCCCGGGTAGACAGTAGACTCATAAATGACAATATCGCCTTTAGCAATGACACTGCCAAGTGTTTCGCTTGCTTTCAGTAAAGGCGTCAGGTCGGGGCAGCGTTGTTCATCAATGGGAGTAGGAACCGTGACAATATACACATTGCATTCACGAAGCGCATCAAGATCGGTAGTAAATGATAGCTGATTCGCCTCGAATAATAATTCTGATTCTACTTCACGTGTTAGATCAATGCCTTTCTTCAGCTGTTCAATACGTTGTGTATTGGTATCAAACCCTAGAGTAGGAAATTTTTTACCAAACTCAACAGCGAGCGGCAATCCAACATAGCCAAGCCCAATAATACCAAGACGCGTTCTACCCATTTCGTTTACGCTTTTCATCTTATTTTCCAGAAAATATTTAAAGTAAAAGACCTAACGTTGCCTTGCCTCGATGGTCCAATTTGTTGAAGGAGAGAACGTTTTTTCTAGATCGATTAAACTGGATCTCGATCTGGTTTGGCCTCCCATCTCTATAGTAGAGGCCTCTAGAGCTGTGGAGGCACTGGAGCTTTCTTCGACCCATACTAAATCAGCAATTTGGTCCCGTGGGTGATACGCAGCGGGAGCTTCCAGTAACAACTCACGAATGTCATCATGCTGAACCTTCGCTGCAGCTTCATGTAGTCGCTGGAGATATTTTTCTAATCTATTCCACACCCAGTAATTTTCCTTGGCAGTCATGATTCTTGGATGTGCAGTTTCAATCACCTCATCACCAATAAGTAATTCTTCAAAGAGTTTTTCACCCGGTCGCAGCCCTGTATAGACGAGCTCAATATCACCATGAGGAGAGTCAGCGTCCATTACTTCGAGGCCTGATAGGCGTACCATATGCTTGGCCAAATCACTGATCCTGACGGGGTCGCCCATGTTGAGTACAAAGACATCGCCTCCATGGCCCATGGCTCCAGCCTGAATTACCAGCTGTGCTGCTTCAGGGATGGTCATGAAATAACGTGTAATATCCGGATGTGTTATCGTAATCGGACCACCTTCTCTGATTTGCTTTCGGAAAAGTGGTACGACTGAACCAGATGACCCTAGGACATTGCCGAAGCGGACCATACAGAAGCGGGTTGTATTCTGTTCCCGTGCAAATGCCTGGCAAATAAGCTCTGCAAGGCGCTTGGTAGTTCCCATTACATTAGTAGGACGAACAGCTTTATCGGTGGATACAAGTACAAAGGTTTCCACCTTGCAAGCCATTGCAGCTTTAGCAGTTTCCAAGGTGCCAAAGACGTTATTACGGATACCTTCTATGGCATTGTGCTCAACCAGAGGAACGTGCTTATAAGCGGCTGCGTGGTATATAGTCTGTACGTTAAAAGCGCGCATTACCCCTTCAAGTCGCTGCCGCTTTTGTACCGAACCAAGGAGTGCCCTTATAGGTATATTCAAGCCTGCTGCTTTAGAAAATTGCAGCAATTCCTTTTCTATTTGGTAAAGCGAATACTCACAAACTTCAAACAGAATGAGTTGCCGCGGAGATTGCTGTAGCACCTGACGGCATAACTCAGAGCCAATAGATCCGCCAGCGCCAGTGATCATTACCACTTTGTCCCTAATATTCGCATCCAAAAGGGATTGATTTGGGGGTACTGGATCTCGACCAAGTAGATCTTCTATGGTGACGTCGCGAATTTCATTTATACGTGCGTGTCCTGCAATTACGTCCGCCATACTGGGAACGGTCTGTACTGGAACTGCGCTGGGTTCCAGCATTTTCAATATTTCTCTACGCCTACCGAGCGAGGCACTGGGTATGGCTAGCAATATACGCTTTACGCCATATTGCTTGATCAGACGCGGAAGCTCGTTGGGTGAATAAACCTTGAGTCCTTCGACAAGGGTGCCACGCATGCCACGCCAATCATCAATGAAGCACACTGGTACATATTCCTGACCGTGACGAAGGGATGCAACCAATTGTGAGCCTGCTGAGCCAGCACCATAAATTGCAACGCAGGTCTTGTGACGCATGAGACTTCGTTGATAAAGAGAGCGCAAGAAAATGCGAATGCCACCAATGGTCAATAAGGCGAGCATGGCATATATGATAGGTACTGAACGTGGTATTGGCAGGTTCAACAAATAACTAATGACTGCCATTGCGATGGCTGATCCTACAACTCCCAGAAGGATTGCGTGCAATGCTTTCTGACTCATATAGCGCACGACGGCGCGGTAGAATCCTAGACGAATAAAAATGAGCAAGCTAAGCGGTATCAGCGCTGCTAGCATGAGCCAGGTACGCTGTTCGTAAATAGGTGTCCAGCTATCCAGTCGAAGCAGCATTGCTAGTACGAAGCTGAGCATTAGCAAACCAGTATCAACTAATACCTGGATAATACGTTTGTATAGGCGCGGTAGCCTGAACATTTGTTTGAAAAATGGAAGCATGCTCGATATTCCCTTAAAAATGCTTATATATGTTGCACAAAATTAGTGACGACTTTGCTTCTCTTTTTCTGCGAATACCCATATTTATCTACCAATAATGTATTAATTTTTTAGCACTCGATAGCGTGTCATTGATAGAACATCATCAGGCGCTAAATCAAAAATTCTCTTTCTGGTATTGCTTATGGATTGAACATAAAAGCTTCAATAAAAATCATGTTTTTTTAATTCTGAATAATAGTGTAGCGTTCAGGCCATCGTTGTGTTCAGTAATCGATCTCATGTGTATATCACCACAAAAAAACTTGGTTCAATGATGACAGTATCATCGTTAGAAATATTCATCATAAAAAGGAAATTTTTGTATATGTGCTTTTTGCCATGCGTTCTGTATTTTCGATACTTACCGAACGGTCAGCGATGAATGGGCTGAATCGCTTTATGTTTCAAAAGGTATACTTTTGTTAATCACGTGTCTATAATAGGCGTCTATATCGCCGGACCCAAGTTTATTTTTCTAATAACTGGTATTAGATAAATAGTTAATTAAGTAGTGCAGTTTTGACTTAATTTATAAAAATAGTGGTTTAAATTTCTAATTTTCTAGGTGGGCTGTTCATCCTGCCACTTTTATTAAATGAGTGTTTTCTGAACCAGTTTGTGAATAAGTTGTGATAAATAACATATAGTTTTTAAATTCTGGAATATATGAATATGGCTATTTTTGAGCGAGTACAAACAGATATAGTAAGTAATCCAAGCACTTGGCTAATAAGTGGAGTGGCAGGTTTCATTGGCTCCAACCTGCTTGAGCAGCTACTCAAGCTGGATCAGACTGTAGTGGGATTGGATAATTTTGCTACCGGCCACCAACGTAACCTCGATGAGGTGCGCGGCTTGGTGAGCGCCGAGCAGTGGGCACGCTTCACCTTCCATGAGGCTGATATTCGAAAACTCGAAGACTGTAAACGTGCCATGGAAGGGGTGGATTATGTACTGCATCAGGCAGCTTTAGGTTCGGTGCCGCGCTCCTTGAACGATCCGCTAGCCACCAACGCCGCCAATATCGATGGATTTCTCAACATGCTGGTCGCCGCGAAGGACGCTGGCATCAAACGTTTCGTTTATGCTGCTTCGAGCTCAACCTACGGTGATCACCCTGCATTACCGAAGGTGGAAGATACAATCGGCAAGCCATTATCGCCCTATGCGGTAACAAAGTATGTCAATGAACTATACGCGGACGTCTTCACGCGTTGCTATGGCGTCAAAACGATCGGATTGCGTTATTTCAATGTCTTTGGCCCGCGTCAAGACCCTGAAGGGGCCTACGCAGCTGTCATTCCTAAATGGACCGCTGCAATGCTCAGTGGTGAACCGGTGCTGGTAAATGGCGACGGCGAGACTAGTCGTGATTTCTGTTTTATCGACAATGCCGTGCAAGCCAACCTGCTGGCGGCCCTGGCAAACGATGAGATCGACAGCGAAGTGTTCAACGTTGCAGTGAATGGAAGAACGTCGCTCAACGAGCTGTTTTCCTACCTAAGAGACGCACTGGCAGAACAAGGCGTTAACTACGAAAAACCACCTGCCTACCGAGATTTTCGACCGGGAGATGTGCGTCATTCTCAAGCCGATATCCGCAAGGGCGCCAGCAAGCTCGGATATGCGCCGACCCATACTGTGGTTGAGGGTATTCACCAGGCAATGCCATGGTATATCAATCATTTCAAGAAGTAGTGCAAGCGGTTAGCCATTGCAAAACAATACAGCAATAACAGCAACGCCCGGGAGTCAGTTAAGATCCTGGGCGTTGCTGGTTTTAAGGCTGAAAGTGCAAACGTGTCATGAGAACGATTACTTCGAGACAGCGGCAATCGCCTTGGTCACATAGGGCAGGTTTTCGCTTGCCAATCCGGCCACATTGGCCCGGCCTGAGCGCACCATGTAGATACCATACTCATCGCGAAGTCGGTCGACTTGATTTGCCGTGAGACCCGTATAGGAGAACATACCGCGCTGCTCGGCCACATGCGCGAAGTTACTATCCAAGCCATAGGGCTTGAGCGCCTCGACAAAGTCGCGACGCAGGCCGTTGATGCGATCGCGCATCTCGGTCAGCTCGTCGCGCCATACTGCCGCCAACTCGGCAGATGCCAGAATCTCGCAGATGATGGCGCTACCGTGGGCCGGGGGGTTGGAATAGTTCTCTCTGGCAACGATTGCCATTTGAGAGCGCACGTTCTCCATTTGCTCCGTATCCTTGGCCACGGCGATAAAGCAGCCGGTGCGCTCTCGATAGATACCGAAATTCTTTGAGTAGGAGCTGGTGATCAGTACCTCGTCGAGATTTTCTGCCATCAGTCGGGCACCAAAGGCATCCTCTTCCAATCCATCGCCGAAACCCTGGTAGGCAAAATCGATCAGAGGTAGCAAGCGACGCTCCAGAACCACCTCGAGTACTAGTCGCCATTGGTCCTGGTTGAGGTCGAAGCCGGTCGGGTTGTGGCAGCAGGCATGCAGCAACACCACATCGCCCTGGGGAATCTGCTTCAATGCGTTCAGCATGCCATCGAAATCGAGGCGATTCTCGGCATCGACATAAGGGTACTTGTGCAGTGTAAGGCCGGCGGCAGGAAATATGCCGAGATGGTTGGGCCAGGTCGGATCGGAAACCCATACATCCTTACCCGGAAGCTGGGCTTTGATGAAGTCCGCGGCCAAGCGCAGTGCGCCGGTACCGCCCGGCGACTGAGTCGCACTGGCACGCTTTTCGGCGATGACCGGTGAGTCCGCGCCCAGCACCAGGGACAGGGTGACCTCGCCATACCGAGGATCGCCGTGAGAGCCAATATAGCTCTTGGTGATCTCTTTCTTCAGCAGCAGCGCCTCGGCTTCCTTGACCGCCCGCATGATGGGAGTATTACCTTTGGCGTCGCGATATACGCCGACACCAAGATCGACCTTTTGGGGGTTGCTGTCTTTCTTGAAAGCCTCGATTAATCCAAGGATGGCATCCCCGGGCACCCGCTCAATCTGCTCGAACATTGGACTGTGCTACCTCGTCGATTCTACCGGCCGGAATGAAGTCGTTCTTGAGCAAGCCCTTTTTGGCACGAGGCCACTGGGTATCGGTGACCTTTGCCTATTTGGTGAGCGGCGCCGGAGAGTGGCCGGCTTTCTCGGCTATGTCACCCACCTGTCTAGTGAAGGCGAGGGCCTGCTTGAAGTTGTAGAACGTGAAAACACGCTTTAACCGCATGATGCCATCGCGCTCGATCAACTGCCAATCGGGAATGTCACGTTTGAAGATTTTGGTCAGTTCCCAAGTGGCTTTGGAAGCGCCGAGCTCTAGAAATTTCGTTATGCAAGGGGGTGTGATCCTATTCTGTCATCTATGTTTGTTAGTTGATGAATCACAACCACAACGACTAGCAGGAGCATACCGCCATGGGGTCCAGGACTGCTGTAGTTTATCTCTTGTCAGGATTGATTCCCGTTCTAGCACTGAGTTTCATGCCGGTCTCCGCTAACGAACATATGCAAAATCAAACCTGTCTTGCTGGAGCTGAAAAACCTATCGTCATCGGCCATCGAGGGGCTAGTGGATTCCGTCCGGAGCATACCCTCGAAGCCTACGAACTCGCCGTCGAGCAGGGTGCGGATTTCATCGAGCCGGACCTGGTGGTGACCAAGGACGGCGTGCTCATCGTGCGTCATGAGAACGAATTGAGCGGCACCACGGACGTTGGTGAGCGCCCAGAGTTTGCCGATCGAAAGACCACCAAGACCATCGACGGCATGCCGACCAGCGGCTGGTTCAGTGAGGACTTCTCCCTAGAAGAGATCAAGACGCTGCGTGCCGAAGAGCGCATTCCCGAAACGCGCCCGGGCAATACCCAATTCGATGGCCAGTTCGAGATCCCGACCCTCGAGGAGGTTCTCACCTTGGTGCGCGACCTGGAAAAGCGTACGGGACGCGAGATTGGTATCTACCCCGAAACCAAGCATCCGACCTTTTTCGCCAAGGAGGGCAAGTTTCTAGAGGGTAGCCGCATCGACATGTCTCTCGGTGAGATGTTGATCGAAACCCTGGTGGAGCAGAAGTTCACCGATCCCGAGCGGGTGTTCATCCAATCCTTCGAGGTGGAAAATCTGCTCGAACTGCAGAACACCATCATGCCGCGCTTCGATATCGACTTACCGCTGGTGCAGCTTTTGGGTGATATCACCAACGCCTATCTGCCGCCGGAAAGCAACTTTTCAGCGCCCTACGATATGGTCTACAACGCAAAAAATGGCGACGTAGAAGCCATCTATGGTGAGCTTGCCAGCATCATCGGCGATGAAGGGTCGGGTATTACCGCCGAGATCGGTTATGACGATCTGACCTCGAAAACCGTATTGGCCTATATCGCCGAGCACTACGCCGAGGGCATTGGTCCCTGGAAAGACAGCTTCCTGCTCCGCAAAGCGCTTGATGAGCCAATCGACGCGGACGGCGATGGCAAGGCAAAGATTGCTACGCGGCTAACCGGCGAAGTGGATGACTTTCTACCCCTGGCCATTGAGGCAGGGTTACTGGTGCATCCCTACACGCTGCGCGCCGAGGAAGAGTTCTTGACCCTGCATCCGAACGGCATACCCCAGACCCTCACCGGTGAAGTGATCCAGCTGCTTGGTCTCGGTGTCAACGGCTTCTTTACCGATCAGCCGATCATCGGCGTCGAGGGACGCGAGCTATTTCTCGAGGCCAATGGCTGCGGCAAGCCTCGTCAGAAGTAGAATGAATCCTGAGAAAAGCCGAGGATTTATCTTCGAATCAATGACGGCTGAACGTTGTTTCAAAAAGTTTTTGCCATGAGGTGCGCGTCATGAGGTTCTCGCATATCGTCGGCTTCGACGATTGCCCGTTTGCTCGCGACCATCGAGGCGAGGTGGGCGTTGTCGGCGCGATCTACTCCGGTCGGCGTCTAGCGGGCGTTGTTTCGGGCAAGGTGCGTCGCGATAGCGACGACAGTACGCAAGAATTGACGCGGCTGGTGCGGGATTCCAAGTTTGTCGGGCATCTTCAGCTCGTGATGCTGCAAGGCATCGCCTTGGCCGGCTTCAACGTGGTCGATGTCGAAAGTCTGCATGAAACGCTGGGCATACCGGTGCTGGTAGTTGCTCGATACGCACCACGAAAGGAAGCTATACGCGCGGCGCTGCTTGAGCATATTCCCGGCGGCGCACATAAATGGACGCTGATCGAACGGCTAGGACCGATGGAGCCGGTGGCTGGAGTGTACGTTCAGCGCTTGGGATTGAATCGTGAAGAGGCGGCGTCGGTCGTGCTGGAGACGGCGGTGAATGGTGCAATTCCCGAGCCGCTGCGCACGGCGCATCTGATCGCCGGCGGAATTACCAATGGCGAAAGCACAGGACGTACCTAGTTTGCTTAACTGCGATAACCAGGCGCTATTTGTATTGCAAGCTCAGCGTGGCGCGTCGTAACGTCCGCCGTGCCACTTGGAAAACACGACCTGCCAAAGCTGTATATCCCGTGCCCGGAAAGCGCCGGCACACATGCTTAAATAATAGCGGAACATGCGGCGAGTCTTCTCGTTGTAGTTGGTGGCAATCTCGTGCCAGCAAGCATCGAAATTGGCAAGCCAGGCCATCAAGGTGCGGTCGTAGTCCGCGCCGAAGTTTTGCCAGTCCTCAATCAACAGGCGCCCCTCACTTGTTTGAGTGATATGAGTTGGCGAGGGCAGAATGCCATTAGGAAAAATATACTTGTTGATCCACGGGTCGATGGAAATGCTCGAACTGTTGGAGCCGATGCTATGCAGCACGAAATATCCATCTTCCTCCAGCAGGTTCGCGACAGTATCGAAATAGGTGGCGTAGTTGCGGTGGCCCACATGTTCGAACATGCCAATGGAAACGATGCGATCAAAACGACCCTGCAGGTCGCGGTAGTCTTCGAGCAGAATCTCGACCGGTAGCCCCGCGCAGCGCTCTCGTCCTAATGCAGCCTGTTCTCTAGAAATAGTGATGCCAGTGACCTCTGCGCCATAGTGGCGTGCTGCGCGCTCGGCAAAACTTCCCCAGCCGCAGCCAATGTCCAACACCTTCATGCCCGGCTCGATCTTCAGCTTGCGAGCGGCGAGGTCGAGCTTGGCTACTTGCGCCTCGTGTAGTGTCTTGGCCTTTTTCCAATAGCCGCAGGAGTAGCACATGGTGGGGTCTAGCATGCGCTCGAAGAGATCGTTGCCAAGATCGTAATGGGCTTCGCCCACCATATATGCACGAGTCTTGCTTTGCAGATTGACAAGCCCTGTTTGTAGGCGATAAAGGCACTTCTCGACTAAGGTATGGGCACGCTTGCCCAAGCCATGACGTAAAAGGCGATCCGCCATTTCGTCAATACGCTCACATTCCCACCAGCCTTCCATGTAGGATTCACCTAGCCCAAGGCTACCTTGACGCAAAAGACGGGAAAAAAAATCCGGCTGCAGTACCTGGATGTCCCAGGGTCTACCGCCGTTGATGATGATGTCGGCCTCTCTGAACGTGCGTTCGACATAACGCCGAGCACGACTGTCAGGAAGAGCAGCAGGGCCAATTTGTGTATTACTGGTCATACCGAACTCCGGATCATAGTAAACTTCAGCAAGATACGGGTCTCGGGCAAGGCTTCCTTGCCTCATTGCAATAGCGTTACGCTTTATGTCGACTTGTCATTCCAATGACTTGATGCTCCATAAAAATCAAGTTAGCGCAGAATGGAGAAGCTTGCCTGCTCACAAGCAACGAATGGCTAGCCGTTACCCACTAAAAGCATGACGATTGATTTGAATCAATGTAGCTCAACGCATCGGGTTGAGGAGGTTGTCATTCTCAACTGCATCCGTAATGGGTGTCAGCCACTGTGGGCAAGTTGCAACAAGATGATCCGTCAATGCCGTCAGCGTTCTACCGCCACTGCGCCAGTAGTGCCAATACAGTGGTACATCAATGAAGCTATTCACATCGAGATCCACTAACGTGCCTTCGGCGAGTTCTCGCGTTACTTGCTGCTCAGGAATCAGACCATAGCCCATACCAGCCATGGCCAGATGCAAGAACCCTTCCGATGAGGGGCAAAGATGATGCAGGAAGGGATCGAGATAGCCATGCAGGGCCAGGTAGCGATGCTGCAATCGATCATCTGGACCGAACACGATGACAGGCGCGCGACTCAAGGCTTTAGTCGTCATGCCTGCAGGGAAATAGCGCGCTATGTAATCGGGGCTTGCCAAGGCTCGATAGCGCATGCAGCCAAGGGGATGCGATCGTGCACCCTGAACCGGGCGTTGCGTGGCACAGACGCAGCCTGCTACTTCGCCGTCGCGCATGCGTTTGAGCACCACATCCTGATCTTCCACAATCAAGTCGAACAAGACACCTTCACGCTGACAGAAGTCACCGGTCACCGGCGCCCACCAGGTTGCCAAGCTATCGGCGTTGATTGCCAGGCGCATACGTTGCTCCCGCTCGCCTAGAGCCGGAACTTGTTCGAGAAGGTCATGCTCGAGTAGCGACACCTGTTGAACATGATTGAGCAGGCGCTGCCCGAGAGGCGTCGGAGCCAGCTTGGGCGTACGTACCAGTACCGGTTGACCGAGTCGGGCTTCCAGCAATTTGATGCGCTGGGAAACCGCCGATTGGGTCAAGCCCAAGTGCCGGGCGCCGCGCTCGAATCCGGACTAATCAACGACTGCAGACAGTGCCTGTAAAAGTTTGTAGTCAAGCATTAGTTTGGCTAACCGCCCAGCGTTTAAATTAATTTAACTTGCCGATAACCCGGCCGTACTCTGCCGTTGGATCATCACCATCATATACAAACGAGAACAGTATGCTGATTTCTGCGCTTAATGGACTGGTAACCGGCGCTGGGTTGATCATCGCTATAGGTGCTCAGAATGCCTTCGTGCTGGCCCAAGGACTCCGACGAGAACATCCCTGGATCGTCGCGGCCATATGCGCACTGTGTGACTGGTTGCTGATTGGTCTTGGCGTGCTCGGGTTGGGACAATTGATCGCCAGTCAACAAGAGTTGATGCTGATTGCGCGGCTGGGCGGTGCTGCGTTCTTGCTATGGCAGGCATGGTTAGCGCTATGCCGTGCCTATCGCTCTGGAGGTCTTGCAGCAGGAAGTGCTGTTCAAGGCTCTCGGTATCGAGTGATTCTGGCGTCTCTGGCGGTAACGTTACTCAATCCTCAAGTCTATCTGGATACACTGATCATGCTGGGAGCGATTGGTGCGTCCCAAGCAAGTCCGCTAGGGTTCTATCTGGGAGCGGCAATTGCTTCCTTCGGCTGGTTCTTCGGGTTGGTAGCCGCTGCTGGCTGGCTTGCACCGCGACTCGCAAGCCCTGAAGTGTGGCGCGTCATCGACATGTTTATCGCGATCGTTCTGGTTGCTGTTGCAGGAGGGTTGTTAAAAGGTCTCGAGACGTTTTGAGCCAGGTTGTACAAAGTACTTTCAATGACTAGCCAATATGTACCTGCCCCTCGGCATACTTAATCCCGTGGGGGCGTCTCATGGCGAGAAAATAGCCAAGTGAAATCGGTCCTGCCCGCCCAAGCAGCATGGCGACGATCACCGTGAGCTGACCAGGTAGCGAGAGTTCATCGGTAATGCCGCGTGAAAGTCCGACGGCGCCGGAGGCGGAAACCGCCTCGAAAGTCAGGTCAAGAAAGTCCTTGCCTGGCTCGCTGATGGTGAGGATGAAAAGACAGGTGAAGATAAGCAGCAATACCCCCAGTGCCACGGCGATGGCCTTGAACACGGTGCTGTCGGGAATCGCACGACCAAAAGCCGTCGGCTGCGAGCTGCCTCTGACAAAGGAGCGAGCTACCAAAATAAGCACGACGAAGGTCGTGATCTTGATGCCGCTTGCCGCAGACCCAGGACCGGCACCAATGAACATCAGCAGTATGGTCAGCAAGGTAGTCGGCTCACGTAGGGCGGCGGTATCAAGGGTATTGAGGCCGGCAGAGCGCGGAGTAACGGCCTGGAAAAGTGCCGCCTGCAAGCGCACGCCAAGGCCGTCAAGTCCGCCGAGGGTCGCCTCGTTGCCCCATTCCAATAGCAGAATGGCGATCGTGGATATCAGGATTAGCCAGAAGGTGGCATGCAGCATGATACGGGAATGCAGCGACAACTTATGGCCCCGAAAACTGTCTCGGACTTCCGCAACCACCACGAACCCCAAGCCGCCGGCAACGATCAGCATGATAACGGCTGCATTGACCATCGGGTCTGCCACTTGAGTGACGAGGCTATCGGTCCACAGGGTGAAACCTGCGCCATTGAACCCTGAAATTGCGTGAAAGAGGCTCAACCATAATCCCCACCAAAGCCCGTGTTCGGGTATCCATGCACTGGCTAAAAGCGCCATGCCAAAGCTTTGAACCAGTAACGTGAAGGTGACAACAGTACGTACAAGCTGGGTCAGATCACGAAACGAGGTGTGATTGAAATTCTCGCGGATCAAATTCTGGTGATTGAGGGGAATGCGCATGCCCATGATCATTAGGGTCATGGCGGTAAAAGTCATGAAACCCAGACCGCCCAGCTGAAACATGCATAGCAACATGACTTGCCCGAACAGGGTCAACTCCGAGGTACTGATCACAGTAAGTCCGGTCACCGTGACAGCGGAAGTGGCGGTAAACAGGGCCTCGTTCCAACTCAGAGGAGAGTGGGCCGAGATCGGTAACATCAATATCAAGGTGCCAAGAAGGCTGAGAAACACGAATCCCAGCAGCAGCAATTCGGGAGGCGATAGCTGAATGACTCGGCCGTGAGGCATTGAGCGCAGGGGTTTGAAGAAGCGCCGGCGAAACCTCATTCTGATCAGCGTCCTTGCGGTATAGAGATGATCAAAGTTTGTTGCCCAGCTTACGCAGGTCGTCGAGATCGCCCATCAGTATAAGGCTGTCTTTTTCCTGTAGAGGCGTGTCCGGGTCAGGTGCTTTCAACACGTCACGACCACGCTTGATGGCAATGAGGGATAGCTTGTCGTCGTCGAGCTCGAGATTGGCCACCGTGGCACAGGAGTTGCACAAATTCTCCGTGGTCTGCAGTTCAACCACGAACTGATGATCGCCCATATCGATGAAATCGACCAGCGCATGGTAGTGCAGACTTTGCGCTACCCGCACTCCCGTATCATATTCCGGGTAGACGACGTGACGCGCCCCCAGGTGCCGAAGTAGTCGATAATGGGTGTCCGAGTGGGCCTTGACCCAGATTTCGCGTACGCCGAGTTCTCGTAGTAGCAGTGTACAGGTCATGCTGTCTTCGAGATTGTCGTCGACATCGATGATGACCGCATCGTAATCCGTCAACGATAGCTCGGAAAGCGTCTGTTCATCGGATATATCGGCAACCAGGGCATGGGTCAATAGATTGGACAGCGCATTGACCCGGTCCTGATCACGATCGATGCCCAGCACGTCATCATTCTGGCGTATCAATTCCTGAGCGACAGTAACACCGAAATAACCCAGCCCTAATATAGCGAACTGACGCGACATGATTTTTCTCCCTAGTGGCTAAATGCGCCACGACTTACTAAAAGGGCTAGTCACCCGGACTTACCCTAGCACAGGGCGCTGCGTTAACAGAGTTTTCGTGACGTCGGTAATGTATGTGCAAGGTCAATGCGATGCGGTCGCGATCCGAGGTGAATTAACGCTACAATCCTCCAGCCGCAACGTGGGTTGGGGTACAGGGTTAGCAAAGCGCAACGATTTCTCCATTCAGGTGCTTCATGACAGCAAGAGAAAAACCCAAGACGTTGTGGGTTGGCCGCTGGGGGTTCATTCTCGCGGCGACGGGGTCCGCCGTCGGGCTTGGCAATATCTGGAAATTTCCCTATATGACCGGGGAATACGGTGGCGGCGCCTTCGTACTGGTTTACCTGGCCTGCATCCTGGCCATCGGTATTCCCATCATGATGGCGGAAATCAGTTTTGGGCGACGTGGACGCGGTAGCCCCATCGATGCCATTCGGCGTCTAGCTCAGGAATCGGGACGCAGTTCTATATGGTCGTTGTTCGGCTGGATGGCGATGCTATGTGGCTTCATGATTCTGTCCTTTTATGTGGTCGTCGCGGGTTGGTCCGTCTCCTACCTTTGGAAAGCCGTCAGTGGTGGTCTGTCCGGCTCAAGCGTCGAGGAAATGGCCGGGATCTTTGCCGCCAATAACGCCAATCCATGGAATCTCGGATTCTGGAGCACGCTAGTAACCCTGGCCACCATGCTTATCGTCGGCAAGGGGGTTCAGGAAGGGATCGAGAAAAGCGTACGCTGGATGATGCCGGGAATGGTGCTCATTTTAGGAATTATGATCGTCTACGGCGTATTTTCCGGCGGCTTCGGTGACGCGGTGAACTTCCTGTTTGCTTTTGAGATCGGCAAGCTTTCGAGTGAAGGGTTGCTTGCTGCCATGGGTCAGGCCTTCTTTACCCTGTCCCTTGCCTCGGGTGCGATTCTCACCTACGGCTCTTATCTACCCGATGACAGGTCCATTGCCCGTACCACCTTTAGTGTCGCTCTCTTCGATACCCTGGTAGCGTTGATGGCGGGTCTGGCAATATTCCCGATCATCTTCGCCAGTGGCATGAACCCGGACAGTGGTCCGGGGCTGATCTTCATGAGCCTACCCCTGGCGTTTCAGCAAATGCCCTTGGGCACACTGCTCGAGATTGCTTTCTTCATCATGCTGACCCTGGCAGCCTTGACCTCATCGATCTCAATGATCGAAGCAACGGTAGCTTGGTTGAATCAAAGCAAAGGCATCTCGCGGACCAAGGCGGCCTGGGGTACGGGCATCTTGCTATGGATCATCAGTACCCTGGCCATGCTTTCATTCAACCTGGGCGCTGACTGGACCCTGGCCGGCAAGCACTTCTTCGATTGGCTGGATTATCTGACCTCACGTTGGATGATGCCTTTAGGGGGCCTTGGCATGGCGTTGATGGCCGGCTTCGTGCTGCGCGACGACATTTTCCGATCCGAGCTTGGCTTGCCACGTATTTCGCATGCTCTGTGGCTGTTCATGATTCGCTACGTCAGTCCCCTGGGTATCCTGCTGATCTTCATCGACGCTCTTGGGGTGATGACCCTCGATCTGAGTCGTCAATGGCCTTGGCTACTAGGTTTGCTGGCGGCAATCACGGTGGTGGGCGAGCTGCTAAACCCACGCCTGCGGCGTAATCCGTCGTCCTGATGATCGAGCGGCGTCTCGTTGAAAGATTTGGCGCAGCAGGGCCATTGCATCATGCAGCCAGCGTGTCGAAGATTCATTGATGTCTTTTGATATCTGGTTGAGTCTGGCTAGCGTCGTCTGTGTGCTGGGTGCACTGACCTTCACGCGCATCGCACCGGACGCCATTCTGATGGCTGCCTTGGTGCTGCTGGTCGTCAGCAACGTGCTCACACCCCAGGAAGCGCTGGCCGGGTTTGCCAATACCGGCGTCATGACCATCGCGGCACTTTACGTCGTTGCAGCAGGTTTGCGTGAAACCGGCGCCGTGCAATGGCTCGCCAATCGCCTATTGGGTCAGCCACATACCATCAAGCGTGCCCAGCTGCGTCTGGTATTGCCCGTGGCCGGGCTTAGCGCTTTCATGAACAACACGGCGGTAGTGGCCATGCTCATCCCCGCCGTACAGGAGTGGGCGCGACGTATGGGGCTTTCTCCCTCGAAGCTCCTGCTGCCACTAAGCTATATCGCGATTCTGGGTGGTACCTGTACCTTGATTGGCACCAGTACCAACCTGGTGGTGGATGGTCTTCTGCAGAGCGAGAAAGATGTTGCGCTCGGGATGTTCGATCTCGCCTGGGTAGGGGTTCCCGTCGTATTGCTGGGCAGTGGTTTTCTGTTGCTGTGTGCCGACCGGCTATTGCCGCAACGAGATAACGTTATAGAGCAGATCAGCAAGGCCCGGGAGTACGGGGTCGAATTCGTGGTGGCAAGCGGTGGCCCGCTTTCCGGCAAGACCATCGCCGAGGCCGGCCTGCGCAATCTGCAGCACGGTTACCTGGCTGATATCGAGCGTGGGTCGCGGCTCATGACCGCCGTATCTCCAGATACCCTGCTTGAAGAAAACGATACGTTGCTCTTCGTCGGAGCACCGGAATGTGCCAGCGAGCTACGCCGGCTACGGGGGCTGACACCTGCGGCCGGTGACGTGCGCAAGCTCGCGATAGATCATCATCAGCGCTGCCTGGTCGAGGCAGTCATCAGTCGCGATTTCATTGGCTTGGGCCAGACCGTTCGCGAATCGCGCTTTCGTTCCCGTTTCCAGGCAGTAATCCTGTCGATTTCCCGTCAGGGCCGTCGCCTGCCGGGCAAGCTGGGCAATATCACTCTCCAGGTCGGCGATACGCTGCTCATGGAGACCGGTCAGGAATTCGTCGAGCAGTATCGCTATCGACGCGATTTCCTGCTGGTAAGCGCGCTCAACGACTCCACGCCACCGGATTTTCGCAAGGCGCCCTTGGCTCTTGGAATTTTGGTAGCGATGGTCGGTGTCAGTGGTCTTGGGTTGATGTCGATACTGGAGGCGGTTCTGTTGGCGGGTGGTGGCATGCTGATATGCGGTTGCGTTACGGCCAGCAAGGCCAGGCGTACTATCGATCTTTCGGTCCTGGTCGTCATCGCAGCATCGTTTGCATTGGGGGCCGCCATGACCAAGTCCGGCGCTGCCCAGGTCATTGCGGGCCTGATGGTCAATGCGGATATGCCACCCTTGCTGGCGCTCGCCATGATCTATCTGATGACTGTGCTATTCACCGAGATCATTACCAACAATGCGGCGGCGGTATTGATGTTTCCTATCGCCATCTCTGTCGCCGAGCGCCTCGATGTGAGTTTCATGCCCTTTGTCATCGTGCTCATGTTTGCCGCCTCCGCCAGTTTCATGACGCCGCTGGGCTATCAGACCAATCTGATGGTGATGGGCCCCGGCGGTTATCGTATGCTCGACTATTTACGTTTGGGTATGCCGCTGAGTCTTGTGGTGGGGTTTGCGGTGGTAGTGCTGGTTCCGTTGATTTGGCACTTTTGAACTTTCAGGAATCATTGCTTTATATCTGGGTAGGGTACAAACGCTCACGCTTTCTCTATCTGGCTATACATTTATGCTTCCGTCCCATCGTGATCCCGCGTCCCAGACCCACCTCAAGCAGCTTGAGGCGGAGTCGATCCACATCCTGCGCGAAGTCGCCGCGGAGTTCGCCAACCCGGTGATGCTCTACTCCATCGGCAAGGACTCCTCGGTGATGCTGCACCTGGCGCGCAAGGCCTTCTACCCGGCCACGCCGCCGTTCCCACTGCTGCACGTCAACACCACCTGGAAGTTTCGCGAGATGATCGACTTTCGCGATCGCATGGCCGCGGAGGTGGGCATGGAGCTGATCGAACACATCAACGAGGAAGGGCGGGCCGCAGGCATCAACCCCTTCGATCACGGCAGCGCCAAGTACACCGACATCATGAAGACCCAGTCCCTCAAGAAGGCGCTGGATACCTATGGCTTCGACGCCGCCTTCGGCGGCGCGCGCCGGGACGAGGAAGCCTCCCGGGCCAAGGAGCGGGTCTACTCCTTTCGCGACAAGCACCACCGCTGGGACCCCAAGAACCAGCGCCCGGAGCTGTGGAATCTGTACAACGCCCGCATCGACAAGGGCGAATCGATCCGCGTCTTTCCGCTTTCCAACTGGACCGAACTCGACATCTGGCAGTACATCTACCTCGAATCGATTCCCATCGTGCCGCTGTACTACGCCGCCCCGCGCCCGGTGGTCGAGCGCGACGGCATGCAGATCATGGTCGACGACGAGCGTCTGCCCCTGGCGGAAGGCGAAGTGCCGCAAGAGAAATGGGTGCGTTTTCGCACCCTGGGCTGCTACCCCCTGACCGGCGCCGTGGAATCCACTGCCGCCACCTTGCCGGAGATCATCCAGGAGATGCTCCTGACCCGCACCAGCGAGCGCAGTGGCCGGGCCATCGATCA
>NZ_CANMTQ010000009.1 GCF_947500835.1 uncultured Halomonas sp.
TACGCTGAAGTGCTCAAGAAATCGGTCGGTGGCCCGAGCACCCTTCAATAGCGTTGCGCTTGGAACTTGAAACCGCCTTACCATCAATGCCGTGTGGGTGCGAGGATTGCGTACTTCGAGATTATTATCAACAATTACAGAACCAGTAACGATCCCTGCTTCATAGCCTAAATAGCGCAGCAGGGATAAAAACAAGCCATTCAGCTCATAGCAATACCCTCCTTCGCGGTGCTCAACGAGTTTGTCATAAACGACTTCTTCTTCTAAATCAACCGGTCTACCTAAAACGGTAGTCAAGCTTTGAAAAGGATAATGCATCAAATGAGACAGCTGTAAACGTCTTAGCGTATCTAAATCAGGCGTAATTGACTGTTCAATCTCCGACTGTGTAAAACCAAGTTGCCTGAGATAATTCTCATAATTGATTCCATTCATAACCTATCCTGACTCCATTTTCTCGATACCTACTTCGAAATATGACTCTGTAATGCTATAGCGAAGGTAAACATTATACAGCGCCAAGCACTTCCGGTTAAATCCGCATTGTTGCCACGTATTCTTCCAAAACAAAGACAAAGTGCCCGGCAATAGCAGCAAGTCCTCTCTTACTTAAAGGCTTGGCTTGCAGAGGATGTGAACGATGACCGTCGGAAATGAGGCGCTGACGTGGAGTTTAGTCGAGAAAAGCCGCATCGAGATCTGACGTCGGCTAGAACCTTGGGTTGATACTCAACGAGAGCATGGCGGAGAGCTGGCATAGCGGCCTTGCTGATACCTGTTGCAATGCATTGAAAGCATCCTGTACACGCTGCCTGTCGCGCTGACTCGTCGGCGTCTGGTCAATCACCCCGGCGGCCACCAGGCGTGCCACCACATCGCTGGTCAGCAGAAAGGTATCCTTGCCGACAAGTCGCAGGAAGCCGGCATCGGAGCGCCCGCCCAGCCGAGCGCCACGCTTGGCCAATAGACGCCACAGACCGATGATGTCGGCACTGGGCCAGTTGGCAATGAACTCGCCAAAGCTTGTGTCCTGCTCCTGGCGAATATCCAGAATGAACTGGGCATTCCTGGGAATGGTCTGCAGCTTGGTGCGGTGACGGATAATGCGGTCATTGTTCATGTAGCCGTCGATCTGCTCCGGGCTGAGCAACACAAGCTTTTCCGGGTCAAAACCCCAGAAGGCTTCCTCGAAAGCGGGCCACTTGGCATCGACCACCGAGTGTGTCATGCCGGCCCGAAATACCCGCAGGCTCATGGCGGAAAGATAGCGATCGTCTCCCAGCTGCTTCAGCTCGCCAGGCGTCAGCGGGCTGGGCAGGAAGGCTTCCATGGCGTCGTCAGAGTCGAAGCGTTTGCGAACCCTGTCATGGAGCCAGCGGTAATCCAGTGTCATGCCTACCTCACTCTACCTGTGCCGTCGTTGACTCTTGCTGGCGGCGCTATAGTCTCGACCATTATCTCCAATCGCTATCTTCTCTTCACCGCCAGGTTCGCCATGATCTATATCGACAACGAAGGCATTACCGACCCGCATGTCAACCTCGCCATCGAGGAGCACTGCATCCGCCACCTGCCTGGGGGCGAGGACTACCTGCTGTTCTACATCAACGCGCCATCGATCATCATTGGCCGCAACCAGAACACCCTGGAAGAGATTCATCAGGCGTATATCGACGAGCACGGCATTCATGTCGTGCGACGCATCTCCGGCGGCGGCGCGGTGTATCACGACCATGGCAACCTCAATTTCAGCTTTCTGACCGACTTTTCCAAGGACAAGCTGAACAACTTCAAGCAGTTTGCCACGCCCATCATCAAGGTGCTCAATGACATGGGCGTGCCAGCCGAGATGAAGGGCCGCAACGACATTGTGGTAGGCGATAAAAAGATCTCCGGCAACGCCCAGTTCTCCTCCACCAAGCGCATGTTCAACCACGGCACCCTGCTGCTGGACTGCGACTTGAGCCAGGTTACCCAGGCGCTTGACGTGAAGATGACCAAAATCAAATCCAAGGGTCACAAGTCTGCCCGGGCGCGGGTTGCCAACATCGCCGAGTTTCTGGAGGCACCACTCTCTACCGAAGCGTTCAAGGAGAAAATACTGGCAAGCCTTTTCCCTGATGGCGTCGAGCGCAAGACCTACCGCCTGACCGCCGAGGACTGGGACAGCATCAATATGCTGGTCGAAGAAAAATACCGCCAGTGGGACTGGAACTACGGCCGCTCGCCGGACTTTGACATCCAGCGCACCCGACACTTTGCCGCAGGGATCATCGATTTTCGTCTCAAGGTAAAGCGCGGCGGCGCCATTGAAAACGTCAAGATTTACGGTGACTTCTTCGGTCAACGCCCGGTCAGCGAGATCGAAGAGGCACTGGTCGGCGTGCGCTACGACAAGCGGGCCATCGAAGGCGCGCTGGAAGGTATTGACCTCTACCCCTACGTTGGCGACGTGGACCGCGGCGAGTTTATCGACCTGATCTACGGGCCGGATGAGCAATAGCCCGAATATTACACCAGGCATGAAAAAGGCGGCGTCGTCTAAGCTGGGCAATAAGTAGTTTATGCTTGCGCGTTTTTGCTCACTATGAGTGAGCGTATTGGAGAAATTTTAAACCCCAAGTCGATCATGAGCTATTCTGCGAAGACCACGTATGGGGCGCGTTCGCACATTTGGATTGAGTGCATCAATGATTCAAGTGGGGGCTGTATCACCAGCCAACATATTCATGACCAGACGGATCATCGTCTCTTTGTTGGCGGGGTCGGACTCCGCCACCAGCAGCGTCAGCGCCGCCAAACCGACATCATTGATCACGGGCTCTCTCGTCGATGACAACAGGCGCCCATTACGGTGCAGGAAATCGACGAACAGAAAAGCCGCACTGCGTTTGTTGCCGTCGGCGAACGGGTGGTTCTTGATCACAAAATAGAGCAGGTGCGCCGCTTTCGATTCGACACTCGGGTAAGCTGGCTCGCCGAAAGCGGACTGGTCGAGATTGCCAAGTAACGAAGCCAAGCCATCGCCTCGGTCCCGCGCGAACAGCGCGGTCGCCTCTCCCCGCTCCATCAATTCGACCTTCAGCTCGTCTAGCGCCGATCTCGCTGCCTCCAACGAGGGAAGCTGGCCGCCCGCCTGCACGTCAGGATCGCTCAACAACCCTTCGTCATAGCGCTGCAACAGTAGAAAGGTCTGTGCATAACGCGCGACGATATCCACCAGCCCACGACCGCCCGACAGATCCAACGCAGAGCTACGTGCTGCCTTACGCACCAGCGCCATTGCCGCTTCCAACTCCTGGGCATTGGCTTCAAAGCGTTGACGATGCAGTGTCCAGCCCCGGGTGAGATGCTCCCGAAGCACGCGCGTTGCCCACTGGCGGAAGCGGGTTCCTGCTTGAGACTTGACGCGATAGCCAACCGAAATGATCACATCCAGGTTGTAATGCTCGAGGGCTCGCGTGACCTGACGCGAGCCCTCCTGACGAACTATCCGGATATTCCGGATAGTTGGCGCTCTCTCCAGCTCGCCTTCATCGTAAACATTCAGCACATGCTCATTAATCGTGCGCACGTCTTTATCGAAGAGTTCGGACATCTGCCGTTGCGTCAGCCATACCGTCTCGCGGCCTTCGTCCAGACGCACGTCGACCGCCTTCTCGGCATCTTCATAGATAAGGATTTGCAGCTGTTCGCTCATGTCGGTCTTTTCGAGTGAATCCACTATCAAACGACCATAGCACGCCCCCATCGAAGAATCCGACAGGATCGTTTACGACATCGGACCCGACACCGTCGATCAACCGAGCGGCATGCTTGGTCTTGCGGACAAGGCGTTGCCGCTGTCACAAGTCAGGACGTTCGATTATGGCCACCATAGATCAAGGTCCCGCTCGAGGCAGTGTAAGCGGGTTCCTGTCGCCAACTCGCTCAATAGTGGTATCTACAAGATATAATCGTGAGGGAAGAATCTTCCACGACATAAACCAAACGATTGGTCTCATCAATGCGACGCGACCAAAAACCCGCCAGGTTTTCTTTAAGAGGTTCTGGTTTGCCAATACCTTCGAACGGAGACCGCCTCATATCTGCTATTAGCTTATTGATTCGCTTTAAAGTCTTCTTATCCTGACTTTGCCAATAGATATAGTCGCTCCAAGCCTCGTCAGTCCAGCAAAGTAACCGACTACTCACCCTCATCTACCAGCTCACGCTCAATTGCCTTTCCTGCTCTGTATTGTGCAATAGATTTATTCAAATGCTCAGCATTAGCAGGAGAACGCAAAAGGTGAACTGTCTCCATAAGGCTGTTGTAGTAATCAAGTGACATTACCACGGCATCCTCAGAATCACGGCGTGTAATCACAGCGGTATCCGCATCATTGACTACCCCGTCCAGCACTGCCTTGAGGCCATTGCGAGCCTCAGTGAATGAAATAATTTTCATGGAACTACCTCTTGTACAGCAGACAGTACAAGTATAGAGAAAACGGCATACGTGTACAACATAGCGTACATGTTTATTTGCCGCTAACGCTGAAGCGAGTAGCAGCCCGACACACTAGACATGAAACCTGAGACCGGCCAGTCGAAAGGACCTTTACCATGAAGCTCGAAGCGTTCGGGAAGCGATAGCCGAGTAGCCCAACCCGGGAGCCGGGCCCATACAGCGTTATTGTGGCGGCCTAGCCTAGGCGCAGATAATGCTCATGCTTCTGCCAAGCCAAAACAGCCGCCGACATGCAGCAACAAGCCTTCTCTCACTCGCAGGGTCTGGACGACGCCCTCCCAATCTTTGCGTATATAGCCAGTACGAACTCGATGCGATTGCTGATTCGCTGAACACACGGCCACGCAAGACATTGAATTGGCGGACGCCGCTAGAGGTCCTTAAGAAATCAGTCGCTGGCCCAGACGCATTTCAATAGTGTTGCGCTTGGAACTTGAGACCACCCTATTGCATTCTATAAAAAATGCCCGCACAACTGCGGGCTCATGCTACCAACGATAGCAAGTAACTATAACCTTGGCCGCTCACTCCCACTCAATCGTCGCGGGGGGCTTGCTGCTCACGTCATAGGTCACCCGCGACACCCCACCGATTTCATTAATGATGCGGTTGGAGACCTTTTCCAGCAGCTCGTAGGGCAGGTGCGCCCAGCGGGCGGTCATGAAGTCGATGGTTTCCACGGCGCGCAGCGCGATGACCCATTCGTAGCGGCGGCCGTCGCCGACCACGCCCACGGATTTGATCGGCAGGAATACGGCGAAGGCTTGGCTGGTCTTGTGGTACCAGTCCGCGTTGTGCAGCTCTTCGATGAAGATGGCGTCGGCCTCGCGCAGGATGTCGGCGTACTCCTTCTTTACTTCGCCGAGTATGCGCACGCCGAGTCCCGGCCCCGGGAAGGGATGGCGGTAGACCATGTCGTAGGGCAGGCCGAGTTCCAGGCCGAGCTTTCTCACCTCGTCCTTGAACAGCTCCCGCAGCGGTTCGACCAGCTTGAGCTTCATGGTCTCGGGCAGGCCGCCGACGTTATGGTGCGATTTGATGACGTGGGCCTTGCCGGTCTTGCCGGCGGCGGATTCGATCACGTCCGGGTAGATGGTGCCCTGGGCGAGGAAGTCGACGCCCTCGATCTTGGCGGCTTCGTAATCGAACACGTCGATGAAGGTGTTGCCGATGGCCTTGCGTTTGGCCTCCGGGTCGTTCACGCCTTCGAGCTTGGCGAGGAACTGCTCCTCGGCATCGACGCGAATCACCTTCACGCCCATGTGGTTGGCGAAGGTCTCCATCACCTGGTCGCCTTCGTTCTTGCGCAGCAGGCCGTTGTCGACGAACACGCAGGTGAGCTGGTCGCCGATGGCCTTGTGCAGTAGTGCCGCAACCACCGAGGAATCGACACCCCCGGAAAGGCCCAGCAACACATGGCGATCGCCGACCTGATCCCGCACTCGGGCGCTCAGATCCTCAACGATGCGCGCCGGCGTCCAGAGTCTTTCCGCTCCACAGATGTCCAGCACGAAGTGTTCGAGGATGCGCTGGCCTTGCAGGGTATGGGTCACTTCCGGGTGAAACTGTACACCATAGAAGCGCTTTTCCGGCCAGCTCATGGCGGCAATCGGGCAACTCGGCGTGGTGGCGGTGACGGTGAATTCCGCAGGAGCTTCAGCGACCTTGTCGCCGTGACTCATCCATACGTCGAGCAGCGCCTTGCCATCGTGGTCAACGTGGTCCTTGATGCCCTTGAAAAGATCATCGTCGTGCTCGATACGAATCTGCGCGTAGCCGAATTCCTGCTTCTGCGAGCCTTCCACACGCCCGCCCAGCTGTTCCGCCATGGTCTGCAGGCCGTAGCAGATGCCGAATACCGGCAAGCCCATTTCAAACACGCACTGCGGTGCCCGGGGGGAATTCAGTTCGGTCACCGACTCCGGCCCGCCGGCAAGGATGATGCCGTTGGGCTTGTACTCGCGAATCTCGTCTTCGGTGATATCGAAGGCGCGCACTTCCGAATAGACGCCGATTTCCCGCACGCGGCGGGCGATCAGTTGGGTGTACTGGGAGCCGAAATCGAGAATCAGGATCTTGTGGGCGTGAATATCGGTCATGCGAGAGGCATCCAGGTCGGAAAAGAAAATACGCGAAGACTTATAAAGCGTCGCTGGGTGAATGCCAAGCTAGGCGTAAATGACCGAGCCAGCGCAGTTGACGTGGGTGTCAATGAGCATGGCAAGGTCATTTACAACAACGCATGGCGTCGCCCGGCGGCGCTTTTAGCTCACCCTATAGTTCGGCGCTTCTTTCGTGATCTGCACGTCATGGACATGCGATTCGTTGAACCCCGCGCCGGTGATCTTGACGAACTCCGGCTTGGTGCGCATCTCATCGATGCTGCGACAGCCGGTATAGCCCATGGAGGCGCGCAGGCCGCCCATCAGCTGGTGCACGATGGCGCTCATCATGCCCTTGTAGGGCACCCGGCCTTCAATGCCTTCCGGCACCAGCTTCTCGGCGCCTTCCGACTTATCCTGGAAGTAGCGATCCGCGCTGCCCTGGGTCTGGGACATGGCGCCCATGGAACCCATGCCGCGGTAGGCCTTGTAGGTTCGGCCTTGATACAGCTCGACTTCCCCCGGCGCTTCTTCCGTGCCGGCCAGCAGGCCGCCGATCATCACGCAGCTGGCGCCGGCGGCGATGGCCTTGGCCACATCCCCCGAGAAACGCACGCCACCGTCCGCGATCAGAGGAATATCGAAGGGCTTGAGCGCCTCGGCGACGTTGGACACCGCTGTGATCTGGGGCACGCCGACGCCGGCCACGATGCGGGTGGTGCAGATCGAGCCCGGTCCGATACCCACCTTGACCGCATCCGCGCCGGCTTCCGCTAGGGCCTTGGCCGCCTCCGCCGTGGCAATGTTGCCGCCGATGACCTGAATGTCCGGGAAGTGCTCCTTGACCCAGGCCACCCGCTCGATGACGCCCTTGGAATGACCGTGAGCGGTATCCACGACGATCACGTCCACCCCGGCTTCCGCCAGGGCCTTGATGCGATCCGAGGTCTCGGCGCCGGTACCCACCGCTGCGCCCACGAGCAGGCGTCCGTCGCTATCCTTGGCGGCATAGGGGTAGGTGCGCGCCTTCTCGATATCGCGAAAGGTCACCAGCCCGCGCAGGCGAAAATCCTTGTCCACTACCAGCATCTTCTCGATACGGTGCTCGTGCAGCTTGGCCTTGATTTGTTCGAGCGGTGTACCTTCGAGCACCGTGATCAGCTTGTCCCGGGGCGTCATGATCGCCTCGACGCTGTCGCTGTAATCCGGCTCGAAGCGCATGTCCCGGCCAGTCACGATGCCGACCAGGGTCTCGCCTTCCACCACCGGAAAGCCGGAGAAGCCGTGCTCTCGGGCCATGGCCAGAAGATCCTGCAGCTTGGCCTCGGGGCTGACGGTGACCGGATCATTGACGATCACGCTTTCGTGCTTCTTGACCTTGCGTACCTCGGCGGCCTGGGCGGTAATGCTCATGCTCTTGTGGATGATGCCGATACCGCCTTCCTGAGCCATGGCGATGGCCAGGCGGGATTCGGTGACGGTATCCATGGCAGACGAGGCAAGCGGAATATTGAGGCGGATATTGCGGGTCAGGCGGGTCTTGAGAGTGACATCCTTGGGCAGAACGTCGGAATAGCCGGGAACGAGTAATACGTCATCGAACGTAAGAGCTTCTTGCGCCATACGTAGCATGTCGGTTACACCAAGTGAGCTGATTGTGAAGAGACGGGCAGGCGTGAAATAGATAGCCGGGCATTATAAACCTCCATCTTCTACGGCTCAATGTGTGCGCTGAGTGCGCATGTTAAGCTTTGGTGAATTTGGCTGGAGCCCGCTTCTTCATGGCTGACCCTACAACGCTTTCTGTAAGCGATCTCAACCGTCAGGCACGCCTGATGCTCGAGCGTGGTTTCGGTGACTGCTGGGTGGAAGGCGAAGTGTCAGGGTTGGCCAAGCCAGCCTCCGGGCATTGCTATTTCACCTTGAAGGACGATCGCGCCCAGGTGCGCTGCGCGCTGTTTCGCACTCGGACCAGGTTTGCAGCCCCCTTCGTCAATGGCGATCATATCCGTGTTCGCGGGCGGGTCTCGATCTTCGAGCCCAGAGGCGACTACCAGCTGATCGTCGAGGCGGTCCAGCCCGCCGGCCAGGGCGCATTGCTGGCGGCTTTCGAACGATTGAAGCATCAACTATCCGCGGAAGGCGTGTTCGTCAACGCCCGCCCCCTGCCCTACCCGCCCAGGCATCTGGCGCTGATTACCTCCGCCACCGGCGCGGCAGTGCGGGACGTGCTGGCGGTATTGGCGGCCCGCTGGCCGCTGATCGATGTCACTCTGCTGCCGGTGCCGGTGCAGGGCCGCGAGGCGGTTCCGGCAATCATTCGCGCCATCGCGCTTGCCAACCGGGCGGAGCGCTTCGATGCCCTGCTGATCACCCGGGGCGGTGGCAGTCTCGAGGACTTGTGGGCCTTCAATGACGAACACTTGGCCCGAGCGATCTTCCATTCGCGATTGCCGGTGATGTCCGCAGTGGGTCATGAGGTAGACGTGACCCTGGCGGACTTTGCCGCGGACGTTCGCGCCCCCACTCCTTCCGCCGCCGCTGAGCAGTTGGTGCCTGACCGGCGCGAACTGATGCGCCGATTAAGCGATGCCCGGCAACGACTGGTTCGTGTCGAACGCCTACGACTAGACAGGGAACTTCAGCGTCTGGATTATCTGCGGGCGCGGTTGCGCCATCCCGGCGAACGCCTGACTCGCCAGCGCCAGCATCTTGATCAGCTTGAAGCGCGTCTGCAGCGCGCCATGCAGCAGCGCCTGGTTCAGGCACGACAACGCCAGGAAATGGCGATTCGCGGCCTCTCGCTTTTCGATCCTGCCCAGCAGATTGCCGAATCGCGACGCCGTCTAGAACAGGCGAGCAGGCGCTTGAATTCAGCCCTGCCCCGACGTCTCGAGATGGAATGCACTCGGCTCAATGCCCTGATGCGGGAATTGAACGCGGTAAGCCCGCTTGCGGTATTGGGCCGAGGCTATGCGATTATCGAGAACAGCGAAGGGAGCGTCGTCAAACGCGCCGAGGACACCCGACCGGGTGAACGCCTCAGCGCGCGACTGGCAAACGGCAGACTGGCAGTGGAGGTGAAACGCCGCTACAAGCGCTAGACACCCTTTTTAAGGTGGTTAGCTGACCTCTTCCTCGGCAGCGCCGGGCTTGAATACACCCGCCTCCAGATCGTGACGTCCCAGCAACTTGTAGAAGTCCGTGCGATTGCGCCCGGCAATGCGCGCGGCCTGGGTCACGTTGCCTTCGGTGATCTTCAACACCTTGATCAGATAGCTGCGCTCGAAGCTGGCCCGAGCATCGTTGAAAGACGGCAGTGCATTTTCTTCCGCCACCAGGGCCTGGGCGACCAGCGCCTCGGGAATGATCGGCGAGCTGGTCAGGGCCACGCACTGCTCCACCACGTTGACCAGCTGGCGCACGTTGCCCGGCCAGGCGCTGGAAGCCAGCAGGTTGAGCGCCTCGGAGGAGAAGCCTTTGACAAAGGGCTTGTGGCGCTCTGCGGCCTGGGTCACCAGATGCTTGGCCAAGAGCGGCACGTCCTCGGCACGATCCTTAAGCGGTGGCAGGCGTAGATTGACCACGTTCAGCCGGTAGTAAAGATCCTCGCGGAAGTCGCCTTCCGCCATGGCCCGATCGAGATCCCGATGGGTCGCGGAGATGACTCGCACATCCATCGGAATCGAGGTGGTCGACCCCAGCGGGCGTACCTGCCGATCCTGCAGCACCCGCAGTAGCTTGACCTGCAGCGGCAAGGGCATGTCGCCGATCTCATCGAGAAACAGCGTACCGCCGTCCGCGGCCTGGAAAAGCCCTTCGTGCTGGGTAATAGCGCCAGTGAACGCGCCTTTGGCGTGGCCGAACAACTCACTTTCCAGCAGCTGCTCCGGCAAGGCGCCGCAGTTGATGGCTACGAATGGCTTATCGGCCCGGGAGCTTGCCTGGTGAATGGCATTGGCGAAAAGTTCTTTACCGCTACCGCTGGGGCCTGTGACCAGCACGCTGACATCGGACCCGGCCACCATACGCGCCTGCTCCAGCACTCGCTCCATGTGGGGGCTGCGGGTAATGATGGCGGAACGCCATTCGTTGTCCCCCTCGCCGGAAGTACCCTGGGTCTGACTCAGGGCGTCTTCGATGGCAGCGAACAGCTCGTCCCGATCAACGGGTTTGGTCAGAAAGCTGAATACGCCCTGGCGGGTAGCGCTGACTGCGTCCGGGATCGAGCCGTGGGCAGTAAGAATGATGACCGGTAGCCCCGGGGCTTCCTTTTGCAGCTGATGGAAAAGCGCCATGCCATCCATCTCGTCCATGCGCAGATCCGATAGCACCAGATCCGGGCGGGTCTTGCTCAAACTATCCAGCGCCTGACGTCCGCTTTCCGCCGTGGTCACGCGATAGCCACGACTCTCCAGACGCATTCCCAACAGCTTGAGCAGGCTGGCATCGTCATCCACCAGTAGAATGTGGGCGGCATGCTTCACGTTTCGACTCCTTGAAAGCGCAACCACAGGCCCCTGGATAGTGACTGGCGCCGAAGGCGCTAAGGCGTCTGGTTGCGCGAATTGATACTTTCTTCGATTGCCGTCAGGGCATCGAGTTTTTTGGCGAGATCATCGCGCTCTTGGCTTACCTGGCGACGCGAGGCTTCGCTCCGGTAAAGATCCCCTAGCAATTTCCTGCGAGCCTCCAATCCGTTGAGCCATTGCCTGAGAAGAGGCTGCAGCTCGCTGGGCGCCGCAGATAGATCGGCCTCGAATAATTCCGCCGCGTCGTCCCACTTGCCTTGACTTGCCCAGGAGTAGACCACGGCGCGTGCCAAACGATCATTATGCGTATCGCCATCGACTTGTTCGAGTATGTTCTCGCGCCACTCCTTGTCTGCCCGCTGGGCGGCCAGACCAAAATCGACCCAGGCGCCGAGCATGCAGTCGCTTGTGTTCAAACTGGGTACATCGGACAAGCACTGGGTCGACTCAGCCGGGTCCGAATCGGCCCCGGCCATTTCAGGCAGCATATGGCACCCCGCCAAAAGCGAGGCCGCCAGCATGCTGGCCAGCAACGATAGCTTTTTCATACCTTCAATTCCTTGCGTTCGTATCGATCGTCAGCATCGTCTGCTGCGTCAAATTATCGTTATCGAGGACATCTCCCCCATTCCAGGGCAGTGTCAGGCGGAAACATACCGCCAGGGTGTCATCATCGACCAGTGTCAGTTGACCTTGTTGCGCTCGGGCGCAATCCGCAGCTACTGAAAGTCCGATACCCGAGCCCTTGATGGGCCCTTTTCTCCGTGCACGCCCCTGATAAAACGCTTCGAAAAGCTTATCCCGGTCGGCACTATCGATCGGTACGCCACTATTGGCAACGTCGATTGTCAACGTCGGACCATGTTGACTTGTGCGTATTTCCAACTGTCCGCCGTCCTCACCGTAGGCAATAGCGTTGGAAATCAGATTGTCGAGCACGCGCGCCGTACGATCCCGATCCGCCATCCATTCGATGGGCGTACGTGACGCATTGATCTGCATGCCCTTATTACTCAACGCCAACTGATGCTTGCCCAACACTTCCTGTATCAAACTCGCCACATTGAAGCATTCGTTGTCGGCGGTTTGATTGTGCTGCAATAAATTATAGTCGAGTAACTGCTCGATCAGTCGTTGTAGTTCAAGTCCGCTGCTATCGATTAATTCGATGATCTCAAGTTGACGCGGAGTCAACTCCCCTACGATGCCATCGGAAAGCAGGCTGGTCCCTTCGCGCACACTGGCAAGTGGCGTCTTGAGCTCATGGGACATGTGGCGCAGAAACTGCTGTTTTTGTGCCTCCAGCTCGCTCAAACGCACCGACAGCCAGTCCAGACGCTCACCCAGATTGACCAACTCCGCTGGCCCTTGGATCAGGTGTGATGAGGCAGGTTCCATACCGCTGCCCAAGGTCAGAATGCGACGCTCGATCTGGCGAATCGGGCGGATGATCAACCAGGTGAACAACAACATCAGGGCAAGACTTGCCGAAACCAGTGCCGCGGTCTGCAACCACAGGCGTTGCTGTACCTCTTCAGCTTGGGCACTGATGCTTTCGATGCGGTTGTCGATCTGGAGATTGGTGGCTTCGCGTACGGCGCTGGTCTTTTCCCCGAAGCTGGTAAACCCCTCAAGGTTCTCGCTGACTTCTTCGGCGGTCATGGTGGTCAGCATTGCCAGGGATTCGATTTGATCGCTCAAGGCGGCGATTTCATCGTTGTCGGGTAACAGGCGCTGTTGAGCCTCGAGCAGCGCCGCATACTCTTCTACCTTGGAGGCGTAGATTTCCATCAGACCCGGTTGCTCGATGACGGCATACTGCCGAGCGCTACGCTCCATTTCCAAGGCTAGATTGGACAGCGCTCGGGCGCGCCGGGTCTGTTCCACGGCCTGGCGTGCGCTGATATCCGCAAGGTAGGAAAGTTCCGAAAGCGCTTGGCCCGCCTGAAACATCAGAACGGCAATTGGCAGCATTACTACTAGGAAAGCCAATAGTACTAGCTGCAGTAATGATCGAGGACGCCAGCGGCGTGAGACCTGCGAGGTCATGGCAACAGTTCTATGCAGAAAGAGGATCGAAATCATGAGTCTTGTCCACATATCATACCAGAGTTGCCGCTAAGCAAAGTCGTAGACGTCTCAACCGCACAAAAAAAACTGCAAAAAAAGAGGGCCGACAGAAGTCGGCCCAAGGTACGCAGGGAACTGAAGGGTCAAGTGAGTACTCATTGAATGCCTACCTGTCTAGACATCTCCGAGAACTCGTTGGTCCCGAAGGACCCGAAGCCATGAAACCGCGTCAATGTCAGACAGGAACTGACGATTTCATGTTCAGCGGCGAACCGCTGTGCTCCGTTCTTCGATACGCCGCCTGAGCGTCGTATCCAAATTGATCCCCCTTCCGGGGGAATGGCGTCCGTGCCGGGCCTCCTTGCCCAATTGGTACATTTCCATGCCGTAGTGGCAGTACCATCTCATCGCAACCTGAGTCACACATCGCATTGAGCACAAAGAAACGATTCGAACCTGTTGAAGCTTTTCTCGATGCTCACTAAATGTATTGCGATAGGCATGCCACAAATAGTCGTTAGCTTTAAAAAACAATGACTTGAAAGCATTGTCGCTATGCCAATACGGGCCATCCTGGCTGCAATGATAAAAAATGAACTCGAAAAAACATCGTTACGTCTCTAAACGGCAACGAGCAATCCCCTGCGTTATTTATAGCTATATAAAACAATGAGTTATCAAGTATCTGCCTGGCGACAACACGCCATGATTGCCGCGATCACGTTTCAAATCATGTGCTTGAGCAGAATCTTGGATTTGCGGGTGTGATTGTAGGCATCCCGTCGCGCCGCCGGCAGCGCCTCGATATCCGCGGGCCCAAAGCCATGCTCGATAAACCAGTGAGCGGTATGGGTGGTGAGGGCAAACAGTGCCTTGAGTTCCTGACGCCGGGCGCGCCGCTCCACTTCGCCAAGAAGTAGTTCTGCACGAGCGCTACCACGATAATCGGTATGGACGGCAACGCAGGCAAGCTCTCCCATGTCAGAGTCGGAAAACAGATGCAGCGCGGCGCAGCCAATGATCATGCCATCGCGTTCGATGACCACATAGTCGCCAATTTCCTGCTCGAGCCGCTCTCGAGAACGTTCGATCAGGACGTCATGCTCCTGCAGCGGGCGTAGCAGTTCGAGTAGACCGGCAATGTCTCGCAGCCCGGCGGGTCGCAGCTGCTCATAATGGTGCTGGGTGATCATCGTGCCCATGCCGTCCCGGGTGAACAACTCCCCCAGCAAGGCATCGTGATTGTGCCAGGGCAGCAGATGGGTACGACCAACCCCATGTCGCGCCGCGCCGCAGGCAGCGCTCAAGTGTCGTGCAAGCTCGCTGCCGGGAGTCGCGGCGATACGAAGCGGTTCCGCTTCATCCGGAGAGAGCTGGCGCTGCAGCATACCGTCGGCGTCATGAAGGCCGTCCGCATCCCCCAGCAGGATCAGCTTATCGGCCTTGAGGGCAATTGCCGCATGCTGAGCCACTTCGGAGGCATCGAGATCGAAAACCTCACCGGTACTGGAGAATCCCAAGGGTGGCAATACCACCAAGGCATCTTGTTCGAGCAGTGCCCTGATCGCACTTTTACGCACCCGACGTACTTCGCCACTATGATCGAAATCGATCCCGCGACGCACCCCCAAGGGTTTGGCCATGACGAGATTGCCGGAAACCGCGATGAGCTCGACGCCGTGAAGCGGCGTGTTGGGCAAGCCCAGTGAAAGCCGAGCCTCTAGCCACAGGCGCTGCTGTGCCGCGACTCGTTCGACGCAGGCCATGATCTGGTGATGGGCTATCCAACGCCCCTCGTGACGCTCAGGCACGATCCCTTCCTGCTCGAGGGCTCGGCTGACCTGCGGGCGAATACCATAAACAACGACCAGGCGTACCCCGAGGGTGTGCAGCAGGGCCAGATCCTGAATCAACTGTTCGCCGCGCTCATCGATCATGGCGTCGCCTTCGATCAAAATGACGAAGGTACGCCCGCGATGTGTATTGATGTAGGGCGACGAATTACGAAACCATTCGATAAAGGGAAAACGTGAGTTCAAGAACTGCTCCTCAGTAGAGGAAAACCCGGCAGAATTTGAGCGGCGGCTTTCCTCATGTCTAGGCTCCGAACATACCCTTGAACATGAAAAAGAACAGAATGGAAAGTAGCGCGCCGGCAGGTAGTGTAATCAACCAGGACAAGACGATCGTACCCAGCACCCGTAGATTAAGTGCCGCCATGCCTCGTGCCAACCCAACCCCAAGCACCGCCCCTACCAGGGTATGCGTGGTGGAAACCGGCAAGCCCGTGCCCGAGGCCAGTACCACGGTAGTTGCCGCGGCCAATGTCGCGGCGAAACCACGGCTTGGCGTCAGTTCGGTGATGCGGGTGCCAACGGTCGCAATCACGCGATGCCCATAGGTCACAAGACCGACAACGATACCGCCCCCCCCCAGCACCAGCACCCACCAGGGTAGGATCGCCGCCCCGCCGATTTCGCCATGGGTGCGTACCACGCTGATCACCGCCGCCAAGGGTCCAACCGCATTGGCAACATCATTGGACCCATGGGCGAAGGCCATGGCGCAGGCGGTGAACATCATCAATACGCCGAAGATCCGCTCGACGCTGGAGAACTGGAAATCACCGTTCCTGGCGCCCTTGCTGCGGCTGATACGATTCTCCAGGCCTATGCCCAGCAACATGATTATCAACCCGATTCCGATGGCGATCAGCAGGCTTTCGGTAAAGCTCAAATCAAGCCCCACATGAGAAAGTCCCTTGACCAGAGTCACCATGGACACGATGAACCCCACCAGGAAGATATACGCCGGCACATAGCGCTTGGCCGCGGCGAAAGGGTCTCTGCTTTCGAAGATCAATAACTGCACCGACTTGAACAGCACGAAGCCGAAGGTCCCGGCCAGCACTGGCGACACCACCCAGCTGGTGGCGATCTGTCCGACCTTGCCCCAACCGACGGCATCGACACCCAGCCCGGCCACGGCGAAGCCAACGATGGCGCCGACGATGGAATGAGTGGTGGAAACCGGCCAACCCCGAACCGAGGCGATCAACAGCCACAAACCCGCTGCCAGCAGCGAAGCCAGCATGCCGTAGACCAGCAGTTGTGGATCATCCTCAAGAAGCTCGGGGTTGATGATGCCTTTGCGAATGGTTTCGGTGACCTGCCCGCCTGCAAGCCAGGCACCGAGAAACTCGAAGATTACCGCAATCAGGATAGCCTGTTTGATGGTAATGGCTTTGGAACCAACGGATGTACCCATGGCATTGGCTACATCGTTGGCGCCAACACCCCAGGCCATGAAGAAGCCGAAGATACAGGCAAGAATGATGAATACGTCACCGTAATGCTCAATGATAGACATGGGCAGCCGTTTTTTTGAGGGTGGCGTTCATTGGCGAATCCGTGCTCCGAAATGGAGTACAGAATTCAGCGAGCAGTGAGTATTTGCAGTCGGCTACCGACCCGCTCGGCGCGATCCGCAAGGTCTCCAATCCAGTCGATGATCTTGTAGAGAAACATCACCTCCACCGGCGGCAGGTCAGCCTCGATATCGAAAAGCTGGCGCCGAATGGCAATTTCCTGGGCGTCCGCCTGATGCTCGAGATCATGCAGATCCCGTATCAGATTTTCCATGAGATGTGCCACATTGCGACCGAAGCCGGACTCGAGCAACGATTCGAGTTCCTGCAGCGCCTTGCGTGCCTGATCCACCGCCGCAATGGCAATTTCAAGGTAGTTGCGCATCGGTGTCGCCAGGGGGCCAGGGATTTTCATGGAACGCCCCAGCATGATGCCGGTAATGTCTCGAGCCCGGTTGGCGATCTTGTCCTGCACGCTGATCAGTTCCAGTAGATCCGAGCGCGATACCGGTAGAAACAGGGTGTTAGGCAGATTGAGACGCAGCTGAGTCTTCAGCTCATCCGCCTCATTCTCGAGTTCGGTCACCTTCTCGCGATGCTTGGCAGCCTCTTCCCAATTGCCTGCCAGCGCAGCATCGAAGAAAGGCAACAGCTGTTCGGCACACTCACTGGTCTTGACGATATGTGCCAATAATGGCTGAAAGGGCGAGCGCCCGAACAGCGCTGAAAACGGATTGGACGTCATCATATAAGACTGTCGTGGGTTGTGAATGGCGTCGATAGTATAGTGATTGCGTCGAGCAACGTCATGAAATTTCATTCAACATTGGCAACGGGATAGCGTGATGGCGGAAGAAGTCGAACTTAAATTGGCACTAAGCGATACCGCCGCGACCTTTCTGTTGCGGCACGAACTGCTCGATGCACCACCCCGCCGGGAGTGCCTGTCCAACACCTATTACGACACGCCTGAAGGGGCACTTGAATCCGCTCGCGCCGCGTTGCGTGTTCGTCGCACGCCCAAAGGCAACCTGCAGACACTCAAGACCGCTGGCAGTGGATCCGGGGGGCTTTCCGTGCGCGGTGAATGGGAGTGGCAAATCGAAGGCGATGAGCTGGATCTCGCCGGCCTGGCTGAGCTGCCCCCCATAAAAACCCTGGACGATGCGGCCCTTGACGCGCTCGAGCCACGCTTTGCCACGGATTTCGAGCGCTGCCGCTGGCTGCTCGACACCGAGAGTGCCAGCATCGAGGTCGCATTCGATCAGGGAAGTATTCGCGCTGCCGGGCAGTGCGTTGCCATCAACGAACTGGAGCTCGAACTCAAACGCGGCCAGCCCTCTTCACTGTGGCAACTCGCCCAGACATTTGCCGAACAAGTGCCACTGCGACCGTCCATTATCAGCAAGGCCGAACGCGGTATGGCGTTGGACAAGGGCCATTGGTCATGCGGCGCCCCTGGCGCGAGCCTTAATGCCCGGATCGATCATGCCTCACGCTTGCTCGATCTCTACCGCGACACTCAAGAGCGACGCTTTCTGGAACAGGCAATCCATCTTTACCGGGACATGGCCAATGACGATGTGCTGAGCGCTGCAACCCGGCATCATGCCCAGGTGCTAAGGGACATGCTCACGCATCCTGGCTGGCTGACCATCGCTTTTGGTCAGCATAGCCTGAGCCTGCAACAGACAATCTGAATATCAAGGAGCCCGATTTTGCCATCTCCGTTACGCCCTGACGGCATGGATCTGCGTACCTGGCTGTTCCAACAGATCTTCGAGTCGGATACCCGGCTCGCCAAGTGTTTCGATATCGCTTTGATGGGCTTGATTCTACTCAGCGTCATCGTGGTCATGCTGGACAGCGTGGCGACTCTGCATGCGCGTTATGGAACACTGTTTTATGGGATGGAATGGGCATTCACGCTCATCTTCACCCTCGAGCTGGCGCTGAGACTTTACTGCCTGGACCACCCGCTGCGCTATCTGAAAAGCTTTTATGGCGTCATCGACCTTCTATCGATCCTGCCTACCTGGCTGAGCCTGCTCATACCCGGCGCGCAGTCGCTCCTGGTGGTCAGAATATTGCGGGTACTGCGGGTCTTTCGTGTCTTGCGACTCATGGAGTTTCTGGGTGAAGGCAAGATACTGGTGCAATCGCTGCGACGCAGTTTTCGCAAGATTCTGATGTTCCTGTCCACGGTATTGATGCTGGTGATCATCTTCGGCTCGATGATCTATCTGATCGAACCACCTGAGGCGGGTTTTACCAGTATTCCTCGCGCCATCTATTGGGCCATCGTGACCCTGACCACCGTGGGCTACGGCGATATCACGCCGCTGACGCCCTTGGGACAGTTTTTATCCTCGGTGGTCATGATCATGGGCTACGCCATCCTCGCCGTACCGACCGGGGTGTTTTCCGCCGAGATGATGCGCTCGATCCGGGAGCAGCGCTATTCCGACGAGGCCTGCCCGGGCTGCGGGCTTGAAGAACACGAGCGGGGTGCCCGTTATTGCAAACGCTGCGGCGCTTGGCTTGATGAGGAAAGTGAGGATCCACGCAAGAAGAAGCAGGACGGTGAATCCCCGCAAGCAGCGCCTACCGACTAGCCAGCAAAATGCCACCTCGGGCAGCATTCCGAAAACCGATGTGCTCAGCGAAAAGGCGCGGTATCGCCACGACCTTCGCGCAGGATGACCGGCGGAATCTCGCGCAGATCGATCACGCTGGTAGGCTCAAAAGAGCAGGCGCCACCATCGATGATCAGCTCGAGATGAGCGTCATAGCGCTCGCGAATCTCTTCCGCATCGGTCATGGGCAGCTCTTCGCCCACCGGGATCAGGGTCACGCTCATTAGCGGCCCACCCAGAGCCTCGAGCAGGGCGTGGGTGATGCGATGATCCGGCACCCGCACACCGATGGAACGACGCTTGGGATGCAGCAACAGTCGCGGCACTTCGCTGGTGGCATCGAGGATGAAGGTATAAGCACCCGGGGTGTTGTTCTTGAGCAGACGAAAGGCGTCGTTATCAACCTTGGCATAGGTGCCAATCTCGGAAAGATCGGAACACACCAGGGTGAAGTTGTGCTTGTCGTCCAGTGAACGCAGCCATTTGATCTTCTCGATTGCCTTCTTCTCCCCCAGATGACAACCCAGTGCATAGCCGGAGTCTGTGGGGTAGGCAATCACCCCGCCCTGACGAATGATGGAGACGGCCTGATCAATCAGGCGTTTCTGGGGATTTTCAGGATGAATCTGGAAGAACTGGGTCATGACCACTCCTGGCGTAATTAATGAAGAATTTCTGTAGCACTTATTGACCAGCTTATCTGGTTATGCGATTTCAGCCAGCAAAGTCTCTCATTCTCGGGTGACACCACACCGGCGGCAAAGCACACCGGGGTGCCGGACTCATGCTACCCGGCGCCAGATGGCCACCGGGAAAATGAAAGTCGCTGCCCAGGGAGCCATAGAGGCCGCGTTCGTCAAGCTGGCGTGCCAGGTCTCGGGTAACGTCTGCATTCTGAAAACCGCTGACCAGCTCTGCCGCCTCGCCCCCTGCCTCAGTGAAGGCATCGAGCAGCAGTCCGCGTTTACGGCGCGTCAGGCCATAGCGCAGCGGATGCGCCAGCACCGCTATCCCGCTGCTTTGAAGCGTCCAATCGATCACATCGCTCAGATACGGCCAGTGCGCCTTGACGTCGCCACGCTTGCCGGCGCCCAGGTGCTTCTTGAAGGCCGTGGTCATGTCCGGCACGATTCCGGCCTCCACCAGCGCCCGGGCGAAATCCGGCCGTCCCAGCGGGCGCTCGCTGCCGGCTTGTTCTCGCGCCTGGGCCAGCGCATTCTCAAGCCCTATCGCTTCGAGACGACGAGCGATCTCCTTACTGCGGGCAATGCGGGCCTCAGCTTGAGTCGCCAATGCCTCGTTCATTTCAGCGCTTAAGCCTGTCGGCAACAATGCCACTACATGGATCGTCATGCCGCGCCACTGGGCGGAAAGCTCCGCAGCAGGCAATAGTCGTATGCCTAGCCGTTCTGCCGCTGCGCTTGCCTCGTCGACGCCGGCCAGGGTGTCGTGATCCGTCAACGCCATGTGGGTGACGCCTCGGGAATGGCAGAGGGCAACCAGCGCACCGGGGGTGAGCGCACCGTCCGAGGCAGTGGAGTGCATGTGCAGATCGAGACCGGAAACCGCGTCGAGCGTATCGGGAAGGGAGTTCATGGGCATGACGCCACCCGGCGTCTTTGTCAGAATGTTGTCGGAATAGAAGCGACATGGTGCGCGCGCCGGCAATCCGGGTCAATGGCACCTCTTTAACAAGGGATTTTGCAATGAAGCTACTGCTGGACTTTCTTCCCATCGCGATCTTCTTCGCGGTTTATCATCTGAGCAGCGATATCGTGCTGGCGACGCTGGTGCTGATCCCCGCGACCCTGGTCCAGATGGCCTTTATCTGGTGGTGTTATAAAAAGCTCGAGAAGATGCACCTGATCACTCTTGGGCTGTTGATTCTGCTGGGTGGCGCAACGGTTGCGTTTCGCGATCCAGCATTCATCCAATGGAAGCCGACCGCGGTCAACGCCTTATTTGCCTTGGCCTTTCTTCTTTCACCCCTGTTTGGCGGCAAGACTCTGGCTGAGCGCATGATGGGCAAAGCCATTCAGCTACCTGGCACGATCTGGACACGCCTCAATCTGGCCTGGGCTAGCTTTTTCCTGGCCATGGCAGTGCTCAACGTCTACGTTTTCAAGACCTTCAGCGAAGCCACCTGGGTCAACTTCAAGCTCTTTGGCATGCTGGGGCTGACCCTTGTATTCGTGCTGGCCCAGGGGATTTACCTGAGCCGTCACATGACGGTTCAACCCAGGTCCTGAGCCACGCACTACGACTTCTAACATCACACTCTCACTATTACGAAAGGCCTCCGCCATGCTCTACGCCATCATCAGTGAAGATGTAAACGATAGCCTGGAAAAACGCCAGGGCGCGCGCCCGGCGCACCTGGCACGCCTGGAAACGTTACGTAACGAGGGCCGCCTGGTGATCGCGGGACCCCACCCCGCCGTCGACACGGAAAATCCCGGCGATGCCGGCTTCAGTGGCAGCCTGATCATTGCCGAGTTCAATGACCTGGACGCCGCTAGAGCCTGGGCGGATGCGGACCCCTATGTGGAGGCCGGTGTCTACGCCAAGGTGACGGTGAAGCCTTTCAAGAAGGTGTTGCCCTGAACCATGCCCGAAATCATTGCTATCGAGACCTATCTTGAGTAGGGACAAGGCCTTGATGTGAATATTCGCGCATGATGTCTTTTCATGAGCAAGACAAGGATGGCGTTTCGATGCAGTTGCTGAATGGAAAGAAGGGCCTGGTCATAGGCATTGCCAACGACAAGTCCATTGCCGCAGGCTGTGCCCGTGCCTTTTCCGAAGCAGGGGCGGAACTGGCAATCACCTACCTGAACGATAGCGCCAAACCCTTCGTACAACCCGTAGCCGATACAGTCCATGCCACCATCTTCCAGGCACTGGACGTGGAAGACGAGCACGCGCTCGATGCGCTTTTCGAGCGCATCCATAGTGAGTGGGGGCAGCTCGACTTCGTGCTGCACTCCGTTGCCTATTGTCCCAAGGAGGATCTACATGGGCGCGTCACGGATTGCTCCCGGGCAGGTTTCGCCCAGGCCATGGATATCTCCGTGCATTCCTTCCTGCGCATGGCCCGCCACGCTGAGCCCCTCATGAAGCAGGGTGGCTGCCTGCTTACGGTGAGCTACTACGGCGCCGACAAGGTCATCGATCACTACAACATCATGGGCCCGGTCAAGGCAGCACTTGAAGCGACCACCCGATACATGGCGGCGGAGCTTGGCGCTTCGGGGATACGCGTCAATGCCTTGTCACCCGGGCCGATAGAAACCCGTGCCGCGTCGGGTATCGTGCATTTCGACACCTTGATCGACGAAGCGCGAGAACGCGCACCGGTGAGACGACTGGTAACCATCGAAGAGGTTGGCGACATGGCCACTTTCCTGGTTTCCGACCGAGCTCGTTCGGTTACCGGCAACGTTGCCTTCATCGATGGGGGCCATAATGTCATGGCGTGATGGGCTCTTGTTTTTGATCTTGCCGACATTTTTCAGTTGGATGTTTATTACATCAGGAGGTCTACCCCATGAGCGATGTTCTGCTTGTCATCAATACCGGCTCATCATCAATCAAACTGGCCGTCTATGATCTGAACGATCATGAGAATCCACGCTGGAGAGGCGAGATCGAAGGAATCGGCCGGACGCCGAGATACTCTTCGCGTACCGGTGAAAAAACCAACGAAGAGGTAACCGTACCCTCTGACGTTTCGCACAAGCACAGACCGCTGATCAAATGGATGCTCACGCGTTTTCAGCAAGAAGAACCGACCCTCAATGTGATTGCAGCGGGCCATCGTGTCGTTCACGGTGGACGCAATTTCAACACGCCGGTGCGCGTGAACTCATCGGTAATGGAAGAGCTGCACAGCCTCAGTGCGCTGGCGCCCAGCCACCAGCCGCACAATCTGGCGGGCATTCAGGCCGTCACCGAGGTCTGGCCCGACATACCTCAAGTAGCCTGCTTCGATACTGCCTTTCACCGTACCCAGCCGCGCATTGCGCAGCTCTTTGCTCTGCCCCATCGGTTGGCGGAGGAAGGCGTGCTGCGTTACGGCTTTCACGGCCTGTCTTACGAATACATTGCCAGTGTGCTGCCGGAGTACCTGGGTGAGCGCGCCGAAGGCCGTATCATCGTTGCCCATCTGGGCCATGGCGCGAGTCTCTGCGCCATGTACAACCGAAAGAGCATTGCGACCAGCATGGGCTTTACCGCGCTGGACGGTTTGGTGATGGGCAAGCGCTGCGGTGATATCGATCCTGGCGTGGTGCTCTATCTGCTGCGGGATCGTGACATGAGCCTGCCCCAGGTTGCTACCTTGCTAAGCCATGAGTCGGGACTTCTTGGCATCTCGGGTATCAGCGACGACATGCGCGATCTGATAGACAACGAGGAGCCACGAGCAAAAGATGCGGTGGAGCTGTTCGTCTACCGGGCCCTGTCACAGATAGGCGCGCTCATCGCACAGCTGAAAGGACTGGACGGGCTTGTCTTCACCGCCGGGATCGGGGAGCACTCACCCGAGATACGCGCGCGAATCATGGAAGGCCTTGCCTGGATGGGGGTACGCCTCGATGAGCAGGCCAACGATCGGAGCGAGTCCTGTATCAGCATGCCGGACAGTGCACTATCGGTCCATGTCATCGCCACGGATGAAGAAGGCATCATCGCTCGAGACACGTTACGGTTGATCGAGCGCTCCTGATGCCATTGTAACCTAACGCGAAATATAGCCCTATTTGGGTTCTCTATTCGACTTTTGTATAATAGCTCCTATCGTTTAACCTGCTAAGAAAGCGCCGAGTCATTCGGCGCTTCTCTCTCGACCGCGGTGCCAGCCTTCGTTTTTTCTATTCAGCATTGCTCACCGCGCCATTTTGCGTCCTTTGTTCAAGGATCTTTTAATGACCGATGTCATGCTTGTTCTCAATGCCGGATCGTCTTCCGTCAAGGCTGCCGCTTACTCTTTCGACGCTCCCGCTACCCTGCTCTGGAAAGGTAGTATCAGCGGTATCGGCGGCGCCCCACTTTATGAAGCCAAACTAGGTAGCGCTGCAGGGGAAACCGTGATCCTGGATGCTGAGGACATGCCTCAGACTCATGGCCCACTGATCCGCTGGATGTTGAAGCGTCTACGTCACGAGATGCCGTCGCTGAACATCGTTGCGGCAGGCCACCGGGTGGTGCACGGCGGGCGTTACTTCGATGCCCCGGTCCTGATTGGCGATGATGTGCTGGAAACCCTGCATAGCCTGAGCGAGCTGGCGCCGGGACACCAACCGCATAACCTGAGCGGCATTCACGCGATCAGAGACACTTGGCCCGAAATCCCCCAGGTTGCCTGCTTCGATACCGCCTTTCACCGCAGCCAGCCCAAGGTTGCTCAAACCTTCGCGCTACCACGGCGTTTTGCGGAGCAGGGCATGGTGCGTTATGGCTTTCACGGCCTCTCCTACGAATATATCGCCAGCACCCTGCCTGACCATGCAGGCCCAAAGGCCAACGGCCGCTTCATTGTTGCCCACTTGGGCCATGGGGCTAGCCTATGCGCCATCGAAAAAGGTCGTAGCGTCGCTACCACCATGGGCTTCACCGTGCTGGACGGCCTGATGATGGGCAAGCGCTGTGGCAGCATCGACCCCGGCCTCATCTTGCACTTGCTGCGTCATCAAGGCATGAACGCCCAGGAAGTCGAACTGATGTTGCGCCGGGAGTCCGGGCTGCTGGGCGTCTCCGGCATCAGCGACGATATGCGCGATCTGGTGGCGAGCGACGACCCCCACGCCCGGGAGGCCATCGACCTATTCGTTCATAGCATCGTCTCCAATGCAGGCTCCCTCATCGCTCAGATGGGCGGTCTGGATGGATTTGTCTTCACTGCGGGTATCGGAGAGCATTCCCCCCTGATTCGGGAAGAAGTCATCAAGAAACTCGCCTGGCTGGGCATGCGCCTTGATCCAGTGGCCAACGAGGCCAGTGCGGCGCGCATCAGTACCGATGATAGTGATTTGCCGGTCTTCGTCATTCCCACTGATGAAGAAGGTACTATCGCAGAACATACGCGCCTTCTGACTCGGCGCGCCACGGTGGCCGCCGTATAGCCTGTGCCAACAGGACGTTCAACCCTGTGTATAAATTCGCAGAGCTTACTCACAGATGCTGTGAGTAAGTCTGTTGAAAGCCAGCGGGCTTTTGGCGCAAGGCTATAGAGTATGGGGGCTCGGCGATTTTGTTCAATTATTGATCACACTCGTTATCGGAGATACCGTTCTGGACAATCGCCGCAGCCCATTTTCTGACTTGACCGGATCACTGACCGGACTTGAGAGCGCCCGTCTTGACTGGGCCGGCGCTGACGGCAAGCCTGATGCGCCCTATTCCCTTGCCTTCGACGATGTCTATTTTTCGCGGCAGGACGGTCGAGCGGAAACCGAGCATGTGTTCATCCAGGGCAACCATCTTCCAGAGCGCTTTGCCAACTGGCAGGACGCCCGCCCTTTCGTGATTGGCGAGACCGGCTTCGGCACCGGATTGAACATGCTGTGCGCCTGGGCCTGCTTCGATACTTATGCACCGGCAGACGCACGGCTGCATCTGGTTTCCACGGAAAAGCATCCTCTCACCCAGGACGATCTGAGGCGTGCTCTTACCGCCTGGCCGGAATTTGCCGATCAAGCGCGTGTTCTTGTCAACCAATGGCCGGAACCGGTGCGCGGGGCGTATCGTCTGATACTGTCCGATCGGGTGGTGCTCGATTTGCACCTAGGCGACAGCGTCGAGTGCTTGACGCACCTTGATGGACGCGTCGACGCCTGGTTCCTCGATGGCTTTGCGCCGTCCAAGAATCCAGACATGTGGCAGCCGGAACTGTTTCAGGCCATGGCCGTTCATAGTCGCCCACAGGCCACCTTCGCCACCTTCACCTGCGCGGGTATCGTCAAGCGCGGACTCAAGGCGGCAGGGTTCGAGTGGGCGAAAGCGCCGGGCTTTGGGCGCAAACGCGAAATGCTGCGCGGCCATATCGCCACTCCGCCAGCGGATACCTCACGTCAGCAGGCGCCCTGGTTTACGCCGCCATCTCATCAGTCACCTCAACAGCCAAACCGACACATCGCGATAATCGGCGCAGGGCTTGCCGGCGCCAGTACCGCCGAAGCACTGGCAAGACGCGGCGTGCAAGTTACCCTGATCGATCAAGAAGCACCCGGCGCCGGCGCTTCCGGCAATCGACAAGGAGCGCTCTACGTAAAGCTGGCTGCGGAAACCAATCTGCAGAGCCGTTTCTATCTGGCGGGGCTTCTTTATACCCGGCGACTGCTCGAGCGCCTCGATCCCGAACGTCAGCTGTGGGACGACTGCGGCGTGCTGCAACTGGCCATGACCGATAAGGAAGCCCGACGCCAGAAGACATTCCTGCGTAATCACGCGCTGCCCGCTAGCGTCGTCGAAGGGATCACGGCGGCGGAGGCCAGCCACCGCGCCGGCGTGGCGTTGACTCACGGCGGACTGGACTACCCGGGCGCTGGCTGGGTGCGTCCAGCGGCCCTGTGTCAGCGTCTTGTCGCTCACCCAGGCATCTTCTTTCGCCAGGCCGAGGTCATGACCTTGGAACATTATGAAGCCGGCTGGCGGCTTGGATTGGCGGATGGGGATAGTGTGAGCGTCGATCAGGTTGTGGTAGCCAATGCCTGGCAGGCGTCGAATTTCTTACCGCTAGAATGGCTGCCGCTCAAGCCGATACGCGGTCAGGTCAGCGAACTGCATCTACTACCTGATGCCTCTATCGCGCCACTCAAGCGGGTTGTCTGCGCCGGCGGATATGTTTTGCCGGTGCTGGAAGGAGTGCAGTCTTTCGGCGCTACCTTTGCCCCGGGCGATACTCAGAGTGATCTGCGTGAAGCGGACAACGCCACCAACCTGGCGGAATTCAAACACATGCTGCCTGCCTATGCTGAAAAACTGCGCGCCAGTGGCGTCGACTTCAATCCTGCAGGGCTGAACGGTCGCGCCAGTCTGCGTGCCGCCAGCCCCGACAAATCGCCCTATGCGGGCCCGGTACCTGATGCCCCGGCCTGGCGCAAGGATTACGCCCTCTTGCAAAAGAATGCCCGTCGCGCCCCGGCCATTGCCGGCCGGCATCATCTCGGGCTGTGGACCAGCGCCGCTCATGGCTCCCGAGGGCTTGCCAGCGCGCCGCTGTGCGCCGAGGTGCTGGCATCGCGCATCTGCGACGAGCCCATGCCGTTGGAGCGGGAGCTCATCGATCACCTGCATCCGGGGCGGCGGTTGATTCGCGAATTGATCACAGGCGGGTAGGCGATCCGCCGATCTTGTCACCACCCTGCTACTTTAGTTCACTGCCCTTGGTCATGCGGCTGATTAAAGGTTCTTTCCATACATAGGTATGTACGAAGGCCATGACGATATGGCCGGCAATCAAGGCAAACAGAATCCAGCCCAAAAACCCGTGCAATAAACTACCCAGGCCGGTCATCCACTCGATTTCATTTTCTCTTGCCGCAAATACCTGTAGTCCGAAAACCGAAAATTCTCGATCCGAACCGTAGGAGCGAATGAGAGCAATCACGGGAATCACGATCAGCAACAGGTACATCGCTACGTGACCCAGGGCAGCAAAACGCTCGATGGTCCGCTTGTGCGGCGGCCGGCGGGAAAGATTGATCAGCCCCCAAACACCCCGAAGTATCGCCAAGGCCAGGATCAATACGCCATTGGCAAAATGATAGCCGAAAAAGAAATCCGCAATTGGCGTATCGTCGACAAAAAAATGCAACGCTGCGGATATCAGCTGCCAAAGCAACAGCAATGCCATCAGCCAGTGAAAAAAACGGCTGATTATGCCGTAACCGTATTCGTGGTCCATGATACTGGTATTCATCACTTGGCCTCCGGGACTCTACGCCTACCTACGTTGATTTGGATGTCACAGCTGAAGTCGTGATTCCCAATATACATGGCCAGGCCACCATAGTAAGCGAATCGCTGGATCGAGATCATCTACGACGGCGTATAAGAAAACCCCCGGCAATAGGGTCAGGGTCTGAGCTCCTAGCCCTCTTCCTCATCATCCGCCAGGTCCCGCCCAAACGCCCGCCATTGAGCCAGGGTCATGATCTCGGTGGTCTCGGTCTGCAAATCATGCACAACGAGCAATTCACTACGATCGAGCTGGCCCTTGAGATCCTTCACCCAGCCGGACATGCCCTCACCGGTATCCGTGGTGTCATAGCCCTGTCGGGTGACGAAGGTTTCCAGTAAGGCATCAAGGGTCTCCCCGGGTAGCATGCGATAGGGCACTTCCACAAAGCGGCTCATTCGGCTTCCTCGTCGCTGGGCTGTCTGTCTTCCTCGCTTTCTTCGCTTTTCCCGCTTTCCCAATCGGCAAGCCGAGCCAGGAAAGCCGCTTCATCCAGCACCTCGACGTTCAGCTCCTGTGCCCTGGTCAGCTTGCTGCCGGCGCCGGGGCCGGCGACCACCCCGGCGGTCTTCTTCGAGACACTACCGGAAACCTTGGCTCCTAACGCCTGGAGCCGCGCCTTGCCTTCATCCCGGGTCATGCTCTCCAGGCTGCCGGTGAGTACCCAGGTCTGCCCAATCAAGGGCTGAGGCCGCGCACTCACTTCCGCTTCTTCCCACTTGATGCCGGCGTCGATCAGTTGCGTCACGGTTTCGCGATTGTGAGGCTCATCGAAGAAGGCGTGCACATGGGCGGCCACCACCGGTCCTACATCCTCGACGGCTTCGAGATCAGCGAGTTCGGCCTGCATCAGTGCCTCCAGGGTGCCGAAATGCCGGGCCAGGTTGCCCGCCGTTGCCTCGCCGACTTCGCGAATACCCAAGGCATAGATAAAACGCGGCAACGTGGTGGACTTCGATTTTTCCAGCGCGTCGATCAGATTCTGCGCAGACTTCTCCGCCAGACGCGGCAGCTCCGCTAGCGTTTCCGCTTTCAAACGAAACAGATCCGCGGGGGTCTTGACCCATTCTCGCTCAATGAGCTGATCAATGATCTTGGTTCCCAGACCGTCGATATCCAAAGCGCGTCGGCTGGCAAAATGCTTGAGGGCCTCCTTGCGCTGAGCGGCACAGAAAAGCCCCGCCGGGCAGCGCACTACCGCTTCGCCCTCGATACGCTCAAGGGCCGAATCGCACACTGGGCACTGACTGGGGAACTCGATGGTTTGAGCATCGTCCGGCCGCTCATCCTTGATGACTCGCATTACCTGAGGGATCACGTCCCCGGCCCGACGAATCACCACCCGATCGCCAATCCTTACATCTAAACGCGCTATCTCGTCCTGGTTGTGCAGGGTGGCATTGGAGACCAGGGCACCGGCAACGGTAACCGGATCGAGTCGCGCCACCGGCGTGATCGCCCCGGTGCGACCTACCTGAAACTCCACCGCCTTGAGCCAGGTGGTTTGTTCCTCCGCCGGGAACTTGTAGGCAATCGCCCAGCGCGGCGCCCGGGCAACGAAGCCCAGTTCCCGCTGCAGACGCAGTTCATCCACCTTGATGACTGCCCCATCAATATCGTAATCGAGATGCTCACGTTTCTTGCCCAGATACTGGCAGTACTCAAGCAGCGCCGCGCTGCCCTGGACCTGATCTAGCTCGGGATTGGTACGGAAACCGAAATCCCGCAAACGCTTCATGAGAGCCGAGTGAGACCTTGGCGCCTCATCATCATCGATACGGGCTACCTGATAGGCACAGAATTCCAAGGGGCGCTTTGCGGTAATTTGAGGATCGAGCTGGCGCAGGCTGCCTGCAGCGGCGTTGCGAGGGTTGGCAAACACCTTGTTATCCGTCTGACGAGCGTGTTCATTGAGCGCCTCGAAGCCGGAATGACTTATGTAGACTTCGCCACGCACCTCCAGCAAGTTGGGCCAGTCATCACCACGCAGCTTGAGCGGGATCGAGCGCAGGGTTCGTAGATTCGAGGTGATACCTTCACCGGTACGACCATCGCCCCGAGTCGCGCCACTAACCAATGCGCCGTTTTCATACACCAAGGACACCGCCAGACCATCGAGTTTGGGTTCACAGCAGAAGATCAAGTCGTCACTGTCCCGTTCAAGACGTTCGTTGACCCGTTTAACAAAGGCCATGATTTCTTCTTCGTTGAAGGCATTATCCAAAGAAAGCATCGGGACGGCGTGCTGAATTTCTGGAAACCCCTCAGCGGGCGCTGCACCCACTCGCTGGGTGGGTGAGTCCGGTGTGACCAGGTCGGGATGCTGGGACTCGAGTTCCTGCAGACGACGCAGGCGTTGGTCATAATCGATATCGGTTAATACAGGATCGTCGAGTACGTAATAGCGATAGTTGGCATCGTCGAGTTCGGTGCGCAGCTGCGCAATCTCTTCAAAAAGCTCGGGCGTTGCAGGGGGTTTCTGGCTCATGCAGGTTTTGCCGGTCTCAGCGCGATAAAAGTGCATTGTAAGGCGCGGCGTATCGTCCTCGCAAAATGTATAGCCTTCGCAAAACAAGACGGGGCCTTTCGGCCCCGTCGATGCGACATTTAAAAAATCTATACAACAGAGAATCAGTTGGCCTGATAACGACTCAATCGATGCCGCCGCCCAAACTCCTGCACGCGCTGACGCGCGAACTCGACGGTTTGTGCGGTCATGACACTGCGGTTTTCGTCTTTCAACTCACCGCCCAGATTGCGCACCAGCACCATGGCAGTTTCCACCATCGCTTCAAATGCGGCGCTGGTATCCGTAGCCCCAGGCAGCGGCATCAGGAAGGTCACTCCAGGAGTGGAGAAGTCATCCATGTTTTCCAGATCGAAGGTACCTGGCTTGACTACATCCACCATGGCGAACTGCAATTCACTTTCCGCTTCTTCTGTCTCGTAACGCAGGAAAATGCCCATTTCACTGTAGCGCAGGCCGCAGGCAAGCATCAGGTTGAGCAGGTTCGGCCCTGCAAAACCCTCATCGGTACGCGCCATCACGCTGATGACGATGATTTCTTCCGCATGAGCCAACGTCTCCCGAGCACGCTCGGCGCTGACATGGTGGCGACGGGCCTTTTCCACTACCGGGTGAGAAGCCGTACGCTCTTCTTCCTGCAGAGAAAGTGGAGGCGTATCCTCAAGCTGTGCATCAGGCGACTGAACCGGTGCAATCTCTTCACTGGCTGGTTCGCTTGCGACAACGTCCTGATGAGCACCCTGCTGAGTATGCGGCGTGTCACGACGCTCCTCTTCGAAGCGTGCAGGAGCTTCCTCTGAAAAATCCCCGGCCTTGCCCAAAGACGGTTCGTGATGAGGCGACGAGGATTCATCCTGACGCTGAAACGCGGAGGACATTCGCTGCATCGACTGTGAGACACGCTGACCGCCACTACGCAGTGCAGCGGCCATGCCAGTGCGACTGAAAGCACTTTGGTCGTCTTCTTTCTCGACGGATGAAAGCGTCTTGTAGGTGGAGGAGTCCGATGATGATATCTGGTTCTGCTGAGACCGCTGTGCATCATCGTGCCCCTTCAGGGACAGATGCTCTTCATTCTCGGTACTCGATTCAAGTTCGGGACGAAAAGCGGGACGCGAGGCGGCGGTAGGCTCTGGCGTCGATGGCGTCGTCGACTGCGAGCGGTGTTCTTCTCTGGATGACGTGCTTGTGACGGATGCGCTTTTATCAGAGGCACGTGGCGACGTGGTAGGGGCCGCATCCTGCTCTTGAGCCATGCGGGAAAAAACCTTGGACGGTCCTGGATGTTCCTGACGTTGAAGTTTGGGCTTGGGCGCAACCGTTGGCTGAGCCGCGGGCTTGACCACTCGGGCGCCCCCATTGGGCAATTCCCAGTTGACTTCGGCTTCCCGCGCGGCAGCCTCGGGATCAGGATTGGCAACAGTTGCGCTGTCGGCGCTGCTATCACCTTGTTGTTCATCTCGCTGCGCGTGATCAAGCCGGGGGACTTTGCGTTGACGTTGCAAGCGACGTACACCATCGACAACGATGATGGTCACTAAAACCAACCCCAGGATGATCAACCACTCTCTTAATTCCATGGATCGTCTTGCCTGTTTGCTAAGGCGCCATGCCTATGACGTGTGTGTTCGATAGCATAACGCGATTGCCGAAAAAATGGGCTAGTTTTTTTAAATGTCAAGTTTTACTTTAGCCCGCTGCAATCGCCCTTCATTTGTCCCCAACCCCACCAATAAGAGCGTTGTTAACTCTTTTAGACCTTTTGTGCAAGTTTTCTATGCCTCAGCCAGTGCTACCGCCGCATCGACTCCTACGGACACAAGGCGCGAAACACCTGGCTCCTGCATGGTCACACCCATCAACCGATCCGCCGCTTCCATGGCGATCTTGTTGTGGGTGATATAAATGAATTGTACAGAGTCTGACATGTCCTTCACCAGTGCCGCGTAACGTCCGACATTGGCATCGTCCAGTGGCGCATCCACCTCGTCGAGCATACAGAACGGGGCAGGATTGAGCTGAAATATTGCGAAAACCAGCGCCAGGGCAGTCAGCGCCTTTTCTCCACCGGAAAGCAGATGAATGGTACTGTTCTTCTTTCCGGGAGGACGCGCCATTATGGCAACACCGGTCTCAAGCAAATCCTCCCCGGTCAGCGTCAACCATGCACTACCACCCCCAAAGACCTTGGGGAAAAGCTGCGAAAACCCTTGGTTGACCTGATCGAATGTCTGCTTGAAACGTGTCCGCGTTTCCTGATCGATCTTGCGAATTGCCCGGTCTAATGTCTCGAGGGCTTCACTCAGCTCCGCATGCTGAGCTTCAAGATAATTGCGCCGCTCCGCTTGCTGATCATATTCCTCAATTGCTGCAAGATTGATGGCGCCCAGGCGCCGTAGCTTGTCGCCGGTATTTTCGAGACGCGTCTGCCAGGCAGACTCGGTGGCGTTGGGATCCAAAGACGTTTCGAGCTCCTGGCCATCGAGGCCCAACTCACTTAACGCCTCATCCTGACCATCCGCTTTTAACCTGAGTGCCTGAACCTGCATGCGCGCTTCTTCAAGCCGGCTGCGAATGCCCTCCAGGTTGCGTTCGTGCTGCTGGCGGGCAATTTCGGTTTCACGCAAGCGTTCGGCCAGTTGCTGCGCCTCGTCACGACAGGCGCTAAGCGCCTGTTCTTCCTTCGAACGCCGATGCAAGAGCTCGTCCAGCTGCTCGCGGCTTTCCTCTTCGGGCTCGCGCAGCACCTCGCGCTGCTCTTCGAGTTCGGCACACTTCTCTTCGAGACGAGTGCGTGTCTCACTGCTGCGCATTCGCTGTTGATAGAGACCACTGCGTTCCGTGGTCAGGCGCTGATATTCCAACGCCAGTTGCTGTACCCGTTCCTGCAATGGGCGTTGACGACCCCGCAGACTGGCAAGAGCTTCCTGCGCCTCGCGGCGCGTTCGCTCAAGGTCTTCGCGCCCGTGGCTAGTCTGTTCGAGTATCGTCATTGCCTGCTGCCAACGTTCTCGTGCCTGTTCCAGCTCCAAGGCGCAGGCTTCATGGCGTCTTTCGATATCATGAAGCTCGGCGTCAAGATCACGCCGACGCGAATCAGCATGTTCCAATCGTGACGCAAGATTGGCTTCCTGCAGCGCCAATTGCTGGCGACGCTGCTGCTGATCCCGTTCGCTGTTCCGGCTTCGTTCGAGAGAGGCTTCAATATCGGCCTCCCGGGCCTGAGCGTCCGTCAGCCGTTTCTCCTGCTCGTGGAGTCTGCTCGCAACGGTCTCGAGAGCGGTTCTGACTTCATCGCGACGCCGTTGTTGAGTCATGACGCTATCGGCGTTGTCGCCAGAACCGTGCCGGCGAGCCCAGCCTTGTCCCAGCCAGAGGCCATCCGCCGTCATCACGCTCTCGTTTGATGTCAGCGTCTCGAGACGCTTCCAGGCATCCGCATGATCCGTGGCACAGTAGATAGTGGCCAGCAGCTGACCGGCAGCCCCGGCAGCCTCGACCTGGGCGGCAAGGCTAGAAGCGGGGGCGGGATGGGCCGACTCCGAAAGCAGTGCCAGTTCACTTTCGCCAAGGGAGTCTGTGAGCACCTGACGCTGCACCTCCGGCACCAGACGCGCGTTGAGCCAAGGCGCCAGCACCCAGGACACCACCTGCTCCCAATCAGGCTCGGCCCGCATGCGCTGCGCCAGTCGCGGAGCCGATGCCAAGCCGTGTCGTTCCAGCAGCGCATCGAGTGCCTGGCCGCCGTCGTTCAAACTGGCTGTCAGCAGCGCCTCCAAGGAGGCCAGCTCGCCCTGCAACTGGCTGCGCTGCTGGCGGGCATCTTCTCGCGCCTTTTCGATCTCGCCAAGCGTGCCGCGGGTGCGGGTGCGTTCGATCTGCAGCGTCTCACGCTGGGTTTCCAGTTCCTCGAGCTGCAGATCGAACTCCGCAAGCTGCTCGCCGAGCTCTTCTCGTTGCTCGCGCAGCTCACCTTGCTCCGGCAGCTCATTACGCTGTTGCCGGCGACGCTTAGCCTCCTCCGTCAGCGTCTGCAGCTGGCGCTCCAGATGGCGCACGCCATCCTGGGAACGCTCTGCTTCACGACTGGTTTCGCGATCCTGCTCGCTGAAGGTTTCCCAACGCTCCCGGGCCTCATCAAATGCTTGCTCCGCCTCTTCCAGCGCCGCGTCGAGTTCCGCCAGGGACTCTGCGGTTTCTTCCTGCTCAGGTTCAAGGGTTTCAAGGCGTTCGTCGAGGCTGGCAAGTCGGTTGTCGTCCTCGCTTCCAAGGCGATCGAGTTCACTTAGCTCGCGCCGCGCCGACTCCAACTCTCGGGCAAGACGCTGCTCCTGACTTTTGGCATGCTCCAGATGCTGCTCGAGACGCGCGATGGCAGCGCCAGTCTCGTAGAAACGCGCCTGATGGGCATCGAGCTGTTCCGCCAGCCGGTCATGTTCCAGCCGTGATTCCTCGAGCTGGCGCTCACACTGACGGCTTCCCAGAATCTCCCGCTCGACCTGGGTTTCAAGCTCCCGCACACGGCTTTCCTGCTCACCTTGCTGAGCCCGCAGCGATCGGCCACGCAGCACCGCAAGCTCGCCCTTTAGCCGGTGTTCCTCGTTCTTCAGGGTTTGGTAGCGGCGCGCGGCTTCTGCCTGGCGTTTCAGGCGTTCGAGCTGCTTGTCGAGCTCCTCACGGATGTCGTCGAGCCGCTCCAGGTTTTCCTGGGTGCGGCGCATGCGGTTTTCGGTTTCGCGGCGGCGCTCCTTGTACTTGGAAATACCCGCGGCCTCTTCGAGGGTTGAGCGCAGCTCTTCCGGGCGCGCCTCGATCAGGCGCGAGATCATGCCTTGACCGATGATCGCGTAGGAGCGCGGCCCCAGGCCGGTACCCAGGAACAGATCGGCGATGTCGCGACGACGACACTTCTGATTGTTGAAGAAATAGCTCGATTGGCTGTCCCGGGTCACTACCCGCTTGACCACGATCTCGGCGTACTGGGCGTAGAGGCCGCCCATGCTGCCGTCACGATTGTCGAAGTGCAGTTCGATGGAGGCTTGGCCCACGGGCTTGCGCCCGGTGGAGCCGTTGAAGATGACATCCGTCATGGATTCGCCGCGCAAGGTCTTGGCTGAGGACTCCCCCATCACCCAGCGCACAGCATCGATGACATTGGACTTGCCGCAGCCGTTGGGACCGACGATGGCGGTCATGTTGCCATCGAAGGGCACCGTCACCGGGTCGACAAAGGACTTGAAACCCGCAAGGCGAATGGACGTCAGACGCATTGAATCAATCTACGACCTGATCGATGGTGATTTCGATAGGGCCATTCCGGTCGTCCAGTTTTATCGGGCCGGCCTGGCCGGTTAGATCGCCGGGTTGCGCCATGGCCTGACCGGAAGATGAAATCCGTACTGTCAGTTGTACCTCGTCGACCTGGGAAAGCCGCGCACTGGGAGCCATGGCATCGCTGTCGTCCAGGGTTACCTCGAGGGGTAGATCGGCGACGGTGGCTCGTTCCAGGGCCAAAGGGGGTAGTTCGCCGGCGGTGTCTCTCGCCACCACGAACACCGTATCCTCCGGCGCCACCTGCCCTTCGAGTCCTTTTTCCAGGCTGATCTTGACTGCGAGCGATGGCCCGCTCTCGGTACTGGATGCGACGCTGGCACCCTCTGATGTAATACCAAGACGCTGCTGAGCGATAGCGATACCGTTGCGCAAAACCTCCGCAGCGGCTTCGTCATCGAAGCCGGCAATGGCCTTGCGCCAGTGGACGATGGCCTGCTCGTAGCGACCGCCCTCGAAGGCTTCGATACCCAACAGACCCAGTACCGTTGGCTGACGCGGAGCCTTGGCAAGCACTTCGTCGGCCAGTTCCTTCACTTCGCTGGTCAGCTTTCTATCTGCGGCAAAGAACTTCATTTGCGCCAGCTGCGCCAGCAATTCGGTCTGCCGCCCTTCCAGCGCAATGAGCCGCTCGAGGGCATCGATCGCCGCGTCGAATCGGCCATTATCACGATAGAGTGGAAACAGCGCGATCCACAATTTGGGATTGTCCGGTTGCTGGGCGATCTGACCTTCCAGACGTTCGATCAACATCGTCATAGAACCATTCGGTGCATTCATTACCTCATGCTGAATGGCATACAGGGCCAGATCGTCCTGGGCGCCTTCTCGCTGATACCAGAGCAGACTTCCGAGCACTACAGCAATCATCGTCACCAATACTGCCCAGCGGCCGGCTTTCGCAGCCTTTAGAGGTGCGCGACGCTGCGCCTCGGTATCCTCGAGCAGGCTGCGATCCAATTCCAGACGACTCTCTTCGAAGCGCTTGGCATCCATCTCGCCCTGGGCGAGGGCCTGCTCCAGGGAGGCCAGACGGCGCCTGTAGATTGCTACGTTCTGGGCATCGTTGCTCTCTTCCACTTCATAGGCGTGCTGCGCATCATGCACTGCCTGGGCGCGTCGCAGGGGCCAGGCCACGATCCACAGGGCAGGCAGCAGCAACAGAGCAAAAGCTATCCACAACAGATTCATTGCGTCCTCTCGCGATTGACCAGCGCATCGAGACGCTCGCGCTCCGCGGCGCTGAGCGCATGATTGGAGGCGCGCCGGCGTGCCCTGACGATCAGGGCGATGACAACGATACCAAGCAGAACAAGCGCAGCAGGCAGGCCCCAGAGTAGCCAGGTCCGACCGGTAAGCCGCGGGTTATAAAGCACGAAGTCACCGAAGCGTTCGGTCATGTAGTTCTGGATTTCGATATCGGAACGGCCGTCCTGAAGCAGTTGATAGACTCGCTCGCGCATGTCCCCGGCGATGGGAGACTCGGAGTCTCCAATGGCCTGATTCTCGCATTTAGGACAACGCAGGGAGCCGTTGAGCGAGTCGTAGCGCTGCTTTTGCAGGGAACTGTCGAACTCGCGCACTTCAATAGCCGCCAGCGCCGCTGCGGACCACAAAACGCACAGCAATAGCATGAGAGTCCGCATCAATCGGTGCGCCATTTTTCCACCTCCGGCACGATCCTCTGTTCGACATCTTCGGGGGTGATGTACCCGGTATGGTGATAGCGGACAATACCGTCCGCATCGACGAGAAATGTCTCTGGAGCGCCGTAGACGCCAAGATCGAAGCCTAGCGTTCCTTCTGGATCGAAGACGTTGACCTCAAAAGGATTACCGAACTCCTCGAGAAATTCCTGGCCCTTTTCTCGCGTATCCTTGTAGTCGATCCCTACCAGACGGATGCCGCGCTCTTCCAGCGCCAGCAGTTGCGGCATCTCCTGCTTGCAGGTGGGACACCACTCCCCCCACACATTGACCAGGGTCATCTCGCCCTTGATCAAGGATTCATCAACCTGCCTGTCGGCATCTTCCAGGGTTGAAAGCCTAAAGATCGGGAATGGTTGGCCCAGCAATGTCGAGTCACGAGCACTGGGGTCCAATGCCAATCCGCGATACAGGAATACTGCCAGCACGACAAATAGCACCAGGGGAATCAACAACAACAGACGACGCTTCATGCCTGCGCCTCCTTAAAACCCGCCGTATCAGAGGCCAGAGGCTGTTGAGCACGGCGTTTCACTCGCCGATAGCGTCTATCCACTACCGCCAGTATTCCGCCTGCTGCCATGAGTAGCGCGCCGAGCCACAGCCAGCGCACGAAGGGTTTGAACTGAATCCGCAACGCCCAGGACCCATCCCCCAGATCCTCACCCAGGGCAACATAAAGATCTCTCAACAATCCGGGTCGTAGCGCCACGTCGGTCATCGGCATGCCCCGAGCCAGATAAAGGCGTTTTTCGGGTTGCATGGTGAAGCGATGCTCGCCGTTACGGCTGACATCGATAGTGGCGGTATCGGCGATGAAGTTGGGGCCGCGACGCTCCCGCAAGCCCTGCATGGCAAAGGTATAGCCCGCGACCTCGACGCTCTCGCCCGGCGCCAGACGCACGTTGCGCTCGACATTGTAGTTCGACACCATGGTCACGCCGATAATGGTCACCGCCAGCCCCAGGTGGCCCACCACCATGCCCCAATAGGCGGGAGACAGGCGCTTCAGGCCAATGCCAAGATTTGATGCGTTGCGCAGCTTGTCAAACAGATCCCGGCCCAAGGAAAGCACGATCCACAGCGCCATCACCAGCCCCAGGGATACCCATACATTCCACTCCCCGCCATAGACAAACGGGGCCACCGCGGAGATAACCACGGCAGCGATGCCGGCCCCCAGTAGACGCTTGAAAAGCTCGCGGCCGCTCATCTGCTTCCAGCGCGAAGATGGACCGAGTCCCATGAAGACGCACAGCAGTCCTGTCAGCGGTACAAACAAGGCGTTGAAATACGGCGGGCCAACGCTGATCTTGCCCAGCCCCAGGGCATCCAGCAGCAGCGGATAAACCGTGCCCAAGAGCACAGTCACGGTCATGACGATCAGCAGGATATTGTTGACCAGCAGCAGTGCATCCCGGGAGAGCCAGGTGAAACCGATGCTGTGACTGACCCGGGGGGCGCGCAGTGCAAACACCAGTAGCGAAAGCCCGACGGTAAGACCGAGCAACACCAGAATGAAGGTGCCCCGGGCAGGATCGTTGGCGAAGGCATGTACTGAGGTCAGCACCCCGGAGCGCACCAGGAAGGTGCCCAGCAAGGATAGCGAGAAAGTAGTGATGGCCAGCAGCAGCGTCCAGCTCTTGAAGCTGCCGCGCTTTTCCGTGACCGCCAGGGAGTGAATCAAGGCGGTGCCTGCAAGCCAGGGCAGCAAGGAGGCATTTTCCACCGGGTCCCAGAACCACCAGCCCCCCCAGCCAAGCTCGTAGTAGGCCCACCAGCTACCCAGCGCGATACCCACGGTGAGAAAGGCCCAGGCGAGATTGGTCCAGGGCCGCGCCCAGCGGGTCCAGGCCGCATCGAGGCGCCCGCCGATCAAACCGGCGATGGCAAAGGAGAAAACCACCGAGAAGCCCACGTAGCCCATGTAGAGCATGGGGGGATGGATGACCAGACCGAAGTCCTGCAACAGCGGATTGAGGTCGGCGCCGTCCTGCGGCATGTTCGGCAGTATGCGCTCGAAAGGATTTGAGGTGATCAGCACGAACAGCAGGAAGCCGACACACACCATGCCCATCACCGACAGTACCCGGGCCACCATGTCCCGAGGCAGCTGGCTTGAAAACTGGCTGACCGCAAAGCCCCAGCCCCCAAGCATCAGGCTCCATAGCAACACCGAGCCCTCGTGACTGCCCCATACCGCAGTGGCCTTGTAATACCAGGGCAGCATCGAATTGGAGTTGTTGGCCACATAGGCGACGCTGAAATCATCCAGCAGAAAGCTTGTGGTCAGACATAGATAAGCGATCGCCAGAAACAGAAACTGGCCGCTCGCCAGGGGCTTGGCGAAAGCCATCCAGAGAGGGCGCCGGGTCAGCGTGCCGGCCATGGGTACCACGGCCTGAATCAGGGCCATGAGCAGCGCCAGGATCAGCGCAAAATGACCGAGTTCGGGAATGATCTTGCTAAACATGACGGCTCCAGGATCCTTGAACGGATCTATTCAAGCGTTTCTGTCGGCATCTTGCCCTTCATGGCTTCGGCAACTTCCGGTGGCATATAGTTCTCATCGTGTTTGGCCAATACCTGACCGGCACGCAGCATGCCGCCTTCCTCGAGCTTGCCAACCACGACCACTCCCTGACCTTCGCGAAACAGATCCGGCAAAATGCCGCTATAGCGCACCTCCACATCGCTTGCGTAGTCCGTTACCACAAAAGAGACGTCCAGGCTCTCTTTGTCGCGCTGTACGCTGCCCTCCTTGACCATACCGCCGGCGCGAATCTGGCGCTCAAGCGGCGCTTCGCCCTTGGCAATCTGTTCCGGGCTGAAGAAAAGATTGATATTGCTGCTTAACGAATACAGCACCAGCCCCACGGCGATCGCCGCCAGCGTGGCTAGCCCCAGTAGTATCATCAGGCGCTGTTTACGCTTAGGATTCATGAGCCTTCCCCCGGTCGGCGTGATGTTCCCGGCGCTGACGCCGCTTGAGATTTTGCATTAGATGACGTCGCTCACTGCGCGCATGGAGCGCGCTTGCAATCAATAACAGGGCGGTCAGACCCCAGGCAGACCATACATAGGCCGCATGGCCGTCCATCGCCAGTAGCGCTGAGAATGAATCGAAGGCCATCATTATCCCCTCCTATCAGTGTCAGCGACAAGCTCGCGTACCCAGCGCTTGGCGGATTCCCGTCGCAGTATCTCGTTGCGGGTGCGGGTCAGAGTCAGGGCAATGAAGAAGCAGTAGAAACCCAACACCATGATCAATAGCGGCAGCCACATCTCCACAGGCATCGCCGGACGTTCGGTAAGGGTGAACGTGGCCGGCTGATGCAGAGTGTTCCACCAGTTCACGGAGTATTTGATGATGGGAATGTTGACCACGCCCACCAATGCCAGCACCGACGCCGCCCGGGCACCGCTGTCCCGGCTGGCAAAGGCGCCGCGCAGGGCAATCACGCCTAGATACAGGAACAACTGAATCAACATCGAGGTCAGACGCGCATCCCACACCCACCAGGTGCCCCAGGTCGGCATGCCCCAGACCGCGCCGGAAAACAGCGCGACAAACGTCATGGCCGCGCCGAAGGGCGCGATGACCGTGGCCGCCATATCCGCAATCTTGATCTTCCAGACCAGAAATATGACGCCGGAGACCGCCATGGCGACAAAGCAGGACTGGGCGAGGATGGCCGCCGGCACATGCACGTAGATGATGCGAAAACTATTGCCCTGCTGATAGTCCGATGGCGCAAAAACGAGGCCCCAGACACTGCCTACCAACAGCAGCAGGATTGCCAGCCCCCAGAACCAGGGCTGAAGCCTGGCGCTGATGGCGTAGAACCATTTGGGCGAACCCAACTTGTGTATGAAGGCCCACATGCCGTTACTTCCTCAACCGTTGATACTGATGCGAAGTGCCGCCGCGATGGCCCAGGGCGCCAGCATCAGTGCCAGGCACAGCTGTGCGCCGAGAATCGCCAGATACGGGGCAGCGTTACCGCCAAGAATCACGACCTGTACCGCGCCGGCACCGAAGATCAGCACCGGGATATAAAGCGGCAAGACCAGCAGCGACAGCAGTACGCCACCTCTTGATAGCCCCACGGTCAATGCCGCGCCGATGGCACCGATCAGACTCAGGCTGGCGCTGCCCAAGGCCAGTGAAAACGCCAGCACTGCATAGCTTTGACCCGGTAATGCCAACATCAATCCCAGCAGCGGCGCCATCAGGGCCAGGGGCAAACCGGTCAACAGCCAGTGTACCAGCGTTTTCGACAGCACCAGCGCCGGCAGCGGCTGGGGTGAAAGCAGCAGCTGCTCGAGGCTGCCATCGTCGTAATCGCTGCGAAACAGCGTATCCAGTGACAACTGGGTAGCAAGCAGTGCCGCGACCCATAAAAGTCCTGGCGCGATGGCGGCCAGCATCTGAGGGTCCGGCGAAATACCCAGCGGAAACAGCGTGATGACCAGGGCAAAGAACACCAGCGGATTGATCACCTCGCTGCGCCGACGCAGCACCAGGGTCATGTCCCGCTTGATGGTCGCGCGGACCGCGACCCCGAGTTCCGCTTTGGGTTCAATGACCTGCATTCATTCTCCTGACCTGTTGCACACTGCTTGCCCCAGGGTTATGCGACGCAACTCTCCAAGCGGGGCAAGCTCATGATGGGTGGTCAGAATCACACTGCCCCCGGCGCGGGCATGGGCCAGGAGACGCTGTTCCAGCCGTGCGACGCCCTGCTTGTCGATGGCGGTAAAGGGCTCATCGAGCACCCATAGCGGACGCTGGGTCAAGGACAGTCGGGCTAGCGCTACCCGGCGCTGCTGGCCCGCGGAGAGTTGCGCCACCGGCACATCCTCGAAACCGTAAAGCCCTATCTCTTCCAATACTGCCAGACGCTCGGCCTCATCGCCATGCTCGCCACTAAGCGCTTGATACCAGGCCAGATTTTCCACGGCTGTCAGCGCTGCCTTGATGCCAGGAGAGTGCCCCAGATATAGAAGGTTGGCGAGAAAGGCGGTGCGAACCTTGCGCATCGGCTGGCCGCACCAACGCAGCTCACCTTCATGATCCGTAAGCTGGCCGGAAAGTATCTTGAGCAGTGTCGTCTTGCCGCTGCCGTTGGGGCCTTCGACACGCAGCACCTCGCCAGGCCCTACGTCCAGATCCAGCGCCTGAAAAAGACGTCGATCATCGCGTTCACAGGTCAACCCACGTGCTTCAAGACGAAATGTCACTCGAACCCCGCCACAAGTAATCAACGGGGCACTTTACAGGGAAAGCCATTTTGCGGCCAGCCGGGACGTTGCGTCAGCGCGTCGCAGCAACCAGACAGCGTGAAAGCCGGTACATTTCCGCCATGCACGGCGCTTGCTATGATGCCGCAAGAGCATTGTCCAACGCGCCTGGAGAAGATCATGTATCACTATCTGCACCGTTTGCCCAACCTCCCGTTACAGGACGGTGCTTGGGAAGAGATCGACGACAACGACCTGGTCGAGATCCCTCTGCTTGGTCAGGTGGCTGCGGGTCTACCCATCGAGGCGTGCCCGGATCAGGACAGCGTACAGGTTCCTTCTCGCATGGTGCGACGCAATACCTATGCGCTGCGGGTACGCGGTAATTCGATGATCGACTGCAACATCCACGATGGTGACGTGATCATCATCGAACGCCATGAGAGCGCCGAAAATGGCGAGACCGCGGTGGTCATGATCAACAACCAGGAAGTGACCCTGAAGAAGCTCTACATCGACAAATCCGGGGTACGTCTGCAGCCCGCCAACGAGTCCATGGCCCCCATCTTCCTGAAGAATGATGACGTCCAGGTGCTGGGGTTGGTCATGGGGGTGATGCGAACCGCCAGCCTTGCTGCCTGATGCGCTACTTGATCCCCAAGCTCGCCGAGACGAACATCCACGTCGCAGAAACCGAAATAGAGCGCAGTCGTTTCATCGCCTGGATAGCCCGCGCACCCGATGTTGCGGGATTCGATGCGCTGCTTGCACGGGCTCGGGCCACCTACCCGGATGCCAGCCATCACTGCAGCGCCTTCATTGCCGGCCCGCCCGGGGAACAGAACGCCATCGGTTTTTCCGATGACGGCGAACCCGGCGGCACTGCGGGCCGGCCGATGTTTCAGGTACTTGAAGGGTCGGGATTCGGCCAGATCGGCTGTGTGGTAACCCGCTATTTCGGTGGCACGAAGCTTGGCACCGGCGGCCTTGCCCGCGCCTATTCCCAGGCGGTGCAGAAAGCGCTTGAAACGCTGCCCAGCACGGACTTCGTCGAACGCAGCACGTTACGCATCAAGGTCGATTTCGCCGGCGAAGCCGAGGCCCGGACCTGGTTTGCCGGACAGGACGCTCCCATCGAGAACGTCGATTACGCCAGCGACGGCGTGACCCTCACCGTCGGCTGGCCCAGCGACACCTCGATCGACCTTGCTCCTCTCGAAGCCCGGCTCAAAGGCCAGTTAACGCTGCTCAATTAGTTGCCACTAAGCTTGCGTGGTCGTCACGAGCGATGACGAGGCTAGGCGAAACGCATCGAAGACGCGGAGTTTACTGGTGTAAATGAGCAGTCTGATGATGCGTTTCAACAACGCCTCGTCGAGCGCAGTAGACCATTAACCCAGGTACTTGATCATGACACCTGCCGCCACCGCCGACCCGATGACACCCGCCACGTTCGGCCCCATGGCATGCATCAGCAGGAAATTGTGCGGGTTGTAGTCCAGCCCTACCTTGTTCGAGACTCGCGCCGCCATGGGCACCGCCGACACCCCGGCGGAGCCGATCAAGGGGTTGATCGGTGTCTTGCTGACCAGATTCATCAGCTTGGCCATGAGCACGCCACAGGCGGTGCCGATGGCAAAGGCCACGATACCCAGCCCAAGAATCCCCAGGGTTTCCACGGACAGGAAGCGGTCCGCCACCAGCTTTGAGCCCACGGACAAGCCCAGAAAGATGGTGACGATATTGATCAGCGCATTTTGAGACGTATCGGACAAGCGCTCCACCACGCCGCATTCGCGCATCAAATTGCCGAAGCAGAACATGCCCAGCAGTGGCGCCGCGTCCGGCAGGAACAGCACTACCAGAATCAGCAGCACCAAAGGGAAGAGGATCTTTTCCACCTTGGAGACCGGGCGCAGCTGGGTCATGACGATCCGACGCTCCTTGACAGTGGTCAGCGCCCGCATGATCGGCGGCTGGATCAACGGCACCAGCGCCATGTAGGAGTAGGAGGCCACGGCGATAGCCCCCAGCAATTCTGGTGCCAGCAGGCTCGAGACATAGATCGAGGTCGGCCCGTCCGCCCCGCCGATGATGCCGATGGCCGCCGCCTGCTTGAGAGAGAAGTTCATCCAGCCTAGCGTCGTAAAACCCACCGCGCCGAGCAGTGTGGCAAAGATGCCGAACTGGGCTGCCGCCCCCAGAAACAGGGTGCGCGGGTTGGCCAGCAGCGGACCGAAGTCGGTCATCGCGCCGACGCCCATGAAGATCACCAGGGGCGCGACACCGGAGGCGATGGCGATGCTGTAAAATTGATACAGCATGCCATGATTGAAGCCGGCATCCATCGCCACGTCGTAGGCTGCACGCACCATTGCCGGAGAGATATCGCCATGCAGGGCATTGGCAATCGTTTCCCGCCAAGCATCGATATCGGACGGCGTCTGGCGACCCAGCTCAAGCACCCCCGAGAGCTGCTCGAGCACAGCGGGTTTGGCCAGGTGTGCTGCCTGCTCCGCCGCGGATAGCGCAAGACCCGCCTCCGGGATATTGGCGAGAATGCCGCCGAAGCCGATCGGCACCAGCAGCAGAGGTTCGAACTTCTTGTTGATGGCCAGATAAAGCAGCAGCAAGCCGACCAGGATCATCAACGCCTGACCCGGGCTCATGTTGTAGAGCCCGGAGCCTTGCCAGAGGCTAAGCAATTTATCCATGAAATCTGTCCTTAGAGAATGATCAGCGTATCGCCCACGGACACGCTGTCGCCTTCCTTGACCTTGATCTCGGATACCGTGCCGGCCTCGCTCGCGCGCACCTCGGTTTCCATCTTCATGGCTTCGAGAATGATCACCACGTCGCCGTCTTCCACGTGATCACCGGGGGCGACGTTGACCTTGAAGATATTGCCCGCCAGAGGTGCGCTGATGCTGGCGCCGCTACCGGCCGCCGGCGCCTCTTTTCTGGTCGGCGTTGCGTCGTCTTCTTCGCTTGCAGCCTGGACCTGGCTGATATCACCGCCCTCGGCAACTTCCACCACATACTGCTTGCCATTGACGCTGATGGTGTAGGTTTCGGGTCCACTCGCTGGCGTCTTTTCGGCCGGGCTCGAAGCCTCGTGACTATTGCCACGAGCCGGCTGGCTATCGGCAGCCTGAGGCACTGGCTCAAACGCGCTTGGATCGTCTCGATGCTTGAGAAACTTAAGACCTATCTGAGGAAACAGGGCATAGGTCAGGACATCATCGATCTCACGCTCGCCCTCTTCCAGACGAATGTTGTCTTCCTTAGCCTTGCGTCGCAGCTCATCACGCAACCTGTCCATCTCAGGATCGAGGTTGTCCGCCGGGCGGCAGGTGATCGGCTCGCCGCCCTCCAGCACTCGCGCCTGAAGCTCCTTGTTGAGCTGGGCCGGCGCAGCGCCGTACTCACCCTTGAGCAGCGCCTGCACTTCCTTGGAAATCGACTTATAGCGGCTGCCCATCATCACGTTCATCACCGCCTGGGTGCCGACGATCTGGGAGGTTGGGGTGACCAGGGGAATATAACCCAGGTCTTCGCGCACCTTGGGAATCTCACCTAGCACATCGTCGAGCTTGTCGCCGGCACCCTGCTCCTTGAGCTGGCCTTCCATGTTGGTGAGCATGCCGCCGGGGACCTGGGCCAGCAGGATGCGGGAGTCGATACCCTTGAGGGAGCCCTCGAAGGCGGCGTACTTCTTGCGTACCTCGCGGAAATAGGCAGCAATGTCCTCGAGCAGCGCCAGATCCAGGCCGGTATCGCGCTCGGTTTCCTTCATGATCGCGACCACGGACTCGGTAGGACTATGACCGTAGGTCATCGACATCGAGGAGATCGCGGTATCGACGTTATCGATGCCGGCTTCCACCGCCTTGACAATGGTGGCGGTGGAAAGTCCGGTGGTGGCGTGGCACTGCATGTGAATCGGAACCGACAGACTCTTCTTGAGCCGCGAGACCAGATCGAAAGCGGTGTAGGGCGTCAGCAGCCCGGCCATGTCCTTGATCATCACGGAGTGAGCGCCCATGTCCTCGAGGCGCTTGGCCAGGTCGACCCACCCCTCCAGGGTATGCACTGGGCTGACGGTATAGGAGATGGCGCCCTGGGCATGGCCGTCGTTATCGATCACCGCCTTGAGGGGGCGTTCGAAGTTGCGCGGATCGTTCATCGCATCGAAGACGCGGAACACATCGACGCCGTTGACCCGAGCACGCTCGACGAAGGCATCCACCACATCGTCGGCATAGTGCCGATACCCGAGCAGATTCTGTGCCCGCAGCAGCATCTGCTGGCGAGTATTGGGCATGGCTTCCTTTAGCGCCCGGATACGCGCCCAAGGGTCCTCCCCCAGATAGCGAATGCAGGCATCGAAGGTCGCCCCGCCCCAGGATTCCACGGACCAGAACCCCACACGATCGAGCTTCTCGGCGATCGGCAGCATGTCGTCAAGCCGCATCCTGGTGGCGAACAGGGATTGATGAGCGTCGCGCAGTACGACATCGGTGATACCCAGCGGGCGTCGAGTCTCCGTCATGATTAAGGAACCCTTGTTTCCGTTGTTCTTTGAAATACCCTGGCGTTCTGGAGGTACGCTCAAGGCTGTTTACTCAGCGACGATGGCGCTGGCGATAGTGTTTTACCGCGGCGCTGATGACCGCGATCACTTCATCATGGTTGTCGGGGCCTTTGTCGCCATCAGACGTCGAGCGAGACGTTTCCTGCCCTACTGGCGTTGGCGCGAAAGACATTACCAGCCGTGACATCAAAGCCGTGGCAAATACCAACAATGTCAGGAAAACGAACACGAATCCCATCCCGAACGCGACGAGACTCAAGCCTTCCTGCATCAGTGATGCGTTATCCATGAACAGTATCTCTTGCCTGGTTATCGATAAGGCCAGCGAGGGTGCCTAGGCATTCAGGCCGCTCCAGTCGATGCTGTTATACTTGCCGGCCTCTATATGCGCTAGCAAATTCATCGGCGGAAATTTCTGTGGTCAACTTACTGCATCCTGGGCGTCTTGGCCTAGCGCCCATGGAGGGCGTCATCGATGCCCATGCCCGCGCCTTGCTCACCACACGCCCCGGTTTCGACTGGGCAGTGACGGAATTCCTGCGAGTCGTCGATGCAAGGCTACCGCCCCGGGTATTCTACAAGCATTGCCCCGAACTCATTAACGCCCCTGCCACGACCCCGAACGGTACGCCGGTACACCTGCAACTGCTCGGCTCCAACTCTGAAGCGCTTGCCGCCAATGCGCGACAAGCGCTTGCATTAGGCGCGACCTGTCTTGATCTCAATTTTGGCTGTCCTGCCAAGACGGTCAATCGTAGCGATGGCGGGGCGTCTTTGCTGCGCGACCCTCGCCGGGTTGAAGGAGCAGTCTTCGCCGTCCATAACGCTCTCGCCGGCGCCATTCCCGTCACTGCCAAAATCCGGCTCGGGTTTTCCGATCGTCGCCTGGCCCTGGACTGTGCCAAGGCCGCAGAAGCCGGCGGCGCTTCCCACCTGGTGGTACATGGCCGCACTCGCGATGAAGGCTACCGCCCTCCAGCCCACTGGGAGTGGATCGCGCGAATACGCCAGGTTCTGCACATACCGGTAATCGTCAATGGCGACATCTGGTCCCTAGAGGATTACTGGCGTGCCCGTAGCTTGTCGGGTTGCATGGACGCCATGCTCGGTCGCGGCGCACTGGCAGACCCGCTTCTCGCCTATCGTATCCGCCATTGGCAAGGCACAGGCGAACGCTTGCCTGATACCTCATGGCAGGTACGCGCGGGAATCCTTACCGCTTATGCTGCGTTGCAGCGTATCACACTTCCCGAGCGTGTCGTGGTTTCACTACTTAAACAATGGTTGAATCATATGCGTGCACGGGACGAGCAGGCTGAGCAGCGCTTTACGCTATTGCGTCGCGTGACACAGTTGGACTCATTTCTGGAAGGACTGACGGTTACCCTGGACACGGCTTAGCTCGCGATAAAGGACATAGCCATCGGTAAAAAAAGGGGTGATAGAAAATGGGATGCTAAAACGCAATCACCCGCCTTTGATGAAGACGGGTGATGAAAAACTGGCACGCCCGAGAGGATTCGAACCTCTGACCCCCTGATTCGTAGTCAGGTACTCTATCCAGCTGAGCTACGGGCGCTAAGAAATTAAATGATGTCGCATAATAATATGGCGCGCCCGGGAGGATTCGAACCTCCGACCCCCTGATTCGTAGTCAGGTACTCTATCCAGCTGAGCTACGGGCGCTTGGCCTTCATACTGCTTGTGACAGTCGTGAGACATTAGCCGACTGCGTGAAGATGATGGTGCACTGGCTTGTACAGAACTAACCAATGAAATGGCGGAGAGAGAGGGATTCGAACCCTCGATAGGGCTATAAACCCTATACTCCCTTAGCAGGGGAGCGCCTTCAGCCACTCGGCCATCTCTCCCTCATCAACACGGCGCGTAGATTATCGATTAAGACCTTGGCTGTCCACCCTTGAAGAGGATTTTATGGGCGGACAAATCATCACGCCTCTGAGTCGTTGCCTTCGCCGCCGGTCTTTTCACGCTGAATGCGCTGATAAATTTCCTCACGATGAACGGCAACGTCTCGAGGAGCATTGACCCCTATGCGCACCTGATTACCTTTTACACCCAACACGGTGACGGTTATTTCATCACCTATCATCAACGTTTCGCCTACCCGGCGAGTCAGGATGAGCATGCTGATCTCCTTGCGAACTTCTTCCTAAGGGTTAGCTGCGACACGAACAAGCCCCGCAGCGCACGCCTACATGCGATTTATGCCACCGTGAGGCTGACTTTCAGGGGGCATATTACACCCGACAGTCTCGTTGAATGAACTACCTAAGTCCAATGTACCATCCGTTGAGAGCGAACTTAAACACCAACGCTTTGACTCTCACCGTACTCATTCACTCTCTGGGTCTTTCTTGTCCAAACCAAAGGCTTGATGAAGCATGCGTACGGCCAACTCCATTTGCTTCTCGTCGATCACCACAGAAATCTTGATTTCAGAGGTAGATACCATACGGATGTTGATGTTCTCTTCAGCCAGCGTGCGGAACATTCTGGAAGCCACCCCCGCATGGGAGCGCATCCCCACACCCACAAGTGAAACTTTAGCTATGTTATCGTCGCCACGCAATTCCCCCTCGCCCAGATCCGGTAGCACCTGCTCCTTAAGGATCTTCATCGTCTGCTTGTAATCGCCCTTGGCCACGGTGAAGGTGAAATCGGTGTAGTTGCCTGTCGGCGCTACGTTCTGCACGATCATGTCGACTTCGATATTGGCATCGGCAATGGGGCCGAGAATGCGCCAGGCAACGCCGGGAACGTCCGGTGTATTGAGCAGCGTCAGCTTGGCTTCGTTGGCAGTAAAGGCAATACCGGAAATGAGCGGCTCTTCCATGGAATCCTCTTCGTGTTGGTCGGCGATGATAAGAGTACCTGGGCCATCCTCGAAACTGGATAGCACTCGCAGGGGAACATTGTACTTGCCAGCAAACTCGACGGCGCGAATCTGCAATACCTTGGAACCTAGGCTCGCCAGTTCAAGCATCTCTTCCACGGTAATGGTTTCAAGACGCTGCGCCTTGGAACATACCCGAGGGTCCGTGGTGTAGACACCATCGACATCGGTATAGATCTGGCATTCGTCTGCCTTGAGGGCCGCCGCCAGGGCCACGCCGGTAGTATCCGAGCCGCCGCGACCCAGGGTCGTGATGTTGCCCTCTTCATCGACCCCCTGGAAGCCAGCGACTACTACCACCTGCCCATCCTCAAGATCCTGGCGCAAGTCTTCCGTTTCGATGCGCTGAATACGCGCTTTGGTATGGGCGCTGTCGGTACGAATTCCGATCTGGGCACCAGTGTAGGACGTGGCCGGCACGCCCGTCTTCTGCAACGCCATGGCCAGCAGCGAAATGGTCACCTGCTCTCCGGTGGAAACCAGCATGTCCATTTCACGAGGCGTTGGCTCATCGTTGATCTGACCGGCCAGCTCGATCAGGCGATTGGTTTCACCACTCATGGCAGAGACCACCACTACGATCTGATGGCCTTCGTCACGAAACCGCTTGACCTTTTCTGCGACGGCCTTGATGCGCTCGACAGTGCCGACCGAGGTGCCGCCGAATTTCTGTACGTATAGCGCCATAAATTATTTATCCTTAAGGTCGTGAATTTGTGGAGATAGCTAGCCCAATTGGGTCTCAAGCCAGGCGGGTACGCTTTTCAACGCCTCAGGCAGGGCCGCGGCATTACTTCCCCCTGCCTGAGCCATATCGGCGCGGCCACCCCCCTTGCCACCGACCTGGGCAGCAACATGGTTGACCAGGTCGCCGGCCTTCACCTTGGCGGTAAGATCGTTGGTGACTCCCGCAATCAGGCTTACCTTATCGCCGGCGGTCGCCCCCAACACCAACACCCCAGAGCCCAGCTTGTTCTTGAGCTGATCGAGCAAACCACGCAACTCCTTGCCGGAAACACCCTCTACCTGCTTGGCTAGCACCTTGATACCCGCGACTTCCCGAGCTTCATTGAGCATGTCGCTTCCAGCAGCGCTGGTGAGCTTGGCCTTGAGCCGCTCGAGTTCCTTTTCCATCTCGCGATTACGCTCGAGCAGCGAGTCGATTCGCTGCTCGACCTGCTCCGGCTTGGCCTTGAGACGTTCGGCGATATGCGCAACCCGGGCTTCCTGATCGCGGAAGTAATCCAGCGCACCTTCGCCGGTAATGGCTTCGATGCGGCGTACACCCGCTGCTATGCCAGTTTCCGAGAGGATGTGGAAACAGCCGATATCACCGCTGCGCCCGACATGGGTACCGCCGCAAAGCTCGATGGAAAAATCATCGGCGCCGATGGTCAGCACCCGCACGCTGTCGCTGTACTTGGCCTCGAACAGCGCCGCTGCCCCCTTGGCCTTGGCCTCATCCAGCGTCATCTGCTGAATGCGCGTGTCCGCATTGGCCAGCACCTGCTGATTGACAATGGCCTCCACCTGGGCGAGCTGTTCAGAACTCATCGCTTCAAAATGACTGAAATCGAAGCGCAGCCGCTCGGCGGTCACCAAGGAGCCCTTCTGTTGCACATGGTCGCCAAGCACGCGCTTGAGCGCTTCGTGCATCAGGTGCGTCGCCGAATGGTTGCGTACCGTCGCCGCACGAAGGCTGGCATCCACCCGAGGCGTCACCGACGTTCCCACCTGCAGTCGACCTTCGACCATCACACCATGATGCAGATGATGCCCGCCCTGCTTCTGGGTATCGGTTACCTGAAAACGCAGATTCGAGCCTTCGAGATAGCCGGTATCCCCTATCTGGCCACCGGACTCCCCGTAAAACGGCGTGCGATCGAGCACTACCACGCCCTTGCCGCCCTCCCCGAGTTCGACAAGCGCATTGCCGGCTTCGTCGATCAACGCGGTGACCCGAGACTCGTCTTCAAGGCGCTCGTAGCCGCTAAACGTCGTTTCGCCCTCGAGTTCGAGGCCCGCGGTGTAATCCGCACCGAATTGACTGGCGGCCCGGGCCCGTTCGCGCTGGGCTTCAAGCTCGCGCTGAAACCCCTCTTCATCCAGGGTCACGCCGCGCTCGCGACAGATATCCGCGGTCAAATCGAAGGGGAAGCCGTAAGTGTCGTAAAGCTTGAACACCGTCTCCCCGGCCAGCACATCGCCGTTCAGCTCACTTAGCGCCGTCTCCAGAAGCCCCATGCCATGTTCCAGGGTACGGGCGAACTGCTCCTCTTCCTTGAGCAGGATTCGCTCGATCTGCGGGCGGGCCTTGTGCAACTCCGGGTAGGCATCGCCCATTTCCGCATCCAGAGCCGCTACCAGCTTGTGAAAGAACGGCTCTCGGGCACCCAGCTTATGGCCATGGCGGATTGCGCGGCGAATGATCCGGCGCAGCACATAGCCACGGCCTTCATTGGAGGGCAGCACGCCGTCGACGATCAAGAAGGCGCAGGAGCGAATGTGATCCGCGATCACCCGCAGCGACGGCGCGGAGTTATCGTCGCGGCCGGTGGCCTCGGCAGCAGCCTTGAGCAAGTTCTGAAACAGGTCGATCTCGTAGTTGGAATGCACCCCCTGCATCACCGCAGCGATACGCTCCAGGCCCATGCCGGTATCGATCGACGGCTTGGGCAGGGGGTTCATATTGCCCGCCGCATCGCGATCGAACTGCATGAACACCAGATTCCATATCTCGATGTAGCGGTCGCCGTCTTCTTCCGGGCTGCCAGGAGGGCCGCCCCAGACCTCCGAGCCGTGGTCATAAAAGATTTCCGAGCTGGGCCCACAGGGGCCGGTGTCGCCCATCTGCCAGAAGTTGTCCTCATCCAGCTTCGAGAACCGCTCCGGGTCGATGCCGATTTCGTCTTTCCAGATATGCTCGGCTTCGTCGTCGCTGACGTGCACCGTGACCCACAGTTTTTCCTTGGGCAAGCCCAGGGTGTCGGTGAGAAAGGTCCAGGCAAAGCGGATGGCGTCCTGCTTGAAATAGTCGCCGAAGCTGAAATTGCCCAGCATCTCGAAGAAGGTGTGATGGCGAGCGGTATAGCCGACGTTGTCCAGGTCGTTGTGCTTGCCGCCGGCGCGCACACAGCGCTGAGACGAGGTTGCCCGAACGTAAGGACGCGGGTCGCGGCCCAGGAATACATCCTTGAAGGGCACCATGCCCGCATTGGTGAACAACAGGGTCGGGTCATTGCCCGGCACCAGAGAACTCGACGGCACGATGCTGTGCCCCTGTTCTTCGAAAAAAGTCAAAAAGGCCTGTCTGATGTCTGCGCTTTTCATAGAAAACCCGTGGTAATAAACGTTTAGGCGCTGAGGGCAGGCGGTCGTTGCCGTTCAAACAATGGCAACGATGACTTGGCATATCACGAAGTGGACGCCACCCGGGGCCGTCGCGTGGCGAACTAGTATAACGCAGTCTTTAAACGACTAAAGGGGCAGGTGAGGGTTACGGCAGATTAGTGGTTGTCCCAGGCATGGGAAAGGGCGTAGCGGGTCTGATCGAAATCGAAACCCCGTCCGGACAGAAAGCGCTCCCGGCGAGCCCGTTCTCGAGGCGTATCACCGGCATCGTCAAAACGCCTGGCAAGGGCTTCACAGGCAAGAAACGACCAGTCGACGTCCGCTTCCTCAAGGGCGCTGCGGACAAGCGCTCCTTCGATACCACGCTCGCCCAGTTTTGCGCGAATCTTGAGCGGCCCTTGCCCGCGAGCGGTGTAGGAGCGGACAAATACCTCTGCAAAACGCGCATCGGACTGTAGCCCTTCCTGAGCAAGGCCATCCAGGCATTCCGCGATGGTCTCGTCGTCATGACCCTTGCCAGCCAACCGCCTTTCCAGTTCGAGGCGGGAGTATTCGCGTCGCGCAAGCAAGGCAATGGCGTCCTCCCGGGGGGAAGCGCCACTGCCAGCCTTGCTCACGTTGTCTGTCGTGCTTGTCGAGAAACCGGACATGCTTAGATCAGACGATCTTCGCCGTCGTCACCCAGGGATGCGGCTTCGGGTTCGGCTTCCTTGCCTTCCTTAGCCTCGGCCTTGGGTTCCGGCGCGCTCAACAGCTGGCCACGAATACCGCTTTCGATCTCATCCATGATGGCCGGATTGTCCTGAAGAAACTGCGCCGCGTTGGCTTTGCCTTGACCTATCTTGTTGCCCTGGTAGCTGTACCAGGCGCCCGCCTTGTCCACCAGCTTGCACTGCACGCCCAGATCGACGACTTCGCCGGCATGGTAGATACCCTTGCCATAAAGAATCTGGAACTCGGCTTGACGAAACGGCGGCGCCACCTTGTTCTTGACCACTTTCACCCGAGTCTCGTTACCAGTGACTTCATCGCCAGACTTGACGGAGCCGGTACGACGAATATCCAGTCGCACGCTGGAGTAGAACTTGAGCGCATTACCGCCGGTGGTGGTTTCGGGGCTGCCGAACATGACACCGATCTTCATGCGAATCTGGTTGACGAACATCACCATGCAGTTGGCGTTCTTGATGTTGCCGGTGATCTTGCGCAGGGCCTGGGACATCAGGCGCGCCTGCAGGCCGACGTGGGAATCACCCATTTCGCCTTCGATCTCCGCTCGCGGCGTGAGGGCCGCCACGGAGTCGATGATGATCACGTCGACACCGCCGGAGCGCACCAGCATGTCGCAGATCTCCAGCGCCTGCTCGCCGGTATCCGGTTGGGAGACCAGCAGGTCGTCGAGATTGACGCCGAGCTTCTCGGCATAGCTCGGGTCGAGCGCGTGCTCTGCATCGATGAAGGCACAGGTCTTGCCCTGCTTTTGCGCCTGAGCGATGACCGAAAGCGTCAGCGTGGTCTTGCCGGAGGACTCCGGGCCGAAGATTTCCACCACCCGGCCCAACGGTAAACCGCCGATGCCCAAGGCGATATCCAGCCCCAGGGAGCCGGTGGATATGGAGGGCATGGTAACCCGGGGGGTGTCCCCCAGGCGCATCACGGCACCCTTGCCGAACTGACGCTCGATCTGGGAAAGTGCCGCAGTTAAGGCCTTTGAACGATTGTCGTCCTGCGCCATGAAGATCTCCTGAAAATCACTGTATGATTGACCAGTATTATGCCGAAAAAAATGCGTCGCGCCTACTCTTGCGAGCCAAAATAATCGCTATTTTCCATCCGGCGCGAGGCTATTTCTCGAGCCAGTGGATGAGCCCTTCAAGGGCTACCTGCACCGCCTGCTGGCGCACGTTGGCGCGATTCCCTTCGAACACATGGCGCGTGGACTCCTGCCGCGAGGCGTCCCCCCAGGCAAACCAAACGGTTCCCACGGGCTTGTCGTCGCTGCCCCCGTCGGGACCTGCAATCCCGCTGACCGCTACGCCTACATCCGCGCCGCTTTCAAGACAGGCCCCTTCCACCATGGCCTCCACGGTTTCCTGACTGACGGCACCGTAGCCCTCGAGCAATGATTCGGATACCTTCAACAGCCGAGCCTTGGACGCATTCGCGTAGGTGACATAACCGGTCTCGAAATACGCAGAGCTACCGGCAATGTCGGTAATCGCTGCGGCAACCCCGCCCCCGGTGCAGGATTCGGCGGTGGTCACTTTCGCTGACTGGCGGCGGCAAGCGTCTCCTAGGCGTTCACTCAGCACTCTTAATTTACTCTCATTCTCCATGGTGTTACCTCGACCCGTCCATACAAATGACAAGAGTAGAACAGCGGCTTTATAGCTCGTTCAACGTATCCTCGATCGGCGCCCGCGCCGGAGCGCCATCTCAGGCGTCAACCTTGACGATACTCTCGCATAACCTTTTCACAACCCGGCCCCACGCCTTCTCCCGTGCCCAGGTCGACCCAGGGTAGAATGGCCAGGGGCGGGGCGATGACCGCGCCCAGCACCGAAAGCACGCTGCGTGCAACAAGCTCTCGGCTCACCAGGTCCACTGAAGGCGAGTTCAACGGGCCCTGCAGGCGTATCGGCGAGTCGGATGCCAACAGGCTAGCATCCTTGGAGTGCGCCTCGAACACCAGGTTCATGTATTCCCGGTCAAGATCGATCGACCCGCCTCCGGTCATGTTGCTGTCACTGGTGCTGACAAAAAGCTGCTCGACCTTTACCAGACCACTGGTCGCATCTAGCCGAGTGTAGGCGCATTGCATGGGTACCTTTTCCGCATCCGCCAAGGCCCCGGTCAAGGCCTCGGCCACGTCCAGCCCAAGGGCTTCCATGACCAGCATGTCCATGCGCCCGCCGGACATGGCAAGCTCGATCAAACCATCAAGATTTGCCATGGTCCCGGCGAAAGAGCCCCCGCGAAAGCGTAGCTGTCCTTCGCCGCCAAGGGTGCCGGCGGAGTCCTCGGCAATGTCGCCGAGTTCGGCGCTGCGCAGCAGAGGCTTCAAGTTGACGTTGCGCAAGGAAAACTCAAGACTGCCGTTCAAGGGCGCACTGCGCGCATCCATGCGCACCCGGGAGGTGATTCGTCCGCCGCCTATTCCGGCTTCCAGAGGTTCGAGAGTCAAGACACCTTCATCCAGGGTGAGGTCGAGCTTCAAGGAAGACATGGGAATGTCCTCGACCTGAACGCTGTCTGCCCGGTAGACCACGTCTGCATCCATGCTTCGTAATCCTTCAAGGTTCCACTTCGCCTCTGGAAAGATGCCCGCTTGCTGCGCCTGCCTGGCGGCACGACGCTGTTGACGGGCAGAGGCAGCCTCACCGGGCCCGGTTTGTGGTGTACCCCCGAACAAGGGCGCCAGATCGTCCAGGTCCAGTCGCCGGGAGTTAAGGGTGGCCCAGAGCATGCTGCGCTCATCGAGACGCAGGCGAACATCGCCGCTGACATCGCTGTCGCCAAAATGCCCGTCCAGATCGAGTAGCCGCACCAAATCCTTCTTCATGCGCAGCTCACCGCCCACACGGTAGGGGGGAAGCGCAGGAAGATCGAGACCAATCAAACGGTTGAGCCGGGCCGGATTGGGTCCGGATAGCTCGAAGGCACCTTGTACCTGGGAAAGCTTGAGGGGTTGCACGATCGAACCATCGACGTCGAGCCGTGATTTTCGCGAGCTCGCCCAGCCCTTGATGGGATAGCGCTTGTCGGGGGAATTCAAGGTCAGCAGCGGCCCGACCTTGACGTCGTAGGCAAAGGGGATGCCTTCGCGCCGGCCCTCTCCCCACAGGCGCACACCCTCCTGATCGGTCGCATCAAACGTCGTGCTTTCGGCCTTCACCTGCAGCATCAGGTTCTGGTCCGGGGCGCGATAGGCAACGGACGTATCATCCAGTTCAAGCTTACCCTGCTCGAATCCCGCGTGAAGTCGCCCATCCACAACGCCTAGTTCGGCATAGCCCAGCGGCGCCAGTGCCTGACCCAGATCCAGCGTCTCCATACGGGCGTCCAGATTGGCGCTGATGGTGTGAGAATCGCTTTCGAGCCATCCGTGAGCCGCTATCTCTGAATCCTCTTGAGCCACATGCAGTCGCTCGAGACTCAAACGGCCCTGCTCGAGGCTGCCTTTCAACGACACATCTTCAAGACGCGTATCGCCATAGCTGACGGCCGCGACGGATAGGTCAATGCGAGCATCAACATCATTCAGAGGCGCCAGGCGCTGGGCCAGACGCTGATCCAAGGGAAGCTCGTCAGCAACTTGCTCGGCTTTTTTCTCGGTTTCCCGCTCAGCCTCTTCTTTCTCCGCCGGGCTGTCGAGATCGGTGACGCCCCACTGTTCGAGCTTGAGCCTATCCGCGCTGAGCTGGGCATCGAGTTGCGGCCGTTCGGTCGATGTCACCGCCAAGGAGCCGGTCAGCGCACTTTCCCCCACCTGGGCGTCAATCTCTTCAAGGGTCCAGCGCTTGTCGTCGTGATCCAGCACTGCCTGTATGGCCATATCCGGCAGGTCCAGCGCCGGTCGATCCAGCAAGCCCGCCAAATTGGCTTGCTGGGGTGCGCTGACATCGAGTTTGCCGTGTAGCGACAATGGCTTTGCAACATCTTTTAACCGCCCGTCGAAGCTTGCCTCGAGCTTGCCAAGCGCCGCCTGAAATTCAAGCGGATAGGATCCGCCCGCCAAGGCTTTCGAGGGGGCGCCACTGCGTAGACGCAGCGTCACGGGATCGTCTTGATAGCGGCCCTTGCCATCGACGATCAAGCGCCGCGGCCCGTCGTTTGGATTCTCGGTGCGAAAATCGACGTCGACATTCGCATCGACGCCTTTATCCTGGTAGGTGAATCTGCCCTGATCGATATCCACCGCTTGAAGCTCGAAAGGCAGCTCGCCGCTGCCGCTCTCGTCTTCCTCGTCGTCTTCGGGCAATAGATTCGACCAGCTGGCGCGGCCGTCCTCACGCCGAGCCAAGTGAATGCGGGGCTGCTGCAGATAAAGCCGCTCCAGGACGACATTGCCTTTAAATAGCGCCGAAAGAGAAACACCAATCTCGAGAGCCCCGAGATCGAGCATATGCTCTTCGGGCGCCCAGTCCGGGTTGGCGATACGGATACCCTCGAATTGCAGCGACAGGGGCCAGCCCCAGTCGATATCGTGAGCAGCGATTGCGACCTCGCGTCCGTTGAGGCGTTGACTAATCTGATCCTCTAGCAGCTCCCGGGCCCAACGGGACTCCGCCAGCCACATGATCGCAATGATCATCGCGATCAGACCAAGCAAACCTACAAGACTCCATCGGGCAATCCTTCCCATGCGGCCTCCATGTCCTTTTACTTTGTTGGCGTCCAGTCCTTCAGCATAGCCATTATCGACCGTCTGGCGCAGAGTTCGTGCGGTGCGCCGTTCAAGCCTACCGTTTACCTGGGTTGGGCCTAGTCTGTCGAAAGCGCATCTTCCTGGGATAGAATGGCCGCCCATCGACTCAGGAGATTCGCAGACATCATGCCCGACGCGCGCGAGACGACTCCCGGCCATACGCCCATGATGGCGCAATATCTCAAGATCAAGCGGGAGCATCCCGGCGTGCTGCTGTTCTATCGGATGGGGGATTTCTACGAGCTGTTCTTCGACGATGCACGGCGCGCCGCTCAACTGCTCGATATCACCCTCACCCAGCGCGGTCAGTCCGCGGGCAAACCGATCCCCATGGCCGGCGTGCCCTATCACAGCGCCGAGGGGTATCTGGCGCGGCTGGTCAGAGGCGGTGAATCCGTGGCGATCTGCGAACAGATTGGCGATCCCGCCACCAGCAAGGGCCCGGTGGAGCGAAAGGTCGTTCGCATCGTCACCCCGGGTACGCTGCACGACGAAGCCCTGCTCGACGCCAGACGCGACAACCTGCTGCTTGCCCTGCATCGACATTCCGCGGGCTGGGGAATCGCCTGGCTGGAACTTGCAAGTGGTCGTTTCAGCCTGCTCGAGGTGGCAAGCGACGCTGATCTGCTGGCGGAGATTCATCGTCTCGACCCGGCGGAGTTACTGGTTGCCGAGGGGCTCGAGCTGCCCTCGAGTCTGACCGGGCGTAGCGGCCTCAAGCGCCAGAGCGAATGGCTGTTCGACCTGGAATCCGCGACACGGCTGCTGTGCGATCAGTTCGGCGTCAACGATCTGCGCGGTTTTGGCTGTGCGCATTTGCATCATGGCATCACCGCGGCGGGCGTGCTGATCGATTACGCCCGGGACACCCAGCGCACCTCCCTGCCCCATGTGACGGCGCTCAGCGTGGAAAATCGCGACGACACGGTCATCATCGATGCGGCCAGCCGACGCAATCTCGAGATCGACACCAATCTGAATGGCACCGGCGACAACACCCTGGCCAGCGTACTCGACACCACCGCCACGGCGATGGGTTCACGCCTGCTCAAACGCTGGCTCAATCGGCCACTGCGCAGTCGCGAACAGATCACCGCGCGCCAGGGGGCGGTGCAGCTGTTGCAGGGCAACGAGATCCACGCGCCGCTTCATGAGAGCCTCAAGCGAATCGGCGACGTGGAGCGCATTCTGGCCCGGATCGCGCTGCGCAGCGCCCGCCCTCGGGATCTGGCACGGCTGAGGGACGCCCTCAATGCACTGCCGGAGTTACAGCAGGAGATGGCCACGCTGGATACGGGAAGCGCTCTGGATGACCTGCGTCAGTACATCCACCCCTACCCCGAACTGGCGGATCTTTTGACCCGTGCGCTGATCGACAATCCGCCGGTGGTCATTCGCGATGGGGGCGTGATCGCCCCGGGCTTCGATGAGGAACTCGATGAGTTTCGCGGCCTGGCGGAGCACGCCGGCGACTACCTGATCAAGCTCGAGACCCGGGAGCGAGAGCGCACCGGACTGGCCGGGCTGAAGGTCGGTTACAACCGGGTGCATGGCTACTACATCGAGATCCCTCGAGCCCAGGCCCGGGACGTGCCGGCGGACTACATTCGTCGGCAGACGCTGAAGAACGCGGAACGCTTCATCATTCCCGAACTCAAGGAGTTCGAGGACAAGGCGCTGTCGGCAAAATCCAAGGCCCTGGCCCGGGAGAAGCTGCTTTACGAAGGCCTGATCGATGCCTTGGCCGCCGAGCTTGTTCCTCTGCAAGCAACAGGCCAGGCACTTTCCACCCTGGACGTGCTGAGCAGTTTCGCCGAACGCGCCCTGGCACTGGATTTCGTCCGCCCCCGACTGCTCGATACGCCAGGCATCTGTATTGCCGGTGGCCGCCATCCGGTGGTCGAACATGTCAGCGAAACGCCCTTCGTGCCCAACAATCTGCGCTTGGATGCCGCGCGGCACATGCTGATAATCACCGGCCCCAACATGGGCGGCAAATCCACCTACATGCGTCAGGCGGCGTTGATTGCGCTACTCGCCCACTGCGGTAGCTTCGTGCCTGCGGATGAGGTCGAGATCGGCATGCTGGATCGCATCTTCACCCGTATCGGCTCGAGCGACGATCTTGCCGGCGGCCGCTCCACTTTCATGGTGGAAATGACCGAAACCGCCAGCATTCTGCACAACGCCACCGAGGCAAGCCTGGTGCTGATGGACGAGATCGGTCGCGGCACCAGCACCTTCGACGGCCTGTCCCTGGCCTGGGCGAGCGCCGAACATCTGGTGCGGGTAAAAGCCTTTACCCTGTTCGCTACCCACTACTTCGAGATGACCGCCCTTCCGGAGCAGCTCGAAGGGGTCGCCAACGTGCATCTGACTGCAGCGGAACACAAGGATGGCATCGTATTCATGCATCGTGTCGAGGACGGCCCAGCCAGTCAGAGTTACGGCCTGCAAGTGGCACAGCTCGCCGGCGTGCCGCAATCCGTGATAGCCAGGGCACGGGACAAGCTGGCCCTTCTCGAACAGCAGGAAGTCGATCAAGGACAGCGTCCCCCACCACGGTACGACAAGACTGCAAGGGTAGCGCCCCGGCAGGCGGATCTGTTTGCCAGCACGCCGCACCCCTTGATCGAGGAGCTTGGCGGACTTGCCCTGGACGAACTATCGCCACGACAAGCGCTTGATCTGCTGTATCGCTGGAAAGAGCACGCATAGGGAATGAGGGCATAGCCAATCGTTCGAAGACATAGCTTGTTTGCTTATGCCAGGCACGGCTAAAATCGCAGCCTAATAGAACCAAGTCTTATAGACAGCATGTTTCATATTATGCGTGTGCTGTTCTTGCACAGATTAAATTAGAGGAGAAATCATGACATTCGTCGTCACCGAAAACTGCATCCGCTGCAAGTACACCGATTGCGTAGAGGTGTGCCCGGTCGACTGTTTCTACGAAGGGCCCAACTTTTTGGTCATTCACCCCGACGAATGTATCGATTGCGCTCTTTGCGAGCCGGAATGCCCCGCGGAGGCAATTTTTTCTGAGGATGAATTGCCGGATGCCCAGCAAGTTTTCATTGAAATAAATGCGGAGCTCGCCGAGGTGTGGCCAAACATCACCGAAAAAAAGGATCCACTGGAAGACGCCGAAGCCTGGGATGGCAGGACTGGAAAGTTGGAGCAGCTCGAACGCTGAAGCGCGAACCTTGTAGACATGAAAAAGGCGACCCGAAGGTCGCCCGCTCCCAGCCGCTCCATGAGGGTAATTCCCTATACCCGCTTCCCTTGGCCTCTTCCTTGTCCGGTCGCAACATCCTGTTCCGCCGAACGAGCCAACGACTACTTGCTTCCTTGCTGCCAGCATCTTGCTGACTAGATCCTGAATATATTCTGGCAGTTCGAGAAAAGTTCGCAAAGGGGGGCAATATCGGCAGATAACGTTCTGACTTTAGAAGAATTTTGAAAATTTTTTACAAACAATGACTTATCAATTTGTCAATGTTTGTAAAGCTGATTTTGTTTTATTTTGTCCATAAAAGCGTCGCGTCTTTGTAGGAAATATCTTACAAACCTTGAAGACATTGACGACACCGAAGAAAACTTAATGCGCCACAAAAAGCACCGGCGGCATCAATGGATACCGCCAGCTTACCTTTTCCCTTCTTATTTCTGACCCTTGATCGCCTTGAGCCCAGGATAATGCGCCTTGTCACCCAGCTCCTGTTCAATCACCAGCAGACGGTTGTACTTGGCAATACGATCACTGCGGCTGAGGGAGCCGGTCTTGATTTGACCTGCAGAAGTCGCCACTGCCAGATCGGCGATGGTGGTGTCCTCGGTCTCGCCGCTACGATGCGAGATCACCGCCGTGAAGCCAGCGTCCTGAGCCATCTTGATGGCGTCCAGGGTCTCGGAAAGCGAGCCAATCTGATTGAACTTGATCAGGATCGAGTTGCCGATCGACTCGTCGATGCCGCGTTTGAGGATCTTGGTATTGGTGACAAACAGATCGTCGCCGACCAGTTGCACCTTGTCGCCGAGCTTCTCGGTGAGCAGCTTCCAGCCATCCCAATCCGACTCGTCCATGCCATCCTCGATGGAGACGATGGGATACTGCTCGACCAGCTCCGCCAGGTAGTCGACGAAGCCCGCGGCGTCATAACGCTTGCCTTCCCCGGCCAGATCGTACTGCCCATCCTTGTAAAACTCCGAGGAAGCGCAGTCGAGCGCCAGGGTGATATCCTTGCCCAGCTCGTAGCCGGCATCAGCCACCGCCTGCTTGATGACCGCCAGGGCCTCGGCATTGGAATCCAGGTTTGGTGCGAAGCCGCCTTCGTCACCCACCGCCGTGGCCAGGCCCCGCCCGGAGAGCACCTTCTTCAGGGCATGGAAGATTTCGGCGCCCATGCGCAGCGCCTCGCGGAAATTTGGCGCGCCCACCGGCTGGACCATGAACTCCTGCATGTCGACGTTGTTGTCCGCATGCTCGCCGCCGTTGATGATGTTCATCATCGGCACCGGCATGCTGTACTGACCGGGCTGACCATAGAGATCGGCAATATGCGCATAGAGCGGCACGCCTTGCTCCAGGGCAGCGGCCTTGGCAGCAGCGAGAGAAACTGCAAGAATCGCATTGGCGCCGAGGTTTGCCTTGTTATCGGTACCGTCGAGTTCCAGCATGGCGTTGTCCAGCCCCCGCTGATCGCGAGCGTCCATACCTACCAGGCGCTCACGGATCTTGCCATTCACCGCCTCAACTGCCTTGAGCACGCCCTTACCTAGATAGCGCGTCTTATCGCCATCGCGCAGTTCCAACGCTTCCCGGGAGCCGGTTGAAGCGCCAGAAGGCGCACAAGCACTGGCGCGGATGCCGCTTTTGAGCATGATCTCGGCCTGTACGGTCGGGTTGCCGCGAGAATCGAGTACTTCCAGCGCGCGAATATCGGCGATCTCTGCCATGTCGTGTCGTCCTTCTATGTCGTTAAGCGTTATCGAAAACCATGGTCACCGAACCTGAATGTCGGGAAACCCTTTAATCAAATCGTCGAGCTGCTTGAGCTGGCTCAAGAACGGTTCGAGCTTGTTCAGCGGAAGCGCGCAGGGGCCATCACATAGTGCATTATCCGGATCGGGATGGGCCTCGAGGAAGAGTCCTGCCAGACCTACGGCAACCCCGGCCCGAGCCAGTTCGAACACCTGAGCGCGCCGTCCATCAGCGCTATCGGAACGCCCGCCGGGGCGCTGCAGGGAATGAGTCACATCGAAAATGACCGGGAAGCCGGTCTGCTTCATCTCGCCGAAACCCAGCATGTCGACCACCAGATTGTTGTAGCCGAAGCTCGAACCGCGCTCGCAGAGTATGACCCGGTCGTTACCGGCTTCCTGACACTTCTTGATGATGTGACGCATCTCGTGGGGGGCGACGAACTGCGGCTTCTTGATGTTGATCACCGCATTGGTCTTTGCCATGGCCACCACCAGATCGGTCTGGCGCGCCAGAAAGGCCGGTAGCTGGATGACATCGGCTACCTCGGCCACCGGCGCCGCCTGCCAGGGCTCATGCACGTCGGTGATCACCGGCACATCGAAACGAGCCTTGATCTCGGCAAGAATCTCGATGCCTTTCTCCATACCGGGGCCGCGATAGGAATGAATCGAGCTACGGTTGGCCTTGTCGAAACTGGCCTTGAAGACGTAGGGAATGCTCAAGCGAGCGCACATATCGATATAGGTCTCGGCGACTTCCATCGCCATATCCCGGGATTCCAGCACGTTCATGCCGCCAAACAGCATCAAGGGCAGCGTGTTGCTGGCTCGAAGACCGGCGAATTCCACGACATTGTCGTTCATGCAACGAACCTCATATCCGAGCGCTTTTCATGTAACAGCCCCTTGAGTCCGCATTCGGGCCGTCTTGTGCTCGAGGGCTGCCTGTACGAAACCGGAAAACAGCGGATGCCCGTCCCGCGGGGTGGAGGTGAACTCGGGATGGAACTGACAGGCCACGTACCAGGGATGATCCGGAAGCTCGATCATTTCCATCAGCGAATTGTCGACGCTCTTTCCGGAGATCACCAGTCCTGCGTCTTCTAGTGCTTCAACGAACTGATTGTTGACCTCATAGCGATGGCGATGGCGCTCGGTGATCGCCTCCAGGCCATAGGCCTGATGCGCCTTGGAGCCCTGCTTGAGCTGACAAACCTGACCGCCAAGGCGCATGGTGCCGCCCAGGTCGGACGCCTCATCACGCAATTCGATCTTGCCTTCGGGGGTGATCCATTCGGCGATGAGAGAAATCACCGGATGCTTTGTATCGCGGCTGAACTCGGTTGAGTTGGCATCCTCCCAGCCGGCGACATTGCGGGCGAACTCGATGACCGCCACCTGCATGCCCAGGCATATTCCCAGATAGGGCACGCCCTGCTCCCGGGCATAGCGGGCCGCCAGGATCTTGCCTTCCACACCGCGCTCACCGAAGCCGCCGGGCACCAGAATCGCATCCTTGCCGGCCAGGCGCTCGGTGCCATGACGCTCGATCACCTCCGCATCGACATAATCGATGTTGATCTTGACTCGAGACTGGATGCCCGCATGAACCAGGGCTTCGTTGAGCGACTTGTAGGCATCGAGCAGTTCCATGTACTTGCCGACCATGGCGATGTTGATCGACTTCAAGGGGTTGAGCTTGGCATCCAGTACATGGATCCATTCGGTCAGATCCGCTTCCGTCGCTTCAAGGCGCAGCTTGTCGCAGACGATCTCGTCAAGACCGAACTCATGCAGCATCAACGGAATGCGATAGATGGTGTCTGCGTCCTGCAGCGGCACCACGGCCCGTTCTTCGACGTTGGTGAACAGCGCGATCTTGCGTCGTTCGACCTCTTCCAGTTCCACTTCGCTGCGGCAGATCAGGATATCCGGCTGAATACCGATGGAGCGCAGTTCCTTGACGCTGTGCTGGGTCGGCTTGGTCTTGGTCTCCCCGGCGGTCTTGATGTAGGGCACCAAGGTCAGGTGCATGAACAGCGCTCGGCTTGCGCCGACCTCACTGCGTAACTGACGAATCGACTCGAGAAATGGCAGGGATTCGATATCCCCCACGGTGCCGCCGATTTCCACCAGCGCCACGTCGAAGCCTTCGCCGCCCTCGTAGATTCGACGCTTGATCTCGTCGGTAATATGCGGGATCACCTGTACTGTGCCGCCGAGATAGTCGCCGCGACGTTCCTTGCGCAGCACGTGCTCGTAGACCCGACCGGTGGTGAAGTTGTTGGCCTGGGTCATCTTGGTGCGAATGAAGCGCTCGTAATGCCCCAGGTCGAGATCGGTCTCCGCGCCATCTTCGGTGACGAATACCTCGCCGTGCTGGAACGGGCTCATGGTGCCCGGATCGACGTTGATGTACGGGTCCAGCTTGAGCATGGTGACCTTGAGACCGCGGGCCTCGAGAATCGCCGCCAGAGAGGCCGAGGCAATGCCCTTTCCGAGAGAGGACACAACGCCGCCGGTCACGAAGATATATCGTGTCATGGAAAACCTGTCGAATCGTGAGCAGTTGCTCTAAAGGGGCCGTAAGGAGAATCGGGCCCGGATGGGACGCCAGAATAGCAGACTCGAGGTGGGGGCTCAATTTAGAACGCTGCGTTGCATTACCGCGGCTACCCCAGGTACAGGAACAGCGAAGACGCTGTAAACCCATCCCTGGGCGCTCCCTTTTTCATCTGACCGCCATGGATGGCGGAAATGCCGGAATAGCATGGATGTATTTTCCGGCCCTGAAAAAGGAGCTTCGCTTTTTCCTGCACCTGGCGCCGCTCGGCATGGGGTCTAGCAACAGGCTGCGCGGTAAAGCGACTTTCGCGAAGGCGTCATCGCGAACGCAGTGGCGAGCGACGAGCGACATGGATGTCGCTTGAGGGCAGGCAAGAAGGACCTTGTTCCTGCCCGACGCTCAGGCCACAAGCTAAGTGATGGAATTCGCCTTTGCGTATCGCATGGCGCGCAGCCTGGTGCATACTCTTGCGTTGTCACACTCCCAGATAATCGAGAATGCCCTCCGCCGCCTGGCGCCCTTCATGGATCGCGGTGACTACCAGATCCGAGCCGCGCACCATGTCGCCACCGGCAAAGATCTTCTCGTTACTGGTCTGGAACGCAAACTTACCGCGCTCTGGCGCGGTGACTCGGCCACGCTCATCGATCTCGATCTTGCTGGCCTCGAACCAGGGAATATCGCTGGGCTGAAAGCCAAAGGCGATGATCACCGCGTCCGCCTCCAGCACCTCCTCGGAGCCCGGCACCACCTCCGGGCGCTGACGCCCGTTTTCATCCGGCTCACCCAGGCGGGTGCGCACCAGCTTGACGCCTTCGACCTTGTCCTCGCCGATCACCGCCACGGGCTGACGATTGAACAGGAATTCCACGCCCTCCTCCCGAGCATTGGCCACCTCGCGCTTGGAACCGGGCATGTTGCCCTCGTCCCGGCGATAGGCGCAGGTCACGCTGGTCGCGCCCTGGCGGATCGAGGTACGGTTGCAGTCCATGGCGGTATCGCCACCGCCCAGCACCACAACGCGTTGCCCCTTGAGGGAAATGTAATCCGCCGGGTCTTTCTCGAAGCCCAGGCAGTGGTTGACGTTGGCTACCAGAAAATCCAGCGCCTTGTGTACCCCGGGCAGCTCTTCACCGGGGAAACCGCCTTCCATGTACTTGTAGGTTCCCATGCCCATGAACACCGCATCAAACTCGGCGAGCAGCTCGTCGATAGTCACGTCCTTGCCGATCTCGACGTTGAGTCGGAATTCGATGCCCATCTCCTCGAACACTGCTCGCCGGCGCTCCATGACGTTCTTCTCGAGCTTGAACTCCGGGATGCCGAAGGTCAAAAGCCCGCCGATCTCCGGGTAACGATCGAACACCACGGGCCTGACGCCGTTGCGCACCAGGATATCGGCACAGCCAAGCCCCGCGGGGCCGGCACCGATGATCGCCACCCGCTTATCGGTCCAGGTGACCTTGGACATGTCCGGGCGCCAGCCCATGGCGAAGGCGGTATCCGTGATGTACTTCTCCACGGAGCCGATGGTCACCGCGCCGAAGCCGTCGTTGAGGGTGCAGTCCCCCTCACAGAGTCGATCCTGCGGGCACACCCGGCCGCACACTTCCGGCAGGGTATTGGTGCGATGCGATAGCTCGGCGGCCTCTAAAATGTTGCCCTCGCTGACCAGCTTGAGCCAGTTGGGAATATAGTTGTGTACCGGGCATTTCCACTCGCAGTAAGGATTGCCGCAGTGCAGGCAGCGATGAGCCTGGCTGGCGGCTTCGCTGGGTTTGTAAGGCTCATAGATCTCGGAGAACTCCCGAGCCCGGGTTCGCGCCTCTTTCTTGCGCGGATCCTGGCGGCCGACATCGATGAACTGGAAATCGTTGTCCAGACGGTTTGCCATGAAAGTAAGTCCTCTTGTTCCGACTGATGCTGTTTTCTATTCCGGCTGGCGCTGGGATTGTTTCAGCAATTCTCGAAGATTTGCCGCCTTGGGCTTCACCAGCCAGAAGTGACGAATGAAGTCGGGGAAGTCCTCGAGTATCTCGTGGCCTCGGGCCGAGTCGGTTTCGGCGACATACTCCTGGATCGTTTCCCGCAGATGGCGACGATAGGCTTCCATGGCCTCGGTATTGACCCGCTGAATCTCCACCAGCTCATGGTTGTACTTGTCGACGAAGGTGCGATCCTCGTCGATCACGTAGGCAAAGCCGCCGGTCATGCCAGCGCCGAAATTATCGCCGGTCTCGCCCAGCACGCAGACCACGCCGCCGGTCATGTATTCGCAGCAGTGATCCCCCGCCCCTTCGATGACCGCATGAACCCCGGAGTTGCGCACGCCGAAACGCTCACCCGCAGTGCCGGCGGCGTACAACTTGCCGCCGGTGGCGCCGTACAGGCAGGTATTGCCGATGATCGCCGTCTTGTGGCTTTCGAACTGGCTGTCTTTCGGCGGCACGATGACCACCTTGCCGCCGTTCATGCCCTTGCCGACGTAGTCGTTGGCATCCCCCTCGAGATACAGATGCAGGCCGCGGGCGTTCCACACCCCGAAGCTCTGACCCGCCACCCCGGTGAAGCGGGCCACGATCGGCGCCTCCTCGAGGCCTGCTTCGCCATAGCGCTTGGCGATCTCCCCGGAGGCCCGCGCCCCCACGCTGCGATCGCAGTTGGTGATGCGAAACGCGAACTCGCCGCCGGACTTATCCTCGATGGCGCCCTTGAGTGTTTCGAACACCTCCCGGTTCTTGGCGCCGGGATCGTGGGGCTCGTTGCGGCTGACCGTGCAGAACTGCGGGGCGTCCGCCGGCACATGATCGTTTTCCAGCAGCGGCGTCAGATCGAGCCTGCGCTGGGAAGCGGTCTCGCCTTCCAGCACCTCGAGCAGATCCGTGCGCCCGATGAGATCCGTGAGCTTGCGCACCCCGAGCATGGCCATCAGCTCCCGCACCTCCTCGGCGATGAAACGGAAGTAGTGCTTGACCATGTCCACGGTGCCGCGGAAGTGCTCGTCCCGTAGATACTGGTGCTGGGTGGCGACACCGGTGGCACAGTTATTGAGATGACAGATGCGGAGATACTTGCAGCCCAGGGCCACCATGGGGGCGGTACCGAAACCGAAGCTCTCGGCGCCGAGAATCGCCGCCTTGACCACGTCCAGGCCGGTTTTCAGGCCGCCGTCGGTCTGCAGACGGATCTTGTCTCGCAGGCCGTTGATGCGCAGCGCCTGATGCACCTCCGGCAGGCCCAGCTCCCAGGGGGAGCCTGCGTGCTTGATGGAGGTCATAGGGCTTGCCGCAGTGCCGCCGTCATAGCCGGAGACGGTGATCAGATCCGCGTAGGCCTTGGCCACGCCGGTGGCGATGGTGCCGATGCCCGGCTCGGAAACCAGTTTGACGGATACCTGGGCCTCCGGGTTGATCTGCTTCAGATCGAAGATCAGCTGAGCCAGATCCTCGATGGAATAGATATCGTGATGCGGCGGCGGCGAGATCAGCGTCACCCCGGGCACCGCATAGCGCAGCCGGGCGATCAGCTCGTTGACTTTGCTGCCGGGCAGCTGACCGCCCTCTCCCGGCTTGGCGCCCTGGGCGACCTTGATCTGCAGCACCTCCGCATTGACCAGGTAGGCCGGGGTCACACCGAAGCGCCCGGAGGCGATCTGCTTGATCTTCGAGCTTCTTATGGTGCCGTAGCGCGCCGGGTCCTCGCCGCCTTCGCCGGAGTTGGAACGCCCACCCGTCTCGTTCATGGCCTGGGCCAGGGCTTCATGGGCCTCCGGGGACAGCGCCCCGAGGGACATGCCGGCACTGTCGAAGCGCGGAATCAGATCTTCAACCGGCTCTACCTCATCGAGTGGCAGCGGCTCCGGGGCCGGCTTGAGCCTGAGCAGATCTCGAATGGTCGCCACCGGCCGCTCGTTGACCAACCGGGCAAACTTCTTCCATTGGGCATAATCGCCCTGCTGCACCGCCCGCTGCAGGGTCATCACCACATCCGGGTTGTAGGCGTGGTATTCGTGATCATGCACATACTTGAGCAAGCCGCCTTGGCGCAAAGGCTTGCGCGGGGTCCAGGCGTCCCGCGCCAGCAGTTCCTGCTGAAGCTGCAATTCGGCAAAGCCAGTGCCTTCGATGCGGGACATCATGCCGGTAAAGCACAGATCCATGACTTCGGAAGAGAGCCCCACCGCCTCGAACAGCTGGGAGCCGCGATAGGAGGCCAGGGTCGAGATGCCCATCTTGGAGAGGATCTTGTAGAGCCCTTTCTGTAGTCCCTTGCGATAGTTCTCCCGGGAATCTTCTGGATTGCCGGTGAGTTCACCACTGTGATGCATGTCCGCCATCACTTGATAGGCAAGATAGGGATAGATCGCTGTGGCGCCGACACCGAACAGCACCGCCATCTGGTGTGCGTCCCGGGCATAACCGGTCTCCACAATCAGATTGACCCGAGGGCGCAGGGCAAGACGCGCCAGATGATGATGGATCGCGCCGGTGGCAAGGGCGGCATGGACCGGCAGCTTGCCCTTTTCAAGCTCCGCGTCCGACAGCGCCAGGATCACCACCCCCTTCCTTGCGGCCTGCTCCGCCTGCTGGCACAGGCTCTGCAAGGCCTGTTTGAGCGTGCTTTCATCCGGGTCGTAGTGCAGGCTCAGGGTCTGACTGCGAAAGGCCGGGTCGTCTTGCGTGACCAGGGCAGTGAACTTGCGCGGCGACAGAATTGGCGCGGTGAGGATCAGCCGATGGGCATGATCCGCATTGGTCTCGAACACATTAAGTTCGGCGCCGCAGCAGGTCTCGAGCGACATCACGATCGCCTCGCGCAGCGGATCGATGGGCGGGTTGGTGACCTGGGCGAACTTCTGCCGGAAATAGTCGGTAAGCACACGACTTTGGCGGGACAGCACCGCCATGGGGGTGTCATCGCCCATGGAGCCCACCGCCTCCTGACCGCTTTCCGCCAACGGGCGCAGCAGCTGATCCCGCTCTTCAAACGTCACCTGGAACATCTTCTGATAGACGCCGAGCTCCTGGGCATCGAACGGGTGAAAGCGCGCCAGCTCCGTCAACGCCGATTCCAGATACTGGGCGCGATCCTTCAGCCAACGCTTGTAGGGAAAAGCGGACTTGAGTCGGTTGTCGATATCCGCCGTGTGCAACACTTCGCCGGTGTGGGTGTCCACGCCCAGAATCTGCCCCGGCCCGACCCGGCCCTTGGCTACCACGTCCTCGGGCTTGTAGTCGTAGGTACCGATTTCTGATGCCAGGGTGATGTAGCCGTTGTTAGTAATCACCCAGCGCGCCGGTCGCAGGCCGTTGCGATCCAGCATGCACACCGCGTTGCGGCCGTCGGTCATGACCAGCCCCGCCGGGCCATCCCAGGCCTCCATGTGCATGGAGTTGTACTCGAAGAAGGCGCGTAGATCCCCGGGCATGGTTTCGACGTTCTGCCAGGCCGGCGGCACCATCATGCGAATGGCGTTGTACAGATCCATGCCGCCGGTGAGCAGCACTTCGAGCATGTTGTCCATGCTGGAAGAGTCGGAGCCGACGGTGTTGACGATCTCCTCGAGTTGCGTGATATCCGGCAGCAGCTCGCTGACGAAGTTTTCCTTGCGCGAATTGGCCCAGCCGCGGTTGGCCTCGATGGTATTGATCTCGCCATTATGAGCCAGAAAACGAAACGGCTGGGCCAGGGGCCAGCGGGGGGCGGTATTGGTCGAGAAACGCTGATGGAACACGCAGGTCGAGGTCTCAAGGCGCACATCGCCCAGATCTTGATAAAAGGTCGGCAGGTCCGCCGGCATCATCAGCCCCTTGTAGGACAGCACCCGGGACGATAGGGAGCAGACGTAGAAATCTTGATCATGCTTGAGCTTCTGCTCGGCGAGGCGCCGCGCCATGAACAGATCGACGTTGAACACCGGATCGGGCCGATCGTCACTGGCCTCGACGAAGATCTGGCGAATCCGCGGCAGGCAGTCCAGGGCCATCGGTCCGCACACGCTGGCATCCGTGGGCACGTCGCGCCAGCCGCGCACGGTCAGGCCGCGTTCGACCAGCTCGCCTTCCAGCGTCTCCCGGGCTTGGGTTTCCCGGGCATCGTCATCGGCAAAGAACACCACGCCGACGGCGAAGCGCACCCCCAGTTCGACGTTCATTTCTTCCTTCGCGAGCGTGCGCATGAAATCCGTGGGCATGGTGAACAGCAGGCCACAGCCATCGCCGGTCTTGCCATCCGCCGCGATACCGCCTCGGTGAGTCATGCAGGTCAGGGACTCGATGGCCGTCTGCAGTAGATCGTGACTGGCCTGCCCTTGCATATGCGCAATCAAGCCAAAGCCGCAGTTGTCGCGAAATTCGCCGGGCTGGTGAAGACCATTTCTCATGGGGCGTGCCTCTAAAACGTGAATAGCCAAAAACTGAATAAAGCCAAGGGCAAACAGGACGCTACACTTGGGATTATTATCTTACGCTATGCGTTTTGTGCATAAGCCATGCACAATTGGCAAGATCGTAAGATTACTTCAAACTGGCGCAGGAATGCAAAAGCCCGCGACTGAGCGCGGGCTATGAATTCATTCAAGATTCTGTGAAAAAGAAAGGATTACTCTTTAGGGCCTGTTGACGTTTCATTCACGGCCGCGCTGGCGCCAGTTTTTATTCGGGGCAAGGCAGGAGGAGAGAAATTTGGTTATTCCAAATCAACGACGACTAACGCAGCAGCGGATAAAAACTGGCCCAGCCCTTCGGGTTGCGCAGCAAAAAGCGCCATTCTGCGTTGCGAAACGTGAAAAGGGAATAACCCTTCCCTGCGCTTCGCGCCTTGACTGACACTTTTTGATGCAGCAACGCGGTTCGCGATGAAACGTCAACAGGCCCTAGGGCACTCCTGCAAGAACTGCTCGAGTAATGCAGGTGGTGTCTCATCATAAATACAGGCGTCCCCCAGGCCACGCAGCAGCACCAAGCGAATGCGGGCATCCAGATTCTTCTTGTCTCGGCGCATGTGCTCGAGGAAAGCCGCCGCGTCCATGTTCGCCGGTGCGCTCAGGGGGAGCCCTGCTGCGGTAAGCACGGCGCCAACGCGATCGATCTCGACCTCTGCCAGCCAATTCAAGCGTTGGGAGAGCAGTGCCGCCAGGTACATCCCCGCGCCCACTGCCTCTCCATGCAGCCAGTTGCCATAACCCTGATGGGCCTCGATGGCATGACCAAAGGTATGCCCCAGGTTGAGCAGTGCCCGCACCCCTTGCTCGGTCTCGTCTGCAGCCACGATATCCGCCTTGATCCTGCAACTGCGCAGGATGGCTTCAATGAGCAGTTCGCTATCGAGTCCACGCAACCCCGCCATGTGTTCTTCGAGCCAGGTGAGGAAGGAAAGATCGCCGATCAGACCATACTTGATCACCTCCGCAAGCCCTGCGGAAAGCTCTCGCTCGGGGAGTGTCGTGAGCGTGTCGGTATCGATGATCACCGCCCGAGGCTGCCAGAAGGCGCCGATCATGTTCTTGCCCAGGGTATGGTTGACGCCGGTCTTGCCACCTACGGAGGAATCCACCTGGGCCAACAGGGTGGTCGGCACCTGAATGAAGGTCACCCCGCGCTGATAGCAGGCGGCGGCAAAGCCGGTCATGTCGCCGATCACACCACCACCAAGCGCGATGAGGGTGCAGCGGCGATTGAACCCAGCCTCCAGCAGCGCATCCCATATAAGCGACAGCGTGGCCAGAGTCTTGGTCTGCTCGCCGTCCGGCAAGATGAGTTCCTGCACCTCGAGATCCCCATCGAGCCCCTGCTTGAGAATATCGAGATAGCGCGGCGCCACGGCCTCATTGGTGACGATCAGCACCTGGCGCCCCGCCAGGTGAGAGCGCAGCAGTGCCGGATCCTGTAGAAGCCCGGCACCAACATGAATGGGGTAGCTGCGCTCGCCCAGCGCGACGTCGAGGGTGCGCGGCGATGCTAGAGAGGTATTCATTGATTTCACGCCTTGGTCTGCAAAGGGTCGACGAGTCGTGTCACGCGCCGAAGGATATCGTTGACCACGGAGCGCGGGCCGCGTCGGTCCGTGCGCACAAGCAGATCCGCAGTGGCACGATACAAAGGGTCGCGCGTCTCGAACAGTCCTCGCAGCACGGCTTCGGGGTCGCTACTGCGCAGCAAGGGACGATTGCGATCCTTGGCAGTACGGCGTAACTGCTGTTCGACGGTAGCATAGAGATAGATCACGGTGCCGCGCTCCCGCAGTACCTGACGATTGTCCTCATGCATCACTACACCGCCACCGGTAGCAAGGACAATGTCACCACGCTGACTGAGTTCGTCGATGATCGCGCATTCGCGCAGGCGAAAGCCCGCCTCTCCTTCGACGTCGAATATCCAGGGAATGTCGGCACCACAGCGGGCCTGGATCTCGTGATCGCTATCGACGAAATCGCGCTGCAACTCGGCCGCCAGAAGGCGGCCGATGGTGCTTTTACCGGCCCCCATGGGGCCGATTAGAAAGAGATTGGGAAAACCCTGCATCAGCGAATCGCCAGTCTATCCTCGATGATTTTCGGAGTGATGAAGACTAACAATTCTACCTTCTGATTGCTCTGTTCGGTATAGCGAAATAGATGCCCCAGCAGTGGCAGGTCACCCAGCAAGGGTGTCTTGAACAGATTTTCCAGCTGTTCCGTGGTCAAGATCCCTCCCAGCACCACGGTTTCGCCGTTGTTGACCAGCACCTGCGTCTGGATCTCGTTGGTGTCGATGGCCGGCGCGCCTGCAAAGCTTGCATCCGCTACATCATCGTTGTTGATGATCAAATCCATGATGATGCGATCGTCCGGGGTGATCTGCGGCGTGACCTCAAGAGACAGTACCGCCTCCTTGAACTCGACGTTGGTGGCGCCGCTGGAGGTGGCTTCCTGATAGGGAATCTCCTGGCCCTGCTTGATCACGGCACGCTTTTGATTCGCAGTGATCACCTTGGGCTGGGAAATGGTCTGGCTCTTGCCTTCGCTCTCCAGGGCCCGCAGCTCGAGATCGAGCAGAATATCGCCGGAGAGATAGCCGAAGCTGAACACGCTGCTGGGGTTGAAATCATCCCCCAGATCCACCGACAGACCGCCATTGGGCGCCTGGCCGCTCGAGGCGCCGCCAAGATCCAGGCTACTGCCATTCCCCAGCACCCCGTTGACCGGTTTGGCGGAGGACATGCCCCAGTTGACCCCCAGTTCCCGGGCGGCGCTATCCCGGGCAATGACGATGCGTGCCTCGATCTGTACCTGGCGTACCGGCACGTCCAGCTGATCCAGGGTAAACTTGATGGCCTTGAGCTGTTCCGGGGTTTCCTGAATCAATAGGGTATTGGTGCGAGCGTCGACACTGACCTTGCCTCGGTCTGAAAGCAGACCAAACCCTTCAGCACCTCTGAGCAATGAAGCCAGCTCATCCGCCTTGGCATAACGTACCTGAAGATACTCGGTGGAAAGCGGCGCCAGCTCCTGCATCTGGGCCTGGGCCTCGAACTCCCGACGCTCCATGGCGGCCAGCTCTTCCGCCGGCGCCACGACCAGCACATTGCCGGTCTGGCGGCTGGCAAGGCCATGACTCTTGAGCACCAGGTCCAGCGCCTGATCCCAGGGCACGTTCTGTAGATTCAAGGTCACGCTGCCTTGCACGCTGTCCCGGGCCACTACATTGATACCGGTTTCCTCGGCGATGATCGCCAATACTTCACGGACCTCGATATCCTGAAAATTGAGCGTGATACGCTTGCCGGTATAAGCGGCGCGTTGACGCTGTTCGGCATCGCGTTCAGCCCGGGTCAGTGGCTTGGCCTCGATCACAAGCTCACGACCATTGAGGGTCGAGAGCATTGCGTACTCCCCTTTGGCCTCGATGGTCAGCTGTAGGTCCTGGCCCTTGAGTTGTGGGACAACACGCTGCATCGGCGTGCCGAAATCGCTGACATCCAGGGTCTTGAACAGAGATGCCGGCAATGTCACATCCTCGATATCCGCCACGATTCGCCGATCGCCCCGTTCGCTGACCTGAGCATTTACACCGCCACGGTCGAAAGTCAGGACCAGTCGGCTGGCGCCATCTTCGCCGCGGCGAAAGGCGATGTCTTCGACCCGTGGACCGAGTACGGCTGGTAAGGCTCTTGGGACGGCTGCGGGCGTGATCCTGGTTGTTACTTCCGCGAGATCGGAAGAGGGTGTCTTGGGCAAATAGACGCCTTCTTTTGCTGAAGCAGCCTTCGCTTTATCGATCACGGCACCGGTTGCGATCAGGTCGGAAAGCCTCGAGGTTTTTGCCGCACCCTTTCCAAGCTTGAGTACCAGAACGTTGCCACGCTCGTTCAAGGTATAGGAAAGATCGCTTTCAAGATCGAACACCAGGCGAGTGCGTTTGCCGGACTCCAAGGCTACCAACTGGCGCACGCCGGCCAGCGCCAGATCGAAGCGGCGCTGCTCCAGCTGGCTGGCAGTCTCCAACAAGTCGATGGTCAGCCGCGATGGAGAGGCAATGCGATAGCTGCGCACTTCAGGTATGGCACCAGAGAAGCGCAGCGAGACCTCCAGGTGATCGTCGTTGGACTGTTCGAAGTCCACGCCGATCAGCGCGGATTGCGCCAGAACCGGCCCGGCGCCACTGAGTAACGCCGCAGCCAGCAACGTACGAATGAATTTTGTCATGTGATATCCCCTGAACCTGCGTTCCTTAACCTTGGCGCTTCTTCTCTTTTTAGCCTCGGCGTTTTTTTTCGTTGTCATCATTCAATGCAAGATTGCCGCGGCGCTCGATCCAGCCCCCCTGCCCGTTCGGCACAATTTCCAGAAGCTGCAAGGAGCGTTCATCGATATGGGTGATACGGCCGAAATCCGTGCCCAGATACTCACCGACATATAGTCGATGCACTTCTCCCTCCGGATCGCGGATCAATGCGGAGGTACGCTCATTGGTGCGCAATGTGCCCACCAGGATGAGTGATTCCAGGGCGTAAGCTTCGAGAGGCTCCCGCGGGCGCTGCAAGTCCGGCGCCAGTTCTTTGCCCAGATCACGTTCCTGTTCGGTTTCCGGACGCTGAGGCGCAAAAGGGCTGCGGCCCGCGGCCTGATCGTAGGTCACCGGACGATATGCCGGTGCTTCGGGAAGCGGTGCGACCTTGCCCGTAGGGCGGCTCTGCAATACGTTCAATTGACGCTCGAGACTGCCAAGATCGGCGTTGCCACAGCCTGTCAGCGCCACTATCAGCAGCGGCCCGAGAATTTTGCCTTTCATGGCTGGCTCTCCGGTCGGTGGTTATAGGTTTTGGCCAGCATTGACAGTCGCAGCGTGTCCGTCTTTCCTGTGGCTGCTTTTTCTACCGGCTCGAGACTGAAATCGTGCAAGGTCACGATACGCGGCAATCCAGCAACGCCGGAGAGAAAAGCGGCAATGCGGTGATAATCGCCCTGCACCTGTATATCGAAGGGTTGCTCGGTGTAGAACTCCTTGAGTATCGGGCTGCGCAGGCGGATGAAGTCGATGGTGAGTTGATTGTCATGAGCGGTATCGCTGATGTTGTCGATCAGTGCCGGCACTTCGGCGCCGGTGGGCAGCATTTCCAGCAGCAACCCCATACGCGCTTCGAGTTCGCCCATCTGCTCGCGCATCAGTGGCAAATTGGCCGCTTGAAAGGCTTTGCTTTCGTAGCGCTGAATCAATTCGTGCTCTTCGGCCTGGGCGCCCTCGAGCACTTCGGCGCGCGGTGCCGCCATATACCAGTTCATGGCAGCGAATATGCTCCCCAATACCAGAGCGGAGCAGAGTATCTTCAGCGATACCGGCCAGCTGGAGGCCTCGCTGACATCCAGCTCGCGCCATTCGAGTTCTCGTAGACGCTGCCATTCTGCCTTGAGGTTCATGGCTTTGAAGTTCATGGCATTGAAGTTCATGGCCTTGAGGTTCATGGCAAATCCTCCTTGGCGTATTGTTCAGCCATGGCACTGGGCAGGATTTCGGTGACGCTCATGGCGAAGCGCTTGCCCGCACCTTTGTCTGCTGCTTGCACTTCGGATAGCAGCGGAATCGCGAATACCTCGCTGGCGGCGATCGAACGCAATTGATCGGACACTTGACGATTGGTATCCGCCTGGCCAAGAAAGCGCAGCTGATTTTCGTTTCGGGACAGCTCGTTGTAGTACACGCCCTCTTGCAGACTTGCGACCAGCTGATTGAACACACGCACCGTCTGGGGGCGGCTGAACTGCAATTCCCGAATCAACTCGATCTGGGTCAACATGCGTTCCCGCAGTGCCTGATAGTCACGGATGGCGGCAATATCCTGGTCCAAACGCTGCATGCGAGTTTCAATGTAGCGATTGCGCTGGTGCTGCGCGTCCAGCGCCTGCTGATAAAATTGCGTCAGCCCCCAGCCAGCGGCGATGCCTAGTAGCGCCATCAGGCCCAGGCTCATCATGAAACGTCGGCTGCGGGTTTCGCGTTGTGCCTCACGCCAAGGCAGAAGATTGATCTCGATACTCATGAGCGAGCCCTTATGGCCAGGCCACAGGCAGTCAGCAGCGCCGGTGCGTCGCTGGTCAATGCTGCAGCGTTGACGCGGGGGTTGATTGTCATGTGCATGAAGGGATTGGCGATTTCCACCTGCATGCCGCTACTGGCCTCAAGCTTTTCACGCAAGCCGGGAATCACGCTGGATCCACCGGCCAAGATCAAATGCTTGACCGTGGGATTGCGACCGGTACTGTAGTAAAGCTGCAATGAGCGGCCGACCTGCTGAATCACCGCATCAACGAAGGGCATCAGGACCTGGTCCGCATAGTCTTCAGGCAAACCACCGCGCTTCTTGGCCAGTCCTGCTTCTTCCAGACTCAGCCCATAGCGCTGACGAATGTGATCCGTCAGCTTGCGACCGCCAAAGACCGTATCGCGGCTATAAAGAGTGCGGCCATGTTGCAATACATGAAAAGCGTTCATGTTTGCGCCAAGATCGACTAGCGCAACGCATTCACTTTCCTCTATCCCTTGCCCCAACTGACGACGCAACTCGCTGAATACACGCTCCAGCGCGAAGGTTTCGATATCCACCGCCGTTGGCTCGAGCCCCGCCTGCAACACCGCGTCGGTAAGCTGACCAACCTCTTGTTGCCGGCAGGCAACAAGCAGTACATTCTGCTGGTCCGGATAGCGGACATTTATACCCAGACGCTGGAAATCGAAGGCAACTTCGTTGAACGGAAAGGGGATGTGCTTGTCGGATTCGAGTTGGATGCGCCCCTCGATTTCTTCGTCACTCAATGACGCGGGCAGTGTCAGCGTCTTGGTGATCGCTGCATTGGGTGGAATCGCCACGACAGCACGTCGGCTGCGCGGCCGCGCATGTTCCACGGCGCGGCCGATGGCTTCGACGACGTCATCCATGCTGCGGATACGGCGCTCCACCACGGCGCCCTCCCGCAGCGGACGTACTGCGTAGCTCTCGACGCGGCGCTGTAAGCCACGTCCTTTCAATTCGATGAGTTTGACCGTTGCCGAGGTAATATCGACACCGACAAGCCCCTTAGGGGATGCTTTTAGCCCTAACACGGTGTGGCCTCTTTGCACTTGCGATCATTCGTATAGGGTTTTATCGGCTCCTAGGAAAAAATCATTAGTGCACTTTAGACACTTAGACACTTGTCAGGGCAGCACTTTCACACTTATTCCTCACAAGGAATCGTCATTGCTGGTTTTCGCATCGCGCGCTTTCTATATAATGTCCGGTCTGAGACCGTGCGGCATTCCACCGTTCGCTCGTCACTCGATCACCACGGACATTGATACTGCATGAAGTTTTTCAGACGTCTGCTCGGCTCGGCCCTATGGCTTTTTCTCTCGCTGAGCGCAGCCTGTGTGCTGGCCTTGATTGGCGCTGCCCTATACTTTGTCCCCGGGTTACCCGATGTGCGTCAACTTCAAGGGTACGAGCTGCAGTCCCCGCTGCGTATTTATACCCGGGATGCCAAGCTGATCGGCGAGTTTGGCGAAGAGCGCCGTACTCCGGTCACCTTCGACGCCATCCCCGAGGATATGGTGCAAGCCTTTCTGGCAGCAGAGGATGACAGCTATTTCGAGCATCCGGGCGTCGACCCCAAAAGCCTTGCCCGGGCAGCATTCGAGCTGGCCGCCAGCGGTGGCATCCAGACCGGGGGCAGCACCATTACCATGCAGGTGGCGCGCAACTATCTGTTGACCCTGGATAGAACCTTTACTCGCAAGATCCGCGAGATCCTGTTGGCTCTGCAGATGGAGCAGATCCTCGGCAAGGAAGAGATATTCGAACTCTACGTCAACAAAATATTCCTTGGCCACCGCGCCTATGGCATCGCCGCCGCCGCGAAGACATATTATGACAAGCCCCTGGAGGAACTCACTCTGGCGGAAAAAGCCATGATCGCCGGTCTACCCAAGGCTCCCTCCACCTTCAATCCCTTGGCCAATCCAGAACGCTCCCTGATCCGACGCAACTGGATTCTGTATCGCATGCGCGAGCTGGGCTATATCGACGCAAGGCGTTACGACGAAGCGGTACAGGCGCCGTTGACGGCCCGACGCCACTCGACCCAGGTGGAGGTCGAGGCTTCCTATATTGCCGAGATGGCACGTCAGTTCGCCATCGAACGCTTCGGTGACGATGCCTATACCGGCGGTTATCAGCTCTACACCACCCTCGACAGTCAGCTGCAGAAGCAGGCTCGGGAAGCCCTCGTTCAAGGGCTGATCGATTATGACACCCGCCACGGTTGGCGAGGCGCCGAAGAGACCGACATTCCGCCGAGCCTGGTCGAGGCGCAGGACAAGACCCAGCGTGAAGGCTTGGAGGAAGAGCTGTCTGCTTCGCCGGAGGTCATACAGACTGCCCGCAAGGCGGCCCAAAGCAGTGAAGTCCAGGTCAGCGGTATCGAAGGCGATGTCAGCAATTGGCTAAAAGTGCTGGATCGCACCGTCGTAACAGGCCCCCTGCAGCCTGCGATCGTCGTCGCGACGCAAGATCAGCAGATGCAGGTACTGACAAACGATGCCGAGCTCGTCACTCTGGACTGGAAGGGGCTCGAATGGGCACGTGAATATCGCAGCCCCAAATGGCGAGGTGAAGCGCCCAAGCGCGCAGAGCAGATCGCTCAACGTGGCTCCCTGGTACGTATCCTGCGAGACAAGGAAGGCAATTGGCGGCTTTCTCAACGTCCGAGCATCGAAGGCGCGATTGTCGTCCTGGATCCTCGTACCGGCGCCATTCAAGCACTACAAGGTGGCTTCAGCTTTGCCCACAGCAAGTTCAACCGGGCGACCCAGGCCAATCGTCAGGCCGGTTCGATCTTCAAGCCATTCATCTATCTGGCGGCGTTGCAGCAAGGCAACATGACGGCTGCCACCGTCGTCAACGATGCGCCGGTAGTGATGAGCGACATGGGTGGCGATTGGCGCCCGGGCAACTCCGAAGGCGAATTCCGTGGACCGACACGACTCAGAGTAGGGCTCTATCGCTCGCGCAACCTGGTTACCATTCGCGTACTACAGGCGCTTGGACTGGACAATGCAATCCAGTTCCTGGAGCGATTCGGTTTCGCCGACGGGCGCTTGCCCCATGGACTCTCTCTTGCGCTGGGTAGCGCCTCCTTGACGCCGCTGGAGATGGCCAACGCCTACGCCGTGCTGGCCAACGGCGGTTTCAAGGTCACGCCCTGGTATATCGAGCGGGTGATGCATACCGGCGAGCAGGAACCGCTTGCCGAGTCAACGCCGAATGTCGCTTGCCCTTCCTGCCCGGAAGGCGCCACCCAGACCCGTATCGACGGCAAGAACTATCCCGTCGCCGAGCGCGTCGTCGATCCTCAGGCGCTGTACATTCTGCGGGACATGATGCGCGATGTGATCGAGCGAGGCACTGGCCGGGGCGCATTGGAGCTGAATCGTGGCGATATCGTGGGCAAGACCGGCACCACTAATGAACAGCGTGACGCCTGGTTCTCGGGCTTCAACAGCAATCTGGTGGCCACGGTGTGGATTGGCAAGGATAGCAACGAGAGTACCGGAGAATATGGCGCTCAGGCGGCGCTGCCGGTTTGGAAGGATTTTATGCGGGAAGCCTTGAAAGGCACACCGGAAAGTGTTCCCGAGCGCCCTGGCGACGTTGTTATCAAACGCATCGATGCGAACAGCGGACTGCTTCTGCACGACGATCAACCCGGCGGTATCGAAGAGTTGTTCCGGGAAGACAATCTGCCCAACTTTGAACCGCGGCGCATCCAGCGGGAACTGGAAAACCGCAGTGGATCTCAAGGCACCGGTACCTACGAAGCGATCTTCTGAGCATTTGTTCAGGATCAATGACACGCGATGGGCCAGTCGACATATCGGCTGGCCCATCCGTATTGTCCCTTTCACATCTCGCTGTCGATAGCGTCCTCGCAGGCGCCAACACGAAAGCATCAGGAGCTTTTGACATGCCACGCTCATGGCTTACGCCAACTTTTCTGTTGACGCTCGCCATTTCGCTTGCTGCTCGGCAGGCAACCGCCGCTTCGTTCTATGCCCCGCCTGCGCCGGATGAAGCAGCGCCTATCTTTAGTGGTCAAGCAGAGCTTGGCTACACCAAGCTGTCAGGCAATACCGACAGCGAAACGCTGATCGCCAAAGGGCGCTTGACCTGGCTTACGGGGCGCTTTACCCATAGCCTGCGCGGGGAGACGCGCAAGATCGAGAAGGATGGTGAAAGCAGTGACGAAGAATATCTGGTCGCCGGGCGCGAACGCTATGACCTGAACGGTCCCCACTATCTGTTCGGTTTTGCGCGCTGGGAGAAGGAGCGCTTTAGCGGGTATCGCTATCAGTTGACCTTCATTGGCGGCTATGGACGCCAGGTGTTGGACAGCCCCAAGCACACGCTATCGCTGGAGACCGGTCCCGGCTATCGCCGCGACGCGCTCGAGAACGGAAAAATTCAGGATCTAGCGGTAGGTTACGGCGCAATAGACTATGAGTGGCAGGTTTTCGAGGGCACGAGTTTTCAACAGGAGCTTTCGATAGAAGGCACGCGGGACAATGTCACTACACGCGCCTTCTCTGCCATCACGACTCAACTCAACGCCAGTCTTGCCTTGCGTATATCCCACGAGGTCAAGAACAACTCAGACCCGCCGGATGTTGAGGATGATAAAGTGAATACGGACACCACCACAGCAGCATCGCTGCTCTATCACTGGTGAATGCCTGTAATATCAGCCGCCATAGACATCCGCGACATTCTGCAACGGATAATGCGAAGGGTAAGGGCGACGCGCTACCCCGGAATCCACCGCAGCTTGAGCAACGGCGGAAGAGACCCGGTCAAGCAAGCGTTCATCCAGCGGCGTAGGAATGATGTAACCGCTGCCGAATTCCAATGTATCGACTTCGTAAGCATCGAGTACTTCCTGGGGTACTGGCTCTCGAGCCAGATCCTTGATGGCATGGACCGCTGCAATCATCATCTCTTCGTTGATCCGGGTTGCACGAACGTCCAGCGCCCCACGGAAGATGAACGGGAAGCCCAGTACATTATTGACCTGATTGGGATAGTCGGAACGTCCGGTGGCCATGATCACATCATCACGCGTTTCATTGGCTACCTGAGGATCGATTTCCGGATCCGGGTTGGAGCAGGCAAATACCACTGGATTAGCCGCCATCTTCCTGAGCTGATCCGCGGACAGAAGATTTGGTCCGGACAGGCCGACGAACACATCGGCGTCTTCGATCGCCTCGTCAAGAGTGCGTAGCGACGTCTGCGTGGCAAACATCGCCTTGTACTGATTGAGATCGTCACGACCGCTGTGAATCACGCCCTTGCGATCGATCATGTAGATGTGTTCAGCCTTGGCGCCACAGGATACCAGCAGTTTCATGCAGGCAATGGCGGCTGAGCCGGCACCAAGACACACAACCCGTGCATCGGAAATCTTCTTGCCGGCAATATCCAGCGCATTGAGCATCCCCGCTGCCGTCACGATCGCGGTACCGTGCTGATCATCGTGGAAGACCGGAATGCTGCACCGCTCGATGAGAGTGCGTTCGATCTCGAAGCACTCCGGCGCCTTGATGTCCTCGAGGTTGATGCCTCCCCAGGTGTCGGCAATGCGTGCCACGGTATCGATGAATGCCTGAGGGCTTTCCGCATTGATTTCGATATCCACCGAATTGATTCCGGCAAATCGCTTGAACAACACTCCCTTCCCTTCCATGACCGGCTTGCTGGCAAGCGCTCCAAGATTGCCTAACCCAAGGATCGCGGTGCCATCGGAAATGACCGCAACCAGATTGCCCTTGCCGGTATAGAGATAGGCATTCTCGGGATCTTTTGCGATTTCCCGAACCGGCTCGGCTACGCCTGGGCTGTAAGCCATCGACAGATGCTTTGCGGAAGAGGTCGGCTTGGTGATTTCGACCGACAGTTTTCCAGGGATCGGTTGGGAATGGTAATCCAGTGCCGCTTGCTTCTTCGCATCTGTCATGGGGGTTGTCCAGTTTTCAGGGGTCTGTTCAGGGTATAGAAAAAAAAGCTATTTCACAATTGACCACAACATTATGTTTGTATTGTTCTTTATATAAAATCAGGAAATTATTTCCACATAAAATCAATGCTCAAAATAGCTACTGTCGTCTGCTAAAGAATAGTTTATCGAGCCTTACGTACAAAAAAACCCGCCATATACCAGGCGGGTTTTTCGATCTAGGCAAATTCTTGCTCAGTTGCGCTTGACGGCGACACCGAAACGCTTGTTGAAACGCTCGACGCGACCACCAGTAGTCGCCTGCTTCTGCTTACCGGTATAAAACGGATGACAGTTGGAGCAAACATCCACGAAAAAGTCTTCACCAGCGGTGGTGCCTATGGAGTGGGTAGCGCCACAGGAACAGGTTGCGGTGACTTTCTTGTAATCCGGGTGGATACCTTGTTTCATCTTGAAGCCTCATTTGTCTGTGTACCGCCACTCGATCTCTGCCGAGCACCGTACACGGGTGCGAGATAACCGGTTTCCCCTTTAAGCCGCACTATCGCACAATGCACAACTTGCCAAGGGGCGCGTATTATAGCAGAGCTATTATCGGAGACCAATTGTCACCTTCATCATTCACGGCATTTTCACCCAAGGTACTCGGCGTCGCCGTCCCTACACCCCTGCGTAAACTGTTTGATTATCGCCCCTGTCAGACCACTCCCAACAAAGGTTGGCAACCGGGCTTGCGAGTGCGTGTATCGTTTGGGCGACGCGAGGTGATCGGCATCGTCATCGAGTGTCGTGATACCAGCGATTTCGAACTCAGCGCCCTCAAACCAGTCAGCGCCTGTCTGGACAGTGAACCACTGCCATCGGACTGGCTATGGCTGTGCCATTTCACCGCGCGCTACTACCAGCACGGCTTGGGGGACACCCTGCATCAGGCTCTACCGGTATTGCTGCGTCAGGGCCGTCCACTGGAAGCCCGTACCCGGGAGCGGTGGCGGTTGACAGAAGCCGGCCAGAACGCCGATGCCACCCAGTTGGGTCGCGCCCGTCGCCAGGCGGAGCTGCTCGAGCTACTGCGCCAGCATCCCCGCGGCATGGTAGGCTCGGTCATCAGCGCCCAAGGGTTCAATCGCACCCAGCTCAAGGGGCTGGCGGACAAGGGGCTGGCGGCGTGTCAGGAAGAACCCCTGACCGGTTCGCCACCCTCACCAGGGGGCAACCTCCTTGCGGAACCCGCCCTGGTACTCAATCGCGAGCAGACCAGCGTCCTTGCAGAGCTGCATCAACGGCTCGATCGTTATCACGCAAGCCTACTGCAAGGAGTCACCGGCAGCGGCAAGACCGAGATCTACCTGCAGTTGATCGAATCGATCATCGCCAAGGGGCGCCAGGCGCTGGTGCTAGTGCCTGAAATTGGCCTGACGCCTCAGACCCTGATGCGTTTTCGCCAGCGTTTTCGCGTTACCGTGGTGGCGCTGCATTCCGGCCTGACGGATGCGGAGCGCCTGGATGCCTGGGAAGCGGCTCGCTCCGGGCGCGCCCCCATCATCATCGGCACCCGCTCCGCGGTGTTCACGCCCCTGGCGCAGCCGGGCGTCATCGTCGTCGATGAAGAGCACGACAGCTCTTTCAAGCAACAGGAAGGACTGCGCTACCATGCCCGGGATCTGGCCATTGCCCGCGCCCATCAGCATGACATTCCCATCCTGCTGGGAAGCGCCACACCATCACTTGAAAGCCTTATCAAGGCGCGTAGCGGCTACTATGGCCACCTGCACTTGACCCTGCGCGCCAGCCACCACGCCCCAGCCAGACTCGAGCTCGTCGATTTGCGCGGCCGATCGTCTCAGGGAGGGCTGATTCCGCCCTGTATCGACGCCATCAGCGCAGCCCTCGCTGGAGGTGGTCAGGTGCTGATCTTCATCAATCGGCGCGGATTTGCGCCAACCCTTGCCTGCCATGGCTGCGGCTGGCTTGCGGAGTGTCGCCACTGCGATGCGCGAATGACTCTGCATCGCCAGCCACCTTGTTTGATCTGCCATCACTGCGAACGTCAAGAGCGATTACCCGACGTCTGCCCTGACTGCGGCAGCGCCGACCTGCGTCCTCTTGGCACCGGCACCGAGCGTAGCGAAGAAACGCTATCTGCCCTTTTTCCCAAGATTCCGGTATATCGCATCGACCGGGACAGCACCCGGCGCAAGGATGCCTTCGAGCATGCGCTTGCCGAAGTACGCCGAGGCGCCCCCTGCCTGCTGATCGGCACCCAGATGCTGGCGAAAGGCCATCACTTGCCCCATGTCACTCTGGTCGTGATAGTCAATGCGGACGCGGGCCTTTATGCCAGCGATTTTCGTGCCCTTGAACACAGCGCCCAATTGCTGGTTCAGGTCGCCGGCCGAGCCGGTCGCGCCGAGCGCCCGGGCCGCGTTCTGGTGCAGACCCTGCACCCGGACGATCCGCATCTGCGCCTGCTGGCGGACAGCGGCTATGACGCTCTGGCCAACACGCTTCTCGAAGAGCGGCGGCTTGCTTCTCTACCGCCCTATCGCCATATGGCGCTACTGCGCTTCGAGAGCCCTAAAGAAGCCAACGCAACAACGCTTGCGGGCGCGGCGGCGACCTCCTTGCGTAGCTGGCTTGGCGAGCGCGGCCTGGACGTGCATTGCCTGGGCCCCGCGCCGGCCCCCATGGAGCGGCGTCAGAATCGCTACCATGTGCACTTGATGCTGTCCGCGGCCAAACGCAGCGCGCTGCACGAAGCCAGTGCCTTTCTCGTTGACTGGCTAGAACGTTCCTCCGAGGCTAGACGGGTGCGCTGGTCCATCGATATCGACCCACAAACGCTCAGTTGAGAATCCGTTCACGATCGACAAAGCTCTGAGAGGTTTAAAGCCGGGCCGCAATTGCCGATAATGGTTGATTACATTTACGCGCGAACGACGTCTTCAGGCCAATGCCTGCGTCGTGCCGATGAATACTCGCTAGCGCCACAGGACACCCCACGCATTCTCATGAAAGACACCATTGCTTCACTACTCGACCAGGCCCTGGCCGCGCTCAAGACCCAAGGGCTCGTACCCGACGACGCCCGCCCGACGATCAAGATCGAGGCAACCCGGGACAAGGCTCACGGCGATTACGCCAGTAATCTGGCCATGCTGCTGGCCAAGCCGGCACGCCGCAACCCTCGGGAAATCGCGACGGCACTGATCGAGGCGCTACCGGCCAGTGATAGCGTGGAACGAGTCGAGATCGCAGGCCCGGGATTCATCAATTTCTTTGCCGCCACGGATGCGATTGCCCGCATCGTGCCGACGGTACTCGACGCCGGCGACAGCTTTGGTCGCAGCCTGGAAGGCATGGGCCAGAAGGTGCAGGTGGAGTTCGTCTCCGCCAACCCGACCGGCCCTTTGCACGTCGGCCACGGTCGCGGCGCGGCGATAGGCGATTGCCTGTGCCGCCTGCTGGAAGCGACTGGCTACGATGTCACCCGGGAGTTCTACTACAACGATGCCGGTGCCCAGATCACCAACCTGGCGCTGTCGGTAAAGGCCCGCATCGACGGCCTGACGCCCGAAGACCCGGCCTGGCCCAAGGATGGCTATCGCGGCGATTACATAGGCGATATTGCCAGGAGCTATCTTGCCGGCGAGACCGTGGACGCGGACGATCAGCACGTCACCGCGGCAGCGAATCCGACGGATCTTGATGCAATTCGCCGCTTCGCGGTGGCCTATCTGCGCCGGGAGCAGGATCTGGATCTCAAGGCCTTCGGCGTCGAGTTCGACGTCCATTTTCTTGAGTCCTCGCTGTACAACGAAGGCAAGGTCGAAGAGACCGTGAAGCGGCTCATCGACTGCGGCCATACCTTTGAAGAGGATTGCGCTCTGTGGCTTCGCACCACCAGCTTCGGTGACGACAAGGATCGCGTCATGCGCAAGCGCGACGGCGACTACACCTACTTCGTCCCCGATGTCGCCTATCATCTCGACAAATGGCAGCGAGGCTTCACTCACGTCATCGATGAGCAGGGCGCCGATCACCACTCCACGGTGACGCGTGTCCGCGCCGGCCTGCAGGCGCTGGAGGTCGGCATTCCCAACGGCTGGCCAGACTACGTGCTGCACCAGATGGTGCTGGTGACCCGCTCCGGAGTGGAGGTGAAGCTCTCCAAGCGAGCCGGCAGCTATGTCACCCTGCGGGATCTGATCGACGAGGTCGGCCGGGACGCCACGCGTTATTTTCTTGCCGCTCGTCGCGCCGACTCCCAGCTGACTTTCGACATCGACCTGGCCCGCTCCAAGTCCAACGACAATCCGGTCTATTACATCCAGTATGCCCACGCCCGCATCAGCAGCGTTCTGCGCCGCGCCGAGGCGGACGCCCGACCCTTCGATCTGACCCTTGCAAGCGACAATCTGTCCCTGCTGGTGGAAGATCAGGAAAAGGCCCTCATGAACCGGCTTGCTCGCTTCCCGGAAGTAGTGTCCCATGCCGCCGCCAGCCGCGAACCCCAGCAGATCGCCCAGTACCTGCAGGATCTCGCTGCGGATTTTCATACCTGCTACAACGCCGTCAAGGTCATGGTCGATGATGCTGCGCTGCGCAACGCGCGCCTGGCGCTGGGGCTTGCAACCCGCCAGGTCATTCGCAACGGTTTGAATTTGCTGGGTGTCGGCGCCCCGGAGGAGATGTAACCCATGGCCAGCCGCAGTCCGAGTCAGAAATCGAGTCAACCCCCACGCAGGAAAGGGGCCACCGCACGTCGTTCTTCGCGTCGGAAGCAGCGCAGTGGCATCAGCATACCCGGCTGGCTATGGGGCCTTGGCGGTCTCATCGCCGGCTTTGCCCTGTCCCAGTACTTTCAGGAAACCGCGCCTCCCATCGCCACCGTGGTTCCCAAGCCTGCCAGCACCCAGAGCGCTTCGCCCCAAGGCGCCTCGAACGCCGGCAAGACCGCCGAGAAAGAAGAGGCGCGCATGCCGACCTTCGAATTCTATACGCTGCTGCCGGAATCCGAGGTCATCGCCCCCAAGGTCGATGAAGCGGACACGACACCAGAGACCGCGGCGGTGGCGGATGTGGTTGAAAGTGATACAGCGGTCAAGAAATCCCAGGCGGCCCCCAAGAACGGTGGCAGCTACATGCTGCAGGCGGCCTCTTTCAAGAATATCGCCGATGCCCAGCGCCTGTCCGGGCGGCTCAAGGACTTTGGCCTGCTGGCCAAGATCACCGAGGTCAAGGCCCAGGGCAATCAGACCTGGCACCGGGTGCAGGTGGGACCCTATCAGGATACACGGGAGCTCAATCGCGCCCAGGATCTGATGGTGACCCAGGGTATTGAGCCGCTGATGATCAAGCTGCAGAACTGACTCGAGATTCGATATAGCCCCTGTCCGTCCTGGGCCGCTTGATTTCCACACGTCTCGCCCACACTGTCTAGGATGATTCCATATCGGCCGTTCCTTCGATCTATTCTCTTGAAGCGGACGCCCAAAGTCACCGGGCAGGTCGGTTACTTCCAGAAAGGCCTGCCTCCAGGAGTTTCTATTCATGACGACGATCGTATCCGTGCGTCGCGGCGATCAGGTTGCCCTTGCCGGCGACGGCCAGGTATCCCTTGGCGACACGGTAATGAAAGGCAACGCCAGCAAGGTTCGCCGCCTTTATCACAATCAGGTATTGGCAGGCTTTGCTGGTGGTACTGCGGATGCCTTTACGCTGTTCGAGCGCTTTGAAGCTCAGCTTGAAAAATACCAGGGACATCTGGTCAAGGCCGCCGTGGAAATGGCCAAGGAGTGGCGTACCGACCGCGCCCTGCGCCGGCTCGAAGCGATGCTGTTGGTGGCGGACAAGAATGCCTCGCTGGTGCTGAGCGGCACCGGCGACGTGCTGGAGCCGGAGCACGGCGTCATCGCCATCGGTTCCGGCGGCAACTATGCCCTGGCCGCTGCCCGGGCGATGCTCGACAACACCGAGCTCGACGCCCGGGAGATCACCGAAAAGGCGTTGAACATCGCCGCCGACATCTGTGTCTATACCAACCACCAGATCAAGCTCGAAGAGCTGTGAGCCTCATGAATCAATCCCAGATGACGCCCCGTGAAATCGTCCACGCCCTGGACCAGTACATCATCGGCCAGCACGATGCCAAGCGCGCCGTAGCCATCGCCCTGCGCAATCGCTGGCGGCGCATGCAGCTCGACGACGAGCTGCGCCCGGAAGTCACCCCCAAGAACATCCTGATGATCGGCCCCACCGGCGTGGGCAAGACCGAGATCGCCCGTCGACTGGCGAAGCTTGCGCGAGCACCCTTTATCAAGATCGAAGCGACCAAGTTTACCGAGGTCGGCTATGTGGGTCGCGATGTGGAATCCATCATTCGCGATCTGATCGAAATGGCGATCAAGATGGTGCGTGAGCAAGCCAAGGAAGAGGTAGGGCATCGCGCCGAAGATGCGGCAGAGGATCGCATTCTCGACGCTCTGTTGCCGCGTCCTCGAGGCAGCGAGTACGACAGCGGTCGAGACAATAGCTCGACGCGTCAGACATTTCGCAAGAAATTGCGCGAAGGCCAGCTCGACGACAAGGAGATCGATATCCAGATCACCCCGCAAAGTGCGGGCTTCGATCTTGCCGGCCCTCCCGGCATGGAAGAGATGACCAGTCAGCTGCAGAGCATGTTCTCCAGCATGGGCAAGCAGAAATCCGAGACCAAGCGGGTGACGGTCAAGGAAGCCTGGCCCCTGCTACGAGACGAGGAAGCTGCCAAGCTGGTCAACGACGAAGACATCAAGCGGCGTGCTGTGGAGGCAGTGGAAGAGAATGGCATCGTCTTTCTCGACGAGCTCGATAAGGTTGCCAAGCGCGGTGAATCTGGCGGTGCCGAGGTTTCCCGAGAAGGCGTACAGCGGGATCTACTGCCCCTGATCGAAGGCTCAACGGTGTCCACCAAACATGGCATGATCAAGACGGATCATATCTTGTTCATCGCCTCCGGCGCCTTCCACCTGTCCAAGCCCTCGGACCTGATTCCGGAGCTACAGGGTCGCTTGCCGATTCGTGTCGAACTCAACGCCCTGACCCCGGAAGACTTCCGTCGCATCCTGACCGAGCCCTCCGCGGCGCTGACCAAGCAGTACCAGGCGCTACTGGCCACGGAAGGTCTGACCATCGAGTTCACCGAAGACGGCATTGCGCGCATTGCGGAAATCGCCTATCAAGTCAATGAAGGTACCGAGAATATCGGCGCCCGGCGTCTGCATACGGTGATGGAGCGTCTGCTCGAGGAAGCGTCGTTCCAGAGCAGCGACATGCCGGACCCGCTTGTCATCGACGCGGACTACGTCAACTCCCAGCTTGGCGAACTGGCGATGGATGAGGATTTGTCGCGGTATATTCTCTGATATATCCAGGCGAGCATTGACTGCTCGCCTTTTTTCGGTTTCAGGAGGGCAAAACATGACAGCTCCGATTCCCACCCGCGTGCATTATCACAAGCAGGATCGTGAACTCGAACTTGGCTATGCTGAAGGTAAGGACGAATACGAGAACTACCGCCTGAGCGCCGAGTACCTGCGGGTCTTCTCTCCCTCCGCCGAGGTGCGCGGTCATGGACCCGACACGGCGACCCTGCAGACGGGCATGAAATACGTGGGCCTGAAGAACATCACTCAGACCGGACGCTACGCGCTAAAGCTGCATTTTGACGATGGCCACGATACGGGGCTTTACAGCTGGGATTATCTTTACGATTTGGCCACCAATCAGAAAGCCAACTGGGCCGACTATCTGCGCCGTCTCGAAGAAGCGGGCGCCTCCAGGGAGCCGCTAGGGATTCCTCTCAAGCAACTGTGACAAAAGCGCATCCCGAGCTGACGCCCTGGCGCATTGAAAGACAAACCCTATTCTCCGAGTCTACAATGGCGACATACCCATTTTGATTCGAGTCACAAGGATGGACATGAATAAACGTACGACTCATTTTGGCTATCAGGAGGTGACACTCGAGGAGAAAGCCTCTCGAGTAGCGGATGTCTTTCATTCGGTAGCCGCCCGCTATGACGTCATGAACGATCTCATGTCGCTGGGTATTCACCGTCTTTGGAAGCGCGTGACCCTGGAACGCGCCGGAGTGCGGCGGGGCCATCAAGTACTCGACATCGCCGGCGGCACCGGTGATTTGACCCTCAAGTTCTCGCGCATCGTCGGCACTGGCGGACGCGTGGTGCTGGCGGACATCAATCAATCGATGCTCAAGGTGGGACGCGACAAGCTCATCGACAACGGCGTTGGTGATAACGTCGAGTACGTTCAGGCCAATGCGGAATGCCTGCCTTTTCCAGATAATCATTTCGACTGCATCACCATTGCTTTTGGCCTGCGCAACGTCACCGACAAGGATGCGGCCCTGCGCTCCATGACCCGGGTGCTAAAGCCCGGCGGCCGTCTGCTGATACTGGAATTCTCCAAGCCCCCAAACGCCCTGCTGTCGAAGGTCTATGACAATTACTCTTTCAACGTACTGCCTCTAATGGGTGAATGGGTTGCCAAGGACGCAGAAAGCTATCGCTATTTAGCAGAGTCCATCCGCATGCATCCGGATCAGGAAACACTCAAGACCATGATGGAGATTGCTGGCCTCGAGCGGGTGGAATACACCAACATGACCGGCGGCATCGTTGCCTTGCATCGTGGCATCAAGCTATGAGGATTCTTTTTCGTTGATGTACACCCTATTGTTCGGTGGCGCCGAAAGAACGCTCAATGCAATGCTCAGCCGCGACCCAGCCGCCCCCTCGCGGCTAAAAAAGCTTGCCGGCAAACGACTGCTCTTGAAACTGGAAAGACCTCATGTCGACCTGCTGATCGTGTTCGATGAACATGGCCTCAATCTATTGCATAGACCTCAGGCCGAAGAAAGCGACGCCGATGCGGTCGTTGAAATCGACAGTGATGCCCTGGGCGCTTTGCTGGGTGGAGAACCCCTGGAACGCCTGATGTTTTCCGGCCGCCTGGCCGTGCGCGGGCAGGTTGCCATCCTAGAAGGTGCGCGAAACCTGTTGATGGACATCGATCTCGATTGGGAAGGCGCACTGGCGGAATGGTTCGGCGATCGCCCCAGTCATAGTCTGGCAGAGGGGCTGCGCCGCTTCGGACGCTTTGGCCTGCGAAGTCAACGTGAGTTTCGCGCCGACCTCGCCGATTTCGTATTCGAGGAAGCACGCCTGTTGCCTGGCCACTCTCAACGTGAGGCACTGCGAGACTATTTGACCGAACTTGAAATCGCCACCGATCGCCTCGAAGCCCGCGTCTCCCGGCTGCAGAGCAAGCTTGCTTCTCATCAGAAGGATATTGCGTGAATCTGCGATTGCTGCGCATTATTTGGGTAGTAACCCGATTTCGTCTGGATACGCTGATTCCTGTAGGGCGTCTTCCTGGTGTGCTGCGCTTGCTGCTTCGCCTCTCTCCACTACGGCTCATTCCGACCGGTCCACACTCTCAAGGCAAGCGCTTGCGTCTGGCCCTGGAAGCCTTGGGGCCGGTATTCATCAAGTTCGGTCAGATGCTCTCCACCCGCCGCGATCTATTGCCACCGGAAATCGCCGATGAGCTAAGACGCCTGCAGGATCAGGTGCCCCCTTTTCCTGGTGAGCAGGCCCGCGCACTTATTGAAGCCGAACTTGAATGCTCCATCGAGACAAGCTTTGCGGAATTTGATGCTGTCCCTATGGCATCCGCGTCCATCGCCCAGGTACACGCAGCCCGCCTGCATACCGGCGAAGAGGTGGTGATAAAGGTCATTCGCCCGCGCATCGACGAAATCATGCGCCAGGATATCAGCCTGCTGTACACCTTCGCGCGATTGATTCGTCGGGTTCCCGAGGCACGCAGGCTACGTCCTGTCGAAGTGGTCGAGGATTATGAATCGACGCTCTTGGATGAGCTCGATCTGCGCAAGGAAGCCGCCAATACATCCCAGCTCAAGCGCAATTTCAAATATTCTCCGTTGCTCTATGTTCCTACCATCTATTGGTCGCTGACGCGTCAGCGCATCATGGTGATGGAGCGCATCTACGGTATTCCCGTTGCAGACATGCAGGCACTGGAAGAGCAAAATTTCGATCTACGAAAGCTTGCCGAGCGCGGGGTGGAAATCTTCTTCACCCAGGTGTTTCGTGACAATTTCTTCCATGCAGACATGCATCCGGGCAATATCTTCATCAATCACGAACATCCCGAAGACCCTCAGTACATCGCCATCGATTGCGGCATCGTCGGCAGCTTGACCCGAGAAGACCAGGATTATCTGGCGCGCAATCTGCTCGCCTTTTTCAACCAGGACTACTACGAAGTTGCCGCCCTGCATATCGAGTCCGGCTGGGTCGGCGAGGGTACCAGGGCCAACGAGTTTGCTGCGGCGATTCGTACGGTCTGCGAGCCCATCCTCGAGCGCCCGCTAAAAGAAATTTCCTTTGGACAGGTGCTGCTCGGCCTGTTCCAGACAGCACGCCGCTTCAACATGGAAGTACAGCCGCAGCTCGTGCTGTTGCAAAAGACCCTGCTTAATATCGAGGGCCTGGGACGTCAGCTCTATCCGGATCTCGACTTGTGGACGACTGCCCGTCCTTATCTGGAACGCTGGATGAAGGAGCGTGTAGGTCCTCATGGGCTATGGGAATCCTTCAAGAAGCAAGCGCCGGAGCTTAGTCGCCGACTTCCGGAACTGCCGACGCTGGCTCACGATGCCTTGAGCGGAGTAAGTCATATTAAGAAGGAGCAGTCGCGTCTGGCTCAGGGTGTGACCGACATACGCCAACAACTAACGCACACCTCTCGTCAGACCTGGCGGCTGCGCTTCGGGCTTTTGCTGATTGCCGCAGCGCTTGCGTGGCGACCGTTGACCGAGTGGGCAGACCAGCAGCCCTGGCCAGTGCTGACTGCAGCGGCCATTGGTATATTGATGCTTCTGTGGCGCTAGCCCTACATTTGATTTCGAGAAGGTGCTTGCGATGAGCGATATACTTGATCAGCTTGGTGACGTGCTTCAACAACGACGTCACGGTGACCCGGAATCTTCCTATGTCGCATCGCTGCATGCCAAGGGACTCAACAAGATTCTCGAAAAGATCGGCGAAGAGGCAACCGAGACGATTCTCGCTGCCAAGGATAGTGATCGGGATCTTGACCAAGATCATCAGGCAGTGGTCGCCGAAACCGCCGACCTGTGGTTTCATAGCCTGGTGATGCTGTCGCATCTCGATATCGATCATCGCGCGGTACTCGATGAACTGGCTCGCCGTTTCGGCATGTCGGGCTTGGACGAAAAAGCCGCGCGTAGACCTGAATGAACGGGCTCAATGCCCCCTTTAAGGAGAACCTCAATGTTAGGTGGTATCAGTATTTGGCAGTTGCTGATCGTTCTCGGCATCATCATCTTGATTTTTGGCACCAAGAAACTACGCAATGTTGGCGGGGATCTTGGTGGTGCGGTCAAGGGCTTCAAGAAAGCCATGGGCGAAGACGACAAGGATGACAAGGAAAAGGACGATAGCGTTCAGCGCCAGGTTCGGCATGACGAGGAAGGTGAAACCTACGAGGTCAAGCCCGAACAGCGCAGTAGCGACCATGTCGAAGACAAGCATGAGCGGAAATAGTCCTGCATGTTCGATATTGGCTTTCTCGAATTACTGATCATCGGCGTGGTTGGCCTATTGGTGTTGGGTCCCGAGCGGCTACCCAAGGCTGCTCGTACGGCCGGGTTGTGGGTCGGCAAGATCAAGCGTACCGTTTCAAACATGCAGCGTGAGATCAACTCTCAACTGGAAGCGGAGGAGCTGCGCCAGAAACTCGAGGAGCACCAAAAGAAACTCGACAGCAGTTTCGACAAGACGCGCAAGGACGTCGAGAATTTTATCGGGGGTTCTGAATCAAGCGGCGCCAGCAAGGCTTCGACGCAACCAGCCTCGGATACGAACGTGCCCAAAAATATCGATGCTCCTCTTGACCGGGCCATTGGCCAGGAAGAGCCCAAGCAGACAGCGAGTGATCCTACCGCTTCTTCGTCCACAGATACTGCCACCGCCAACGACAAGGATGCCAAGTCGCGATGAGTGACGCCCCCTCTCCGCGAAACGAGACACCGGAAGAACCGCCTCAGGCACCGCTGATCGAGCACCTTATCGAGCTGCGGTCGCGCTTGATGCGAGCAGTGGTTGCGATTCTGCTGATCTTCCTGGCGCTTTATGCGTTCTCCAACAACATTTATACCTTCGTCGCCGATCCTCTCATGGCTCTACTGCCGCCAGGGTCGCAGATGATCGCCACCGAGGTCGCCTCGCCCTTTCTTGCCCCGTTCAAATTGACCCTGGTGGTGGCGGTATTCATCGCCATCCCTTTTGTACTGCACCAATTATGGGCCTTCATCGCGCCAGGACTCTACGAAAACGAGAAAGTGCTGGCCGTACCGTTACTGGCATCGAGTGTCCTGTTGTTCTATGGCGGCGCTGCCTTCGCCTACTATGTGGTATTTCCACTGCTATTTGACTTCTTCGTGCATACCGGCCCAGAGAACGTCGCGGTAATGACGGATATCAACCAATATCTCAACTTCGTTCTCAAACTGTTCTTTGCCTTTGGTGTCGCCTTCGAGATTCCCATTGCCACATTTCTGTTGATCTGGACCGGAGCAACCACCGTCGAGAGCTTGTCAAAAAAACGCCCCTATATTGTGCTTGGCTGTTTCGTGGTGGGCATGCTGATGACACCTCCGGACATCATCTCGCAAAGCCTGCTGGCCGTTCCCATGTGGCTGCTTTATGAGATCGGCATCCTGGCCGGACGAGTCCTTCGTGGACGCCGGCGCAAGCAAGAAGAGGCCGACGACGCTTGATCAGCCTGATCATGTAGCAAAAAAAGGGCCGCCTTGTGGCGGCCCTTTTCATTCATGCAGTATGCCATTCATACAGCCTGGCTACTGCAGTGCCGGACGTTCAGCGCATCATTTCGTCGATCCTGTCGACCAGCTTGGAGATGCCCAGAGCCGCTTCGGCAATTCCCTTGGCCGTCATGAAGGCTGGGGTCGTCACGATACGATGCTCGCGATCCAGTACGACATCATCGGCGCTACAGGTCTTGTGTAGCCCTCCCATGCTGCTGATGGCACCAGCAATCTTGGCGTTGTGACCCACGGTCACTGGAATGGTGACATCCAGCAGTCGCGGCGCCAGCAAGGATGAGTAGCACATCAGGCCGATCGGCTTTTCAGCCTCATAGAATTCCACAATCTTGTCACGCAACAGCGGCAGCACGGTCATATCGGCCCCGGCTTCGGCAAAGTTCGAAAGATTCTTAGCCACACCCTGACCACCGGGTAGGATGACGGCATCGAAGTCCTCAGGGTCCAGCGCCTCGAGGGATTCGATCTCGCCCCGGGCCAAGCGGGCAGATTCGACCATCATATTGCGGACATCCTCTTTACATTGTTCGCCGCTGGCATGATCGATCACTTGTGGTTGATCCTGATCCGGGGCGAAGCAGCGATACGCAATGCCCAACTGATCCAGACGCAACAACGTAAGCGTCGTTTCGTAAATTTCCGAACCGTCGCGAAAACCACAGCCTGACAGGATGATCGCCACCTGTTTGCTCATGCCTTACTCCTTGAAATCGATGCCGGGATTCGCACCTCACTAACGCTTTACTCTAAGAGGTCTTGCTCGGTGCGACAAGGCGCCGGCATTACCGTGCTGTCCATGCTTGATATACTGGCCGGTACTGCTTGTTGACGTACGATCGTCGCGGCATTCGGGCCGACTGATTGAGCATGCGTCCGCAATTCCTTGACTGGAGAAACAATTTTGAGTTTTTCAATCTCACGCCAGTACCCCGCCACTCGCCTGCGCCGCATGCGCAAGGACGATTTCTCCCGGCGCCTTATGCGCGAATCGTCATTGGCCCCTTCGGACTTGATTCTGCCGGTATTCGTACTTGAAGGCGAACAGCACCGTGAGCCGGTCGCCTCCATGCCTGGCGTCGAGCGCCTGTCCCTGGACCTGCTTCTCGAGGAAGCCGGCGAAGTAGCCGCGCTCGGCATTCCTGCCCTGGCGCTTTTCCCGGTCATCGATGCCCAGCACAAGAGTGAATATGCCGAAGAGGCGTTCAACGCCGGCGGTCTCGTACAGCGCACCGTGCGGGCACTGAAGCAAGCCTATCCGGAGCTTGGCGTGATCACCGACGTCGCGCTGGATCCTTACACCGTGCATGGTCAGGACGGCATCCTCGACGAGCAGGGCTACGTGCTAAACGATCGCACCGTCGAGACCTTGCTCAAGCAGGCGCTTTCTCATGCCGAAGCCGGTGCCGACGTAGTGGCGCCCTCGGACATGATGGATGGTCGCATCGGCGCCATCCGCAGTGTGCTCGAGCAGGAACAGCTGCACAACACCCGCATCATGTCCTACTCCGCCAAGTATGCCTCGCGTTACTATGGCCCCTTCCGGGATGCGGTGGGTTCCGCAAGCAACCTGGGCAAGGCGGACAAGAGCACCTACCAGATGGACCCAGCCAACAGCGACGAAGCCATGCACGAAGTCGCTCTGGATCTGGCTGAAGGTGCCGACATGGTGATGGTGAAGCCCGGCATGCCTTACCTGGATGTGGTGCGGCGCGTAAAGCAGGAGCTGGCGGTACCGACCTTTGCCTATCAGGTCAGCGGCGAATACGCTATGCACATGGCCGCTTTCGAGAATGGCTGGCTCGACGCCGACAGCGTGATCCTCGAGTCACTGATGTGCTTCAAGCGCGCCGGGGCGGACGGCATTTTGACCTATTTCGCCAAGCGGGCGGCCAAACTGATCAAACAATAGACGAGGTTGCATCGCGCCTCGCCGAACCAGGACGTCATGTAATGGACAAGCCGCGCGATCGCAAGAAGGCAACAACGGATGCGAGCAAGGAGCCGGGGGCATCGCCGGCCCAGACGACGACCAGCACACCGGCGTTGAGGGTCAATCGCACCCGTACGGGCATTCATGCCAAGCCGACGCCTTCACCGGAGGCGGAACTGGACGACGCGGTTCTCTACTTCAATCGTGAGCTGTCGCATCTGCAGTTCAACATACGGGTACTCGAGCAGGCGCTGGATGCCTCTCACCCATTGCTCAATCGCCTGATGTTCTTATTGATCTTCTCCTCGAATCTCGATGAGTTCTTCGAGATCCGGGTAGCAGGACTCAAGCATCGCCAGGCTTTAGGACGTGACGACATAGGTGACGACGGTCTGACACCGAAACAGGTGCTTGATGAGATCGCGCGCATCACTCATGAGCAGATCGAGCGTCAGTATCGAATACTCAATGACGTACTGATACCGGCGCTCGAAGAGCACCACATCCGCTTCCGGCGTCGCGGGCAGTGGACGGAGGCCCAGCGCAAATGGGTTGGCGACTACTTCGAACAAGAGGTCATGCCGGTGATCAGCCCCATCGGTCTCGATCCGTCCCACCCTTTCCCCAGACTGGTCAACAAGAGCCTCAATTTCATCGTCGAGCTCGAAGGCAAGGATGCTTTTGGCCGCGAGGGAGGATTGGCGATCCTGCCTGCGCCGCGCTCACTTCCTCGTTTGATACGCTTGCCTGAAGCGCTGGCTGAGAAAGGCTATGCGGATCATGTCTTTCTCTCATCGATGATCCATGCTCATGCCCAGGCGGTTTTCCCGGGTATGAAGGTGCATGGCTGCTATCAGTTTCGCCTGACGCGCAACGCGGATCTCAGCATGGACCCGGACGAGGTCTCTGATCTAGCCTCGGCGCTGCGGGGCGAATTGCTGGCACGCCGCTATGGTGATGGCGTGCGTCTGGAAGTAGCGGACAACTGTCCTGACGAACTGGCGGCCTTTCTACTTGAGCAGTTCGAACTCGAGCAGCAGGATCTTTATCGCGTCCATGGCCCGGTCAACCTGACCCGCATGATGGCCTTGATCGGCGACATGGATCGACCGGATCTGCTTTACCGGCCATTCACTGCGGGAATACCCAAGGGGCTTAAATCCGAAGGCAGTCTGTTCGATACCATTCGCCAAGGCGACATTCTGCTACATCACCCTTTCCAGTCTTTTTCTCCCATCGAGGATTTATTGCGCGAAGCCGCCCGGGACAGCGATGTCCTGGCTATAAAGCAGACCCTCTATCGTACCGGCGCCGATTCTCCGATCGTCAGCGCCTTGGTGGAGGCGGCACGGAGCGGCAAGGAAGTGACCGTCGTCATCGAACTGCGGGCGCGCTTCGACGAAGCGGACAATCTATCCTTGGCCTCACGACTACAGGAAGCCGGCGCCATCGTTATCTATGGGGTGATGGCATACAAGACCCATGCCAAGATGCTGCACATCGTACGCCGGGAAAAGGGAGAGCTACGTTACTACGCGCACCTGGGAACGGGTAACTATCATTCCAAGACAGCCAAGCTGTATACCGACTACAGCCTGCTCACGGCTCATGAAACCCTTTGCGAAGACGTGCACAAGGTCTTTCAGCAGCTTTCCGGCATGGGCAAGCCGCGCAGCATCGACTTGCTGCTGCACGCGCCGTTCGTGTTGCATGAGCGCCTGGTGGAGATGATCAATCGTGAAGCCAAGCTAGCAGAGAAAGGCAAGAAGACGCATCTCATCATCAAGTGCAACTCTCTTACCGAACCCAGGTTGATTCGCGCACTTTACCGTGCCTCCCGGGCCGGAGTGAAATGCGATCTGATCATCCGCGGAACCTGTTGCTTACGCCCGGGTGTGCCAGGTATCTCCGAGAACATCCTGGTGCGATCGATCATTGGCCGCTTTCTCGAACACACCCGGGTATTTTACTTTCACAACGATGGGAAACCGGAGGTATGGGCTTCCAGCGCGGATTTCATGGAGCGCAACATGTTCCACCGGGTGGAAACCTGCTTCCCTGTTCTCGAAAAGAAACTTGCCCAACGGATGCGCAAGGACCTGGAGACCTATCTGGTGGACAACTGTCAGAGCTGGCTACTGCGTGAAGATGGCAGCTACCAAAGGCAGGAACCCGGCGAGGCTGCACCGGTCAGCGCCCAGGAGACGCTGCTGTATGCCTATGCCGCCAAGCCCTGACCTACAAAGCCTCAGCCTGTACAGCAGCTAATGGGCGTCGCGAAACCTCTTTAACGCTTGAGGATCGAGACCCGCGACTTCAGCAGGCATGTTCAACGATTCCCGGGTTTTTCGTACCTGCAATCGCTCGGCAAGCCGCTCGCTGTCATCATCTGTGGTGCGTCCGTTGAGCTCGCTCAGTTGCTCCATTCCTTGATGATAGAACGCCAGCAGATCCAGGGCGCGGGAATCATGATCTTCCAGCCCTGCTGTTCTGAGCGTCGACAGATGCGCACTTACCCGCGCCAGATGGTGCTTGAGCTCCCAGGCATAGCGCTGATCCTGCAACCAGGGTTTTTGACGCAGTATCGCGACCATGGCACTGGTCGCCAGCAGCCCTAGCAGTACTCCCGCTGCATTCATGGCCAGACTGGAACCAAAATGCGCCGTCAACAGCTGGGAGAACACTAGTCCAAGAACAACGAACTGGGCCGTCACGGCGATCGCCATGAAACGCGATTTACGCCGGAACTGTTCAGGATCATGATGTTCGAAGCGAAAGCTCATGCGCTGGGGTTGTCCTTTGAATTATCACGCAGCCGCCCGGCGGCGCGTAAAAGCAGATCGGCAGTAGCGTCCCATCCAAGACAAGCATCGGTAATCGACACCCCATAGCGCAGAGCACCTGGATTGAGTGGCTGTTTGCCTTCATGGAGATGCCCTTCCAGCATTACCCCGACCAGACTGTTATCGCCGGCCAAACGCTGCGCGAGCACATCGAGCAACACCTCACTCTGACGCCGATGGTCCTTATGGGAATTGGCGTGACTGCAATCCACCATGATGCGAGGCACAAGGCCGGCCTCCAGCATCGCTCGCCGGCTAGCCGCAACACTGGCGCTTTCGTAATTGGGTTGGTCATGACCACCGCGTAATACCAGATGGGTATGAGGATTGCCCTGGGTTTCGCGCATGACCGGTCTTCCTTGAACGTCCATGGCGAAATGGCATTGGGGATGCGCAGCGGCACGAATGGCGTCGATGGCGACCTTTACGCCGCCATCAGTGGCGTTCTTGAATCCCACTGCCGCTTCCAGCCCACTGATGAGTTCGCGATGCACTTGGGACTCGGTGGTGCGTGCGCCAATGGCTGCCCAGCTCAATAGATCCGTGAAATAGGGCGCCAACATGGGTTGCAAGAGTTCGGTAGCGACTGGCAATCCCAGGGCAGCAATATCGCGCATCAAACGTCGGGAAAGCAAAAGTCCATGAGCCATGTCGTCGCTACCATCCAGATGCGGATCGTAGGCCAGTCCTTTCCAGCCCACCGTGGTACGCGGCTTCTCGATATAAACCCGCATGACCAGTTGCACCTGATCGGCGATATGCTCGTTCAGTTCCGCAAGCCGATGGGCATATTCCATTGCTGCTCCAGGATCATGAATCGAGCAGGGACCGACCACCATCAGCAAGCGCTCATCATGGCCATCGAGAATCCCGCGCACGGCCTGGCGTTGGGCGGTGATCCGGGCGCGTAGCTCAGTGCCGACCGGTAGCTCCCGGCGCAGCTCGGCAGGAGTTGGCATTATGCGTTCATGACTCAACGCTTGATGTGATTCGATAGCGGTCTCGATATTAGGCATTTGTGCGTTCATCATCATGTTTCCTGGCCGGCTTGCTTCCAACAAAAACCCCCCGGTGGGGCTGCCACCGGGGGGTTCATGCATGCAATGGAGGCAACCCTGCTGATTCAGGATGCGCCTCTTGGTTCAGGTCATCTGATGTGGTTCATCGAAGCCTGACCGCTGAGCGCATCATGAGTAAACCAGCGCCAATAGCCTGCCCGATAACATGCACGCGCAACCGCCAGCAACGGCTGGAGAAGAATTGCGGTGTAGCTACTTGGGACAGATAACATGGTCAGCTCCTAGATTTCTCTTCTATCCTACACGGCTCACCTGGCTTGGCAACCGTCATTGAAAATACTGGACCCAAACGATAGTCGCAGGCAAGGCGCTCATGCCAACCAGCACCACTAGACCAAGAAAGAGGGACAAGAAGCCGCTTTTATCCTTGAAGTTGGGATCGTACTCAGCCACGCGTATCTCCATTAGTTGAATAGTATCAGGGGAGAAATATTTTAGCTCATCAACAAGGATTCGACGACTCGCGGGGCGCGTAGGAAAAAACATCCGAAAACACGCGTTCGAGCTTGAGTCCCAAGGGCTTCAGGGTATCGATGCAAGCATAGACCATACCCGGAGAGCCGGATAGATAGACATCGTATTGTGAAACGTCCTGCAGATTCGACGCTAGCACCTCATCGATTCGTCCCTGGTGACCGAATACGCGCTCCTCGTCGAAGTTTGCTTCGATGGGCGCTTCCGATACCGCATGAAAGCAGAAGTTGGAGTGCGTCTCCGCCCATTCTCGGGCCAGACTTTCGAGATAAAAATCTCGACGCTCGCGTACCGCCCACCAAAATGAGACGGGAAGCGCACTGTCAGCAACCATGGCGGCTTCCAGCAACGCCTTCATCTGAGCGAAACCGGTACCGGCTGCGATCAGCAGCAGTGGGCGCGTACTGTTCGGATCCAGGCGGCACTCACCTCCCGGCAAGCGCACCCTGAGCGCCCCTGATTTCGAGACCAGTTCCCGCAATCGTTGGGAATTGTCATGTTCCGGCCAGTGCTGAATATGCAACTCGATGGTGCCATCGCCGCGATGAGCGTTGGCGATGGAAAAAGGCACCCAGACATCGTCTCCCACATTAAGCTCCAGGTACTGCCCCGGGGCATGGGCCATCGCTTCGGCGCGGCCTTCCAGGTGCACGCGAAAGACATCGGGTGTCAGATCTTCTACCGCGCTCACGTAACAGGTCAGGGTCCTTGCCGTCATGCCGTCCTCATTTGATTATCGAAGCGATTCATTGATCCGCTACTCGGGCAGGATTATGCCCAGCTCATCCCAGCGGGCGTCCACTTGCGCCTTGACTGCCTCATCCATGGCAATGGGCACACCCCATTCACGATCGGTCTCGCCGGGCCATTTGTCGGTTGCATCCATTCCCATTTTCGATCCTAGACCTGCCACGGGGGAAGCGAAGTCAAGGTAATCGATCGGCGTGTTCTCGACCAGCACCGTATCGCGGGCCGGGTCCATGCGGGTGGTGATGGCCCAGATCACGTCTTCCCAGCGCCGCGCATCCACATCGTCGTCCAGCACGATCACGAACTTGGTGTACATGAACTGGCGCAGGAAGCTCCACACCCCCATCATCACCCGCTTGGCGTGACCCGGATACTGCTTCTTCATGGTCACTACCGCCATGCGATAAGAGCAACCTTCCGGCGGCAGGTAGAAATCCACGATCTCGGGAAACTGCTTGCGCAGGATCGGCACGAAGACCTCATTCAACGCCAGGCCGAGAATCGCCGGCTCATCCGGCGGACGACCGGTATAGGTAGAATGATAGATCGGATCGCGGCGATGGGTGATGCGCTCGATGGTAAATACCGGAAACGTCTCGACTTCGTTGTAGTAGCCGGTATGGTCCCCATAAGGGCCTTCCGGCGCGGTATCGTCAGGGTAAATGAAGCCCTCCAGCACGATCTCGCTGGACGCCGGCACCTGAAGATCAGCATGCCCGCATTTGACCAGTTCGGTGCGCGAGCCGCGCAGCAAGCCGGCGAAGGCATACTCCGATAGCGTATCCGGCACCGGCGTGACCGCGCCGAGGATGGTCGCCGGATCCGCGCCCAAGGCTACCGCCACGGGAAAAGGCTCCCCGGGATGCGCCGCGCACCACTCCTTGAAATCAAGCGCTCCGCCGCGATGGGAGAGCCAGCGCATGATCAGGCGGTTTCTGGAAAGCTTCTGCTGACGATAGATCCCAAGATTCTGACGCTCCTTGTGCGGTCCCTTGGTCACCACCAGCGCCCAGGTCACCAGCGGCGCTATATCGCCGGGCCAGCAGTGCTGAATGGGAATGCGATCGAGATCGACGTCATCTCCCTCGAGCACCACTTCCTGCACCGGGGCGCGCCGGATTGTCTTCGGCCCCATGCTCATCACCTGGCGAAAGACCGGCAGCTTGTCCAGGGCATCGCGAAAGCCCTTGGGCGGCTCCGGCTCCTTGAGAAACGCCAGCAGCTCCCCCACTTCGCGCAAGGCGGCTACCGAGTCCTGGCCCATGCCCAGCGCCACTCGCTTCGGCGTGCCGAACAGATTGCCCAACACCGGCATGTCGTGCCCCTTGACGTTCTCGAACAGCAACGCCGAACCGCCGGCACGCAGGGTACGATCGCAGATCTCGGTGATTTCCAGGTAGGGGTCGACCTCGGCGGAGACGCGCTGGAGCTCGCCGGATTTCTCCAGCGCCGCGATGAACTCACGCAGATCCTTGTATTTCATGCGATTACCATCTCCCGAACGACAGAAGGGGCAGCATAGCATGCCGCCCCTTCTTTCAATGCCTGGCCTAGTGCTATCGCTACGCGGCTTTTCCGAGGCCAGGTCGCGCTGGGGTTCTTCATACAGAGCAGGGAAGGCGTTGGAAGCTGGCCGTTGCGAGCGAAGACGAGACAAGGCGGAAAACGGCGCGAGCACGGAGTTTACTTTAGTAAATGAGTAGCTTAAGCCGTTTTCCAACGCCGTATCGTCAAGCGCAGCAGGCCAGAATCAACGCCGCTTCATGGCCTCGAAGAACTCCAGATTCGTCTTGGTATCCTTGAGACGGTCGATCAAGAATTCCGTGGCCGCGGTATCGTCCATCGGATGCAATAGCTTGCGCAGGATCCACATGCGCTGCATCTCGTCTTCCGAGGCAATCAGATCCTCGCGGCGGGTGCCGGAGCGACGAATGTTGAGGGCCGGATAGACACGCTTCTCGGCCAGCTTGCGGTCGAGATGGGCTTCCATATTACCGGTACCCTTGAACTCCTCGAAGATCACTTCATCCATCTTCGAGCCGGTATCCACCAGCGCGGTGGCAAGAATGGTGAGACTGCCGCCCTCCTCGATATTACGCGCGGCGCCGAAGAAACGCTTGGGCTTCTCCAGGGCGTGGGCATCGACACCGCCAGTCAAGACCTTGCCGGAAGACGGCACCACGGTGTTGTAGGCCCGGGCCAGACGCGTAATGGAATCGAGCAGGATGACCACATCCTTCTTGTGTTCCACCAGACGCTTGGCCTTCTCGATGACCATCTCGGCCACCTGAACGTGGCGTGCCGGCGGCTCATCGAAGGTCGAGGCCACCACTTCGCCACGCACGGTGCGTGACATCTCGGTCACTTCTTCCGGGCGCTCGTCGATCAACAGCACGATCAGATGGCACTCGGGGTTGTTGCGGGTGATCGAGGTGGCGATGTTCTGCAACATCAACGTCTTGCCCGCCTTGGGCGGTGACACGATCAGGCCACGCTGGCCCTTGCCGATGGGGGCGGTGAGGTCAATGATACGAGACGTCAGATCCTCGGTGGAACCATTGCCGATTTCCATGAACATGCGTTCCTGGGGAAACAGCGGTGTGAGGTTCTCGAAAAGTATCTTGTGCTTGGCGTTCTCGGGCTTGTCGAAATTGATCTGACTGACCTTCAACAGCGCGAAATAACGCTCGCCCTCCTTGGGGGGGCGAATCTTGCCGGCGATGGAATCGCCCTTGCGCAAGTTGAAGCGACGTATCTGTGAGGGCGAGACATAAATGTCGTCAGGTCCCGCAAGATAGGAGCTGTCGGCGCTACGCAAGAAGCCGAAACCATCCTGGAGAATTTCCAGCACGCCATCGCCATAGATGTCTTCACCGCTCTTGGCATGCTTCTTCAAAATGGCAAAGATAATATCTTGCTTGCGGGAGCGGGCCAGATTGTCGATACCCATCTGCTGAGTGATTTCCAGCAGTTCCGGCACGGTCTTTTGCTTGAGTTCGGTAAGATTCATCGGTTTGTTCAGAAATTGCTCTTGTCAGCGTGGCGGCGTGCGCCGGAATAGGACAGGAGGCGGTGTTATACGCCGCACAATGCGTTCAGAGCCCTGAGGGTTTTCGCTCGCCAATAGGCTCATAGAATAGAGGCTCCGCAAAGGAGACCATGACGGCTATTGGTATCGAGAAAGGCGCTGTTCTTGTCGCCTGATATCATTCAAGTTCGACCGACACAGTGGGGCGCGAAGATTGAAATCAGTGGGCTACTGACGACTTGGAAATTGATCGCGTAATGCGACCGAAAAATATTCGGAACAGGCGAATGCTTCGATGGTAGTTAAGCTCAGCGTCAAACGCAAGCCCTGTCGTCAATGTGCCGAAGCGATCAGGGCCTCGATCTGCTCTTCACTTATGGCTCCCACCCGGGATGCTTCCAGATCGCCATCGACGAACAGTAGCAGCGTAGGCATGCCACGCACATTGTATTTGAGCGCAGCCTCCGGGTAGTGATCGATATCGACGAGATAACAACGACACTGGGCTACCTGTCGCTCTACTACTCTATCCAGGCGTGGCGTCAACGCCTGGCAAGGCGCGCACCAATTGGCCGTGAATACCACGAGAGTAGCCCCAGGTAGCGTAAGCACATCATCCAGAGCCGTCTCGGAAAGCCATTCGATGGCAGTGCTCGTCTTTTCCATACTCGGTATTGCCTTTTTTATTGCGCAGTCTCATTGAACGATGCACGTGCATAATTGACAAGCTCTATGCAGCCCAGCAACCTGACACCATTATCCTATAGGGACAACTCATGAGCAGGACGCCACCGGCCGATCCAAGGCAGCTACGACGCCTGGCAGCCATCGATCTAGGCTCCAATAGCTTCCACCTGTTGGTTGCCAATTATCAGAATGATCAATTGCAGGTCGTCGCCAAGCTGGGCGAAAAGGTACAACTGGCCGCCGGTCTCGATGATAACGGGTACCTCAGTGAAGACGCCATGCGGCGCGCGCTTGATTGCCTGACCCGTTTTGCCTCCTATATTGAAGATATTGCTTCACCCGACTTGCGTATCGTCGGCACCAATGCCTTGCGTGCCGCCCATAATAGCCACGTCTTGATCGAACACGCCGAAGCATTGCTCGGGCATGAAATCGAGATCATCGCCGGACGGGAAGAAGCCCGCTTGATCTATCTCGGTGCAGCTCATGCCCTGGCGGATGTCTACGGCAAGCGGCTGATCGTGGATATCGGGGGCGGCTCGACGGAACTCATCATCGGTGAGCGTTTCGAACCCCTGGCGTTGGAAAGTCTGCACATGGGCTGTGTCACCTATACCCGTCGTTTTTTCGGTGAAGGTGATATCACCGAGAAGCATTTTCGCCAGGCCGAGCTGGCCGCCCTCTCCGAATTGGCCAATATTCGTCGCCCCTACCTTGAGTTCGGCTGGTCCGACCCGGTTGGCTCGAGCGGTACGATCAAGGCCGTCGCATCGATTCTCAACGCCAGCGGCGATAGTCCGGAAGGATTGATTCGCGTGGAAGGGCTGCATGCCTTGCGTGACAGGGTCATCAAGCTAAAGCGACTCGACAAGGTCGTCATGGAAGGATTGAAGGAAGACCGCGCCAGAGTTTTCCCGGCTGGCCTGGCCATCTTGTGCGCGATTTTCGAAGCCTTCGACCTGACCTACATGCGCTACTCGGATGGCGCCTTGCGGGAAGGGGTGCTCTACGACGTGGTGGGCCGCAACACCCCCGAAGATTCGCGTCTCAAGACGCTACATAGTCTACAGCGTCGTTATTCCGTCGATACGCGCCAAGCTACTAACGTTGCAAGTAGTGCCGCAGCCGCCTTCGATCAAGTCCGTGATGATTGGCAGCTTGGAGATGTGCAACGTCAATTCCTGACTTGGGGTGCCTGGCTACATGAGCTGGGCCTGGCCGTGTCTCACAGCAAGTTTCATCGCCATGGCGCCTACCTGATCGAAAACTCGGATCTACCCGGCTTCTCACGGCCAGAGCAGCGCGCGCTGGCTTTCCTGGTTCTCGCGCATCGGCGTAAATTTCCCCACAAGGAGCTTGCGGCCCAGCCTGCCTCGATCCGCTTGCGCTACGCCAGGCTGTCACGCCTGTTGCGTCTGGCGGTAATTCTCAATCACTCACGTCCAGAACAGCCCATTCAGGACTTTACCTTGCGCGTTGAAGATGAAGCTTTGCATCTTTCATTACCCGATGCGTTGACGGAGCGAACGCTGCTTCTCGACGACCTTCGACAGGAAAGCCGCTATCAAAAGGCCGCAGGCTTCGTACTGGAAGTCGATCAGCTCACTGAAGCGGTATGATCCGTTTGTTGCCAGCCCGGCGCAGTGACGATACCCAGCACCGCCACCAGCGTGTCATCGTGCCAGGCCAGCAACTGCCGCGGGCGCTGCCAGGGGGGTATGGCCGCCTCTTGAAGCAGCCGTTTGGCATCTCGCCTCCCCCGCCCGGCAACCGTCAGTACCTCTCCGCCCCTACGCAAGGTCAATGTCAGCAGGCAATCTAATGCCTCGTCATCGGGCCTGAGACTCTGCTCGACGCGACCGACCGGCGTCATCAATCCGGCACGGCCGTCCCATTCGCACTGCCAATCTATCGGCGGCAGCTCCCCCATCGGCGTTTGGAGAAAGAGCTTGTCGCGCCAGCAGCGAGCCTCCGCGCCGGGCCATTCGATCTTCATTTGTGCATCCTGGCTGGCGTTGAGCTGGGCAAGCAATGTCTGTAAACGCGCCAGCGGAGGCGTCGGTAGGCCAAGGCGTTGGCAAGCATGGCGAATCAGCAATCGCTGTCGTGGTTCGGAAAGCTCACGAAGCGGCTTGATCTGGAGACGGTGAGGCATGTCGCCTGCCGCATGAAGATCCAGCGCCGCCAACTCATCGAGCAGCAAATCGGCCTCGCCACTCAAGCGCGCACTCTGGGAAAGTTGCCGGGCTGCCACAGGCCAGCGGGATGTCAGTGCCGGCATGATCTGGCGGCGCAGATAATTACGATCGAAGGTGATGTCTGCATTGGTGGGATCTTCGATCCACTCGATCCCTAGTGTCCGCGCCTGCTCTTCGAGAACACTGCGAGGGCAGTCCAGCAAGGGTCGCAGCACCATTCTTTCCTGCCACTCACGCCTTGCCGGCATGCCGGCAAGGCCACGTACACCACTGCCGCGCAGCGCGGCAAGCAGCAGCGTTTCAGCCTGATCGTCCGCGTGCTGGGCCAGCCACAGCGACTCACCTGCCCTGACTCGCCGTGCAAACGCCTGGTAGCGTGCTTCTCGAGCCGCCGCCTCGATCCCCTGGCCTCTCGCTTCAACCAGCGCTTGTTCAACGAATAGCGGTACGCCAAGCCGCCCGCACAGCCTGCGACAATGCTGCTCGAAATCAATGGCCGCAGGCTGCAGCCCGTGATTGACGTGTACGGCGTAAAGGGATCGAGGAAACCGATGGGCGGCACGCGCCGCCAATGTCAGCAGCAGACAGGAATCCAGTCCGCCCGACAAGGCGATCCAGACAGGCTGATTCGAAGGTGTGCCCGATAAAGCTTTGTCGATCAGGCTCTGGAGCCGCATAGCGCCGTTACGCTGGTGCTCCATAACCCATCAACCGTTCATACCGGCGCTCAAGCAATACCTCCGTCTCCATCCCCTGCAATCGCTCCAGGCTTGCCAGAAGCCCTTCTTTCACTCGTTCCGCAATGACCTGTGGATAGCGATGAGCGCCTCCCAGCGGCTCGTCAATCAATGTATCGACAAAGCCCAGCTCCTTGAGGCGTTCGGCGGTGATGCCCATGGCCTGAGCCGCATCGGACGCCTTTTCGGAACTCTTCCACAGGATCGAGGCACAGCCCTCCGGGGAAATAACCGCATAGGTCGAATATTGCAGCATCATGAGTTCGTCGCATACACCGATGGCCAGGGCGCCACCAGAGCCCCCTTCGCCGACGACGGTTGAGACGATGGGCGTCTTCAGCCGTGACATGACGGCCAGGTTATAGGCGATTGCTTCGGACTGGCCGCGCTCTTCGGCGCCGATACCGGGATAAGCGCCGGGGGTATCGATGAAGGTCAGCACCGGCATCCTGAAACGTTCGGCCATTTCCATCAGACGACAGGCCTTGCGGTAACCCTCTGGCCGCGGCATGCCGAAATTACGGCTCACCTTGTCGCGCACGGCACGACCCTTCTGATGGCCGATGACCATCACCGGCTTGTCGTCCAGCCGCGCGACCCCGCCCACGATGGCGGCGTCATCGGCGAAATGACGATCGCCGTGCAGCTCATCGAAATCGCTGAAGATGGTCTCGAGGTAATCGAGGGTATAAGGACGCTGCGGATGTCGCGACAGCTGCGAAACTTGCCAAGGCGTCAGATCGCGGAAAATCGACTCGGTGAGTTTCTTGCTCTTCTCTTCGAGCCGGGAAATCTCGTCGCTGATGTTGATCTTGCTGTCATTATCGACCAGCCGCAATTCTTCAATCTTGGCCTGCAATTCGGCGATCGGCTGTTCGAAATCCAGATAGTTGGGATTCATGGCACATCTGCTTGTTGAAATAGGCAGCCGGTATCATTGGCTGTGAGTCATATACCTGTACACCCATACGCCTATACATATGACTAGCTGTTTATAGGGTTATACAGTTATATGACTCGCTGTAGGTGCGCATTATCGCACCTTGATTCGATCACGCAAGACACAGGCGTGACCCAAGGATCATCCCCGGTATTTCAGCCGTACTCCGTCTTGCCCCTCGACCTCCCGTAGCGCGATCATCAGCTCGTCCGCGGGCGATACTTTCCAATCGCTTCCCAATTCCAGCCAGCCGCTGGCCTCGGCGTTGCAATACCGAACCCGTACCGGCAGACCAGCATCGTTTCGCCAAGGGTCGAGGCTATCCCGCAGACTGGAAATGAAACGCCCGTTGAGACGCCGGCCATCCACGGATAACTCCAGCGCCTCTCCATAACGAGCCCGGGCATCCATCATCAGGGTAATATCCTTGCCCCGCAAACGCAGACCGCCAGAAAAATCATCACTTTGCACCTCGCCCTCGACGATCAGCACCTGATCCGGCGCCAGGGAGCCCCGTACCTGATCGAACATCTCGCCGAACAGGGAGGCCTCGATGCGCCCGGTACGATCATCCAGAGTAACGAAGGCCATGGTATCCCCGCGCTTGGACCTCATGGTGCGCATCGCCACCACCAGCCCTGCAACGCGCTGCGGCTCCCGGGACGGCTTGAGATCACGAATACGGGTCGAGACGAAGCGGGCAAGCTCCGCCTCGTATTCATCAATAGGATGGCCGGTCAAATAAAGCCCGAGGGTATCCTTCTCACCCGCCAGACGCTGCTTGTCGCTCCACTCCCGGGCATTGCGATAGGCCTGATAGCCATCACCAACCTCGGGCTCGGCGAAGGCCTCGCCGAACATGTCGATCATGCCCAAACTCGCATTGGTCGAGCTTTGTGCAGCGGCCTTGAGCGCATCTTCCTGAGCTGCGGTCAACACTGCCCGGGACGGCCCCAGATTATCCAGCGCCCCGGAGCGGATCAGTGCCTCCAGGGTACGCTTGTTCAAGCGCTTGGCATCGACGCGGCGACAGAAATCGAACAGGTCGGCGAACTCGCCGCCCTCGCCCCTGGCCTCGACGATGGCGCCAATCGGCCCTTCGCCAACGCCACGAATTGCGCCCAGCCCATAGACCACCCGACCCTCGGTATCGACGGTGAACTTGTAGCTGCCCATGTTGACGTCCGGCGGTGTCACCGTCAGACCCAGATTGCGACACTCCTCGATCAGCGGCACCACCTTGTCCAGGTTGTCCATTTCCGTGGACAGCACCGCCGCCATGAAGGGCCCGGGATAGTGAGTCTTGAGCCAGGCGGTCTGGTAGGAGACCAGTCCGTAGGCCGCGGAGTGGGACTTGTTGAAGCCGTAACCGGCGAACTTCTCCACCAGGTCGAAGATGTTGCCGGCGAGATTCTCCTCGATATCGTTGGCGGCGCAGCCTTCCAGGAAGCCGGCACGCTGCTTGGCCATCTCCTCGGGCTTCTTCTTGCCCATCGCCCGGCGCAGCATGTCCGCCTGGCCCAGGCTGTAGCCTGCCAGCACCTGGGCGATCTGCATCACCTGCTCTTGATAGAGAATGACGCCGTAGGTGGGTTCGAGCACCGGCTTGAGCCAGTCGTGCTGATAGTCCGGGTGCGGATAGGACAGCTCGGCGCGACCGTGCTTGCGGTTGATGAAGTCGTCCACCATACCGGACTGCAGCGGCCCCGGGCGGAACAGCGCCACCAGGGCGATCATGTCCTCCAGGGAGTCCGGCAGCAGGCGCTTGATCAGCTCCTTCATGCCCCGGGATTCGAGCTGGAAGACCGCGGTGGTCTCGGCCTTCTTGAGCATGGCGAAGGTCGGTGCATCGTCCAGCGGGATGCTGGTGATATCCAGCGGCCCCACGCCGTCCCGAGCCCGCACCGTATCGACCATCTCCAGGGCCCAGTCGATGATGGTCAGGGTGCGCAGGCCGAGGAAGTCGAACTTGACCAGCCCTGCCTCCTCGACATCGTTCTTGTCGAACTGCACCACCAGACCGTTGCCTTCCTCGTCGCATAAAAGCGGCGAGAAGTCGGTGAGCTTGGTCGGAGCGATGACCACGCCCCCGGCGTGCTTGCCGGTGCCCCGGGTAATGCCTTCGAGCTTGAGCGCCATGTCCCAGATCTCCTGGGCTTCCTCGTCGCCGGTCAGGTAATCGCGCAAGGCCTCTTCCTGCTCATGGGCCTTGGCCAGGGTCATGCCGACCTCGAAGGGAATCAGCTTGGAAAGCTTGTCCCCCAGCGAATAGGGCTTGCCCTGGGCACGGGCCACGTCCCGCACCACCGCCTTGGCGGCCATGGTGCCGAAGGTGACGATCTGGGAGACCGCGTTGCGGCCATAGCGCTCGGCGACATAGTCGATGACGCTATCGCGCTTCTCCATGCAGAAGTCGACATCGAAGTCCGGCATCGAGACCCGCTCCGGATTCAGGAAGCGCTCGAACAGCAGATCGTATTCCAGGGGATCGAGATCGGTGATCTTCTGGGCGTAGGCTACCAGCGAACCGGCACCGGACCCCCGCCCCGGCCCCACCGGCACATCGTTGTCCTTGGCCCACTGAATGAAGTCCATGACGATCAGGAAGTACCCCGGAAAGCCCATCTTGATGATGATGTCGAGCTCGAAATCCAGACGCTCACGATAGGTGGGCTCATGCTCGGCGCGATCGCGACCCGCATAGATCGCATTGGGCCCTTCGAAGAGCTGATCGAGACGCTCGGTCAGGCCGTCATGAGAAATCTTGCGAAAGTACTCCTCCAGGGACATGCCCTCGGGGATGGGAAATTCCGGCAGGAATATCTCGCCCAGGCGCACCTCGACGTTGCAACGCGCCGCAATCATCACACTGTTTTCCAGCGCTTCGGGAATGTCCGCGAAGAGCTCCGCCATTTCCGCCGGGCTCTTGAGATACTGCTCTTCGCTGTAGCGCTTCTCTCGGCGCGGATCGTCCAGCGCTTTACCCTCGCCGATGGCGACCCGCGTCTCGTGGGCCCAGTAGTCTTCCCGCGAAAGAAAGCGCACATCATTGGTGGCCACCACCGGCGTACCGGTGCGAGCCGCCAGGGCCACGGACAGGTGCACGCACTCCTCGTCGTACTGGCGTCCGGTACGCTGCAGCTCCAGATAGAAACGATCTGGGAAATGCGCTTGCCACTCACCGAGCAGTGTGTCGGCATCGTTCTCGTGGCCTGCCAGCAGGAAACGCCCGATCTCGCCCTCCCGGGCCCCGGAAAGCGCGATGAGCCCCGCGCTTTGTTCGAACACCCAGTCCTTCTTCAAGATCGCCAACCCCTGGCGCTGGCCTTCGACCCAGCCGCGCGAGATGAGCTCGGTAAGGTTGCGATAGCCCTCGTCATCCATCGCCAGCAGGGTCAGTCGGTATGGATGACCTGTATCGTAAGGATTTTCGAGCCACAGATCGGCACCGATGATCGGCTTGAGGCCAGCCCCCTGAGCCGCCTTGTAGACCTTGACCAACCCGAAGAGGTTGGCCTCATCGGTGACGGTGACCGCGGGCATACCGGTTTCGACGGTCGCCTTGACCAGGGGCTTCAGGCGCACCAAACCATCGACGAGAGAGTATTCGCTGTGCACACGAAGATGGACGAAGGGGGTAGTCATAAATCGGACTCGTTGCAAAGCATGAAATCGACGCGATGTAGCGTTGCGCCTAAAGAATATCGAGCAGCTTTCTCACCGGCGCAAAGGAACGACGATGTTCCGGCAACGGCCCGAGCCGGGCCAGGGACGCCAGGTGTTCAGGCGTAGGATAACCCTTGTGGCGTGCAAACCCATACTCAGGAAAGCGTTCATCGAGTGCAACCATCTGCGCATCCCGAGCCACCTTGGCTAGAATCGACGCGGCGCCGATCGCCGGATGGCGGGCATCGCCCTTGACCACTGCCTGCCCCGGAACATGATGCCCGGGCAGGCGATTGCCGTCCACCAGCAGGTACTCGGCAGCCACTCCCAAACCGTCGATGGCTCGGCGCATGGCCAGGTGCGTCGCATGATAGATATTGAGCTCATCGATTTCCGCGGGGGATGCATCTGCTACCGCAAAGGCCAGCGCATGACCACGGATCTCTGCGTCCAGGGCCAGGCGGCGTTTTTCGGTGAGCGCCTTGGAGTCACCGAGTCCCGTGATGGGTCGCTGCGGGTCGAGAATCACCGCTGCGGCGACGACTGCCCCCACCAAGGGCCCGCGACCGACCTCATCGACGCCGGCCAGGCGTTCGCCTCTGTAGTCGATGACCAGGGGAGGAAACGCCTTGGCACCGCTGCTTTTTCGCTTGGTCGGCGTCCGCATGGCCGTTCGATTCGTCTCGGTGGTCATGAGTTGTTCTCTAACGCTTGAGGCAGCACCTGCGCAGGAAGGGGGCGTCTATCGGCCACCGCAATTACCGCCTCCGCAGCCCGTTGGCTGGCGCCACGCTGAAGGGAAGCATGCATCGTCGCGAAGCGTTTTTCCAATGTCTCACGAGCCTCGACGTCCTCGAACCAGACGGCCAGGTGATCGGCAATCGCCTCCGGTGTCGCGGTGTGCTGAATCAATTCTGGTACCAGGGTTTCCCGAGCGATCAGATTGGGCAGCGAAATCCACTCGGTCTTGACCAGGTACTGCGCCAGCCAGTGAGTCGCCGGCGCCATCTTGTAGGCCACCACCATGGGCCGGTGGCACAGCATCGCCTCCAGGGCCGCCGTGCCGGAGGCCAGCAGCACGGCGTTGCTTGCGATCATGGCCTCTCGTGATTGGCCATCCAATAAACGTGTGCGATGACTCAACTGCGGATAGTCCGTCAGAAGACGCTCAAGTTCTTCGCGGCGCTGAGCGGAAGCAGCGGGAATCACCAGTTGTAGCTCCTCGATGCGCTCGCAGAGACGTTCGGCGGCATCACAAAAGGTCGCGCCAAGAAAACGGATCTCGTTGGCTCGGGAGCCGGGAAGGATGGCAAGCAGCGGCGCGTCCAGGTTCAACCCCAGTGCGCTGCGAGTCGCGTCACGCTCGTTGACCAGCGGCATGTCATCGGCCAAGGGATGCCCAACGAAGGCGACCGGTACCTGATGGCGCTCGTAGAACGCTGCTTCAAAAGGCAGAAAGGTCAGGATGGCATCGACCGACCGGGCGATCTTCTTGACTCGTCCTTGGCGCCAGGCCCATACCGAGGGACTGACGTAATGGGCAGTGGGAATGCCTGCCTCGCGCAATTGGCGTTCGAGTCCCAGGTTGAAATCCGGCGCATCGATGCCGATCATTACGTTCGGATTCCAGGCCAGCGCGTCACGCTTGAGATGACGCCGCACCTTGATGAGCTCAGGCAGATGTTTGATGACTTCGACGAGCCCCATCACCGACAGGGTTTCCAACGGATAAAGGCTTTCAAGCCCCTCGGCGATCATGCGTGGACCACCGATGCCGCGAAACTCGATATCATCTTTCCGCGCCTTGAGCGCCCGCATCAATCCGGCGCCAAGAATATCACCGGACAGCTCGCCGGCTACCAGATAAACACGCATCTTTAGCGCGTGATTCCTCGGGTGGAGGCTCTCAGGGACGCCATGAAGGTATCGACCTCTGCAGGCCTGGCCTCTTTCGCATCGAGTTGATCGAGCGCTTGCCCAAGGGTCAACCCTTGACGATAGACGATCCGGTAGGCATCGGTCAGCGCGTGCAATGCCTCCCGGGGGAAACCACGGCGCTTCAAGCCTACCAGGTTCAGTCCATGAGCCTGGGCCGGATGACCGTTGACCATCAGGTAGGCAGGTACGTCTTTGGTGACGATAGAACCGCCACCGCACATGGCGTGTTCACCTATATGGCAGAACTGATGAATTGCGACCAGCCCCCCCAGGATAACGAAATCACCGACCCGGACATGTCCGCCCAGGGTAACCTGGTTGGCAAGAATACAATCGTCGCCAATTACGCAATCGTGACCGACATGGGTATAAGCCATGAACAGGTTTCGACTGCCGATGGTGGTTACACCGCGATCCTGAATGGTGCCACGATGCAGCGTCGCCCCCTCGCGAACGACATTGTCGTCACCCATTTCCAGGCGTGTCGGCTCTCCGGCGTATTTCTTGTCCTGGCAATCTTCACCCACCGAAGCAAATTGAAAGATGCGTGTGCGCTGCCCCAACCGAGTTGGTCCCTTGATCACGACATGGGGCCCTATTCGACTACCGGCACCGATCTCCACATCCGGGCCAATGACGGTGAACGGCCCCACTTCAACATCGTCGGCTAGACGTGCACCAGGATCAACAATGGCACTGGGATGAATCAAGCGACCTTCCTCTCGGCACAGATGATGTCTGCCTCGCAGGCCAGTTCGCCATCGACGGTGGCGCGACAGGCAAACTTCCAGATACCCCGTTTGCCGCGAATCACCCGCGCCTCCAGACGCAACTGATCGCCGGGCATGACGGGACGCTTGAACCGCGCATTGTCACTGCCTACCAGATAATAGACATAGCCATCCGCGGGCAGCTTGTTGACCGTCTTGAAGCCAAGAATGCCGCAAGCCTGAGCCATCGCTTCGATGATCAACACGCCGGGCATGATCGGATGATGCGGAAAATGACCATTGAAGAACGGCTCGTTGATACTGACATTCTTGTAGGCAACGATTATTTCGCCCACTCCCAGCTCCACGACCCGATCCACCAGCAAAAATGGATAGCGGTGGGGCAAGTATTCTCGGATCTCGTTGATATCCATTACCATCGATGCAACCTCTGAAAGTGCGTAATGCCTACTCATGACGAACAGGCATCGTTTGGCGGTCCAGGGACTGCCTTGCTTGGCGGTGGATTATAGCGGCATTTATGATATCAAGCAGCCGATTACTCGCTCCGCCCTTGACGCTCAAGGCGCGCTACACGCTTGGCGATGTCATCAAGCTGCTTGAAACGCACAGCGTTCTTACGCCACAAGCCATTGCTCATGGCGCCAGTTCCGGAGGAGTAGACGCCTGGCTCGGTAATGGAGTTGGTCACCAGACTCATACCGGTGATCTGCACGCCATCGCAGATCGTGAGATGTCCGGCCAACCCGACGCCACCTCCGAGCATGCAGTGGCGTCCCACCTTGGTCGAGCCGGCGATCCCTACACAGCCTGCCAGCGCGCTATGATTACCGATCTGCACGTTGTGCGCGATCTGCACCTGACTGTCGATCTTGACGTCATCACCGATGAAGGTGTCGCCCAACGCACCACGATCGATGCTCGAGCAGCTTCCCACCTCGACGTCATTGCCCAGCACGACGCCCCCTAGCTGGGCGATCTTGTGCCAGCGGCTACCATCGTGAGCAAAACCGAAGCCATCGCCACCAATGACACAGCCGCTGTGCAGAATTGCACGTTTGCCGATGACGACACCATGACTGACCGTCACGTTGGCATGCAGGCGTGAATCGGCACCGATGATGGAGTGCTGACCAACGACACTACCAGCCCCAACGACAACATTATCGTTCAATCTGGCACCTGCCTCTATCACCGCATGGGGTCCGACCTCGACATCACGACCCAGGGTCACATCCTCTGCAATAAAAGCCGTGGCATGAATGCCGGAGGACGTCTGCATCGCCAAAGGATCGAAGAGCCGTGAGAGTTCGGCATAAGCAAGATAGGGATTATCAAGTTCCAGTCGTGCTGTCTTGGCAGGACATTCAGTTCCGTGAGACGGATGCAGCAGGACTGCTGCAGCCTGGGTATTCAGGAGATACTTGAGATATGCCTTGTTGGCCAGAAAGCTGATATCGGAAGGCCCCGCATCGCTCAGGGTGGCGAGTCCACTGATGCACTGGTCGCCATCCCCGACAAGCGTCGCTCCGAGACGTTCGGCCAGATCAGCCAGCGAAAATGAAAGGCCGTTGATTTTGTTCATGTTTGCATGCCAGCCCTGCGACGCCCGATGTCAGTTGACTGATTTATTCCTGGTAGACTCACCGGCACAAGGCAGGATCATCCTCTGCTCGAAGCGAGAGCGAAAATCCGTCGTCATGACGAATCGCCGCCCTCAAGGTGCTTGTTCTTTACCTTCATCGCTTCCCTAGTCAGCTTAAAATGTCTGACCAAGAGAGAACTGGAAGGTTTGAGTATCGTCTCCGCTTTCATCATTGAGCGGCTGGGCCACGCTGAAGGTAAGCGGCCCTACCGGCGTCAACCAGTTCAGCCCCAGGCCGACGCTGTAGCGCAGATCACCAAGGTCCACGCCACTTTCACAGTTTGACGTAACACCATCCGGTACAGCGTAGCAATCGGTCAGGTACGTATTACCCGCATCGAAGAATACGCTGGTTTGCAACGAACGGCGATCTTCTACCCAAGGGAAGGGATAAATCAGATCGATCGTGCCTTCGACAAGCACGTTGCCGCCGAGCGTATCGTCGTCACCGAAATTACTGGCAGTGGTCTTGGGTCCTAGCGTATTGGCCGTGAACCCGCGAACTGAGCCCAACCCGCCAGAATAGAAGTTCTCGTAGAATGGATAAGGATCGTTACCGATGCTGTCCGCATAACCCAGCTCGGTACCAAACTTGAGCGACCAGTCGGAATTCAGCTCGAACAGCTTCTGACCGCGATAGCGCATCTTGTAGTACTCCGCATCGGAGCCCGGCACTGCGGTTTCAAGAGACACCCGCTGATAGCTGCCTGCGGTCGGCATGATGCCACGATTTAGCTTGTTGCGCGTCCAGCTGGCGGTGAGCTTGTAGCTCGTCGCATCTTCACCTTGGGTATCGGTGTACTGGACGATTTCCGCCGGCGTATCTCGATAGGTCTCGATGGACAGATCCTCGAGCCCGACACCGAAATTGAGACGGCTGAATTCGTTGATCGGGTAACCGAAATCGATGCTGCCGCCGTAGGAATCCGTGGAGTAGGTCGAAACATCAGAGTCCTCGTAATCGGTCTCGCGATAGAACAGGTTATAACCTCGTGAAATACCGTCCAGCGTCCAGTAGGGATCGGTGAAACCGAAATTCACGCTGGTGAAGGTATCACTCTTCTGAGCGCCCACGTTGACCCGATTACCGGTACCCAGGAAGTTCTTCTGAGCCAAAGAGGCGCCATAGATGACCCCAGCACTTTGGGAATAACCAACACTCGCCGAGATCGAGCCCGACGGCTGCTCTTCAACATTATAGGTAACGTCGACCTGATCCGATTCCCCCGCCACCGGGCGTGTTTCCACATCGACCTGACGGAAGAAGCCGAGGCGTTCCAGACGCTGCTTGGACTGACTGATACGATCCGTGGAGGCCGGTGCGCCTTCCATCTGGGTCATCTCTCGACGCAACACCTCATCCTGAGTCGTGGTATTGCCCTCGAAACCAATACGTCGCACATAGGCGCGGCGCCCCGGTTCCACCAGGAAGGTCACATCGACGGTATCGCCGCTTTCCGACACCTCCGGAACACCCTCGACATTGGCAAAGGCATAGCCTTCGGCGCCCAGTTTCTGTCGCAATGCCTCGGCGGAATCGGTGAGCGCGCTGCGCGAATAGATCTCGCCGCTCGAAGTAGTGACCAGTGAGCGCGCTTGCTGTTCGGATAGCGTCAAGTCGCCGGCAAAATCGATATTGCCGATACGATAGCGCTGCCCTTCATCCACGTTCACGGTGACGAAAATCTTCGAATTATCGGGGCTGATCGCCACCTGGGTCGAGGTAATGGCGAAATTGACGAAACCGCGGTCCAGGTAATAGGAACGCAGGGTTTCCAAGTCGCCGGAGAGTTTTTCCCGGGAATATTCGTCATCGGAGAACCAGCCGAAGAACCAGCCCGGGCTATCCTCGAGCTCGATCAAATCCCGCAGCGTCTCATCGGAAAACGCCTGATTGCCAACGATGTTGATCTGGCGAATCTTGGCGACAGCCCCTTCATCGACCTCGATATTGACCTGAACCCGATTGCGATCAACGGGCTCGATAGAGGTGTCGATGCTGGCGCTGTAACGCCCCTGGGAGTGGTAGAGTTGCTCGAGCTGGCGCTGTACTTCATCCAGAGAGGCACGCTGCAATACCTGACCTTCCGCCAGCCCTGCCTCTGCCATGCCCTTGCGCAGATCCTCGTCGGCAACCTGGGAATTCCCATCGATCTCGATGCGGGAGATGGACGGGCGCTCTTTTACCTGGATGATCAGCACGTCACCATCGCGCGCCAGCTGTACATCGTCGAATAGCCCGGTGGCAAACAGCTCCTTGGCTGCCGCCGCGAGCTCCCGCTCGTCTACACGTTCGTTGGCGCTCACGGGGAAGGCGTTGAATACCGATGCCGCCGAAACCCGCTGAAGTCCCTCGACACGGATGTCGGAGACGGTGAACTCATCTGCCAGAGCTGTTTGGGTGCTTAATGTCAGTGCTATCGCCAATCCGATGGTCTTAAATTTCATGCAATCGCTTCGCTCGAGTTGTTCCGCCGGCTCGCTGAACAGGCACCTTATACATTTCCCGGGGTAACTGACAAGCGTCGTCATACTGCTCGTCAGGAGATTGCCACGGCACGAGGGGCGCAAGGGCGCCACTGTTATAGATACGTCCGTCACAGACGCATTAGATCGAAATAAATTGCCATCAGCATCAAGGTGCCGACCATGGCCATACCGATACGCAGCCCGACCGCCTGGGCCGCATCGGATACCGGTCGGCCACGTACGGCTTCAATCAGGTAATAGAGCAAGTGTCCACCATCGAGCACCGGTATCGGCAACAAATTGAGTACACCGAGGCTGATGGACAGATACGCCATGAAGCTGATGAAGTTCTCAAGACCACTGCGGGCGGTATCACCCGCGATTCGCGCGATCGTAATCGGACCGGAGAGATTGGAAGGAGAGATTAGACCCACGAGCATCTTGCGGATCGAATCCAGGGTCAAGACGGTCATGTCCGCGGTACGCGACAAGGAACGCCCAACCGAGGCCAACGCGCCGTAACGAATTTCGCGCTGGTACTCTTCGGGCCAGGAGACCGCTTCGACCCCAGCGCCAATGTAGCCCATCGTCTCGCCCTGAACGTCGCGCTGGCCAGGTGTCAGGGTAAGCTCCTGGATCGTTCCGTTTCGCTCGATGCGCAGCGACAAGGCTTCACCGGGCCTTGCTCGCACGGTTTCGACGAAATCCATCCAGCTGGTCACATCCGCGTCATTGAGTGCGACGATGCGATCGCCGGTCTCGAGGCCGGCCTGGGCGGCAGCCTCCCCCTCGAGTACCTGGCCCAGCACTGGTGGAATGTCCGGTCGCCATGGTTCGATGCCCAGGCTTTCCAGGGGCTGCGGCGGGTCCTGACGAGCCAGCCAATCGGTGACTTGAACCTGATGGCTGCGCACTGCGCTGTTTTCGCCATCCCGGGTTGCAACTTCGAGCGTACCGTTGAAGCCAATGCGGGATATCAGTTCGAGATTGACGTCTTCCCAGGAGCGGGTCGGATCATCCTGGATCGCCACGATTTCCTGACCTGAACTCAAACCGGCCCGGCCCGCCGGTGAATCCGGCGCCACCTCGCCGATCACCGGCGCGATGGTGGTGGTTCCCACGACGAACAGCAGCCAGTAAGCCACGACTGCCAGTATGAAATTGGCCAAAGGACCGGCCACCACGATGGCAATACGTGCCCAGACATTCTTGCGATTGAAGGCCAAGTGCTGCTCCTCGGGAGCCACCGGCGCTTCACGCTCGTCCAACATCTTGACATAGCCACCCAGGGGAATGGCGGCAACGGCAAACTCGGTGCCATGGCGATCGAATCGCGACCACAGTGGCTTGCCGAAACCCACGGAGAAGCGTAACACCTTGACCCCACAGCGCCGCGCCACCCAGAAGTGGCCGAACTCGTGGAAGGTGATCAATAATCCCAACACCACGATGACCGCCAGCACGTTCTGTATCACGCTCATAGTCATTCCTCTTTGGTCAGCGCGTCAGATATCGCTCGGCAACACGCCGCGCCCGACCATCCTCATCGAGAATCACATTCAACTCATCTGCGGCGACTACTTCACAGGTGTCGAGTACCGCTGCAACAACCTCGGCAATACTGGTGAACCCTAGTCGCCGATCGAGAAAAGCCGCGACCGCCACCTCGTTGGCGGCGTTAAGCAGCGCAGGCGCCGTGCCGCCGGCAAGCATCGCGTCGCGGGCCAGGCGTAGACAAGGGAACGCCGCTTCATTAGCCGGTTCAAAATCGAGTCGAGCCACCTTGAACAGATCAAGCCGCTCTACACCTGCCGTGATGCGTTCCGGCCAGGCCAGGCCAAAGGCGATCGGCGTGCGCATGTCCGGATTGCCCAACTGGGCGATCACCGACCCGTCGCTATAGGCCACCATGGAATGAATCACGCTTTGTGGATGCACGACCACTTCGATCTGTTCCGGCCGCGCCTCGAATAACCAGCATGCTTCGATCAGTTCTAGCCCCTTGTTCATCAAGGTGGCGCTGTCCACGGAGATCTTGCGCCCCATCGACCAGTTGGGATGAGCACAGGCCTGCTCCGGGGTGATCTTGCTCAGCTGAGCGGCGTCCCAGCCACGAAACGGGCCACCGGAGGCTGTCAACAACAGCTGCGTAACTCCCATGCCGGCCAGACCATCGCGGCGGTCCGATGGTAGACACTGGTAGATGGCATTATGTTCGGAATCGATAGGCAAAAGTACGGCGTCGTGCTGCGCGACCGCTTGCATGAACAGCGCGCCGGACATGACCAATGCCTCCTTGTTGGCCAGCAGCACGCGCTTACCGGCGCGTACTGCTGCCAGAGTCGGCAGCAAGCCGGCGGCGCCGACGATGGCGGCCATCACCACGTCCACGTCAGCGGCTTCGGCCACTTCCACCAGAGCCGCTTCGCCGGAGCGCACTTCCGTCGCAAGCCCGGCATTCTTCAACTCGGCGCGCAGCCAGGCTTCGTCACGATCATCCGCCAGCACGGCCACCGCCGGATGATGAAACAGACACTGATCCCGCAAGGCTGCACTGCTGGTAGAGGCCGTCAATGCATGCACCCGGAAGCGATCCGGATGACGCGCCAGCACATCGAGCGTACTCTTGCCAATCGACCCGGTGGCGCCGAGTACGGTCACCGTCTGCACTCGGGAGGCAGCTTCACTGTTCATCAAGTCTCACTTATTTCATACCCACAGACGTAATAGAACGAACAGAGGCACCGCGGCGGTAAGGCTATCGATACGATCAAGCACACCACCGTGTCCAGGCAGCAGGTCACCGGAATCCTTGATACCGCGCACTCGTTTGAACATGCTTTCAAGCAGATCTCCGAGTACTGACACCAATGTCACTATCACTGTTATCACCATCAATTTCAGGCCGCCAGCGGCACCCAGCCCGAGAATGATAGAAAAACCGATGGCCAGGAAGGCGGTAGCAACCATGCCTCCATAAACACCTTCCCAAGACTTGCCTGGACTCACCCTGGGCGCCAGTTTGCGTCGCCCGAAGCGCCGTCCGGCAAAATAGGCGCCGACGTCTGCAAACCATACGATCAGCAGCACATAGAGCAACCACTCGGCACCGCTCAGGCGCAACTGTACAAACCCGATCCAGCAGGGCAACAGCACCCAAAGCCCCGCCAGCAAGCGCAACCATGGTCGCGACCACTGCTTGACGCTGTCAGGATACGTCGCCACCCAGTAAAAGCTTATCAGCCATCCGAGCAGTGCAAGCCATAGCGGCCACGCTGCCATTGCTATATGCGTATGCCAGGCGATCAGCATGACCAATGCTATCGCCAGAACGTAGACCAACCGAGGCAGGGTGCGTAAGAATCCAGATAGATTGGCCCACTCCCAGGCGGCCAGCAGTACTACGACCGCAGTAAACAGGGCAAACCCGACGCCATTGAGACCGAACAAACCCAGTAGCGCCAAAGGTATGAGTATCAGCGCCGTCAACACACGTTGTCTAAGCACCTTGGGCCTCTATTTGCTCTTGGGTCATGCCAAAGCGCCGCTGACGACGTAGAAAATCATCCAATGCTTCGTCGAAAGCATCGGCGCCGAAGTCCGGCCACATCAATGGCGAGAAATGAAGTTCAGAGTAGGCTAGCTGCCACAGCAGGAAATTGGAGAGACGCTGTTCGCCACTGGTCCGAATGCATAGATCCACCGCAGGCGCACCGCTGGAAGAGATTTCAGCATCCAGGTGTTGCTCGTCGATATCCGCAGCGCTCAACTCGCCATTCTCGACCCGCTGAGCCAAGCGCTTGGCAGCGCTGGCCACATCCCAACGGCCGCCGTAGTTGGCAGCAACGATCAAGTGCAAGCCGCGATTATGCCGCGTCAAGTCTTCGGCGCGCTGAATATACTGCTGGATCGAGCGAGAAAACGCCTCGCGTTCACCGATGATGGTCAGGCGAATATCGTTATCGTGAAGCTTCTTGACCTCACGCTTGAGCACCATCAGGAACAGCTCCATCAGCGCATTGACCTCGCCCGCGGGACGCTTCCAGTTCTCGCTGGAAAAAGCAAACAAGGTCAACACGCCCACGCCACGTTTAACGGCACGGCGAATGACGGCGCGCACCGGTTCGACGCCAGCTTTATGGCCACGTATGCCTGACAGCCCCCGGGACTGGGCCCAGCGGTTGTTGCCATCCATGATGATGGCGACATGATTCGGCACTTTAGGAGATTGCGGTGACGTCATGGTAGCTCGCACGGAGAAATGAACACGAACGGCGAATCAGCCGTTCGCCACCGCTCAGACCTGCATCAGGTCATGTTCCTTGGATTCCAGAAGCTTGTCGATCTCGGCGACATACTTGTCGGTCAGCTTCTGAATGGCATCCTCGGCACGATGCTCGTCATCCTCGGAAATCTCCTTGTCCTTGAGCAGCGCCTTGATGTCGCCATTGGCATCGCGACGCACGTTGCGTACGGCAACGCGCCCGTTCTCAGCCTCGGCCCGCGCCTGCTTGATATAATTCTTGCGGGTTTCCTCGGTCAGCGGAGGCATCGGCACCCGAATCACGTTACCCGCCGTCGCCGGGTTGAGCCCCAGATCGGAGGTCATGATCGCCTTCTCGATCTTGGGTACCATGGGCCTTTCCCAGGGCGTTACCGTCAGGGTCCGGGCATCTTCGACGTTGACGCTAGCCACCTGATTGAGCGGCATCTGCGAGCCGTAATACTCCACGGTCACTGCGTCCAGAATGCTGGGATGAGCGCGCCCGGTACGAATCTTGTGGAAATTGGTCTGTAACGATTCCAGGCTCTTTTGCATACGCTTTTCAGCGTCTTTCTTGATGTCATTGATCACGATTTCAACCTCTGTCTATCAGCGTACCTTCCTTGCCGCCCACCACGAGATTCAGCAGGGCGCCAGGCTTGGTCATGTCGAACACGCGAACCGGCATATCATGGTCCCGTACTAGGCAAATGGCGGTCAAATCCATGACCCCCAGTTTTTGATCGAGCACCTCATCGTAACCAAGCCGCTCGTATTTGACCGCGTCCGGATACTTGACCGGATCACGATCATAGACGCCATCGACCTTGGTGGCCTTGATCACCACATCCGCATCGATCTCGATACCTCGCAGACAGGCCGCGGAATCAGTGGTGAAGAACGGATTCCCGGTACCGGCGGAAAAGATGACCACATCACCGGAAGTGAGATAGCGAATGCCGGTACGCCGATCATAATGCTCGACCACGCCACTCATGGGAATGGCGGACATGACTCGGGAACGGATATTCGAGCGTTCGAGGGCATCACGCATGGCGAGCGCGTTCATCACCGTGGCCAGCATGCCCATGTGGTCACCGGTCACCCGCTCCATGCCCGCGGCGTGCAGCGCCGCACCGCGAAAGAGGTTGCCACCACCGATCACGATACCAATCTGAACCCCGATACCGACCAGTTGCCCGATCTCCAGCGCCATGCGATCCAGCACCTTGGGATCGATACCGAACTCGGCATCACCGGTCAATGCCTCACCCGAGAGCTTGAGCAAGATTCGCTTGTACTTCGACTTGGCATTACGCGAGGCAGTGGCAGGCATATTGGGTCTCCTGAAGACGGCGGGCTAGTGTGATGAGATAACGACTTGGCGGCCGGATACAGGATGGCGTGCGCTCGTGCGCACGCCATCGTAACAACGGGACACCAGGCTTCAGCTGCGACGAGCCTGTTCCATGACTTCCTTGGCAAAGTCGACCTCTTCCTTCTCGATACCCTCACCCACTTCGAAGCGAATGAAATCGACGACCTCACCACCGTTGGCCTTGGCGTACTCCGCCACAGTGGTATTGGGGTCCTTGACGAAGGGCTGTTCGGTCAGACTGTTCTCGGCCAGATACTTCTTGAGACGCCCTTGCACCATTTTTTCGGCGATCTGCTCGGGCTTGCCGGCCATATCCGGCTGGGCCAGGATAATGCTCTTTTCCTTGTCGAGCTGCTCCTGGGGCATCTGCTCCGGGCGTGCTACCGCAGGGTTGATTGCGGCCACATGCATGGCGACGTCCTTGGCCGTCTCGGCATTGCCACCCTTGAGCAGGGTCAACACGCCGATACGCCCACCGTGGACATACTCGCCCACTACGCCGTCTGCCGGGGCATCGGCAACCGTGGCGCGACGCACGGAGATATTCTCGCCGATCTTCTGCACCAGCCGCTGGCGAGTTTCTTCCATCTCGCCATCCATGATGGCGGCAACATCGTCAGACTTGGTTTCGAAAGTCTTGGCCAGCACTTTCTCGGCGAAGTCCTTGAAGTTGTCATCTCGTGCGACGAAATCCGTCTCGGAGTTGATCTCTACCATCACCCCAAAACTGCCGTCCTCGGCCACGCGGGTCACGACAGCGCCTTCGGCGGCGGTGCGACCGGCTTTCTTGGCGGCCTTGAGACCGGAGTTCTTGCGCAGATCCTCGATGGCTCTTTCGATGTCACCATCGGCTTCCGTGAGGGCCTTCTTGCACTCCATCATGCCAAGACCGGTACGCTCACGCAGTTCCTTGACCATAGATGCACTGATAGCTGCCATGGTAATTAACCTCTGAATATTTCGATATCGGATAGTCGAATGCAGTCATGCACTGGCATTCGACATGCGCGATGAAAAAGAAGCTTCTCTGTCATTGCTTGTTGATCGATCGCAACCCCGACCCGACGAGTGGTCGTCGGATCGGCGGGCAGCGTTACTCGGCGACGGCGTCGTCGTTCTCGGTCACTTCGACGAACTCGTCGGCATGGCCTTCTTTCGACTTGGCGCAGGCATCGGCAATGGCCTTGACATAGATCTGGATTGCGCGAATGGAGTCATCGTTGCCGGGAATGACATAATCGACGCCATCCGGATCGGAGTTGGTATCCACCGTGCCGATGACCGGGATACCCAGCTTGTTGGCTTCATTGATGGCAATACGCTCGTGGTCGACGTCGATCACGAACAGCGCATCCGGCAAGCCGCCCATGTTCTTGATACCGCCGATGGAGCGCTCGAGCTTGTCCTGCTCCCGGGTCGCCATCAGCACTTCTTTCTTGGTCAGCTTCTCGAAAGTCCCGTCTTCGCGCATGGTCTCGAGTTCGCGCAGACGCTTGATCGACTGGCGAATGGTCTTGTAGTTGGTCAACATGCCGCCCAACCAGCGATGATTGACGAAGGGCTGACCAACCCGATTGGCTTCTTCCTTGATAACCTTGCTGGCGGCGCGCTTGGTGCCGACGAACATGATCTTGTTGTTGGAAGCCGCCATCTTCTCGACCACGGATACCGCCTCATTGAGAGCGGGCAGGGTATGCTCGAGGTTGATGATATGAATCTTGTTGCGGGCACCGAAGATGTACTTGCTCATCTTCGGATTCCAGTACTTGGTCTGGTGACCGAAGTGGGCGCCTGCCTTGAGCAGATCGCGCATGCTGACTTGTGCCATGAATGACTCCTGATATAACGGGTTAGGCCTCCACGCACCCCATGGATCCGACCGCGCATCGTGGACTGCTGCAATGAAAGGCAACGTCAGCGACTACGCAGCACCCGGGACCATGTGACGGTGCATGTGTGTTTTTAAGGCATTTAAGCTTGTTGACGCTCGGCTGCAACCGAATCTACAAATGCGAACGCAGATGTATCGGATTGCAGTAAAGCGCGCGGCTTTATACCATATAATGGTGCCAAGATGAAGCCGTTGGCCCCTTTTGACCTATCAGTCAATCGTGTCCGACCGGCTCGCCATTTCCCGAATCGAGACACCATGAACATTCCTATCAAAACGCCCTCCGAGATCGATAAAATGCGTGAGGCCGGTCGTCAGGCAGCCTCTGTTCTCGAAATGATCACGCCCTACGTCCAGCTCGGCGTCAGCACCGGCGAGCTGGATCGTCTGTGCCATGAGTACATCGTCAATGAGCTGGGTTCGACTCCAGCCCCGCTCAACTATCACGGCTTTCCCAAATCGATCTGCACCTCGATCAATCATGTCGTGTGCCATGGAATTCCAGACCCGTCCAAGAAGTTGAAGAACGGCGATATCATGAATATCGACATCACCGTCAAGACTGCGGACGGCTACCACGGCGACACCAGCAAGATGTTCATCATTGGCGAGAACACTCAAGGCGAGCGGCTGTGCCGTATCACTCAAGAATGTCTTTACAGGAGTATCGCGGCGGTACGCCCCGGTGCCCGGCTTTCCGAGCTTGCCAAGCCGATTCAGCAACATGCCGAAGCCAATGGCTACTCTGTAGTGCGTGATTTCTGTGGTCATGGCCTGGGCTCGGTATTTCATGAAGAGCCCCAGGTACTGCATTACGACGGCTACGCCCCGGAAGCGGATGTCGCCCTGGCCGAAGGCATGTGCTTTACCATCGAACCGATGATCAATGCCGGCGGCTACCGCACCAAGGTGCTTCGCGATGGCTGGACCGCGGTGACCCGGGACAAGAGTCTCTCCGCCCAGTGGGAGCATACCTTGCTGGTTACCGCTACCGGGGTCGAAATATTGACGCCCCGGGGCGAAGAAGATCTGAGCTTTCTTGCGAACTGACATGCTCCTTCACCACTACCGGTTCGAGCCAGACGAGACGCTCTTCGACACCAACGACTTGCGCCGGGAACTTGACGCAGGCTCCTCGCCGGTAGTGCTGTTCAAGCAGGCATTGAACCTCATTCAGCGCAGGCTCGATGAACGTTTTCACGACGGAGCCGACATCCGGGATCTGGTGCATGGCCGCGCCTGGTGTCTCGATCGCTTACTCACCCTTGCCTGGACTCGTCATGCCTGGCCCGATGATGGCATTGCACTGCTTGCCGTCGGTGGCTACGGACGGGGCGAACTGCACCCGCACTCGGACATCGATCTCATGGTGTTGATGGAGCGGGATGATGATACGCCCTACCGGGAGTCCTTGAGCGCGTTCATTACCTTTCTATGGGATATCGGACTCGAGATCGGTCACAGCGTGCGCTCCCTGGCGGATTGCCGACGCGAGTCGGAAGCGGACGTCACGGTCATTACCAATCTGATCGAGACCCGCACCCTGGCCGGCCCGGATCGGTTGCGCGAGAACATGCGCGAGCAGCTGTCTTCTCGCAACATGTGGCCCTCTCATCGCTTTTTCGAGGCTAAATGGCAGGAGCAGATAGCGCGGCATCGCCGTCATAACAACTCCGAGTATCAGCTCGAACCCAATATCAAGAGCTCTCCCGGGGGCTTGCGTGATATCCAGATGATCGGCTGGGTCGCCAAGCGGCACTTTTGTCTGCCCCGCTACGAAGACGTTGTGGCCCAGGGGTTCATGAACGATGCGGAGCTTCGAATCTTGAGCCAGGGGCAAGCCTTTCTGTGGCAGGTGCGCTATGCCTTGCATATGCTCACCGGTCGCGCCGAGGATCGGCTGCTGTTCGATCACCAGCGCGCCATCGCCGAACTGTTTGGTTTTCGCGATACGCCGGAGCGCCTGGCCGTAGAGCAGTTCATGAAGCGCTATTATCGCCATGTCACGGCGCTGGCGGGACTCAATGACATGCTGTTGCAGCATTTCGACGAGGTCATTCTGCGGGCCGAGGAAACGCTAGAGACCGAACCGCTCAATGCACGCTTCGAAATCAAGGGGGGCTATATTCAAGCTCGGGATGATCGGGTCTTTCATCGTCGCCCTGCCGCCCTGCTAGAGCTTTTCCTGTTGATGGCCCAGCATCCTCAGATCGAGGGGGTTCGCGCCCAGACCATTCGCCTGATTCGCGATCATCGCCATCAGATCGACGATACCTTTCGAAACGATGTTCGTCATCAGAGCCTGTTCATGGAACTGCTGCGCAGCGGCGGTAACGTGCCGCGCCAGCTAAGACGCATGAATCGCTACGGCGTGCTCGGCAAATACCTACCGGAGTTCGGACAGGCAGTGGGGCTGATGCAGCACGATCTGTTTCACATCTATACGGTGGACGCCCACACCTTGCGTCTGTTGAAGTTCGTGCAGCATTTTCGAGACCCCGGCAGCCGTGAGGCATTTCCAGTTGCCGCAGCACTGATTCACCAGCTACCCAAGCTGGAGCTTCTCTGGATTGCGGGGCTCTACCACGATATCGGCAAGGGCCGTGGCGGCAATCACTCCTTGCTTGGCGCCCGGGATGCGGAGGAGTTCTGCCAACGTCATGGCCTGTCAGCCCGAGACACGCGTCTGGTGGCCTGGTTGATCGAGCAGCATCTCTTGATGTCGATGACTGCTCAGAAACGCGACATCAGTGATCCGGACGTGATCCGCGAATTTGCCGAACTGATCGGCGACGAGATGCATCTCGACTATCTCTACGTGCTCACCGTAGCGGATATCAACGCGACCAACCCCACCTTGTGGAACGGTTGGCGCGCCTCGCTTCTGCGCCAACTGTATGGCGAGACCAAGCGCGCCCTGCGTCGAGGGCTTGAAAACCCTATCGACCGCGATGACTGGATCGCCGAAACTCGCGCCGAGGCGCTGGCACTCCTGCGCACCCTGGGCACCGACGTGGCGCCTGTCGAGCGCCTCTGGAATACCCTTGGCGATGACTACTTCCTGCAGTATCAGTCCAGCGAAATCGTCTGGCAGACCCAGGGTATTCTCGAGCATGGCGACTCTACGCTACCCTTGATCATGACCAGCGCACCGGCGGAAGACTCAAGCGAGGGTGGCACAAAGGTCTTCATCCACACGCGCTCGGTGAACGACCTGTTCGCCGCCAGCGCAGCGGCCATCGATCAACTGGATCTATCGATCCATGACGCACGTATCGCCACCTCGAGCAGCGACTGGACGCTCAATACCTTTATCGTACTCGACGATCAGGACGAGCCGATCCGCGACGCCTCCAGGCTCGAGGAGATTCGCCGCTATCTGGTGGAAGAGCTCGACGACCCGGATGACTATCCCCAGATCGTCAGTCGCCATACACCGCGTCAGCTCAAGCATTTCCGGGTGCCAACCCGGGTATTGATCGAGCAGGACCCGTCCAACGAACGCACCGTACTCGAGCTGATCGCCCCGGACCGCCCTGGTCTGCTGGCCCGGGTGGGGCGTATCTTCATGGAGCAGGAGATCACTCTTTCCGCAGCCAAGATCGCCACCCTGGGCGAGCGGGTCGAGGATGTATTCTTCATCACCGATCGCAGTGGCGCGCCGCTCACGGACCCGGCTCATCAGACTCGTCTGCGCGAACGTCTATGCGAAGTGCTGGACGTCTGATTCAGTCGCCAGTCTCGGTGAGAGCTTGCGTGATTTGTGGCGCCCTCGCCGCTTCCCTATAATCGAGTGCCTTACTAAAATCCAATGCCACTTTTTCGTGGACACTACTGGACCATACCCGCCATGAACCCCGAACTCGACGCTCTCAAGCCCTACCCTTTCGAGCGGCTCAAGGCGCTCATGGCCGGTGTGATGCCGCCGGCGGATCTCGCCCACATCCCGCTATCGATCGGCGAGCCTCAGCACGCGCCGCCCACCAGCGTGCTCGAGAGTCTGAATCACCATGTCGGCGCGGTTGCCCGCTATCCGAGTACCCTTGGTTTACCCGAGCTACGCGCCACGATCGCCGACTGGGCGACCAGGCGATTCAACCTGGCGCCGCAAAGTCTCGACCCACAACGTCAGGTGCTGCCGGTCAACGGTACCCGGGAGGCGATCTTTGCCTTCGTCCAAGCAGCGCTGGACCGCTCGCGCCCGGCGCGGGTCGCCGTGCCCAATCCGTTCTATCAGATTTATGAAGGCGCCACGCTGCTTGCCGGCGGCCAGCCACTGTATCTGGATTCCCGCGCCGAAAACGACTTTCTTCCGGATCTGGAGGCGGTACCGGCGGCAATCTGGAAGGACGTTCAACTGGTCTTTATATGCTCCCCGGGCAATCCCACCGGCGCAGTGACACCCCTTGAAGATTTCAAGCGGCTGATCGCTCTGGCGGATAAGCACGATTTCATCGTCGCCTCGGATGAGTGCTATTCAGAGCTCTATCTCGATGAGTCCGCGCCGCCACCCGGTCTGCTCGAGGCCTGCGCTACCTTGGGCCGCCACGACTACCGGCGCTGCATCGTCTTTCATTCCCTGTCCAAGCGCTCCAATCTACCTGGATTACGTTCAGGCTTCGTGGCCGGCGACGAGGCGTTGATCGCCCCCTTTGCTCGCTATCGCACCTACCACGGTTGCGCCATGCCGCTACAGGTGCAGCATGCCTCGATGATGGCCTGGAGTGACGAGGCCCACGTGAAGACCAACCGCGAGATTTATCGACAGACCTTCGCTGCGGTGGTGGAGTGCCTTGCACCGGTGCTGGACTTCCCCTCGCCGCAGGCCAGCTTCTATCTATGGCCGGCAGTGCCGGATGGAGACGATGAAACCTTTGCGCGGGAGCTTTACGCGCAGCAGCACGTGACGGTGCTGCCAGGGCGTTATATGTCTCGGGAGAGTTCGCTGGGCAATCCGGGTAACGGACGAGTGCGCATGGCGCTGGTAGCCGATCCGGACACGACTCTGGAAGCTGCCAGGCGTATTCGTCGTTTCATCGAAGAACGCTATTGAACACATCCCTGGAGACTCCCCTCGAGATGATCACGCTTTACGGAATCAAGACCTGCGATACCTGCCGTAAGGCACGCAAGGCACTCGATGCCCAGAACACGCCCTATCACTACCATGATCTACGTGAACAAGGGATGGACAAGGCACTGCTCGAGCATCTCATCGATCGAGTCGGTCTAGCGGCGCTGCTAAACACCCGCAGCACCACTTGGCGCGGCCTCGATCCCGCCGATCAGCAGGCCGTCAAAAACGATGCCAACAGCGCGCGTTCATTGATGCTGGCGAACCCGACCTTGCTCAAACGGCCATTGCTCGACACTGGTGATCGGATGATCGTCGGCTTCAAGCGTGATGAGTATGCTGAACTGCCCCATTGATTCGATTTCTTTATTCAGGAGACTTTTATGCTGAGCTTCGCTCTCGGAATCGGTAGCCAGAACACCCAAGGGGATTGGCTGGAGGTCTACTATCCAGCACCGCTGTTCGAACCCGAGGATGCCCTGGTCGCTACTGCCCGCAAGGCGCTGAATGCCTCGAGCGGCAATGCCGTGATCAGCTTTCTACCGGAGCATTGCGCTGAGCTTGCCCAAGCCCTCGAGACAGCGGGAAATACCGAACAAGCGGAGCTTGCCGAGGCGCTTGGCGCCAGTCAGCGACCGCTGGTGGCCGTATTCCTCGAGTCCGATCAGGCGCCGGAGAGCGTACCGGAGGTGTATCTCAAACTGCATCTGCTTTCCCATCGCCTGGTCAAGCCCCACGGCATCGATCTTAGCGGAATGTTCGGCGTACTGCGCAATATCGCCTGGACCAACGAAGGTCCCATCGATATCGAGGAGCTGCCGGCACGCCGTCTCAGAGCACGCCTGGAGGGCCGTCCACTGTCCGTGGACTGTGTCGACAAGTTCCCCAAGATGACGGATTACGTGGTACCCGCCGGCGTGCGTATCGCGGATACCGCCCGGGTGCGTCTGGGCGCTTACCTGGGTGAAGGCACCACGGTCATGCATGAAGGCTTTGTCAACTTCAACGCCGGCGCCGAAGGGCCCGGGATGGTCGAAGGCCGCATCTCCGCCGGCGTGGTAGTGGGCAAGGGCTCGGACCTGGGCGGCGGCTGTTCAACCATGGGCACACTTTCCGGGGGCGGCAATATTGTGATCAAGGTTGGCGAAGGCTGTCTGATCGGTGCCAATGCCGGTATCGGCATTCCGCTGGGAAATCGTTGCACCGTCGAGGCGGGGCTCTATATTACCTCTGGCGCCAAGATCGCACTGCTCGACGAGAAAGGCCAGGAGGTGAAGACTGTCACTGCTCGCGACCTGGCAAACCAGGATGATATGTTGCTGCGCCGTAACTCGGTCAGCGGACGCATCGAGTGTCTGACCAACAAGAGCGCCATCGCCTTGAACGAAGCGCTTCACGCACACAATTGATCAATGACGTCCGCCTTGCGGACGTCGTTTCATTTCTTTTCAGGACTCTACATGCCCTCGTCGGATACCGCCCTGACCGCTACAGCCCTCTCGCCCACTCTCGCCCTTGCCATTGAGCTGATGCGTCGTCCATCGGTCACCCCGGACGATGCGGGCTGTCAGGAGATGATGATCGCGCGTCTGGTACGTCTGGGGTTTCGTATCGAGCGCCTGCCTTTCGGTGATGTCGATAACTTCTGGGCGGTGCGGGGTCATCATGGTCCGGTATTGGCGTTTGCCGGCCATACGGATGTAGTCCCAAGTGGCCCGGGAGTTCACTGGCAATATCCTCCTTTCGAGCCCTGTATCGACGGCGACGGCATGCTTTGCGGCCGAGGCGCTGCGGACATGAAGGGAAGTCTCGCGGCCATGGTCACTGCGGTTGAGCGGTTCGTGACCGCGCATCCGGATCATTCGGGCAAAATCGCCTTTCTGATTACCTCAGACGAGGAAGGTCCTGCCCAGGATGGCACTCGGGCGGTGGTCGAGCATCTGCGCGAGACTCATGAGCGCCTGGATTACTGCATTGTTGGCGAGCCTTCTTCCAGCGAGCGGTTGGGCGATGTCATCAAGAATGGCCGTCGCGGCTCCCTGGGAGGTGTGCTGCAAGTACATGGCATTCAAGGCCATGTCGCCTATCCGCATCTGGCGCGCAACCCCATTCACGAGGCCACCCCCGCACTGAATGCGCTGTGCAATGAGCACTGGGATAGCGGCAATGCCTTCTTTCCCGCCACCAGTTTTCAGATCTCCAATATCCGCTCCGGTACCGGCGCCACCAACGTGATCCCTGGCGAGCTGGAGGTGATATTCAATTTTCGCTACTCCACAGAGGTCACGGATCAAACGCTGCGGGAACGCGCTGAAGCGATTCTGGATGCCCATGGCCTCGATTACCGCCTTGACTGGACCCTCAACGGTGAGCCCTTTCTCACCGAGTCAGGCGCCTTGATCGAAGCGGCCATCAGTGGCGTCGAGGAGATCACCGGATCAAGCCCTGCGCTTTCGACCTCTGGGGGCACCTCGGATGGGCGTTTCATTGCAACATTAGGCTGTCAGATCGTCGAGCTTGGGCCGCTCAACGCGACCATTCATAAAATCAACGAACGCGTACGTGCCGCCGACCTGGACACCCTGAGCCGGGTCTATGAAGCGATCATCAAGCGCCTGCTCACCTGAGGTCCATCATGGAGCGTTACCCCGACATCGAAATCTATCTGGCCCAGGCGAACATCAAGCGCCTCGATGCCTGGCTGTGCGATCGGCTGAATGCGCCTTCCCTTGCACCGGCGGGAAAACGCAAATGGCGTACCCAGGGTCATCAGAACGGGGAAAGCATTCCTGTCCTGCTGATTGAAAATGCCGCAGACGGCTATGCAAGCCTCTGGTTCGATAGCGACGCCACTCCTTGGACGCGGGATGTGGACTGCGCCCGGGAAGCGGTCGAGAGGCTAGACTGCGAAATACGCTGCTCTCTTGGCGGCTGGCAGCCCGGCGACGAGCCCGACCGCTTCTTGCAGGTTTGTCCCGGCGGTAAAGAAGGCGCCATTCACTGGCCGGATTCGGGGCGATAGCCAGAAACGGCAACGCTCCGCCTGAAGACGGAGCGCTGTGATCGAGCTGATGTCACGAGAAAAGGCGGCGACAATGATCAGGCTAGGCGAAAGCGCCCTTTCAAAACGCATGATCGAGCATCGGCCATTTTCGGGTCAGGTGATGACGGTGACGTCGTCGGCCTGTAGCCCACGTTCGTTTTCCACCACGTAATAGCGCACTTTCTGCCCCTCAGCCAGAGTACGATGCCCCTTGCCGCGAATGGCACGAAAATGCACGAAGACATCACCTCCGTCTTCACGCGTAATGAAGCCATACCCTTTGTTGACGTTGAACCACTTGACCTCACCGATCTCGCGATCGTCATTCTCGACGTCTGCTAGGTTGACCAGCTTAGGGGTCAACGCATGCACGAGAAGCGTTGCGATCAACAATGCAATGAATATTGCCAATGCGGTCGCTATATAGGCCAATGTCATGCCGTTCGATGCCAGCACCTCCATCAGCGCATCGGCCACGGAGGCGTCGAACAATAAGATGAACAAGGCGATCAGCAGAGGAGTGACGGCGGCAAGTAGCAGACTGACAAGACTACAGCGGATTACAACCTTACGATTCATGGACCTCAGATTCTCTTGTTGTGATGAACAAAGACCGCCCCAATTCGCACCAGAATGCGCGTATGGGGCAAAGATGCAAAGGTGACGCGATGACCGGCGACCCACAGCGCAAGGATTCTAGCATGACGGACGAAACTACGCTTGCCCGCATGGAACGGCGTTTTGAAGCACTCGAGAGCCGAATAACCCATCAGGAATACTGGCTGGATACCCTCGATCGAGCAGTATCTGCCCAAGAACAACGGCTAGCCCAATTGGAGCGGCTCAGCGATCTGATGCAAACACATTTGCGCAATCAACATCAGTGGCTGAAAAGTATGGATCCGGAAGAAAGCGGCTATTCAGAACAACATGAAAAACCACCTCATTATTGAAAGATGAACATGCCCCGCTCAGGGTAATGGTTACCCAGGCTCTTCAGTCAATGCCGTCAAGGTAACGTTCGACGTCAAGCGCCGCCATACACCCGCTACCGGCAGAGGTAATCGCCTGACGATAGACGTGGTCCATGACATCACCGGCGGCAAACACCCCGGGCACGCTAGTGGCGGTGGCGTTGCCCTCCAGGCCGGACTTGACCTTGATGTAGCCGTTCGCCATATCCAGTTGCCCTTCGAAGATGCCGGTATTCGGCGTATGCCCGATAGCGATAAACACCCCGGGAACCGACAGCTCCTTGGTGCTTTCATCCAGAGTAGACTTGAGGCGCACACCGGTGACCCCGGAACCATCACCCAGCACTTCGTCGAGGGTATGGTTCCACTCGACATGAATATTGCCCTCGGCGACTTTCTCGAACAGCTTGTCCTGCAGGATCTTTTCACCACGCAGACTATCGCGACGGTGCACCAAGGTGACCTTGGCGGCGATGTTGGACAGATACAGCGCTTCTTCCACGGCGGTGTTACCGCCGCCGATGACCACGACCTCTTGATTGCGATAGAAGAACCCATCGCAGGTGGCGCAGGCGGACACACCCTGACCCATGAACTGCTGCTCAGAGGGCAGGCCCAGGTAGCGGGCGGTGGCGCCGGTAGCGATGATCAGGGCATCACAGGTATAGGTGGCGTTGTCGCCCTTGAGCGTGAAAGGCGCTTGACGCAGTTCAACCTCATGAATGTGATCGAACAACACCTCGGTGTTGAATCGCTCTGCGTGCCGACGCATACGCTCCATGAGTTCAGGCCCTTGAACTCCTTCATCGTCCCCGGGCCAGTTATCCACATCGGTAGTGGTGGTCAGCTGGCCCCCGGCCTGGATACCGGTAATCAGCAAAGGCTTCAAGTTGGCCCGCGCCGCATAGACAGCGGCACTGTAACCGGCAGGCCCAGAGCCCAGGATGATCAGGCGTTCGTGACGCGTCTCGCTCATGTAAAGACCTCTTGTTTCTCATCAAACGTCGTAAAAGCGCCGTACCCACAAAAAAGGGCGACCCAAAGGCCGCCCCGGTACATGGAAGAACTTATAGCTGCGTGGAGTGAGTGCCCAGGTACTTGGCGACACCTTCCGCGTTGTCCTTCATACCTTCCTGGCCTTCATCCCAGCCTGCAGGGCAAACTTCGCCATGCTTCTGGTGGTGCTGCAGCGCCTTGACCATGCGTAGCATCTCATCGACGTTGCGGCCCAGGGGCAGGTTGTTGACGGTCTGGTGCTGAACGATACCGTTTTCATCAATGAGGAAAGAAGCACGCAGTGCAACACCTGCTTCAGGATGCTCGATGCCATAGGCCTGAACGATCTCGTGCTTGACGTCAGCGACGATCGGGAAGCCGACTTCACCGATACCACCCGCGTCCGGGGAAGTCTTGCGCCAGGCATAGTGGGTGAACTGTGAGTCGATGGAAGCACCAATCACTTCGACTCCTAGCTCCTTGAATTTTGCCAGGCGGTTATCGTGAGCAATGATTTCTGAAGGGCACACGAAGGTAAAGTCCAGCGGCCAAAAGAACAGCACGCGCAGCTTGCCATTGCTATCGGACAGCTTGAAATTTTCAACAATTTCACCGTTGCCTAGAACAGCAGCGGCTTCAAAATCCGGGGCCTGACGTCCAACCAATACACTCATGCAGATCTCCTTTTGATCAAATTGATCGTTTCAAATGAATTCGATGAAGAGCTTAGGGGCTATTTCGGCATTTGCCAATTTGATTACCCCAATAGAACATATAGCAGTAACCTATCGGAGTGCCGATAATACAAATGCTTAGACAACATCGTCATCGCGGCCTAGCGTCAAACGCTCTAGTTCGCCTGATATCGCTGACACTTCGACGCCGATCTGAATGGGCGCGCAGCAGCGAGGACAGTCTTCCCAAGTGGTATAGCTTCCTTGACTACTGTCAACGAGCAATTCGAAATCCGTACCACAGTAAGGGCAGTCAACAGGATGCTCATCAAGCATTTCTTCGTGCATGCCAGCTCTTTTTTGGTTTTTCCTCTTAACTCTTGAATGTGGTGGCTATACGGCGCACTTTCAAGTGTCTCGGTAACAAACAATTCCGGCGCCTTCAGCGGACATCGAGGTGATGCCCAGGCGACCCTTGAGATACTGCCTTGTCGGCGCTGCATTCTTGCGCTATTAGCAATGCTTGAATTCCGCTCCTATCATGCCCATATAAAAAGAAGGTAAAGGACAGCAAATAGCCTCTAGGGCAGAGTATGCTGCTAAGCTGCTACGTAGGCACCGAACGTTTAAGATTCGGATCAGTATGTGACCCGCATCCTCACAGGTCGGTCTGCTTGCGGCACTCTAGCGCCAATGGACGATACGATCATCGAGGACAGTAAAGGAGGAGTTCCATGAGCACGGACAAGACACTGGATACCTTGAGCACTCTCGAAGCGTCAGGTTCCACCTATCACTATTACAGCCTGGCCAAGGCCGCCGAGGCGTTCGGCGATATCAAGCGGCTGCCTTTCACGCTCAAGGTGCTGCTCGAAAACCAGCTTCGCTATGCCGATGACGAAAGCGTGTCCAATGACGACATACAGGCCTTGGTCGACTGGCAAAAAGACGCTCACTCCACCCGGGAAATCGGCTATCGTCCGGCACGGGTGCTGATGCAGGACTTTACCGGGGTACCCGGGGTGGTTGATCTTGCCTCCATGCGCGATGCCTTCGAGCGCCTGGGCGAGGATGCGGCCCGCATCAATCCGCTTTCCCCAGTCGATCTGGTCATCGATCACTCGGTGATGGTTGATCACTTCGGCGATTCCTCCGCGTTCAAGGACAACGTCGCCATCGAGATGGAGCGTAACCACGAACGCTACGAATTTCTGCGCTGGGGCCAGCAGGCCTTTGACAATTTCCGAGTAGTGCCGCCGGGAACCGGCATTTGCCATCAGGTCAACCTGGAGTACTTGGGCAGGACGGTCTGGACCAAGGAGCAGGATGGCAATACCTTCGCCTACCCTGACACTTTAGTGGGCACCGACTCTCACACCACCATGATCAACGGCCTGGGCATTCTCGGCTGGGGGGTCGGCGGCATCGAAGCAGAAGCCGCCATGCTGGGCCAGCCGGTCTCCATGGTGATTCCCGAGGTCATCGGCTTCAAGATCACCGGCAAGCTGAAGGAAGGCATTACCGCCACGGATCTGGTGCTGACCGTGACCGAGATGCTGCGTAACAAGGGTGTAGTCGGCAAGTTCGTCGAGTTCTACGGCGACGGTCTCAAGGACATGCCGGTAGCGGATCGCGCTACCATCGCCAACATGTCCCCAGAGTACGGCGCCACCTGTGGCTTCTTCCCGGTAGACGACCAGACCTTGGACTACATGCGCCTGACCGGCCGCGAGGACGATCAGATTGCGTTGGTGGAAGCCTACGCCAAGGAGCAGGGGCTGTGGCGCGAGCCAGGACACGAACCTATCTACACCGACACCCTCTCGCTTGACATGGGCGACGTCGAAGCCAGCCTTGCCGGCCCCAAGCGCCCTCAGGATCGGGTCGCACTTTCCGATATGAAGGCCACTTTCGAGAAGCTGCTGGATGACAATTCCAATAGTGAGCCCACCCCTGTGGGTGAAAAGGAAAGCTCATCCGAAGAAAAGGGACGCCTGTTCTCCGAGGGCGGCCAGACAGCGGTGGGCGTCAAGGATAGTTATTTCGAACGCGATAATAGCCAAGACGTCAAACATGAGGGTCAGGAATTCAAGCTTCATCCTGGCGCGGTGGTCATTGCCGCCATCACCTCCTGCACCAATACCTCCAATCCTAGCGTGATGATGGCCGCCGGCCTGCTCGCCCGCAACGCGGTGAAGAAAGGTCTCAAGAGAAAGCCTTGGGTCAAGACGTCCCTGGCGCCAGGCTCCAAGGTGGTTACCGAGTATCTGGCAGCAGCCGACCTGCAGGACGATCTCAATGAACTCGGCTTCAACCTGGTGGGTTACGGTTGCACCACTTGTATCGGCAACTCCGGCCCGCTGCCGGATGCCATCGAGAAAGCTATCACCGATGGCGGCCTGACCGTGGCCTCGGTGCTATCGGGTAACCGCAACTTCGAAGGGCGCATTCACCCGCTTTCTCAGACCAACTGGCTGGCCTCACCACCCTTGGTGGTAGCCTATGCCTTGGCTGGAAACGTGCGCCTGGATCTATCCAAAGAGCCACTTGGAGAGGATAAGGACGGTAATCCGGTCTACCTGAAGGATATCTGGCCTTCCCAGTCGGAAATCGCGGAAGCGGTGGAGAAGGTCAAGACCGATATGTTCCGTAAGGAGTATGCCGAGGTATTCGACGGCGACGAGCAGTGGAAGTCCATCAAGGTGCCGAAGAGCAAGGTCTACGAATGGTCGAAGGACTCCACCTACATTCAGCATCCGCCGTTCTTCGAAGGTATGGGCAAGGAGCCGGATCCCCTCGAGGACATCAAGGACGCCAAGGTGCTGGCCCTGCTTGGCGACTCGGTGACCACGGATCACATCTCGCCGGCGGGTTCGATCAAGCCGGACAGCCCGGCAGGACGCTATCTGCAGGAACACGGCGTGGAGCCCAAGGATTTCAACTCCTACGGCTCGCGGCGCGGTAACCATGAAGTGATGATGCGCGGTACCTTCGCCAACGTACGCATCAGAAACGAAATGCTCGATGACGTAGAAGGGGGCTATACCCGTCACGTGGATTCCGGCGAGCAGATGGCGATCTACGACGCGGCCATGAAGTACGCCGAGAACGATACGCCGCTGGTGGTGGTCGCCGGCAAGGAGTATGGCACGGGTTCTTCCCGGGACTGGGCGGCTAAAGGCACACGGCTACTCGGCGTGCGGGCGGTCATCGCCGAATCCTATGAGCGCATCCACCGCTCCAACCTGATCGGCATGGGCGTCTTGCCGCTGCAGTTTCCGGAGGGTGAGGATCGCAACTCCCTGGGATTGACCGGTGACGAGACCTTCTCCATAGAAGGACTCAACGATCTCAAGCCGGGCGCCAGCGTCAAGGTGACGATCAAGGGCGACAAGGGGGAAAAGACTCTGGACGCCAAATGCCGCATCGACACCGTCAATGAAATGGCCTACTACCAGCATGGCGGTATCCTGCACTACGTGCTGCGCGACATGCTGTAACCATACGTCGGGCGTTTCTAGCGCCCGCTTATCTTAGCCATAAAATGAGCGGTCCATCGACACTGTCGATGGACCGTTTTTTGTCATGGCGAACACGAACTGCGTATTCAGAACGCGTTACGCCGGTAATCCCGATAACGTGGATACCAGAAATTGCGCTTGATGATCTTTCGTAGCGCCTCGTCGCTGGAACGCAGCGCTATGCCTTCTTCCTGGGCCTGCTTGGCCACATCGAAGGCGATCAGCATACTCACTTCGCGAATGTCACCCAAGGACGGCAACAGCGCACCCTCCCCCTTGACGACGATAGGGGCATTGTTGGCCAAGGCATTGGAGGCGGCCATCAGCATGGTATCCGTCACTCGCTTTGCCCCGGACGCCACAACCCCTAGGCCGACACCGGGAAAGATGTAGGCGTTGTTGCATTGGGCGATGGCAACCCGCCCCTCGCCTACCCGCGCCGGGGGGAAGGGGCTGCCGGTGGCCACCAGCGCCTCGCCATTGCTCCAGTCGAGGATGTCCTGGGGGGTTGCTTCCACTCGGGAAGTTGGATTCGACAGGGGCATGACCAGCGGATTGGAGCAGTTTGCATGCAGGGCACGGATAATCGCCTCGGTGAACAGCCCCTTCTGCCCCGACACGCCGATCAATACCGTGAGTCCCGCGTTCTCGACCACGTCGAGCAGTTCGGTTCCCGGCCAGTGGGCCACCTCCGACTTGGAATGCGCCAACCGACGTTGGAAGCTGCGCAGGTCGTCCATGTCATCCGTCAGCAGACCATGACGATCGACCATGAAGATGCGCTTGCGCGCCTCCGCATCGCTCAAGCCCTCTTCCGTCATGGCGACGATGACCTGCTCGGCAATGCCGCAACCCGCGGAGCCCGCGCCCACGAAGGCAATGCGCTGATCGCGGACGTTTACATCTCTTGCCTTGCTGGCGGCCATCAGCGTAGCAACGCAGACCGAGGCGGTGCCCTGGATGTCGTCATTGAAACAGCACAGCCTGTCGCGATAGCGTTGAAGCAAGGGCATCGCGTTGTCCTGGGCGAAGTCTTCGAACTGCAACAGCACATTCGGCCAGCGACGCTTGACCGATGCAATGAACAGCTCGACGAACTCGGCGTATTCCTCTTTACTGATCCGAGGATGACGCCAGCCCATGTACATCGGATCGTCCAGCAGCGCCTGATTGTTGGTACCCACATCCAGCATGATCGGCAGGGTATAGGCCGGACTGATGCCACCGCAGGCGGTGTACAGCGCCAGCTTGCCGATGGGGATACCCATGCCTCCGATGCCCTGATCCCCCAGCCCCAGGATGCGCTCGCCATCGGTCACCACGATGACCTTGACCTTGTTCTTGGTGGCGCTGTGGAGAATATCGTCCATGTGCTCCCGATCGGGATAGGAAACGAAGATACCCCGATAGTTGCGGTAGATATTGGAGAACTCCTCGCAGGCCTCCCCTACCGTCGGCGTGTAGATGATCGGCAGCATTTCCTCGAGATGACTTTCGAGAAGACGAAAGAACAATGTCTCGTTGTCATCCTGAATGGCGCGCAGATAAATATGGCGATCGAGATCGCTTTGGCATTGATGATATTGACGATAGACGCGCTCGAGCTGCTCATCGATTGTCTCGACGTTGTGAGGCAACAAGCCAATCAGATTGAAGTCGATACGCTCCCGAGGCGAGAAAGCACTTCCTTTGTTGAGAAGTGGCATCTCGAGAAGGGATGGACCGGCAAAAGGAATATAAAGGGGGCGTTTGACGTGCTCGCTCATGGCGCTACTCTTTTTGATTTGGTTTGAGTCAAGCTCAAATGGTGATGTTAGACGTGCTTGATGACGTTGATCAGTTGAGGCAACCAAGCTTGCGTCTGCCGAGGCATTTCTTCCCGTGCAGTCGAGTGTTGTCTTGTTTCTTAAAGATAACACGCGTGAGCTGTTTCGACCTGTCCGCCCAGTACCGGCGTTGTTGACATTCAACACGAAAACGCCCTGACTCAGTGGAGTCAGGGCGCTGTCATGCGATAAAAACTCGGCTAGTTACTACGCACCCAGGGGCGTGCCGGCGACGAGAAGAACAGGGGCCGCAGTTTCACGCCCAGCACGTTGCCGGCAAAGGCCGCCACCAGCCATAGCCAGCCGTGCAGACTGCCCGAGGCAATGCCACCGAAGTAGGCGCCAATATTGCAGCCAAACGCCAGGCGCGCACCGTATCCGAGCAGTAAGCCACCAATGACTGCCGCGATGATCGAACGCAGCGGAATATGGAACTTGGGCGCAAATTTTCCCGCCAGGGATGCCGCGGTCCCGGCGCCGAGAATGATGCCGATATTCATTATCGTAGTGACATCCGACCACAGGCTGGCCTTCAGCGCTGCGGCATTGCCCGGATTCTGCCAATAGCCCCAGCCGCTGACATCGCCCCCCAGTGCCTCGAACCCCTTGGCGCCCCAAAGCGCGAAGGCGGAGGTAATCCCCCAGGGGCGACCTGCCAACGCAAGGGTGATGAAATTGAGCAGCGCCAATGCCACGGCGCCATACAGCAGCGGCCAGGGGCCACGTAGCCATTGTGAGGCGTTTGTATCGAGGCGCGGCGCCTGCTCGAGCTGGCCGTGACGACGCTTTTCCATCACCACGGTCAACACAGCGATGCCTGTAAACATCAGCAGACTGACTAGTATACCGCCACCGGCGCCGAACACTTCGACCAACGAGACTGGCTGAAAGGCCGGCAGGCTCGTCCACCAGCTGAAATGCGCCGTGCCAATCAATGAACCAATGATGAAGAACACCAGGGTGATCACCATACGAGCATTGCCGCCGCCCACGGTGAATAGCGTGCCGGAAGCACAGCCGCCGCCGAGCTGCATGCCCAGGCCAAACAGGAAGGCGCCCACCAGCACCGAGACACCGATAGGGGCCACATAGCCGGAAACCGGCGTACCGAACAAAGTCCCTGCCCCAAGCGCGGGGAAAAACAGCACGACGGCAATGGCCAGCATGACCATCTGCGCCCGCAGCCCCCGGCCGCGCCGTTCACTGATGAACACTCGCCAGGCCCCGGTAAAGCCAAAGGCGGCATGATAAAGCACCGCCCCCAGCGCCCCACCGACCAGCATCAGCACGGCCAGCCGCGCGCCGAAGGTAGCGCCAACTGCCAGGATGGCGACAGCCACCGCGATGGCGGCCAAGACAGGAAGAGGAAGTTGGTGAGGATGCTCCTCGGTCAGTACAAGTTCGCGCATGATGAGTTCCCTGAGAACAAATAGCCTGTTTGCTAGTTGTCCTAGATTAACGAACTCACCACCTTTTAAAAAAGCATTTAAAACAGTACATCTATTCCCAAATGGAATAAAAAATAGAATCAGATGAACCGCCCCAGACCCACGACCTGACGCAACCTCTCCATCAAGGGCGCCGCCTCGGCCCGGGCACGCTCAGCCCCTTCTTGCAGCACGGTCTCGATATGGCCCGGATCTTCCATCAACGCCATGTAGCGCTCCCGGGGCTCGCGCAGATGCATATTGAGATACTCAAAAAGTTCATCCTTGGCCTCGCCCCAACCGATGCCTTCAAGGTAGCGCTGGCGCATCCCGGCGCTCTCTTCCTGGGTGGCAAAAGCGGAGTAGATCTGGAACAGCGTGCAGCTATCCGGATCCTTGGGCTCGCCCGGCTCCAGGGAGTTGGTCTTGATCTTGCGCACCAGCTTGAGAAGCTTCTTCTCGGAAGCGAACAAGGGGATGGTATTGTTGTAACTCTTCGACATCTTGCGGCCATCAAGCCCGCCGAGTACCTGGACGCGCTCATCCACCACCGCCTCGGGTAGCGTGAAATACTGCCCCTTGTAGAGATGATTGAAGCGACCGGCCATATCCCGGGCCATCTCGATATGCTGGATCTGATCGCGCCCCACCGGCACCTTGTTGGCGTTGAACATCAGGATGTCCGCGGCCATCAGCACCGGATAGCCGAACAGCCCCATGGTGACGCCCTTGTCCGGGTCGGGCTGGCCGGCGGTCTCGTTGTCCGCCACCGCTGCCTTGTAGGCATGGGCCCGGTTCATCAAACCCTTGGCGCAGACGCAGGAGAGCATCCAGGTCAGCTCGGGAATCTCGGGTATGTCCGACTGGCGATAGAAGACGGCATTGTCCGTGTCCAACCCCAGCGCCAGCCAGGTGGCGGCGATCTCGAGGCGCGATTGCTGCACCCGCTTGGGATCCTGGCACTTGATCAGCGCATGCAGATCCGCGAGAAAATAATAGGGCTGCACGCTCGGGTCTTGGCTGGCTTGGATGGCGGGCTTGATGGCGCCGACATAGTTGCCGAGATGCGGCGTACCGCTAGGAGTGATACCGGTAAGAACACGGGTCTTTTGCATGAGAATGGCGTATCTGCGTGATCGATGAAGAATCTCGTCAGTGTACAACGCCGAGGGTTTTTGATGCGACCGCCGGTCGGAACGACATCGTCGAAACGGCGGCGGATACAGTGGCACCTATCTCTATTAGCCAAGGAGGGAGCGCGGATCAACGCCCTCGAGTCCAAAAGCCTCCGCCACCGCCGGATGAGTGACTTGACCGGCATGCACGTTGAGTCCTGGCAGAAAATGCTCATCCTCTGCCAAGGCCTGTTGCCAGCCCTTGTTGGCCAACGCCGTGACGAACGGTATGGTGGCATTGGTCAGCGCCTGGGTTGACGTGCGAGCCACCGCGCCAGGCATGTTGGCTACGCAATAATGAACAACTTCGTCGATGATATAGGTCGGCTCATCGTGGGTGGTTGGCTTGCTGGTCTCGAAGCAGCCGCCCTGATCGATGGCCACGTCCACCAGCACGCTGCCGGGATGCATATCGGCCAGTTGCGCTCGGGTAACAAGCTTGGGCGCTGCAGCACCCGGAATCAGTACCGCACCGATGATCAGATCGGATTCCTTGATCACCTTTTCCAGCGCATCGGTGGTGGAGTAGACGGTGTACAAGCGCCCCTGGTAACGATGATCGAGGGCCTCGAGGCGCGGCAGAGACTTGTCGAGCACGGTGACGTCAGCTCCCAGGCCCAGCGCCATGCGAGCAGCGTTTTCACCGACCACGCCACCACCGATGACCGCCACCTTGGCCGGCGCTACCCCGGGGACACCGGGCAGCAATATTCCTGAACCACCTTGGGCCTTTTCCAGAGCATGAGCGCCAGCCTGCACGGCCATGCGTCCGGCGACACGGCTCATGGGCGCCAGCAAGGGCAGCCCACCCTGGCCATCGGTAATAGTCTCGTAGGCGATACAGGTCGCCCCGGTCGCCATCAGCTCCTTGGTCAGCCCCTCTTCCGCCGCCAGATGCAGATAGGTGAACAATGTCTGCCCCTCGCCAAGACGCGCTACTTCTTCGCGCTGCGGCTCCTTGACCTTGAGGATCAGCTCGGCATCGCGCCAGAGAGTCTCCACGTCGTTTTCGATAGTGGCACCCGCTGCTTCGTAGTCCGCATCGAGGAACCCCGACCCCTCCCCGGCGGATGCCTGCACCACAACCTGATGGTCACGCTCGGTAAGCTCCCGCACCCCGGTCGGGGTCAGGGCGATCCGATATTCGTGATTCTTGATTTCCCTGGGAACGGCTATCTTCATAGGAACTCCCTGCCCGAGAATTGAAAGCAATACCGATATTCAGTACAGCACAGGTAGGGAGTCAGAACAAAATCGCGTCATTTCCAACGGGTTTTGCCCTGCCACACTGCCAGCAGGTATCAAATACGCCTTCCAGAAGTTCATCACATTGGGGGCAGCGCCATACCTGTATCGGTTCTCGCGGACCATTCAGCGCTTCTTCGATCAGCGTCTCGGCACGCGTGCGATTGTGGGCCGCCACCCATATCTCAGGCTCACACTCGCCTAGGGGCAGTTCACCCGCGGCTCCTCCCAGGGTCATATTGCGCAGTTCGCAAGGCAGTCCCGAATTCTCCAAAACATTGCGTACATGACCAACCAGCAAGGCATTGCTGTGTCGAAAAACACATACATAACTCATGATCAATCGCGGAAAACCCTCACACCCAGCGCCTTGAGATAGGCCGTTTCAGGAATGGCGGGATGCACCGGATGATCCGGACCCTGGCTGCCCCGATAGATTACCTGGCCGTGGCGATCCTGATGGCGTACCGCGCCACGCACGCACTCGATCAAGCGCTCCTGTGCCAAGTGCATGGAACAGGAAGCGCTCAGCAGCAACCCATCCCGGCCAAGCAGGCGTATCGCTTCACGATTGAGCTGGGAATAGGCCCGTTCCCCGTTGGGAATATCCTTGCGCTTTTTGATGAAGGCAGGCGGGTCGAGAATGATCACATCGAACTGCTCACCCTCGGCCTTGAGGGCCGACAGCGCCTCGAACGCGTTCGCCTCGGCTACCGCCACCTGCCCGGCAAGGCCATTGAGCACGGCATTTTCGGCGACCTGGACCAGGGCATCGGCGGAGCTATCCACGCATAGCACTTCGCTGGCCCCATGGGCGGCTGCCTGCACGCCCCATCCCCCCACGTAGCTGAATACATCGAGCACGCGCTTGCCGGCCACCAGATCGTTGAGCCAACGCCGGTTGGCGCGATGATCGAAGAACCAGCCCGTCTTTTGTCCGCTCATCACCGGCACGCTGAAACGCACGCCATTTTCCTCCATCAGCACCTGTTCCGGCAGGGTCCCCTGTACCACTTCCACCTGATGCTCGAGCTTTTCGAGACGACGACCGGAAGTGTCGTTCTTGAACACGATGGCCCGGGGTGAAAACACCTTGTCCAACGCCGCCACGACCTCTTCGCCCAGATGTTCCATACCCAGGGTATTGAGCTGGACTACCAGCACATCGTCAAACCGATCGACGATCAAACCCGGCAGCAGATCGCCTTCACCATGCACGAGTCGATAGAAAGGTTTTTCGAACAAGCGCTTTCGCAATGCCAATGCCTGATTGAAACGGTGAACCAGCAAGGAGCGATCAAGACGCACGTTGGCATCCCGAGAGACCACACGGGCGCAGATCAGTGAATGAGGATTGACGTAGGCGATGCCCATCGCCTTGCCATTGGCGGCTTCCACCACCGCCTGAGCCCCGGGCTCGATGCCCTTGAGCGGCGTCTCGTCGATATCGATCTCGTTGGAATAAAGCCACAAATGGCCGGCCTTCAGACGACGATCGGCATTCTTCTTCAGGCGCAGGCGTTCGGACATGAAAGGCTCCAGCAAACCAGGGGTCGGCAGGCATTCTAACCTGCCCGGAAGATGACAATAGGGGTAAGAAAAGAATAGGGCAAGCTGCACTACGTTCGTCTGAGATGGCCCATGACAATCTAGGGTTTGCCTGGACGTTATTTCTGACAGACAGGACAGAACACGCTCGCTCGCTGGCCCAGGGTCACCAGACGCAGCTCAAAGCCACAGCGACGACAGGCCTGTCCCGCTCGCCCATAGACGTTGAGACGCTGAGCGAAATAGCCGGGTTCACCGATCCCACTGACAAAATCCCGTAGCGTGGTGCCTCCTTGAGTAATGGCGGCAGCAAGCACCTCTCTAATCGCCCCAGTCAAGCGCCTGTAGCGCTCTTTCGAGATGCGTCCTGCAGCGCGGCGCGGGTCGATACCGGCAAGATAGAGCGCCTCGCTGGCATAAATATTGCCTACGCCGACCACCACGGCGTTATCCATCAGAAACGGCTTTACCGACATTTTGCGGCCTCGAGACAGCCGGTACAAATGATCGTCGTCAAAATCCGATGACAGCGGCTCTGGGCCGAGACGTTTCAAGCGAGAGTCTTCTTGCACGCTATCCCGAAGCCAGTCGACAAAGCCAAAGCGGCGCGGGTCGTGATAACGCAGGATAGCGCCACCTTCGACCACCACATCGATATGGTCGTGTTTCTTCGGCGGATCGCCGATACGCGCAATGCGCAGGCTACCGGACATGCCCAGATGCCAGATCAGCGTGCGAACCTGCCCAACAGGGTCGATCAGAGGAATCAGCAGATACTTGGCCCGCCGCCCCAGCTCGCCGATACGCTGGCCAATGAGAGTATCGGGCAGGTCATTCGGCACCGGTGTACGCAAACGACTATTGCGCAGAATAACTTCGCGAATTTCGCGTCCTTCGATGTGAGGGGCGATACCGCGGCGAGTGGTTTCGACTTCGGGAAGCTCGGGCATTGAAGGCTCCCTGCCAGCAATGGATATCCAGAGACAAAAAGACCCGGCTTGGCCGGGTCTTTTCGGGGAAGCAACAAGGCTGATTACTTGATCTTGCCTTCCTTGTACATCACGTGCTTGCGAACCACCGGGTCAAACTTCTTGAATTCGAGCTTGTCCGGCGTGTTGCGCTTGTTCTTGTCGGTAGTATAGAAATGGCCGGTACCGGCGCTTGATATCATTCTGATCTTGTCACGCATGACTCACGTTCTCCTGAATTGCTCTTGAACTAGAAGCGTTCGCCGCGCTTGCGAAGATCGACGAGCACCTCATCGATACCACGCTTGTCGATGATACGCATGCCCTTGGAGGAGAGGCGCAGCTTGACGAAACGCTTCTCGGACTCCACCCAGAAACGGTGGGTATGCAAATTGGGCTCAAAACGACGACGCGTCTTGCGCTGAGAGTGGGATACATTATTTCCAGTCACCGGACGCTTGCCGGTAACCTGACATACTTTGGACATTGAGAGCCTCCAACCGCTGGGCGAGTTGTTCAAAACCTGTCGGGCAAACCGCAAGAGAGAATGGCAGCGACCGCTTTGCGCCCCCTACTTCAACCCAAGTCAACCCAAGAATTCAAAGGGTGCACTTTATACCAGACGGCGCGAAAAACGGCAACATCTCATGCCACAAGAAACAACTCGCTTACGCCGCATGGACTGAGCGAGCGCAGCCAGTACATTCTACAGCCAGCCGCGTTCGGCAAAGGACACCACTTCCCCATCGCCCACCACGAAATGATCCAGCACCCGAATTTCGAACAATTCAAGTGCTTCGACAAGCCGCCGGGTGATGCGCCGGTCCGCATCGCTGGGCTCCGCTACCCCGGACGGATGATTGTGGGCAAAAATGATGGCGCCAGCGCCCAGCTCAAGGGCACGGCGGGCAACTTCCCGCGGGTAGACCGAGGCGCTGTCCAGGGTGCCGCGAAACAGCGATTCGAAGCGGATTACCCGGTGCTGGGTATCGAGAAACAGGGCGGCAAACTCTTCATGGCCGAGATGACGCATTTGCGCTACCAGATAGGCCCGCACCAAGGCGGGCGACGTCAAGGCTCCGCCTCGCTCGAGCTGGCAGGCCAGATGCCGCCGAGACAGCTCGAGTACTGCCTGCAACTGCACGAACTTGGCCTCCCCCAGACCGTGTTCGGCACAAAAGCGCGTCTTGTCCGCTTCCAGCAGTTGGCGCAGCCCACCGAAACCGCTCAACAGATCCCGGGCCAGATCCACCGCGGATCGCCCTTTCACTCCGACGCGCAGAAAGATCGCCAGCAGTTCTGCATCCGACAGCGCCGTGGAACCCAAGGACAGCAACTTCTCCCGGGGGCGTTCACCCTCGGGCCAATGACGAATCGACATTTTTATTCCCCACGTTTTTCTTATATGAACAACCGTTGTGCCCGGAATTATAAGCATCTACCGATAACAGCGAATCTTGGTCTTTAAACGCCTTTTTGCACTAGACTGGCGGCTGCTCGATTTATACGCAGGGGCTGGAACCAACCCAACCCGAGAGAAAAAATCATGAAGCGAACGTTCTTGTTTTTGCCAACCATCATTGGCTTTTTATTGACGATACCTAGCCTGGCAGCAGAGAAAGGCACCCTGGGTCCAGCCGAATGGACACAATACCGGCTTAACGCCAGTAACAACGCTGTCTTTGACAACGGTGGCGAGCCGCTGCCTCGCATGACGTTTCGTACCGGCGACCAGGTGCGGGCAACGCCGGTGGTGGTAGGCAATGCCTTGTACATCGGCAATCATGCCACCGGCGGCATGTTTCGGTTCGACTTGCCCAGCGGCAAGGTAGCCTGGAACGATGACTATCCCTGGTATCGGCATACCCCCAACTGGATTCACTCGGACATGATTCAGTCGGATGGCCGCATTTTCGTCGGCTATGGCAATCGCGCGTTTCAGAACGCAAATCTACGCGGCACCGGCGACAGCGGGGTAATGGCAGTGAACCCCGAAGACGGCACTACGCTGTGGAAGCACGAAACGGTGGGCGAAGTCATGACCACGCCAATTCTCTGGGAAGATACGCTGTACGCCACCACTGGCGGCGGCAAGCTCATCGCCCTGGCGCCGGATAGCGGCGAGCAGCAGTGGTCGCTTGATCTGCCGGGCTGGGTAAGCATGTCCTCGCCAACGATCAAGGACGGCGTGCTTTACGTGGGTTCGCTCGATTCCGTGGTGGCCGTGGATCTCGAGCGCCAGGAAATTCTCTGGAAGTTCGAGCAGAAGGCTACCTTTACCGATGTGCCACCGGCGGTATCAGAAGATGGCGTCGTGGTCATCACCGCCATGATGGAATCCGGCTGGCTTTCCGACGAGCAAAAGCAGCAGTATTCGAGTCATCGCGGCTACTTTCATTTTATCTATGCCTTTGATGCGAAATCCGGCGACCTGCTCTGGAGTGATCTGCTGGGTAGCGGCCCCAAGCAAGACAACAACACCTCCGGCGCGCCTGCCATAGCGGGAGATAGCGTCTATGTGGGCAGCCCCTACACCTTGTCGTTTTTTGCCTACGATCTGAAAAGCGGCAAGCGCCACTGGGAATATCCGGTAGGGTCCAAGATCAAGGGCGCGCCGGCCATCGTCGATGACAAGGTCGTTTTCGGCGATACCGATGGCTTCCTGCATCTGCTAAATGCCAAAGAAGGCCGGCCGCCGATGTGCGACAACGGGTTTCGTTCCGGCAAGTTCAAGGTCGGCGGTTCGACCAGCGGGGGCAAGAATGTCGCTCTGGCGCCAGGCGGCCCTGTGATTATCAACCGCACGGTTTTCGTCGGCAGTCAGGATCTGTTCGTGCATGCAGTTCCCATGACCATGCTGGAATGTCGTGGATGATCGAACGTCAACATCAGAAAACAAGGAAGAATACTTCGATGTCACATCACAGAATCAGAACAAGGGCCATCCTATTCACCTCTCGTCGGCTTGCGGGCCTGTGTCTGGCTGGGGCTATTGCATCGACTTCGATGGCCGCCCTGGCGGCGGAGCCTCAGCCGGCGCCAGGCTCCACCTTGAGCGGCGAGGAAATTCGCCAGCAGATTCTGGGGCACCGTGTACAGGGCAGCATGTCGGACGGCCAGCAGTACAACGAGGCCTACGGCCAGGATGGCGTCATCGTCGGTGACGGCTACACCGGGCAGGCCAGCGTGCAGGACGATCGTCTGTGCCTTGATTACGGCAGCGGTGACACCACCTGCTATCAGGTACGGCTGGACGACGAGCAGCACGTCGAATGGCTTGAGAATGGCGATGTGGTCGGTGATGGCGTTGTTTCCAAGACGCAAACTCCTTAGCGATTACGCACCTGGGTGTCGGCAATGGTAAAATGGCCGATTGCTCTTCGGGGAGAATCACGCATGTCGCAACGCACACACGCCTCGCTGATGGGAACGCGCATCCTGCTGGGCATCAGCGGCGGGATCGCGGCCTACAAGAGCGCGCATCTGGCGCGGCTTCTGAAAAAAGCCGGGGCTGAGGTGCGGGTCGTCATGACCGAAGGCGCCCAGGCATTCATCGCACCGCTGACCTTGCAGGCGCTGACCGGTGAGCCGGTACGCACTTCCTTGCTCGATCCCGAAGCGGAAGCTGGCATGGGCCATATCGAGTTGGCGCGTTGGGCGGAGCTGATCCTGATCGCGCCAGCCACTGCGGATTTGATGGCGCGTCTGGCCCAAGGCCAGGCGGACGATCTTCTAACTACCCTGTGCCTGGCAAACGATGCCCAATGGTTCATGGCTCCCGCCATGAATCAGGCCATGTGGCGTCACCCGGCCACGCTGGAAAACGCTCGTCGTCTGCAGGATTACGGCTGGCGCCTGCTGGGCCCAGATGCGGGGGATCAGGCCTGTGGCGACGTGGGGCCCGGGCGGATGCTGGAACCCGAGGCGATTGTGAATGAATTGCTTTGCGATCTTTCTAAAACAGCTTCAAAACCATCTGATCCATCGCCGAATCACGCAGCGGATGCCAGCGGATTGACCATCACCATCACCGCCGGGCCAACCCGGGAACCGTTGGATCCGGTGCGCTACCTCTCCAATCACAGCTCCGGCAAAATGGGTTATGCCCTGGCGCAAGCGGCTGTCGAACGGGGGGCACGGGTGCGATTGATCAGCGGCCCGGTGGCCCTCGAAACACCCCCCGGGGTCGAACGCGTCGACGTGGAGTCTGCCTTGGAAATGCTTGAAGCAGCCCAGAAAGCCGCCGTTGATAGCGACATATTCATTGGCTGCGCGGCGGTGGCGGATTACCGCGCCGAGCAGATCGCCGAACACAAGATCAAGAAGTCCTCGGATGAGGACGCCCTGACGCTGCGGCTTGTCAAGAATCCGGATATCATCGCGACGATTGCGGAAAATGCTGTCAATTCGCGGCCTTTCGTCGTCGGATTCGCCGCCGAAACCCGAGATCTCGAGCGGTATGCCCTGGACAAGTTGACCCGCAAGCAGTTGGACATGATCGTGGCCAACGATGTCAGTCAGCCAGGACTGGGGTTCGGCGCCGATGAAAACGCTGCTCTGCTACTATGGCACGGGAGCGAGGCCGCGCCGGGACGTCTTGAACTGTCGCCTCAGCCCAAGACGATGCTTGCCGCCAGGATCATCGACACGGCGATAAAGCGCCTGAGCGCTACCGACGAACACCCTTCTTGCACCTCTTCACAGGTCACTTGATGAGCGAAAAAGCACCACCGACCACCGCTAGCCCTAGACTCGCCGTAAGGATCCTCGACGACCGGGTTCACGACTATCCGCTACCCCATTATGCGACCCAGGGCAGTGCCGGCATGGATCTGCGGGCCCTGCTCGATGCACCTCTCGAACTCGCCCCGGGGGAGTGCGAACTGGTGCGTACCGGGCTAGCTATCCATATCGCCGACCCGGGCCTCGCCGGCATGATCTTGCCGCGTTCGGGGCTTGGCCACAAGCACGGCATCGTGCTGGGCAACCTGGTGGGACTGATCGACTCCGATTATCAGGGCGAGCTGATGATCTCGGTGTGGAACCGCGGCCAGACGCCGTTCGTGCTCGAACCCGGTGAACGTCTGGCACAGTACGTGCTTGTTCCCATCGTCCAGGCCGAACTCGAGGTAGTAGAGGATTTCACCACGAGCAAACGAGGCGCGGGGGGGTTCGGCCACTCTGGGCGCCACTAGGGCCTGTTGACGTTTCATTCACGGCCGCGCTGGCGCCAGTTTTTATTCGGGGCAAGGCAGGAGGAGAGAAATTTGGTTATTCCAAATGAACGACGACTAACGCAGCAGCGGATAAAAACTGGCCCAGCCCTTCGGGTTGCGCAGCAAAAAGCGCCATTCTGCGTTGCGAAACGTGAAAAGGGAATAACCCTTCCCTGCGCTTCGCGCCTTGGCTGGCACTTTTTGATGCAGCAACGCGGTTCGCGATGAAACGTCAACAGGCCCTAGCCTTGCATACTCTCATTCACTTTCGATCCATGCTTTTTGACCCACTTTCTTCAATCAACTCTTCAACCTACTCAAGGAAGACGCCATGACTCAGATAACGCCCTCCATCTTTCGTGCCTACGATATTCGCGGCATCGTCGATGACACCCTGACCGAAGAGAGCGTCGAGTTGATCGGTCGTGCCATCGGCAGCGAAGCCGCTGCCCGGGGCGAGTCCACGGTGGTGGTGGCCAGGGACGGACGTCTTTCCGGCCCCAAACTGAAGGACGCTCTGGCACGCGGGCTCACCGCCGCCGGCCAGAATGTGATCGATATCGGCATGGTGCCGACGCCGGTGCTCTACTTCGCCACCTATGTACTCGACGGCACCGCCTCCGGCGTCATGGTCACCGGCAGCCACAATCCGCCGGACTACAACGGCTTCAAGATCGTGCTCGACGGCGTGACCCTGTCCGGTGATGCCATCACCGCGCTGTATGAGCGCATCAAGAACGACGACCTGGAAAACGGCCAAGGCACGATTCGGGAAGAGGACATGCGGGACGCCTATCTCGATCGTATCCTCGGCGACGTCACTCTCGAGCGCAAACTCAAGGCGGTGGTGGACTGCGGCAACGGTGTGGCAGGCGAGCTGGGGCCCAAGCTGATCGAGCGCCTCGGTGTCGAGACGGTTCGTCTGTTCGACGACATCGACGGCACCTTCCCCAATCACCATCCGGACCCGGGCAAGCTGGAAAATCTTCAGGACGTCATTGCCAGCGTCAAGGAAACCGGCGCCGACATCGGCCTGGCCTTCGATGGTGATGGCGATCGCCTGGGCGTGGTCACTCCCAAGGGTGAGGTGATCTATCCTGACCGTCTGATGATGGCCTTCTCCGAAGACATGCTGAGCCGCAATCCGGGCGCCAAGGTGATCTTCGACGTCAAGTGCACCGGCAACCTGGCCCAGGTGATCGAGAACGCCGGCGGTACGCCGGAAATGTGGCGTACCGGTCACTCACTGATCAAGGCGCGCATGAAGGAGACCGGCGCTCAGTTAGCCGGGGAAATGAGCGGCCACATCTTCTTCCAGGAGCGCTGGTACGGCTTCGACGACGGCCTCTACGGCGCAGCGCGTCTGCTGGAAATTCTCTCCAAGCAGGACGACGACGCGGACACCTTCTTCGATCGCTACCCGCAGGATCTGGGCACACCGGAAATCAACGTCGAAGTGACCGACGACAACAAGTTCGACATCGTCGAGCGTCTGGCCAAGGAGGGCGACTTCGGCAACGACGGCGTCAAGACGACGCTGGACGGCATTCGCGTGGACTATTCCGATGGCTGGGGGTTGTGCCGCGCCTCCAACACCACCCCCATGCTGGTGCTTCGTTTCGAGGGCAAGAGCCAGGAAGCGCTGGAGCGCATTCAGGATAGTTTCCGTCATGCCCTCAAGCAGGTTGCCCCGGACGCCGATATTCCTTTCTGACAGCCAATTGCTTTTGAAAGGCCGGCTTTGATGCCGGCCTCTTTCATTATCGTTACCATTTCAGCTACGCACGTTCATCTGCAAAAAGGCTGCAACCCCATGACTCAACAGTCCCGTGATCCGCGTCAGGTTGTCGAGATACTGTCCGAAGCCCTGCCCTACATCCAGCGCTTTTCCGGCAAGACCGTGGTGGTCAAGTATGGCGGTAACGCCATGACCGAGCAGACCCTGGTCGACTCCTTTGCCCGGGACATGGTGCTGATGAAGGAGGTAGGCATCAATCCGGTAGTGGTTCACGGAGGTGGCCCACAGATCGGCGATCTGCTCAACAAGCTCAAGATCGAGTCGCGCTTCGTCAACGGCATGCGGGTGACGGATGCGGAAACCATGGATGTGGTGGAAATGGTCCTGGGCGGCCTGGTCAACAAGGGGATCGTCAACCTGATCAATCAGTGCGGCGGCAAGGCTATCGGTTTGACTGGCAAGGACAGTGGCCTGATTCGTGCCCGGCAATTGAAAGTGAGCCATCAAAGCCCGGAAATGACCGCGCCGGAAATCATCGATATCGGTCATGTCGGCGAGGTCGAGCATGTCTCCACGGAGCTGATCGAGATGCTGACCGCACGGCATTTCATTCCCGTCATTGCGCCGATCGGGGTGGATGGGCAGGGACGCAGCTACAACATCAATGCGGATCTGGTGGCGGGCAAGGTGGCGGAGGCGCTGAGCGCGGAAAAACTGATGCTGTTGACCAATGTCGCCGGGCTCATGGATGGCGATGGCAAGGTACTCACGGGGCTCTCCACGCATCAGGTGGACGCTCTGATTGCGGATGGCACCATTCACGGCGGCATGCTGCCCAAGATTCGCTGCGCCTTGGAGGCGGTCAAGGGCGGCGTGGTCAGCTCTCACATCATCGATGGCCGCGTGCCGCATGCAACGCTGCTGGAAATATTCACCAACGCCGGGGTAGGCACGCTGATCACCAATGACGACAACCCATCTATCATGAGTGAAAGCCTATAAATGGATGCCATTGACGAGCGCATCACTCACAGGCTGCTAAATTCCTGTTTGCCCCGGAGAAAACCGCCGAGTAGGATCAGAAGAACCATAAAATATTATTAGAAAAATCATCATGACGCAGGCAAATACACCCAAGCAGAGCCGGCGGGATCAGATCCTTCAGGCCCTGGCACTGATGCTGGAAGAAGACAGCGGAAAACGTATCACCACCGCTTCACTGGCCCGTCAGGTCGGCGTTTCCGAAGCCGCCCTGTATCGGCATTTTCCCAGCAAGGCACGCATGTTCGAAGGCTTGATCGAGTTCATCGAGGAGAGTCTGTTCGAACGCATTCGACTCATTCTCGACGAGACCTCCGATGCCTTGCCACGCTGCCAGCGCATTCTCACGCTACTGCTAGGATTCGCGGAAAAGAACCCGGGGCTGTGTCGATTGCTCAACGGCGACGCCCTCATCGGCGAGACCGCACGACTGCGAACGCGGATGAATCAGCTGTTCGAACGCCTGGAAACCCAGCTCAAGCAGATCCTTCGCGAAGCCGAGCTACGCGAAGGCCTGCGTCCGGCACTGCTCGTCTCCTCAGCAGCCAATCTTTTGCTGGCCCTTGCCGAAGGGCGAATCGGTCAATATGTGCGCAGTGATTTCAAGCGACTGCCTACCTCGAACTGGGACGAGCAGTGGCACGTGATATCCAGAGAGCTGCTGATGCCGATAGCCACGCCGCTACCTGCACCTTGAAAATCGTTATTTAAAGACGAAAAAAATGCCCCTGGCCAGTTGGCCAAGGGCATTGTGGGTACGTCCGAGATAATCTGTTAGGCGACCAAAGCATCGCCCAGCTGCTGTCGAATCTTCTTCATGGCGTTCTTTTCGAGCTGACGGATCCGCTCTGCAGAAACACCATAGGTATCGGCCAGCTCGTGAAGCGTGGCCTTGTTGTCCGTCAACCAGCGGCTGCGCAAGATATCCTGGGAGCGCTCATCCAGGCTCGCCAGCGCGGTTTGCAAACGACGAGTGGAATCCTCTTCCCAATCGTTGTCTTCGAGCTGTACCGCCGGATCGAAACGCTCATCATCGAGATAATGCGCCGGCGCTTGATAGCCTTGATCCTCTTCTTCAGAAGGGGAAGCATCGAAGCCGGCATCGAAGGCGGACAAGCGCCCTTCCATTTCACGCACTACCTCGGGCTTGACATTGAGATCCTTGGCGATAGCGTCCACTTCATCGACATTGAGCCAGGCAAGACGTTTCTTGGCGCTGCGCAGGTTGAAGAAAAGCTTGCGCTGAGCCTTGGTAGTGGCAACCTTGACGATGCGCCAGTTGCGCAACACGAACTCATGTATCTCGGCCTTGATCCAGTGCACTGCAAAGGAAACCAGGCGCACGCCCTGATGCGGATCGAAGCGCTTGACCGCCTTCATGAGTCCGACATTGCCCTCTTGAATCAGATCCGCCTGAGGCAGACCATAACCGGAATAGCTGCGGGCAATATGCACCACGAATCGCAGGTGCGACATGACCAGACGCCGGGCAGCTTCCAGGTCGTTGTGATCATACAGACGAAAGCCGAGCTCACGTTCTTCCTCCGCAGTGAGTACGGCGATACCATTGACCGCGCGGATGTAACCATTCAGATCCTGGCCCGGTGAAAGCTGGCCAATAGGCTGAAGACTAGTGCTCATGCAGGATGTCTCCATGTTGCCTCGAGAGAAGGAAACCGACAGTGATTTTCCAGAATAATCGTTAGACTCCTAACATAGTACGCTGTTGTTGAGACCGCAAAGGATAAACGAAGTTCCCCGTTGAAAAGAGTGCGACCAGCGCGTTTCAATCCAGTTACGTCAACGTGGTCTTATCTCCTTAAGATGACGATCCACCGCCATCCAGCCCCCCAACCAGCCTAATAGTGTACTCGAAATAAGTAGTGTTGCCGAGCCTTCCCAATCGAGTCCCGGCACTGTGAAATGGGCACCATAGCTCTGCGCCAACGCCTGCACCGGCGCTGAGAGCCACTGCCCACCCACTCCTAGTAGCAGCCAGGCCAGCAGGCCACCGCCCAGGCCATACCAGGCGCCACTATAGAGAAATGGCCGACGCACAAAGGCATGGGTCGCGCCGATCAGCGTAACCACTTCGATCTCCTGTCGACGGTTCTCGACGGAGAGACGTATGGTATTGCCCACGATCAACAATACGCCGAAGCCGAACAGCACACCCAGCGCCAAGGTCAAGCGTTGACCCAGCTCCGCCAGGCGACGCAAACGCTCTAGCCAGGCCAGGTCGAGTCGCACCTCATCGACGCCCTGTATACTCCTGAGCCGTTCGCTCAAGTCATCCACCGCTTGGGGCGACGTATCCAGCGGTGCGATGACCACGCTCGCCGGTAATGGATTGGAGTCGAGCCGCATCAAGGCATCCTCGAGCCCCAAGGCCTGTTCGAATTCCGCCATACCCTCTGCTGCGGTAACCAGCCGTGCAGCCGCCACCTGGGGTTGCTCGCGCAAGGTGCTAGCCATCTGCATGGCTTCGCTTTCCTCCATGGAAGTATCTAGGTACACCGTCAGGCTCGCGCTTTCTTCAAGCCCTACATCCAGCAATCGGGCACTGTCCAGGGTCAACCATAATGCGCAGGGCAAAATCAGTGCGACACCGATTGCCAGCATGGTCATCAGGCTGCCAAAGGGCCGCCGCACGAGGCGTCGTACACTATCTAGCGCCATGGCACGATGATGGCGTGCCCAAGCCCTCAAGCGACTGTTGACCCGGTTGCGCTGACTGCGGGCACCTCGTCTTGATTTCGTTTGGCGAGTATCCGGCTGGTGTGATGTCCCTTGCCTTTGCTGACGCTGATTCGGGGGAGGCGTTCTAGAAGCGCTCATGGAGTCTCCTCGACGGTAGCATCGTCACCGATCAGGCGCCCCTCGCTAAGCTTCAATATCCGGTGGTGCAATCGCGCGATCAGGGCCAGATCGTGGCTTGCAATCATTATCGTGGTGCCGATGCGATTGAAATCCTCGAACAGGCGCATGATATCGGCGGACAGCTGTGGGTCCAGATTGCCGGTGGGCTCGTCCGCCAACAGCAGCGCCGGTTTGTTGACAACCGCCCGAGCAATGCCGATACGCTGCTGTTCACCACCGGACAGCTCGATGGGCAGCGCCTTTTCACGATGCAGCAGGCCAACCTTGTCCAGCGCCGCCCGCACCCGTCGAGCCGCCTCATGGGGCTCCAGTCCCTGGATCTGTAGAGGAAGCGCCACATTGGCAAAGACATCCCGATCGAACAACAGCTGATGATCCTGAAAGACCACACCGATCTGGCGGCGATAGAACGGAATCTGGCTGATATGCAGCCGGTCGATGTCGTGCCCGGCAACCAGTATTCTTCCCCGAGTAGGACGCTCGAGTCGCATCAGAAGGCGCAGAAGCGAACTCTTTCCCGCGCCGGAATGGCCGGTGAGAAAGACCATCTCACCCCGCCGGATGCGAAAATCGATATTGGCCAGGGCGTCGAAACGCCCGCCGTAGCGCTTGCCGACATGCTCGAAACGTATCATCCAGTATTCTCGTCTTCGCGAGAAAACAGCGCCGCCACGAAGTCCTGGGCCGCGAAGGGGCGCAGATCGTCGAGGGTTTCACCAACGCCGATGAAGCGAATCGGCGTGGCCTTCTGTTTGGCCAGGGCGAAGATGATGCCCCCCTTCGCTGTGCCGTCGAGCTTGGTCAGGGTAATACCGGTCACCGGGATCGCCTCGTCGAAAGTGCTGACCTGGGCAAGAGCATTCTGTCCAGTACCCGCATCCAGCACCAACATCACTTCCTGCGGCGCGGATTCGTCCAGCTTCGCCATTACTCGGCGCACCTTCTTGAGCTCTTCCATCAGATGGCCCTTGTTATGCAATCGCCCCGCGGTATCGGCGATCAGCACATCGATCTTGCGCGCCTTGGCAGCCGCCAGGGCATCGTAGATCACCGAGGCGCTGTCGGCGCCGGTATGCTGAGCCACCACCGGCACCTTGTTGCGCTCGCCCCAGACCTTCAATTGCTCCACCGCAGCGGCGCGAAAGGTATCGCCGGCGGCCAGCATCACGCTGCGCCCTTCTGCCTGAAAACGCTTGGTCAACTTGCCGATGGTGGTGGTCTTGCCCACGCCGTTGACCCCCACCATCAGGATCACGAAGGGCCCTTCGCCCTTGGGCGGCAGGGTCAGTGGCGTTGCCACCGGCGCCAGCAAATCCGTCAGCTCTTCCTGTAGCGCGCGATAAAGCGCCTGAGGATCCTTGAGCTCCTTGCGAGAGACTCGTGCAGAAAGGCGATCGATGATCTCGCTGGTGGCTTCGATGCCCACATCCGCCATCAGCAGCTGGGTCTCGAGATCCTCCATGAGCTCATCATCGATCTGCTTCTTGCCCATGAACAAATCGGCGATGCCGTCGGTCAGGTTGGCCCGAGTCTTGCCCAAGCCAGATTTGATGCGGGCAAACCAGCCCTGCCTTTCTGAGCGGGGCTTTTTCTGGACTGGCTCCTGAACCGGGGATGCATGAGCCGATGACGAGGTAACGCTGGCATCCTGCTCGGCAGCGGCCGGGGCGTCACGTGAGCTATCGGTGCCGGCTTGCTCGCGCAGTTCCTGGTGCGCTTCCGCCGCCGCCTGAGCCAGCACTTCCGCCTTTACCTCATTCTCTTCACTGCCCGCGGAGTCGAACGCAGTGGCGCCCTCAGTGCGAGTTTCATCCAACGGCCGAATGGCCTCATCGGGATGAGAAGCCTCATAAGCCAGGTTCTCCCGTGGCGTTTCGACGGGTATCTCATCCAGGGCGCTATGCGCTTCCCCCGGGATCAGCTTGTCATCGTCGAGAGCTTCTCGAGCAGCGTCACGCTCGAGCGCATCCGGCTGATAGGCGGTGGTCTGCTGGGTAGCGGGATCATGCTCCCGTACCGCTTCTCTAGCAGGAGCCTCCTCATCGACCTCTTGCCCTTCGGCATCGATCGCCTTGGATTCCAGCGCGTCCTGCTGGTCGGAGTCCTGCTTCTTCTTACGCTTCAAAAAACCGAACATGGGCGAATTCTGTCAGTTGAAAGATGAATAATGGCAATATCCTATCACTGTGCACTATCGCTGTAGACTAGGGTCTGTTGACGTTTCATCGCGAACCGCGTTGCTGCATTAAAAAGTGCCAGTCAAGGCGCGGAACGTAGGGAAGGGTTATTCCCTTTTCACGTTTCGCAACGCAGGATGGCGCTTTTTGATGCGCAACCCAAAGGGCTGGGTCAGTTTTTATCCGCTGCGGCGTTAGTCGTCGTTCATTTGGAATAACCAGATTTCTCTCCTCCTGCCTTGCCCCGAATAAAAACTGGCGCCAGCGCGGCCGTGAATGAAACGTCAACAGACCCTACCGCCGAGGACTATCACTTTCATCGGCCCCCTCGTACAATCTGCCGATCATGAATCGCCGTCGCTCTTCCGCCCCTCGCACCAGCCGCATGACTCCCGCCAACCCCCGTGGCAAGGGAGGCGGCAAGCTGCGTATCATCGGTGGCAAGTTTCGGCGTCGCTTGCTGCCGGTACCGGAGCATCCGGGGCTGCGCCCGACCCCGGACCGGGTGCGGGAAACGCTATTCAACTGGCTGGCCCTCGAGCTTGCAGGTCGCAGCGTACTCGACCTGTTCGCCGGCACCGGCGCCCTGGGCCTGGAAGCGCTTTCCCGGGGCGCGCAGGACGCTCTGTTCGTCGAGGCGAATGCCAAGGTGGCCAATACGCTCAGGACGAATCTGCTGACCCTGGACGCTTCAGGCCAGGTAATCACTCGCGATGCGCTAGCATTCTTGAACGGTCCGCCACAACCTTTCGATATCGTCTTTCTTGACCCTCCCTTTCGTCAGGGATTGGCCAGTGATGCCTGTAGCTTGCTTGAACAACGGGGTTGGCTAAGCGACGAGGCCTGGATCTATGTGGAGACCGAAGCAGCGTTGGCATTGGAAGCACCGACAACCTGGAAATTGCACCGCGAAGTGATAGCGGGAGAGAGCCATGGCCGGCTCTATCAGCGTACCGCGTCGCTGCCTGGAGACGCTTGCCGAGACCACCCTCGCAGCGTAGGCTGAACGGCTGCAGGACGCCCCCAGAGTATACTTTAGAACGAACAAAACCCCTTCAGAGAACTGCAAGACATCAGGAGAACAGGATGAGCATCGAACTTTTCAATCAGCTGGAGCAGAAGGTCACCAACGCGGTGGAATCCCTCGAGATGCTGAAGATGGAAAGCGAAGAGTTGCGCGAGGAAAACGCTCGACTCAAGCAGGAGCATCAAGAATGGGAACGGCGCCTGAACGGCTTGTTGGAGAAGTTTCGCGAGCTGGAAAGTACGGAGAATAGTGAAACCAGCTTGTCCTGATTTCATGATTTTGAAACACGATCGCCGCTGGCTTCACGATCCATCAGCGGCGGCAAGACAGCGTGACATCAACAGCGCATCCTCGCGCTGTCCTGCTTTCTGGGCGTATTCAAACGCATAATATCCGCGGCGTCGGTCATCCACCGAGAACCCCTGTTGCTCATACAGCGTGCGGGCTGGCTGATTCGATTCCCTGACTTCGAGCAGCAGACGTTCGCTGCCCCAGCGCATCGCTTCCGCGATCACTTCTCCAAGCAGAGCTCGAGCGATACCGCGTCGCCGAGCCTCGGGGGCAACGGTGATCGCCTGCAATTCCGCATCAAAAGGCAATCGATAGACTGCCGCGTAGGCCACCAGATCATCGTTTTCGAAAGCCCCCCATAAGACTGCGCGCACATCCTCGAAAGCATCTTGAAGCTGAGCTCTGGACCAGGGATGTAACTGACCGGCGTTTTCGACGGCGACTACTCGATCCAGCCATTGCGATGCCAGCGGCTCAAGACGGGGGGTCATCGTCATCCGGCTCACCCTGCGCTGCCTGATGCCAAGCCTTGTGCCATTCCTTCAGCATCGGCCATAGCCCTCGTTTGGCCTGCGCAGACTGAGCAAGCGCTTGCAATGACGGCCCCTGCCAGCCGGGGATATCCAGCAGACGGCACTGACGCTCCTGCAGATTAAGTACAGATTCCAGAGCGGCATCTTCTCCGAAGAGCAACAGGCGCTCCGGCCGCCAGCCGCGCCGGCGGCGGCCTTCGATGAAGGCTCGCAGACCGTCCCGGGCCTCTTCCAGCGGCGCTTCCACGGGTATCCCTTCCATCATCGGCCAATCAAATGCCTGGAAGTCGAGCGCCGTACCCGGGGCGATACTCGCCGCCTGCAGCAGATTGGCCAATAAGCCTCTGGCCAAGGAATCTGCCGACTCTCGCCCTGGCAACATTACCAGCCAGCGACCATCCAGAGCGGCAATCTGCAATGAAAAACGCAGGGAAGCCTGGGGAGACACAGTGCTTGTAACTGGAACAAGATCGGACGCTTCCGATCCGGCGTTGGCGACGCGCGTCTGAGAGGCCCTGTTGCTGAGACTTTCGCGATTACCCTTGTCCTCATGACCGTCGCCATCATTGTCATCCAACAATGCCCTGGCGCGCCTGGCTTGACGTGGCGGCGTTGCTACGGATGAGGACGAGGAGTTGCTCGAGGGCGATACAATTGACGACGCCGAACGATCCTGATCGTGTTCAAACGACATCTCTTCACGAGAGGCCTTGCCCAGTAGCGCCTGCAAGCGCTGAGCCGGCGGCTGGCTTGGCGGCGTCTCGGGCTCGAGCCATTCACACTGGGTCGTGGGCGCCGCATTGGGTAGTCGGTAACGACTGACCCAAGCGGTCAGACCCATGGCCTCGAGATATTGAGAGCGCAGGGGTTCGCCGGGCACTAGCGTCCACCGCCCCGACAGTTCGGGGAGTCAGGACGCGAGTTCCCGCGAGCGATCCACTCCTGGGGCGTGTACAGATGCAGGGCCAGTGCATGCACCGGCCCTGCCAGCTCGTCCGCCAGGACCGCATAGACCTGCTGATGGCGCTTGACCGGCATCAGTCCTTCAAAGCGCTGCGAGGCCAGCGTCACCTTGAAGTGAGTCTCCGAGTTGGGCGGCACGCTGTGCATGTGGCTTTCATTCTCGACCTCAAGATACTCGGGGTCGAGAGCTTTGAGCTTGTCTTCAATGCGTGTTTGGACACTCATGCATGACCTCCTTTCATCGATTTGATCTTGCATCAGGGTGAGCGTCATTGTACCGCCTCACTTCAGCCCAGGCGATGACTCGCCAACGCCTTCTTCCCCTCGGGTAGCGGCCGTGATCGGGATGCGCCAGCTGCTGATGAGCAAGGCCATCAATATCACACCGACGCCTATCCACAAGGCGACATGCACGCCTTGTGGATTCCAGGCAAACACGAGCCCGGTAAGCGCCACCCCCAGGGACTGGCCAAAGGTGCGTACCGTTGCCAATACCCCGGAGGCGATAGCGCTCAGCGATTTGGGAGCATTGGAGAGCAGTTCCCGATTGTTGGGCGACTGGAACAGACCAAAACCCAGTCCACACAGCGCCGGTCGCCAGAGAATGTCAGCGATGCCCGCCTCTGCATCAAGCAGTGCCAAGGATGCCAGCCCCATCGCTGCGAAACCCAATCCTATCGACGCCAGCAGCGAGGGGTTGAATCGATCGGCAAATCGCCCTGCCAAAGGCGCGACGACCATGACTACCAGCGGCCAAGGGGTAAATAGTCCTGCCGCTATCAGCGGCGAATAGCCCAGCACGTCCTGATAGAGAAACGACAGGCAGACAAAGGTCAGCCCTTGAGCCACGAAAACGACTCCGGACACCGTTGCCGCAAAGGACAGACGTCTCGAGCTGAATATCTCAAGAGGCAGCAGCGGATGCGTGATCCGTCTTTGGCGTCGCAGGAAAAGCCAGGCGCTTGCAAGTCCCGCCATCAGCAGTCCTGAGAAGACGAGCAATCCGCCTTCATGAGCCAGGGCGTCCATTGCCACTACCAACGCCCCCAGCATGAGCGCGGATAGCAAGGCACCGAGAAAATCGAATCCCCCGGAGCGAGGCGCTTCCTTGGGCAGTACTCGCCAGGCGAGCAATACAATCATGATTCCGATAGGAACATTGAGCGCGAATAGCCAGGGCCAGCCGGCAATGGCCAATACCAGCCCGCCCAGAGACGGTCCCGAGGCATAGCCCAAGGCCGCCACCATGGCGCTGATACCCAGAGCGCTACCCAGTAGCCGGGTAGGAAATATCAAGCGATATAGCGACGGCCCGATACTCAACATCGCCGCGGCGCCTAGCCCCTGCAGAGCTCGCCACAGCAGAAGCCACTCGAAATTCCGCGTCAGTGCACAGCCCAGGGACGCTGTCGCAAAGACCGTCATACCGCCGATGTAGAGCCGGCGCCGAGTGATGACCTGGCTGAAGGCGGCGAAAGCCAACAGGCTCATGGCTCCCACCAGCTGGTAGAGATTGGTGATCCACACCACCCGGGAAGGCGCAATATCCAGATCCCGCGCCATGGTGGGCAGAGCGATATTGACCATGTTGGCATCGAGCACCGCCATCAGGGTGCCGAAAATCAGCACAATGACGGCAGCGCGTCGCTGGGGTCCGGGCAGCCCATCGTCTCCAGGGCGTGTTTCGAAAAGTCGGCTCATATAATAAGAAAACCCGGCAAGGCCGGGCTGAAAACCTGCTCATGATCTGCTGCGTGTCGATCATACTTCGTTAAATTCGTTCTCGTGCGCGAGTCCGAACAAAGTACTCGTTTACACCAGTAAACTCCGCCTTTTAATCCGAATTTTCCTCGTCTGACTTCTAACTCGCTAGATCGTGAACAGGTTCAAGAAGTTGCCACTTATAAAAGGGCGCTAACCCGATATCGCTAGTCCTGGTCCGCATCCAGCAAAAGCACATCGTCTATTTCGGCGATTTCCAGCGGTGTTTCATCGTCCAGATCCACGGACAGGAAGCTGTACTCGACCCGAAGAAAGCGCTGGAACAACGACCAGTCATGGGTTTCCGGCCACTGGCGCTCGTCCTCCTCCCAGGCCCGCAGTTCGCTCTCGAGAATTTCTCTATGGCGTTCCCGAACAAAGGCGGAAAGCGCTTCGGGACTATCCATCTCGGGAATCAGATAGACGGTGCTTTCACGATCGATATCATCGAGAGTCAGATCATCGTCGCCCACCGTGGGTTCCAGCGAGTTGATCCAGTCGACGAACTCTTGTGTGGGCTTGACGCTCAGGGCTGAGCGGTTGAGCAGTTTCATCGGACTCTCCTCGACCTAGGCGATATCGAAACGACGCTCATTATGGGCGTAAGTGCGGCGGGTTACCATCGTCCAACGACAAGATTGATCCAACTCTCGGCGGCTTGGGGCTGTGCAAAGCGAACCTCTTTTTCCAGGGATGAAAAAAGGAGCGCCCGAGGAAGGGTTCACAGCGTGTTCGCGGCGTACTGCCCCCAAGCCAATCATCAACCCGTAGACAAGCGTAGCTCTTTCACTCAGTCTCGGGGCGCATGGCCGGGAACAGCAGCACATCCCGAATAGAAGGGCTGTCCGTGAACAGCATCACCAGCCGGTCGATGCCGATGCCCTCCCCTGCGGTTGGCGGCAGCCCGTATTCCAGCGCCCGCACGTAGTCCGCGTCGTAATACATCGCCTCCAGATCACCGGCATCCTTCTCCGCCACCTGGGCCTTGAAGCGCTCCGCCTGATCCTCGGCGTCGTTGAGCTCCGAGAAGCCATTGGCGATCTCGCGCCCGCCGACGAAGAACTCGAATCGATCCGTGACGAAGGGGTTGGCATCATTGCGCCGGGCCAGCGGACTGACCTCCGCCGGGTATTCGGTAATGAAGGTCGGCTGGTCGAGCTTCGACTCGGCGACCTCCTCGAAGATTTCGGTCTGCAACTTGCCTAGGCCCCAACCCTCCTTGACCGAGATGCCTAGACGCTCGGCAGTGGCCTTGGCCGCATCGAAAAGATCGATATCGCTTTCCCCGATGGGTTGTTCCAACTGCCCGCCGTGCTCGAGAATCGCCTGGCGCATCGTCAGGCGCTTGAAGGGCTGGCCGAGATCATACTCAGTGTCCTGATAGGTCAGCACGCTGGTATTCAATACCTCTTGCGCCACCTCACGCACCATCTCCTCGGTGAGATCGAGCAGATCACGGTAGTCCGCATAGGCCCAGTAGAACTCCAGCATGGTGAACTCGGGGTTGTGCCGCGTCGAGAGTCCTTCGTTTCTGAAGTTGCGATTGATCTCGAACACCCGCTCGAAGCCGCCCACCACCAGGCGCTTGAGATAAAGCTCCGGGGCGATGCGCAAGTACATGTCCATGTCCAGCGCATTGTGATGGGTGATGAAGGGTCGCGCCACCGCGCCACCGGGAATCGGCTGCAGCATGGGCGTCTCGACCTCCATGAAGCCCCGTGCCTCGAAGAAACGTCGAATCGCCGAGACTACCCGGGCGCGCACTTCAAACGCCCGGCGTGACTCCGGGTTCATGATCAGATCCACATAGCGCTGGCGATAGCGCGCTTCCATATCGGTCAGGCCATGAAACTTGTCGGGCAGCGGACGCAGGCTCTTGGTCAGCAGCTTCGCCTCGACCATCATCACATAGAGATCGCCCTTGCCGGATTTGTGCACCGGCCCTCGCGCCGCCACGATGTCGCCGATATCCCAGCTTTTTATATCTTCGAGCACATCGTCCGGCAGTCCTTTCTTGTCGACATAGAGCTGAATCTGACCCGAGACGTCCTGAATCACCAGAAACGGGCCGCGCTTTCTGAGAATACGCCCCGCCACTGCGGCCTGACGATTGCGGCTTTCAAGCGCCGCCTTGTCGAACTCACCCAGCTCCGCCTGCAGCTCAGCGGCCAGGCTGTCGCGTCGGAAGTCGTTGGGAAAGGCGCTGTCGCCGGTTTCTGCCGCCTGCTCGCGACGCGCGGCCAGCTTGGCCCGGCGCTCCGCGATCAGATGGTTTTCATCCTGTTGAGGGGAATCCTGATTCGCCATTGCTCTGCCTGTGAGTAAAAAGTCTCAAATACGAAAACTGTTCCATCCAAACTCTCGGAACCGTCGTGAGCGCCGCCGAGACAAGGCGGACCTCGGCGAGAAAGCGCAGTTGACTGGGGTGTCAATGAGCATTTTGAGGCGAGGTCCAACGCCGTATTCGGCAAGCGCAACAGGTTCTACAACCCTTGTTTCAAGCTGGCCACGATGAACTGGTCCAGGTCGCCGTCAAGCACCTTGTCGCAGTTGCTCGACTGAACGCCGGTACGCAGATCCTTGATGCGCTGATCGTCCAGCACATAGGAGCGTATCTGACTGCCCCAGCCGATGTCCGCCTTGCTGTCCTCTGCCTGCTGCTTGGCAGCATTGCGCTTGTCCATCTCGTGCTCCCACAGCTTCGCCTTGAGCTGCTTCATGGCGAAATCCCGGTTGGCGTGCTGGCTGCGCTGACTCTGGCAGGCCACCACGATGCCGGTGGGCTCGTGGGTGATCCGCACCGCGGAATCCGTGGTGTTGACGTGCTGGCCGCCGGCGCCGCTGGAGCGATAGGTATCGGTGCGCAGGTCCGCCGGATTGATATCGACCTCGAAACTGTCATCGATCTCCGGTGACAGAAATACCGAGGCAAACGACGTATGTCGGCGGCCGCCGGAATCAAACGGGCTCTTGCGCACCAGACGATGCACTCCGGTCTCGGTGCGCAGCCAGCCGAAGGCATAATCGCCCTGGACATGGATCGTCGCGGACTTGATGCCCGCCACCTCCCCACTGGAAAGCTCGACGATCTCCGCCTTGAATCCGTGATGCTCCGCCCAGCGCAGATACATGCGCAGCAGCATGTTGCCCCAGTCCTGGGCCTCGGTACCGCCGGAGCCGGCCTGAATGTCGAGATAGGCGTTGTTGGCGTCCATCTCGCCGGAGAACATGCGGCGGAACTCGAGTTTCTCCAGGGCCGCTTCGAGCTGGGCAAGCTCCTTGTTGACCTCTTCGACGGTGCCTTCGTCCTCTTCCATCACCGCCAGTTCGAGCAGCTCTGCGTTATCGGTCAGTCCTTGATCGAGCTCGTCGATGGTGCCGACGATCTGCTCCAGGCTGGCCCGCTCCTTGCCCAGTTTCTGGGCGTAGTCTGGATCGTTCCAGACGTCTGGATTCTCGAGTTCCCGGGTGACTTCCTCTAGCCGATCCTTGCGTTCGGCATAGTCAAAGATACCCCCTCAGGATGTCCGTGCGTTCGGACAGATCCTTGATGAGATTCGTGATCGGATTGATCTCTTGCATGATGATCCTGTTTTGGTGTGCTACGTGAAGTATGAAGGGACGGGCAAAAGCCGCTCATTGTAGCCAACCGACGCTGTAGCGTCATCCTGCGAGCCGCCTTGTGTGTTGCTCGACCTGATGCCGCCAATCGCTGGCAGTCATTTTTACTGCCAGCAATCTACTACGATAGTGGAATACGCTATGACACATTCATCCTAGACAAGCATGTTTCTGAAAAGGGAAGATTAGAAAAGTCTAGCCGTGTCAGCATGAGCCTGCTGACGAATAGTAGTCGGATCAACGAACAAGGATGACAGGATGCCGATTTTCCGCCGTTCCCTATTGAGTGTTCTAACACTCTCAACCAGCCTGCTTGCCACCACGCTGCAGGCCCAGACCCTGGATATCGGCGTCATGGGGGAGCTTGCCTCCTTCGATGCCTCCCAGGTCTCCGGCGGGGTGTGGGAATCCCAGGTACTGATGGACGTCTACGAAGGCCTGGTCAAGAAAGCCCCGGACGGGGAAATCCTGCCGGGCATGGCGACCTCCTGGGAGGTTTCCGAGGATGGCAAGACCTATACGTTCAAGATGCGGGACGGCGCCAAGTGGTCCGACGGGGAGCCGGTTACCGCCGAGGACTTCGTATTTGGCTGGCGCAACATGCTGGACCCGGAGAACGCCTCCAAATACGCCTACATGCTCTATCCGGTGGTCAATGCCAAGGCGGTCAACGTCGGTGACAAACCCCTCGATGCCTTGGGTGTAAAGTCCCTCGACGATGGCAAGACCTTTGAAGTCACCCTCAACTCGCCGACCCCCTACTTCATTCAACTGCTGACCCACTACACCGCCTATCCGGCGCCGAAGCACACCGCCGAGAAGTACGGCAAGCAGTGGGTAAAGCTCGACAACATCGCCACCAACGGCGCTTTCAAGCCTACGCAGTGGGTGTCCCAGTCGCGTATCACCGCGGTCAAGAACCCGCAGTACTACGAGGCCGATCAGGTCGCCCTCGATCAGGTCAACTATCACACCACGGAAGATCGCAATGCGGGTGTCTCGCGCTTTCGCGCCGGGGAACTCGATGTTCTCAGAGAGTATCCGTCCAGCCGCTATCAATGGCTGAAGGACAATTTGCCGGACGCCACCCACATGGCCCCTTATCTGGGCTCCTACTACTACGTGCTCAATCATCGCGAGGGCCGCCCTACCGCGGACAAGCGGGTGCGCGAGGCATTGAATCTGGCGGCGCGGCGCAACGTGATCGCCGAGCAGATCATGGCCGGCACCTTCCTGCCTTCACGCTCCTTCGTGCCCAAGGGCACCGACAACTACGATGTCCAGACCATGGATTTGGGCGAGGACATGGATGCGCGCATGGAAAAGGCCAAGCAATTGCTCGAAGAAGCCGGCTATGGTCCGGGCAATCCTCTCAATCTGCGCCTGCGCTACAACACCTCGGATGAGCACAAGAAGATCGCCGTGGCCATGGCGGCCATGTGGCGCCCGCTGGGGATCAACGTCGAGATGGTCAATTCAGAAGCCACGGTGCATTACCAGACCATCGCCCAGGGCGATTTCGACGTGGCCCGGGCCGGCTGGATCGCCGACTACAACGACGCCGAGAACTTCCTGACTCTGCTACGTAGCGGCGTCGGCAACAATTACGGCGCCTATTCCAATCCGGAGTACGACGCCCTGCTGGACAAGGCCTCCACTACCCTGGACGCGGAGGAGCGCGAGAAGGTTCTGGAGCAGGCGGAGCAGCTTGCCATGAACGACTACGCCCTGGTGCCGCTGCTCTACTACGTCTCGCGCAACCTGGTGAACCCCAAGATGCGTGGCTGGGAAGATAACGTCGACGACGACCATCCCTCTCGCTGGATCAGCATCGAGGAATAATGGCTTTCCATCGGCTGACATGCCGGCTATTGCCGGCACTGCTGATCCTTGTCGTCTCGAGCGTCGCTCAGGGTGCGACGCTCGAGATCGGCAACGGCGCCGAGCCCGGCACCCTGGACCCGCAGAAGGTCAACGGCAACTGGGAAACGCGGATCACCCGGGCGCTGTTCGATCGTCTGATCGATTATGCCCCCGACGGCAGCCTGGTGCCGGGTCTGGCCGAGTCCTGGCGCATCAGCGACGATGGCAGGACCTATAGGTTCAAGCTGCGTGGCGCCAAATGGTCCGACGGAGTCCCGATCACCGCTGATGATGCGGTCTTCGCCCTGCGCCGGCTGCTGACCCCGGCCACCGCCAACCACAACGCCACGCTCTACTACGCCATTCGCAATGCCCGTAAGGTCAATACTGGCCAGGCCGATCCGTCCACCCTCGGGGTAGAGGCCATGGACGATCGCACCCTGGTCGTTCATTTGAGCGAACCCACGGCCTATTTTCTGCAGGCACTGGCGATGAGCGAAGCCGCACCGCTCCCAGAGCACGCGCTCAAAGCCCAGGGCGATGACTGGACCGATCCAGGGCGCATGGTCTCAAGCGGTGCCTTCACTCTCGACGAGTGGCGTCCTCAAGAGCGCATTCGAGTCATCAAGAATCCGCATTTTTATGCCGCGAAAGACGTCTCTCTCGACAGCGTGTTGTTCCACCCCATCGAGGATGCCGGTTCTGCCCTGAATCGCTTTCGCACCGGCGCCCTGGACATCGCCTATTCCAGCGTTCCTTCGTCGCGCTTTTCCTGGGCGAAGAATAATCTCGGCGATGCCCTGCGGGTCGGCCCCTTGGTGGCCCAGTATTTCTACATGTTAAATGTGCGCGAGGGTCAGCCGCTCGCGGACAAACGCATTCGCGAGGCGCTCAATCTGGTGGTGCGCCGGGACGTGATCACCCGCCAGATTCTCGGCATGGGCCAGGACGCATCCTACTGGTACGTGCCCCGCACCACCGCCGGTGGCGCTCGAGGGGAGATGGCCTTCGCCGACTGGTCGATGGACAAGCGTATGGCCCGAGCCAGGCAGCTGATGCAAGCGGCGGGCTACGGTCCGGATCGCCCGCTTGATCTGACGCTGCGCTACAACACCCTGGAAGATCACAAGAAGATCGCCGTGGCGGTGGCGGCCATGTGGCGGGAGCTGGGCGTCAACGTGGAGCTGATCAATTCAGAGGCTGCGGTGCACTACTCGAGCGTCAATCAGGGCCAGTTCCAGGTGGCCCGCTACGGCATGATGGCCACGGTCAACGACCCTTACGATTTTCTCAACGCCTATGCCACGGGTGGCTCGGCCCACAAGAGCAGCGGCTATCAAAGCGACCGCTACGACGCATTGGTTGAGCAAAGCACATGGGAGCTCGATGAAGCAAAGCGTGCCGACCTGATGACCCAAGCGCAGCAGCATCTGCTTGACGACTACGCGCTACTGCCCCTGTACGACTATGTCAGCGTTCACCTGGTGTCGCCGACAATCAACGGCTGGCAGGTCACCCCTACCGACGTGCATCCGCTTCGCTATATCACTATCGAGGACTAATCCCTTGATCTATCTTTGTTGCCGCCATCACGATCAGCAGCGCCCCCTTTTACCACGAAGGATCGCCACATGCTGAGCTATATTCTCAAGCGCCTGCTGATGGCGATTCCAACCCTGCTGATCGTCATCACCCTCTCGTTCTTTTTGATGCGTATCGCCCCGGGCGGGCCCTTTGACGGCGAGCGCCAGCTCCCGCCGGAGATAGAGGCCAATCTGATGGCCGCCTATCATCTCGACGAGCCCCTGCCCATGCAGTACCTGCGCTACATGGGCAACCTGCTGCAGGGGGACTTCGGCCCCTCCTTCAAGTACAAGGATTTCTCCGTCACCGATCTGATCGCTCAGGGCTTCCCGGTGAGTCTGGAACTGGGCTTCTGGGCGATCCTGCTGGCACTCGCGATCGGCTTGCCCCTGGGCATCATTGCCGCCTTGAAGCGCAATACCGCCGTGGACTATGCGGTGATGGGCACGGCGCTTGCGGGTATCGCCGTGCCCAACTTCGTCATCGCCCCCATTCTGGCGCTGGTGTTCGGCGTGACGCTTGCCTGGCTGCCGGTGGGGGGCTGGAACGGCGGTGCCTGGCAGAACATGGTGCTGCCGGTGATCGCCCTGTCGATCCAGCAGATCGCCTACATCGCCCGCATGATGCGCGCCTCGATGATCGAGGTGCTAAGCAGTCATTTCATTCGCACCGCTCGGGCCAAGGGGCTCTCCGAGTCCAAGGTGATTCTGCGCCATGCGCTGCAACCGGCGCTTTTGCCGGTGCTCTCCTATCTGGGACCGGCCATCGCCGGCATCATCACCGGCTCAGTAGTCATCGAGCAGATCTTCGGCATCCCCGGCATCGGGCGCTACTTCGTCCAGGCGGCGCTAAATCGCGACTACACCCTGGTGATGGGCACGGTAGTGTTCTACGGCGCCCTGATCGTGCTGCTCAACCTGATCGTGGACCTGCTTTATTCGGTGCTCGATCCGCAAATCCGCTATGACGACTGATGCCCATGACCACTGACACCACGCCCTACAGCGGTGAAAACCTTCCCGCGGGCAGCCCCAACCCGCCGTCTCGACCCGACCCAAGCGCGGCTGCCGAAAAAGGCCAGAGCCTAGGCCGGGAGGCCTGGCGGCGCCTGAAACAGAACAAGGCGGCCATGGCCAGCCTGTGGCTTTTGGTTGTCATCGCTCTTGCCTGTCTCATTGGCCCCTATCTGCTGCCCTGGGGCCTGGCGGAGGTGGACTGGAACGCCTTCAACGTCGCGCCCACCCTGGAAGGCGGTCATTTTCTCGGCACCGACGCCAACGGCCGCGACCTGCTCGCCCGCACTCTCTACGGCGGCCGGGTGTCGCTTTCCGTGGCCCTGGTCGCCACTCTGGTCAGCCTGGTGATTGGCGTGCTTTATGGTGCGATAGCAGGCTATGCAGGGGGACGCACCGACAATCTGATGATGCGCTTCGTCGACATCATGTATTCCCTGCCCTTCATGTTCCTGGTGATCCTGTTGATGGTGGTGTTCGGGCGCAACATCTTCCTGATCTACGCCGCCATCGGCGCGGTGGAGTGGCTCGACATGGCCCGCATCGTGCGCGGCCAGACCCTGGGGCTCAAGCGCCGGGAGTTCGTCGAGGCCGCTCATGCCCTCGGGGTCAGCAATCGCGCCATCATCACCCGCCATATGATTCCTAATGCCATTGGTCCTGTGATCATCTACGTCACCCTCACCGTGCCCAAGGTGATCCTGCTGGAGAGCTTCCTGTCGTTTCTTGGTCTCGGCGTTCAGGAACCCCTGACCAGCTGGGGTGTGCTGATCAGCGAGGGCACCGACATGATGCAAAGCGCCCCTTGGATGCTGCTGGTGCCGGCGGTATTCCTGGCGCTGACGCTGTTCTGCCTGAATTTCCTGGGCGATGGGCTGAGAGATGCCCTTGATCCCAAGACCCGCTAGGAATCCATCATGACGACTCCCCTACTTGAAATTGATGATCTGTGCGTTGACTTCCATCTGCCGGATGGTGAGGTGTCGGCGGTCAAGCATGTCAGCCTGAGCATCAAGAAGGGCGAGACCCTGGCACTTGTCGGCGAGTCCGGCTCCGGCAAGTCCGTGACCAGTACCGCCATCCTGCGCTTGCTGCCGGAGCTCGCCGGCATTCGCGGCGCGATCCGCTTTCACGGCGAGAACCTGCTCGACGCTTCGAATCGACGCATGCGCGAGCTTCGCGGCGACCGTATTGCCACGATCTTCCAGGAGCCCATGACCTCCCTCAACCCGCTGCATCGTATCGGCGATCAGATCGCGGAGGTGCTGCGCCTGCACCGGGGGCTGCGGGGCAAGCGCGCCCAAACCCGGGTAGTCGAACTGCTCGAACAGGTAGGCATTCCCGAGCCGGCGCGGCGGGTGAAGAGCTACCCTTATGAGCTCTCCGGCGGCCAGCGCCAGCGGGTGATGATCGCCATGGCGCTGGCCTGCGAGCCGGAACTGTTGATCGCGGACGAGCCCACTACGGCTCTGGACGTCACGGTGCAAGCACAGATACTGAAGCTGCTCAAGGAGTTGCAGCAGCGCTATGGCATGGCGATCCTGTTTATCACCCATGATCTGGGTATCGTGCGCCACTTTGCCGACCGGGTCTGCGTGATGCGACAAGGCGAACTGCTCGAACAAGGCACCACAAAAGAGGTTTTCGCCAATCCACAACATGCCTACACCCGGGCCTTGATCGATGCGGAACCCAGTGGCAGCAAGGCGCCGGTGCCCGAGAATAGCCCGGTGCTGCTCGAGGCCGATCATGTGCAGGTGCGCTTCACCACCAAGCGTCGCTGGTTCGGCCACAACGACTATTTCGAAGCGGTGCGCGGCATCGATATTACCTTGAAGCGAGGCCAGACCCTGGGGATCGTCGGCGAGTCCGGTTCCGGCAAGTCGACCCTGGGCCGAGCGCTTTTGCGCCTGCTCAAGAGCCAAGGCGAGATTCGCTTCGACGACAGCGATATTTCCCACCTGGAGGCGGCGGCCATGCGCCCCCTGCGCAAGCGCATGCAGGTGGTGTTCCAGGACCCTTTCGGCTCACTGTCGCCGCGGCTGACCGTGGGCGAGATCGTCGGTGAAGGCTTGCGGGTGCATCATCCGGAACTCAAGCGCGCCGAGCGGGACCAGCGGGTTCAGGAGGCGCTCAAGGAAGTGGCCCTGGACCCTGCCATGCGCAAGCGCTACCCCCATGAGTTTTCCGGCGGCCAGCGCCAGCGTATCGCCATCGCCCGGGCCCTGGTATTGAAGCCGGAGTTCTTGCTACTCGATGAACCCACCTCGGCACTGGATCGCTCGGTACAGGCCACGGTGATAGAGCTGCTGCGGGAACTACAGCGCAAGCACGACCTGACCTATCTGTTCATCAGCCACGATCTGGCGGTGGTACGGGCGCTGGCGGATAGCGTACTGGTGATGAAGGAAGGCCAGGTCGTCGAGCAGGGTACGACCCTGGCGCTGTTCGACAACCCCCAGGAATCCTATACCCGGGAGCTGATGCGAGCGGCCTTCATGAACGATGCGGCCTGAAATCGCCAATCAATAAAAACCCGGCGCGAGGCCGGGTTTGGTATTGGTGAGCTTCCGCGACTAGTTAGAACCGATAGGTCGCCTGGGCGCCGAAGCCGTGGGCCTCGTTCTTGTAGTCGGCGCGGTAGTTGGAGGTGACCGGGGGCGAACCGCCGAAGGTGTCGGTCTTGGTCTGGTCGATCACGGTGCCACGCTCAGACAGATAGGAATAGGCCACATCGAGTGTCAGGTCAGGTATGGGTGTCCAGCCGGCGCCGAGAGAGAAGATGCGCCGATCGTCCGAGGGAATACGTACGCTACGGGTGTCGTCCTGGGTCGGTGTCTGATCGATACTGAGACCGGCGCGCAATACCCAGGCCGGATTGAGCTGATATTCGCCGCCCACAGCGTAGGCCCAGGCGTTCGAATAGCTCTGCTCTTCGTTGGTCACTTCCCCTCGCGCCTCGCCGGTTACCAGGATGCGCTCGAAACGGCTCCAGCGAGACCAGGAGGCGCCCAGCATCAGCTTGAAGTTGTCGCTCATCTGCTGGGTGATGGAGAAATTGATCGTCTCCGGTGTTGTCAGATCAAGCTCCGCGTCATCTTTGACACTGATCGGCAACCCCTTCACATCCGCCTTGAAGTCGCCCTCTAGGGTGTAATCCACCTTTGAGCGATAGGTTAGCCCCAGGGTGGTTTCCGGCACAGGACGATAGATCACGCCGAGATTGTAGCCCCAGGCCTCATCGTCTCCCTCCACCCGGGAATCCGCTTCGGTCCGCCCCAATGGGGTAACCAGCGGTACCTGGCGCTGCAGCTCGCCATCGATCCGGTTGTAGGTAACGCCGGCCCCCACGGACCATTGATCGCTGAAGCGGTAGGAGAGCGTCGGCTGGGCGCTGACGACTCTCACTTCCGTATAGTTGCCCTGGTTACGACCCTGGGAAGAGTCCTCATAATCCGTATTGGAGCCGAAAGGCGCATAGACACCAAACCCGAAGGCCAGCCTTTCATTGATCGGCTGGGCATAGAAGGCATAAGGAATGAATTTGCTCGGCACCATATCGCCATCGTTGGTGCCTTGAACAGGAAGCGTGTCCGTCGCGCCGCCTGTGGCTTGAAGAAAAGCAGGACTGGATTGAGATGCCCGAACGTTGGAGATATCCGAGTTGACGTCTATGAAGGTACCGCCAGCGCTTATCTGGGCACGATCGAGAAACGACATGCCCGCCGGGTTACCGAAGACGATGGTGGCATCGTTGACGTTGGAGCTGCGTCCCGCGTGGCCGTAGCCCTGTCCGCTGACGCTCTGCTCGTTGAGCTGGAAGCCGCCAGCCATGGCCTGCGAGGAAAGCGCTGCGGCAGCCGTGGCGATAGCGAGGGTGAACTTGTTGGTCTTGTTATGCATTGAACGCGTCCTGTTCCCATTAAAGCGTAGGTTCTTATCGTATTATCGGCAAATGACGAGATACTTTAAGCGTTTTGACTGATCGCCTTGAACAAGTCAAGGTCAAACGTACGTTTCAATCACTTGCGACACTAGCAATTAGTCGTAGCACCCTGAATTTCACTTTTACTGTCGTCCTACGGTTAGTTCTTGCGGCCCCCTATTCCACCCTTGACCCTTGGGTTACCCATAGGTTTTACACTTATCACAAGATATTATGTTGCGGAGATCGACCATGAAGGTCAGCGAACTGGCCAGGAGCGCAGGTGTCACGGCCGAAACGGTGCGTCACTATACCCGTGAAGGGCTGCTGCAACCCTGCCGCGACCCTGAAAACGGCTATCAGCTTTACGACGGTGACTCGCTCAATCGGCTGCGTTTTATCCAGCGTGCCCGCACGCTGGGGTTCAGCGTGCGGGAGGTAGGCGAGATTCTCGCTCATGCGGATCACGGTGATTCACCCTGCCCGCTGGTACGGGATCTGTTGGCCCAGCGGCTGCCGGAAATTCAAGCGCGCATCATCGAGCTTCAGGCACTGGCTGAACGCATGGAGCAGGCGCTGACGACCTGGCAGGACATGCCGGACGGCACCCCGGACGGGCACAGCCTGTGCCGCCTGATAGAAAGCTTCCCCGACTCTTCTCCGCATGCTTCCACCAAAGAGCCCCATAAGGAGGACGTATGAGCACTGCACTGCTGGAGCGTTACGTGCCCAGCATCAATTGCCAGGGCTGCGTGAGCAAGATTCGCCGTACCCTGCAAGCCGAGGATGAATCCGCCGAGGTCACGGGCTTCCCGGAAGACAAACGGATCGAGATCGCAAGCCGCCTCGATGAGCAGCGTGTCGATGCGCTGCTCGAGGAAGCGGGCCATCCGTCTCGTGAGCGCGACGCGGCCAGTGTCGAAGAAGAGAGCGAAGAGGACACCACCGTATCTTCCACCGACGTCGAGGCCACTCCCACGGCTAACGCAGCAAAGACCACCGACATCGATCAGCGACTGGCGATTTCCGGCATGACCTGCGCGGGCTGCGTCAATACCGTGCAGAAGGCGCTCAAGGCGACGCCGGGGGTCACCCACGCCCAGGTCAACTTCGGCAACCACACTGCAGAAGTGCGTGGCGACGCCCCTCTCGATCGGCTCATCAAGGCGGTGGAAGACGTGGGCTACGGCGCAAGCCGCATCGAAGATCTGCGCCAGGCTCAGCAGACCAAGCAGGAACAGGATGCCCGGGAATACAAGAAGCGCCTGCGGGGCAGCGCCATGGCGCTGGGCCTGGGTGTGCCCCTGATGGTGCTGATGTTCATCTACCACCCTGCCCCCCAAGGCTGGGGCAAGCTGTTCTGGCTGGTGGTGGGCGCGTTGAGCCTAGGGGTGCTGGTAGGGCCCGGACGGCACTTCTTCGTCAACGCCTGGAAGACCTTCACCCAGCATCAGGCCAACATGGATACCTTGATTGCCTTGGGTACCGGCGCTGCCTGGCTCTACTCCATGGTGGTGGTGCTGTTTTCCGACTGGCTGCCGGAGGTCGCTCAGGGCGTCTACTTCGAGGCCTCGGCCATGGTCATTGGTCTGATCCTGCTGGGTCAAGCCTTGGAATTGAAAGCCAAGGGACGCACCAGCGATGCGTTGAAGCGCCTGTTGGATCTGCAGAGCAAGACCGCCCGGGTGATCCGCGACGGCCAGGAGCAAGAGATTCCGCTTGACGAAGTACGCCAGGGCGATCAGCTTCGCGTGCGCCCCGGGGAGCGGCTGCCGGTGGATGGCGAAGTAACCGAGGGCTCGAGCTACATCGACGAATCCATGCTCACCGGGGAGCCCGATCCGGTGGCCAAGCAGGAAGGCAGTGAGGTCAGCGCCGGCACGGTCAACGGCCGCGGTGGCCTGGTATATCGCGCGACCCGGGTTGGCGACGACACCCGATTGGGCCAGATCACCGAACAGGTGGCCAAGGCGCAGAATTCGCGCCCACCCATCGGCAAGCTGGCGGATCAGGTATCCGCTATCTTCGTCCCCAGCGTGATGATCATTGCCGTGATCACCGCACTGATCTGGTTCAATTTCGGCCCCGCACCTGTGCTGACCCATATGCTGGTCACCGCCACCACAGTACTGATCATCGCCTGTCCTTGCGCCCTGGGCCTGGCCACGCCAATCTCCACCATGATCGGCGTGGGCAAGGCCGCGGAGCACGGCGTGCTGGTAAGAAGCGGCGAAGCGCTGCAGACCGCAAGCCGCCTCACCACCCTGGTAGTGGACAAGACCGGTACCCTGACGGAAGGCAAGCCCCAGGTCACGGATGCCGAGATCCTGGAAGGTGAAAAGCTGGACGTTCTTGGCTTGGTGGCAGCACTGGAACAAGGCTCCGAACATCCTCTGGCAACCGCGCTGATAGAGCATGCCGAGTCGGAAGGCGCGATCACCGCTTCCATCAATGCCTTCGAAAGCGTCACTGGTCGAGGCGTCACTGCCAAGACGCAAGGGGGAAATATCCTGCGCCTGGGCAACGCCAAGCTATTGAGCGAAGCGGGAATCGAACTGACGTCCGGCCTTGAGGTGGCGCGGCGTCTTGAGGATCAGGCCCGCACGGTCATCTATCTCGCCAAGGATGAGCGTCTGATTGCACTCTTCGGCGTCAGCGATCCGCTGCGCTCGGACACCGTGGCCGCGGTCAAGCGCCTGCAGGAAGATGGCCTCAAGATCGTCATGCTCACCGGCGACAACGCCCATACCGCCGCCGCCATCGCACGGGAAGTCGGCATCGACGACTATCGCGCCGAGCTGATGCCGGAAGACAAGCATGCGGAAATCGAGCGTCGCCAGGACAGCGGCGAGGTAGTCGGCATGGTCGGCGACGGCATCAACGATGCCCCGGCCCTGGCGCGAGCGGACGTGGGGTTTGCGATTGGCCAAGGCACGGACGTTGCCATCGAGAGCGCCGGTATCACACTGATGCGCGGCTCCTTGCACGGCATCGCCGATGCCATCGAATTGAGTCGGGCCACGATCAAGAACATCAAGCAGAACCTGTGGGGCGCTTTCGGCTACAACGCCCTGTGTATCCCCATTGCCGCGGGCGTCCTGTATCCCTTCACCGGTGCCCTGCTCTCGCCGATGATTGCCGGGGCCGCCATGTCGCTCTCGTCGGTGACAGTGGTCAGCAACGCCAACCGGCTACGGCTATTCAAGACCTCTGCGCAGAAAAACAGGGCCGCACAGGATTCCTCACAGCAAAATCCACGGGAGGTAACGTCATGAGCTGGTTCGTCAATCTAGGTGGCCTGGTAGTGATTGCGCTGATCGTCTGGTGGTTCTGGGGAGATCAGTTGGGCATGCGAAAATAGCCGCGGCCAAGCGCAGTCAAGCACACAAACCACCGGAGTCTCCCTGGAGTCCGCGCCTGAAGACCAGCGACCGCTGGTCTTCAGGCGCAAGCGGTTTTCTAAGCGTTCTGTTTCGCGGTTTCTTCCGCCGCTTTTTTCCACCAGGCATGATCGGTGACGACCCGGTTGCGCCCTTCGTTCTTGGCCCGATATAGACACTGGTCCGCCGCCTTGATCAGGCCATCTGCATCATGCACGAAATCCGCTTCCATCACTCCGGCACTGAACGTGCAGGAAAAGGATGTGCCGTTGGCCTCAAAGCTCAGCTTGCTGAAGTCCTCGCGCAACCCGTCGATGATCTTGACGGTTTGCGCACCGGTCGTGTCATGCAACACGACCAGAAACTCCTCGCCCCCGTAGCGACCGATCAAATCCGTTTCCCGCAGACGATGACGCAGAAGATCCGCCAGCGCCCGAATTACCTCGTCTCCGACCAGGTGGCCATGGGTGTCGTTGACCCGTTTGAAGAAATCGATATCCAGCATGACCCCGCACAGCGGCAACTGCCGCCGTCTGGCTTGGGCCAGAGAAACCGCCAGTCGTTCCTTGATATCCGCGTGCTTTAGCAGCCCAGTCAGACCGTCCCGAGCCAGGGCCCCGGCCAAGGCTCTGGAGCGTCGGGCGCAGGCAGCCATCGAGGCAATCAGGACGTTCGAGGCGATCGGTTTGACCAGGAAATCGTCTCCCGCCTTGGTCATGGCAGAAAGTTGGGCGTCCACATCGCCGCCGGCGGATAGATAGACGATGGACACCTGCAGCCAGCGCGGGTGATAACGCACCACTTGGGCAAGCTCAGGCCCATTGCACTGCGGCATTTGCACATCCAGCACCAGAATGTCCGGCACGAAGGATTCCATGGCGCTCAGCACGTCGTCGGGCCGCGAAAGCGTCATGACCGAGAATCCTGCGTTCTCGAGTATCGATTGATAATGATCGAGCAGAATCTCGTCATCATCCACCATCATGATACGCAGGGAGGCGAGCCGGTCAGGACGCAGGCGATTGTCCAGCGCCTCGGCAAGTCGCATCTTGTCTCTAGGCAATGTAAAGAAACCTTCCACTCCGGCACGCACGGCGCGTAATTGAAGGTCAAAATCCGATGAGACGTCCGTCAGGAACAGGGGTATAGATGTGCCCAGGCGTTGCTGGATCGTCTCGCCGATTGCCACCCCGTCCGTCGCCTTTTCAGATGCGCTTTGACGCATCAGGTGCAAAGGCAATATCAGGGCGCTGGGGCAGTATCGTTCGCAGGCCTGTTCCAGAAGCTTTTGCTTGGTAAAGTGCTGAATCCGATAGTCCACCCCCGCAAGCACCTGACAAAGCTGCTCTGCCAGCGCTTTTTCCTCCTCCAGAATATAAACGATCAGCTGATCCGGTCTTTGGCCTGCACGGGTCTTTAGTTCGGGAATCACTGCCACGTCATGTATGCGTTCAGCAGGCAGATCGTCCCGTGCTGGGGCCGTTAGCGCCTGCAACCCTAAAGCCACCGCGTCGAATAACGCCGCGTCATTCGACGCCAGGGCCGCGTCCAATTTGCGCTCCAGCGCTCGACAGGCGGTGCCCACCTCCGCAAAGCCAAAGGTGCCCGCCGCCCCGGCCAGGCGATGAAGCCGCAAGCGTATGTCCGCCCAGGTGATACTATTCTTGTCACAGCGAGAGTTCTCACGCAGCGACGCGATCTCGCCTTTCAGCCATACGCCATATTCCTGGCGCAGCTGCAGCAATCGCTGGTTATTTTCCTGCTTCATGAAAATCTCTCCAGATTATCTCGAGCCTCGGTGCCAGCTCGACCGGATCGAAGGGTTTGACGATGACGGCGCTCGCGTTCAGGTCGAAATAAAACTGATGGTCCGCCCTGGCGGTCTTGGCGGTCATGAACACCACCGGTCTCTTGGTCACATCCAGCACCTTGGACAGCCCGATCAATGTCGTTGGCCCATCCATGTCCGGCATCATGACGTCCAGGAGCAGCAGGTCGGGATCATAGGCCGGCGCCTGTTGGATGGCTTGCTCGCCATTGGAGCAGCTCATTACCGAGAGCCCGCCGAGGGCTTCCAGGGCCACTCGGGTAATGGCAATGATCGATTCATCGTCTTCCACATGCAGCACTCGTTGAAACGTTGCTGCCATGGGAGCTGCCAAATCCTGCGTCGGGGATGATTGCGCATTGGGCACAGCGGTATCAGCGGTACTATTTGCCATGCTTAGTTCCTCTCGTCTTGATTGCTTATCCCTTGAACGGGATGCGCTGGCTCGTTCGTTGCCAGTGGCAACAACAGCCAGAACGTGGCGCCCTGATCGATCACCGATCGAAAGCCGATCGATCCATGCATTTGCTCGATAAACTGTTTGGAGATAGCCAGCCCCAATCCTGTGCCGCCTTGATGGCGGGTATCGTCTGCCTTGGCCTGGGCAAAATGCTGGAAAACCTTGGGATGGAACTCGCTGGGGATGCCAGGGCCCTGATCGATGACATCGATCCACACATGATCGTCTTCGACTCGGTAGCACACTCGAACGAGACCGCCACGAGGCGAGAACTTGATGGCGTTGGACAACAGGTTGGACATCACCTGGCCGAAACGCAGGCTATCGATCTCGATGAAGGCTTGCCTTTCGCCGACCAGTTCGAGCCGAACGCCATATTGCGCCGCATAGCCAAGATTGATGGAGACAGCCTCTTCCAGAAGCGGACGCAGCTCGTGCCTGCGCATGTCGAAGACCATCTTGTCGGCATCGAGCTTTTCCCAGTCAAGCAGATCGTTGACCAGTTGCCCCAGACGCTCGGCATTGCGCTGGGCAAGGGTAAGCATCTCGATCATGGCGGGAGGCGCTGCGCCTACTGCACCCGCATTGATCAGATCCAGCGCCCCCTTGATGGAGGTCAATGGCGTACGCAGCTCATGACTGACGACCGCCACGAACTCTCGCTTCAACTGCTCGAGCTTGCGCTGCTCGGTGATATCCTGAATCTGGGCCACGAAATACTGAGGCTCGCCGGCGGAATCGCTCACCAGCACGACCGACAAGAATCCCCAGAGTATGTCGCCTGCTTTCGTTATATAGCGCTTTTCCGATTGATAGTGCGTGATAGCGCCGCTGACCAGCTTTTGCAGCGCATCCAGGTCCTGAACCAGATCGTCCGGATGGGTCAGCGTCTGAAAGTCCGTGATCAGCAACTCGTCTCGAGCGTAGTTCAGCATGGCGCAGAGCGCGCCATTGACCTCGAGAAACTCGCCCTGAAGGGATACCAGGGCCATGCCCTGCTGAGTATTTTCGAAGGCGCCGCGAAACTGGGATTCGCTGATCTGCAGCGCTTCTTCCATGGTCTGCAGCTGGCTTCGATCGATGGCGACCCCCAGGTAGCCGGTAATGTTACCCACGGCGTCATGAATCGCGCTGACCACCAGACGCACCTTGCAGTGACTTCCGTCACGGCAAACATAGGTCCAATCGCGGCTCTCGTTGAACCCCCGACTCGGATTGGCGGTCAGTGCCGCAAAGCCTTTGATGGGTTCGCCGAACGTTCGCGAGAGTTCGGCGGCGCGCTGATTGATTTCGTCCCCATGGTGAAAGTCCAGCGCCGTGAAACGGCCAACGACTTCCTCGGCAAAATAGTCCAACAGCCCTTCGGCGCCGGAGTTGAACAGCGTGATTGTCCCCTCGAGATCCGTTGCGATGATGGCGACTTCCGTCGAGGCATCGATCACCGCCTGTAGATGGGTGCGGACCTCGGCGCTCTCTTGCTCGGCTTGTTTGCGAGCGGTAATGTCCATATGGGTGCCGGCCATGGCCAGCGGCTTGCCGTTGACGTCCCATTCGACCAGACGTCCCCGGTCGTGTACCCACACCCACTGTCCATTCTTGTGTTTCATGCGGTACTGAATATCGTAGGCCGGTAGCTCACCGCTGAGATGCCGCCTGCACATGAGCATGGACAGAGCGAGGTCCTCCGGATGGGCCAGGGAGATCCAGGTCTCGACCGTGGTGGGTTCAAGCTCTTCCAAGGAGTAGCCCACGATCTCCGCCCAGCGGTCGTTGAAGCAGGTGACCCCGGTCTGTACGTTCCACTCCCAGGTACCCGCCTGGGTGCCCTGCAGAATCAGCTCCAACCGCCGACGCGCTTCAAGCAGTGTCCGCTCTACCTGGCGTTTCTCGGTGATGTCGTGCATGGCCACGACCGCACCGGCTCTTACTCCCTTCGGGGAGTGGAAGACCTGCCCATTGCAGAGCACATGTCGTGGCGCTTGATCGATCGTCTTGATGCAGATTTCCTGATCGCGCACCCATTCACCGTTCCAGGCGCGCTTGAGCGGGATTCGCTCTTCGGCGAGCGGAGTTTCGCCATCCGCTTCGTATAAATTGAACTGACCGGACCACTCATCGGGCATGGAATAGGAAGGATCGCTGGTGTGCCAGGCTCTGGCCTGCAGATTGAACAGGCTTAACTCACCGTTGACGTTGCTGGCAACGACCCCCTCCGGCAGTGCCTCGAGAAGGCTGTCGAGCATTGCGTGGCTCGCTTGGGCGATGCGTTTTTCGGCGTGGGTTTCGAGCAGCCTTGTCGCAAGGCTCGCCAGCTCTTTCAGCGCTTGACGCTGCCTGTCATCGAGTCGTCTTGGGATATGGTCGATGACGCATAGTGTGCCGAGCCGACAGCCAGAAGCGACGGTCAGCGGCATTCCAGCATAAAAACGGATATGGGGCTCACCCAGGACGAAAGGGTTATCCATGAAGCGTGGATCGCAGTAAGTATCCACTACCTCCATGAGGCTTCCGCCTTTGATGGCATGGGCGCAAAAAGCCTGATCACGGGGCGTTTCCCGCACCTCTAGCCCTACCTGGCTCTTGAACCGCTGACGCTTCTCGTCCACCAGGGAAATCAGCGCAATGGGCGCCTCGCAGATCAGCGCCGCCAGGCGCGTGATCGTATCGAAGCTTTCGTCGGCCTTGGTATCGAGAATGCCGTATTCATGAAGGGTTGCCAGCCGCGCGGATTCGCCTTCGGTGTCGCCAACCTTTTGTTCGAGTACCTGCATCATGCAGGATCTCCTACATATAAGCCTTATTAATCAGACTTATCGGTCGAGCGGCATAAAAGCTGAAGTGTTTATTACAAAACTTTCACACAGGAAAGTGACGATGCGGGAGTATGGATAACAATCGAACGTCTATACCGGCTCGGCGTGCTCGACCATCAGCTGCAGCGACTCCCTGCCCTTCCAGCGATTACGGGACAACTTGTAGGCACAGCGCACTCGCGTGCCCAGATCAATGCTTGGCGCTTCGCCAGGGGATAGCGCGCGAAACCAGATCGCTCGGGTAGTGATGCCGGCACTCGAAAGCTCCAGCATCAGGTGGGCGCCATCGGCCCCCACGACTCTCAAATTCTCCACGAGAAACTCTCCTTCGAATAGCGGCGCATCAAATTCGCGACCGTAAGGCGCCAGGCCTTCGAGCTCATCCAGCGTATTCAGCGATAGCTGCTGGGTCCGCAATTCGCCGTCTGTGAAGATACAGGGATAGAGTCTTCGGTCGCCAAGCTGCTCATTCACCGCCCGACGCAGCGCCTCCCGAAAAGTATCAAACGCTTCCTTTGGCACGCCGATGCCCGCCGCACCGCGATGCCCGCCGAAACGCGGCAGTGCCTGAGGAGCCAGTTCATGGGCACGTTGCAGGGCGTCACGCAGATGCAGCCCTTCGATGGAGCGCCCGGAGCCGGTCAGCATGCCAGGTTGAGATGCCGGGGTCAGTACGAAGGCCGGTCGACCGAAGGCCTGCACCAATCGCGAGGCAACGATGCCCTGCACGCCGGCATGCCCGTCCTCGAGAAATACCACCAGAACCTGTTCCCCCCGGGCCAGGTCATCCATGGCCAGGGCGCGAGCGGTGTCGGCCATGTCCAGCTCGATCGCCTTGCGGGACTGGTTGTCCTGATCAAGTACCTCGAGATGTGTTCGGGCGCTGGCTTCGTCCGCGGCAAGCATGAAGTGCAGCGCGGCATAGGGATCATCGAGCCGGGACCGCGCATTGATGCGCGGCCCCATCTGAAACGCCAGGGTTTCCGCATCGAAGGGCACGCTGTCGGCCCCCAGCCGCTCCGCCATGGCCCTCCAGCAAGCGGCCTCCATACGGTTGATCAGCGTAAGCCCCTGGGTGACCACGGCGCGGTTGATGGCGCTACCTCCCAGGGAGACACAATCCGCCACGGTGCCAAGCGCCACGTAGGAGAGCCAGGGCGAAAGCTTAGGTGTCGAGGATGACAGCACGCCGAGTTCGATCAGCACGGCCCGGGCCAGTGACATGACCAGCCAGGCCACCATGCAACCGGCGATGGTGGCATCCGGGAAGTCGCAGTCGCTGCGAGTCGGGTTGACTGTGGCATAGGCGGAGAGCGGCGGCCCTTCCAAGGGCAGCGCGTGGTGATCGGTGACGATGACGTCGATGCCCGCCTTTCGCAGACGCGCAATGCGCGGCTCATCCGAGGAGCCGCAATCCGCGGTGATCACCAGGCTGGGGCGCGGCGACAGCGCCAGGGTGCGTTCCACCAGCGGCAGGCTGATGCCATAGCCATCATTGATGCGATGTCCGATCAGGCTGTGCAGCTTGTGGGAAGGCACGCCAAACAGCTCGTTGAGGGTACGCAGAATCACCACATGGGAGGTAATGCCGTCCACATCGTAATCCGTGAGGATGCCGATATGCTCGCCTTCGGTGACGGCCCGGGCGATGCGCTCGGCGCTGCGGCGAGCGTCCGCCAGCTTCTCGGGATGCTCGAGGTTGCGCAGGCTGGGCGAGACGAGCGGTGCAAGCTCGCCGGTATAACCACTCAATCGTCCGGCCAGGATGCGCGCCTGCAGCTCAGAAAGACCTGACTCCAAAGCGCGCTGATACAGCGCTTCGTCCCGGGGGCGCGGCTGGATGCGACGGCGTACTTCCTCGCTCAAGGCGCGTTCGACGACGCCGTGGGTCACCTGCCCCCCTGGCGGCGATGCTCGGCGACAAACTTCTGCACAGCGGCCAGTTCCGCCGGCAGCACGCTATAACGCTCCTCGCGTTCGAGCAGATCGTCCATATGGGCCGGCAATGGCACTCCGGGAAAGCCCGCCTTGACCACCGCCTCGGCAAACTTGGCCGGATGGGCCGTCGCCAGGGTCACCATCGGAATCGCCCTGTCGCCATGGCATACCTCGGCGGCGCGATAGCCAGTGGCGGTATGCGGATCGAGCAGTTCCTTGGTGCGATGATGCACCTCCCGGATCACCTCGAGAATCGTGGCATCGTCGACGCTATGGCTGGTAAATCGCTCTCGCAGCTTGCCTAACGGCGCCTCGGCCAAGGCAGTCGGCTCCTGCTGGAAACGCTCGAGCAGTTCTCGCACCGCGTCACCGTCCTGGTCGTAGGCGTCGAACAGCAATCGCTCGAAGTTCGAAGACACCACGATATCCATGGAAGGCGCCAGGGTGGCCTCGAGATCCCGCTTGGAGAAATCGTTGTCGGCCAATGTTCGATGCAGAATGTCGTTGGCATTGGTGGCGATGACGAACTGCCTGACCGGCAAGCCCATCTTGTAGGCCATGTAGCCGGCAAAGACGTTGCCGAAATTGGCCGAGGGAACGCAGAAGCTCACTTCGCGCTGAGGGGCGCCAAGGGCCACGCCGGCGGCGACGTAATAGACGATCTGGGCCATGATGCGCGCCCAGTTGATGGAATTGACCGCCACCAGCCGCGTGCCATTCAAGAAGGTTTGGTCCGCGAAGCTGGCCTTGACCATGGCCTGGGCGTCGTCAAAGTTACCTTCGATGGCGATATTGAAGACGTTGTCCGCCAGCACCGAGGTCATCTGGCGTCGCTGCACCTCGGAAACCCGATTGTGCGGGTGAAGAATGAAGATATCGAGATTGTAGCAGTGTCGGCAGCCTTCGATGGCCGCGGAGCCGGTATCCCCGGAGGTGGCCCCCATGATCACCGCCCGCTCGCCGCTTTTTTTCAGGAAATGATCGAGAATTCGCCCGAGTAGCTGCAGGGCGACATCCTTGAAGGCAAGGGTCGGGCCATGAAACAGCTCGAGTAAAAAATGGTTGCTATCGAGCTGATTGAGAGGCACCACCGCGTCGTGGCTGAAGGTCGCATAGGCGTCACGAACGATGTCGCGGAAAGTATCGTCGTCGATCTCGCCATTGACGAAGGGCTTCATCACCCGAAAGGCAATCTCGGCGTAGGAAAGCCCTGCCATGGCGGATAGCTCGTCCCGGGAAAACTGTGGCACGCTTTCCGGTACGTAGAGGCCGCCGTCACTGGCCATGCCGGTGAGCACAACTTCTTCGAAACTCAGTGCCGGCGCCTGCCCGCGAGTGCTGATATAGCGCATGGTCTATTCCTGCTCGTCCAAGGATTCGACGCGGATGCGGGTCACCGAGCCTGCTACATCCACCAGCGCCTCGAGCTGACGAATCGCCTCGTTCATGTTTCTTTCCTGGGTGCGATGGGTCAGCAGGATGATCGGCACCAGCTCGCCCTCGGTAGCCTCTTTCTGGATGATCGCCTCTATGGAGATGCCTTGCTCGGCGAGAATCGTTGCGACTCGGGCCAGTACGCCGGGGCGATCCACTGCCAGCAGGCGTAGATAGTAGGCGGTAACGATGTCTTCCATGGGCATGATCGGCAGCCCTTCGTCACCTTCGAGAATGCCACCGAAGGCCAGATAGGGAACGCGATCATGATGAGCCGTGTTGGTATTACGGGCCACGTCGAGCAGATCCGCGACCACCGCGGAAGCGGTGGGCTCCGCGCCGGCGCCAGCGCCGTAATAGAGGGTGGGGCCCACCGCATCCCCCATGATCGCAATGGCGTTCTTGACGCCATGCACGCTGGCCAGCAGACGCTGCTTGGGAATTAGCGTGGGATGCACCCGCAATTCGAGCCCCTTGTCGGTGCGCTTGGAGATACCCAGATGCTTGATGATATAGCCAAGATTGTCCGCCTGTTCGACATCGTCGGCGGTAATCCGGGCAATGCCCTCGGTGTAGGCCTTATCGAACTGCAATGGCACGCCGTAGGCGATTGAAGCGAGAATTGTGAGCTTGTGAGCCGCGTCGATGCCTTCGACATCAAAGGTCGGGTCCGATTCCGCATAGCCCAGGGCCTGGGCCTCGGCGAGCACGTCCTCGAACGCGCGACCTTCGTCCCGCATGTGGGTCAAAATATAGTTGCCGGTGCCGTTGATGATGCCTGCCAGCCATTGAATGCGGTTGGCACCCAGGCCTTCACGCAATGACTTGATGACCGGAATGCCCCCCGCCACAGCCGCTTCGAAGGCAACGATCACGCCTTTTTCGTGAGCCGCTTCGAATATTTCGTTACCGTAGACCGCAATCAGCGCCTTGTTGGCGGTGACCACGTGCTTGCCATGCTCGATGGCAGTCAGCACCAGCTCCCGGGCCACATCGTAACCGCCGATCAACTCGACCAGCACATCGATATCAGGATTGCGGGCAACTTCGAAGATGTCCTCGGTGACGCTGACCCCGGTAGTATCACAGTCGGGATTTGGACGCCGCGCGCCAACCTGTTCAACGACAATGGGGCGCCCCGTCCGACGAATGATGTCATCGGCATTGCGCGTCAACACGTTGAAGGTGCCACCGCCGACCGTACCTAGCCCACAGATCCCAACTCTTACCGGTTTCAACGTCGTACTCCTTTCTTTTGTATGTCTTGCACTATTCTTTTGAATGGCAAGCGTTTGTATGTCTGGCGTCGTCCGTTACTCGATCTACCCCTCTATATCCAGCATTTTCCCCAGCTGGTCAGCGGGTACATAGCCAGGAATCATGCGTCCATCAGGCAATACGATGGCTGGGGTTCCCTGTACGCCCAACTCCCGCCCAAGATGATACTGGTCGGCAACGGGATTGTCGCAATCCGCATCAACATCCAGGGTCTCACCACGCTTGATGGCGCTCATCGCCTCAGAGGGGTTGGGCGCACACCATACTTGGGCCATGAGGCGTGCGCCCTCTGACTTGAGGCCGCTGCGTGGAAACGCCAGATACTCTACCGCGATACCCATGTCGTTCAAGCGCGGCACTTCCTCATGAAGCTTACGGCAATAAGGACAGGTTACGTCGGTAAATATCTCGAGGGTGGCCTTGGGTGGTTTTTCACCACGGAAGATCACCTTGTCTTTTTGGGGTACCTTGGCCAGCTGCTCGACGCGAACCTGGTCTTGCGCCTGCTGGGTCAAGTTGACCAGACCCTGCTCCCCATTGGCGAACAGATCGCCGACGACGAAATGCTTGCCTTCGCTATCGCTGTAGAGCGTCTCGCCGCTTTCCAGGCGCACTTCGAGGATACCCTCCAAAGGCGTTTGCTTGACGGACTTTACCGGCACTGTCTTGCCGTTGATCGTCAAGCCTTGTTGCAATGCCTGAGTATCCGTCTCGGCCAGCGCCATGTTCATGCCGGCAACCATCAGCAGTGCGCCCATCAGCGTCTTGCAAAATCGTCTCATTACTCAACCTCGGGGATGATGTTCGGCGTGCAGCGCCTCCAGGCGCGCTTGAGCCACGTGAGTATAAATCTGTGTGGTCGACAGGTCACTGTGGCCAAGCAGCAACTGAACGACACGTAGATTAGCGCCATGATTGAGCAAATGGGTAGCGAAGGCATGGCGCAAGGTATGCGGCGACAACGGTTTGTCGATAGCCGCCAACTGTGCGTAGTGCTTGATTCGATGCCAGAACGTCTGACGCGTCATGAAGCCATCCTGGCGGCCGGGAAACAAGGGCAAGCGGCGAATGTCCGTCATCAGCTCGCTGCGGCCACCGCGTAGATAGCGTTCTATCCAGAGCTGCGCCTCTTCGCCCAAAGGCACCAGCCTCTCCTTGTCACCCTTGCCCAGCACTCGCACCACGCCTTGGCGCAGATTGACACTATCCACTCGCAAGCGGATCAACTCCGTGACCCGCAGACCACAGCCATACAGCACCTCCAGCATGGCACGGTCGCGAAGCCCCAGTGCCGTGCCGGTATCCGGCGCTATCAATAGGCGTTCCACTTCCTCTTCATCGAGAGTATCAGGCAGTGTCGCCTTGAATCGAGGCAGGCGCACCTCGTTGAGCGGATCGCTGTCGAGCGTGCCTTGCGCCAGCAGCCAGCGATAGAAACCGCGCAGTGTGGATAGCAAACGCGCATTGCTACGCAGCTTGTAGCCCTCTTCACGCCGAACATCCAACCAGTCCGGCAGGGCATCGCTCCCCGGCTCCAGCAACGGGCGCTCAAGCGTTGTCAAATGACGCCGCCAAGCCTCCAGATCATGGCGATAGCTCGCCAAGGTATGCTCGCTGGCGCCACGCTCCAGCCAAAGCGCATCCAGAAAGGCATCGATCAGATCGTTATCGCATTGCGGCTTGTTCATGAGATTACTGATAAACCTTGCCTAGAGACAACGAAACCCCGCACCGCAAAATTGCGGTAGCGGGGTTTCGTCTCGCTGGACAACCGAACGATTTAGCCCAGCTTTTCCTTGATACGTGCAGACTTGCCGCTGCGCTCGCGAAGATAGTACAGCTTGGCTTGGCGCACGTCACCGCGACGCTTGACGTCAATGGCGGCCACCACGGGGCTGTAGGTCTGGAAGGTACGCTCGACGCCTACACCGTGAGAAATCTTGCGCACGGTGAAAGCGGAGTTCAGACCGCGACTGCGCTTGCCGATTACCACGCCTTCAAAGGCCTGAAGACGCTCGCGGCTGCCTTCGACGACCTTGACTTGAACGACCACGGTGTCGCCCGGGGAAAAGGTCGGGATGGTCTTTTCCATCTGCTCGGCTTCGAGCGCCTGGATCACCTTGTTCTTGCCACTCATGTTACGACTCCTTGACTGATATTGACCACGCGGCATGCTCTCGAAAGACAATGCTTTGAAGCAGTACCGTTTGGCATGTGATCCCGGCGCCCAATGACGCGGGAACGACAATATGGGTGACGCGCAGCGCTTCCAAGAAGTCGAATCGGTATCGATCCGAGGTTAGCCGCTGCGCCCCTCCGCCTTATCGGCGTACTCTTCGATGAACTCCTCCAGCAAGCTTCGCTGTTCAGCGCTCAACGTTTGGCTCTTCAACAAATCAGGACGCCTGAGCCAGGTGCGACCCAAGGATTGCTTCAGGCGCCAGCGTCTGATGGCAGCATGATTACCGCTCAACAGAACATCCGGCACCCGCCGCCCATCGATCACTTCGGGACGCGTGTAGTGCGGGCAATCCAGCAACCCATCGGCAAACGAGTCCTCGAGTGCGGAGGCCTCATGCCCCAATACGCCGGGGACCAATCTTGCGGCCGCATCGATCAGCACCATGGCCGGCAGCTCTCCGCCGCTGAGCACATAGTCGCCGATCGACCACTCTTCATCGATCTCGCTTTCGACGACTCGCTCGTCGATGCCTTCATAGCGCCCTGCCACCACGATCAAAGGGCCACTGGCCGCGAGCTGCCGTACGCCGGCTTGATCCAGCGGACGACCTTGAGGCGACAGGTAGATCACTTTGGGTGATGTGCCGAAACGCCTCTCCCCTTCGGTCCGAGCAGCGTGAATCGCCGAGCACAAGGTATCGACTTTCATCAGCATGCCAGGCCCGCCCCCATAAGGGCGATCATCCACCGTGCGATGGCGATCCGTGGCGAAATCCCTCGGGTTCCAGAAATCCAGCGTCAGTAACCCTTGCTTGACCGCCCGTCCGGTAACGCCATGATCGGACAGGGCGTCGAACATCTCTGGGAACAAGGTAACGACACCAATCCACACGGCAAACCCTTAGAAGTCAGGATCCCAGTCCACTGTCATCCTGCCGGCGGCTAGATTCGTCTCACGGACAACGTCATCAGGCAGAAAGGGCAACAGCCGTTCCTTGTCGTCGATGCTGTGGGCGTCACCTTTCACCACCAACACATCGTTGGCACCGGTCTCGAATAAATAGTCCACGCGACCAAGATCGACGCCATTGAGGGTCACTACCCGCAACCCTTCCAACTGATACCAGTAATAATCACCGGAAGAGAGTTCTGGCAGTGTCTGCTTGGGCAAGAGCACCTGCGCCCCTGCCAATGATTCCGCCTGCTCCTTGGAATCGATTCCATCCAGACTGGCAACCAGCCCTTTGCCTTGCCGGCGACCCTGGATCAACCGTCGAGTCGTTCTTTGACCCCGATGCTCAAGCACCCAATCGGCGTAATCGAGGATGCCCTCCATCGGGCTAGTGTACGAATACACCTTGAACCACCCTTTCACGCCGTAGGGGCTGGTCAGCTTCCCTAGCACCACATGGTCATCTGAAACGACGCTTTCAGGCTTGATCACTGCGTCATCCGACATGACGATTATTCTCTTACGCCGTGGCTTGAGCCGCGCTCTGCTGCTTGCGTGCTTCCTTGAGCAGCTCGGCAACACGCTCGGATGTCTGGGCACCCAAGCTCTGCCAATGACTGACGCGATCCAGATCGACCCGCAGGCGCTCTTCCTGACCGCGGGCAACCGGATTGAAGAAGCCGACGCGCTCGATGAAGCGACCATCACGAGACTTGCGTGAATCGCTGACGGTCAGATGATAGAAGGGACGCTTCTTGGCGCCACCCCGTGCCAAACGAATGGTAACCATTGCGTTATCAGTCCTTCGGTTGATTTCGATGTTTTAAACGTGACAGATTCATCACTGCGAATGCAGCAGCAAGCTGCGATAAGCCGCAACTCGCCATGAAGACGCGACATTCTACGCAGGTCCGCTCGCATTGGGAACCTTTTTCCTGACAGTGGTCTTGCAATCAGCGCCGTGGGAAACCGCCGCCGCCCATACCACCTGGGCCTCCCATGCCACCGGGACCGCCCATACCGCCGGGTCCTCCGCCCATGCCAGGCGGCAACATGCCGGACATACCGCGCATCATCTTCTGCATACCGCCCTTCTTGCCGACCTTTTTCATCATCTTCTGCATCTGCTTGTGCTGCTTGAGCAGACGATTGATATCCGGCACCTGCAGGCCGGCACCAGCGGCAATACGACGCTTGCGCGAGCCATTGATGATATCCGGCTTGCGGCGCTCTTTGGGGGTCATCGAATTGATCAGGGACTCGAGCTTGCCGAACTCTTTCTCAGCACCGGCACTCTGTGCCGCCTCAGCCATCTGACCCATACCCGGCAGCTTGGCCATCATGCCGCCCATGCCACCCATTTTCTTGAGTTGCTGCAGCTGGTCTCGAAAATCTTCTAGGTCGAAGCCTTCGCCCTTCTTGAACTTCTTGGCAAGTTTTTCCGCCTTACCCTTGTCGACGGTGCGCTCGGCCTCTTCGATCAGCGACAGTACATCGCCCATACCAAGAATTCGCGAAGCTACACGATCCGGATGGAAAGGTTCCAGGGCATCGACTTTCTCCCCCATGCCCATGAACTTGATCGGCTTGCCAGTAATGTGCCGCACCGACAGGGCCGCACCGCCTCGAGCATCGCCGTCTGCCTTGGTCAGAATCACGCCGCTCAGGGGCAGTGCCTCGTGGAAGGCCTTGGCAGTATTGGCGGCATCCTGGCCCGTCATCGCATCCACGACAAACAAGGTTTCCTGAGGCGCGAGCGTTTTATGCAACGCCTGGATCTCGTCCATCATGTCGCCATCGATATGCAGTCGACCGGCAGTATCGACGATTACCACATCGTGGAACTGAATCTTGGCGTGCTTGAGCGCGGCTTCGGCAATGGCCACTGGGCGCTGGTCGCTGCTGGAGGGAAAGAAATCGACGGCTACTTCCCGGGCCAGGGTTTCGAGCTGATCGATGGCCGCGGGGCGATAAACGTCCGCAGAAACCACAAGCACTTTCTTTTTTTCACGTTCACGTAAAAAACGTGCCAGCTTGGCCACGGAGGTGGTCTTGCCCGCGCCCTGCAGACCCGCCATCAAAATCACCGATGGCGTGCCCTTGAGGATGAGTCCTTCATTGGCCTCGCCCATGATCGCTTCCAGCTCCTGCTGAACGATCTTGACGAACTGTTGACCCGGCGACAGGCTGCGCGAGACCTCCTGTCCCACGGCGCGCTCCCGCACCCGCTCGATGAAGGCTTTCACTACGGGCAGCGCCACATCGGCTTCAAGCAGCGCGCGACGCACCTCCCGCAGCGTATCCTTGATATTGTCTTCGGTCAGCTTGGCTTGACCGGTCACCGACTTGAGCGTACGCGACAGACGCTCTGACAGATTTTCAAACATGGAACTCTCCGGCGTTGAATGCCAAGGTGCGCTGAATCGAATCTCCCAGACGCCTCATTCTTGAGCAGGCGCACAGGATTGTTGAGCGCAATTATACGTGTTCATGCTTGCGGTCTCCATTCATGCATGAGCGTCGCGCTACATCCTGATATCGAATCACTGGGCGCTAACCTAGCGATTCTGTATAGTTACGCTACGCGATTCTTTTTCTTGAGCTTACTTTTCCATCGAGGATATCAGAGCCTAACAATGCAGGCGCTTCCCTTCGCACTACTCGCCATTGTCTTCTATCTCGGCGCCGGCTCCTGGCAGGGGCTGACATTGTTGCGGCGAGTGCCGCAGCGTCCTGCACTAGTGCGCAGTATCGGCCTATTGGCGGTTGCCTGTCATGGCGTTGTCGTGGCTGTCAGCCTGAGCGACGCCGACATGCTCGATCTCGGCCTGTCCACCAGTGCCTCATTGATAAGCTGGCTGATCGCCGTGCTGCTATTGGCGGTCAGCGTTGTCAAACCTGTACTCAGCGCCGCTGCAGCATTATTCCCGCTGGCGGCACTTACCATCATGATGATGATCGGCCTGCCGGCCACCAATCAGCAGGCCAATGCTTCTCCTGGCATTCTGCTGCACATACTTACGTCGGTATTGGCTTTTTCATTGTTCACTATTGCGGCGGTATTGGCCCTTTTGCTGGCACGCCAAAATCAGGCACTGCGCAGTCACCGTACCCGAGGTATCGTGCAGGTGCTCCCACCCCTGGCTACCATGGAACGGCTTCTATTCGAGTTTATTTGGGCCGGCATGCTGCTGCTCTCCGCTTCGCTGATCAGCGGCATGGTCTTCCTCGATAGCATGTTTGCCCAGCACCTCGTGCACAAGACGGTGCTCTCCATTGCTGCCTGGATCATCTTTGCACTGCTTCTCGCTGGACACCACCTGCTGGGCTGGCGAGGCATTCGCGCGGCGCGCTGGACGTTGGGCGGCTGCGCGCTTTTACTGCTGGCCTATTTCGGCAGCAAATTTGCTCTTCAAATAGTGTTCGATGCCACCTGACGCTGCTCTCGATAAAACCATGCCTTGACAGCCTGGGCGCCGATTCCCTACAAACAAGCCTGATACGCGATTTAGGATTTTCAAACCTTGAGCGACGACATCCCCCTGGGACTGCTGTTCGGACTTCTTTTTTTACTCATCTGCCTCTCAGCTTATTTCTCCAGTTCTGAGACTGGCATGATGTCAATCAATCGCTATCGCCTGAGCCATCAGGCTAAAAGCGGTGAGAAGGCGGCAAAGCGCGTATTACGGCTGCTCAGCCGTCCGGACCGTCTCATTGGCGTCATCCTGATAGGCAACAACTTCGTCAACAACCTGGCTGCTTCCATCGCCACCATCATCGCCATTCACTTCTTCGGTGAAGTGTCCGGGCCTGCGGTGGCCACTCTGCTGCTTACCATCGTGGTGCTGATCTTTGCGGAAGTCACACCCAAGACCTATGCCGCGATCAAACCCGAGCGTATCGCCTATCCAAGTTCTCTGGCTCTAGAGCCGCTGCTCAAGATTCTTTATCCTCTGGTATGGCTGGTCAACGCCATTTCCAACGGGTTGCTGCGCCTGCTGGGCGTACGCAATATTCAAGGCGGCGCAGACAACCTGACCCGGGACGAACTGCGCACCGTGGTGCATGAGGCGGGCGCTATGATTCCCCGCCGTCACCAGGCGATGCTGCTGTCGATCCTCGATCTCGAAAACGTCACCGTCAACGACATCATGGTGCCGCGCCATGAGGTCTCGGGTATCGATCTCGATGACGGCCTGGAACAAATTCTTGCTCAGATCCGTTCCAGTCAGCACACCCGGGTGCCGGTCTACAAAGGCGATATCAACAACATCATCGGCATCCTGCACTTGCGCAACGCCGCCCGCTTTCTATCGAAACCCGAAGTCACCAAGGCAGCCATCGTTCAGGAAGCGCGCGAACCCTACTTCATTCCGGAATCCACGCCATTGCACACTCAGCTGCTCAACTTTCAGCAACACAAGCGGCGTATCGGCATCGTCGTGGATGAGTATGGGGACGTGGAGGGCCTGGTAACCCTGGAGGATATCCTCGAAGAGATCGTTGGCGAATTCACCACCGATGTCGCCGGCATGCACCAAGACTTTTATCTTCAGGATGATGGCAGCTATGTGATCGAAGGCACGGCAAACATACGAGAGATCAACAAGGCGCTTGGCTGGCAGCTACCTACCAACGGTCCCAAGACCCTGAACGGGTTGATCCTCGAACATCTGGAGTCCTTTCCTGACGCCCCGGCCTGCCTCCAGCTAGGCACGGCCCGCATGGAAATTCTGCAGGTCAAGGATAACCTGATCACCTCCGCTCGCTGCTGGCAGCACGTGCGACGGGCACGTGCCTAGTCGTCGAGTCGACAATGCTACCGTCCAAGGCGCCCCAGCAGTTGCTCTTCGGCAGCAACTTTTAACTCACGCACCTTCGACTCGAGAATGGCACTGCTCGCCTGATCCGCAGGCACCGGCGCGCCGAATACCAGCGCCACCCGAGCACGAAACCGGCGTGGAGGTTTGCCCAGGGCAGGCCCGCCACAATTGGAGGTCCAGGACCCCCATAAACCGGCCAGTGCCGCGGGCACTACCGGTACCGCATCCCGGGACAAGATGATATCGATACCGCGACGAAAACGATTAATGTCGCCATCCTTGGTCAGTCGTCCCTCTGGAAACAGCATGACCACCTCGCCATTGCGCAAGGCCATACTCACCTTATCCAAGGCCCTTCGAACTCCGCCGGGATCGCGCCGATCCGAATCTACCGGTATGGCCCCGGCGATGCGGAAGAACCAGTTCATCCAAGGTGATTCATAAATCGGACGATCCATCAGAAAGCGCATGGGTCTGGGACAAGCACCGCCCATAATCAGGGCGTCCATGAAGCTGACATGGTTACATACCACCAGCGCAGGCCCTTGGGTGGGAATATAGGCTCGTCCGGAAAAACGCAGCCGATACAGCACATGCATCAGCGCAAAGATGGTCAGTCGCAATACGGCGCGCGGATTGAATGCCAGAATGGTAGCGCCGGCTATCAAGGCGATAGCCGCCAGGGCGGCAAAGAAGACATGCAGCGACAGGTCGACCACGGACAGCATGACGATACCAAACAGTGCTGCCAGGATCATGAAAAAGGAGTTGAGTAGATTATTGGCGGCGATCATACGCGCGCGATTGTCATCGCGGCTTTCAAGCTGTACCAGGGTGTACAAGGGGACGATGTAAAGGCCCCCGCCAACGCCAATCAACGCCAGATCCAGCATCATGCGCCAGAAGCCGAACATCGCGGTAAGCTCACCCAATCCCAGCTGTTCACCGACGATTGCCGGCTGAAGCGCCAGATCAAAACCCGCGACACCGATCAATAACGCTCCCAGCGGCACCAGCCCCATCTCCAAGCGTCCTGCGGACAGTCGGGCGCATAACAGGGCTCCGCCTCCGACACCCAGCGCAAAGGCTGCCAACAGCGCACTAACCGCCGTCTCGCCTCCGTGCACGATGTCCCGCACCCAGGCAGGCAGCTGAGTGAGATAGCTTGCACCCAGAAACCAGAACAAACTGATGCCGACCAACCCACGAAACAACCGGGGATGACGCCAGCTATCCCGTAGAATTTGCACGCTGGCAGTGACGGGGCGCCAGCTCACTCGCCCTGGAGCGCTCGACGGCGCCAGGGGAACCTTCAAACTGACCAGGTAGCCTGCAAAGGCGATGCCTACCAGCGTGGCGGCAATAGTCCCACGCGCCATGGCGCCATCCAAGGAGGCAAGCAAACCTGCCAGCAAGGTGCCGAACAGGATCGCGAGAAAAGTGCCCAGGTTGACCCAAGCATTGCCCTGCACCAGCTCAGTCGTCGCCAGGTGCTGGGGCAGAATGGCATACTTTACCGGACCGAACAGCGCCGACTGGGTGCCCATCATGAATAACAGCGCCAGCAGCAACGCGAACTGCTCGAACCATACCGCCAGCGCTGCCACGGTCATGGTGGCAAGCTCGAGTAGCTTTAGGCGTCGGATGAGAGACTGCTTGTCATGACGATCCGCCATGGAACCGCCCCAGGCGGAGAACAGCAGAAACGGCAGGATGAACAGACCCGCCGCCAGATTGTTGAGCAGCCCGGTATCCCAGCCATGACGGGGTACCGCCACGAAGGTCAGCAGCAGCAGTAGAACGTTCTTGAACAGGTTGTCATTGAATGCGCCCAGGGCCTGCGTCCAGAAAAAAGGAGCAAACCGGCGCTTGGTGAGGAGCGATCCACTCACGGCTCGTTCTGTTCGTACCTGAGACCATCGAGAATCGTGGTCAACAATTGATCGAGTAGTTCCCCCACCTCAAGGGGCTGACCTTGCCAGTAGCCAAGACGCTCATTGAGCCCCAGTTGTACCAGCCCATGCACACTACCCCACAGAGTACGCGCCATTCGCCTCGCAGCCAGATCATCGAGCTTAGGCTGATGCTCTTTCAGGGTGGCCTCGACCCGGGTGAACAGCCCTTCGATCATGGTGTTCTGACGTTGATCCAGCTCCCCTTCCTGGGCCAGCGGGAAGTCGAAGAGTAGTTGCCAACGATAAGGATCTTTTTGCGCAAACTGCCAGTAAGCGGTTGCCAGCGCATTGAGCTGGGCCTTGGCGGTGTCACCATTCATGCCCTCTACAGCAGCCCGCAGGCGCGCCAGCGTTTCGATATTGACGTACTGCAGGAGATTGTTGAAGCTGCCATAGAGCTTGAGTAGTGTACTGGGCGCACACCCAATCTCACGCGCAAGCGCGCGCAAGGACAGCGAGCGAACAGGATTTTCCTGCAACCACGCGTCGCATGCTGCCATGACTTGGGCATGCAAGGCCTCGGGTGCATGCTGTCTTGGACGTGCCATGAATACCTCATATTGCGACTCGTGCGCCGGAGGAAGGAAATAGCGATTCGGCGATGGTCGAACAGTGTTTTCGACAAGCATATCCACCTCACGCTCAAACGCAAGTCCTGTTGCATCTCTGGCAAGGATGAGACAGTAGCGCGACACCCATTTTCGCACGCGAATCATCAGGAGTTCTCTTCAATGGCTGGACGCCTGCACATCGCTTCTTTGCCGCTGGATGGCCTATTGCCGCGCCTAGTTATTGATCAAGCCTTGCACACCAGCCCCAATCTGGCGCCCCGCCATCCTTTATCGATCATTCGCCTGGAGCAGGGGCGGCCCAGGCTGACCAGCGCATTCTGGGGGTTGACGCCCCCTTGGCTCAAGGTGCTCGACCATGCCCCTCATTGCGCCCGTGCGGAATCGCTGCAGCAGCGCGCCATGTTTCGTGATGCTTTTGCGGCGCGACGTTGCTTGATTCCCGTCAGTGGCGTCTACGTATGGAAAACGCAGCCACGCATGAAACAGCCCTTTCTAGTCACTCGGGTCGATCGAGGCCCGCTACTGCTGGCAGCACTCTGGGTGCGTTACCACACGACCCTGACCGCCTTCACCGACTCCACCGCACTGATCACGGTGCCCAGCAACCCACTGCTGGCACCGCTGACGGATCGTCTTCCCGCCGTCATCGACGCGGCTTGCGCCGAGAGCTGGCTCGATCCCGAAACGCCTCTCGACCGAATCCGCATGAATTTGTCACCAGCATCCTTGGAACTGTTGGGCGCTTTTCCGGTATCAAGACGAGTGAATGATCCTTCTTGTCAGGATTGGGCCTGTGGTCACCCGACGGGTAACATGGTCCGCTGGCACAACGAACAGGAGATATGATGCAAAACCTGCAGTCTCGCCGGCCTCTTGGCCTTTGTCTGCTGTGGCTCGGCATCACACTGACTGGCTATACGGGCTTGGCCAGTGCCGACGACTCGAATACGGTTGCCGCGAATGTCGATGCTCCCATTACAAGCCCTAACGATCAGCGTGATTATCGCACCTTGACCCTGGACAACGGCCTAGAGGTGCTGCTGATCAGTGACCCCGAGGCGGACAAGGCTGCTGCGGCGATGAACGTTTCCGTGGGTAGCGATCAGAATCCCGAGAGCACTCCCGGACTGGCGCACTTTTTGGAGCACATGCTGTTCCTGGGCACCGAGCGCTATCCCGAAGCGGACAGCTATCAGCAGTTCATCAACCGGCATGGCGGCAATCACAACGCCTTCACCGCAAGCCAGGACACCAATTATTTTTTCGATATCGAACCCAAGGCGCTACCGGAGGCACTTGATCGTTTCAGCCAGTTCTTCATTGCGCCACTATTCAACGAGAAGTATGTCGAACGCGAACGCAACGCGGTGCACTCCGAGTATCAGGCGCGACTGCGCGACGATGGCCGACGCCTCTATGAAGCCATGGATCAGGCTCTCAACCAGGAACACCCCTCTACCCGCTTCTCCGTGGGCAGTCTCAAGACACTTACGGATGGCGACCAGCCCCTGCGCCAGCAGCTAATCGACTTCTACGAAGATCATTACGGCGCCAACGTCATGCATCTTTCGGTCGTCGCGCCTCAGCCACTGGATAGACTGGAATCCTGGGTACGTGAACGCTTCGATGCGATTCCAGATCGCGACTTGTCACGCTCGACTATTCCCGAGCGTCTCTTGACTGCTGAAAATCTGCCGGCGCGAATGGAAGTCAAGAGTCTGGAAAACAGCCGCCAGGTGTATTTCCTGTTTCCCACGGATGACCCCGTCACCGATTATCGCAACAAATCCCTGGAGTATCTGGGCAATCTGCTCGGTCACGAAGGGGAAGGCAGCCTGCTCGCGGCGCTACGCAAGGAAGGCTGGGCGGATGGTCTTTCCGCCGGCAGTATGCGCGGTGACGGCGATGACGCCCTGTTTGCGGTAAGCATCAGCCTTACCCCGGAAGGTGCAAAGCATCTTCCACGCATTCAGGCCAGCCTGTTCGCGATGATCGAGCGTATTCGTGAAAACGGACTCGAGAAATGGCGCTATGACGAGCAATCCCAGCTCAACGAGCAGGAATTTCGTTTTCAGCAGCGCGGCGAACCGATTCATCTTGCCAGTCGCATGGCGATGAACATGGCCTACTATCCGCTCGAGGACGTCCAGTATGGCAACTACCGCATGGATGGCTTCGAAAAGGACTACGTGCGTGAGCTACTTTCCAAATTGACACCGAGCAACCTGCTGCGAATCTACAGTGCACCGGACGTCGATGCCCAGAAAACCACGCAATGGTTTGATACCCCCTATCTACTCACCGCAGTGGATAGCTGGCCCGATGCCGCGCCATTGGAAGACCTGGCGCTGCCGGAGCGTAATCCTTACATTGCCGAGAACCTTACGCTACTCGATCTTGAAACCGCCAAGCCCAGCGCCTTGATCGATCGGGACACCTTCTCCCTATGGTATCGCCCGGACAGTGAGTTCGGTACGCCGCGAGTCGAATGGCGTTTTAGTTTGCAGAACCCCAAGGCCGCGGACAGTGCTCATAGCGCAGCGCTTGCTCAACTATTGGCAGGCTGGCTCGACGACAGTCTCAATGAAGTGCTTTATCCGGCGCGTTTGGCGGGTCAAAACTTCTCCGCCTATGCTCACGGTCGCGGCATCACCCTTTCCCTATCCGGTTGGCGCGATCGCCAGGAGCAGGTGCTACGTCGGGTACTGGAACAGCTCAAGCAGGAGGATATCGATCAAGATACCTTTGCGCGAGTGAAGCTTGGTCTGATGCGTGAATGGCGCAATGCGCCGCAGTCGCCGCTGTATCAGCAGATGCAACGTACTTTGAGCAACGCCTTGATTCGTCCGCAATGGCCGGATGCCGCGTTGCTCGAGGCAATAGACCCTCTTGAGGTCGAGCAGCTGCGCGAGTTCCGCCAGCAGTTCATTACACAGCTTCATATCGAGAGCATGGCGGTGGGCAATCTCTCCAAAGAGCTTGCACGTAGAGAAGGGCTTCAGGTCGCCAACATGCTGTCACCGGAACTCGGTGACGACGCCATACCAGAGCTGGCAACGTTGAAGGTGCCTGCATCCCCACCTGCCTTGCATCCAGCGTCTACCCGTAATGATCAGGCGGTGCTGCGCTACCTGCAAGGGCCCGACAGCTCCCTGGATAGTCAGGCGACGCTGGCAGTACTCGGACAGCTGATCGGAACGCCCTTCTATTCACAGCTACGCACCCAAGAGCAGCTAGGCTATGTTGTCCGAGCGGGCTATCAGCCACTGCTGAATGCACCGGGATTGAACATGCTGGTCCAGTCTCCCAATGCCGAGGTGGAGCATATCCAGTCTCGCATCGACGCTTTCCTGAAAGGATTTGATCAACGCATCGATCAGCTCGGCGAAGAGGAACTCGCGCCCTATCGCGACGCCGTGCATGACCGATTACTCGAACGCGACCCTTCGCTTTCCAGTCTCACCAGCCGGCTGTGGTATGAACTGGCATTCGATGATACCGATTTTGATCGTCGTGAACGCCTTGCCGAGCGCGTAGCGTCGCTGGATGCGAAGACGGTGCGTCAAGCCTGGCAGCAACTGCGCAAGGCACCAACACAGCAGATAACCTTTGCGCCGGGAATAGAACCCAGCAACGTGCTGGACATCACTGAAAGCTATCTGCCGCTGCCCGAGCAGGAGTAAAAGAACATGTTCGCGCCCGGGCCGGGCGCGAACGCTTTTACAGTTGTCCAGCGTCTCTTCAATCGAAAGCTTGAGCCGGCATCATCGCCTCAACATGCATCACCAACTCTTCGAGCACCTGCCGGTCACGATCATCAAGAGATACCTGGTTGAGCCGCTCGATCTCTCGAGCAAAGCCCTGAAGAGTCAATACGCCCAGACGTGTGTCATTCATACGCTCCCAGCGATAGGCCTCCCATTGACTCTGCTCTTCGCTGGTCAGCGTATCGGGATAGTTGCGTGCCCGTAGTCGAAACAGCATTTCTTCAAGCCGTGGATCCTGAAAGGCAAAGGCGGTTTCCCCCAGCGCCTCCGGCGCCGTTTCGAGTACGCGCTGCATTTCCTGACGATCCGCCGGCGAAAAAAAGCCTCCGCTATAAAGCATGGTGTCCGGGTCCTGCAGTCCTTCTTCTGGTTTTTCAGCGAATACTGCCGCGGTCTTTCGGGCTGCCTCGGGATTGGTACATAGCGCCTTCCAGTGGGCTTCGCATTGGCTGCGATCGAGCTTGAGCCTGGCAGCGACATCTTCGGTCACCGCCGAGATCGGCAATAGTACAGGGCTACGATTGATATGCACGATTTTCAGCGGAATGCGCGATTCGCCCTCCGCCAGCTCATCGGCGCTGGCAAACACGCGGGCACGTATTTCCTCTGCGGAAAGCGCAAAGAGAGGCGAAGGATCGACAGATAGGTCGTAGACGATGACCCCATTGGGGTTGGAGGGATGCTCCGCCAAGGGCATGACCAGGGCACCACAACCGCGACTCGCCGGATAACGCCGGGAGATATGGAGCATTGGCTTGCGGGAAGGAATATCCAGCAATTTGGCGACTTCACGCTTGCTACGCAGCTTGAGCAAGTAATCGAATAGCTTGGCGTTACGCCCCTTGAGTAGCTGCGCCAAGGCTATGGTTGCGCGCACGTCCGCCAGCGCATCGTGAGCACCAACATGCTCGATATCATTAGCCGCAGTGAGGTGCTCGAGTTTGAAGCTGGGGGAGCCATCATCTCGCATCGGCCACTCTATGCCATCCGGACGCAGCGCATGAAAAGCGCGCACAACATCAATGAGATCCCAGCGCGAATTGCCGTTTTGCCACTCTCGGGCATAGGGGTCGAGAAAGTTTCGATAGAACAGATGGCGGGATACTTCATCATCGAAGCGCAGACTGTTGTAGCCTAAAGCGCAGGTACCGGGTGTGCTCATTTCAGCATTGATGCGCTGCGCGAACTGAACCTCCGGTAGACCCCGACGCCGAGCTGTTTGAGGCGTAATACCGGTAATCAGACAGGCTTGCGGATGTGGAAAATAATCATCCGCTGGTTTGCTGTAGAGAATAAGAGGCTCACCGATCTGGTTGAACGCCTCGTCGGTACGAATGGCCGCAAACTGCGATGGCCGATCCCGCCGGGGATCGGCCCCAAAGGTTTCATAGTCATGCCAGAGAAATGTGTGCTGCGAAGCGCCGCGCTGCGCCATGACCACTCTCCACGCCGATGGAAAGCGATCAGCCTAGCATAGTGATGCCCATCTCTCAGCCGCTATGAGGCAACGTGACATTAAGCTCCAGCACAGAGCAGTCGTCTTCGCGATCAAGACTGATATTGATCGCCTCCTGATCCACGTTGACGTAGCGGCGAATCACCTCCAACAGCTCCTTCTCGAGCATTGGCATGTAATCCGGCTGCCCACGCTGACTGCGCTGATGAGCAACGATGATCTGTAAGCGCTCTTTGGCCACGGAGGCCGACTGCTTGCGTTCGCGCTTCAGAAATTCGAGTAGTTTCACCGACGACCTCCTCCGAACATGCGAGAGAGCAGGCTCTTCTTCTGGACCTGATGGAAACGTAGCGGTACCTCTTCGCCCAGCAATCGCGATACGGTGTCCGTGTAGGCCTGCCCCGCATCGCTTTTCATATCGTGGGTTACCGGTACGCCCTGGTTCGAGGCTCGTAGAACTGCCTCAGACTCAGGAATCAAACCGATCAGATTGATGGACAAGATCTCGCGGATATCATCCAGGTTGAGCATGTCGCCATAGGTGACCCGCTCCGGATGATAGCGTGTAATCAGCAGATGTTCCTTGACCGGTTCACGCTTTTGTTCGGCGCGCTTGGTCTTGGCGGACAGCAGTCCAAGGATACGATCGGAGTCGCGTACCGAGGACACTTCAGGGTTGGTTACCACGACTGCCTCATCGGCGTAGTACATGGCCAACTGAGCGCCACGTTCGATACCGGCGGGTGAATCACAGATGATGTAGTCGAAATCCTTGGACAATTCGTCGAGTACCTTTTCGACGCCTTCGGAAGACAATGCATCCTTATCCCGCGTTTGGGAGGCTGGCAGAATGTAAAGGTTATCAACCCGCTTGTCGCGAATCATGGCTTGATTCAAGCCCGCTTCGCCTTGGATCACGTTGACCAGATCATAAACGACGCGGCGCTCGCAACCCATGATCAAGTCCAGGTTACGCAAGCCCACGTCGAAGTCGATCACCACCGTCTTGTTGCCGCGTAGCGCCAGCCCGGTGGCGATGGCTGCTGCACTGGTCGTTTTCCCGACCCCACCTTTGCCGGAGGTCACTACAATGATCTTGGCCAAGATATGTTTCCTGTTGCTTGTTTGATGATCGTTCATAAACTCTCACTTCAAACCAGTGATGCGATAGTCAACTGATCGTCGTTGAGACGCACCTGCACTGTTTTGCCCAGCAATTGTGGGTCGATGTCCTCAAGGCGCTTGTAATTTCCCGCCAGCGAAAGCAGTTCTGCATGCAGCTCGTGACAGAAGATACCAGCCTCGCGGTCACCATGGATACCCGCAAGGGCACGTCCTCGCAGGGCACCATAGACATGTACGTTGCCTCCGGCCAGCACCTCCGAGCCCGCGTTGACTGCTCCGACTATCACCAGGTCACCCTCTGGCGCGCTGATTTGCTGGCCCGAACGTACCGTACCGCGGAATATACGACTACCGACAGGAGCCACACCGGCAGGGATCGGATTCGCTCCTTCCTCTGCATCTCGACTGTTCTCGGGAACAGGGGTAGCAACGCTTTCAAGTGTCCGAGCGCGCACCTCCTGAGGGGGAAACCAACCAAGGCCCAGCGCCCAGGCAGATTGCTTGACCGGGTCCGGGCCACCACGTACGGCAACGGGCAGCAGCTTGTGAGCGCGACAGACGGCGCAAATCCGTTCCAACGCCAAATGTGGCTCATTGAGCTTTTCAACACTCACCACGACTGGCGTATGCTGAAAGAACGCAGGGGACTGACTTAGCTTGCTCGCTAATTGCTCGCGAATCCGTTCCGGGTCCGCACTGGTCAGTTCCATGACCGTCATGGGTAGCATGCCACCCTTGAAGGAGAAGGCGGTGCCTTCCCTGTCCACGTTGAGACTCATTGCCGATCTCCGTGTCGCATAATGTCACTAGCTAAGCGAGGGTTTACCAAGCCACCACCGATGATACGCTCAGCAGGTGCGACTTGTCAGTGTGATCGTGCATCAACGCTTCGGGCTTTCCCGGTGGTAATGCACATGCTTAGATGGTACTGGCATCCGTCTTGGCAGGATGCCGTCCAGCACCACATCATACAAAATTCTTTCAGGGATGCATGTACAGTGATGTCAGGTTTGTTTCGTCGTTTTTTTGCACCTCGTTGGCAACACCGGGATCCTGCGATTCGTCGCCAAGCGTTAGCACGCCTGGATCCCACTCAGTTTCAGGATCGGGAACAGCTGGAACAACTGGTTAGTGACGATAACGCCAGTGTCCGGCAAGCAGCGCTTGCCCGCCTAGTGGATCCGGCCCAGCTGCTACGGCTAAAGGAGCAACAAAATTCTCCGGAACTGAATGCCCGCTTACTCGTCCTGCTCATTGGCCAGCCTGAATCACCGCCACTTGCCAAACGCCTTAGCCTGATCGAAAGGATCAACGATGCGCCACTGCTGGCTCAGCTGGCCCTGCACGGTGACAATCAGGAGTTGCGCCTGGCAGCCCTCGAACGCTTGCAGGGTGAAGACGCCCTTATTCATCAAGCCATAGAAAACGGCATCGCGGCAGTACGTCATGCTGCAGCAAAGCGCGTCACCTCAGAGCAAGGGCTCCTGCGCCTGAGCCGAGAGGCCCGGCGCGATAAGCAAGTCCTGCGCCTGGCTCGGGAACGCTTGAATCGCTTGCGAGAAGATGCTGCACAGAACGAAGCACAGCGCGCCAAACGTGAACGTATCCTGGAGGCTCTCGAGCAACATGCCCGGCACACCTGGGAGCCTCTTTATGCTGGTCGCTACCGCCATCTGCAGCGGGAGTGGGAAGGCTTGAACGACCTGCCCACCGCTGATCAGGAACGTCGTTTCCAAGAAGCAAGTCTTCGTTGCCGCAAGATCATCAGCGACCATGAGGCGCGGCATCAAGTCATTGCAAGTGCCAATCGCAAGCGTATCGAAGCCGATGAGGCACGCCGGGCGCTTATAGAAGCGCTTGACGAGGATTTGGTCGGCCTGCAGCGCAGTGAGCGCATAACCGCTCAGGACATGGCAAGCCTGAACGCTCACAAGCGTTTACTGATCAATCGCTGGCAAGCGCTTTCTGACCAGCATGCTCCCGATGTCGCTCTCAGCACGAGCTACACACAGGCCTTGGCTCGACAGGATGAAATCAATCAGGCCTGGGATCGCTTGGAGCAGCATGCAGCGACGTTGAGCGATGCATTACGTCGTGGGGACAGCGAGACATTAGGTCAAACGTTGAAAATCCTGGAATGGCCTGAAGATCTTCCCCCCACTCCTTTGCTAGAACAGGTGCAGCAGTATCTGGCGAACGATGAAACGGCGGCAACCGACAGCCAGCAAATAGTTCGCTTTGAACAGGATCTCAAGGAGCTCGAACGTCTACTTGAAAGTGGCGCCTTCAAACCCGCCAGCCGCCTGTATCAGAGTCTGCGCCAGCACAGCGAGATGCTGACAACAGAGCAGCAGCGCAAGCATCAACCAGCGCTCAAGCGTCTCGGCGCCCAGCTTGCAGAGTTGCGAGACTGGCGTAGCTTCGTGGCTGGCCCCAAGCGAGACCAGCTTTGCCAAGCCATCGTCGAATTAGCCGGCAATTCCGCCTTGAGCGACAGCGAACTCGATCGCCGGCACCGCCAACTCATCAAAGAGTGGAAGGAACTGGGTGACGCAGCCATCGATCGGGAACTTTCAACCCGTTTTCGTGCTGCCTCTGATCGTATACACACACGCTTGAGCGCCTGGCGCACGGCTCAGCAGGAAGAGCGACAGCGCAACCTCGAGGCCAGGATAGCGCTGTGCGAACAACTTGAAATCCTGCTCGAGAACCCGGATGAAAATGCCGACCCAGATGCTCTGCGCCTGATTCGGGATCGTTCCCGAGAGCAGTGGCGTCTCTTTTCGCCGATCCCTCGCGGTCATGGCGAGAGCATCAGTCATCGCTTTGGTCATATTCGTCACGCCCTGCAAACGCTGATCGATCAACGTGCTCAGGAAATAGGCGCAGCCAAGCAGGCACTTGTTAAAGAGGCGCGCTATCTACAATCAGAGTCGGAGCCTGCCTCCAAACGTGCCGAGCAAGCCAAGCGACTACAGCAGCGTTGGCGTGAACTCGGACGCGCGCCCAAGGGTGAAGAACAAGCGCTTTGGCGTGAGTTTCGTAGTCTATGCGACAGCATTTTTGCTGCTCGGGAAAATGAACGGGATGATCGCGCCCAGCGGGCCAAGGATCGACTCGATGCCATGCAGGCGCTGGTTGAACGCCTGGACGCCTGGCAACCGAAAAGCAGTGATGAAGTGTCGTTGCTGAATCAGGCGATTGCCGAGGCAGAAGCGCTGGAGCCCTTGCCGTCAGGGCGCCGCAGCGAGGGTATGCGCAAGCGCTGGGCGGGTATTCTACATTCACGACAGGAACGTCTTGAACGCCTTGCAATACGCGAAGAGGCATTGCGCTGGCAACACCTAGGTCCGCTGCTGGAAGCCCATCAGCAGGCTGACACCGTGGCTCTCGACGGGGAGGTCCCGAAGGATATCGAAGCGCCGTTTACACTTGACGAAGACATCAAGCGCGCACACGACCAGCGCAACCAGGCTCGTCATCAGCTTATCGACAGCGAGACCGTTGCATCTCTATTGGCTCGTTTACGGGTACACCTGACCTTGCTGGCAAACGGCCGTATCGAGCGTGAGGACGAGCCGTTGCGCCTGGCGATTCAGGTAGAACGTCTCAATGCGGCGCGTGAACAGACGCTCACTAAGCCCGACGAGTTGCGCGCCATTCTCTGCGACATTGTTGCGACCGGCCCGGTATCGACGACAACCTGGACCCGCGAGTCAAAAGAGCTGGATAGACTGTTGACTCAGCTTGCCGATTACTCCTCTCCCTGAAATGCCGAGAGCGAGGTGGCAACCTCGCTCTCGCTCCGTTCTATCAATAAACCCAGGATGATCTCAACGGCGCATCATCAGCCCATGAACTGGCCGCCATTGATATCAAGGTTGGCTCCAGTAATGAAACCGGAGTTGCGATTCGCCAGGAAGGCAACCGCCAATGCAATTTCTTCAGGCTCGCCGAAGCGCTTGACAGGAATTCCCTCACGAATCGATTCGCGGATTTTCTCCGGAATATCCATGATCATGTCGGTAGCAATATAGCCAGGCGACAAGGTGTTGACGGTAATGCCCTTGGTAGCCGTCTCTTGGGCAAGCGACATGGTCAGACCATGCATACCGGCCTTGGCTGCCGCATAGTTGGCTTGACCGAACTGACCTTTACGCCCATTGATCGACGAAATGTTGACGATACGCCCATATCCCTGTTCCAGCATGCCACCAAGCACGCTTTTACAGGTATTAAAGACACTATTAAGGTTGGTATCGATGACTTCGTTCCACTGGTCCGCGGTCATCTTTTTCATGGTGGTATCCCGAGTAATACCGGCGCAGTTGACCAGTACTTCTATAGGGCCATACTGTTCCTGAATTTCACGGGCACCGGCTTCGCAATCTTCATAATTGATCAGGTTGGCTCCAGAAAGCGCAATATTGTCGAAACCTTGGGACTTCTGGTCCTCAAGCCAGGACTTCGCCTTGTCTGGATTACGGTAACCTGCAACGACTTGATATCCTTCCTTGGCCAGTTCGCGACAGATAGCGGAACCAATCCCCCCGGTTCCACCAGTTACCCAAGCCACGGGTGCTGTTTGTGTCATATTGTCTCCCCCTGAGTCATGACAAATGAACTGACGACGTCAGTCTTTTCATGGTGTGAATGCCGTTGTTATCACATTCACATCAAGAAGTATGGACGAGTTTTCTCTTCTTGTCCGGCCCTTAGGCGCTTGACACTTTGTAGAACATCCTTATAATGCAACGCACAATGTGATGCGGGGTGGAGCAGTCTGGTAGCTCGTCGGGCTCATAACCCGAAGGTCATCGGTTCAAATCCGGTCCCCGCTACCAAATTTCCAAAAACCGATACTTCTTAGTATCGGTTTTTTTGTAGTGTCAGCTTGGTTTTCAGTCGTTAAAAAAAGCCAATGTTTTTTTGAAATCAATGAATATCACTACCAAATAATTAAAAAACCAATATCAAATGACATCCAATTTTTCGTACCTTCTCGAAAAAATGAATGGTTTTTTTGAACCGCTGATGACTTCTGCTTTATAAAGCAGTGTTTTTCCAGCATTCGGAATTCGTAGCCTTCATGACCTATGATCACGAATTGCTCTTGAATCCGCTTCGGTTCACCCGCAGTTATTGGAATATCTTCACCTCCTAAACAGGGCCAAGCGCTATGCCGATTGTCGATCCGCGTTCCGGAGCTCCACTTACATCCTCCGAGTCACCCCAGCAAGGGGGTTCGTCTAATGCCGATCCATCGACCTACATCGTCGATGTGGATATGACGAATTTTCAGCAGGTGGTATTGGAAGGCTCTACTACCCTACCGGTATTGCTCGACTGCTGGGCGCCCTGGTGCGAGCCCTGCAAGACGCTGACCCCCATTCTGGAAAAACTGGCCAAGGAATATAATGGCGCCTTCGTGCTGGCCAAGCTCAATATCGAAGAACATCAGCAGATTGCCGCCCAGCTGGGCATCCGCTCGGTGCCGGACGTCAAGCTGATCAGCCAAGGGCAACTGTACGATCAGTTTCAGGGAGCATTGCCGGAGAAACAGATCCGCGAATGGCTGGCTCAATACATCGAAGCGCCTCAGGAGATTCCGGCCAGCCCCGAAGAGCAGGCCGAAGCCGCGCTCGCTGCCGGCGATGCAACTGGCGCCCGGGCTATCTATCAGCAGCTGGTTCAGGAATATTCGGAACATCACGACTATCAGATCGGGCTGGCCAGCGCGGTATTGGCGGAAGGCAATGCAGAAGAGGCAAAAACGCTTCTGGACAATCTACCTCCGGAGCATCGCGAAGGCGCCAAGGCGCGCGGAGTGCGGGCTCGTATCGAATTCGGCGAAGAAGCACCCGACCAGGAAGAGCTGACGGCACTCGAAGGGCGCGATGACAGTGAAGCTCGTTATAAACGCGCCTTGCGTCAGGTTGCCGATGGACACTATGAAACCGGTCTCGATGGACTACTCGACGTGATGAAAAGCGATCGCGCTTACGGCGACGATGCCGCTCGCCTGACGCTGCTGCGGGTCTTCGATGCCCTGGGGGCGGATCATCCATTGACCGTGACCTACCGGCGCAAGCTGTTTGCTCTACTCTATTGAGTCAATCGGCCTTCAGCACCATTTAACGGCGAGCGACTGCTCGCCGTTTCACTATTGATTATTTTCCCAGCGCTTCGTCGAGACGCTGCAGCCCCTGCTCCAGCAGTGCCGTCGGGGTACCGAAATTCAAACGCACGAAACCTGGCCAGCCGAAATCGGCCCCATCGGAGAGAGCGACTTGGGCCTGTTCGAGCAAAGCCCGCTGGGGCGAATCGCCCAGACCGGCCTGGCGCAGATCCAGCCAGGCCAGATAGGTGGATTCCGGCACTTGCCAGGATACACCGGGCCAGCGCTCGACGTATTCACCAATGCGATCACGGTTGACTCGCAGTACATCGAGCAATTCTTGGCGCCAGGTCTCCCCTTCGTCATAGGCAACTTCTGCTGCCAGCAGCCCCAAAACGTTGACGTCTGGCATCAACCCACTCATTGCCTGCTCAAAGCGCTGACGCAGGGCTGAATTTGAAATGACGGCGCAGGCACAGGAAAGCCCGGCCACATTGAAAGTCTTGGACGGCGCCCATAGCGTGATGATGCGATCCGCCAGATCGGGGAAGAGTGCTGCCAACGGGCGATGAGGCTCGTCATCAAGAATCAGGTCACAGTGCAGTTCGTCGGAGACGATCAGCAGATCATGACGCGCCGCCAGCTCGGCGATGACCGCTAATTCTTCGTGCTGCCAGACGCGTCCGGTAGGATTATGAGGGTGACACCAGAGCAACAGCTTCGTCTGGGGCGTGATTGCCGCTTCCAGCGCTCCCCGGTCAAGGCGCCAACCTTCGCCCGAGGCAACCGGCTCGGCCAGTTCAGCGGTCTGGGCAAGCCGTCCGGTATGCTCTGCCACCTTGAGAAAGGGCGGATAGATCGGCGTGACGGTCAGCACGCCATCTCCTGGCTCGGTCAATGCCAGACTTGCCAAGTGCAGCGCCGGAACGACACCTGGCAGCCAGAGCTGCCACTCCGGCATAATCTCCCAGTCGTAATGCTGCTGGCTCCACTGGCAAAGCGTTTGAAGCAAACTGTGGGGTGTTCGGCCATAGCCAAATACACCGTGATCGACCCGGGCCCGCAAGGCTTCGACGATCGCCGGCGGTGAAACGAAATCCATATCGGCGACCCATAGAGGTAGCACGTCCTCTTCGTAGCGCTGCCACTTCTGGGTCGGATACTGGCGACGATCGATGAACGTGACAAAATCGAAGGGCATGACGCCTCCTTTATCATAGCGACTCGGAAGATCGAACATGCCTGAAAGCACCTTCTATGCCAAGGTCTCCCGCGGCATACCGCACTTGATCGATCACTGGTTGCAGCTGGGCCAGGCAAGCCCTGATCGATTGGCGATGATTCTTGCGGACACCGCACGCCTGGCCAAGCTAGGCGAGCCCGAGGAAGCGGCTCTTAAAGGCGAACAGCTCAATGAATGGAGCAATAGCCGTCAACCGCCTCTATGGGCAGCGCGCACATCACTTTTCTTGCTGGTGCAAATGCCTTCCCGACCCGTACCTCGAGATGAGCACGAAGCCTGCGCCTGGGCTTATTGCTGGCTTCGCAATCGCTCCTTCGAGACGGGCGCCCAGGCAATCGAAGCCCTTCCCGAACATTTGCGTGAACCACTGAAACCGGCTCTGGAACAGGCTTGGGCGGACAAACAGGCCCAACGCCTCATATAGCGAAAGCTCATGAGGCATTTACGTACAAGACAGCCTTATTGGATCGAAGGAATTTACCATGGAAGTCCCGCTAACCCTCCAGATCGCCAAGCTGCTCATCTCTATCGGCATCGTACTGGGTCTGTCGATGATTGCCGAGCGGGTCAGCACCCGGGTTGCCGGACTGCTGTCAGGGTACCCGCTGGGGACCGCCATCGCCTTGTTCTTCATTGGTCTCGAGCTATCTCCCGGGTTCGCCGCTGAAAGCGCTGTGCATACCCTCGCCGGTTTCACCTCGACCTTGGCGCTTGGAGGCGGTTACTTACTCTGCGCGCGGCGAAACGGCGTCGCGGGAGTGCTGGCAGGCACCGCAGGCGGCCTGCTGTGCTGGTTGGCTGCCAGCGTCATTCTGGCGCAAATAGATTTCAACCGGCTAAGCGGTACCTTGATCACGCTGGTGGCCATCCTGGCATTCACTTGGCTTTATCGTCGCGTACCAGACACCCGAACCACCGTGAAGGGTCGATTTTCCTGGTGGGCGCTAGCTTTTCGTTCAGGCCTGGCCGCGGCAATCATCTTTGTGATCACCGGACTTGCCCATGTGGTGCCCACCGCCTGGGCCGGCATTCTCGCCGCCTTCCCGGTCACCATGTATCCCTTTCTGGTCATATTGCACCTGACCCACGGGATCGCACCAGCAGCCACGGTCATCAAGCATTACCCCGCGGGACTCGGGTCGCTGCTCAGCTATGCGCTGTGCGTATCCTTGACCTATACATCCCTGGGCCTTGCCCTAGGCACCCTGCTCGGCTTTGTTGTGGCGACCCTATGGCTATTGCTATGGACCCGCCTACAGCGCTGGTGGCAAAGTCGCAAGACTGCTGAACTCAATCCAAACTGATGCTTTTTTCATAGGGACATGATCATGTTTACTCGCCAGATAGAGCCTGCCTTTTACGATACCGACGCGCTCGGCCACATCAACAACACACGCCTTCCAGCCTGGTTCGAGTGGGCACGCAACGACCTGTTTCGTCTGTTCACACCGGATCTCGATCCGCGCAAGTGGACACTGATCATGGCGCGCATGGAAGTGGAGTATCATGCTGAATTATTTTATGGCGAGGATATTGAGCTGCGCACCTGGCTTTCGCGCCTGGGCAACAGCTCCTTCACCGTTACCCAGGAGGCTTGGCAGAAAGGTCGGCCCGGCGCCCGAGGCAATACCGTAATGGTCCATTACGATCACGCGGCCAAGCGTGCAACACCACTGCCGCCAGAAATTCGTCACGAGCTGGAAAAACATCTACAGGAAGACACCGAAGGTCGTGCATGACCCCGGCTATAGATCTATTGCGACGTGACGGTGTCGATTTTGAGTTGCTCGAATACACGCATGATGCGAACACGGCAGCCTACGGCGAGGAGGCAGCCCAGGCGCTGGGCCTGACGCCGGATGCGGTTTTCAAGACGCTGATTGTCGCCATTGATGGATCGCGTCTTGTCGTGGCGCTGGTGCCGGTTTCCCGAACCCTTGACCTCAAGGCTCTGGCACGGACCGTCAAGGCCAAGAAGGCAGTATTGGCCGAAGCAGTGGTAGCGGAACGCACTACCGGTTATGTCGTCGGTGGCATCAGCCCGCTTGGTCAAAAACAGCGTCTGGCGACATTCATCGACAGTAGTGCCGGCCACCTTGAACGCCTGTACGTGAGCGCCGGACGGCGCGGTTTGGAGATCGCCCTTTCCCCGGAGCAACTGCAGCGGCTCACCCAGGCCTACATGGCGCCTTTGGCAAGAAACTGAATATCCGGCCAAATAAACTGTCACACTGAATATCTCATTGCGCTGCCTTGGAGCCTGACATGGCCATCCGCTACGATCTCTGGCTCGACCCGGACAACGTCGAGCGTCACCGCACCGTCGAGGCGGATCTGGAGCGATATTTCATAGAGCGTTTCGCAGACTTTCCCCATATTCGCTTGTTCGGCGATGATCCCTACGATTATGACTCGCCCTTCAATCGTCTGTATGATGCTCTGATTTTACGTGCTACCGACTATTGCGAACGTAAGTGGCGCTATGTACCGACGCCGGTTCAGCTCAACAAGGCGTTCTTTCGCGGCGTGGCACGCTCGAATAAATTTCTACGAGATCCCGAATACGATGGTGATCCGAACCGCACAAATCCCCACTGACGACCAACTTGCTATCATTGAAGCGCAGATTGGGCGTGCCCCCCAAGGCATTCAAGCTATTACCGCCACGGATGGACAAGGCACGCCGCTAGTGCTGCGAATGGAATCCGTCGTCAATGGCAAACCCTTTCCGACGCTCTACTGGCTCAGCTCCGATCGATTCAAGGTCGTTTTGTCCCGGATCGAGGCAAGTGGAGTAATCAAGCAGCTTGAAGCGCGCCTTCAAGACGACCCGGATTTTCTCGCCGCCTACTGGCGCAGTCACGAAGACTATGTGGCTCAGCGCTGGCACTACATGCGAGATGAACACCGCCAGCAGGCAGAGCAACAAGGCTATATCGACCTGTTTCGACAGCGCGGTATCGGCGGTATCGCCAACTGGCGTCAGGTGCGCTGCCTGCATACCCAATATGCCCATCATCTGTGTGGCGATAATGTGATCGGTCAATGGCTGGATGCAAAATACGGCATCATCGACGAGCTACCCTGATCCTTTCTCTTTTTGAAAAAACGAACGACAACAGGAACAAGCATGCGCAGAGTTTGTGTCTATCTGGGGGCCCGGGAAGGCCATGATCCACGGTTTCGTGAAGCCGCCGTGGAGCTGGGCACACGCATTGCTACACGAGGCCTTGGCCTGGTCTATGGCGGTGCGCATATCGGCCTGATGGGAATCGTTGCCAATGCAGCCCTCGAGGCTGGCGGAGAGGTCATTGGTGTCATACCTCATCATCTGGTCGACCGTGAAATGGCCCACACCGGACTGAGCCAGCTGATCAAGGTAGACAGCATGCACGAGCGCAAGGCGATCATGGCAAAGCACGCCGACGCCTTCATTGCCATGCCTGGCGGCATTGGTACGCTGGAGGAGTTGTTCGAGGTATGGACTTGGCAATATCTTGGCTTGCACGACAAGCCCATCGGGGTACTCGATGTGGCGAACTTCTATCGACCGTTGCTAGGCTTCATGGATGATGCAGCGAATGCCGGTTTTCTGGCGGCGACCACTCGTGCCAAGCTGCAGAGTGCAAGCACCCCGGATGCCCTGTTGGACATTATTGAATCTCAGCTGTAACCCCAGTGACGGGACCACGGATCAAGGAGAGTTCCATGTACGCTATTGCGATCGCCGACGACAAGACACTGACATGGTGCGAACAACCCTCGCCAGGACCACTGGAAGACAACGAGGTGCGCATACGCGTTGCCTGGGCCGGCATGAATCGGGCGGACTCGGGCCAGCGTGCAGGCAACTATCCGCCCCCCTCCGGCGCTTCCGACATTCTAGGGCTGGAAGTCAGCGGGACGATCACGGAGACAGGATCGAGCGTAACCCAGTTGAAAACGGGCCAGAAGGTTTGCGCTTTGCTTGCGGGAGGGGGCTATGCCGAAGAAGTAGTAGTCGATCAGCGACAGGTAATGCCAGTGCCCGACGGATTTGGACTACGTGAGGCCGCCGCCCTGCCCGAGATGTTTGCCACCGCCTGGCTCAATCTATTCATGGAAGGTGGTCTTGATCACGCTGAGAGCAAAGGCGAACGCGTGCTGTTGCATGCCGGTGCCAGTGGCGTTGGCAGTACCGCTGTCCAGCTATGCCGAGCCTTCGGCTATCCATGCTTTGTAACGGTGGGCAGCGATGAGAAGATAGAACGGTGTAAGGCGTTGGGCGCGGAAGCCGGCTGGAACCGCCATGATGGCAGCTTCGTCGAAGCAGTGAAGGAGTGGGGAGGCGGTGTCGACGTCATCCTGGATCCGGTAGGCGCCAACTATCTTGCGGACAATCAAAGGGTGCTCAATGCCGATGGCCGCCTGGTGCTGATCGCCATCTTGAGCGGACGCAGCGCAGAACTGGATCTCGGCCGCATGTTGATGAAACGACAGCGGCTGATCGGCTCGACGCTGCGCAGCAAGTCGCCTCAGGACAAGGGTGCGATTCTTAACGAACTGCAAGAGTATGTCTGGCCGCGCCTGACCAAAGGCGAACTCTATCCGCTGATCGACAGCGACTATCCCATTCAGGAGGCGGAAAAAGCCATGGCGTGCATGGAGAGCAACTCGAACGTGGGCAAGCTTCTATTATCGGTAGCAAAGGACGATTGAGTCGTCATGGGTTCGCTAGACGTCCTGGCATTCTCGCTGTACTACAAGGCAGGACGTCTCAGAAGGATGGAAGCGCGTCAATGAGACCGAAGCTCTCGCGTGAAAACCCCGTCATTGTCAATGTCACGATCAGCCAAAGCCTGCCAATAAGCAGAACGTTCAGCATCCACTGAAAGGCCCAACTCACCTGAGTGATAGGCTCGAGCCAGGCGTTCCGCTGCCAGAGGATGGCCTGAATCCCCTGCACGCGCATACCAGGTCACAGCATGATCGTCCCGACGTGGATACTGAGCACAGCCAAACTCATATATACGGGCAGCCTGATATTGCGCATGAACGTCACCATTCTGCGCGGCCTGAAGCACATAGCGTGCGCCCTTCGCTTTGTCTTGGGAGGTCGTACCACGATGAAACAGCATGTGACCATAAACGGACAATGCATCAACATGCCCTGCTTCAGCACAACGCTGAAACAACCGCAAGGTCAAACGTTGGGTACGCGGCGAACGTGGCAACCAACGCGTATGGAAAAGCTGCTCTGCCAGCCGAAACTCAAGCCGGGTAAACAACGAAGATGCCTGCGTCATGGCTAAGAACCTTAAATCCAAATATGCCTGGGTGACAATGTCGAATTTGGCTCCTCCTGAGCCACCATTTTCTTACTGCCAACCGTTGAATCTTTTGAAGCTCGACTCATCGGCCGGCAAGCATACGCCCCTCTCAATCACTACTCAAGGCGTAGTGACGATCCCTCACTACATCAACGATATCGATATATTCGACTCGGAATGCTGCGGAGCAGCATTACTGCATTCTACTCCATCGCCCATAAATTAAAAGATAACGAAAGTCCGATCTATCCTAGTACTAGCGCTTGAGATACTCTCGTTTTCAAGAGCCAACAACTGCGGAGGATCTGTGCTCAGTATTATCTCACCCGCCAAGACACTGGATTTCGAAACCCCACCGTCTACAGAACAGTACACACAGCCTGATTACCTCGAGCAGAGCATGGAGCTGGTCGAGATCCTGCGTGACTATTCGCCGCAACAGCTTGCCGAACTGATGAGTATCAGCGACAAACTGGCCGGCCTCAACACTGCTCGCTATAGCGAATGGTCGCCACCCTTTACCCTTGATAATGCGAAGCAAGCGGTTCAGGCCTTTCAGGGCGATGTCTATACCGGACTTGAAGCGTCGACGTTCAGCACCGAGGACAACGCCTTTGCCCAGGATCATCTGCGAATCCTCTCAGGCCTTTATGGCTTGTTGCGACCGCTTGACCTAATGCAACCTTATCGTCTGGAAATGGGAACACGACTGCCCAATGCTGCTGGTAAGGATCTCTACGCCTTCTGGAAAGACCGCCTGACCCAGGATCTGGAGGCTGCCGTCACTCGCAGCGGTTCCAACGTGCTCGTCAACCTCGCGTCCAACGAATACTCCAAAGCGATCGATATAAAACGGCTTTCGGCAAGAGTCATCACACCGGTATTCAAGGATGCCAAGAACGGTCAGTACAAGATCATCAGTTTCTACGCTAAAAAGGCACGGGGCCTGATGAGCGCCTGGCTGATCCGTAACCGCGTAGATTCCCCGGATGCAATCAAGACGTTCGATGTCGCCGGTTATCGCTTCAGTTCAGCCATGTCGGAAGGGGACACCCTAGTATTCACCAGAGATGAAGTGTGACCGACTTGGTCCGCAAATCTAGGATACGACTGGCGGATAAAACGCTAGAATGAATCTCCCCTTTTTTGACATCCTCTTTTCTGGAGACACAACAACATGCGCAACCTCTTAGTCATGCTGCTGGTTGGCTTGCTGGGTTTCGGCCTGGCTGTCGAGCATGCTGAAGCCAAGCGGTTCGGTGGTGGTAAGAGCTTTGGCTCTCAATCCCGCTCTGTAAACACCCCCTCCAGTACGACAAGCAGAACGGCAAGCACGCCACAGCGTCAGCCTTCAAAAGGGCTTTCACGCTTTGCCGGCCCATTTGCTGGCCTGCTTGCCGGTGGCTTGCTGGCTTCGCTGTTTTTCGGTGGAGCCTTCGACGAGTTACGGCTCACCGACATACTGTTGATCGCCGGTGCCATCTGGCTTGCTTTTCGCCTCTTTGGTCGCCGTCGCAGGGCATCGACCGCTACGGGACCGCAAGCCTACTCCGAGCATCAAACACAATCAGGCGGCCAACAGCACGCATTCACATCGTCCGCTCAACGCGGTGGCACAACGAGCCATTTAGCGTGGTTTGATAAAGAGCAGTTCTTGTCGGGCGCCAAAGAGCACTTCATGACGTTGCAACGTGCCTGGGATAACAATGACTTCAGCAGCATCCAAGAGTACGTGACGCCTGAACTATATAATCAGCTACGCGAAGAGCGTGCCCACCACTCGGCAAACAACCACACCGAAAGTGTGCGTCTTTTTGCCGAACTAGGTAATGTGCAGGAACACGGCCAGAAAGCCGAGGCCACGGTACTGTTTCACGGTATTCTCGATGAGGATGGTGAGCAAAACGAGTTCAACGAAACCTGGCACCTGGTTCGCGATTTGCGCGAAGGAGCGCCTTGGTACATTCAGGGCATCGAGCAGAATCCGGGTGCTTAGCCCAGTATCATTTTTGCTCTGTTAAAGCAAAATGCCGGACAGCTATGCTGTCCGGCATTTCCCGCAAGTTAAGTATCTTACGTTTATACGAAATATCACTCAGTTCTGCGCATCTTCTGCAGAATCTTGGATGTCGTCACCCATTTCCTCAACGCTGTCGCCAGCATCGTCTACGGCGTCATCAATGTTTTCACCCGCCTCTTCCGCAGGCCCTTGATCCTCGCAAGCAGCAACACCGCCCAACATCAACGCTATCAAGATCGCCAAGCCTAGCTTACGTAGCAAGCCATTTTGCATATCCATCTCCTTAAGAAACTGACGAATGATTAAATCACAATAACCCGCATTGTATATAAATACTACTATTGTGTTTCAGTATTGCTTATTAATAACAGCTACTTACTCAATGAAAAACAACTCACTTCGAAAACTTTGTGCAAAGAATATTTAGAATATCTTTCACTTAGTCACTGAGTAAACTTCGCTTTCATCACACGCACAAAAAACCCCCAGCCTGTTTAAGGCTGGGGGTTGGGATAGATGCCTGACGAGGAGCTGGCCGGCACTCCGGGACTTTACTCGTCTCCTCCTGAGACTCGCCCT
>NZ_CANMTQ010000010.1 GCF_947500835.1 uncultured Halomonas sp.
TGTCGGCAGCATTGCCGAAGCCGCGGCCAAGCTCGACGGCGTGACCCGGGTGCGGGTGGCGGACAACGCCGTCTATGGCCATCAGCTGGCCGAACCCCTGGCGGATCTATTGGTCAGCCTGGCGGATGACTACGCCTACGTGCTGACCAGCGCCTCCACCAACGGCAAGAACGTGCTGCCGCGCCTGGCCGCACTCAAGGACGTGTCCCAGCTTTCCGAAGTGATGGGGGTGGACAGCGCGGACACCTTCAAGCGCCCGATCTATGCGGGCAACGCCATCGCCACGGTGCAAAGCAGTGACGATCTCAAGGTCATGACCATCCGCACCACCGCCTTCGATGCCGTGGGGCAGAGTAACGATGCCGCCATCGAGCCCGTCGATACCGTGGTCGACAACAGTCTGTCGCGCTTCGTCGACGAGGAACTGGCCAAGAGCGAACGCCCGGAACTCGGCGGTGCCAAGGTCGTGGTCTCCGGCGGGCGCGGCATGGGCAATGGCGAGAACTTCAAGCTGCTCGAAGGCATCGCCGACAAGCTCGGGGCCGCCCTGGGCGCCTCTCGCGCCGCGGTGGATGCGGGTTTCGTGCCCAACGACTATCAGGTAGGCCAGACCGGCAAGATCGTCGCCCCGGAGCTGTACATCGCCGTGGGCATCTCAGGCGCCATCCAGCACCTGGCGGGGATGAAGGACTCCAAGGTGATCGTCGCCATCAACAAGGACGAGGACGCGCCGATCTTCCAGGTGGCGGACTATGGGTTGGTGGGGGATCTGTTCGAGATATTGCCGGAGCTCGAGCAGAAGCTGTAGGAAAGATCGGGATCTTCCAGGTCGCGCTCTCCAGGGTTATCGGCCTGGTGGGCGATCTGTTCGAGATCCTGCCGGAGCTCGAACAGAAGCTGTAAGCGAAGGGCGGTTCTTTCAAGCAGTATTAACAAATATAAAAAAGCGAGTTAGTTGAGTGTCATCTATTGCAAAGCAATAACCGAGCAAGCGCCAAACCGGTGCGGCAGCGGGGATCTGGCTCCCGCTCCAACGGCCCAGCGTCTTCGTGAAGGGCCAAACCCGCGCGACATCCTCCACCGCCGATGCCTAGTTCGCACCGGGAAGGGTCATTGCGCATCTAAAAAAACAATGAGGATCATCATGTTCAAGCCCGTGAGAAAGATAACAACCGTTACGGCGATCGGAGCATCGCTGATGCTACCGCTGGGAATAGCCAGTGCGCAGGCGACTCCCGCCGACATCGAGGCCTTGCAGGCGCAGATGGAGGCGCTCCAAGCGCAGATCGACGAGCTCAAGTCGCAGCAAAAAACCACCCAGGAAGAAGTGGCTACCGTCAGTGACGACGTTGTCACCAAGGCGCCAGGCGGCGGCTTGAAGATCGGCGATACCACCTTGGAGATCGGTGGCTACATCAAGGCCCAGGCGACCTTCGCCGACAATGGTTACGGCGACGGCAAGGCCAGCGAAATCGTCACGCCCAGCTCCTTGCGTGCGGAAACGAACGATGAAGAAGGTGTTCGCAATAGCTTCAGTGCACGCCAGAGTCGCGTGAACTTGGGTACTAGTACACCAATTGCCGGCGATACCTTGGAAACCTTCATCGAGATCGATTTTTACGGTGCCGATGATGAAGCCAATGAGTTTGTCAGCAACTCCTATGCACCGCGTCTGCGTCATGCCTATGGTAGCTGGGGCAATTGGCTGGCTGGTCAGACCTGGTCGACCTTCATGGACCTCAATGGCTTGGGCGAAGTCGATGCCTTCGGTCAGCAGGCCAGTGTGGTTTTCGTGCGTCAGACGCAGTTGCGTTACACCCAGCCGTTCGATGGCGGCAGCCTGCAGTTCGCCCTGGAGAATCCGGAAGATGGCGGTGACGATCAGGCAGTACCGGATATCGTCGGTCGTGTGAACTTCGACGGGGATTGGGGCCATGTGTCGTTTGCGACGCTGGCGCGCCAGCTTGCTGTCGACGACGATGACGACGACACCGAATGGGGCGATGCCTACAGCGTGACCGGGCGCTTCCCGACCTTCGGCAAGGACGATATCCGCCTGCAGGCCAACTACGGCAACCTTGGGCGCTACATGGGGCTGCGCCCTTATCCGGATGCTAAGGTCGAAGATGGCGAGATTGAGGGCGTCGACGCCTGGGGCGCCTCGGCGATCTATCGTCATTACTGGACCGATAGTTTACGCAGCTCCCTCGCCTATTCCCGGACCGGACTGGATGAAACGGGGTCGGGCGACATGACCGATACTTACGACACCACCTTCGTCAACCTGATGTGGTCGCCGATGGCGCAGACGACCTACGGTATCGAATATCAGCGTTTCGATCTTGAAGAAGTCGATGGCGACAGCTTCGCTCTGAATCGAGTGCATTTCTCGGCACAGTACGACTTCTAGTTTCTCTTCATAGCTACGATCACGATCGTTCGGCCCCGCTTGCGGGGCCTGTTTGATTAGCGGTGTTAGCGTTGGCGGGCAGTGCGAAACGCTGCGATCCGTTCGGCGAACTCCGGTGACGCCTTGCAAGCATCCTGCAGGTGGCCTTCGTGTTCGAAGGCGGTCTCCAGATCACTCAGGGCCGAGGAACGCAAGGCCTGTTTGGTGTGGACGATGGCTTGGCGTGGTTGCGATACCAGCAAGCGTGCCCAGCGTAGCGCTTCTTTATGCAGGCTCTCATCATCGACGACGCAGTTGGCCAGACCCAGCATTTGGCAGGTCTCGGCATCGATCGGTGCAGCGGTGGCCGCCAGTTCGAAGGCCCGGGCGTGACCAATGCGTCGCACCAGATGCCAGGTGATGCCGCCATCGGGAATCAGACCGATATCGATGAAGGCCAGCTTGAGATAGGCGGAGCGGGCCATCAACACCAGATCGCTGGACAACACATAAGCAATACCGATGCCCGCAGCGGCCCCATTGACCGCACTAATTACCGGCTTAGGCATCTCGACTATTTGCAACAGCGCGGGCTTGAACAGAGTCGCGAGACGTTCGCTGGCGGAAGTTGCCGACCCTGACTCGAACTCACCGATATCGGCGCCGGCACAGAAACTGGCGCCTTCACCACTCAAAATCACGCAGCGTACACCGATATCTTCGGCCGCCGTCTGCAGGGCGGCATTAAGCTCCATAGCGGTGGTCTCATTCAAGGCATTACGCACGTCCGGGCGGTTTAGCCTGATTTCGGCGATGGCGTCCTCGTGATGAAGAACCTTGACACTATTGTTGGAGGGCATGCACGGCCTCGTAGCCTGTTACAAGAAAAACGCTGGTCAGCTCATCCATTCAGTACCCGGCGTTAGGAAAGCGCTGACTCTCTACATGTTGGGATAGTTCGGCCCACCCCCGCCTTCCGGCGGCACCCAGGTAATGTTCTGGGCCGGGTCCTTGATATCGCAGGTCTTGCAGTGAATGCAGTTCTGGAAGTTGATCTGAAACTTCGGCTTGCCCGCGTCGTCTTCCACCACTTCATAGACCCCGACCGGGCAGTAGCGTTGCGCCGGCTCGTCGTACGTCGGCAAGTTGTCGCGAATCGGGATGTCCGGATCGCTCAGGCGTAGATGGCAGGGCTGATCCTCATCGTGGTTGGTGTTGGACATGAACACCGAGGAGGTCTTGTCGAAGGAGAGCTTGCCATCCGGCTTGGGGTAGTCGATCTTCTCGGCCTGATCCGCCGGGTCGAGCTTTGCGTAATCCGGGCTAGTGTCGTGAAGCGAGGGTAGCTTGCCCTTGAAGAGCTGATCGACGAAATTATAGGCGCCGCCCCCGATAGTGCCGTACTTGTGAATCGCCGGGCCGAAGCTGGCGGTCTGCTTGAGCTCCTGATAGGCCCAGCTCTGCTCCCATTTTGCCGTGAAGTCGGTCAACTCCTGGCCGCCAGCATCCGCTTCTTCACCTTGTCCCAGCGCTTCGAACACCGTCTCCGCTGCCAGCAGCCCGGACTTCATCGCCGTGTGCAGCCCCTTGATCTTGGCAAAGTTCAACGTGCCCGCATCGCAACCGATCAACAGGCCCCCGGGAAAGGTCATCTTCGGCAGGCAGTTGAGTCCGCCCTTGGTAATCGCCCGGGCGCCATAGGCGACCCGCTTGCCGCCTTCCAGGTACTGCTTGAGCAGCGGATGGTGCTTCAAGCGCTGGAACTCATCGAAAGGTGAAAGATACGGATTGGCATAGCTCAGATCGATGATCAGCCCGACCATCACCTGCTGGTCCTCGCCATGATAGAGAAAGAAACCACCATGGGCGTTCTTGTCCAGGGGCCAGCCCGAGCCGTGCAGCACCAGCCCCGGCTCGTGCACCTCGGCGGGCACGTCCCACAGCTCCTTCAAACCGATGCCGTAGTGCTGTGGATCCTTGCCCTCGTCGAGCTTGAAGCGCTCGATGAGACGCTTGCCGATATGGCCGCGGGAGCCTTCGGCAAACAGGGTATATTTGGCGCGTAGCTCCATGCCCGGCATGTAACCGCTCTTCTCGCTGCCATCCGCGGCCACACCCATGTCGCCGGTCACGATACCGCGCACTATACCCTCGTCATCGATCAACGCCTCCTGGGCGGCGAAACCAGGAAAGATTTCGACTCCCAAAGCCTCGGCTTGCTCACCCAGCCAACGACACAGATTGGCGGCGCTGATGACATAGTTCTGTTCGCCCCCGTCCTGAGGCGTGCCGCCGATGTTGTGCATGGTCTTGGGCACCAGGGCATTGGGCAGTTTCTGAGTCGACTCCGCATTCTTGAGCAGATGAACTTCGTCTCGGGTTGCCGGGACGGTCAAGGGGGCGCCACGGTCGGCCCAATCCGGGAAGAGCTCAGCCAGCGCCCGGGGTTCGAATACCGCACCGGAGAGGATATGAGCGCCGACCTCGGAGCCTTTTTCTACCACGCATACGCTGAGTTCGCGTTCGGCTTCGCCCGCTTGCTGCATCAAGCGGCAGGCAGCGGACAGTCCCGCGGGGCCGGCACCGACGATGACCACATCAAAATCCATTGATTCACGTTCCATACCACCTCCAGGAGATTGTTGAATCATGGGAAGTCATCAGGCCGCCGTGTCGAGATGCGCCATGACGGTTTCGAGATGATAGTCACGATCACCTAAGGCATGATCGAGCAGGATCAACCGCTTGGCATAGTGAGCGACATAGCACTCTTCCGTCATGCCCATGCCGCCGTGCAATTGAATGGCCTGTTCGGCAATGAACTGCGCCGCCTCGCCGACATAGGCCTTGGCGGCAGCGATGCGATAGTCGCGCTGCTCTTCAGGCAATGTCAGGCTGGCGGCGGCGAGAATCGCCATCGAGCGGGCCTGCTCGAGATGTAGATGCATATCGACCATGCGGTGTTGCAGCGCTTGCTGGCGACTTAAAGGGGCACCGAACTGCTGACGTTCCTTGAGATACTCCAGGGTCTGCTCGCAAGCGACTTCCATGGCGCCGACGGCTTCTGCGCACAGGGCAGCTCGCCCATGAGCGAGGGTCTCACCAAGCGCCGCAAGCAGACTATCGCCGCTGGCCAGCAGTGCTGAGGAGGGCAGAGTTAGATCGAAGTCAAGATCACCGGCGCGCTGGTCATCAAGCGTGATGTAGTCCCGGCGGGTCAGACCGTCGCTGTCCGCGGGTACCAGAAATAGGCCAGGAGAGCCGTCTTCAAGACCCGCGGTCACCAGCAGTGCAGCCGCTCCCGGGGCATTGATCACCACCTGCTTGCGACCCTGTAGATGCCAGTCTTCGTCGCTGCGTTCGGCGCGGGTCTCTGGCATGTCGATATCGTATCGACTGGCGGTTTCGTGCCAAGCCAGAGCGAGTTGATGCTCGCCTTCCAGCAGTGGCGTCAGCCATCGTTCGCATTGGCTATCGTCGGCCAGCTTGGCAAGCAGCATACCAGGAATTATCAGTCCGTCGAGATAGGCTTCGGGGACCAAGCCGCGGCCGAGCGCCTGCATGATCAGCATTAAGTCAATACCATCACCCCCCAATCCGCCGGCCTCTTCGCTGAAGGGCATGGCTAGCAGGCCTAGCTCGGAAAAGGTGCGCCATAGCGAAGAGAGTGCAGTACCGCGCTCCTGGATAAGCGTACGGCGCTGCTCGGGATTACAGCGATCGGCGACCAGGCGGGTCACGGTTTCGTCGAGCATGCGCTGCTCGTCATTCAGGGAAAAGTCCATGCCGGCTCCTTACATGCCAAGGATCGTCTTGGCGACGATGTTCTTCTGGATTTCATTGGCGCCACCATAGATCGACAGTTTGCGGCGATTGAGATACTGCGCGGTGGCGGCGGCGGCGAAGGATTGGTCGTCGTCGAGGGTGTCATCGTCACCGGCGAGGAAATCGGCGAAGAACGGCAGTGCCTGTGGCCCAAGGGTGCGGCGAGTCAGGTCGCTGAGACGTTGACGCAGTTCTGACCCGCGAATCTTGAGCAGCGAACTCTCCGCACCCGGGGCGCCACCGTCCCTGGCGGCGGCCAGCACACGCAGGTTGGTGACTTCCAGTGCCATCAACTCGAGTTCGGCTCGTGCGATCTGCTCACGAAAGCTCGGCGCCTCGATCAGCGGGCGGCCACGATGGGTCTGGCGCCGAGCCGCGTCCTTGAGATGACGCAGGGCCTGCTTGGCGTGACCCAGACCAGCAATGCCGGTGCGTTCGTGGGTGAGCAGGAACTTGGCGCAGGTCCAGCCTTCGCCTTCTTCTCCGACACGATTGGCAACCGGCACCCGCACGTCGTCGAGGAACACTTCGTTGACTTCATGGGCGCCATCGAGGGTGATGATCGGGCGCACGCTGATGCCCGGAGTGTCCATGTCGATCAGCAAGAAGCTGATACCAGCCTGTTTCTTGGCCTCAGGATCCGTGCGCACCAGGCAAAATATCATGTTGGCGTGCTGTCCTAAGGTGGTCCAGGTCTTCTGTCCATTTACGATATAATGATCGCCGTCGCGCTCTGCGCGAGTCTTGAGGCTGGCAAGATCAGAGCCGGCACCAGTTTCGGAATAGCCCTGACACCACCAGTCATCGTTGTTGAGAATGCGCGGCAGGTAATGGTGCTTCTGCTCATCGCTGCCAAAACGGATGATCACCGGCGCCACCATGTTGACGCCGAACGGCACCACCGTCGGGGCATTAGCGGCTGCGCACTCTTCCTCGAAGATATGCTTCTCGACCGGGCTCCAGCCTGTGCCGCCATGTTCCACCGGCCAGCCGGGTGCTAGCCAGCCGCGTTCGCTGAGACAGTTCTGCCAGCGCACATGCTCTTCGGCGCTGAGCTGCTGACCGAGGCGAACCTTGCGCTGAATGTCGGTGGGTAGTTTGTCGGCAAGAAAGGCACGTACCTCCTCGCGGAAGGTGTTTTCTTCTGGGGTGAACTGTAGGTTCATGATTACCTCAAGGAAAAAGAGTGCAGTTCAGCGAGACACCGAACTGCGAAAAGCGGGACCGCCCAGATGGGGTGGATAGCCGAAGGCCTGAGTCGCCAGTACATCGATATCGCTGTCGCGGTGCACGTGACCATTCGTCGAGAGTGTCTGGGCGAGCTGCTGCCAGGCAAGATCAAGCGGACGACGATAGTGCTCCGCATCGGTGATTTCGACCGGGTCATTGTCGTTCGCCAGCCAAGGTGAAAGATCCCACCCCTCGGCCTGCCAGGCGGCCTTGAGTCGGCTGGATTCGGGATCACCGACGATGACATCTAACAGTTCTTTTTCAAGTGCGGTGATGACGCTCCCGTGACGAGTAACCACTACCTGGCGCTTGAACTTCTTGAGCGTGTTGGCCAGCGCCTGAATAAGAGCGGGGTTGTTCTTGTGATCGACTAGTTCACAGATCGGAAGCGCCGCATCACGAGGGGAAAGTACCAGGGTGGCGTCACCGGCATCGCTTGGAAGACTTGAGGGCATGGCGACATCGATCCGGGGAGTGTCGGTAGACAACGTATCCATTAGCGTTTGGCGCCGGGGACCCTCTTTCTCGGGAGCAACCAGGCAGGCCTGGATATCACTGTCGTTCTCCTTCTCGACATTCACTAGGCGCACACCGGCCTTGTCAGCATTCTTGGCCAAGGCATCGAACAGCGGATGGTGGCCGATTAGGCCAAGGGTTGTGAGTCTCGACTCGCTATCTGCACCCGGCACCTTATGAGTGCCCCGGCTGGCGAAGAAAGTGTGAATCAGGCCGGCGCGCTGGGGGGAATCCATGCATTCGGTGAACAACTCGCGTTCGCGCTTGAGTCCCTCGGCGAAGGACAAGCGGGTGGCGGCCTCAACTGCGTCAACGATGCGAAACGGCGAGAACAGATAGGGCACTTCAGCGGCCAGGCGTTTTTGGTAGCGCTCGCAGGCTTCTGGGTCGGCCGTTGGTGCAGGAAGATCGCCACTAATGCGCGGCACGTAGTGGCCCTGCAGCAGACGTTCGGCGGCGACCAAGGCCGCGTCGAGCGGATCGTCGCCGGTCATTACCGCATCGAGGATACCGCTGCTTTGAGCTTCTTCGGCAGTAACGAAACGACCGCTGGTGATCATGTCCAGGGCACACTCGATACCTGCTAGCCGTGGCAGGCGCTGGGTGCCGCCGGCGCCGGGCAGCAGGCCAAGCTTGACCTCGGGTAGGCCGACCTGAGTCCCCTCGAGGGCGACGCGCAGGTGGCAGCCCAGCGCCACCTCCAAACCACCGCCAAGCGCGGTGCCGTGCAGCACGGTAATCAATGGCTTGTCGCTCGCTTCCAGCGCGGCGATCACTTCGGGCAATAGCGGTGCCTGGGGGGGCTTGCCGAATTCACGAATGTCCGCACCTGCGATGAACGTCCGGCCGGCGGTCATCAGCACGATGACCTCGGCGTCACGATCGTCCTCGGCGCGCTTGAGGGCATCCAGCAGTCCTTGGCGCACGGCCTGACCCAATGCGTTGACCGGTGGATTGTCGATGCAAATCACGCCGATGCGCTGTTGACGGCTATAGCTGACGGGGGAAGAGGCGCTATCAGGCTGGTTGTCTGACATCCGAAACATCTCCGTAGGGGCGGAAGTTTAAAGTCATGATGGAGGGGTGAATGAGAACGGTCAAGTATTTTGAAATTGTGTTTCGCAAAGCAAAATTGACAGACGATTAAAGTAGAACAAGAGGGCCACCAAGAGGTGGCCGATGAAAGTTGATTAACTGGCGATTCAGAAGACCGGCTGCATACTTGCTTCTTTCAGAGCTTGGGCGCGTTCCTCCATCCAGCCCTGACGAAAGGCTTCCTCGTCGTCCGGTGCCGAGGTGACGTAGTCGCTCCAGGTCTCGGTGAGCAGCTGTTGGCGCTTCAGCAGTTGATCCTGATGCGCCTGCATCTCTTCAGTCCAGATGCCTGCCTCGCGATAGTAATCGACGACCGCTTCGTGAAAGGGGATGACCCAGGTCATGTTCTGATTCTCGACGGCGTAGCCGGCTGCGCCCGGTGCGGCATCCTTGTAACGATCATAATCCTCGACCAGGGTCTTGATTAGGCCGTAAGCGGTGTCGTACTCCAGATCGGCGTTGGCGACCATGATGGGATAAGGATAGCTGGCGCTGTGATAACCACCCTCGGGGATGCCGGCACCGGCGGTGACCTCATGAGGTTGGAAGTAAGGAGCGACAGCTTCCATGCGCTCCCAGGCGGCGCGGTCGTCGCGTGGCAACTGGGGCCACTGTATGCCGCGCGGACTGGCCGCCAGGCGCTGAGCGGCGGGGGTGACTGTGGTAGTGACCGCGGCATCGGCACGTCCACTGATGATGCCGTCGAAGGCGCTGTTGTATCCTGGGAAGATAACCTTCTCGACGTCGTTCCAATCCAGCCCGCCAAAGGCCAGATAGGCTTCGGCAGCCTTGTTAAGAGCATCGTCACCACGGAGATAGGCGACTCGCTTGCCTTTTAGATCCGCCGGTGTCTCGACCTGCACATCGCCGGCCACCGCCATGCCCAGCCCGAACGAGGCCAGGGAGGTGCTTATCACGCGGATCGGCTGGGGTCCCCAGTCAGGGGCGGCGAACATCATCACCCCTTCGGAACCATAATAGCTGGCGATGCCGCAGGCGCACAGATCGACGCGACCGGTCTTCAACGGCGTCATGCGCAGAATGTCGTTCTCGCCGGGAATGACCCGAAACTGGGTGCCGCTGCGTTGCTGAATGATCTGGCCGATGGCCATGATCTGGGCATGACCGCTGGTGCCAGTGCCATAAGCGGTCCAATTCAACGTGTCGGGCATTTCTGCATTGGCCAGAGGTGTGATCGCTAGGGCGCCTAACAGCGCGCCGGCAACGAGGGGAAGATGGATCTGACGTGGCATGCAAGGCTCCTAAGGTTGTTGTATGGGCGCCGAGGATAATCGCTCGACACCGGTCGACATCAGTGCGGCGTCACACGGTTAGGCGGAATGGCCCGATGTCGGCTCCAGCGGGCGAGCAGTACTGCCGGTATGCCGGTCGCTAGCCCGACACTAAGCAATTCCAGATTGCTGAAGGGGATCGGTTTGCCGCCGGGCAGCGCGACACAGAAGCCGGCGATCAACACCAAGGTGCGAATGATCACTTCCATAGCGGGGGTATGGCCGAGACGCCCCACTCCGATCAGGTAGCCCTGCATGGCCGAGGCGAACAGCACGATGCCCAGCACCGCCTGGCAGAACACCAAAATGATACCGAGGGGGCTGCCCTGCATGATCAGCGCTGGATTAAGAACGAACATGAAGGGAATGAAGTAGATCACGCTGCCCAGGCGCATGGCCTGCAGGCCGGTTTCCATCGGTCGTGCGCCGGCTACGGTGGCTGCGGCGAAGGCTCCCAGGGCCACCGGCGGGGTGATGAAGCTGAGCATGCCCCAGTAGAGAATGAACATGTGTACGGCCATGGGATCGAGGCCGCCCCCTTGGATCAACGCAGGTGCTAGAGCCACCGCCAGAAAGATATAGGCGGCGGTCACGGTCATGCCGATACCCAGCACAAAGCTGGTCAATGCGCCCATGACCAGTAGGAGTGGCACGCTGCCGCCTGCTAAATGAATGAAATCGTTGGCGATGGTACCGGACAGCCCGGTCATCGACAGCGCCCCGACCAGCATGCCAACGCCGGCGAGAATGGCGATCAATTCGGCGAATAACTTGGCGGCGGAATTGAGGGTGTCGGTAACGTGGTTCCAGCCCCAGCGATGCGACTTGGAGAACTGGTTCATCACCAGCAGCAGAGCGGTAGCATAGAATGGCGCCACCGCCTCACGTTGCATCACCAATAGCATCCAGACCAGCAGCACGAAGACGAAGATGAAGTACCAGCCTTCTTTCAAGGTCTGTTTGACCGAGGGCAGTTCGAGCTTGGGTAGCCCTTTGATGTCGTTGCGAGCGGCATAGGCGTCGATCTGAATGAACAGGCCCAGGAAGTACAGGATTGAGGGGATGACCGCGGCTAGGGCCACGGCGGCATAGGAGACGTCGAGAAACATGGCCATTATGAAGGCGGTGGCCCCCATCACCGGCGGCATCAGCACTCCACCGGTCGATGCACAGGCTTCAACGCCACCGGCGAAGGAACGGCTCATGCCGATACGCCGCATGGCAGGAATCGATAGCACGCCGGTGGTCAGCACGTTGGTGATCACGCTGCCGCTCATCGACCCCATCAGGCCGCTGGCAAAGATTGATACCTTGGCAGGTCCTCCGCGCACGTGGCCCAGTAGGGCAAATGCGAGATTGATGAAGAAGGCTCCCCCCCCGGTCTTCTGCAATACCACCCCGAAGATGAGAAAGCCGATTACCAGGCCGGCGAAGGCTTGCAATGGCACCCCCATGATGCTTTCAGTACTCATGGTGTGGTAGCTGGCGGTCTGTTCGAGCGTTGACGGAAATGCCTGAATTGGTCCCGGCATAATGTCGGCAACCATCGGGTAGCAGGAGAACAGTGCAACGATCAAGGCGATGGGCCAGCCCCCGGCGCGGCGTGCAGCTTCCAAAATCAACAGCCAGTAGGCGTAGCTGAACCACACTGCCGGTGCCGGGGCGGCGAAGGCCCAGCCGCGCTCGAGGATCGACTCGGCCTGAAAAACGAAATAGCCGCCGACGATGGCGGTCACGATAAACAGTAAGTAGTCGTACCAAGGCACCGGCTTGCCCTGACCCGAGGGAAACATCGGCCAGAGCAGAAAGACCAATGGCAGCAGCAGGGCCACTACGGCGTAGTAAAACTGTGTTTCCAGACCGGTGACGAAGGTCAGCAAGCCCAAATTGAAGAGATAGTCTAGTGTCATCAAGATGAGCAGGACGGTGACGGTGCCGGGGAGCCAGCGCAGCGCATAGGGCAAGGACCGTACTCGTGATACCTGCTCTTTATTAGCGGCGCCGCCGTTTTCTTGTTGACTGGCCTGATTCATAGCGGGGATCCGGGTTAGGCATGGGGTAACCGCCAGCGCACACCTTATTACGGTAGGCGCCAACAAAGATTACTCGAATATAGGCTCGAAGCCCGCATTTCTAAGGGCTGAAGCACGGTCCTGCATCCAGGCATCGCGAAAGGCGTCTTCATCCTCCGGGGTCTCGCCAGAAGTGAACTCCTTCCAGGTATCGAGTAGCAGGTTCTGACGTTCGACCAGCTTGTCCTGATGAGCCTGCATTTCCTCGGTCCATACACCAATTTCCTTGTAATAGTCGACGACCGCCTTATGGAACGGGATGACCCAGGTCAGGTCCTGGTTTTCCAGTGCATAGCCAGCCGCACCCGGTGCGTTATTTTTATAGGCGTCGTAGTTATCCTGCAGCGCCTTGATCAATCCATAAGCGGTAGCATCTTTCAGATCGGCATTGGCGACGATGATAGGGTAAGGATAGCTGGCGCTGTTGAACGGATTCTCGGCGGAAACGCCACCGGCTCCGGCAGTGACTTCATGGGGGCGGAAGTAGGGAGCAACTTTCTGCATCCGCTGCCAAGCGGCCTCGTCGTTGGGGTCCAGCTCTGGCCAACTGACACCGCGCGGGCTACTTGCCAACTGCTGAGCAGGAGGCGTCACCGTAGTAGTAAAGGAGGCATCCGCCTCACCGGAGATGATACCGTCGAACGATCGTGCATACCCGGGGTAATCGACCCGTTCGACATCGTCCCAGGTCAGGCCGCCAAAGGCGAGATAAGCTTCGGTACCCTTGTTGAGCGCGTCATCTCCGCGAATGTAGGCGATGCGCTTGCCCTTCAGATCCGCAGGCGTCTTGACGTCCAGATCCCCAGCCACGGCCAGCGATAGACCGAAAGACGCGGTCGAGGTGGTCAATACGCGCAGAGGCTGTGGTCCCCAGTCGGGATGAGCGAACATTAAAACGCCTTCGGCCCCGTAGTAGCTGGCGATGCCGCAGGCGCACATGTCGACACGCCCGGTCCTCAGCGGTGTCATACGTGACACGTCGTTGTCGCCGGGCAGTACACGAACTGAGGTATTGTATTGTTCCTGCAACATACCGCCTATGGCTACGGCCTGTGCGTAGCCACTGGAGTTGGTGCCATAGGCGGTCCAAGCCATGGTGCTAGGGAGCTCGACCTCCTTGGCTAGGGATACCCCGGACAAGGTGGTGGCAAGGGGAAGTGAGACAAACAGCAGTTGGCGGGCTAGACGATGCATCAAGTCTCCTTGGCTGGGCGAGCCTTTTTGTTTTGCTATGCGGTATTGTGTTTCACAAACTGTGATTGATAGTAGGGAGCCTGCCGCCGTCATGTCAACATGGAACTCTTGATATCTAGAGGAAAGAAACTTCTGTTCGCACAAGGCAGCGAATGCAAGTCACTGTTATGGAAGAGTTAGTCTCTAAATTGGGCGCGAATGGATAGCGAAATAGGACTAATGTCTAGTGCGTCATGAAATGAATATGGTGTTTGAGTTCACGGTTTTCGTGCTGCGAGATTATTTATAAAATGGCTTAAAGCACCTGCTGCTTTGCCATAATTTCGGGAGCAAATCGTAGCTGACCGTGTAGTAGTGCTTTCTATAGTTAGCTTATCTATAAAATGAAAGCGGTAAGTTGGTGCGGTTAAGCCTATGCTTTGATGATTAACGTTTCCAAAATAATGAACACACCAAGCAGAAGATACTGAATACCATGAAGAGCTTTTGTAAAAGTGAAATTTGACTGTACGAAAGTCTGGTATCAGCGACCAAGGGCATCAGCTACGCTCACGTCATGCTTGACGAACATGTATTCGTAGGGCGAACTTTGACAATAAGCTAGTAAGGATGGGTGTGATGAAAACGAAAACAATATTTTCCTCCATTTACATAGCGGTTTTTAGGGGTGTGCTCCTAGTCGCCAGCATGTCTGCGACTTCACAGCTATATGCAGCAGAAGAATGGCCGACCGATGATATTCGCTTGGTGGTCCCTTACTCCGCAGGTGGTACCACCGATGTACTGTCTCGCAAGGTGGCTGATCTTTTACAGCAACAAGGGCTAGGAAATGTGATCGTAGAGAACCGGCCGGGCGCGGGTTCCACAATGGCCACTGGACGACTGGCGCGTGGTGGCCGTGGTTCCGACCATACCATTCTGATGGCCTCGCCCGGTCACGCGATCGGTGCGGCGATCTACCCTGGGCTGCGCTATGATCCAGTCGAGGATTTCACCTTTATTCAAAATATCATTGATATTCCTAACGTTATGGTGGTGCCGGCAGACAGCCCTTACGATAGCGTCGAGGCATTTGTCGAAGCGGCTCGTAAGAATGAAATGACCTTCAGCTCCAGCGGTGTAGGCAGTTCCATTCACATGTCCGGTGAACTGTTCAAGAACCTCACGAAAACCAACCTGACTCATGTGCCCTATCGTGGTAGTGGTGAAGCGCTACCGGCCTTGTTGAGCGGAGATGTGGATGTTTCTTTCGACAACATGCCTGCGGTGCTTTCGCATATTAAATCGGATGGTCTTAAGGCTTTAGCCGTAACCACTCCTGAACGCTCGAAGTATTTGCCAGATGTTCCGACGCTACAGGAGGTGGGCAAGTACAATCTCGATGAATTTGCAACGTCTGCCTGGTTCGGTTTGATCACACACAATAGCTTTCCCCAGGCAGGGGTGGACAAGCTAAATGCCGCACTCGAGAAGGTGATGCAGTCAGAAGAATTTGACTCGTTCATCAGTCAACTGGGTGCCGCTCCAGGTAAACAGTCTGGTGAAGAATTCAAGGCCTTCATCGCAGATGAAGTAGCACGCTGGAAGCAGACTGCTTCAGAAGCAGGTATTTCTAACTAACGTGAAAGGGTGGGTACATCCCCACTTTCACTTATTCGAGGCAGGGTGCTATGACGACCAGCAGCGAAGACGCAACATCTTTTCGTCCCGCTAATACTAGCAATGTGATCGTCGGCGCGGTGTTTCTGGTTGGAGCACTATTTTTTATCTTCTATATGGTCCCTCACCACATTCAGGAAGCGCCTCTTGTTAAAAACCCGATGATGTCGCCAAGATGGTTGCCTGGAATCGCGGGCTGGCTGACGGCTATTTTCTCGCTCTTATTGATATTGGAAGGACTTTTTGGGCAGAAAGCCGAACACGACAAGAGTCAGGATGGTGGTCCGGCGCTTCGGTGGATGCTCATGATCGTGGCGCTTGCTGTGTATTTCTTTTTGTTCGAATGGGTTGGGGCCATCATTACGGGCGTGCTCGCGACGGTGATACTGTTTGCAGCGCATCCAATTCGGCAATGGTTGGTGTACATTCTGGCGCTTGTTTTTCCCGTGGCGGTGGTGTTCTTTTTCATTCAGGTGCTGGATGTCCCGCTACCCTTACTGTTCCTCTCCTGAGCCTAGCGTCACTATTGAGAGCCCACACTTGTCCCCATTGTGGAGACCTTAATGGAAGCGTTTTCTGAAGTTCTTGAAATTTTTCTCAGCCTTGACAATTTTGTTGCGATCGCGGTTGGTGTTCTGGTCGGGGTTGTCATTGGGGCCATTCCTGGCCTGACGGCTACCATGGCAGTAGCCTTGGCTTTACCCTTCACTTTTTCGATGGAGCCAATTACAGCAATTCTGCTGCTCGTCGGGATCTACAAAGGGGGGATGTACGGTGGCTCCATTACCGCCATCCTCATTCGCACCCCGGGTTCGCCAGCCTCAGCCTGTACGTTATTGGATGGCTATCCTCTTGCGCAGCAAGGGCATGCAAAAAAAGCATTGAAGATGGCGCTTTACGCGTCGGTCATCGCCGATTTCATTTCCAATCTGGCGCTGATCTTTTTCGCCGGTTATCTGGCGAAGATTGCACTCAACTTTGGGCCGCCGGAGTTTTTCTGGCTGATCTGTTTCTCTCTAACCATTATCATTTCCGTATCGGGAGAGTCTGTCATCAAAGGGCTGATTGCGGCCTGTCTTGGCATCATCGTCTCGACCATAGGTCTGGACATGGTGTACGGCACGCAACGCCTGACATTCGACAACTACAACTTAATGGATAGTATCTCCTTCGTTCCGCTTTTGATCGGCTTGTTTGCCATTCCGGAAGTCATCGAGTTCTACGTCAAAAAGGTAGTTCCTCATATCAAGAGTAAGGCTGAGGGGGCAGGACTCTCGCTAGCGGAATTCAAGCGTAGTTTCGGTAGCATCGTGCGTGGGAGCTTGTTTGGTGTAGTGATCGGTGCCGTTCCTGGTACTGGCGCGACGGCCGCCGCCTTCATCTCTTACAGTGACGCCAAGCGTCGCTCTCCCAATAAGGAGAACTTTGGGAAGGGGGAAATTGAAGGCGTTGCCGCTTCCGAGGCGGGCAACAACGGTGTGGCAGGAGCCACTCTGATTCCCTTACTTTCGCTCGGTATTCCCGGCGATGTCATCACCGCCATTATCCTTGGCGCCTTCATGATCCATGGGCTTACTCCTGGGCCACTTCTGTTTCAGGAAAATCTGCCACTCATCTATGCGCTTTTCATAGGTATCATGCTGAGTTCGATTGTTCTATTTGTGGTTGGAAATGTCGCGATCAAGTACTTCTCGATGATAGCGGATATTCCAAAGTCCATTCTTCTCCCAATCGTGCTGATGTTCTGTGTCTATGGTGCCTATGCGGTCAATAACAGCACGTTCGATATCGGTCTGATGCTGGTGTTCGGTGTCATGGGTTTTATCTTTAATCGCATAGGACTGCCCTCGGCGCCATTTTTGATTGGATTCATTCTTGGTCCGATGTTCGAAGATAATCTTCGTCGTTCGCTGCTGATCGGTGCCAATGAGTTGAGTATTTTCGTGAGAGGGCCGATCACCTGGTTCTTTATCGCCCTGACGCTTGCTTCGCTACTCTTTGCCATGCGCCGCTACTTGATCACTCGCAAAGAAAACAACGCCTCGACATAAGTTCTTTAGCCTTTTGAAGAATCGTAATTCTGGAGCTCTCCATGGAAATGCAAGCGATCGAAATCAGCGAGCCTGGCGGGCCCGAAGTCTTGAAAATGACGCGCCGCCCGGTCCCTGTGACCGGACCGGGCGAAATATTGATTCGGGTCGAGGCGTTCGGTATCAATCGCCCCGATGCCTTGCAGCGTCGTGGCAAGTATTCGGTGCCAAAAGGCGTATCGGATATTCCCGGGCTAGAGGTGTCGGGGAACATCATCGAGGGTGACCTGGCGTGTCCGGACAATACCTTCAGGCTTCGTCAGGGGGATGCAGTCTGTGCCCTGCTACAGGGAGGAGGGTATGCCGAATACTGCGTCGTCCCTGTATCGCAGTGCCTGCCGGTGCCGAAGGGCTTCGATTTTGTGCATGCTGCGGCACTTCCTGAGACTTTCTTCACGGTATGGAGCAATGTCTTTGATCGGGGGGCGCTGGGGCTGGGTCCGGCAGGGCCCAACGAGGCTCTGCTAGTGCATGGTGGCAGTAGCGGCATCGGTACGGTGGCGATTCAGTTGGCAAAGCATTTTGGGCATCGAGTCATGACCACCGCGGGCACGGATGAAAAGTGTGCGTTTTGCCTGAAGCTCGGGGCCGATAGGGCGGTCAATTACCGCGATGAGGACTTCGTGGACGCCGCGATGGAATGGACGGCCGGCCGGGGTGTCGATGTCATCCTGGACATGGTTGGAGGCAGTTATCTAGCGCGAGAACTGTCATGCGTGGCAGACGATGGCCGTATTGTCATCATCGCGCTTCAAGGCGGGGCCGAAGCCAATATCCCCCTGTCGGACATCCTGCGCCGACGTATTACTGTCACGGGATCGACGCTTCGTCCGCGCCCGCCGGCGTTCAAGGGCGCGATCGCGGCCAGCCTGCATGCCCAGGTCTGGCCCTTGCTGGAAGCTGGCCTCGTGTCTCCGGTCATCGATGTCCTGCGACCGGCCAGTGAAATCACCGAGGCGCATGGCATCATGGAAGCGGGCTCTCACATGGGGAAGATCGTGCTGCACTGGTAATGATGGTGGGGCGCCCTAGGGTGAGCGTGACAGGGTCGGATCGCGTTACCGAATGAGATGAAGGTAAGCGACAGGCGGGGGTAAGTTGCATGGCAGGGCCATTGGAGGGAATTCGTGTTCTTGACTTGAGCAGGGTCATGGCGGGCCCATGGTGCACTCAGATCCTGGCTGACATGGGGGCCGAGATCATCAAGGTAGAGCGTCCCGGTGTTGGCGACGATACACGTCATTGGGGACCGCCATGGCTCAAGGACGCCGATGGCAATGCTACCGGGGAGTCGGCCTACTATCTGAGTGCCAATCGCGGCAAGCACTCGGTGACCGTAGACCTTGGCAAGCCTGAGGGGCAGGCACTCATCCGGGAGCTTGCCATGCAATGCGATATCCTGGTCGAAAACTTCAAGACAGGAGGGCTGGCAAAGAAAGGGCTTGGCCATGACGCCCTCTCGGCGCTGAATCCGGGGCTCATTTATTGCTCCATCACGGGTTTCGGTCAAACCGGCCCCATGGCCGGTTTTGCAGGATATGATTACCTAGTGCAGGCCCAGGGCGGACTGATGAGTATCACCGGCATAGCCGATGGCCAACCCGGAGCCGCCCCACAGCGTGTCGGAATGGCGGTGGCGGATCTCACTACCGGTATGAACGCGACCATCGCCATCCTGGGTGCCCTGTACCATAGGACGCGCACGGGAGAGGGGCAGCATATCGACATGGCGCTGCTCGATGTTCAGGTCAGCTGGTTGGCCAACCAGGCTTCCAGTTATTTCTGCAGCGGCACGCCCCCCACGCGTACCGGTGAATATCACCCCAACCTTGCACCTTACCAACCGTTCCCTACGGCAGATGGGGAGTTGGTCATCATTGCGATCGGGAATGATGGTCAATTCCAGCGCTTCTGCAGTGCCATCGGTCGCCCGGAGCTGGCGATGGATCATCGCTTCAGTGCCAATCCTAGCCGGGTGCAGAATCGACCAGCGCTCGTCGATATCCTATCGAACATAACGAAAGGCAAGGGTAGCGAGGAGTGGATTGGAATGCTGCGGGCCATCGATGTCCCCTGTGGCCCGATCCAAGACATCGCGCAGGTCTTCCGCGATCCGCAAGTGTTGGCGAGAGGCATGAAGGTCGAGCTGCCGGATGCCGAGGCTGGAAGCATCAGCGGTGTCGCCAACCCCATCAAGTACTCGAAGACAACGCTGGAATACGCTAAGGCTCCGCCAAGGCTCGGCGTGGACACCGTCGATGTGCTCGAGCGTGTGCTGGGCAAGAGTCAGGAGGATATCGCGCTGCTCAAGGAAAAAGACGCCATCTGATCAAGATCGTCGGATATCGATGCCTCTCTGATCGACTTCCTTTTCCCGATAATCAGCCGACCGTCACGCCGCCGCAAACAAACAGCGTCTGTCCAGTGACGAAACCACTACGCGCGTCGCAGAAGAAACTGACGGTATGGGCGACATCTTCCGGCTGGCCCATGCGCTGGACCGGGATGTTATCGATGATGCGCCTGGCGCGCTCGGAGTCGGGTGGGTTGTTTTGCCAGAATGCCGTGGTCGCAATGGGACCTGGTGCCACGCAGTTGACCGTGATGCCGCCGCCGGCCAGTTCCAGCGACCACGTTCTGGCCATGGACTGTAGGGCACCCTTGGTGGCGCTGTAGAGAGTTCTCGCCTCCTTGCCCAGCACGACGCGGCTAGTATTGAGTACGATCCTGCCGAAACCCTGCTCGCGCATGTGAGGCAACAGGGCTTTTGTGCAGACCAGCGCGGAGCGTGCATTCAGGTGCATCAGGCGGTCGAAGTCCGCAACATCCACTTCGTCCAATAGAGCCGGTACGACGATGCCTACGTTGTTCACGAGCCGGGTCACGGTATGTCGCGAAGTAATCTCATCGATCGCCGCTCGGGTGGCGTCCACATCGGAAAGGTCGACGCGCTGAGCATCCTCCTTTAGGGTCTCGGCTTCCGGCGCCTCGATGTCCAGTACGAAGACGCGATAGCCATCCTGCTGCAGGCGCAGGGCAATGGCCTGGCCAATGTTTCGGGCACCGCCGGTTACCACTACACAGGGTTGGGTCATAAGTATGCTCCGGGGTCTCGTGGTCGGTTGGGCAGGGAGGGTGTGTCAGCGATCATCACCTTCATGGCCACCGCCTCGGGCATGAGTCTGTTCGTCCTTGGCTCGGCCTTCTGGGGCGTGGTGATCGGCTGTGGGGCTTACGCGCTGCTAGGCAATGGTGGTCGCAGGCTACCGTTTTTGGAAAATAAAGAGGCTGGTAGATCATGACTTGCCGTGTTTCTTCAGCCGATAGTCCAGCGCTGCGCGGCTCAGTCCTAGACGACGTGCGGCGGCAGACACGTTGCCACTGGTCTCTTGATAGGCACATTCCAGTAAGGCTTCCTCGAGAGCCTCAAGGCCGATCCCATGGTTCAGGATACTCTTGCAAAGGGCTTCAAGAGTCACGTTCTCTTCTAAGATGCTCTGTTCACCGTCCGTTTGTAGATGTCCACTGGCAGCTATCGTCTTGCCGCGTCCGCCTGTGCCATGAACCATCTGTTGCCCGAACAAGGCTTGTTCGCTGATTGACTGGCGGTCTCCGGTGAGAATTACCCCGCGCTCGATGATGTTTTGTAGTTCGCGGATATTGCCAGGCCAGGGATGGGCCTGTAATGCCGACAATGCCTGATCGGTGAACCCGAGGGTCTTGATGCGATGTTGGTGTTCGGAATGTGCCAGAAAATGCTCGGCGAGCAAGGGAATATCGTCGCAGCGTTCGCGAAGGGGCGGGATCGTGACCGGATAGGCATTGAGCCTGAAAAAGAGGTCGGCGCGGAAACGGCCGTCTTCGACGCGTTGGGAAAGATCGCCGTGGGTGGCGGCCACGATACGCACATCGACGTGCCGGCTTTCCTGGCCACCGACCCGCTCGATCTGGTGCTCCTGCAGGGCTCGCAATAACGCTGCTTGGGCCCGAGGAGACAGTTCGGCAAGCTCATCGAGGAATAGTGTGCCACCATGAGCGCGCTCGAAGCGCCCGGCACGGGATTGCACAGCCCCGGTATAGGCGCCTTTCTCAACCCCGAACAGCTCCGACTCGATCAGGTCCGATGGAATCGCCGCGCAGTTGATGGCGATGAACGGGCCTTTGGCGCGCTTGCTCTGTTCATGCACACGGCGGGCGAGAATTTCCTTACCGCTACCGGTTTCGCCCAGCAACATGATGGGTACCTCCGAACCGGCAGCGCGATCAATCAGGTCAAGACTTTCCATGAAACCCGGCGTCTTGCCGATAGGGCGATATTTTTCGTCACTGTGATGGCGAGCAATGTCACTCTCCAAGTGGGCAACTTGCGACTGCAGCTCGTAGAGTTCATCAATCAGCGGGTCTTCGCGGAATAGCCCGGCGAAGGTCTCATGGTCCTCCCATTCCTGAGCCGGTTTGCCGATGATGCGACAGCGCTGATCACCGCAGCCGCGACACTCCACCTCACGAAATTGGATGTCCTGGTTCATGAACTGACTGGAATAGGCGCAGGCATAGCCCAGCAGCATCCAGCAGGCCGGCTCCTTCAGTTGATTGAAGACCGCTTGATTGGTTGCGACCTCGAAAGAGTCCTGCCATTCGAACTCCGCATAGAAATGTTGTTTCTCAGGTGCGATCTCCAAGGCAATCGGGACGACCTTGACCACGCCGCGCAAGGTATGTAACTGAGGGCCGGTCATGAAGCCGTCTTCTATAGTCATATTCTGGCCCCGTATTTCCCGGGCCAATTCCGCATCCTTTAAACCCGAATGGTAGCCGAGACGCATGAAAAAGCCTTGAGCACGCTTGATGCCTATAGTGTTGATGATTTCCTTGCGGAAGGTCGCCATGGTTTGCACCTGCATCAACATGACGCGCTGTTCGCCAAGCCAGATTTTTCCTTCTTCTGGCAGAAAACGTAGCTTTGCAATGATGTCCTGGCTATCAGGATAGGAGGGAATTATCGAGCTTGGCATGAGTTATCCCATGATATTGTGATTATAGTATTGATAACAAAAGCTTTTTTGATGGTTGATCTCAAGTCCAAAAGCATTTTTCAGCTATTCGCCAGTGTCCCTTGTCCTCTTCCAGCATGCAAATACCTTCATGATTTGCCCAAGTGGCAATGCAGCAATTCATCAATTCATCAATGATTTGCATCGTGACCTTAAAACCACGCCGATGTGTTTTCGATTCAAATCATTGTTTGAAAATGTGAATTTATTATTTTTATTAAGTTGGCACGCTTCTTGTACTAACAACTGAAAGTCGCACAACGTACAAAAGTTCGCAAGAGGCATGCCATGCTTACTTCTTCAGTTCCCCCATCGCTGCGCTGTTTCGTACGAGAGCGTAGCCGCAACGAGCGCTTCGTGGAGTTCGATTTCGCTATTGAGGATCCCGAGCTGTTTGTCGAGTTGATTCTGCCTCCTCAGGCCTTCGAAGAATTCTGCTCGCGCAATGCAGTGATCTTTATGAGCGAGGAAGAAGGCCGTGAAGTCGATAAGCAGATGGAAAAATGGCGCTATGGCGATGCGGAGTTGCATCGATAGTTGCCATCGACCCCTAACCTTTGGAAAAGAACAAGTCTGGAGTTGACATGAGCGTTGAAATCAAGACCACAAGCATCGAACCGATTCGCCAAACCTATGGCCATACCCAGCGCCGTTTTGGTGACAAACCAGCGACCCGCTATCAAGAAGCCAGCTTTGATATCCAGTCGACCACCAATTTTCACTATCGCCCGCTCTACGACCATCAATTCGAGCTCTACGATCCCGACCATACTGCGCTGAAAATGTGTGACTGGTATGCCTTCAGCGATCCTCGCCAGTTCTATTACGGGGCTTGGGTGGCCAATCGCGATGCCATGCAGAAGAACGCCGAGAATAGCTTCAGCTTTTTTGAGAAGCGCAATCTAGGCAGCCGCCTGAGCGACGAAGCGAAGCAGTTGGTAATCAAGACTCTACTGCCACTGCGGCACATGGAGATGGGCGCCAACATGAATAACGTTGGCATCGCCGGCGACGCCTATGGCACCACTATCAGTCAAGCACATATGTTCCACGGCATGGATCGCCTGGCCACCGCCCAGTATCTATCGCGTATCGGCCTGTTGATCGACGATACCCCCGGCGTGGTTCTTGCCGAGGCCAAGCAGCTGTGGATGGAAGATCCTGCCTGGCAGGGAGTGCGTCGCTACGTAGAGGACTCTTTTGTCATCAAGGATTGGGCGGAGCTCAGCGTGGCCCAGAACCTGGTGTTTGACGGTCTGTTGTACCCCTATCTGAATGATCATCTCGAGGCGGAACTGGACGAACTGGGTGGCGGCGATATCGCCATACTTACCGATTTCATGGGCGACTGGTTTAAGGACGGCACTCGCTTCATTGATGCACTGTTCAAGACGCTAGCCGCTGAAAGCGAGGCCAATCGCGAGCAATTGAACCGGTGGATCCAGCACTGGCACGAGCGGGCCGTTGAGGCTCTCGAGCCGATCGTCGGCAAGGCCGGCATTGCCAGCTCACAAGCGCTGCTTGCCAAACGGTTGACCAAGCTTGGCTTGGATACCGACGCCGTCGCCAGCCATTACTGAATTAGCCCATTACAGACTCGGGAGCCTTCCATGTCACGTGTGTTTATCGCCCTGCAGGACAACGAGAACTCGCGATTCATCGTCGAGGCGATCAGCGAGGACAACCCCAATGCCGAGGTCAAGCACAGTCCGGCGATGATCCGCATTGAGGCAGACGATCGCCTGACGATTTATCGCGAAACCGTCGAGGAAAAGCTCGGCCGCGATTGGGACACCCAGGAGCTGCAGATCGACATGATTAGTATCGGCGGCAACGTCGACGAGGATGACGACAGCTTCACGCTCTACTGGAACAGCTGAGTTTCACGATATTGCAACGACAAGCCTTGAGGAGTTCATTCAATGAATGCCAAGACCAGCAAGCGTCTGAATATGAAGGACCGCTACCGGATCATGACCCGAGACCTGGCCTGGGAGCCTAGCTACCAGCGTCACGAAGATATCTTTCCTCAGGAAGACTTCGAGGGGATCAAGATCGTAGACTGGAGTCAGTGGGAGGATCCGTTCCGGCTGACCATGGACAACTACTGGAAATTCCAGGCGGAGAAAGAGCGCAAGCTTTATGCGATCTTCGACGCGGTGTCCCAGAACAATGGCCAGATGAACGTCAGCGACCCACGCTACTTGAACGCGGTGAAACTGTTCATTACCGCCGTGACACCGCTTGAGTACAACGCCTATAAAGGCTACGCCCGGGTAGGACGTCAGTTTGGAGGCGTCGGTGCGCGTATTGCCTGTCAGATGCAATCCATTGATGAGCTGCGTCACACCCAGACCCAGATCCATGCCATGAGCCACTACAACAAGTATTTCGGTGGCATGCATGATTTTCCACATATGTTCGATCGAGTGTGGTACCTGTCGGTGCCCAAGTCGTTCTTCGAGGATGCCTCTACTGCCGGACCCTTCGAGTTCCTCACCGCGATCTCGTTCTCCTTCGAGTATGTGCTGACCAACCTGCTGTTCCTGCCGTTCATGTCCGGTGCCGCCTACAACGGTGACATGAACACCGTGACCTTCGGCTTTTCGGCTCAGTCCGATGAGGCGCGGCACATGACCCTGGGTCTCGAGATCATCAAATTCATCCTCGAACAGCACGAAGACAACGTGCCGATCGTCCAGAAGTGGCTGGACAAGTGGCTATGGCGCGGTTACCGGCTGCTTTCCATCGTCGGCATGATGATGGACTACATGCTGCCCAACAAGGTGATGTCCTGGGCCGAAGCCTGGGAAATGTATTACGAGGAGGCCGGCGGTGCCCTGTTCAAGGAGCTTGAGCGCTACGGCATTCGCCCACCCAAGTTCGCAGAGCAAACAGTGATAGGTAAGAACCACGTAAGCCATCAGACCTGGTTCGTCTTCTATCAGTATGGTCACGCCACTGCTTTTAACACTTGGATCCCCACCGCCAAGGAGATGGATTGGCTGTCCGAGAAGTATCCAGACACTTTCGATCGCCTCTATCGCCCACGCTTTGAATTGCTGGCGGAAAAAGCCGCCAAAGGCGAACGCTTCTATAACAACACGCTGCCTCAGTTGTGTCAGATCTGTCAGATTCCGCTGGCGATAACCGAACCGGATGACGACACCATGATCAGCCATCGCGACACGGTCCATGAAGGCGAACGCTATCACTTCTGTTCCGATGGTTGCCGCGACATTTTCCATAACGAGCCAGAGAAGTACGTTCAGGCGTGGCTGCCGGTGCACCAGATCCTGCAAGGCAACTGCGGCGGTGCGGACATGGAAAAAGTGATTGGCGACTATTACCGCATTGAAATGGGCGAGGACAACCTCGAATTCGAGGGCTCCCCGGAGCAGCGTCGTTGGAAACAGTGGAAACAGGCCGTCTGAGGAGAAGTAATGATGAGTGTCAATGCCAACTACCCCAACTACCAGGGCCCGGTGCGCGATAGGGTCGAGAACTTCCACGGTAGCCAGCTTGTGTACGTGCTATGGGAACGTCATCTGTTGTTTTGCGCGCCGCTGACCTTCCTTGCTGATCCCGAAATGAGCTTCGTTGATTTTCTGAGCGAAATATTGCGTCCGGCCCTGGCCCCGCACCCGGAAAGTGAGCAACTGAGGTTCGACGAGGCTAAATGGCGTCTTGATGGTGAGGATTTCCAGCCGGATCTGGAAAAATCTCTGATCGACAATGGTATCGATCACAAGTCCCAGTTGCGTCTGATCACACCGTGGCTTTCCGACTTGGCCGATGCTGCTATCTGAGGAGGGGTGTCATGAGTTATGAAGTGACTATCGAGCCCACCGGTGAAGTCATCGATGTCGATGAAGGACAGACAATCCTCGACGCCGCCCTGCGCCAAGGAGTGTGGCTACCTTTCGCCTGCGGCCACGGTATCTGCGGTACCTGTAAAGTGCAGGTGCTGGAAGGGGAGGCGGAGGTGGGCGATGCGTCGCCTTTCGCCCTGCTGGACATGGAGCGCGAGGAAGGCTTTCGTCTCGCCTGCTGCTGCACGCCGGATAGCGATCTGGTTATCGAGGCGGACGTCGATGAAGACCCGGATTTCGCCGGCCACCAAGTCGGTGACTGGAAGGCGACAGTGGTGGCGATGGAAGCGCTGACGCCGACCATTCGCACCGTGCGTCTGAGCCTGCCGGAATCCGGCATGGCCTTCCAGGCCGGCCAGTACATCAACCTGCAGCTTCCCGGTGTAGAAGGCGTGCGCGCCTTTTCCATCGCCACCGTGCCGGGTCAGCCCAACGAGATCGAATTGCATATCCGCAAGGTCCCGGGCGGGGCGGCTACCACTTGGCTGCATGAAAAGCTGGAAGTTGGCCAAGAACTTGAACTGAGCGGGCCTTATGGTCAGTTCTTCGTGCGCAAGTCGGATCCCAAGGACGTCATTTTCATCGCTGGCGGATCGGGGTTATCGAGTCCCGAATCAATGATCCTCGATCTGCTCGAAGATGTGGAAGATACGCGCAAGATCACTCTGTTTCAGGGAGCGCGTAACCTCGAGGAACTGTATCACCGCGAGCGCTTCGATCAATTGGCCAAGGAATACGAGCGCTTCACCTATGTACCGGCCCTCAATGAGCCTCGACCAGAAGACGACTGGAATGGCTTTGTGGGTTTCGTCCATGAAGCGGCCATCGAGCATTTCAGTGGGCGCTTCAATGGCCATAAAGCCTATCTGTGCGGTCCGCCATTGATGATCGATGCCGCCATCAGTGCCCTGATGCAAGGCCGGCTGTTCGAACGCGATATCCATATGGAGCGTTTCTTTACCGCTGCAGATGGCGCTGAGAAGAACACCCGGTCGGCATTGTTCAAGCGAATATAGGTCAAGCGGATTTAGCGCAAGTGGATTAAGACCACGCTTCATTAAAAAATGCCTAGCGATTACAAAAAGTACAAGTGAGGAAATAGTCATGAACGTGAAAATTTACGATACCCCCGAGGTCCAGAACTTTCTCAACGTCGTCAGCGGTTTTGACAAGGAGGGTGGCAGCGATCGCGCCAAGCAGATCGTGCATCGCCTGCTGTCGGACGTGTACCGGCTGATCGATGATTTCGACGTCACCCCGGATGAATTCTGGGCGGCAGTCAATCTGTTCAATGAGCTCGGCGGCGCCAAGCAGGGCGGTCTCCTTGCACCGGGACTGGGCTTCGATCACTACCTGGACATGCGCATGGACGCCGCGGAAGCGCAAGCCGTGATCGAAGGCACCACGCCGCGCACCATAGAAGGCCCGCTGTATGTCGCCGGTGCACCGGTGTCCGAGGGTTTCGCGCGCATGGACGACGGTAGTGACAGCGACTCCGAGGTCATGTGGCTGACCGGCCAGGTACGCGATACCGCAGGCAAGCCGATTGCCGGCGCCCAGGTAGAGATCTGGCACGCGGACGCCAAGGGCAACTACTCCTTCTTTGACCCGTCCCAGTCTGACTACCATTTGCGTCGTACCATCATCGCCGACGACGAGGGGCGTTATCGGGCACGTAGCATCATTCCTTCCGGCTATGGCTGCCCGCCGGATAGCCCCACCCAACAAGTGCTCGATCTGCTTGGTCGTCACGGTCAGCGCCCGGCGCATATTCACTTCTTCTTCTCTGCCCCGGGCTATCGCCACCTGACCACCCAGATCAACCTGGCCGGCGACCCCTACACCTTCGATGACTTCGCTTTTGCCACGCGAGAGGAGCTGGTGGTGGAGGGCAAGCGCATCGAAGATCCCGCAGAAGTTAAGCAGCGTGAACTCGAGGGTCCCTTCACCGAGGTGGTGTTCGACGTGGTGCTGCCGGCGACCGAGGACCCCGAACTGCAGCAGCGTCACAAGCGTGCCCGTGCGCTGGAAGGCGAAGCAGCCCAATAAAGAAGTCGAACAGGCCGGCACTCGATGCCCGGGTGCTGGCTTTAGCATAATGACAACAAGGAACTTCCTCAATGAAGCAACGCGTCCCTCTTGCATGTGCCATGGCGTTAGCGGCTGTCTCCCTTTCTTCCCCGGTGTTGGCAGTCAACGGTCATTACGTGTCCGGTGTCGAAGGCATAGGCGGTGCCAGCGTGCCACCTCCAGGACTCTACTACCGCGGCTATCTGGTGCACTACGACATCGATCGCTTCCGCGATGGCCAGGGTGACAAGGTGCCTGGTAGCAACACCGGCGAGGTCACGGCGTTGGCCAATCGAGTGATCTGGATTACCGACAAGAAATTTCTCGGCGCCGACTATGGCATGGAAACCATCATCCCGGTGCAGGATGTTTCGCTTGATTTCAAAGGGCTCGGAGTCGATGACAGCGATAGCGGGCTTAACGACATCTTTGTCGGACCCGTGGTACTGGGCTGGCATGGCCGGCAGTGGGATGCGGTTTTTACCGCCGGCTACTGGTTCGATACCGCTGACTATGATGACGGGGCGGCGGCTTCGCTGGGCAAGGGCTTTGGCACCACCATGCTGACCCTGGGTGGAGCCTGGCACTTCGACGCGGCGAAGACCTGGTCATTCTCGGCGCTGTCGCGCTACGAGATCAAAGGCGAGCAGGACGACACCGGCATTATCCCCGGCGATAGTTGGCTATTGGAGTGGGCGCTGAGTCATCGTCTGGCAAATGGTCTGGAACTGGGATTGGTGGGATACGACGCCTGGCAGCTGGAAAGTGATAAGGATGTACCGGCGGGGCTGCCCGATGACAAGGCCGAGCAGCATGCCTTGGGCGCCGAGGTCGGTTATTTCTGGCCTGGCCTGGGACTCGGCCTGAATGGCGCTTACTACAATGAGTATGACAACAAGGCACGTCCCGAAGGCGATCTATTGCGTCTGACGCTTACTAAGGCGTTTTGACGCCTAGGCGCAATGCCGCTGAATGAGCCAACCAACAACAGGACTCTCTTTATGAAAACTCTGTTTGCCCTGACTCTGAGTATGGCCTTCATCGGCTTGGCTGTTGCCGATGAAACTACCCCCAACAGTGGCTCCAAACCAGCGTCTCGCAGTCCCGAGAAGGTGTACAACAGCGTTTGCGCACATTGTCACGAAATGGGCGTGGCCCGCACGGTAGCGCCGATCACTCAGGCATACCCTGAAACAGCCCGAGAAACGCGAGGCAATTACATACGCTATACCGTGCGTCATGGGCGAGCCGCCATGCCCGCCTTTCGTCATTCGGAAGTCTCGGAAACCGAGCTGGATTCTCTGATCCAGGCTCTGATGAGCGGACAACTGAACTCAAATGCAGCGCCGTGATCCCGGAGGATAATGACGATGGCTATAACCCGTAGACAGCTGTTGAAGCGAGGCTCGTTGCTTGCTGCCGCTACCCCCGTGACGCTTAATTTTGCTTTCGGCGGTGGCGCGTACGACATGCCGTTCACCAATGAGGACATAGTGCTCTATGGCGAGCGCAGCGATACCTCCGAGCTAGGGCTGGCGTTTCGCGAGCTTGGCTTCAGGCCGCACTATGCGGGCGCTTTTTCTACATATGTCACCGAGCTGGCCCGAGGCAAGTGGATCGCCGGTTTTACTGACGAAGTGGGGCTCCTGATGCTTGGCGGCGCCTTGCAGGGTGGTCGGGGGCGGCTGCTAGCGGTGGGGCGTCATCGAGAGTATCCCGATGAAAGCGAACACTGGCTGCAGCATTATGTCGATGCCGACAAGGCCAAGCACGTTTTCGCGCTACGTCAACCCGACGGTGCAAAACTACGCTGGCATCTCCATCGTCCTGGCATGCCACGTCAAATGGCGACTGTTTCGCACCTTCAGCGCTGGCAGCAGAGTCTGGGAGCGCATTACGCCCAGCTCGTCGTTCATGCCAAGCCGTCATATCAGGCGGGGCATTGGCAGTCGTCCCATACGGATTGTCCGATCGTACGCGGCGCCTCTCAGCAGACCATCAGCTTCCTGGCTCGCACTTGAAGCCGTTCGACAATTTTGACAATAAAGGTCAAATCCATGAGCAATCAAGAACGCGTTCTTCCCAAAGGTGTCAGCGCCAAGGATTTCGATCAGGCACTGGTACGCTTTCGTGAAATTCTTGGTGACGACAATGTCCTGGTAAGCGAAGAGTATCTGGCGCCCTACACCAAGATCATGATGGCCGCGGACGATCAGGATTATATTCCCTCTGCCGCGATCACTCTCACTACCACGGAACAGGTGCAGGACGTCGTGCGGGCCTGTAACCAGTACAAGGTGCCGGTTTGGCCGATCTCCACGGGCAAGAATATCGGCTATGGCAGTGCCGCTCCCGGGGAAACCGGCCAGGTAGTGATGGATCTGCGCAATATGAACAAGATCATCGACGTGGACCCGGACGTGGCCACGGCGTTGATCGAGCCCGGCGTCACCTATCAAGCGCTCTACGACTACATCAAGGAGAAAGACTACAAGCTATGGCTTGATCCACCGGCGCCCTCCGCGGTGGCCGGTCCAGTGGGCAACACGCTGGATCGCGGCGTGGGTTACACCCCCTACGGGGAGCACTTTCTGTTCCAGTGCGGCATGGAAGTGGTGCTTCCTAACGGCGAGGTGTTGCGTACCGGCATGGGCGGCATCGAGAACTCCTCCGCCTGGCAGGTCTACAAGTGGGGCTATGGGCCTTATCTGGATGGTCTGTTCACCCAGTCCAACTACGGCATCGTGACCAAGATGGAGTTGTGGCTGATGCCGGAGCCGCCGGCCTATCGGCCCTTCTTGATCCAGTATCAGGACCCCGAGGACATCGAGGAAATCGTCGATACGCTACGCCCGCTGCGGATCAGCCAGATCATTCCCAATGCGGTGGTCATTGCCCACGCACTGTACGATGCTGCGTCTCATGTCAAGCGCTCCAAATACTATGGCGGCGAGGGCGCCATTTCGCGGGAAGCCGTCGAGCGTATAAAGCAGGAAGAGGGTATCGGCGAGTGGAATGTTTATGCTGCTCTCTACGGTACCCCGGAGCAGATCGAGGTCAACTGGAAAATCGTCGAGCAGGCCTTCGGCAAGAGTGGCAAGGCCAGAATCATGTACGGCGATGAAGCTCATGAGGCATCCAGCTCTTTCAACTACCGAGCGGCGCTGATGAAGGGCGATATGAACATGCAGGAGTTCGGCCTGTACAACTGGCGCGGCGGCGGCGGCTCCATGTGGTTCGCGCCAGTGACTACGTCCAAGGGCGCGGAGACTCGGGATCAGGCCGAGTTGGCCCAGAACATCCTCGATAAATACGGCTTCGATTATGTGGGGGAGTACATCGTCGGCTGGCGGGACATGCACCATATCATCGATCTTTTATACAATCGCCAGGATGCGGAAGAAACGAAGCGTGCCCATGACTGCTTCGCTGAGCTGATCGACGAATTTGCCAAGCGTGGCTACGGCATCTACCGCACCAATCCGGCCTTCATGGAGCAGGTGGCGAACACCTACGGTCAGACCCTACGTAATGTGCATACTCAGCTAAAAAAATCCTTCGATCCCAACGACATCATTGCACCGGGCAGATCGGGGATTCGTCTGGATAACGACGCCACTTCTTGATAGCCATCGGCCTTGTTCGGCCAGACCGACGAGCAACTGCCGGCGGGAATGCGCAACGACTACGACGATGACGTCGTATTGGCGGAAGACCTGGCTATCTACCGCTAAAATCATCAGGGTGAAAGACGCGACCGGCATGGAAAACCTGGTAAAAGGAGGCGATGTCATGAGTGAACGTTACAAGGACCTGCATCTACAACCATTGGCGGGGGAATGGCGCCAGGGTAGCGGTGAGCGCGAAGTAACGGTAATAGATCCTTACCAGCAGACTGAGCTGCTCAAGATCACGCTGGCCAACCGTGAAGATTTGGACGCCGCTTACCAGCGTGCCCAGGCAGTCCAACCGGAATGGGCGGCCAAGCCCCCGGCGGAGCGGGCCGCATTGATGCATCGAGTCGTCGCGCTGTTCGACGAACGTAAGGACGAGATCATTGACTGGCTGGTGCGCGAGTCCGGAAGCACTCGTGTAAAAGCTAATATCGAGTGGGGGGCGGCGCGCGCCATCACCCTGGAAGCGGCGAGCATGCCAAGCCGGGTGCATGGCATGACCCTGACCAGCGACATTCCCGGCAAGGAAAATCGTGTCTATCGCAAGCCGCTTGGTGTGGTCGGGGTAATCAGTCCCTGGAATTTTCCACTGCATCTTTCCCAGCGCTCCATCGCCCCGGCCATCGCCTTGGGCAACGCCGTAGTGGTCAAGCCTGCCAGCGATACTCCGGTGACCGGGGGACTATTGCTGGCACGGCTGTTCGACGAGGCCGGCCTGCCCAATGGAGTGCTTAGCGTGGTGGTGGGGTCCGGCAGCGAGATTGGCGATGCCTTCGTCGAACACGCGGTGCCCAGCTTGATTTCCTTTACCGGCTCCACTCCGGTTGGGCGGCGTATCGGCGGCATCTGCAGCGGCGGCGAGCACATCAAGCAGGTTGCCTTGGAGCTTGGCGGCAACAGCCCCTTCGTGGTGCTCGACGATGCGGATGTCGACCAGGCAGTGAATGCGTCGTTGGCCGGCAAGTTCTTGCATCAGGGTCAGATCTGCATGGCGATCAATCGGATCATCGTCCATGAGCGTCTCTACGACGACTTCGTTTCGCGTTTTGTCGAACGGGCCAAGACTCTCAAGTATGGTGATCCAGCAGCGGAAGGCATCGTGATCGGACCGATCATCAATGCCAAGCAACGCGAAGGGCTCGAGGCCAAGATCGCAAAGGCTAGGGAAGAGGGCGCCACGGTGTTGCTGGACGGCGAGATTCAGGGCCAGGTGGTGCCGCCTCATGTGTTTGGCGATGTGACCCCCGCCATGGACATCAGCCGCGAGGAAATCTTCGGCCCCCTGGTAGGTATCCAGAAGGCTCGGGACGAAGCCCACGCTCTGGAGCTGGCTAACGACACCCAGTATGGCCTTTCCAGCGCGGTGTTCTCTGGCGATCTGGATCGTGGCCTGCGTTTTGCCCAGGGCATTCGTGCTGGCATGGTTCATGTCAACGATATGCCGGTCAATGATGAACCCAATGTGCCCTTCGGTGGCGAGAAGAACTCCGGGCTTGGGCGTTTCAATGGGGAATGGGCGATCGAGGAGTTCACCACGGACCAATGGATCAGTGTGCAGCATCAGGCGCGGCAGTATCCGTTTTAGATCGGTCATGAAGCTGAAGAGTTAATCCTGGCGCCATACGAAATCATCGTGTATGGCGTTTTCACTATTTCAGTCGCAAGGAGATACGCATGGATATCAAGGCCGCCGTCACTCACGCGCAAAACGAAGATTTCGCACTTGAATCGGTGCAGCTCGCTGAACCGCAATCCGACGAGGTGCGGATCAGGATCGTCGCTACCGGTGTTTGCCATACCGATGCAGTGGCTCGGGATCTGGGGATTGCGCCTTTTCCCATCGTGCTCGGCCACGAGGGCGCCGGTGTGGTGGAGAAAGTCGGTGACAACGTCACCGATCTGGCGAGCGGCGATCACGTGGTGCTCTCCTTTGCCCACTGTGGCAAGTGCGAAAACTGCCTGACCGGGCATCCCACCGTGTGCAGCGTCTTCAACGATTTGAACTTCGGCGGCGCCATGGAAGATGGCACTCATCGGCTGTGCCAGCACGGTACCCAACTCGCCACCTTCTTTGGCCAGTCCTCATTTGGTACCCATGCGGTGGTGCAGGCGCGTAACGCGGTGAAAGTGGATCCCGAAGTAGACCTTGCACTGCTTGGACCATTGGGCTGTGGTATCCAGACCGGCGCCGGCACGGTGCTCAATCGTCTGAAGCCCGACTTCGGCAGCAGCATCGTGATCTATGGCTGCGGCGCAGTGGGCCTTTCCGCCATCATGGCGGCGCGAATTGTCGGTTGCCGGCATATCATCGCCGTGGACGTGCACGATAGCCGTTTGAAGCTGGCCGAGGAGCTTGGCGCCACCCACAGCTTCAACGGCAAGAATGTCGACGTGGTCGAGGAGGTCAAGACGCTGACCGAGGGTGGCAGCCACTACGCGGTGGAAACCACAGGCGTACCGCAGGTGGTACGTCAATCCCTTCATGCCCTGCGCCCGCTGGGGCAGTGCGCCATCGTCGGTGTTACCCCGGAAGTGACACTGGACGTGCACAATGATCTGATGGCGGAAGGCAAAAGCATGATCGGCGTTATCGAGGGTGATTCGGTGCCTCGGGTATTCATTCCGCAACTGGTCGCCTATTACAAGGCCGGTCAGTTCCCCTTCGATAAGCTGGTCGAGTTCTACGATTTCGACGACATCAACCAGGCCTTCGAGGATTCCAAGCAGGGCAAGACCGTCAAGCCGATATTGAGAATTGGCAAGTGATCTATAAATTCAGGAAGAACATCTGCGATTCGACCATGGTCGATTTCCATCAAGGGTAGGAGGTGCTATAACTAAACGAATGATAGGCGAACGCATGTTCATTATACGAACATTCTATAATGAGCATGCAACGGCGAACAATCACAACGACACATCCGGAGATTCCCATGCATCGTAAGCTCGCCTGCTGTGCGCTCATGTTGGCCATCGCCGGGGCCAGTCTCTCGGCCCAGGCCGCCACCACCCTGCGCATGTCGCATTTTTGGCCCGGCGCCTCGGCCATCAATGAGGATATTTTTCAGGCGTGGGCGGACACTGTCGAGGAGGAATCTGGAGGCGAGTTGCGGGTGCAGAACTTCCCCTCCGGTACCCTGAGCAAGGCCGACGACGCTTACGAAGGCGCGGTCAATGGCATCTCCGATATCGCCATCACCGCCCAGGGCTACACGGCGGGCCGCTTCCCGCTGTCGCAGATTGTCGAGTTGCCCGGCGTGGCGGATTCCGCACCGCAAGGTGCCTGTATCCTGCAGATCCTCTACGACGAGGGCCGCATCGACCAGGAATACGACGACACCCACGTACTGTTCATGTTTACCACCGGACCAGGCTACATCCATACCAAGGACACCGACGTACAGGTGCCCGCCGATCTGGAAGGGCTGCGCATTCGCCGCCCCACCGCCGTGGCCGGTGACATTCTCGATAACATGGGGGCCAGTCCGGTCGGCATGCCCGCGCCGGACATTTACACCGCCATGCAGCGTGGTGTGATCGACGGCTTGAGCTTTCCCTGGGAGGGCATGAAGGTCTTCCGACTCAACGAGTTGGCCAACTATCACACCCAGGTGCCGTTCTACACGCTGATCTTCGTCGCCACCATGAGCCAGCGCAGCTACGACCGGCTGAGCGCTGAGCAACAGGCGGTGATCGACGCCAATTCGGGCATGCAGTGGGCGAAAAACGCCGGGGAAGTCTTTGCTGCCCTGGACAAGGCCGGCAAGCAGGAAGCCGAGGAGGCGGGCCACACCATTCGCGTGGTGGAGAAGCCTCTCGAGAATCCCGACTGGCAGAAGCCGCTGCAGGATGGGATCGATAATTATCTGGCACGGCTCGAGGAACGCGGTCTCGATCAGGCCCAGGAAGTCTATCAGGCGGCGCTGAAAGCGCGGCAATACTGCCCTTCGAGCTAACATGCAACAGCGACTCCAGCAACTCAGTCGCGCCCTCGAGCGCCTGTGCCGGCTAGTGGCCGGCATTTTCCTGGTGCTGCCGCTGCTGGTGACCATCGTCGATGTCGCCACGCGTTACCTGTACAGGCTCACCGAGGGGGCGTTCTCCTTCACCATTCTCGGTAGCGTGGAACTGGTGAGCTATTCGATGTTGTTTGCGCTGCTCGCGGCGATGGCCGCCAATGTCGAGAAGAGCCAGGTGGTGGTGGAGGCCTTCAGTCATAACCTGAGCGATGTCTTGAAGACCCGTCTCCACGGCATCTATCTGCTGGGGTTCACAGTGCTGGGTGGGGTGTTGTGCATCGGCTTGTGGGATGCGGCACACAGCGCCGCCGGCTACGGTGAAGTCACCCAGGACCTGCGCCTGCCGATGAGTCCCATTTATTATGTGGCGGCGGCGTTGAGTCTGCTACTCGCGTTGCGCAGCCTGATCCACGCTTGGTTGAGTGCCGTGCATGGCGTGCCTGGGGAGTTCTCCCATGGCGACTGAAACCATAGGCGCGCTGGGGCTTGGCCTGCTGCTGGTGCTGATGGTGCTGCGCGTACCGGTAGCCTTGACCATGCTGATCGTCGGGGTGGTGGGATTTGCCCAGGCGATCGACTGGGGTGCGGCCATTTCGATGCTCAAGTCGGTGCCGGTGGAGGTGCTCACCAACTACAGCTTCAGCGCCATTCCCATGTTCATCCTCATGGGCGTACTGGCGGCGCATTCGGGCATGGCCGGCAAGCTGTTCGAATCGACCCGGGTGATCTGCGGCGGCTGGAAGGGCGGTCTGGCCATCGCCGCGGTAGGCTCTTGCGGTATCTTCTCCTCGATTTCGGGATCCTCTCTGGCTACGGCCACCACCATGACCCGAGTGACGCTGCCGGAGATGGAACACTACGGCTATAACCGTGGCCTGGCCACCGGGGCGCTGGCCGCCGGGGGCACCCTGGGTATCATGATCCCGCCGAGTATCGCGCTTCTGATCTACGCCATCCTCACCGAGCAGTCGGTGGGCGACATGTTCATGGCTGGGCTGGTACCGGGGCTGATGGGGTTGGCGATGTATGCGTTGACGGTCATGGTAATGGTGCGCCTAAAGCCAGGGCTGGCAGCCGCCGGGGAATCGACCTCGTGGAAACAGAAATTCGCCTCTCTGGTGGGGCTAGTACCTTTCCTGGTGGTCTTTCTGATAATCATCCTGGGTATTTACTTCGGCGCTTTCACCCCCACCGAAGGAGCCAGCGTGGGGGCTTTTGCTACCTTGCTCTATGCGCTGATCAAGGGACTGCGCGCTCGGGAGCTTTGGCAGGCGTTACAGGAAACCCTGGCACTTTCCACGGTGGTGTTCTTCATGCTGGTAGGGGCCGAGACCCTGGGCTACTTCATCTCGGTGTCGCGCATCGCGTTCTCGATCAGCGATCTGCTATACACCATGGACCTGTCGCCGATGGTGGTGGTGCTGTGCATCTTGCTGCTGTACTTCGTGCTCGGCATGTTCATGGACGCTATCGCGATGCTCGTGATCACGGTGCCGGTGGTCTTTCCGATCATCCAGTCGCTCGGCATCGACCCGGTGTGGTTCGGTATCATCACAGTGCTCACGGTAGAGCTCGGTCTTATCACCCCGCCGGTGGGCATGAACGTCTTCGTCATCAAGGCCATGGCGCCGCACGTAGGGCTAGGGGAGATCTTTAAGGGCGTGACCCCCTTCATCGTCTCGGACTTCCTTCGCCTTACACTTCTGATTCTATTTCCGATCCTGACCACACTTTTGCTTCGCTGACCCAAACAACGGTTTCGGCGCTGGATCAGCAATCACAACGTAGGAGGTGCTTGCATGAAAACACAGGTTGCCATTATCGGTGCAGGGCCAGCGGGCTTGCTACTCGGTCAGCTGCTTCAGCGCCAGGGTATCGACAACGTCATTCTCGAGCGACGTACCGGCGAGTATGTGCTGAGCCGAATCCGTGCCGGCGTGCTGGAGCAGGGCATGGTCGACCTGCTGCGTGAGGCAGGCGTCGACGAGAATATGGACGCGGAAGGCTTACCCCATGAGGGTTTCGAAATAGCTTTCGACAATCGACGCGAGAGGGTCGATCTCAAGGAATTGACCGGCGGCAAGACAGTGATGGTCTACGGTCAGACCGAAGTCACTCGGGATCTGATGGAGGCCCGCGAGGCCATCGGTGCCCGGACGATCTACGAAGCGGAAAACGTTCAGCCTCACGATTTTGAGACCAACAGCCCCTATCTCACTTTCGAAAAGGACGGCGAAGCTCATCGTCTAGAGTGTGACTATGTAGCAGGTTGCGATGGCTTCCACGGTGTTTCACGCAAGTCGATCCCTGAAGGGCGTATCAAAGAGTTCGAGCGTGTCTATCCGTTTGGCTGGCTGGGAATGCTCTCGGATACGCCGCCGGTGGCGGAGGAGCTGATCTACGCAAGTCACGCCCGGGGCTTCGCCCTATGCAGCATGCGTTCCAATACGCGCAGTCGTTACTATGTGCAGGTCTCCAACGAGGAAAAGGTCGAGGACTGGTCCGACGAGCGCTTCTGGGAAGAGCTCAAGCGCCGCATACCCGACGACGTCGCCGCAAATCTGGTCACGGGCCCTTCCATTGAAAAGAGTATTGCACCATTGAGAAGCTTCGTGGTTGAGCCTATGCAGTACGGTCGCCTGTTTTTGGTCGGCGACGCTGCTCATATCGTGCCGCCTACTGGGGCCAAGGGGTTCAACCTGGCTGCCAGCGACGTCAATACACTCTATCGCCTCATGGTTAAAGTCTATCAGGAAGATCGCACCGATCTGATAGAGCGCTACTCCGAGGTGTGCCTGAGACGAGTCTGGAAGGCCGAGCGTTTTTCTTGGTGGATGACGTCAACCTTGCACAAATTTTCAGAGGAAGAAGACTTCGGCGCTCGTATGCAGTGGGCCGAGCTCGACTACTACACCGGCTCCGAGGCGGGGCTCAAGGTGATTGCCGAGAACTATGTTGGACTGCCCTATGAACCGCTGGAGTAGCGAAAAATCAGCGAACGAGGCGCGGCAAGTGTCAACTGACATGCGCGTGAATCAAGCGAGCCTTGTATTGGAGCAGCGGCAGGAAGGTATCGCGCAGGGTCTCGAAGTCGATGCGTGAAGCATTGGTACTGATATTAATTGCGCCCAGCAGCCTGTCATTGGCATCGAAGGCAGGCACCGCCAGGGAGCGCAACCCCGAATCTAGTTCCTGATCGACGATGCAGTAGCCTTGTTGACGCACCTTGATAAGGCAGTTGCGTAACTGGGCGCGATCGACGATGGACTTGTCGGTATGGCGTTCGAGGGTGACCCTGTCGAGATAGACCTCGAGTTCGCTATCCGGCAACTGCGCCAGCAGCATCCGACCCATGGAGGTGTAGGCCGCGGGCAGGCGTGTACCCACGGAAAGCGAGATCGCCATCAAACGATGCTTGGCGGCGGAACGCGCCACGTAGATGATCTCGTCGCCGTCCAGCACGCCCAGCGACGATGACTCGCCGCTTTCATGGGTGATGTCCTCGAGATATTGCTGGATGACCGAGCGATAATTGTTGGCGGAAAGAAAGGAGTAGCCGAGTTGCAGAACCTTGGGTGCCAGAGTGAAATGGCGATGCTCCTTGCGCACATAACCCAAGGCGTGCAGCGTCAACAGGAAGCGTCGGGCACGGGCGCGGTTCATGCCGGTGCGTGCCGCCACCTCGCTCAATGTCATGCGCGGATTGGCGGCATCGAAGGCCAGAATGACTTCCAGGCCGCTGGCCAAGGCGGTGACGAAATCACGATCCTCGGAGGTCAGGGTATCGTCTTGTAGCGGGGCGTTCATCGACTCTCTTCTTTGGCGACATGTTGCTTGGTGCTAGTGCTCAATCTAGCATAATGTTCGAATAACGAACATACGTGCATAAGTTCGCAGTCGGCTAACACTTTGATACAGAGAGAACTTATCATGCCTGAAGCTTTGATCCAGCACCCTTTTATGAGTACTGGCGCCCTGACCGAGTGTAACGCCGAGGCGATGGTGGGGGCCATGCTGGCCTTCGAGCTGGCCCTGGCCGAGGTGCAGGAGACCGCCGGCGCCTTGCCCAAGGGTGCGAGTCGGCGTATGACGACGACGTTGGAGGATCATGTCTTCGATCTCGACGCCATTGCCACAGGCGTTTCCAGCGGCGGCAATGCCGCCATTCCCTTCGTCAAGCAGAGTCGCACCGCGCTCTCCGAGGATCTCAAGTCCTGTTGGCATCAGGGCGCGACCAGCCAGGATGTGCTTGATAGTGCCTTGATGCTGTTGCTCAAGCCGCGCCTGACAGCGATCAATCATCTGCTCCAGCGTGCCAAATCGGCCTCCCTCGTATTGATGGACACTCATGACGACACGCCCATGGTCGGCCGCACCCTGATGCAACAGGCGCTACCGATTACCTTCGGAGTCAAGGTCGCTCACTGGGCGCTAGGCCTCGAGCAGGCGCGCCGGCGTCTTGCGCCCTTGATCGAGAGGGGGCTGCCGGTGCAGTTCGGCGGCGCGGTGGGCGTTCATTCGGGGTGGGAGCAACAGGGGCTCGATTTTATGGATGCCCTGGCCGAGAAGCTTGGGCTGGCCACACCGGTGCTGCCCTGGCACACCGATCGGCAACCGATCCATGCCTTGGCCACGGCTCTGGATGCCGTCGCCGGCGCCGCCGAGAAAGCCGCCCTGGATATCGCCTTGTTGACCCAGACGGAAGTCGGCGAGGTGAGCGAGCCCGGCGGCGAGGGCATGGGCGAATCCTCGTCGATGCCCCACAAGCGCAACCCGGTGCGCTGTGCCCTGATTCGCGGGGCGGCGCGTCAGGTGCATGGCCACACGACGGTGATCCTCAATGCCACCGCCCAACCCCTGGAACGGGGGCTGGGGGAATGGCATGCGGAATGGGCGCCGCTGGTGGATAGTGCCTTGCTGGTCGAAGGGGTGCTGGAACGACTGGTGGAGTTGTTCGAGGGGCTGGAGGTACATTCAGAAGCCATGCGCCGTAACTTGGAAATTACCGGTAGAGCGATCATGGCGGAGCCGGTCGCGCGACTGCTGGCCCCGGTTCTCGGCCAGGACGCCGCCAAGCGCCTCAGTACCGAAGCCGCCGAGACGGCGTGTCGCACCGGCAGAAGCTACGCTGAGGTATTGGGTAACCATGGTGAAGTGCAGGGGCGTATAGATGCGAGCGAGTTGGATAGGGTGACGAATCCGGCCTTATACCTTGGTAGTAGTAAGGCGCAGGTGGAACGGGCGGTTGCCTGGCTTCAAGCAAATTAACTCAATGATCCGACACTGATTTTCAGCGTATTTGATCTAGGGAAGGCTCGCCTTCCCTGTTTTGTTTGGATTTGACGAACCGGTATACAGCGCTTATTTTGTTCGTATTACAAACCTATGTTCACTAAGCGAACAAATAAGAGCGAGAGGTAAACGATCATGGCCGAGTTCCTCAGCCTGCATGACGCGGTGGCGCGCTACGTCGACGACGGCGCCACCGTGGCCATGGAAGGCTTCACCCACCTGATTCCCTTTGCCGCAGGCCACGAGGTGATCCGCCAGGGTCGGCGCGGCCTGACGCTGATCCGCATGACCCCGGACATTGTCTACGATCAATTGATCGGCGCCGGCTGTGCCAAGAAAGTGATCTTTTCCTGGGGTGGCAATCCTGGCGTCGGCTCGTTGCATCGCTTGCGGGATGCGGTGGAGAAGGGCTGGCCGCACAAGATCGAGATCCTCGAACACAGCCATGCCGCCATGGCCTGCGCCTACGAGGCCGGGGCCGCCGGTCTGCCATTGGCCGTATTGCGTGGCTACGTGGGCAGCGATCTGCCCAAGGTCAACGATCAGATCAAGTTCATCGAGTGCCCCTTCAGCGGCGAGCGCCTTGCCGCGGTGCCCTCGGTACGTCCGGATGTCTCCATCGTGCATGCTCAGAAGGCCGATCGGCACGGCAATGTGCTGGTGGAAGGTATCATCGGTGTCCAGAAGGAGGCCGTGCTGGCCGCCAAGGCGAGCATCGTCACCGTCGAGGAAATCGTCGACGACCTGGGCGTCGAGCCCAACGCCTGCGTGATTCCCGGCTGGGCGATCAATGCCATCGCCGTGGCCGAGCAGGGCGCCTATCCCTCCTACGCCCACGGCTACTACCCGCGCAACAACCGCTTCTACAAGGAGTGGGACACCATCGCCCGGGATCGCGATACCTTCACCCAATGGATCGAAGAGAACGTTATGAATGCAGGGGGGCAAGCCTGATGAGCACCGAATACACTTCCGCAGAGATGATGACCGTCACCGCCGCCCGCGCCCTGGAAAACGGCATGACCTGCTTCGTCGGCATCGGACTGCCTTCCGAGGCCGCCAACCTGGCACGATTGACCCACGCACCGGACGTAGTGCTGATCTACGAATCCGGCACCCTGCAGACCAAGCCGGAGGTATTGCCACTATCGATCGGCGACGGCGAACTGTGCGAGTCGGCGCTGACCACGGTCTCGGTCCCCGAGATGTTTCGTTACTGGTTGCAGGGCGGTCATGTCAGCGTCGGTTTTCTAGGCACCGCCCAGATCGACCGTTTCGCCAACCTCAATACCACCCTGATCGGCGACTACGCCTCACCCAAGGTGCGCCTGCCCGGCGGCGGCGGCGCTCCGGAAATCGCTACCTGTGCTGGAGAAGTATTCGTCACCTTGAAGCACTCCAAGCGCACCTTCGTCAATGACGTGGATTTCGTCACCACCCTGGGCTTTGGGCGTGACGGCAAGGGGCGCGACGGCGTACCCAACATCGGCAAGGGCCCGACCCGGGTGATCACCGACCTGTGCGTGATGAAGCCGGACCCGGACACCAAGGAACTGACCGTCACCTCGCTGCACCCCGGCGTGACAAAGGAAGACGTAATCGAGGCGACCGGTTGGGAGATCCGTTTCGTCGAGTCCCTCGAGACCACGCCGGAGCCGAACACCCGTGAACTCGAGGTACTCCGCGAACTTAAAGAACGCACCGCCCGCCACCATGCCGGCGAAGCGCCGGGGGAGAGATCATGAGCCAGGCTGATAGCAACTCTGTTTATCTGTGTCATCCCCGGCGCACCGCCGTGGGCCGCTTCGGCGGCACCCTGGCCAGTGTGCGCCCGGATGACTTCGCCGCGGACATCTTTAAGGCGGTGCTGGTCGAGGCGCCGAGCCTCGATCCCGTCGCCATCGACGAGGTGATCATGGGCTGCGCCAACCAGGCGGGCGAGGATAACCGCAACGTGGCGCGCATGTCGGCGCTGCTCGCGGGCCTTCCGACCTCGGTGCCGGGTACCACCATGAACCGCCTGTGTGGCTCCGGCATGGATGCGGTGGGTACCGCCTTCCGCGCCATCAAGGCCGGCGAGTTCGAGCTGGCGCTGGCCGGCGGGGTGGAGTCCATGTCCCGAGCCCCCTTCGTGATGGGCAAGGCCGAGACGGCCTTTGCACGCAACCAGAAGATCGAGGACACCACCATCGGCTGGCGCTTCGTCAACCCCTTGATGAAGCAGGTGTACGACACCCACTCCATGCCGGAGACCGCCGAGAACGTTGCCGAACAGTTCAAGGTGTCGCGCAAGGATCAGGATGCCTTCGCCCTGCGCTCCCAGCAGAAGGCCGAGCGAGCCCAGCGGGAAGGGCGCTTCGCCGAGGAGATCACCGCCATCGAGATCCCCCGGCGCAAGCAGGCGCCGCTGATCTTCGATCAAGACGAGCACTTGCGACCGGGCACCACCCTGGAAAAGCTGGCCAAGTTGCCAACTCCGTTCCGTGAGAACGGCAGCGTCACCGCCGGCAATGCCTCCGGAGTCAATGACGGCGCCGCGGCCATGCTGGTGGCCAGCGAGGCAGCGGTGGAACAGCATGGCCTCAAACCCATGGCGCGTATCCTGGGTATGGCCACCGCCGGGGTCGAACCGCGCATCATGGGCATCGGCCCGGTGCCGGCGACGCGCAAGCTGCTCGATCGCCTCGGCATGTCGATCGACGACATCGATATCATCGAGCTCAATGAAGCCTTCGCCGCCCAGGCTCTGGCCTGTATGCGTGAGCTGGGTATTGCCGATGACGACCCCAGGGTCAACCCCAACGGCGGTGGCATCGCCCTCGGCCATCCGCTGGGCATGTCCGGTGCACGCTTGCTGCTGACCGCCGCTCATGAGCTGCACAAGCAGCAAAAGCGCTATGCCCTGTGCACCATGTGCATCGGCGTGGGGCAGGGGATTGCCGTGGTGATCGAGCGCGTGTAACCAAGGAGGGTTTCATGGCATTTCTGACTATCAAAGATCGCAGCGTCGCCTATCGTCTACTGGGCGATGCGGTCAACCCGCTTGTGATGCTGGCGCATCCGCTAGGCATGACCCAGGCGGTATGGGATGACATTCTGCCGGCACTGCTGCCACGCTATCGGGTGCTGACTTGGGATCTGCCGGGGCATGGCGCCAGCGGCGCCTGGGGCCAGGGTAAGGTATCCACTAATGATCTCGCGAATGAAGCGCTGGCACTGGCCGAGTACGCCGGCGCCTCGCGGTTTCATTTCGTCGGCACCTCCATAGGGGGAGCAGTGGGTCAGCAATTATTGATGGATCACGCTGAAAAATTGCTGTCAGCTACGTTGACTAATACCGGAGCGGTGATCGGCAGCGCCGACAACTGGAATACTCGGGCCAAGCGTGTGCGTGAAGAAGGCATTGTAGCATTGACCGAGGAGATCGTACCGCGTTGGTTTGCACCGACGTTAATCGAGAAGATCCCCGCCTTGGCTGACGGCTGGCAGATTCAGATGGCGCGCACGGACGGCGAGTCCTACGCCAAACTTTGTGAAATGCTCGGGCGTACGGATTTCAGTGGTCAGCTCGGTGGCAAGCAAGTATCGGTGAACTTGCTGGGCGGCAGCGAGGATATGGCCACGCCCCCGGCGACCCTTGAGGTTCTTGCCAAAGAGTGCGATGGCGCGCCTCTTGAGATTTTCGAGAATGTCGGTCACGTGCCTTCCGTGGAGTGTCCTGGATCATTCGCTGAACGTGTTCTGCAAGCCATAGTTGGGTCGCGCGCCCAAGTAAGCGAGCGGGGCGTGAACTATACCGATGGCCTGGAGATCCGCAAGCAAGTCTTGGGTGAGGCGCATGTCGAAAAGGCATCACAGGCAGCCACTACCCTCGATGGCCCCTTCCAGCAGATGATCACCCGTCTGGCCTGGGGCGAGCTATGGGGCAATGAGGACCTTACTCATCGCGAGCGCAGCATGATCACTACTGCCATCCTGGCTGCCTTGGGACGCGAAGAGCTGGAGTTGCATCTGAAGACCGCCCAGCGCCTGGAGATTAGTGAGTCAGAGCTGCGACAGGTATTGATGCACGTGGCCGTCTACGCCGGCGTACCGGCGGCCAATCATGCCTTTGCTGAAGCCAAACGCCTTGGCTGGGGCAATGCTTTAAATTGATCGTTACCGTTTAAGCCCTGTTGACGAGAAAGAGCATTCAATATGAAAGATAGCACTCGGCGCTTCGTGGAGCGCGACCGCAACTGGCATCCACCCCCCTATGCACCGGGCTACAAAACCTCCGTGGCCCGTTCGCCGCGCCAGACATTGGTCAGCATGCAGCACCCAACCATTTCCGAGCTGACAGGTCCCGATTTTCGCGAACTGCGCATGGGGGTCCATGACAACGATCTGCTGATGAACTTCACCCAGGGCAGCGGCTTGCCGGTAGGGGAACGCATGATCTTGTTCGGTCGCGTGGTCGATCAGTTTGGCAAGCCGGTACCTCATTCCCTGGTGGAAATGTGGCAGGCCAACGCCGGTGGTCGTTATCGCCACAGGAACGACAACTACCTGGCGCCGCTCGATCCCAATTTTGGTGGCGTTGGCCGTTGCCTGACAGACGAACAGGGCTGGTATAGTTTCCGCACCATCAAGCCCGGCCCTTATCCCTGGTCCAACGACGTGAACAGCTGGCGGCCCTCGCACATTCATGTCTCGGTGATGGGGCCTGCGATCTCCACGCGGCTGATCACCCAGATGTATTTCGAGGGTGATCCGCTGATCCCGAAATGCCCCATCGTGCATACCTTGAACGACCCGGACGCGGTCGAGACCATGATTGGCCGGCTGGACATGGCCCACAGCAATCCTATGGATAGCCTCGCCTACCGCTTCGATCTGGTGGTGCGCGGCGAGCTGCAGACCTATTTTGAAAATCAATGAGTTCGGTTCGAGAATCAATGATGGGGAACGACAACATGCAACCCAATACCCAACCCTGCGACACCTTGTTGCTGCGCGAGACCGCCTCCCAGACTGCCGGCCCCTACGTGCACATCGGCCTGGCGCTGGCCGCCGCGGGTAACCCGACCCGGGATGAAGAAATCTGGAACGAGATGGCCAAGGACGATGCCGAAGGCGAGCACATCGAGGTGGTCGGCACCGTCATTGACGGCAACGGCGATCTGGTACGCGACGCCTTCATCGAGGCTTGGCAGGCGGACAGCCAAGGGATCTACCAGCGCGAATTCGATCTTGAGAAGCCCTTCAACAGCTTTGGGCGCACCGCCACTACCTTTGAGCACGGCAGCGAGTGGACGCTGAAAACCATCAAGCCTGGCCCGGTCGCGGTCGATGCCATCGATCAGGAACATGGCGCCATTGACGACAAGGATTCCTACCTGGCCAGCGAGCGCAGTGCCAAGGTAATGGCGCCGCATATCAGCCTGTCGATCTTCGCCAGGGGAATCAATATCCATCTGCAGACCCGGCTCTACTTCGAGGATGAAACCGAAGCCAATGCCCAATGCCCGGTACTCTCACGCATCGAGTCTCAGGCGCGTCGCCAGACCCTGATCGCCAAGCGCGAGGAAACCGACGGCAGGGCGCGCTATCGCCTGAATATCCGCTTGCAGGGTGACGACGAGACGGTGTTCTTTGATTTTTAAGCGTGTCGGCTCGACAGATGGCGGTCTTTGGAACTTAACTATCAAAGGCTCGATTAGGTTGTTTAACTACATTCAAACTTTTTGAAGGGGGTGTGGGGATAGGATATAAACGCTTGGTAAGTGTTTGAATTATAATAATAAATGGCGGAGGGACAGGGATTCGAACCCTGGAAGGGCGTTAACCCTTGCCGGTTTTCAAGACCGGTGCATTCAACCGCTCTGCCATCCCTCCGGCTCACGGCGCTAGATACTACCAATTTTAGCTGGTTCGTCAAGAACCTTGGCAATAAGAAGGCCGGATCTCATGGTTTCAGCTAGCCTGGGATGACAGGATATTCTGTATCAATACCCCAAGACGATCGGCTTATTTTGCGGAGGTAAAGTCATGTCAGACAACATTACCCGGGTACCTGTAGAAAAGGTCCATGGCCTTCAACTCGCGGATTTGCATGTCGTAGGCGCCGTAGGTCGCCACGATGATTCTCACCGCTACATCGAGTTGATGAACGACCCTCAATACATGCCACTCGACGGAACCGGTGGCGTCGGCGAGACATCCAGTTTGCTGCTGGTCGAAGTCGATGATCCAAACGATCCGGAATGCTTGCGTAATGCGATAGATCTCTTGATGGAGCATGAGTATTTCGAGCAGCGTCATCATCACTTCAAGCAGTACTAGATGATAGGCTGCAACAATCCCCTCCACGACGCTAAGCATGACCGGCTTCAGCCCGCTCGAAGCCTTGCTTGACATGACTGCTATCATCATCGACGGTTGATTCAGTCCATTTAGAAAACGCATAGGAGCACGACATGGAAATCACGATCCTCAACACCGGTGAAGACAACGACGACTTTCATAGTCTGGCTGCAGGAGAGCAGGGCTCGACCTTACGCAAAGCCGGCAAGGACTATATCGGTAGCAAGAATCTCTCGGAAAACCAGCTGCGAGACATGCAGCAGAACGATGAACAGGCGTTCAAGCAGCTGGAAGAGGAGATGACCCGACACGCCATGGAAGTGACCAATGTGCCGCACAACGTCTCAATCGCGCTGCGTCTGAATCTCGAAGGAACCATGCAGCCCTGAACCTGATTGGAAAGTATGAGACAAATTTGAAGAACCTCGCTTTGCGAGGTTCTTTGCCATGACAAACCGTTCAAGCAGCAAGCGTTGACGTACGGGCGCTTGCACAGGGAACGATCTGCCGGCATTCTTGGTCTATTGTTCGTATCCCAACCTCTAGGAGCTTACTCCATGGCTTATCAGCAGTCGTCGCATGTGACTGAGCGTCAGACTAGCGCGGTCAGTACCAATAAGGTTCTGCGTAATACCTATATGCTTCTGGCAATGACCCTGCTCTTCTCGGCGGTCACTGCGGGAGTTGCCATGGCCATGGGCGTTGGCCAGATGAACATTTTCGTGTTCTTCATCGGCGCCTACGGTCTGATGTTCCTGGTCCATAAGACCGCCAACTCCGCGATGGGCCTGTTGGCCACCTTCGCCTTCACTGGCTTTATGGGTTTCACGCTAGGTCCAATACTCAGTCTCTATCTGTCGATACCCAACGGGGCGCAGCTGGTCATGACGGCGCTTGCCATGACTGGGGCGACCTTCCTCGGTCTATCTGCTGTTGCGCTGATCACCAAGAAAGACTTCAGCTTCCTGAGCAATTTCCTGTTGGCAGGGGCCATCGTATTGATCTTGGCCATGGTCGTGGCGATGATCTTCAATATCTCTGCGCTGGCCTTGGCGGTTTCCGCTGGTTTCGTATTGTTCTCCTCTGCAGTGATTCTGTACCAGACCAGTGAAATCGTGCATAGAGCAGGCGAGACCAACTATATCCTGGCCGCCGTCACGCTTTATGTTTCGATCTACAATCTGTTCATTAGCCTCTTGTCCATCCTGGGTGTGATGAATAACGATTGATCGATCGATAGTGGTTGTTCCAAGAGGCCCCGCCTATCAAGGCGGGGCCGCTTTATTTTGAACTTGTCGTGGTGGAGCATTGTAGGCCATGCGCTATGCACTACTTGTCCAAGGCGCCCCGTACAGTCATCAGGCGGCGCACTCGGCACTGAGATTTGCATCGGCATTGATCGATCGAGGCCATCGACTCGAAACGGTGTTTTTCTATCATGATGGTATCTACAACGCTCAGCGGCTGGCGACGCCACCTCAGGATGAGCCACATTTGATCGAGGCCTGGCAGCGCCTGCATCATGAGCAGGGCACCGCGCTGTTGGTCTGTGTTGCCGCTGCATTGAAGCGTGGTGTAATCGATGAGCGTGAATCGCAACGCCATGGCAAACAGGGCCATAGCCTCGCAGCATCTTTTGAGCTCACGGGCGTGGGTCAACTAATTGAAGCCGCAATGACCCACGATCGACTGGTGACCTTTTCACCCTAGGGTGTGTTGAATGAATAATGCGGATTCGACTACCGCCCTGCTTGTCGTGCTGCGCCACGCTCCTCACGGCAGTAGCTGGTTGCGAGAGGGGCTTGATGTAGCACTGGTAGGGGCTGCCTTTGGTCAAACGGTTGACCTGTTGTTTCTGGGTGATGGCGTCCAGGCGCTCATCAAGGGCCAGCAACAAGGGCCGCTGGGCCAGAAGGGGACCCATCCGACCTTGGATATGCTTGCCATGTACGATATAGAGACGTTACTTGTCGACGTCGAATCTCTTGCGCAGCGTGGCTTGACCGAAGCGGACTTACAGCTACCCGTGACCTTGATTACTGCTTCGCAATTACCCCATCTTTTCGCTCAACATACCCCAGTGTTCAATTTCTAGTGTTTTGGTATCACGCCCTGAGGAGTAGTTGTCGGGTGAAAAAGTCGATGAAAAAATTTTAGCGTAAGGAACAATTGCTGATGCAGCTGCACTTGCTCAATCGCTCTGTGGCTTCGAGTCATGTGTATCGAGACGCACTACGGGCCATGAGTGACGACGATTACCTGCTACTGATCGAGGATGGCGTCTATGGGGCCGTAGCGCCCCTGGTCGAGCATTTCTCTTCGATTGCCGGGCGCCTTTTTGCACTGCGCGAGGATCTGGAGTCTCGGGGCCTGGAAGGGCGATGCGCCGAATCCGTCATCGTGGTGGATACGGAAGGGTTCGTGCAGCTGACCGAAGAAACCGAGCGGACGGTGAGCTGGTTCTAATGACGACCGCAATGACTGCACGCTGCCTGTTAGTCGAGGATCGGGAAATCGCCCTGGACCCGGAAGGCTACCTGGTAAATCTTTCGGATTGGACGCCGGCAGTGGCCGAAGCGCTGGCAAGTGAGGAAGGGCGTGTGCTGACTCTCGAGCATTGGGAGGTCATCGATGTGTTGCGTGATTTCTATACGCGCTTCGAGATGGCGCCGGCCATGCGCCCGCTGGTCAAGGCGGTAGGGCAGGCTCTAGGACCAGAGAAGGGCAAGTCTTTGCATCTAATGAAGCTGTTTCCCGAAAGCCCGGCCAAGGTCGGTGCCAGGCTGGCAGGGTTGCCCAAGCCGACCAATTGTCTATGAGAAACCAGTGATGAGGCGATCACTCTGAATTTTCTGGCTCATGCCTGGCTTGCCCGTGGCGGCAACGACGGCTTTCTCTACGGCAATCTGATTGCCGATGGGGTCAAGGGCAGCGATCTCGGTAACTGGTCGCCGGATATTGCTGCGGGCATACGTCATCACCGGCGGGTGGATGCGGTGGTCGATGCCCATCCGGTGATTCTCGATGCTCGCGCCAGGGCGCCGAGAGAAGGGCGGCGCTATGTCGGCATTGCCCTGGATCTGGTGTGGGACCATTTTGTTGCCCGCGACCGCGTAAAAGACAACGCCAATCAAGCCTTGATCCAGCGCTGCTATCGTCTACTCGATGAGCGCCCGGCGCCTGCACGGTTAGAGCGCATGATACCGGTGCTGGTTGCTCAGGATTGGTTGAACGGCTATGCGGATTTCGGCTTTACCTGTAGTGCGGTAGCAGGGGTGGGCCAGCGATTATCCGGCCCGAACCGTCTGGCGGAACTCGTGCCATGGCTTGAAGCCAATTACGCTGCCCTTGAAGAAGACTTTGTTCGATTGTGGCCGGAATTGAACCACCGTCTAGGGGTCTAGATCAGCCATAGGCACTCGATCATATCGCCTGGCTTGATCGTGCTGTTGGCCTTGATTACCGCCAAGGCGTCTGCATCGATGCAAGACGACAGCACCGCCGAGTTCTGATCGTCAAAGGCCTGGGCAACAATTCCGTCAGCACTGAATTCCAGCATGACGCGCATATAATGACGACGCGCCTGAGTGGTGGTCGAAAAACCGCTTCGTGCATACACGGAAGGCAAACTGGACAAGGCGGGGCAGTCGAGCAGAGCACCGATCAACGGCCGAAGAAAGACCCAAGCCCCTACGAAGCCGGACACCGGGTTGCCAGGCAGACCCACGAAGCGCGCCTCGCCATTGGCACTGTTCCCAATGCTGCGGGGCAATCGTCCTAGCGCCAACGGTTTACCGGGGCGCATGGCCAAGCGCCAGAGATCGAGCTGTCCAAGGCTTTCCAGGGCATGCTTGACGTGATCCTCTTCACCAACACTTACGCCCCCGGTCGACACCACTACATCTGCCTGCTGCGCTGCCTGGCGCAGTGTCTGGCAGGTAGCCTCGAAGTCGTCCGGTATTGATGCGGCCATGACAACATCGGCGCCGAAACGCTCCAGCAGGCGCTTGAGCATGGGGCGGTTGGAGTTGTAGATCTGACCCGGCGCAAGTGGCGTGCCAGGATCGATGATTTCATCGCCGGTGGAGAGTAGCGCCACCTTTGGCCTGCGCCGTACTTCCACCTCGGTAACCCCTTGGCCCGCCAGATGGCCCAGCGCCGCAGCCTCCAGCCGGGTTCCTGCGGGCAGTAGCAGGGCGCCACGCTGTACATCACGGCCACGCCGGCGAACGTTATCGCCGCTTGGAATATCTGCAGGCATTCGCATGCCGTCAGCGCATTCCTCGACCTTTTCCTGCATGACGACACAATCGGCACCGGGCGGAATCTCACCGCCGGTAAAGATGCGCGCACAGCTGCCCGGTTCCAATGGCTGCGGTGCATGCCCGGCGGCAACCCGCTGGGAAACGGGCAGCACCTGACCGGCATCCGCGGCGCGCAGGGCGTAGCCATCCATGGCGCTATTATCCGCTGGCGGAACGTCATGCTGGGCGGTTACGTCTACCGCCAATATGCGTCCCGCCGCCTCAGCAGTGTCAATGCGCTCTGCGTTTACAGGGCCAAGTCCGTCGAGCAATGCTTCAAGCGCCGCTTCGACGCTCTGCATCGTTTCAGCCATGTTGCCCCCGTCCGGGAATGACCAGATTGGCGAAATTACAGGGCTGATGCCGACTGTCGAGCTGCTCCTTGAGAATGCCGTCCCAGGCGGTGCGGCAGGCGCCGGTGGAACCGGGCAGGCAGAATATGACGGTAGCGTTGGCAAGACCCCCCAGGCAGCGACTTTGAATCGTCGAGCTGCCGATCTCTTGCCAGGACAGATGGCGGAACAGTTCACCGAAGCCTTCGATGGTCTTGTCGAGCAGCACACCGACTGCCTCCGGTGTGGAGTCGCGCCCGGTGAAACCGGTACCTCCGGTGGTCAGGATCACCTGGATACGCTCATCAGCGATCCAGTCGGCGACCACCGCACGGATACGGTAAACGTCGTCGACGACGATGCGCTTGTCGATGGCGGTGTGCCCAGCCTCCTTCAGGCCTTTGATCAGGGCTTGCCCCGAGCGATCCGTGTCTTCGGTGCGTGTGTCCGAGATCGTCAGCACCGCAATGCTGAGAGGCACAAAGGTGTCGCGATTAGCGCTCATGCGTCTTCCTTGTTGCTGTGACGTGCCTTCAGCGCGGCCTGCTGTTCTGCTGTCGCTGGCGTCTGGTACTTCTCTTTCCACTGCTCATAAGGCATGCCGTAGACGTGTTCCCGAGCGCTATCGTAGTCGAGTTCCGCACCTCGTTCCTCGGCGGCGGTGACCATCCATTTGGACAGACAGTTGCGACAGAAGTCCGCCAGGATCATCAGGTCGATGTTCTGTACTTCCTTATGAGCATCGAGATGATCGAGCAGACGACGAAAGGTAGCGGCCTCGATTTCGGTACGGGTGGCATCATCGATATGCTGCATGTTTCGCTCTCCAGATGGCTGGCAATTGGTCGGATATCATAACAAAAGACACCGCCCCTGTTGTTGAAAGGACGGTGTCAAAAGAGAACTCGTAGCGTCTCGTTGCGACGATTTAATTAGGGCGATGAGCCTTTGCCGTTCCGTCGTCGACGGCTTTTTCTTCCGGCGCAGCGTCGGCTTTCTGCATCACCTCATCGTACCAGAGATTGTGGTGTTGCTTGGCCCAGGTTTCGTCTACATAGCCTGTCTTCATGGCCTCGAAAGCGCCTTCGGTGCCCAGGGTGCCAATATAGATATGGCCCAACGCCACCGCTACCAGCCCCAGGGAGCCGATGGCATGCACCATGTTTGCCCATTGCATGGTGTCGCGCCCTTGATCGAAATTAGGGAAGTCCAGCACCAGGCCGCTTGCCACGACCAGCAAACCCACGCTGGCAAGTAGCCAGTACCAGCCTTTCTCCCCCGCATTGGCAAAGCCCGCATCCGGATGCGCCTTGCCGATGATGCCGCCACCTTGCTTGAACCAGGTCCAGTCATGCTTCTTGGGAATATTGATGGTTAGCCACTTGGCGAGCACGATAATAAGCATGATGCCGAATAGTGGCCCTAGATAGTTGTGTATCAGCTTGGTGCCCGAGATCATCGGCGCCCAAAAACCGTCGCCAAACAATGGGCGAAACACGAACTTGCCATACAGCAGGTTGAGCCCGGTCAATGCCAAGGCAATGAACAGCGAGGCCAAGGTCCAGTGCATGGCCCGCTCGACGGCGGTCCAGCGCAGCATCGTTCGACCGGTACGGGGGCTATCGAGGGTTTTTTTACCGACGATCAGATAAAAGACGGTGATGATCGCCAGCATGCCGCCGACAGCGATCAGCCCGCCGGGGGAAATCCAGCGATTGCGAACCTGCCGCCAGTACTCACCACTCTGATTGATCAGGTTGTAGGTGGAGTCGGCCCGGGTATCGATGAAGTTCTCGCCGTCTCTTACCTGGCGCCAAGTATCCGCAGTAATCGGCCCGACTGAGGTCGCTATCTCACCCTGAGGTGTCCAGCCGTTTGCGCGCTCGCCATCTTGCTCTGCCGCCATGGCGAAAGAACCAAGTGTCAGGGCGAAAAGTATCGAGATTGCCAGGCACAGCAAGGGTCGTTGCATTCCTGTCAGCGTTTGCATGAGCGCCTCCTCACCCTTGACGGGCTGCGTCGTAGGCCAGGTCGTCGACGGATGCACCCTGGAATCGGTTGCGCTCGCGCCGCTGATTGCCCGACCAGGCGCCGTCCTCGTGACCCCTTTGTACGACGCGCTGGCGGAAGATGTCGGCGACTTCCTGAGCGTCACCGGCCAGTAGCGCCTTGGTCGAACACATCTCGGCGCACAGCGGCAGCTTGCCCTCGGCAATGCGGTTGGCGCCGTACTTCTCGTACTCCTCTTCCTTGGTTTCCGCGGGGCCGCCGGCACAGAAGGTGCACTTGTCCATCTTACCCCGTTCGCCGAAGGCGTTCTGCTTGGGGAATTGCGGCGCACCGAAGGGGCAGGCATAAAGACAGTAGCCACAGCCAATGCACAGATCCTTGTCATGCAACACGATGCCGTCGTCGCGCTGATAGAGCGTTTCAGTCGGACAGACAGCGATACAGGGCGCATCGTCGCAGTGCATGCACGCCACGGAAATGGAGACTTCCGTTGGCTCACCATCGTCGATGGTGACCACCCGCCGGCGCTGGATACCCCAGGGTACTTCGTTGGCGTTCTTGCAGGCAGTGACACAGCCGTTGCATTCGATGCAGCGCTCCGCGTCACACATGAATTTCATCGTCGCCATGTTCTTCTCCTCGTCGGGAGCGAGCAAGATTCTCGCTCCCGCTTGTGTTGTCAGGTCATTGGTTCAAGTGGCTCAGGCGGTGGCTTTCTCGAGACGACACAGCGTGACCTTGGATTCCTGCATCTGGGTCACGCTGTCGTAGCCATAGGTCGTCGCGGTATTGGCCGCCTCGCCCAGCACATAGGGCTGGGCGCCTTCCGGGTAGTGGCTCGCCAGACTCTTGCCTTCGAACACGCCACCAAAGTGGAAGGGCATGAACACCACATCGCGACCGACGCGAGGGGTGACCATGGCCTTGATCTTTACCCGGCCGCCTTCGGCCCCTTCGAGCCAGACCATGTCGTCGTTCTCGATGCCCAGATCGTTGGCCAATGCCGGGTTTATCTCGACGAACATCTCCTGCTGCAATTCGGCGAGCCAGGACATGGAACGGGTCTCCTCACCACCGCCTTCGTATTCCACCAGACGACCGGAGGTCAGGGTGATGGGATAACGCTCGCTGACGTCTTTTTCCTGGATCGAGCGGTACAGCGTCGGCAGACGATAAAGCGACTGGAAATCGTCCCAGGTCGGGAATTTCTCCACCAGGTCGCGCCGTGCCGTGTACAGGGGTTCGCGATGCTTCGGGATTGGGTCAGGGAAGGTCCACACCTCGCAGCGCGCCTTGGCGTTGCCAAAGGGCGCGCAGCCATGCTCGATGACGACCCGCTGGATGCCGCCGGACAGATCGGTCTTCCAGTTCTTGCCTTCCGCCGCGGCTTTTTCCTTGTCGCTAAGCTCTTCCCACCAGCCCAGCTGCTTGAGCATCTCGGCGGTGAATTCCGGATAGCCGTCGTTGAGATCCGAACCCTTGCTGTAGACGCCATCCGCCAGCAGGCTCTCGCCGTCACGCTCGACGCCGAAACGGGCGCGGAATGTCAAACCGCCTTCCTTGACCGGCTTGCTGGTGTCGTAGAGCAACGGTGTGCCCGGATGATTCATCTCGGCGTTACCCCAGCAGGGCCAGGGTAAACCGTAGTAATCGCCATCCGCCGGACCGCCCTCGGCCTGCATGGTGCGAAAGCTGAAGGTATGCCAATTCTGCTGATGGCTCTTGAGTCGTTCCGGACTCTGGCCCGTATAGCCTACGGTCCACATGCCCTTGTTGTACTCACGAGTGATGTCCTCGATCAGGGGTTCGTTGCCGTTGACCTGGATGTGCTTGCACAGCTGTTCCGCGAAGCCCATCTTCTTGGCCAGCAGATACATGATCTCGTGGTCCGGCAATGACTCGAACTGCGGCTCGATGACCCGGTCGCGCCACTGCAATGAACGATTGGTGGCGGTGACGCTACCGGTGGTCTCGAACTGAGTAGAGGCTGGCAGCAGGTAAACGCCATCGCTGCGATCGTGCATGACCGCGGCAACGGTAGGATAGGGATCGACGATCACCATCAGATCCAGCTTATTCATGGCCTTCTTCATTTCGGGGCCACGGGTCTGGGAGTTGACCGCGTGCCCCCAATAGAACATGCCCTTCAAACTGGTGCGCTGGGAAATGTTCTCGTCCTGTTCCAGTACGCCGTCGATCCAGCGCGATACGGTGATGCCATTGGCGTACATGGGCTTGCCATCAGCGTATTCCGTCTGATCGAAACGACTCTTGAGCCATTCCTGGTCCAGGCCCCAGATTTCGCCCCAGTGCTCCCAGGCGCCTTCCGTCAAGCCGTAGTAGCCGGGCAGGGAGTGGGACATCAGCCCCAGATCCGTGGCACCCTGAACGTTGTCGTGGCCACGGAAGATGTTGGCGCCGCCCCCGGACTTGCCGATGTTGCCCAGAGCCAGTTCTAAGATGCAGTAGGCCCGGGTATTGTTGTTGCCCGTGGTGTGCTGGGTCCCGCCCATGCACCAAACGATGCAGCCGGGACGATTGTCCGCAAGACGCTTGGCGACATCATACATTTCCGCTTCCGGTACACCGGTGATCGACTCGACCACGTCTGGCGTAAAGGTCGCGACTTCCTTGCGTACCTTGTCCATTCCATAGACGCGCTGCTCGATGTACTCCTTGTCTTCCCAGCCGTTCTCGAAGATGTGCCACAGGAGTCCCCACACATAGGCAACATCCGAACCCGGCCGCAGACGCACATACTTGGTGGCCTTGGCAGCGGTGCGAGTGAAGCGCGGGTCGACCACGATGATCTCGGCGTTGCTACGCTCCTTGGCCAGCAGGACGTGCTGCATGGCCACCGGATGAGCTTCACAGGGATTTGAGCCGATGAGCAGGATCGAACGACTGTTCTGCAGGTCGTTGAGCGAGTTGGTCATCGCTCCATAACCCCAGGTGTTGGCTACCCCGGCCACGGTGGTGGAGTGACAGATACGCGCCTGGTGGTCGGTATTGTTGGTGCCGAATAGCGCGGCGAACTTGCGCAGCAGATAGGCCTGTTCGTTGTTGAACTTGGCCGAGCCCAACCAATAGACGCTGTCAGGACCGTGCTTTTCGCGCAGTTCGAGCACCTTGTCGCCCACTTCCTCGATGGCCTGCTCCCAGGAGAGGCGCTTCCACTCTCCACCTTCGAGCTTCATCGGGTACTTGAGACGACGCTCGGAATGGCCGTGTTCTCTGAGCGAAGCACCCTTGGCGCAGTGAGCGCCACGGTTGATGGGGTGATCGAAGGCAGGTTCCTGTTTGGTCCATACGCCTTCCTGCACCTCGGCGTAGACGCCGCAACCCACGGAACAGTGGGAGCAAATGGTGCGCTTGACCTCGATCGGTGCATCCGACACCGGGGTTTTTTCCTGGGCGTCGGCACGGCGCATCATGGTATTCCCCATGAAACCGGCCGCCGCCAGGCCACCGGTGGCGACACCGCTGCGTTGCAGGAACTGTCGGCGTGTTACCCCGAGTCCTTTTTCGACAGGCTGAGCGGATTTACGTGTCAGTCGCATGATAACGAATCCTCGGTTGAGCGCTCAGTCGCGCAGGGTAGCGTAGAAAGCACGGACATGGTCGGTCTCGTGGTACAGACGGGGCTGATCGTCACGTACCTCCAGAATATCGTCCTTGTCCTTGGCGTGAACGAAAGTGGCAGTGCCAAGGCCGGCAGCGGCTCCGGCCACGGTGCCAAGGCCCAGCACGCGAAGGAAACGGCGACGTCCGGGAGCAGGGCTGGTGGGTTTAGCGGTTGTATGACTCATGGCAATTTCCTCAGCGCATTATTGTCAATATCGAGCACCTGACGGCAACGCCGTTCAGGTTTTCGAGGGATACTGTCGTGATGAATCGGAAAACGCAGCGTCGATAGGGGAGGATGTTTCATCTGTCATGTTCAGAATCCCTTCCTGCTGCAAGAATGTATGACCCAGCTGGCCGACGCTGGCATAGAATGGTGTATCCACTCTTGCGAGATCCGCCATGAAATCTCGACCCCACGGGGCCAGATGACGCTGGAAAAAGAGAGTCTGCTGGTCGGGGTCGTTTTCAATGAGCATGGCCATCACCTCGAGCATGGCAGCAATGTGATCTTCCGGCTCCTTGACGTCCGGGGCGCGCTCGTAGCCCAGTCGCTTGAGATCGCGGCGTAATTCCACCAATGGCATTTCCATCAGGGAACCGGTCAGATACCAGGATGCATAGGGGACCAGCTCCCCTTGTATGACCCCGATCAGGTGGCGAAAGTGCGCCCGCTCAAGGCCCTCCGGTCGCGCCGTGGATGCGGAAAGCGCAAGCGCCCGCCAGCAAGCTTGGAGATCGCCGTTATCCTCGACGATCTCCAGCTCTGCCAGAAAGCTGAGCAGGTCAGCATCGGGTGCTTCCCTTAGAAGCCGTGCCAGCAAACGATAGATATCGGTGCGCAGGCCATCGTATCCGCTGAGCCTGAGCGCCGTGGCGTCATTGGCCTCGGTCATGGAATCTTTCGCCAATTCACGGGCATCGTTGGTTCCTGTCATGCTCATATCTTCAGTTGGGCATCGGGATTGCGGGCCAGATCGCGCCATACATCCTTGACTCGACAGTCTTCACACATTTCCAGGCGCCGAATAGCATCGCCGGCAAAATAAGGATGGTCGATGAGCTTGGCCTTGATGCTGGCGATCGTGCTGGAGGTAGCGAAAGGCTTGCCGCAGCTGATGCAGGCAAAGGCGTCTTCTTCCTTGCATACCCGGGTGGTATTGCGTAGTTCGAGATCGCCAAGAAACCCCGGTGTGAGAGTAATGGCATTCTCGGGACATGCATTGTCGCACAGGCCGCACTGCACGCAGTCTGCTTCACGAAAACCAAGCTGCGCAGAGTGATCGTCACCTCCTTTAAGTGCCGGCGTCGGGCACACTGCAACACAGGCCATGCATAACGTACAGGCCGACTCGTCCACGTTGATGGTGCCAAAAGGCGCGCCAGCGGGTACGCAGGCTCGTTCGGAGCTGGGCTGGCCGTGATTGCCCAGATGATCGATGACCGCATTGAGTCGATCGCGCTTGTTGGCTGCCAGGTCGGGCTCTTCCCTTGCTATCAGACAATCAAAACGCGTAGGTGCATCACGGCCAGTCGGCGACTCATCGATGGCAATCACACGCAGCGGATCATGGCCGAGAGCGAAAAGCAGCGCGCGTGCTTGATCGAGCTGGTCGTCGATAAGCCGTGCCAGACTCTGTGGAAGATCCGCATGACGCTGGATGCGCACTTCCGCAGCACCGTCGACGAGTGCTGCCAACCAGTGTTCGAGACCGGCAGCGCCCAGTTCTTCCAGAGGAACGTCGAGTACATGGGGCGCGGCGGTCGTGGATTCTTTTTCGAGCCAGGTCTGATCACAAAAGCGCACAACCGGCGCCGTGCCTCCGGCTTGTCGGTAAGCACCGAGCAGGCGCCGAACGAAATCGAGCTGACGCTGGGGCTGCGGCAACAGGTACTGAATGGCGCCGGTGGGGCAGGCGCTGGTGCAGCTGCCGGCGCCATGACAAAGGTACGGATCGATCTCGATCCAGGACTCGATACGCCGAGTAACGCTTTTGATGGCGTCCGCGGGGCACACGTCAAGGCAGCGAGTACAGCCGCTCTGGCCGCGTCCGGAATGGGCGCAGATGTCGTGGTCGATCTGAAAGTACTTGGGCTTCTCGAACTCACCTACGCTATCGATGAGGGTGGCAAGGGTTTCGTCATAGTTGGGGCTTTCAATGCCTACAGCGTGATAACCCGGTGGGGGTAGTTGCAGATCGAGTTGCGCAGGGCTTCCCAGATCCAGCACCAGATCGAAGCAATCGCGCTGAATACAGGCTTGGGCAAGATTGATAGCGGATGTATCGTCGAGGGTAATCTGTGCATGAAACGCACCTAGATAGCCGTTCAAGCGAAGATGACGGGTCTGATAACAGGGCAATGCCTGGGTGGCTTGATAGGCGTGCTCGAGCTCGGAATCCGCTGTGTCGTCAACCGGCGTCGCCGCAGTAATCAACAAGGAAATCGAGCCTGGAGCGCCATCATCTTGTAGACGTCGAGCAGTGAGTCGCGCATCACGCTCATTGCCGATGATCAACAAATGGCCCTGGCTCTGGTAGCTGATGCTGCTGGGAGCCAGATTGACCGGCCAGGATACTTTCTGGTAGGCCGCGTCTTTGGCCGCGCGATCGCGGGACGGATCCAGCGACGCAACGGGAATATGGTTCGCCATGTCACCTCAGTTCGTTACGGTCTGGAAGATATCGGCGAGCGTTTTTTAGTTTTACTAGGGTCCCTTGGCTCGAGACCGGTGCCGAAATCTTTGATTATAAGAATATAAGCAGGCTTTAGACCTGATTGCGGGCAGTCAAACTCCCGTAAAAGGAAAACCGATGGTAGCTCAGCCGTCTGTCATGGGATCGATTGTGTCAAACTGGCCGTTCAATGGGTCGTACTGGGTCATAGGCACTTTCTTCTACACCCTCCATGTTCTCCGGATCCTTCTCACCCTCCTCATCAGCGTGATTATCGTGATTCTTGTCATCGGAAGGCAATGTTTCGTTGCTTGAGCCACCTGCATCTGTCCCCGGGTTCTGTGCTTCTGCTTCTGTCGTAGTGGAGACTACTGGCGGATCTTCCTTGATGGTTTCTTCAGCCGGCTCATCGGCATCTTCCGTGAGCTTGTGCATCCAGTTCCTTAGCTGCGCCGAGGTTTCGCTACTGAGTTTGCGCATCTTGGAGAAATCATGATCGTAATCATCAAGGCCATCTCGGACATTATAGCTTTTTGCCATGAACATGCGACGCAGTGCACGACGTTTGAGTGCCGGACTGACACCGGTCTGTAAAAACGCACTGAAATCGCTCTCTGGCGCAAGCGTGTCCGGATCAGGAAGCTGATCGTCGATATTCTCCGCTGGACTTTCTGGCTCGCTAGCTGAGCTGTCCATTGGGTGCTGATCCGCTTCCTGCCCCTGCAGGCTAGCTATGGCATGTTCTTCTTCCCAGGCTGGCGGCAAATCAGCGCTTACCGGCTCTTTCTCGTCTGCTGTCTTGAGCGGTGTCTGGGTAGGAAGCGATGCCTGCTGCTCGCGCTGATCTTTAGTTTCCGCCCCAGTTTCCATCCCGCGCTTGCGCCTCGACCAGCGTTCAAAACGACTCATGCTTGATCCTCCCGGGCACGGCCCGCACCCTTGCGTTTCTTCTTGCGTCCTTCCTCCGGCGCCTCGCCATTGCGAGCCAGATAGGCCTCCAGCCACACCTGGATGGCCAAAGGCATCGTCGCATCGAGTACCAGCCAATCACCGTCCATCCAGCCGGCGGCTACCTCCTGACTGGCGGTGATGGCGCTGGCATTGGCAACCCCCTGGTGTTTGCTCTGGTTTTCACTGCAGCGCACGAACAATCGCGGCCTTTCGGAAGACAGGTTATGACGGTAGGCGAGACGCTCGGTCATATAAAGCTGCAGGTCGAGCACGTCCGGCCCCTGATTGCCGGGCTCCAGTCTGGCGACGTGCCACTGGATCATGCTGAAACCCTTGACCGTGCGTTGAACGGCTTCAAGCTCGAGACTCAGGGTCCGTAGGCTACTGCTGGTCATGGCAATGGGCTCCTGACGAGAACGGCTGACGCGAACGGGCGTGCAACGCCTGACTGGTTCGAATGGGATTGTAACCGATATAGTGACCGAATCACTTCGTCGCCCAGGAGAATGCTTGTCATGAGCTCAATCAGCGTAAGTCAGGCCCGCCTGCCGACTACCGTGGAAATTTCCGTCATCGATGAGTATGGCGAGACCCGGCAACAAGCCATCGCCGCGGAGCGAGCGCTGACGGTGTATCTCAATCGTCGCGAGATCGTCACCTTGATGACCCTAGGCGCCGAACCCGAAGCCTTGGTCATCGGCTATCTGCGCAATCAGGGTCTGATTGCACGCCGGGAAGATCTTCAGGCGGTACAGGTCGATTGGGAGGTGGAAGCCGCAGCGGTCGTCACCGGGCATCCACCCGAGGATCTCGAAGCGCGGCTGGCCCAGCGTACCGTTACCACGGGCTGTGGCCAGGGCACCGTGTTCGGACGTCTGCTCGATGCCACTTCTCTCAACCCCCTGCCCGAAACCCGGCTGGCGCAATCCGTGCTCTATCGCCTGCTCGACAATCTGGGCGCCTATAACGAAACCTATCGCAGCGCTGGCGCCGTTCACGGCTGTGCTTTATGTCATCAGGACCAGGTGCTGGATTTCGTCGAGGATGTGGGCCGGCACAATGCGGTGGATACCCTGGCAGGCCGGCAATGGCTATATGCAGACGAGGCGGCGATGGCGGCCACCGGCAGAGCGGATATCTTCTACACCACCGGGCGCTTGACCTCTGAGATGGTGCTCAAGGTGGCGCAGATGGGCATCAGCGTGCTGGTATCGCGTTCCGGGGTAACGCAAAAAGGCGTCGAGCTGGCTCAGCGTTTCGGAGTGCTGTTGATTGCTCGAGCCAAGGGCAAGCATTTCCAGGCTATTTACTCTACCGACCGTTTGATTCTGGACAGTCCGCCGCCTCGTCGATCCCTCAAGCGAAAGAGTCATGAGGGGACTGTGCAATCGGCCCCGTCATCGTCCCAGCATGAGCCCTTGGACCTATCTGATCAGGAGAGAAACCAGTGAGCGAGGCGGACAATCCCTTTCTCAATGTCCATCAGGTGGCAGAGCTCTTGCATCTGAACGAAAAGAAGATCTATCAGCTGGCCAGCGACGGCGCCTTGCCAGCGACCAAGGTTACCGGGAAATGGCTTTTCCCCCGTCGACTGGTGGAACACTGGATTCTGGAATCCTGTCATCACGGTGTGCTCACGGATCGCTTGATGATTACCGGCAGTGACGATCCATTGCTGGCCGCCATGGTCATGCGACTGAATCAACAGCAGCGCGGTCAGGCGTTCTACGGACATAGCGTAACCGGCACGCAGCTGGGCCTTGAGCTTTTGTCCCAGGGCAGGGCGGATGTCTGCGCCATTCATTGGGGGCGGGCCGAGGAGAGCGAGTTGCGTCATCCGGCGCTGATTCGGGGTCATCAAGGCTATCGTCACTGGGTCCTGGTGCGATTGTTTCGGCGCAGTCAGGGCTTGATTATTCGTAGCGAGGATCGTCACTTGTCCCTGCATCCTCAAGGGCTCACCCACGGGCTTTCCGGTGCCAGCCGGCGCTGGGTGATGCGTCAGGAAGGCGCCGGCTCCCAGCGCTTTCTGAAAGAGTGGTTGGCCGGCCAACAATTGCGCCTCGAACAGCTCAATTGCAATGCCATCGCCTATAGTGAAAGAGAAGTTGCTTCACTGATTGCCCGCAACGAAGCGGATATCGGCCCGGGTACCCTGTCCGCGGCCAACGAGTTTGGGCTGGGGTTCATACCGGTGAGCGAAGAGGCCTTTGATCTTGTCACGCCGCGCAACGTCTATTTCCGTTCCTTGCTGCGCCAGTTGTTCGATTATCTGAACAGCGCGCCAGGACTTGCGCTGGCCCAGTCCTTGGGCGGCTATTCTTTGGAAGAGTGTGGCAAATTGTTATGGCGAGGGGATGCGGTACAGCATGATTGACTTTGGTTGAAGGCGACCGAAAAACACTTGTATTACAGGAGTAGGCCAATTAGCGTTGCTCCATCGTTGAATATATAAAACGAATACACCTGATAACCCTACAAAACCAACAGACGTGAGGTGGCTGCTGATGACGGATTCAACCGCAGAGAACAAGCTGGCGCGAGTGCTTGCGCGCAAGGACGTGCTGGCGCTTGCCTTTGGGGCCATGATCGGCTGGGGCTGGATCGTGCTGACCGGCAGTTGGATACAGTCCGCGGGAAGTGCTGGTGCGATCACGGCCTTCGTGTTTGGTGGTATCGCTATCGTACTGGTGGGTTTGACCTACGCTGAACTGGCCTCAGCAATGCCGCAGGTCGGAGGCGAGCACGTTTATAGCTACCGGGCGATGGGTCATTTTGCGTCGTTCATTTGTACCTGGGCCATCGTGCTGGGGTATGTAAGCGTGGTCTCTTTCGAGGCCGTTGCGCTGCCTACCGTGGTTGAGCAACTATTCCCCAACTATGCCGTGGGACATCTATGGACCATTGCCGGCTGGGACGTGACCGCAAGTTGGGTAGCGGTTGGCGTGGTTGGTTCGCTTACCATGATGGTGATCAACTATATCGGTATCCGCACTGCGGCACTGGTACAGAAGGTGGTGACTCTGTTGATACTGGCGGTAGGCATCATGTTCATCACCGGTGCACTGTTCACCGGCGACAGCGCTACCATGCAGCCGTTGTTCAACGTCGAGAACGGTGTCATCGGCGGCATCATGACGGTACTGATCATGGTGCCGTTCATGTTTGTCGGTTTCGACGTCATTCCTCAGGCCGCTGAGGAGATCAACCTGCCTTTTCGCGAAATCGGCCGGGTGCTCATGGCCTCCGTCATCCTCGCGGTGTTCTGGTATGCGTTGATCATTCTGGGCACTTCGCTGATGCTGAACCCGCAGGCGCTGGCGAATAGTTCCCTGGCGGTGCCGGATGCCATGCAGGCGGTGTTTTCCGCGCCCTGGGCGGGCAATCTGATGGTGCTGGCGGGTATCGCGGGCATCATCACCAGCTGGAACGCCTTCTATATCGGTGGCTCCCGGGCAATCTTTGCCTTGGCCCATGCAGGCATGTTGCCGGCCTTTTTAGGCAAACTGCATCCGCGCTATCGCACACCGACCAACGCGATTCTGATGATCGGCATCCTTTCAAGCATTGCACCGTTCTTCGGTCGTCCGACCATGGTCTGGCTAGTGGATGCGGGTGGGTTAGGTATTGTCATCGCTTACTTTTTCGTCGCGCTTTCGTTTCTGGTGCTGCGCTATCGTGAGCCCAAGCTTGAAAGGCCTTTCACGGTATCTCAGGGCAAGCTGGTCGGCGGATTGGCTGTCGTTCTATCACTGGGGATGGTGCTGCTGTATCTGCCCGGCAGCCCATCGGCACTGCTGCCGGTCGAGTGGGTCGTGTTCGGTGGTTGGATGATTCTCGGGTTGGTCATGTATGCCTGGTCCCGGGCGCGCTACGGAAAGGATTATGCTGACAAGGTGATGCAGCGTGAATTAGCCGGGGAGGACCCTTACGCCGGTCGTTGAGCATGAGTAACGGGAAAATATGGGTAACGAGAAAGCCCTCAGTGATCTGAGGGCTTTTTCATGAAGGAATTCTTGCCGCAGCCGCACTTTCCAGCGCAATTTCGGAAGACGTGCACACCGACAATACCGTGGCGTCCTGCTCGCTGATCGAGACCAGGGCGTGGCCCATGTCGCTGTCAAAGTAAAGGCTGTCGCCTTGTTCCAAACACAGTGGTTCGTAGAACTCGGTATATAAACGCACACAGCCGTCCAATACGATCAAGAACTCCTCGCCATCATGGCGAACCCACTCGTTGAATTCTCCGAAATCCCGCGCCCGCACGATGGTCTTGAACGGGATCATGCGCTTCTGGGCCAGCTGGCAGGACAGCAGCTCGTGCTCATAGGTGGGAGTCGGGTGCTGCTGCCCGTCGCCATTTCTAGTCAGATCACGCCGGCCCAAGGTATGGGCTTGTGTCTTGGGCGGGCTGAGTAGCTGTGGCAGGTCGATGCCCAGTCCATTGATGAGCTTCTGGACGGCAGTGAACGTCGGCGAAATCTGATTGTTCTCGATCTTGGACAGGGTCGAGCGGGCCAGGCCGGTACGTTGACTGACGCCGTCCAGGGTCCACCGATTGGCCAGACGAATTTCCTTCAGCCGCTCGCCCAGGCGCAACGGTTCGACGAAGGGTTTTCGGCCTGAAGCGATACGCAGCGCGGCTTCCTGGTCGGTACTGGCGGACATGACAGGTTCACTATAGGAAACAAAGTTTCCTGGATTCTAGCATACCTCCTGGCCCTGGGCGTTCGATGAGACTTCCTGGTCTTCAGGCTTTTTTGAACTCACTCCTTCGCCATGGGTGAATCATAGCGACAGGCATCCTCGCTATTCTTTTCGTGGTAGGGCAGGCCCAGCAGTGCTTTGACATGGGCCGTGGCGCATCTGCCCAGCGCCTCGGGGTTGTAGCCGCCTTCAAGCACCGATACCAGGCGATGATTGGCATAGCCTCGGGCCACATCCATGGCCAGATTGGTAATCCAGTAATAATCCTCGTCTTCCAGGCAGACATCCGCCATCGGGTCCTCCCGGTGGGCGTCGAACCCAGCGGATACCAGGATCAGTTCCGGCCGATGGGCTTGCAGCGCCGGCAGCCAGTCACGCTCGATGACGCGACGGAAGGTACGGCTATCACAGCCTGCATCCAGCGGGGTACACACCACGTTGCTCGCCTCCGGGCGCAGATAGCGCCAGGGGTAGAACGGATACTGATAGCTGGTGCAGATGAGAATGTCCGGATCGTTGGCGAAGATATCGATGGTGCCGTTGCATTGATGCACGTCGAAATCGAGGATGGCGATGCGCTTGAGGCCGTACTTCGCCCGTGCGTGAGCGGCCCCGACCGCGACATTGTTGTAGAAACAAAAGCCCATGGCTTCCGTTGCCTCGGCGTGATGCCCCGGGGGGCGTACGGCGCAGAACACGTTATCTGCCTGCTGTCGAAAGACCTGATCGATGCCGCGCACCACGGAGCCGGATGCCAGGCGTGCAACGTTGAGGCTTTCCGGGTTCATGAAAGTATCGTTGTCGAGGTTGGTCAGCCCCCCTTGCTCTGGAACGCATTTATCCAGGGAGCGCAAATGGCGCTGTGGATGAACCAGGGTGAGCTGTTCATCACTGGCCGGTTTGGCTTCGGACTGCATGGTCTGCTGCAGGATGCCTTCCAAGGCCATTCGCGCAAGTATTGCATCCAGGCGTTTGGGGCTTTCCGGGTGTTCTGGACCCATGTTGTGAAGAACGCAATGGGGATGCGTAATAAAGGAGGTAATCATGACGGCTCTCCACACTGTTATGATGCAACAGTAATCGGCAATGCGACTTGCACGACAGTGTCCTTAAGTCGTACACCAGCATCGTCTTTCTGTCAGGAGATCGCCGTGGGTACCCGTTTTCTGCGTAATTTCTTCGAACCGAGCTCCGTAGCGGTAATTGGCGCCTCTGAAAAGAGTCACTCCATGGGGGGATTGGTGATTCGCAATCTACAGGAGGGTGGGTTCCGGGGAACCCTGTGGGCAGTCAATCCAAAGGGCTATGAAACGGTCTTTGGCGCTACCTGCGTTCGAAAGGTGTCGGATCTTTCTCAAGCGCCGGATCTGGCGATCGTCTGCTCTCCGGTGGTGACGGTTCCGGTGACCATCGAGCAACTGGGGCGTCTCGGCGTCAAGGCGGTCATGGTGCTTTCCGGCGGCTCATTCCTGGATGAAAGCAGCGGCAGGGAAGGCTCGATTCGTGAGCGGATGTTGGCCGCCGCCAGGCGCTCCGGTATTCGGGTGCTGGGTCCGGAGTGTATGGGGCTGATCGTTCCCGGACACCGCCTCGACGCTACCTATTCCAGCCAACCGGTCAAGACTGGCAAGGTCGCTTATCTAGGGCAGTCCGGCATGCTCGGCAACGCCATGATCGACTGGGCTGCAGGGCAGGGGATCGGCTTTTCGCATCTGGTGACCCTTGGCGACAGCGTCGATGTCATGCTTCCGGATCTGATCGACTACATCAATCAGTACTCTCCAGCGCAAGCGATTCTGCTGCATCTGGAGCGGATAAACGATGCCCAGCACCTCATGACATCGCTGCGGGATGCCTCGCGCAATCGTCTGGTTCTGGCGATCAAGAGTGGGCGTACCCCGCAATCGGATCTCTCGGGGCTTCCCGCTACGCCAGGTATCGTCAATCGTGACAGCGTGTATGACGCCGCTCTGGCTCGGGCCGGGGTGGTGCGGGTGGACAATTCGGATGAGTTGTTCGATGCCCTTGGTACCCTGTCTCGCATGCGGCCCTTGCGTGGCGATCGTCTGGCCATCGTTGCCAATGGGCTGGGGCCGGCACTGTTGGCCATCGACCGCTTGATCATGGCCGGGGGCAAGCTTGCGGAGTTCACGGACGTAACAAGGCAAGCGCTATTGGAGAGCGATTTCGACATGAGTCTGCCGGGGAGTAATCCGGTGGATCTGGGAGGTAACGCAACGCCGGAGAAATTCGTTGGCGCTCTGGAAATCGTTGCCGGCGATGCCAACGTGGATGCGGTGTTGGTCGTGCATGCGCCGACCCGACTGGCGCCCTCCAAGGCAACCGCACAAGCAGTGGTCGCCCATCGCAAGCGTTTCAAGCGTAATCTGCTGACTAGCTGGATGGGCATGGAAGAGGCGCTGGCTGCACGCCACGAGTGTCATCTGGCGGGTATTCCTACCTATATTTCTCCGGAAAAAGCGGTCAAGGCCTTCATCCACATGGTGGACTATCAGCGGGTGCAGACACTGCTGCAGGAGACACCGCCGAGCCTGCCTTTCGAAACCACGACCGACATTCGCCAGAATTGCCATAGATTGATCGCAGAGGCCAAGGCGCGGGGTCGCGATCGCTTGAGCCACCAGGAGACCGGCGAGGTGCTTCAGGCCTATGGTATTCCGACGGCTCCCAGCCGCTATGTTGCCAATGCGGAAGAAGCGGCGACGGCGTTCGGGGAGCTGCGGACACCTCAGGGGCTCAAGGCAATCCATGAGCAGGGCTGTCTGCCTTATCATTATGCCAAGCACCCACGCAAGTTCTCTGCCGGCCTGCTGCAGGATCTGAATAGTGCCGAGGAGGTAGCCAAAGGCGTTGAACGACTTCGAGATGAGGTGCAAACGCAATACCCCGGGAGTCAGATATACAGCTATTGCCTGCAGCCCATGCAGCGCGGCAAACACTCGATTCAACTGAGCGCCGGTATCACGCGAGACCCGGTGTTCGGCCCGATCATCGTATTCGGGATTGGCGGCTATCGCACCAACGTAATGGCGGATCGCCATGTGGCCTTGCCACCATTGAACATGACCCTGGCCAACGATCTGATAAGCAACACCCATGCAGGCAAGTTGATCCTCGATCATTCCCCGGATCCACAGCGAGATATCGAGCGGCTGTGCCAGCTGCTGGTCAAGCTATCCCAGATGGCCTCGGATCTACTCGAATTGCGTGGTCTCGAGATCAATCCTTTACTGCTCAATCGGGATGGCATGATCGCGGTGGATTTTGCCTTGGATCTGGGCGAACCGGCCCGCCATGCGATCATGCCCTATCCGGAAGATCTGCGAGAATGGGTGACGCTCAAGAATGATATGCGGGTCGAGATCCGCCCGGTCCGGGGTGAGGATGCGCCGCTGATAACCGAATTCCATTCCCAGCTGTCCGAGGAGAGCATTCGCTTTCGCTATTTTCATAACAAGGCGGATTTGACCAAGCGGGATCTGGCGTTATTGGCCCAGATCAATTACGACCGCCAGATGGCGTTCATCGCCGAGCATACGCAAGAAAACGGCGAAAAAGAGATGCTGGGGGTGGTCCGGGTGTGGAACGACCCGGACAACATTCGCACGGAATTTTCCGTCATCATCCGGGACGATATGCAGGGAGTGGGCCTTGGCAGCGTGCTAATGAAGAAGATGATCGGCTACTGCAAGAGTATTGGCACGCTGGAGATGATCGGCAAGATCATGGTGGATAATCACCCCATGCGGGGCTTGATGAAGCACCTGGGGTTCACGTCGCATTACAACATGGAGGAACAGGTGGTAGACGCAGTACTGCGTCTCAACGAACCCGAGAATGACTGGCAGCGTCATCGTCTTGAAGCGCAGCCCTGAAGGCGGGATTCGATTGCAGATGGAGCCGGATACGCCCGGAGTATGGAAGCTTTGATTTGATCCTGTCCAGGCGGCTCCGTATGATGTGGCTCCTATAGTTTGATTTTATCGAAAATCGATAAAATCATCATTTTGCGCTATGAGCTGGCAAGTGTTGCCAGATATTTCAATTTCTGGCGCTATTTTATTTGTCATTCAATACAAATAACCACAGAACGGATGAGTCGATGAGTGACACCGAAAACATCAAGATCCGGGTGCGAGGACTCAGCAAGGTCTTCGGCAGTCATCCCAAGAGAGCGCTGGAACTGCGCGACAAGGGAAAAAAGCGCGCTGAAATCCTCGAGAAGACCGGGCAGACCCTGGGGCTTTCCAACATAAGCTTCGACGTAAAGGAAGGTGAGCTACTTGTCATCATGGGGCTGTCCGGCTCAGGCAAATCCACCCTGATTCGCTGCCTTAATCGCCTGATCGAGCCTACGGAAGGCGATATCGTCATCGACGATGAAAACATTCCCAAACTGAGTGAAAAAGAGTTACTGGAGTGTCGGCGTCGGCATTTTTCCATGGTCTTCCAGCATTTTGCCTTGTTTCCTCATCGCACCGTACAGGCCAACGCAGAGTTCGGTCTGGAGATTCGCGGTTTTGACAAGGAAGAGCGCGCCAAGAAAGCACGAGAAGCGCTTCATCAGGTTGGCCTTGAAGGCTGGGAAGATTCGATGCCCAGTCAGCTTTCCGGCGGCATGCAGCAGCGCGTGGGTCTGGCCCGGGCATTGGCCAACGATTCCACTGTGCTGCTGATGGATGAGGCTTTCTCGGCGCTGGACCCGCTGATTCGCAAGGACATGCAACAAGAGTTGCTCGAACTTCAGAATCGCATGAAGAAGACCACCATCTTCATCACCCACGATCTGGATGAGGCACTGGCGCTCGCCGATCGCATCATTCTGCTGAAGGATGGGGAAATCGTGCAGATTGGTACAGCGGAAGACATCCTGACTCACCCGGCAGACGATTACGTGGCGCGGTTCACTGAAGGCGTCGACATGTCGCGAATTCTCAATGCGCGTCATGCCATGCGCCCGGTTCGTGCCGTGGCGCTCAGCGATGACGGACCGCGCACCGTGCTTCGCAAGCTCAGCGAAAACGGTCTGGACTCCATCTACGTGACCGATCGTCAGCGCAAGCTGCTCGGGCTGCTGGAGGCGGATGTGGCCGATCGTGCTGCTCGGGAAGGAAAGCAGAGCATAGAAGGGCTGGTCGGCAACGATTTTCCCAAGGTCGGCCCGGACGAGCCACTGCACAACCTGTTCGCCATGTTCGGCGACAAGAGCTTTCCGATTGCCGTCGTCGATGACGACCAGCGTCTGTTGGGCGTCGTGGTCAAGGGCGCGGTACTGGCACAACTTGCTGAAGCAGGAGAACACTGATGGCAATCGATATTCCTCGCATTCCCCTTGGCGACTGGATCGAAGCAGGTCTTGACTATCTGACGACAGAATTTTCCGGTGTGACCCGCGGTATCTCCCGTTTCACTCAGACCGGTATCAGTGCTCTCAACGATGCGCTCATGTGGCTGCCCGAATGGGCCTTGATGGCGATCATCGCCTTGTTGTGCTGGCGCCTGTCGGGAATACGCCTTGCGATCGGCTCGGTATTGGGTCTCTTGTTGATCTGGAACATGGGGTTGTGGTTCCCGATGATCGAAACCCTGACCCTGGTGGTGATTGCAACGCTGGTAGCAGTGGTGATTGCGCTACCGGTAGGTGTCTTCGCGGCATTGTCGGACAAGTTCTATAGCGTGATCATGCCGGTGCTGGATTTCATGCAGACCATGCCGGCCTTCGTTTATCTGATTCCGGCCATTCCGTTCTTCGGCATCGGGTCCGTATCAGCCATTTTTGCCACGGTGATATTCTCCATGCCGCCGGCGATTCGCTTCACTACGCTGGGGATTCGCCAGGTACCTACGGAGCTGGTCGAGGCCGCAGATGCGTTCGGCTCCACTCGGGGACAGAAACTGCTCAAGGTGCAATTGCCATTATCGCTACCGACCATCATGGCCGGTATCAACCAGACCATCATGCTGGCGCTCTCCATGGTGGTTATCGCCGCCATGATCGGCGCGGACGGCCTGGGTAATGAAGTATGGAAGGCGATTCAGCGCCTGCGTCCGGGCGATGGCTTCGAGGCGGGCATCGCGGTAGTCATCCTGGCCATGCTGCTCGATCGCCTGACCCAGGCGTTCCGCAAGACCAAAAAGACGCAGTAAGAAACGTAAGTTGAAAAGAGCAGGACGCTGGCCGATATCGTCGGCCAGCCTTGGCAGCAAGAGGTATCAGCAGGAAGATAGATTGGAAGGCAACGCTGTCCCTCGAACACAAAAGACGAAAAAGAGGAAATCATGAAAACAACCACTATCATGTCGAGCACGCTACGCACCACGACCTTGGCGCTGGCCCTGGGGCTAGGAACCATGAGCGGCGCCTTTGCCCAGGACAAGGGTACCGTGACCCTGGCCTACGTCGAATGGTCCTCGACGGTTGCATCCACCAACGTCATGCGCGCAGTGCTGGAGCAGGCTGGGTACGACGTTGAGATGTCTTCCTTGTCTGGCGCCTCCATGTGGCAGGCCATCGCCTATGGCGATGCGGATGCCACCCTGGCGGGATGGCTGCCGACGACCCACAAGGACTATTACGCTCAAACCAAGGACAAGGTCGTCGATACCGGCGTCAACCTGGATGGCACCAAGCTTGGCCTGGTCGTTCCTGATTATACCGATATCGACTCCATCGAGCAGCTCGGCGACAAGGCGGACAGCATCGATGGCGAGATCATTGGCATCGACCCTGGCGCCGGCATCATGGGTCTGACCGAGGATGTGCTCGAGGAGTACGGCCTGGATCGCGATATTCGCCTGCGCACCGGCAGTGGCGCCACCATGACTGCCGCCTTGAAATCCGCCATTCAGAATGAAGAGAACATCGTCGTCACCGGTTGGACACCCCATTGGATGTTCGCCCGCTGGGATCTGAAGTATCTCGACGATCCAAAGAACGTCTATGGCGGCGCCGAGCAGATTCATACCATCGTGCGCCAGGGTCTGAAAGAAGATATGCCCGGGGCCTACCAGATCCTGGATAACTTCGAGTGGACCGCCGAAGACATGGGCGAGGTCATGGTGATGAACCAGGAAGAGGGCAGCGATCCTTACGAGAATGCCAAGAAGTGGGTAGAAGACCATCAGGACATGGTCGATGAATGGCTAGGTGACGCCTCGTAAATCCGCGTTTATCGTGCATGTTTTCACGGCTTCTTGAACGCCGAACGCCCAACCAGATGGTTGGGCGTTTTCGTTGTATTCTGCGGTCTTCATAAACGCTTTAGAGAATTTTCAAGGCGCCAAGCGCGCCTTGAACCACCCTTGATCGTAAAGATGATAACGCACTCGATCATGCAATCTGTCCGGTTGGCCTTGCCAGAACTCGATCATTTCGGGGGTAAGAAGATAGCCACCCCAGTGGCGTGGTCGGGTCACGGACTGTCCTTCATAGACCTTTTCGAAGCGCTTGTTGCGCTCCTCCAGCCATTCCCGATCCGGTATTTCCACGCTCTGTAGCGCTGTCCAAGCGCCCAGCTGGCTGTTGCGCGGCCGGCTCTCGAAATAGCGATCGGATTCCCGAGCATCGACTTGCTGCACATGACCCTCTATGCGTACCTGACGTTGAACCTTTGGCCACCAGAATACGATCGCTCCATGAGGCACATTGGCCAATTCGCAGCCCTTGTGACTCTGATAATTTGTGTAGAAGACGAAACCGCGCTCATCGAAGCCCTTGAGCAGTACGATACGAGCATGGGGCAGGCCTTGGCTATCGACCGTCGCCAAAGTCATGGCATTGGCGTCATCGGTTTCATGGGCCAATGCCTCGTCCAGCCACTCCTGGAAAAGCGGCATGGGGTTGTCCGGAGTCGTGGCGGTATCAAGACTTTTTCCGCTGTAGTTGCGCCGAACATCGGCGATGTCATGGGTCATGGCGTTCTCCTGATGTTTTCATAATCTCTATCGTAAGCGGTGATGGGCTCATGGTTTTGGTCATTGGCTATTTCCTAGAGCATATCAGCCTAGGGCCTGTTGACGTTTCATCGCGAACCGCGTTGCTGCATCAAAAAGTGTCAGTCAAGGCGCGAAGCGCAGGGAAGGGTTATTCCCTTTTCACGTTTCGCAACGCAGAATGGCGCTTTTTGCTGCGCAACCCGAAGGGCTGGGCCAGTTTTTATCCGCTGCTGCGTTAGTCGTCGTTCATTTGGAATAACCAAATTTCTCTCCTCCTGCCTTGCCCCGAATAAAAACTGGCGCCAGCGCGGCCGTGAATGAAACGTCAACAGGCCCTAATTGGACCATCAGCATATAAAGTCCGGTTCCCGCGACGATCGATAAAAGGGCATTACGTCGCCATAGGTGCAGGGCGACCACGGTGAGCGAGGCAATGATGACCGGCCAGCCATTGGGGGTCATGTTCAAGTGTTCTTCGCTCAAGGGGCGAAAATCTCGCAAGGCATAGATGACCAGTATCATCATCACTGCTGGGGGAAGATAGCGTCCCAGGTGCAGTATCAGTGGGTGATCCGCATGCCGGGACAAAGCGACGAACGGCAGCACCCGTGTGGCAAAAGTGGCTAGAGCGCTGACGGCAATGAAAATGAGGAGTGCCGTGGTTTCCATCAGTATGATCCTCTGCTTCGGCCGGCCCAGAGATAGTGCACCAGAAGTATCAGACTGGCGGCGCCGATGGCGCCCAGCAGCAGATTCTGCTCGGGTAGCAGTATCAAGGCGCCTAATCCGGTAAATAATGCAATGACAAAGGGCAGCGCCTGGCGCAGCCGGCTTGCCTGTTCCAGGGTGAGAACGATGAAAAGCGCCGTTAGCGCGAACTCGATGCCGCGACTGTCGAAATCGAGCAGTGCACCGGCCATGGCGCCAGCCAATGTTCCCAGTACCCACCACAATTGATTCAGCAAACTGATACGCCAGGCATTGGCATGATCTTCAGGACCTTGTTCTTGTTGGCCCTGATTGGTCAGCAGCGAATAGGTTTCATCCGTCAGAGCAAAGATCAGGTAGGGCTTACGCCATCCCGCTCCCTTGAAGCGTTTGAGCAGCGACAAGCCATAGAAAAGATGCCGGGAGTTGAGCATGAAGGTTGCAACCGCCACTTCGAGCAGTCCCGCATGATTGGCCAGGAGGGTGACAGCCATGAACTGGCCGGCGCCGGCATAAATGAAAAGCGACATGACCAGCGCCATCCACCAGGGGTGGCCAAGCTGCATGAACAGAATGCCGAAAGCGGCTCCCAGGGGCAGATAGCCGAACATGACGGGCAGGGTTTGTAGACTGGCGTAACGCCACTGAGCAATGGGCGACAATGAATCCCTTCCTTGCTGCAAGAGGACTATCCTAAGGTATCTAATCAAGATAAGAAGCGTATGAATGCCTGAATGAGCTATTGTCAGGCGTCCGCGCATCACTACATATTAGCATTCACAAATCGGGTGAAACATGCAAAGGATCTGGGTGTGGGATATCTGGGTGCGAATTTTTCACTGGGTGCTGGTCCTGGCGCTGATCGTATCGTTTTACACCATGAAGACAGAAGGCTATCCGTTGATGTTTCCTGTCGATTGGCATGCCCGGGCAGGTTACTTAGTGCTGGGCTTATTGCTGTTTCGCTGGCTTTGGGGGCTTTTTGGAAGTCGTCACGCGCGGCTTTATAGCTTCTTGCGTTCACCATTGTCTTCTTTTCACTACATGGTTCAATTTCTTCGCGGTTCTGCGGCAAGCTATGCCGGCCACAATCCGCTGGGTGGCTGGATGGTCTTGATCATGCTGCTGTCGTTGACCCTGCAGGCGGGGAGCGGGTTATTCCTGCACGACGATATTCTATTCGAGGCACCGCTGTATGGCAGCGTCAGCGATGCTACCACCAAGCTTCTAATGACTATTCATCACTACAATGGCAACGTTCTGCTGATATTGATTGGTTTGCATATCGCTGCGGTGGTGGTGCATCGAATCAAGGGGGAAAAGCTGGTGGGGGCCATGTTCAATGGCCATAAACAACTGGCTTCTGAGCCCGTCGACGGTCCAGGTACGCGAGCTGTACAATGGCGCGCCATGGTCGGGCTTGTGCTTGCGGCGACATTGGTGATCTGGCTCTGGAATAGCTAGGGCCCTCTCAATGGTCAACTATCAATGGTCAATAAGTCCTTGTAATAAAACGCTAAGCCCGCCTGGAGCGGGCTTAGCGTTTTGCATAGCAACGATTGTTGAAAAGCACTAAAACTGCGCCACACTATTTCGCCGTTGCCGATCAATTGTCTGCGCGATACTCATCATGGCAGTTCTTGCAGGTCTTTCCGGTCGCCGCTACCTGCTGACGAAGCGCCGCGTAATCGTCTTGCTGAGCGACTTCCGCAAGTTTGGTTGTAGCGTCTTCCATTTCCGTTTGCAGAGACTCGAAATCGTCACGATTGTCGGCAATCTTGGCGAGCGCATCAGTGTCAGCGCCATGTGCGCCATCGCGCAAGGAGCCCTCGATGAAGCCTTCCCAGGGCATCTTGGCCAGCATGGCAACCCGTTCGGCCCGCATGGCAGCTTCCTCGGCATCGTACTCCATGTCGCCCTTGGCCATAGCGCCCAGCGGGTCAAAGTTCCACCCCATCACGCTGAATGCAGACTGCCGATACTCAATGGCTTCCTTGAGCTGTTTTTCATCCGCTGCCTGTGTAATGGCGGATGCCATCAACAAAGAAGCAGCAATACCAAGACTCATCAAGACTCTCATCGATCTCTCCTCATCATTTTTTTGATCCTCGATGGCGATTGTTTCGAGGTCTCTGGTTGACTCGTCGCAATGATCAGACATCTTGAGAATAGCAGTACAATCTTAAAGACGAGGGGGTTCTTGATCCTGTAATTGGCGGCTCCGCCAGCGAGCATAGAGCATGCTTGATATGAACAAGGTCAAACTGGCCACGATTTCCAGCAACCCGAGCCAGGTTTTGCCAGGTAATGTTGTCAGCATTACACCCTGCATGAAATACAAGAGACTCACGAAGGCCAGCCAGGCGTGACCGCGCGGGCGCCGGGTATAAAGCGTGGGTAGAAAGAGTACCAGAGGCAATACCCGGACAAGCACAGGTAAAAAACCGTTACTGCTTTGAGCCTGAAGCTGCCACCCGCCAATCAGCAGCAGGATGATCAAGGCGACATAGCTGCCTAGAACGATCCCCCGTGTGCGCTGCGTCAGCGACGTGATGCCATGCTTTGCTTCGAAACCTTCCAAGGCAGCCCGCATTATTTTTCCTCACGCAGTGTATGTAGCGCCAGCGCGAGTCTGGCAATACGTTTGCCTTGAGCCCGGGTGAGGGTGCGTTCGGTATCGTCCACGCTGCGATCGCTACTCCCGCCAGCGACGTGACTGGCGCCATAAGGCGTGCCGCCACTCGTTGTCTCAAGCAATCCGCTCTCGCTGTAGGGTATGCCCGCATAGACCATGCCCTGGTGAAGCAGAGGTACGAGCATGGTCAGTAGCGTGGCTTCCTGACCCCCATGCAGACTGGCGGTGGAAGTGAAAGCGGTAGCCGGTTTATCGATCAGGGCGCCATTGATCCAGAGCTCGCTGGTGCAGTCGAGATAGTACTTCAGCGGTGCTGCCATGTTGCCGAAGCGAGTCGGGCTGCCTATGGCCAAGCCTGCACAATGGCGTAGGTCATCGATGGTGGCATAGACAGCGCCTTCCTCGGGGATTTCCGGGTCGACGGCTTCACAGGTGGTCGATACCGGCGGCACGGTGCGCAAGCGCGCCTCGATACCGGTGACCGTTTCGATTCCAGCAACCATTTGTTCCGCCATGGTGCGCGTGGCGCCGGATCGAGAGTAGTAGAGAACAAGGATGTAAGGTTGGGTAACGCTCATGACGACTCCGGGGGGCGTAAAAAATGTAGGGCTATAGTTGGATGGCAGATCGGCTTCAAGGATCGAAGCCTAGTGTAAGCGGGCTGGCACGGGACAACAAACGGCTCGTTTTTATACCGTTATCTAATTAAACTAGACACAAACTAATTAGTTTTACAAACGCCGATAGACCCAGGCGTGATCTCCGTTACTCAATGTTACTCGATCACGGTAATAACGAATCCCCAATCGCTCATAGCGATCGAGTCGTTTGAGTTCTGTTGCGTCAACTTCCAGGAGATAACCCTCCACCTGAGCTCCATTTGCTCTTTTTAAATCGAGTTCTTCGCGTCGAAATCCCGGCAGAGTAGCTTTTTGGGGATTACCCCAACGATCGTAGACCAGCCAACGAACAAGACCGAAGCGCAAAGTGCCATACACGAACACCTGGTGCTCGCCCTCAGTTATGGAAGGTGAATCCTGCGGCGCTTCATACCCATACGGGCTTAATAGTACGAACCAGAGATAGAACAGCACTACGCTGAGAGCAACGAACGAGGTGATCAAAAACCGCCGTAGAAGAACCACGAAGTATCCTGATAGTAATGGATGGCGATAAAAAGTCAGGCCATGATCACATGGTTTGGCAAGAGCCAACTAGTCCGTGGCTTGAAGTACAGGGAAGCGCATCTGATATGATAATTAAATTACTCATACGTCGAGGGCATCGCCATGAACCGCTGTCTGAACCACGACACCGATTTCAGTCGCCTGCTGGGAGGCGAAGCAGACGACGTTCGACCGCTGTCCAAGGGCCGTGACAAGGCGGACATCGATAGTGCTCCACGAACGCCTAGCGAGGCGCAGCTGGCTCGTCGGGCGAGTGCCGTGGAGGAGGGCGAGGGTAACAACTTCTTGACGGACGAATTCGTCGATCTGTTGCCGCATCATGATCCCATCGAATATCGTCGTGATGGCATCCAGATTGGCGTGCTCGAGCGCTTGCGCCATGGGGGCTATGCCCCGGAAGCGCGCCTGAACCTGATCAAGCAACCGGTGCGCAATTGCCGGCGTGAGCTGTTCAGGTTTCTTAATGATGCCATCGAACACGATCTGCGCTGCTTATTGGTCGTGCATGGGCGAGGCAAGGCGCTGGATAGTCATGCCAACGTGGTGCGTTCTTATGTGGCCAAATGGCTGATGCAATTCGAGCAGGTGCAGGCCTATTCGTCAGCGACTTCTGCCCACGGCGGTATCGGCGCTACCTATGTCATGCTGCGCAAGTCCGAGCGTGCCAGGGCGCGGAATCGGGAACGGCAGCAGAAGCGGAGGGGGTAGTCGTAAAAACAATAACGTCGCCCCGAGGGCGGCGTTGTCATTGCTAGTATCTAGCTGGCTTCTCGCAAGCGTCGCTCGAACAGGGCTTCGCGCACATCGACACTGGTCTGATAGCTGACGCTGAAAGGTTTCAGCCAGCGCAGCGCATCTTCCAGGGGTTGGTCGTCCCGCAGCGACAAGGCATCGAAACCGCAGCGGGACATGTAGTAGAGCTGATCAATCAGCACATCGCCGATGGCGCGAATTTCGCCCTCGACGCCATGACGCTCACGCAGCAGTCTGGCCAGGGTGTAACCACGGCCATCGGTAAATGCCGGAAAATCAATAGCAATCAATGGGGCGTCATGCAGTTCGGTTACCAGCTCAGGGCTGAGCTCAGTATCGCTTGCAAGCCAAGGGGCGAGGTCATTCCGCTCGCGATGCTGTCGCCACAGAGTCAAGGGCACGATGGCAGGGCGGGTAGCCGGCAAGGCCTCTTCATCTCGGGATAGACTCCAGGCATCCAGCGTAGGCTGACCCTGTTTTATCAGCAGGGTGTCGGCGAGATTATCCTGAAAGATCTCAGGGTCGATCTTGATTGCACTGCTAAGCATATACTTGCTCCTTGAAAGGCTTGATTCCAATACGGCGATAGGTGTCCAGGAAGCGCTCGTCTTCATGACGCTGCTGAACATAGACATTCAGCACCTTGTCGATGACGTCCGGCACATCCTCGCGGAAGAAAGAGGGGCCCAATATCTTGCCCAGAGAGGCGTCGTTGTAGGAGTTGCCGCCCAAGGATATCTGGTAGTACTCCTCGCCTTTCTTGTCGACGCCGAGAATACCGATGTTGCCAACGTGGTGATGACCACAGGCGTTCATGCAACCGGAAATGTTCAGATCCAAGGGCCCCAGATCGTAGAGATAGTCCAGATCGTCGAAGCGTTCCTGAATCGCCTGGGCAATAGGAATGGATACGGCGTTGGCCAGCCCGCAGTAATCGCCACCTGGGCAGCAGATGATGTCGTTCAGAGTACCCACGGTTGGATTGGCCATGCCCAGATCTTGCAGCTTGTGCCAGAGCACCTCGATCTCATCCATTGGCACATCAGAGAACACCAGATTCTGCTGGTGTGTCACCCGCAGTTCACCAAAACCAAAAACATCCGCCAGATCCGCCACTGCCTCCATCTGGTCAGCGGTCACGTCGCCAGGGGCAAGCTCGCGGCGCTTAAGGGATAGCGTCACCGCCTTGTAGCCCGGCACGGTATGATCTGTCACGTTGTTGGTCACGAAGCGGGCGAAGGCGCGATCGTTCTGGCGCAGCTGCTCGTAAGCAGCAATGGCTGCTTCACTGACGTCGCGACGCTCTGGCTCCGGGAAGTGCGCTTTGGCGCTATCGATGGCCGCCTGAGTGAGCGTCTGGGGGCCATCCTTGAGATGTACCCATTCTTCTTCGACGCGCCGCCGATATTCGTCGATGCCCAAGGCTTTGACGAGAATCTTGATGCGCGCCTTGAACTTGTTATCCCGGCGACCAAACTGGTTGTAGACCCGAACGCAGGCCTCGAGATAGGTCAGCAGATGCTGCCAAGGTAGATCTTCACAAACCACATCCCCCAGCATGGGTGTCCGGCCCATGCCGCCACCGGCCAATACACGAATACGCAGTTCGCCGTCATCGTTATGCCACAGGCGCAGGCCGATATCGTGGGCTTGAATGGCGGCGCGATCCTGCTCGGCGCCGGTCACGGCGATCTTGAACTTGCGCGGCAGATAAGCGAATTCCGGGTGCAGTGTCGACCATTGCCGGATCAACTCACACCAGGGACGCGGATCTTCCACTTCGTCAGCGGCGATGCCGGCAAATTGATCCGTGGTGGTATTGCGAATGCAGTTGCCGCTGGTCTGGATGGCATGCATCTGTACTTGGGCCAACTCCGCCAGAATGTCGGGAATGTCTTCCATCTTGGGCCAGTTTAGCTGCAGGTTCTGGCGGGTAGTGAAATGTCCATAGCCACGATCATAGCGCCGCGCAATATCCGCCAAGACGCGCAGCTGCCTGCCAGACAGCATCCCATAGGGAATGGCGATGCGCAGCATCGGTGCATGGCGCTGGATATACAGGCCATTTTGCAGGCGCAGGGGCAGGAATTCGGTTTCGCTTAGCCGTCCGGATAAATAACGATCCATCTGATCGCGAAATTGAATGACGCGTTCATCAACGAGGGTCTGATCGTAGGTGTCGTACCGATACATACGGGCATATCCGTTTATAAGAGGGCTTGGCCAAGGTATGAAGAATGTGTGATTGAGACGACCTTACAACGCTTTCAATATTCTGAGAAAGAATAAATAAGCATTCCAATTGATCTTATAGTTATTAAAAAGGATGATTTCTGCGGATTTCATCGTTAGATATCAGCAAGGCGCATATCATATTTAACCAGATTGCATTTGCGTGATATCAAACGCTTGTCTAGCCTGTGACGCAGCTAACCAGAGTTAGGCTGTCTGATGAAATGAAGCTCTGGTTTACGCCCGTCCATGACGGGTTACATGGACTGTTGCAAAGGATGAATGACATGGCGAAGACACATCAAACCATCAATCCGGCGACCGGTGAGACCATCGCCACCTACGACCTGATCAGCGATGAGCAGGCGCTGCAGGCACTGAATGATTCTCACCAGGCCTTTCTCGAGTGGCGCAAGACCAGCCTTGAGGAACGTGGCAACATCTTGCGGGAGATCGCCAAGCGCCTGCGGGCCAACAAGGACGAGTACGTGGCGCTGATGACCCGGGAAATGGGCAAGCCGATTTCCCAAGGTGGTGATGAAATCGAGCTATGCGCCGCCATCTGTGAATACAGTGCCGATACCGCGCCCAAGGAACTGGCGGATGAAGAACGCGAACTCGAGGGCGGTCGCGCCTTGGTCAGCTATCAACCGATGGGGGTGATTCTAGGTATCCAGCCCTGGAACTTCCCGTTCTATCAGGTGGTTCGCTACAGCATCGCCAATATCATGGCGGGTAATACCGTGCTGCTGAAGCATGCCCCCAACGTCTGGGGATCGGCGGTAGAGATCGAGAAGGTCTTTCTTGAGGCCGGTTTGCCGGAGAACGTGTTCCGCAATCTGCTCATCGACGCAGATCAAGTCAATCAGCTTATCGAGCACGAATACGTGCGCGGTGTGACCCTGACCGGCAGCCCGCGGGCCGGTAGTGCCGTAGCGGCCAAAGCCGGGGAGTGCTTGAAGAAGTCGGTACTGGAGCTGGGCAGTAACGACGCCTTCCTGGTACTGGACGACGCGGACATCGACCTCGCAGCAGAAACCTGCGCCCAGGGTCGGATGTATAACAACGGCCAGACCTGTGTGGCGGCCAAGCGCTTCGTTGTGGTGGATTCGGTTTATCAGGAATTCCGCGACAAGTTCGTCGAGAAAATGCGTCAGATCCAATACGGCGACCCCACCGATGAGAACACCACTCTTGGCCCGATCGCCCGGGAAGACCTGCGCGACACGCTGCACGACCTGGTCAAGCGCTCCATCGATGCCGGTGCAACCTGCGTGTTCGGCGGCGAGATCCCGGATGGTCCGGGCTATTTCTACCCTAGCACCGTGCTGGAAGACTTGAAGCCCGGCATGCCCGCCTACGACGAGGAATTGTTCGGCCCGGTGGCGTCCTTGATTCGGGTGAAGGACGAGGACGAAGCCATTCGCGTGGCCAACGATTCCCGCTATGGCCTCGGCGGCGGCATCTTCTCCAAGGACGAGAAGCGCGCCATCGATATCGCGCGAAACCTGTTCGATACCGGCATGGTCAACGTCAACGGCTATAACATCGCCCAACCGCAGCTGCCCTTCGGCGGCGTCAAGGACAGCGGCTACGGCCGTGAGCACGGCGGCTTCGGCATGAAGGAGTTCGTCAACATCAAGTCGGTGATGATCGTCGAAGGGTAGGCCGCACGATCATTGTGATCGAGGTATGTGCCTTGTAATGAAAACGCCCGCATCCTTTTTTGGATGCGGGCGTTTCCTCGCGTTCAAAGCTCTGAACTCACTCCGGGTCGTAGGACAGTACCGGCGATAGCCAGCGTTCGAGTTCGTTCATGGACATCCGTTTGCGCTCCGCCAGCATCTCGACCTGATCCCGGGTGATCTTGCCTGTGGAGAAATACTTCGACTCGGGATGGGCGAAGTACCAGCCCGAGACCGCCGCTGCGGGCCACATGGCGAAATTATCGGTGAGGATCATGCCGGTCTTGTCGGTGGCGTCCAGCAGGCGGAACAACGTCGCTTTCTCTGTATGATCCGGGCAGGCCGGATAGCCGGGAGCAGGGCGGATGCCCTGATACTTCTCGGCGATCATGGCGCTGTTGTCGAGGGTTTCCTCAGGCACATAGCCCCAGTACTCCTTGCGCACCCGCTGGTGGATGCATTCAGCAAAGGCCTCTGCAAGACGATCCGCCAAGGCCTTGACCATGATGGCGTTGTAGTCGTCACCGGCGGCTTCATACTCCTTGGCCAGTTCGTCGGCGCCATGGCCGGTGGTGACCGCGAAGCCGCCGATCCAGTCCGGCTTGCCGGAGCCTTTCGGGGCGATGAAATCTGCCAGGCTGTAGCAGATGCCGTCCCGGTTCTTGGTCATCTGCTGACGAATATGGTGCAAATGTTCGATGACCGTTTCCCGGGACTCGTCCGCGTAGACCTCGATGACGTCGTCATCGACGCTGTTGGCTGGCCACAGGCCGATCACGCCCCGGGCGTTGATGTGCTTTCCTTCGACCAGCTTGCGCAGCATGGTCTGAGCATCGTCGAACAGGCTGCGGGCCGCTTCGCCTACTACCTCATCATCCAGAATTTTCGGATACTTGCCCGCCAATTGCCAGCTCATGAAGAACGGCGTCCAGTCGATGAATTCGACCAACTCCTCCAGATCGTAGTGCTCGAACACCTTGAGGCCGGTGAAGGTTGGCGCCGGTGGGACATAGTTTTGCCAATCCGGTTGGAAGCGCCGCTCCCGGGCTTCGGCATAGGAGAGATCCGCCGCCTTTGGCCGGCGCTTGGCGTTTCGCTCGCGTACCTTTTCATACTCGGCATGAATATCGGCAACGTAGGCCGGCTTTGCCTCCTTTGACAGCAGGCGGCTGGCCACGCCCACGGCTCGGGAGGCGTCGGTGACGTAGATCACCGGATGGTCGTACTGCTGATCAATCTTGACCGCGGTATGGGCCTTGGAGGTAGTAGCGCCGCCAATCAGCAGCGGCAGCTCAAACCCTTGACGCTGCATCTCCTTGGCCACATGCACCATCTCGTCCAGGGATGGGGTGATAAGCCCTGAAAGGCCGATGATATCGGCTTTCTCGTCCTTGGCGGTCTGCAGGATCTTCTCCGCCGGCACCATCACGCCCAGATCCACCACGTCATAGTTGTTGCATTGCAGGACCACGCCGACGATGTTCTTGCCGATATCGTGAACGTCGCCCTTGACCGTGGCCATGACGATCTTGCCTTTGGTCTGGGTGTCTTCGCTTTTCTCTGCTTCGATATAGGGCAGTAAATAGGCCACCGCCTGCTTCATGACCCGAGCGGACTTGACCACTTGAGGCAGGAACATCTTGCCGTCGCCGAACAGGTCGCCGACCACGTTCATGCCATCCATCAGCGGGCCTTCGATGACCTCGATGGGGCGCGGCGCACGTTGGCGGGCGAGCTCTGTATCTTCTTCTATATAGGCAGTGATGCCCTTGACCAGGGCGTGCTCGATGCGCTTTTCGACCTCCCAACTGCGCCACTCGAGATCCTCTTTCTTGGGACCGCTACCGGCATCACTCTTGTAGCGTTCGGCAAGATCCAGCAGCCGTTCGGTGGCATCCTCGCGACGGTTGAGTACCACGTCCTCCACGGCGTCACGTAGTTCTACGGGCAGATCGTCGTAGACCCCCAGCTGACCGGCGTTGACGATGCCCATGGTCAGCCCGGCCTTGATGGCATGATAGAGAAAGACGGAATGAATCGCCTCACGCACGGTGTTGTTACCGCGAAACGAGAAGGAGACGTTGGACACGCCGCCGGAGAGCATGGCATGGGGCAGGTTCTGGCGAATCCAGTGACAGGCCTCGATGAAATCCACCGCGTAGTTATTGTGCTCTTCGATACCGGTACCGATGGCGAAGATATTGGGGTCGAAGATGATGTCTTCTGCGGGAAAGCCGATATCATCCACAAGTAGACGATAGGCACGCTCGCAGATCTCGGTCTTACGCGCCATGGTGTCTGCCTGGCCGTCTTCATCAAAGGCCATGACCACGATGGCAGCACCAAACCGCCGACAGGCACGAGCCTGTTCTCGAAAAGCGTCTTCGCCTTCCTTGAGGGAGATCGAATTGACCACTGCCTTGCCCTGAACGCACTTGAGGCCGGCCTCGATGATCTCCCACTTCGAGGAGTCGATCATGATCGGCACCCGGGAAATATCCGGCTCCGAGGCAACCAGGTGCAGGAAGTGCACCATCGCCGCCTGGGAATCGAGCATGCCCTCGTCCATGTTGATGTCGATCACTTGGGCGCCGTTCTCGACCTGCTCCAAGGCTACTTCCAGGGCGGTGTTAAAGTCCTCTTCCTTGATCAGGCGCTTGAAACGGGCAGAGCCTGTGACGTTGGTGCGCTCGCCGACATTGACGAAAAGCGAGTCGGCTTCGATGTTGAAGGGTTCGAGGCCCGACAACCGGCAGGCAGCAGGGCGTTCGGGGATCTGTCGTGGCGCAAGGCCATCGACCGCATCGCGAATCGCGCCGATATGCTCCGGCGTGGTGCCGCAGCAGCCGCCGATGATGTTACACAAGCCGCTTTCGGCGAATTCGCGGATGATGACCGCCATCTCTTCCGGCGATTGATCGTATTCGCCGAATTCGTTGGGCAGCCCCGCGTTGGGGTGCGCGGAAACCAGGGTGTCCGCCTTGCTGGAAAGCTCTTCCAGGTAGGGGCGCAGTTCCGCGGCCCCCAGGGCGCAGTTCAAGCCCACGGAGAAGGGCTGGGCGTGGCGCACGGAGTTCCAGAACGCCTCGGTGGTCTGGCCCGACAGGGTGCGGCCCGAGGCGTCGGTGATGGTGCCGGAGATCATCACCGGCAGGCGCTCACCGCGATCGTCGAACAATTCTTCGAGGGCGTAGATCGCCGCCTTGGCGTTCAAGGTATCGAAAATGGTCTCGATCATGATGAAGTCGGCGCCACCCTCGATCAGGGCAGTGGCGGCTTCGTAGTAGTTCTCTCGTAGGGCATCGAAAGTGACGTTGCGCTTGGACGGGTCATTGACGTCCGGCGAAAGCGACGCGGTGCGGCTGGTTGGCCCCAGTACGCCGGCAACAAAGCGCGGCACGCCGGTCTCTTCACCGACCTCGTCGCATACCTGACGTGCCAGGCGAGCGGATTCGCGATTGAGTTCCACCACCAGCTCTTCCATGCCGTAATCGGACTGGGACAGGCGAGTACTGTTGAAGGTGTTGGTCTCGATGATATCCGCGCCGGCCTCGAGATAGTCCCGATGGATACGACGTACGAGATCGGGCTGGGTCAGCGCCAGCAGGTCGTTGTTGCCCTGTAGCTGGGAAGGCCAATCGGCAAACCGCTCGCCGCGAAACTCCTCTTCGCTCAAGCGGGCATTCTGCAACATGGTGCCCATGCCGCCATCCAGAATCAGGACACGATTCGAGAGAGTGTTTTTTAAAGGCGCAGGAAGCTTATGAGAAGTAGCGGCGGCCATGGTTAGCGTCGGTCTCCAACGATTGGGAAAATGCATGCCCGCTATCCGGGCACATCACCGTCTAAAAGACGTTTAAATTTGTCTGAATATCTTATCAGAAAGCGCGTGAGGCAGGGCACCAGACTATAACCGAGTATTTCACTCGGGATTGTGTTGCAAGCGGATTTTTCTTACCATTAGAGGCATAACTTTCATGATGAGTCGTTTCCATGAGCGAGAACATCCAGATTACCGATAGCGCCGAAGAATATCTTGCGGAGCTGCTATCAAAGCAGAACGTCGAAGGCATTGCCGTACGTATCTTCATCACCCAGCCGGGCACACCCTATGCGGAAACTTGCCTGGCCTATTGCCGTCCCGGTGAAGAAGAGCCCAGCGACGAAAAACTGTCCCTCGACAAGATCACCGTCTTTCTCGACAAGAACAGCCTGCCGTTTCTCGAAGAGGCGGTCGTCGACTTCAATGCGGATCGCATGGGCGGCCAGCTGACCATCAAGGCGCCCAACGCCAAGATGCCCAAGGTCAATGCGGACAGCCCGCTGGAAGATCGCGTCAACTACATTCTTTACAGCGAGATCAACCCCGGTCTGGCGGCTCACGGCGGCGAGATTCGCTTGATCCAACTGACAGAAGAAGATATCGCCGTGCTGCAATTCGGCGGCGGCTGCCAGGGCTGTGCTGCAGTCGATCTGACCCTCAAGGATGGGGTGGAGCGCACGCTGCTCGAACGCATTCCGGAGCTTGCCGGCATCCGCGATGTGACGGATCACACTGACACGACCAACGCCTACTATTGATCGGCTAGTAGGTATATTGCCAAAGCGGGCCGCCTCAATAGGCGGCCTGCTTTTTACGCATATGAAAAAAGCGGATTACCCGGCGCATTCGCCTCACTGGAAACCTGAACGACAAACAGACCGCTCAGTTGATCCGTATTGCCAATCGCTGCCCGGTGCATCGCACGCTGGAAGCAGGTCCGGTCATTTCGACGGTTGAAGACAAATAAAAATAGTGCTTCAGGATTCTTTGCATTGCGAGCTATCCCCTAATAGACAAAAGGTGGCAAGGGCACCTTGGCTAACCGTGTCTCGGCTTCTCGCAGCGCTTCCTGCAACTGCTCGAGCTTCTGGTCCCGCTCGGCGATCTGAGCCGTCAGTTTTTCCTGCTCGAAGGCCATTTCTCGTTCGGTATCCTGGTAGCGGCGCAGCTCCCATTTCACTTCCCGATGTCGCGCTTCCTCTTCAACCATGGCCGCGCGCTGTTCCTGCAGTGATTTTTCCAATCCCTCGGCACGTTTGTCCGTTTGCGCTTGACGCTTGGCGTGCTGCTTTTCCTGCTCCTGGCGTTCGCGACGGGCATCGTCGAGTAGCGTCATGAGTCTGGCTTCGGCGGTTTCGTGGCGCTGTTCTTCCTGAGCAAGTCGAGCATCGTATTGCCGGGTTTGTTCGTCCAAGGCTTGTTTGTATTGCGCTGCTTCGGCGTCGCTTTTTTCTCGTAGCCGATCAAGTTGTTCTTCCAGACGAGCGATCTTGGTTGTCGCGCTTTCAAGCTCGGCATGGTGTTTATCAAGTTGCGCCTGGGCTTGAGCCAAAGCCGTGCTCTTTTCATCCAGGCGTGTCTGTAGCGCGGCCAGATGTTCGGCCATGGCGGACTCACGCTGGACAGCATCCTCTGCCTTTCGTTGAGCTTCCTGAACGCTGCTTTGCGACTCGCGGACGCGCTGATCCGCGTCTTCACGATATTGAACCAGGCTTTGACGAGCCGCTTCCTGGGCTTGACGCCACAGCTCTTGGGTCAGTATCTGCAGGGGTTCGGGTAGATCTTGGGCGGGGGGCTCGTCGCGATTCTCCTCGCGCTCGATCTTCCACTGCCGCAGGTGCTCGCTGAGGGTGGTGAAGCTGCCAGTGCCCAGCACTTCGCGAATCTTTTGCACCCCCGGCGTTTCACCCCGTTGCAGCAGATGATGAATGGCTTTTTGTACGTCTTCATACCGAACGCCGCTACGGGCCATGGTGCTCTCCTGTTCATACTGACCGCTAGACAAGCAGTGATAGAGCGAATATTAGCGCCATTTGAATCTAAATTGAATTATTACGTAATATGTAAAACGTAATTATATTTATCTTTTCTGGCATAAATTCATGATTACGCGGCTTATCTTGAATAAATTGCGCATAAAAGGAACAATGTGCCTACCAAATACGGTCAGATGCGCAGCAATGACAGACGAATATCTGCAAAGCAGTGAAAAGGGCATTAGAGCGACTGAGCCTCTGAGCGCGGCGATGTTACCTAAAGCGGTGACCGCCATTCCCTCAGCGCGCATCGATGCCAATAACGATGCCCAGGCGGTAAGGCATTGGTTGAATGAGTACACCGCAAGCGCACAGACATTCCGCGCCTATCGCAAGGAGGCGGAGCGCCTGCTTCTATGGCTCGATACGCAGCAATTGACACTTGCAGAAGTAGATCGTCAGCGACTCGATGCGTTCGAACATTTCTTGGCGGATCCGCGACCCGCTGAGCAATGGATCGGACCGCCCAGGCCACGTGCCCATCCCGAGTGGCGTCCTTTTCGTCGGCCCTTGACCGCCGCGAGCCGCCGCCAGAGCCTGGTCATTCTGCAGGGGCTGTTAAGTTGGCTGGTTGAGGCAGGCTGGGTCGCACACAATCCGTTTCGCTTGATGCGGGACAAGCGCCGGCGTCTGGACAATCGACAAGAAGGCATCGAACGCTATCTGGAGCGACCGCTATGGGACTGGCTGTGGCAGTGGCTCAATCGGCCGCTAGAGAAGGGCGCGAGTTCGCGCACGAGCTTTATCTGGCAGCGTCGGCGATTGATCTTCGGCTTTGCTTATCTACTGGCGCCACGCATCAGTGAAATGGCGGTGGCCCGGATGGGCGACTTCATCTGTCGGGAGGGGTGTTGGTGGTGGCGCGTAGTCGGCAAGGGCGACAAGCTCGCGAGCATTCCGCTCCCACCGGATATGCTTACATTGCTTGAAGAGTGGCGTGAGCATCTAGGGCTGACAGCATTGCCCGAGCCAGACGAGACCGGACCGGTGCTAAGAGGGCTTGATGGTAAGCGTAGTTTGGGGGACAACCAGCTTTATCGATTGATCAAGGCGAGTTTTGAAGAGGCAGCGCGAGATATCGAGGCAGAAGAGGGCGGAGCTGGCTTTGCACGAATCCTGCGCAAGGCGACGCCACATTGGCTGCGGCATACCGCGATCACCCATCAGGCCCAGTCGGGCATCGAGCTGCGTTATATCGCCAAGACAGCGCGTCATTCACGCCTTGATACTACGGCTCGCTATTTGCACGCCGAAGCAAACGAATGGCAGCGTCAGCTTGCTGCACATCAACTTGAGAAATAAATCGGCTTTTCATAAACAACAACCAGCAGAATATTCTGCTGGTTGTTGTTTTTTATAGCATGCTAATATTGCAACCTTTTATAGACTAGCGATCACTATCACTGGGCAAACTGATTGATAGGTACGTCCAGTGCAATAGGCTGATATTCGCTGTCATCGTACGTTTCTTCATTTTCGATCTCTTCCGCGCTCTTGTCGACCTTGAGCTGGTCCTGATCGAGCTGAAGTTCATCAAGCGGCATCACGACTTCGTCGTTTGTACCCTTGATACCGATGACGGCCAAAAGTTTCTTGCTGTCCTTATCCACGACAAGCTCTTTGACCTGACCGGCTTCATTGCCATCGGAAGTCATCAGTGTACGATCGATGATCTGCTCGCCTTTCATTTCCATCAAGGACTTCTGAGACTGTTGCTGTGAGCTTTGCGACTGCCCTTGTTGACCCTCACGCTGAATGTTGACCTTGGCTTCTTCCTGCTCATAGGTAACTTCAGGCTGATCCTGGCTTCTGTTCAAGTTGACCTGAGCCTCGTCTGCTTTCTGCAGCTGCACCTGAGGCTGAGCCTGCTCCACATTCACGTCAGGATTGGATTCGACTGACACGTCAGGCTTAGGCTGTCTGATGCTTATCTTGGGATCAGGCATATCTACCTTAACGTTGGCATCCGGCTGGGTAACCTCAATGCGGGGCTCAGGAATCCTGATGGTAACTTCCGGTGCCGGCTGGAACACCCTGATTTTTGGCTGCGGCTGATCAACCGTTACGGTTGGCCGCGGCTGTTCAACATTGACGATCGGCTTGGCCTGATCAATCGTGATATCAAGGTTTGCTGGCTCGGAGTTCGAATCATCTTCCTGGGCAACAGCTGAACCGCTGGCGATGGCAAGTGCCAGGGCGCTGACGGCAAAAGCGTGGGGGAGAGTGCTCAATCGTTTCATATCAGTTCCATCCTTGAATTATGATTGCTTACTGGTTCATGACTATTTTGAAATTCACTTACTTTCAAAATAGTACTCAATTTTCCGAATTTAACTCTTCAGGCGTTACGCGTTTCTTTTCGCCATCGGAGGACGCGTTAGATTGTTCGCTATCTTCCTGACTGGCAGAAATCTCCGACTCGCCACTTTGCTCTTCATTCGGCTTTTCATCCGGTTCAAGACGTTCTTCCTGATCATCTTGTGAGGAAGACTGTTCTTCGCTTTTGGCTTCATTCTCAGATGATGAAGACTGCTCCGAAGTGCTAGAAGCGTCGGTATCAAAGCTTTCATCTTCAGATTCACAGGCTGACAGGCTGATGAAGCCCATCACGAACAAACTCGCCAGTAGAGCTTTGTTCATGCCTTTTTTTCTTAGACGAGACCGAAATGCGCGGGAGTTTCCGTCGACTGGGTGTTGCATGGGCAAGCATCCTTTTTATTGCTCGTTTGAATGAAAGATCCTTTCATTCAAGTTTTCAACGTGATTCACGCTTGTGACAAAGAGAACAGACTTTCCTATCAGTCTCAAAGTCACTAGCTAGAAAGTAGTCTAGTTGTAGATGAAGAGCAAAATTTCATTTCAATATTAACTTTGATTATTAACCCTGGTTATTAACTAAAGATATTAAAGTTAAACTGAACTGATGCCATATTGAGCTAAGTTGTTATTAAGCAAGCAAGTATGGTGAATGCAAATACAGACGTCCTGAACCTGAATCGGTATACTATCAAGCCATCATGAACTGGCTGGGAGATAAGGGATGAGTATTGAGCAGGCCCAAGCTGACCTGATCGAAGAATTCAGCATGTTCGACAACTGGATGGATCGTTATCAATACATCATCGACATGGGTAAGCGGTTGCCGACTTTTCCCGAAGACTTGAAGACACCGGAGACGAAAATCGATGGCTGTCAATCCAATGTCTGGATTCATCACGAACGTCAGGATGAGGCGCTACATTTCGATGCGACCTCGGATGCTGCGATCGTATCTGGGCTGATTGCAGTATTGATGCGTATCTACAACGATCGTACTCCTAGCGAGATCGCTGAAACCACGCCGCATTTTCTTGAAGACCTGGGGCTCGACAAGCACCTTTCCCCGACCCGGGCCAACGGTCTGCATGCGATGCTGACGCGTATCTATACGGTAGCGGAGCAGGAGAGGGTGGCCGGTTAGTCAGGGGTTATCAGAGCGATTGATTGTCAGATGACTTGGTTCTCGATTCACCGTTCGGCGCGCAGCGGTGGCAGTCAACACAAGAAGAATGAGCGGAAGAGAGAGCCGGCGGCACAGGATCGATGCCGCCGGCATGCCAGGGATGACATTTCAGAATGCGCTTGAGGGCCAGCCATCCCCCTTTGAAAGGCCCATATAACTGCAAGGCCTCGATGGCATAGCTGGAGCAGGTAGGCCAGAAGCGACAGCGCGGGCCGAGCAGGGGGCTGATGCCGTACTGATACAGGCGAAGAATGCCGATCAGCAGGATGGACAGGCCTTTCTGTAAACTGTGTTTAATCCTTGCCGCCATAGAGGGCACTCGGATCGATGAGAGGTTTGGTATCCACTTGGCCATGCTCGTCGTCAAGCGCGATATAAAAGCAGCTTCGCCTGCCAGTATGGCAGGCAGGACCGGTTTGTTCGACGCGAAGCAGCAGGGTGTCACCATCACAATCGAGATGAGCCGATTTCAAATGCTGCTCCTGTCCTGAGGATTCGCCTTTGCGCCAAAACTTGCCCCGGGAACGAGACCAGTAGCAGACGCGTCCGGTAGTTAGTGTCTCTTCCAGGGATTGTCGATTCATCCAGGCCAGCATCAACACTTCACCGCTATCATGTTGCTGTGCAATGGCGGGTATCAATTCGTCTGAATTCCAGCGAATGGCATCGAGAAGCGATGGTACATCCCGGCGCGCGCCTTTTTCGGCTGTCTCGAGTTGCTTGAACAGGTCGGCCATAATCTTTTCCTTAGCGCAGATCTGAGTGTCAGGCGACCGCTTCTTGCAATTCGCCGCGCCGAGCAAAATGCTGCCGCGCGAAAGCCACTCTGGCTTCTACATCGATGCCTTCGTCCTGACGCTCGATGAGGTCGAGACGAGGGCGCAACCCTTCACCATTAGCCATCTGAATGGCCAAGCCAGGTCGGGCATTGAGTTCCAGCAGCATGGGGCCATGACGACGATCGAGCACCATGTCGGTTCCCAAATAGCCCAGCCCGGTCATTTCATAGCAGTTGGCCGCGAGGGTGAGCAACACATCCCAGTCCGGTATCTTCAAGCTGGACAGTTCGTGCCCGGTATCCGGATGATCCACGCGGGTCCGGTCGAACTGAACGCCGCGCAGGGCGGTGCCCGTGGCAATATCCAGCCCTACACCGACCGCTCCCTGATGAAGATTGGCCTTGCCATCCGATGCAGCGGTCGACAGGCGCATCATGGCCATGATCGGATAGCCCTTGAACACGATGACGCGAATGTCCGGAACCCCTTCATAGGTGTATTCGGACAGGGACTCATCGAAATCGATCAGGGCCTCAACTACCGCCACATCCGGTGAGCCACCCAGAGAATAGAGTCCCGACAGGATATTGGAGACGTGGCGCTCCAGGTCTTCGCGGTACAAGCGATGGCCGCTGGGCTTGATGTAGCCTTCTGCGTCCTGACGCTCCACCACTAGAATACCCTTGCCGCCACTGCCCTTGGCAGGCTTGATGACGAAGCCGGGGTGACCGGCCACCATCTCGGCAATGTGTTTGACGCTAAACTGGTTGCTGACCGTGCCGATCAGATCTGGCGTAGTGATGCCATAGCGCTTGGCCAGCAGTTTGGTCTGAAGTTTGTCATCCACCAGTGGATAGAGGCGGCGATCATTGTAACGACCAATATAGCGAATATTGCGTCGGTTCATGCCAATGATGCCTTTGATCTTGAGCTGTGATGGCGTCGCCCACATGGGATCAATCCTCCGTGATCGGCTTGAAGCGACGCAATTCAAGCAACCGATAGCCGGTGTAATTGCCGAGCAACAGGATGAGCGACATCAGGATCAGTTGCACGCCCAGGAAGTTGAACGTGATGTGGCGCACCCAGGGATTGTTCATGGCCAGATAGGCCAGCACCGCAGTCAGCAGACTGCCTCCCCCTTGGATCAATACTTCCTTGGGACCTTCTTCTTCCCACAGGATCGACATGCGCTCGATGGTCCAGCTCAGAATGATCATCGGGAAAAAGGTGATCGTCAGGCCCGCGTTCAATCCCATTCGATAGGCTACGACAGAGAAGATCGAGATGATGGCGATGACCGTGATGATCACCGCCGAGACTCGCGCCACCAGCAGCAAGTTGAGATGAGAAAGATAACTGCGAATCACCAGGCCCACGGCGACCACCAGCAGGAACCCCACAAGCCCGGTGAAGAGTGTGGTCTGTATGAACGCAAGCGCGATCAATACGGGCATGAAGGTACCGGAAGTCTTGATGCCAATCAGGACACGCAGTAACACGACCACCAGCGCACCGATCGGGATCAACAGAATAGTCCTGAAAAGCGACTGCTCTTCGAGAGGTAGGCTGTGAATCGAGAAGTTGAGCAGGGTGTCGTTGGCCAGCTGGTTGCGCACCGCCACGGAGGCCGGTTCGTTATGCTGCAGCATCGAGAATGTGACCTTCGAATCTCGTCCTCCTTGTACTTCGAGGGCGGCCTGATCGCCCGCTTCCCAGAGCAATAGATTATCAGGCCGGCCCTGCTCGCCGCTGGTAGGGTTTATGATGGCCCAGTCACCGTCCGCATTGAAGACCTGTATCCAGGTCGTCAGACTTTGTCGGCGACGTCCATCTTCAAGCAAGAGGCCATGAATCTCGCGGGCCGAAACACCGGCCTGATTGAGCAATTTCACCAGCAGAGTAGGACGATCGAACTGGGTCAACAGCAGGCGTGCATTTTCATCCTGGCGATCGCCGCTAAAGGCGCGCACCAACTCCCGAGAAAAGGTAAAGGCGTCCGATGATTGACGATAAGCACGATCGATGACCTCTTGCGCGGCCGTATCATAGGGGCGTGCCCAGGATATATCCTGATCAGGTGGCGGGGGTTCGACCCGAGGTCGGGCAGCATTGGGAGCGACCAGAAGCTGGACGGAATAATAGAGCTGTTGGCTACCATTGGCTTCTCGTGTTGCCCATTGTGCACGGCGCCCCTTGTCGTCATCCAGAAAAGAGAGTCCGAAGCCCGAAGAGCCTGTATTCTCCGTCAGAATGCGAAATCCTTCCTGATTGGTGGGTAGCGCCAGATTTACTTTGGCAGAGCCGTCTTCAGCAATAAAATTGACCTGTGCCTCGACTTCCCATACTTGGCGCTGTTCGCCGGGCACCCAGGGCACCTCAAAAGCAACATGGCGATAAACGGTCACCGCGATGCCGGCTATCATCAAGACACCGACCAGCAGATAAAAGGGGACACGAGACATACTAGCGTTGTTCCTTATCGTCTTTACTATCGAGGGCTTCATCTTGAGCCGCGCTATCGGCGGATTCACCACCCGGGTATTCAGGACGTTCGTGCAGGTAGGTCTGGGATACATCGATCAACGCAATATCCAGCATGAAGCGCCGTCCGAGCAGTACGGGATAGTCCAGGTGGGTGCGATCATTGAGGGTGAAATCGACATTTTGCTTGATCGGGCCGAGGCGCATAAGCAAGGTGATGACCGGGCGGCTTTCTTCTCCGGAGGCTTGAACGATACGCACACGCCGGGTGATCTCCGCCTCGATCGGCTTATCACGAACGTCATCGATGACAGTGTCGTCTTCATCAAGCGCCAGCTTGAAGCGAACCCAGTTTTCTCCCTCCCGTTCGAACTCGGTGATATCTTTTGCGGAAATGGAAGCGGTATTGGCGCCAGAGTCGACCCGCGCCTTCAAATAAGTGCCGATGGTAGGAAAGCCGACCCATTCGGTACGCCCTAACAATGTCTTGTTTTCCAATGCCTCTATATCGCTGGTGGGGCAGTCTGCTGGCGGCGCACTCGCTTCGTTACCAAGATTTTTGATTTCGGCTCGAAGCGATCCCAGGGTGCCTTTCAATGAGTTGACGCTTTCTCCAACCTCGTCGAGACGCGCTGTTTGTGATGCGAGACGATCAGCATCACCCTCACAGCGTTGAGCCAGACTGTTTTCCAAAGCGTTCAAGCGCGAATCGAGTTGAGGCGTGGTGACTAAAGCATTGAATCGACTATCTTCTTGTGTCTGAGGTTGGTGCGTACAGCCGCCTAGGAGCAGCGTTCCGGCAGTGAATGCCAGCATCATATTTCGTATTGGCATGATCATTGAAATCCTTGAAAACCCTCATTACACGCGCTTGCCTGCTGACAAACCCGCCTGGCAAATGGGCTTGATGATAAGGAGTCCCCGGGGAAACGTCCATGAATCCATCCTGGACGAAGCAATATGGCCCGTTGCGTTGGTCAATTCTAAAAGGGGCAAACGAGTTCGAATGCTAGACCGATCGGCGTTCTGGCTCCAACAGTTTACCCTGCACCCATTTTCGAACACGCAGCACAAAATTCTCCTGAAACATCATGCAAAACAGTACGGTAAATAGTAAGAAGACAGGATATAGCCAGATGGAAGTGTCTCCGGCGGCATCCATGCATTGACGAATGCTGGTCAGGCAAAGACTCGGCTCGCCGCTTAGCACCCGTTCAACGCGGGTAAAAATGACGAATAAAGGTACATGAAGCGCAAACATGGGCAGGGACGCGCCTCCCAGGCGATGAGCCAGACGGCGCATGCCAGCACCGGAGGAGGGCGACCAGTGGGCAACGACGAAGATCAGTGTGAGCTGGGCAGGCAATAACAGTCCATTGTGCAACAGGTAGTACCAGAAAGAGTCATGGTGACGCAGAAGCCAAACGCCAACGACGATACAGATGGCCACGAACAAAAGCGCCAACCACTGCGCGGCGCGCCCCATCGAGAGGCCCAGTGCTCTGCGTTTCGTATAAAATGAGCATAGCAGAATGCCGGCCAGGAACTCCGGCAGTCTAATCAAAGGGTTGCGGTGCAGGATGCCTGTTTCTGGCATGCCGTAATCCGTATAGGCGATCACGATGATAGGTGGAATCAGATAGAGTGCATTGACGACCAGCATGGCCTTGAAAGGAGATTTGATACGGAAAAGCCAAGGCGCCATCCAGGGAAAGGTCAGATAGAAAAAAAACAGCGCAGAAATAGACCAGGTGACAGGGTTGAAGGTTAGATAAAGCGGGTTCCAGGCGTGCATCAACGTCAAGTTCAAGAAGGCGCTCAACGCCAGTTCTGCGTTGCTCATATAGTGCGTTATGCTTTCCAGGCTGGAGCCATTATTGGTGTCGTAGAGCACAAAGCGTATCGAGGCATTCGCATCGGCTTCCGTAATGACCAGATAGCCGATCAGCGTCGAAACCGCCATGGCCAGCAAGACCGCACCGATATGAATCGGATACAGATTGGAAAAGCGCTTGATCAAGAAGCTTCTGGCAGGCTCACGCATGCGCTGACGATCATCAAGATAGACGTGGGCTAGAAGAAACCCTGAAAGAACGAAGAAGGCGCTGGTAGAAAAGAAGCCGATATCCGTGATGTACCCAGACCATCCGCTGATCGATTTGTAAGTGTGTAGCGTATGGAATATGACTATATAGAGCCCAAGCCAGAATCTCAGCCATTCCAGCCCTATAAACCGTTCCTTTTTTTTGCTTGCTACCGCTTGTTTTTCCATTGCTAGAACGAGCCTTCGAGATGAGTCAAGTCAGTTGATTCTTGTTTTTTTATATGGATAAGACGAATTGAAAAACCACCCCGGCTGTTCAAGGGTGAGGCAACAGCCGGGGTGCATTGATATCCACTCATTGATGCTTTTTTAATCGGCAATGGGCATACGATAGAACCAGGTCTCAGAAAGAGGGCGATCACCTTCTTGCAGGTGTGCTCGTATCTCCAGCGGCTTGGCATCATCGTTGCGCTTGACTCGCAGAATGGTACGCCAGCCGCCTTCACCTGTGTTGCGAATGACTTGGCTTTCGACCAGTTCACCGTTGTCACCCACACTGATTTGAGCGGTAGGCTGTGCATCCGGTGACAACGAGTCCAGTGCCGGTCCCTTGAAGTCGATGATGAAAGCGATCGAACCATCAGGCTCGCGAATCAGATCATTCTGACGCACCTCGCCACGAGAACGCATGGTGTTGTCGACCCAGGACAGGGACGGGTCATGGTAGTGGCTTTCGTTTTTGGTCCAGTACATGCGGTAGTTGAAATCGGCAGCCTCACCAACTTCCGGCATGTCATCAGGCTTCCATAAAGCCACCATATTATCGTTTGTTTCATTTTTGGTCGGGATCTCGATCAGTTCCAGGGAGCCAGGCCCCCAATCGTTTTGCGGTTCTACCCAGGCGCTGGGACGTAGATCATAACGATCGATCAAATCCTCGTAGTCATGGAAGTCGTGACTACGCTGCAGAAGACCATAGCCTTGAAGCCTCTCGATGTGTTGTTCACTGACTTCTACCTCTGTTGGATTGACCAGTGGGCGCCATATCCAGCCAGCCTTTTCGCCATGCACGAGTAGACCATTGGAGTCGTGTATGGCCGGGCGGTAATTCAAGGTTGGCGAGGGTTGGCTCGGGCCAAAGAGGAACATGCTGGTCAATGGTGCAATACCCAGTTTTTGAATGGGTTTGCGCAAGAAAATACGCGATTTCACATCGAGTTTAGAGTCTTCCCCAGGCTGCAGGACAAAGCGGTAAGCACCAGTCGCACTGGGAGAATCAAGCAGCGCGAATATGGTCAAGGAGTCACTGTCGGGACCGGGTTTCTCGATCCAGAATTCGCGAAAATCAGGAAACTCCTCACCGGAAGGCGCATCCGTTTTAGAAGGGGTTTCCGTATCGATTGCCAGGCCCCGGCCGGAAAGTCCATAAATCTGGTTGCGACCAATCACGCGGAAGTAGCTGGCTCCTTGAAAGACCATGATCTCATCGTCGATGGTGTCGGGATTATTGATGGGAAAGTGAATCTTGAGCCCCGCAAAGCCTAGATCCTGGAGATCTTCTTCAGAAAGCTCTACGTCACCATAATGAAAGTTTTCAGCCTTGAAAGGGATTTCATGAACGCCGCTATCGTCAATCACGTTCATTTTTACAGCGCTGACATAATGCATCCCTTCATGAAAAAAACTTAAATTGAAGGGCAGTTGCTCATCGCGCCAGATTGCTTGATCCATTTGATACTGAATCTGAGCGTATTGTTCATACTCCAGATCCCGCAGCTTTGGCGTGATATTGGTCTCTGGTGGCTGATAATCCTGCTCGCCGAGCTGTTTTGCCTTGTCCGCTACGTCTTCAAAATCGAAGGCAAAGGCAGTTGGAACCGTGAGTGTCATCCATAATCCGGCCGCCATGGCCAAAGGGTAAGGGAAGGCAAGGCGTTTTCTACCAGGGGTGGTAACGCTATGCGGTGTTGAATCGCTCACATGTCACTCCTTCGTTGGATTTCTGAAGATCGCTATCTAGATGCAGGCGTCAGGAAGAGTACATTTTAATAGACGACAGCTGAAGCGCTGATCGCCATCTTGGTAGAGGGATAAGTAGAAAGGAAGGAGATCGTTGGAGGTTTGTCATTCTTTAAACATTGTCTGTCTGAGTCTTGTAGCGTGCTTGAGCCATGGCATCTAAGAATGAGTTTAAAATTGTGTGGAGAATACTTAATTTAACATAATATACATTATGCGAAGCTACTGGTGCCTGATCCGCTGCCTGATCCTGTAGCAACCTATAAAGGCCCTGACAATAACGCTATCAGGGCCTTTATGGTTACAGCGCTTGTCAGCGTGATGGTTTTCTAGAGCGGCTTATTGTCATCTGCCTCGTCTGCATTTTCGTCCGCCGGCGCGTAGGAGCCATCTTCCCGGTGGTTCTCGTTGCCAGTCAGCCCCGGTGTGAACACGCAGGCCAGATGCATGGTCTTGCTGGCTCTCAACAAATGATCGTCATGCTGATCGAGAATGTAGATATCGCCCGGCTTGATCGGCCAGATCTTGCCATCGGCCAAGGTCTCTACTTCGCCTTCGCCTTCGATGCAATATACCGCTTCGAAATGATGCTTGTAGTGTATGTGGGTTTCAGTGCCTTCGTAGATCCGCGTGATATGGAACGAACACTTGCCGCCATCCTGGGCCAACAACAAACGCGTACTGTCCCAGTTACCATTGGCTGCAGTAACGAGGCGTTCGGTCTTGCGGGCTTCTTCGAGATTGCGAACGATCATGAGCGATATCCCTTTCTTATGAGTGTCTTATAAATATCTTGCTGAGGTATGCGGACGCCAATGCGCCCGCATGGTCGTGTCAGACAGCAACTTCAGCTTAGAGCTTCCTTGGCACTGGCTTCAAGAATATCTAATCCTTCCAGCAGGTCTTCGTCGCTGATCGTCAATGGGCACAAGCATTTGATGACCTGCCCATCCGAACCGCAGGTCTCAATGATCAAGCCGTTCTTGAACGCCTGTGCCGTGATCTTGTCAGCGATATCACCTGACCCCACGTCGAGACCCCGCATCAATCCGCGTCCGCGTTCGCTTGCGGCGTGACCTTTCTCGCTCAGCCCTTTTTCGTTCAACCAGGCGGCGATTTTCTGGAAACGATCTTCGACGATACGGCCTTTACGCTGAACATCGCGCTCGAGCACGTCATTCGACCAATATTCACGCATCGCAGCCGCCGCCGTGGTGAATGCCAACGCAAACCCGCGAAATGTACCGTTGTATTGACCCGGCTTCCACTTATCCAGCTCCGGGCGCATCAGCACGTGAGCAAACGGCAGCCCATAGCCAGATAACGATTTGGAGTTGGTAATAATATCCGGAGTAATTCCCGCATGCTCGAAGCTGAAGAACTTGCCGGTACGCCCGCAGCCTGACTGAATATCATCCACGATCAGCAGAATCTCATGATCGCGACAGATCTGCTCGAGGCGCTTGAGCCAGTCGAGGCCCGCGACGTTGATGCCGCCCTCGCCTTGCACCGTCTCGATGATTACGCCGGCGGGACGATCAAGGCCTCCAGAGTTGTCACCGAGCAATTTCTCGAAGTAATCCAGGGTATCGACATGGTCACCCATGTAGCCGTCAAAGGGTACGAAACTAGCCCCTTGAGTGGGAATGCCGCCGGTAGCTTCACGGAACTTGCGGTTGCCGGTCGTCGCCAGCGAGCCCATGGTCACGCCATGAAAGCCATTGGTGAAGGATACGATATGATGACGACCGGTAGCGACTCGGGCCAGACGAATCGCCGCCTCTACGGCGTTGGTGCCTGTAGGTCCGGGCAGATGCACCTTGTAGTTCAGATTACGCGGCTTGAAGATTACCTCTTCTAAGGTTTCGAGATAATCGCGCTTGGCCTCGGTCCACATGTCCAACCCATGGACGATGCCATCGGAGGTGATGTAATCGATCAGCGCTTGCTTGATCTTGGGATTATTGTGGCCATAGTTCAGCGTTCCCGCGCCTGCCAGAAAGTCGATGTAGGATTTCCCATCTTCCGTATGCAGCCTTGCCCCCTGGGCTTTCGTGAATACCGTAGGAAACGAACGAGAATAGGTACGAACTTCTGATTCCATGCGTTCGAGAATCTGGGTTTGCATGCAATAACCTCTTGCTTGATAAATGAATGTTGGGAATTGTGGCCTATATGCGCTGGGGGTCGAAGGGTCCGATACGAACCAGGTTTTCAGGATCGTGTTCACCGCCCAGCTGATCTGTCGAGAAATATTCTCGGCTGTTCAACGGCGCCTGCCAGCGATCTGCGAGACGTCTGAACAAGCCCCAGGATGCCATGTTGTCCGGTGTAATCGTGGTTTCGAGATGACGCACCGAGGCCAGTTCCGGACGGCTCAATATCGCCTCGACCAGGCGTCTTGCCAGTCCGGTACCTCGCGCTTTATCGCCAACAGCCACCTGCCATAGGAAATAGGTGTCCGCTGCGCTGTGCTTGGTATAACCGGAGACGAAGCCGACTATTTCGCCCTCTTCATTGGTTGCCACTGCGCAGCTATCACGAAACTGAGTGGCCAATAGTAAGTAGGCATAAGCTGAATTGACGTCCAGCGGCGGGCAGGATTTCACTAGTTCGTAAATGCCCCAGCCATCTTCCGTGGCAGGTTTTCGAATGAATAGCGGATTATCAGCCTGACCGACGATTGCATCAGCAGTGCTGCTTTTAGCCAAGTCCACTGACGGAGTGAACGGTTGTGTGGATGCATCCATGTCCGGGACCGCCATTGCGAGTATAGGTGAAATTGTAACAGGCGCTTGCGCATCAATCAAAATGAGATGTTATTGCTCATGGGTATATCTATAATTATTTTTTATACTAAGCGTCTGCCAACGTCTAGAGTGATTCCTTGAGTTTAGAACAAACCTTCTGTGAAGAACTAAAAAAGCCGTCCTTGGGACGGCCTGAAATCTTTTGCATAGAGATGGCGAAGGCTCAACAACGAGTCGGTGTTCTCATGGTGACGAACTCTTCCGCCCCGGTGGGATGAATGCCAACCGTGGCATCAAAGTCCGCCTTGGTCAGCTTTGCACGAACGGCAATGGCGATCCCCTGAATCAACTCACCGGCATCTTCCCCTACCATATGGGCACCCACCACACGGTCGCTGGCATCATCGACGATGAGTTTCATGAGACAGCGCTCGTCGCTTCCCGACAATGTATGCTTCATGAGGCGGAAATCCGCGGTATAGACCCGTATCGCATCAAACTCAGCGCGAGCTGCCTCTTCGGATAGGCCCACGGTACCGATATTGGGATGACAGAACACGGCAGTAGCAATATTGTCATAATTCAGTGCAGGCACCTGCTCATCGGCAAAATGCATACGAGTCATGTGCATCGCTTCCGCCAACGCAACCGGCGTAAGCTCCGGGGCGCCAGTAACATCCCCCAAGGCCAGGATGGAGGGTATGGAAGTCTCGAAGCGATCATTGACCTTGAGCGTGCCGTCAGGGTTCAGTTCGATATCAAGCTTGTCCAGGCCCAGCCCTTGAAGATGCGGACGTCGTCCGGTTGCAGCCAGGATTGCATCGACTTCCAGGACTTCACCATTGGTCAACGATACTTTCAATGCATCGCCGTGTTTCTCGACGGATTCAATGGTGGTCTCGAAATGCAGATTGACACCCTTCTTCATCATTTCATCCCGAGTGAACTCACGCACCTCATGGTCGAAGCCACGCAGGAACAGTTCACCTCGATAGATAAGATGAGAATCGCTGCCCAAGCCATTGAAGATGCTGGCGAATTCGACAGCGATATAACCACCTCCCAGTACCAGAAAACGCCTGGGGAAGGTTTCGAGGTCGAACACCTCGTTGGAGCTTATTGCGTACTCTTTACCCGGGAAATCAGGAATCCAGGGCCAGCCTCCTACCGCCACCAGAATCTTGGCTGCGCTGACGGTTTCACCCGCCACTTCCACGCGATGCGCATCGACGATTTTGGCTCGGCCGTGGATCAGACGAACGTCAGCGCCATCCAACAGGCGACCGTAGATACCATTAAGACGCTTGATCTCTTCAATCTTGTTGTCCCGAAGCGTTGCCCAGTCGAACTGTGGCGGCTGAGGCAACTGCCAACCGAAGCCGGCGCTGTCGGTGAAAGCTTCGTGAAAATGCGCTGCATAGGAATAAAGCTTCTTGGGGACACAGCCGACGTTGACGCAGGTGCCGCCTAAATAACGATCTTCTGCAATGGCGACGCGTGCCCCTGTGGCAGCTGCAGTACGTGCTGCACGCACGCCCCCGGAACCAGCCCCGATGACGAACAGGTCATAATCGTAATCAGCCACGATGGTTGCTCTCCTTTCTTGAGTTGTGGCGATGATATCAGTCAAGAACGTCCTGCGGCAGTAATACTGCCGATTGACCCAGCCTATGACCAAGAGTAAAAGTTCGGGTTCGACAAGCCTGGAGGAAAAGAATAGTGAGCGATATTGAAAGACTTCTCGAGCAGAATCGTACCTGGTCCAGGACCATGCGCGAGCAGGATCCCGAGTTCTTTTCTCGCTTGTCTCAACAGCAAAATCCCGACTATTTATGGATCGGATGTTCCGACAGCCGCGTACCTGCCAATCAGATCATCGATTTGCCACCGGGTGAGGTTTTTGTACATCGCAACGTGGCCAATATTCTATACCACAACGACATGAATGCCCTTTCGGTGGTGCAGTTCGCTGTCGATGTACTCAAGGTCAAGCACATCATGATCGTAGGGCACTACGGCTGTGGTGGAATCAAAGCCGCCATTACCGGTGGCGAGAACGGCATGGTTGATTTCTGGCTGCATTCGGTTCGTGAACTCTATAGCCGCTATCGCGGCGAACTTGAAGAGTTGCCGCTCAAACAGCAGGTCGACCGTATGTGCGAAATCAATGTTGAAAGTCAGGTAAATACCCTGGCCCATACCAAGATTGTTCAGCGCGCCTGGCTTCGCGGTCAGTCACTTTCCTTGCATGGCTGGGTCTATAGTTTGGATGACGGTCTGGTCACCGAACTCGGCTGCAGGATCGATGGCCTCGATCAAGTGCCACAGCTTTATCGTATCGATTGCTTCAAGCCCGTATCGGACAACGGCCAGGAATGAGCCGAAGGAAAATCAGCCTGAAGAGCGTATGCAGCGCGTAGTATGATGCCGCCGTAAGCGCGCTCGAAAGAGAAGATATCAAGAGGTTGTCATGTCTCGTGCCACCGTCTCCGCTGATTTTCACGCCCCTCGAGGGTTGCACAATTGTCATGTGCAAACGCTGTTGCCTCGTCTGCGGCCCTTGACGGCACTTGCGCGGGACACTGAGATTCTTGATCTGCCGGACGGTGATTTCGTCGAACTGGCCTGGGTGCGCCCGGCGCCAAGACGTCAGGACGCGCCGCTATTCATTCTTTTTCACGGGTTGGAAGGCTCTTTCGATTCTCCCTATGCCAGGGATCTACTGTCCGCGGCGTCGACATTGGGCTGGCGCGCTTTATTGATGCATTTTCGCGGTTGCGGTCAAGCGCTCAACCGCCTCCCCCGTGCTTATCATTCCGGTGATACGGCGGATGCCTACTGGCTCATCGGTCAACTTGCCAAACGCTATCCGCAGGCCATCAAGGTCGCTGCCGGTGTATCTCTCGGCGGCAACATGCTGGTCAAGCTGGTCGCGGAACAAGGCGGCGATGGGCTCGACCTCGCGGGTGCCATCGCCATCAGTGCGCCATTGGATCTAGCTGCCAGCGCCGATGCACTCAATCGTGGTTTTGCCCGGATCTATCAACGACATCTGCTCAAATCCCTGCACGACAAGATCGCCAACAAAATGTCGAAAGAATCACTTCCGATCAATCTTACGCCTCAACAGTTGATGAGACAACTCGACAGTTTCTGGGCCTACGACAATCAGGTGACGGCGCCGCTACATGGATTTTCCTCGGCCAGCGATTATTATCGGCGAGCGTCTGCAGGACGCTTGCTTGGAGAGATCGAATTGCCCACGCTGATCCTACAGGCAGCGGATGACCCTTTCTTGCCGGCAAATCTGCTTGACCGCTTGCCTGTACCCAGCGACGCCGTACGAATGGAGATTACCCGCCAAGGAGGACATGTCGGCTTCATCGATCTGCAAAAAGGCCGGCTAAGCTCCTGGCTTACCCGGCGTGTAGTTCGTCAGTTGCAAGACTGGACACCGATAACACGTCCGCTGAGGCCTTCAATAAGCTCTTCGTGACAATTGTTGAAGTTGCCAAGCCAGCACCGACATATAGACAACAAGTTTCAGCCTATTGCGCAGCTCACCCCAGTTCCCCTCAGCCCACAGTAGCCGTTGGGATTGCGGGCCAGGTACTGCTGGTGATACTCCTCGGCGTAGTAGAAATTCTCCAGGGGCTTGATTTCTGTCGTAATGGTTCCACGCCCGGCGTCTTGTAACGCCTGCTGATATTGATCGCGACTTTCAAGGGCCTGACGCTGCTGGGCATCGCTGGTGGTGTAGATCGCTGAACGATACTGGCTGCCTATATCATTACCCTGACGCATGCCTTGGGTTGGGTCATGCGCCTCCCAGAAAATCTGCAGCAATGATGCCAGAGATGTCTCGTTGGAATCATAGATCACTCTTACCACCTCGGCATGGCCTGTACGACCACTACAGGTTTCTTCATAGCTGGGATTGGGCGTAACGCCTCCGGCATAGCCCACCGCAGTAACGTAAACGCCGGGTAGCTTCCAGAACAAACGCTCTGCTCCCCAGAAACAACCCAGCCCCAACACGATATCCTCATATCCGTCAGGAAAAGGCGGCAACAATGAGCGTCCATTAACCAGATGCTTGCCCGATATATCCATTGCCGTTTCACGTCCGGGCAATGCCTCATCGGCAGATGGCAACTGCTGTTTGTTACGTGCCCACATGGCAAATACTCCCTTCAAGCGTTCAAGCATGTTCGATGTCAACGGCATCATTAGACGAATAATCGGCGATGGCGTTCAACGTTCTTCACTCCCATCACTACGGCCAAGATTGAAGGTGTAAATCAGGTCCACCGCCTGAGCTGCGCCGGATACCGCCTGAACGTACAGGTTCTGAAGTAACTTATAGCGCAGGGTCAATTCCGCGATAGGTGAAAAGATGCCGACGCCATAACTCACCTTGAGATCATCGAACAGATAGCCGCTGACCACGACCTGACTGTCATCGCCGCTGCCGGCGGTATCCAGTGACAAGTCATTGATGCCGAAGGCCTGCCCCACTTGCCCTACGGCGTTGCCCGTGCGTGACAAGGACAGCCCAATCAGCGCAGAGGTCAATGCACTATCGGCGCCGGCGCCTCCATCATCCGGGGCGCGACCACGCAGCAGATAGGAAAGTGCGCGGCTCTCATCCATGGCCGGCTCGGAGAAGATCTTCAAGCGCGGCTGTTCAGCCGGTCCCGTGACGCGCAGACCGGCGATCACGCCATCCTCGGTGACCTCCGGATTGCGGATAGCCTCGAATTGCAGCCGGGGCTGAGAAGCGGGTCCGCTGAACAGAACCTGGCCCCGGCGAATGATCAAATCCTGTCCAAAGGCTTGATAGCGCCCGTCTTCCAGATTGACGTCGCCGAACAACTGCACCGGGCCACTACCTTGACGTACCTGTAGCGTACCGTTCAAGGAGGTTTCCAAGCCATAGGCTTCCAGCTGCACATCCGGCCCCAGGATCAAATCGACGTTGACGTCGAGTTGCATGCCGGCCTCGTCCAGCGCCTGGGAAGTGGCCTCCCCAGCACGTTGGCCGGCTTGCTCGGCGGCCTGCTCCGCTTCGCGTCTAGCCTCTGCATCCTCCTCCCTGGTAATGACCACCGCATCGGAACTTGGCGCAATAGCCGAGGGAGGCGATCCGGCAATGCTTAAACGGGCCCAGGGAATGCGTACCTGGCCGCCGATACGCAACAGTTCAGGCGTTGCGCTAACGTCGATATCCGGGGATACCCGCAGTCGTCCAAAATCCGGCAGCACGACCAACAAGGGATCAGCAGTGCCGTCGAGAGAAACCTCGGCCCGCCATTCCTGCGGGGTTGGCCAGCTGGCCTGGCCGTCGAGGTTGATACGCCCTTCCTGCGCTTCGACGAAACCCGCGATATCGGCATTGTCCCCCCGCAGTTGAATACCAAGAGTGCCATCACGGACCTTGACGGGAATGTCCTGGCCCTGAGCTCGTAGCTTGTCCAGACGCACATCGCCGGTAAGGCGCGGCTCTTTCAGGTTGCCCCCAAGCCCGACATCCGCGTTCAAGGAACCCTCTAGTTCATCCAGGGCCGTCGTCAGGCGTCGATATGGTGATAGTCGGATGTCATCGATACCCAAACGCCCATCGAGGATCGCCTGCCCTGTCGGATCATCGATCTGAAGGTCGAGCCGCACCACGCCGGCTTGTTCGAGACCCAGGCGAGCGTCCAGCTGTGCCTTCGAATCGCTGGCATCGAGGGAAGCATCAAGAGATGCCTCGGGCACTGACCAGGGCTTGCCAAACGCATCCCGGCCATCAATGGCGAGACGGCTCTGCAATTCGGCCTGTGCCGACCAGCGTCCGCCGGAAGCCCAGCTGAGATCGAACTGGCCGTTGGTCTGACCTTCTGCCGACCAATTTTCCGGTAGCGCGGCGGAAACCATTTCCATGGGGAAGTTGCTGAGTTCCAGCGCGGCGCTACCGCGTTCGGCGGACGCCTTGACAGTATCCGTGGCACAAAGACGTCCACCCTGCTGGCGAACCAGACAGAATGGCGACGCCTCGACGCTGCCAGCGGTCAGGTTGGCATTGAAGGCCAAGGCGTCTTCCAGACGCAGGTCCGCCTGCTCACTATCCACCTCAAGCGACTCGAGACGCCCCTTGTAGCGATCGCGAGCGGCGTTGAGTCCGCCTTGTAACGCCAGGGATGCCCGGGATAGCGGCATGTCTTCCGCCGCGTCCGCGGAAAAATCGAGTTGGTGATCCGAAAGCCGGCCGTCGAGGGTCAAATCGATATCGGAAAAACGCTGGCCCGCTGCGTCAACACCGCTGATATCCAGGACGACATCAAGAGAAGGATCATCAAGCCCTTCGATATCGGCCTCGAGCTGCAGGCTATTCAGCGAGTTCTGCGCATAGCGTAGATCGGTGGCGTCCAGGCTCAGATCAAGCTGAGGCGCCTCGAAGGTCCCAGCCACCGAGAAGCGGCTCTGAATGCGCCCGCCCAGCTCCGGCAGCAGGGTTTGCAGTGCCGGTGCATCGATCTCGCCGGAAAGATCCATGCGCTCTGCAATACGGCCTTTGGCCGTCAGGCGATTCTCGCCTTGGCGCAGGCGCAATTGCTCGATGTTCCAACGCATGTCGCTGTTTCCGCTGAGCTGTGCGTCGAGTGACAAAGGGCGTTCCTGCAAGGTGCCATTGATATCGAGCTGGGGAATGTTTACCTGCCAGTCTCCCTCCTCATTCAGTGCAAAATGCACTTGCGCATCGCCATCGAGTCGTCCACTCATCGCATCTGTCAGCGCATCGAGTGAAAAATCCTCCAGGTGCAGCGTGGCATTGACGTCCACGTCCGGCGCCCAGCGTGCTTCACCGCGGCTGATCAAGGAGCCCTTACCGGTTGAAAGTGCAAGAGGCGTCCAGGAAAAGCGTTCCAGATCACCCTTGCCTTTCAGCGCCACTTGCACTTCCTCTGGCAGGGCGGAACCGGAAACGACACCGGATAACGCCGCATCATAATCGCTTAAATCGCCATCGGCCTTGAGCACGAGATCCTGTACCACGTAACTCTCGGTCTCAGGCGTTACTTGAGCTGAAGACGCTTTCTGCGCAGAAGATGCCGATGCCCTGTCTTCCAGGGATGACGCTTCCTGGGGCGGTTTATCCTGAGTCTTCTGAGACGGCTCTGGTTCTGGTTGAGGCAAGGGCCACTCGAGGCGTTCAGCAGTCAGCGCGACATCAAAGGGCTTTGTAGGAGCCAGCACGTCGGTTTGAGCCTTCAAGCGCGCCGCGATTGGCCCTGAGGCCTCCAGATCGGCAGTCAGGTCCGCCAAGCTGCCCTCAAGGGTCAATTGAATGCGCTCGCCACTCAAGGGCTGCTGATGAATGCGAGCATCCAGATCGAGCTCCAGCGGGTAATCATCCTTTAACGTGACGTTTGCGGAAAGTTCAGCATCCGCCGCCGTCGAAGCCAGTGCCAGGCTGGTAAGGCGCACCTCGTTGCCTTGTCCCTTCAAACTGATGGCCAGGCGCTCCACCGTCTGCTCGGTTGGGCCGGTGATGCGGAAATCCTCGACCACCAGGCTGGGAACATTGACGTTCATGGGCAGCTCGATGTCCGGCAAGTCCAGGCGCTCGCGCTCTTCCAGCGGGCGAGTGTCCGTCTCCGCTTGCTCGTCTGTCGTCTCTTCTGCCAATGCTTCTCGAGAATCACGCCTGACAACGCCGTTGGCGGCATCGATTGCCGCGCTCGTCAGACGCGTCTGCGGCAAGAGCGGCATGGCCTGGTTATTTTCATCGGAAGATTCGTCTTCGGGCATGTCATTCATCGCCAGGGCCTGGCCTGGCGACACTGGCAGACGCAATTCGCTGTCAACCAGGCGCGTGGGCAGGAGCGTTGCGTCATTGCCGGCAAGCCGAGCGCCGGTGGTGAAACGCCGCCAGGTCAAGCGGGTGCCATCCGCCAGACGCAGGTCCACATCCCGCAGTTCGATCGCGCGCAGTTCGATGGGAAACGGCAGCGCGATCGACGGCATTCCGCCTTCATCCGTGGTTTCCGGAGCCGGCTCGGTTGCATCGCTTTGGGCGATACGAACATCCACGCCTTCGAGCTGCAGAGCATCGAGACATAGCTTGCCGTCAAACACGCAGTCTTCCGCCCAGTTCAGATGCAACCGCCCGACCTGGATACGCGCTGGACCGGCATCGAGTGCAAGCCCCGTCAGCGTGAACTCATCCAGCGGCGCCCCACTGACGCTTTCTACCTGCAGAAAATCACGCTTCTCCGCCTGAGATATCAACCACTGGGTGCCCCAGGGCGATAAGGCCAGGCCAAGAAGAAACAACAACAACCCCACCAGCCAAAACGGTAACCACAGCAGTAAACGAAGCAAGGGAACAATCAAAACTCGGGTCCTATGGCGAAATGCAGCCGGAAGGTATCATCGTTATCGAAGGGATGCGCCACATCCAGACGAATCGGACCTACCGGGGAGATCCAGCGCACACCAAGCCCTGCCCCGGTCGCCAGATCCTCCGGCCACCAGTCGTTGAAGGCGTTACCGGTATCGACAAAAGCGGCTCCCCACCAGTCTCCGGTGACGCGTCGCTGAGCCTCTATGCTGGCGGTGAGCTGCTGTTGCCCCCCCAGCAGGTCGCCATCTTCATTTTCCGGTGCAAGGCTTTCGTAACTGTAGCCGCGCACGCTTCTATCACCCCCGGTGAAGAAACGAAGCGAGGGCGGTATCTTCGAGAAATCGTCGGTACTCATGGCGCCAATACCGGCCCGTCCGACAAAGCGCGTATTGCTTCCCCACATGCGAATCCACTGGGTGTCGAAAATGGCACGCGCGAAAGTGGCACCGGACCCCCATACTTCGTCGGAAACTTCAAAGGTAATACGCTGACTATCCCCCCAGGTAGGAAAGCGTGGGTTGCGTGTGCGAGTGCGCGCCCAGCTGATCCCAGGATAGTAGAGCAATACATCCGTATCCTGATCCGCCTGGATGTAATCCTCATAGGTCGTGCGGAAATAGATGCGCTGTATCCAATCGTTGTCGAAACGCCACCGGCGCGCGAACTCTATCGAGGCTTCGAGGCTTTCGGTATCTTCGATGTCGCGATTCTTGAGCCCGTAGAGAACCTCATAGCGATCACGCAGCGGGTTTTCCAGCGGCATCAGGTATTCGCCGCTGAACTCCTGCTCGGGCCCGGACAAGTACAGATTGTGATTGAGACTATCGCCGTCTTCGTTGAGCCAGGGCTGTTCCCAGGTAAACTTGGTGCGAGGCCCCACATCCGTGGCAAAACCGATGCCTACCTCAAACTGGTGCCGGTCGGCGGGTATCAGGGTAATATCGATGGGTACCCGCGGTGGCCGTTCGCTGCCGGTGCGAACCGCCGCCTCAATGGCGCCACTTGCCAACAACGGGGATCTTTGAGATTGCATGGGCGATGCCGCTGACCGACGATCGACAGCTTCCCACCAGTTGCGTTGTGCCTGGGCGATAGTATCCGCACCCTGCTGCAGTCGTGGGCGCACCGCTATGCTACGAAACCAGCCGGTCTCACCCAGGCGCTGGTTATATTCCGCAAGATCACCGGCGAGGTAAGGATCACCCGGCTCGAAATTGAGCATGTTGCGCAGGCGCGATACGTCGACCTGGCTGCCACGGTAATCGACATCGCCAAATACATGACGTTCACCACTGTCGAGGGTCAGGTAGATGCGCGCACTCTCTTCCCAAGGGCGTATCTCCAGGCGATGATCCGTAAAACGGGAGTCGAAATAGCCACGCTCCAGCGACAAGGTAGACAGCTTGCTGCGCAAGCTGTCGTACCGATCCTGGCGAAGTGGCTGGCCTACCTTGAGCGGCGTACTGGCAATGGCTTGCTGAAAAGTCTCATCATCCTTGGCATCGTTGAGCAAGGTGACATCAAGTACAGTTATCTTCGCTCTGGCGCCTGGCTTGATGACGATTTTCGCCTGCTTGATCTTGTTTTCGCCCTGCTCATCTTCGTCTTCTTCACGCAGCAGTGTGATGTCGAACTGTGGCTCGTAATAGCCGAACGCCTTGAGCGCCTCGCTGGTGCGCTGGGTGATCTCGTATTCGAGCCTGTCGCGCCCATACTCGCTGGCGTCGAGTTCAGTCAGATAGTTTTCGACATTTTCGGCGACTTCGTCCTTTACGCCGGTGATTTCCGTGTCGAGTGCCAACGCCTTGAAGCTGAAGGAAAGTAATATCAGCAGAATCAGCGGTTGTTTGATAGGAGGCGTTCCCATGGTCGATCAGTCCGCTCCCAGAAGCCAATGTGGTGGGGCCACGGGTAGCGACGTGATATGACCGCAAGATCGCTCAAGCAGTTGTGTTGTTTCAGGTTCGTGCATTTCCCTTGCTCCTTCCCCTACCACATTGTTGATTATTCTAGTCGCGCACCAAGATTCTCTACACTGGCGCTTAGCACAAGTTGGCCTTGACGCAACTCCGTGAGGCTTGCTCGATTGGATTGAATGGCTGCATACAGTTCGTCAAATCGCGCTTGCCGCTGCTGGCTCGATTCTTCCAATGTCTCGATGCGCGAAGCAACACTATCCATTCGTTCTTGCATTGCTGCTAGAGTTTTATCAAGCCCCTGACCGGCAAACGACTGAATCTGATCCTCGAGGCCGTCGATAGTTCCGTTTACGCTTTGTAGCTGCTGTTCGAGATCGTCTTGCGCGGCATTTGTGTCTTTCAAACGCATGTCGAGTGCTGCGCGAGCCTTTTCGCCACTCTGTTCGAGTGTGGCCAGGGAGCGTCCCATGGCATCGAGTGTCGCCGAGAGCGTATCGCGTTCCTTACGGGCAGTTTCGATTCGCTTGGCCGTTGCTTCGGGGTCGATCTTGGCGGCGCGCTCCTGCAACTCATTCAGTAGCGCCGTAAGTTCTTCTTGACGCTCATTCAAGGATTGCTGACTCGATGAGAGCTCATCCAACTGTGCCTTGAACCCAGTGCCTTGCTGGCGATCATCTAGACTATCAAACCGGGCGTGTAGATTGGAGAGCTGGCCATCGAGTTCACGCTGTTTGGTTTGCCATTCCTGGCGATCAAACCAGTAATAGACTCCCATTGACACCAGCGCCGCCAAGAGAATCAGGCACAAAAACCATAGAGCGCGAGTCTTGACGCGGCGTTCATGCCGCGGGGATGAACGATGCCGGGGTACCGTCTCATTATCGGGCTCCGGTACGATAGGCCTCGTCATCCGCGGCTCGTCCGAGCGATTCATGGAATCTCCTAAACTATCTGTCCTGCGTTATTAATGTAATTCTGCGTACACGAGAAGTTCGTTGGTCGTTGACCTGGGCACTGCCACCTATTTGGGGCGTTGGCATAATTGGCTCTCAGGCGGCAGACTGCTAAGATGATACGACACCATGTTCGCAGATGCTTGGTATCATAAGGTTTTCTATCAAGTGCTGTATCCCACGGTGAATTCAAAAGGAGTTAACCAATGGCATTCGAACTACCTGCTCTTCCCTACGAGAAAAATGCACTGGAACCGCATATCTCGGCGGAAACCCTGGAGTATCACTACGGCAAGCACCATCAGGCGTATGTAACCAAGCTCAACGAGTTGACCGATGGCACCGATGACGCCAACAAGTCTCTTGAAGAGATCGTCAAGTCTGCATCAGGTGGTTTGTTCAATCAGGCAGCACAGGTCTGGAACCACACCTTCTATTGGCACTGCCTCTCCCCTAACGGCGGTGGCGAGCCCTCCGGCGCGCTCGGCGAAGCCATCAACGCCAAGTTCGGCTCCTTCGATAAGTTCAAGGAGGAGTTCAGCGCCAAGGCCGCAGGCAACTTCGGCTCCGGTTGGACCTGGTTGATCAAGACCGATGACGGTGGCGTGGATATTTTCAACACCGACGATGCGGATAGTGCAATCGCTCACGGCAAGACGCCATTGCTGACCATCGATGTATGGGAACATGCCTATTACATCGATTATCGCAATGCCCGCCCGAAGTATCTTGAGGCGGTCTGGAACGTGATCAACTGGGATTTCGTGGCCCAGAACTACAGCTGATACCCCTTCATGGGTCATATCGGCTCGTTGCAGGATTGCTGTAATACATTACGCCCCGCATTGCGGGGCGTAATTGTGTGATGGAGGGTGGTCCGGTTAGCGAATATGCCGGGCGTCAGGGGTCCGCTCTGCGACCGATACCGCGATAAATCAATCCCCTGGCCGCGACATAGCTGGGATCATAGATATTGCGCCCGTCCAGTATCAGCTTGGCTCCCAGCATTTCCTTAAGGCGACGCCAATCCGGATTCCAGTAAGGCTTCCATTCGGTGACCAGCATCAACGCATCCGCCCCTTCACAAGCGTCATAGGGATTGTTGGCACAAAGTGTCAGCAACGGATGATCTCCTACCTCGGCGCGCACGGCAGGCAAGGCAGCAGGATCATGAAGCCGCACATGTACGCCCTGGGCCCATAGTGCGCGTAGCAGCGTCAATACCGGAGCATGATCGATGCGCGCAGTGCCGGGTTTGAATGCAGCGCCCCAGATGGCCACGGTGCGCCCTTCCAGTTGGCCATGGAAATGCCCCCACAGCTTGCGAAACAGAGTCTCTTTCTTGTGCTCGTTGATATCGAGAACCTGTTCGAGAAGATAGGATTCTCGACCGGTAGCCATCTGTACATCCGCAAGGCGCATCAAATCCCGAGAAAAGTTGGGGCCGCCGAAACCGCAGCCCGGGTAGAGGTACTCATAGCCGATCCGGCTATCGGCGCCCATGCCTTTACGCACGTGCTCTACATCGACGCCGAGTGAGTCCGCCAATCCCGCCACTTCGTTCATGTAACTGATGCGAGTTGCCAGCATACCGTTGATGGCCAGTTTGGTCAGCTCGGCGGCGCGGCGCGGCATGCGATGAATATTCTCGGCACGACGATTGAAAGCGCGCAGCAGCTCGCGTACCTGTCGCTCAGCCCAATCGTTTTCGCATCCGAGCAGCCAGCGCGACGGTCGCGTGAACGCTTGCCAGGCGCGTCCTTCCTCGATCATGTCCGGCAGCATCACCGCTGCCTGGGAGTCATGCCGCAGCAACGCTTCCAGGGCTTCGGTCTGGCCGATCGGAAACATGGAATTGTTCACCACCACCAGTGGCGACGTCTGGTGCTCGGCAATCGCATCAATGAAATGTTCAGCAGTTTCACGTTGATCCGGTGCCAGGGCCAACCAGACCACATCCGCCTCTGTGAAGGCAGACGGGGTATCCACGAGCTTGAGGGCGCCGGAGGAGCAGCTTTCTTCGAGTTGATCGGTGAGCACGGGCTCGCGGTTCAACCACTGGGCTTCGCGCAGCTGCGACCAAGGCATGTCCGGATGCGGGTACCAACTGACCTGATGGCCGACCGAAGATAGCGCGGTGGCGGCGACGGCGGCGGCCAGCTCACTGCCATGTACGATGATACGCATCGATTCAGCCCTCGTTAGCGTAGCGCTGGAGCAGTTCGTTGAAGCCTTTGCCGAACTTGGGATGACGCTTTGCTAGCACCAGGGTGGCCTCGAGATAGCCAAGTTGATGCCCGCAGTCGTAAGTCGCTCCCTGCATGCGATAGGCGGCGACATTGTTATCCTTGCGTAGCGCATCGATGGCATCGGTCAGCTGGATTTCATTGCCCGCCCCTGGTGTGGTTTCGGCAAGTAGCGGAAAGATTGCGCCGGGCAAGAGGTAGCGACCGATTACTGCCAGGGTAGAAGGTGCTTTCTCGGTAGCGGGCTTTTCCACCATGCCGGTAATTGGCGTGCTCTTGCCAGCCTCGGGGGAATCTCCCTCTAGGGCGACGATGCCATATTTGTGCACCATGTCCTGGGGAACGTTCTCCACCATGATCTGGGCTTCGCCTTTGGCATCGAAGGCTTGGATCATGCCGGACAGATCGTTGTGCTCGAGTCCTTCGTCATCTACCAGCACATCCGGCAGCAGCACGGCGAAGGGCGCGTCATCTCCAATCACTGGGCGGGCACAAAGTATCGCGTGACCTAGGCCCAGCGGTTCTGGCTGGCGCACGCTGATGATGCTGACATCATCGGGAATGATGTTGCGCAGCTCTTCAAGCAACTCCTTCTTGCCCTTGGCCTCTAATGTGGTTTCAAGCTCGAAATGCTTGTCGAAATGGTTTTCGATGGCGCTCTTGCTGGAGTGCGTTACCAGCACGATTTCCTTGATGCCCGCCTTGACTGCTTCTTCGACCACATATTGGATCACCGGCTTGTCGACGATCGTGATCATTTCCTTGGGAATGGCCTTGGAAGCGGGCAAGCAGCGAGTACCGAGTCCGGCAACGGGTAGAACGGCTTTACGAATCATGGGGTCCCTTCTGCATGATGAGTGAATGAAGCGAGTGATCCGCCCATCGTCTGTGAATGAAGATCGCGAATTCTGACGTCATGCCAGCAAACGTGCAATGCTGCCACGTTCCGGCGTTTCGATCACGCCATGCTCACAAACGATTGCGTCGATCAGCGTGGCGGGAGTGACATCGAACACTGGATTGAATACTTCGATGCCTTTTGGCGCCACGGCTCGTTCGCCCTGATGGGTCAGCTCTCTGGCATCGCGAGTTTCAATAGGAATGGTTGCTCCACTCTCCAGTGAAAGATCGAAGGTGCTGACGGGTGCCACGACCATGACCTTGACGCCATGGTGGCGGGCCTGTACCGCCAATGCGTAGGTGCCTATCTTGTTGGCGACATCGCCGTTGGCTGCAATGCGATCGGCGCCGACGATCAGCCAGCCAATCTCGCCGCTAGCCATCAATAGCGATGCGGCGGAGTCCACCGCCAGTACCGCCGGAATTCCTTCTTGCTGAAGTTCCCAGGCGGTCAAACGTGCGCCTTGCAGCCAAGGACGTGTTTCATTGACATGCACGCGGGTAATGAGTCCTTTAGCCCAGGCGCTGCGAATCACGCCCAATGCGGTGCCATGGCCTCCAGTGGCCAGCGCTCCGGTGTTGCAGTGCGTCATTACGCTGCACTGCCCTTCTCGAGCGATCAACTCGCTACCCAACCGCCCCAGGGTCAGATTGTCAGTTTTGTCTCGAGTATGAATGGTGCGAGCCATCTCGAGCAAAGCTGCTACTGGAGGCCGAGGCTCATGGCGATACTCGTCGATGACAGTACTCATGCGGGACAGCGCCCAGAATAAATTGACTGCGGTGGGACGTGAGGCGCCTAGATGGTCGATGGCCTCTTTCAACTGATCATGCCAGGCGGGTCCGGTACGTCCTTGCGCTGCCAGCACGACGCCATAGGCAGCGGCAATTCTAATTGCCGGAGCGCCGCGAACCACCATGTCGCTAATGGCCTTTGCAGCGTCATCCGCGCTGGTGATACGTAGCAACTCCTGGCGCTCCGGCAAGACTCGTTGATCGAGTAGTTCCAGCGCGTCATCACACCAACGAATAGGGTTGATACGAATAGGATCGCTACAAACTGGGTCAATAGTCATTGTCGTCATTCACGCCTCTGAACGGATAAAAGGATATCACGCGGTGTTACCGCAAAGGACGGCGAGAAATAGTAGAATGCTCTGCATGATACCGAAGGAGGTCTGTAATGCCATCCATTGCGACCCGGGAAGCCGAGTTACTGATTGAGGCCCGTTGGGTTCTACCGATGAGTGAAGGGCTGCCAGTGCTCGAAAACCACGCCATCGCTATAAAGGATGGCTGCCTGCTGGGGCCTTGGCCGATTGACGAAGCGCACAAGCACGTCGCTGCTAGGCGCAGGCTGAGTCTTGGTCATCATGCCCTGATGCCAGGGCTGGTCAACGCCCATAACCATGCCGGCATGAGCTTGATGCGAGGCTAAGCGGATGATCTCCCCTTGATGACCTGGCTCAAGGAGCACATATGGCCCGCAGAAGCGAAACATGTCTCCCCGGCATTCGTGGCGGATGGTACGCGCCTGGCGATGGCTGAAATGCTGCGTTCCGGCACCACCACCTTTGCAGATATGTATCTGGCGCCTGAGGCGGTCGGTGAAGTGCTTGAACAAGGCATCATGCGAGCGCAGCTATGTACGCCGCTGATCGATTTCCCTACGCCCTGGGCCGCGAACTTCAGCGCGGGCCTCGAGCTTACCCAAGCACTCTGCGAGCGTTATCGCGATCATCCGACCATCACTCTGGCCTTCGGCCCACATGCGCCCTACACCGTGAACGACGACAGCCTGAAGCGATTGAGTGAGGCGCAAGAACAACTAGGCCTTTCCATACAGATGCATGTGCATGAAACGGCGGATGAAGTCGAACAGAGTCTGGCGCAATACGGCAAACGTCCGCTGCGACGATTGTTGGAATCAGGACTGCTGGGCCCCCACTTCCAGGCAGTTCACATGACCCAGATCGATGATGACGATCTGGACATTCTGCAGGATAGCGAAACTCATGTGATTCATTGCCCCCAATCCAATCTGAAACTGGCCAGCGGATTCTGCCCGGTGGCACGATTGCAGGATGCCGGCGTCAATGTGGCGCTGGGAACCGATGGCGCTGCCAGCAATAACGATCTGGACATGTTCGATGAACTCAAGAGCGCTGCGTTACTGGCCAAGGGCGTGAGTGGCAACGCAGCCGCCCTGCCCGCCATGGCGGCCCTGGCCATGGCGACTCGAGACGGGGCGCGTGCACTAGGCCTGGGCGAGCACATCGGCCAACTCAGCCAAGGCTTTGCCGCGGATCTCATCGCTCTGGATCTACAGGCCGCCAATACGCTGCCGGTCCACAATCCTGCCTCCGCCATCGTGTATGCCATGAACAGTCGTCAAGTGAGCCATGTCTGGGTTGGGGGGCAGTGTCGGGTCAATGATGGTGAACTAATGAATATCGATTTGAATCAACTCATCCACATGGTCACCGAACATCAACGGGCCATGGCGGGTATCAGCCAATCAGGAGAGGCGTCATGAGTTCAGCGCAACATACAAGCGAACACCACCGCGGCAATGTGGATCAGTCCGAAATTGCCAAGTTCGATGCCCTGGGCAGCAGCTGGTGGGATCGGGACGGCGATTCCAAGCCCCTGCACGATATCAATCCGCTGAGGCTGGATTTCATCGATAGCCGTGCCGGTCTGGCGGGCAAGAAGGTGATCGATGTGGGCTGCGGCGGCGGCATACTGAGCGAAGCCATGGCGCACCGGGGTGCCAAGGTCACCGGTATCGACATGGGTGAGGCGCCTCTGGCCGCAGCTCGGCTGCATCAGGAAGAGACCGGGACCAATGTGGTGTATCGCCAGGCAAGTGCCGAAGAGATGGCTGACGCACACGCAGGTGAGTTCGATGTGGTCACCTGCCTTGAAATGCTCGAGCATGTGCCGGATCCCGCCGCAGTCGTGCGCGCCTGTACCACCTTGGTAAAACCCGGCGGTCATGTTTTCTTCTCCACCATCAATCGCAATCCCAAGGCCTATGCGTTTGCGATCCTGGGGGCGGAATACTTCTTGGGACTGCTGCCAAAGGGCACCCACGAGTATCGCAAGTTCATCCGCCCATCCGAGCTTTCAACATGGTGTCGTGCCACGGGATTGCGGGTTCGCGAGCAGACCGGGCTGACCTACAACCCTATAACGCGCCATTATCGTCTGAATGCGCACGACGTCAGCGTCAATTACATGATGCACTGCTCTCTGGAGGCGCTGTGACAGTGCATTCCTTGACCATCCCCCGGACGTTGCTATTCGATCTCGACGGTACCTTGATCGATACCGCGCCGGACCTGGCCCGGGCGACCAACGCGTTGCGCGATCATCACGGGCTCGCAGCACTGCCCTTTGAGGTAATTCGACCTGAGGTCTCCAACGGCGGCAGCGCCCTGGTTACCCTCGCGCTAGGCCTGGAGCAGGATCATCCGGACCATGCCGCTGCACGCACTTATCTCCTGGATGCCTATGGACAAGGCGTCGCGATAGAGAGCCGGGTGTTCGAAGGGTTGGAGCATCTGCTCGAGTGCTGGGCTCGACCGCCCCGAGGCTGGGGCATCGTCACCAACAAGCCTCGGGCCTACGCCGCGCCGCTGATCGATGCCCTTGGACTGCAGCCCGGGGTACTGCTTTGTGCCGATGATCTACCGGTTCGCAAACCGGATCCCGAACCACTCTGGGAAGCAGCAAGACGCCTGGATGCCGCGGCAGAAGAGTGTTGGTACATTGGCGATCACATTCGCGACATGCAGGCAGCACGGGCCGCTGGCATGCGCGCCATCGCCGTGGGCTATGGCTATATCGATGAGGACGAAGATCGACAGAGCTGGAAGGCGGATCAATGGTTTGAGCGACCAAGCGACCTGGTAGCTGCTTTATTGGAGGGGGAAGTTCAGTAGCAGGCTGAGTTCGTAACGAAAAACGCCTCCAGGCGGAGGCGTCATGTCTTGATCATTTCTTGGGCGGCTGTGCATCGAAACGTTCACCGCTTTGACCGTTACTATCCGGACCCATCAGCCAGAGATAGGTAGGCATGATGTCTTCCGGAGTACGTAAAACACCTGGGTCTTCTGCGGGAAACGCGGTCTTGCGCATTTGAGTGCGGGTGGCGCCGGGATTAAGGCTATTGACCCGTATCGAGGTCAAATTGTCGAGTTCATCAGCCAACACTTCCACGAATCCTTCCGTGGCAAACTTCGAGACAGAATAAGCCCCCCAGTAGGCCCGGCCCTTGCGACCGACACTTGAGGAAGTAAAGATCACCGAGGCATCCGAGGATGCCTTGAGCAATGGCAACAGCGCTTGGGTCATCCAGATTGGCCCGTTGATGTTGACCTGCATTACCTGTTCCCACAACTCAGGGTTGTAGTTCTCAAAGGGCGTGATGCGCCCCAGTAATCCTGCATTGTGCAGGATGCCATCAAGTCGACCGAACTCCTGATCCAGTGTTTCGGCCATGTCACGGTAATCCTTGAGTGTTGCCCCTTCGAAATTCAAGGGAAAGATTGCCGGTTGAGGACTACCCTGCTGCTCGATTTCATCATAAACCTTTTCGAGCTTTGAAATGGTGCGTCCAAGCAGGATTACCGTTGCACCATGACGGGCATAAGTCAGCGCCGCTACGCGACCAATACCGTCACCGGCGCCTGTCACCAAAATAATTTTATTGCTTAGCAGATCTGCAGGCGCCTGATAATCCAGTTTGCACGTCATCACGACTCCTTAATGCTTCGAGTAATTTACTTAAAGTCCCGACTGATTCATGAAATCCGCGGCCATGCTGGCAGCATTGCTTTGCGGAAACTCCTCACGCACGCGAGATAGCAGCTTCTTGCTTTCGTCCGGCTGTCCTTGACGCGCTTTCAGCAGCCCCAGCTTATACAGGGCATCCGGCATCTTGTTGCTCTGGGGATAGTCATCGACGACGCGATTGAACGCCTGGGCGGCGGGTTCGAGCTCAGAGCGACTGGAATAGAGCTCGCCCAACCAGTAGTAGGCATTGGCCCTTAAGGGCGAGTCTGGATACTCATTAACGAAGGCTTCGAAATCATCGACGGCAGCATCAAAATCTCGTGACTGTACTTTCTGAAATGCTGCCTGATAGGCTTGCTGACCGTTGCCTTGGCTATTGCTGTTTCCGGGAGTGCTGTTGGTCGCTGCGCTCGTCGAGGCTTCCTGAACGGCCTCGGCAGTTTGAGGGGCTCGACTACTCTGCGCCGCACGTTGCTCAAGATCAAGGTAGCGTTCTTGAGAGAGCTGCTTTTGCTGCTCGAGTTGATAGCGCAGTTCTTCGATCTGGCCGCGCAACTCCTGGATCTGACGCTCGTTCTCCTGGAGCTGATTGAGTATTCTCAGATTGGCGCCGGCGGTAGCCCCTCTTGCCTGAGTATTCTGATAGAAGTTGCTTGATCCTGATGAAAGATCTTGCACCGTTGGAGCGGCCCCTACGGACAGCGGGAGCAACAATGCTCCCGCGCCGCACAGCCTTTTCAGACCGTGTATCATGATTGACTCCGTAGCAACAGCTTAGTAATCGAAGACTACGCGACGATTTTGCGCGTAGGCGTCCTCGGAATGACCATCGACTGCGGGACGTTCTTCGCCATAGCTGACGATTTCAATTTGAGAGTCGGAAACGCCTTGCACCGCAAGATAGCGCTCGACCGCCTTGGCACGACGCTCGCCCAATCCTAGATTGTATTCCCGCGTGCCGCGCTCGTCACCATGGCCCTGAAGTACTACTCTGGCATTCGGGTTCGAGCGCAGGTACTGGGCATTGGCGTTCAATGTAGACTCGAATTCCGGACGAATAGTTTCTTTATCATAGTCGAAATAGATAGTGCGCTGCTGGGGAATCCGTCCCTGTCCCTGACCTTGTTGCATGCCTTGACCCTGTCCCTGCATGCCCTGACCTTGACCCATGCCAGTGCCACCAACCTGTCCCGTGGTTGCTCCCTGCCGCCCGGCGCCATCGGCGCTGCCGTCCATGCTGCCATCCTGGGTGCCGCCGGTGCTGGAACAACCTGCAACAAATGCGAGTGCTACGACAACGATCAGGCTCTTTACGTAGTTATTGAATTGCATTATTAACTCCTTGCTCGAAATCGGTATTACGCGATTATTTTTTAATTGAGAAATGGCGACCAAGCAGGTTCGCGCACATCGCCTTGGGCTGAAGGCAAACGATAAGACGCTTTGCCATCCGCGGATACCACACCCAGAACACCACGGTTACCTTCCTGGGTAGCGAAGATTATCATGCTCCCGTTCGGCGCAACACTAGGCGACTCATCCCAGCGAGTTTCGGTCAAAACTGTCAGACGATCGGTCTTCATGTCTTTCTTGGCAACATGATAACCGTCGCTTGCACGGTGAATCATGAAGATGTCCTCACCGACTGGAGAAAAACGCCCTCTCGAGTTGTAATTACCGGTGAAGGTAATTCTTTTTGCCTCTCCACTGGAAAGGTCATAACGGTACAGCTGAGGGCCACCACTACGGTCAGAGGTGAATAGAAGACTCTCCCCATCCGGTGACCAATCCGGCTCGGTATCGATAGCTGAATTGTTGGTCAAACGCTGAAAATTACCGGCAGCAATATCCATGGTGTAAATCTCGGGCTGGCCATCCTTGGAGAGCGACATGGCCAGTTTCCGTCCATCCGGTGACCAGGTCGCAGCGCCATTGATGCCTTGAAAAGATGTCACCTGAACGCGCTGACTATTAGCCAGGTTCTGAACGTATATGGCAGGCCGACCCGTCTCGAAGGACGTATAAGCAAGCTTGTTGCCATCTGGCGACCAGGCGGGCGACATGATGGGTTCATCGGAGGTCAGAATCTGTTGACTGTTGTGCCCATCCGCATCGGCAATATGCAAACCATAGCGCCGACTATCTGCTGCGCCTTCCGCGGTAACATAGGCGATCTTGGTAGAGAAAGCGCCACGAATATCAGTCACTGCTTCGAAGACTTGATCGCTGATGTAATGCGCCGCCGAACGCAACTGATTCTGACCGACGGTAACTACCTCACCTAGCATGCGGCGTTCACCGTAGATATCCAATAACTCGAACTGGATGCGATAGTCGCTACCTTCCGGAGTGACCTGACCTACAACCAGATAGTTGCTATCCACGGCGCGCCAATCACGATAATTGACCTGCTCACTACTGTGAGGTCTGGCAATCAAGGCGTTATCCGCAAGAGGAGAAAATTGACCGCTGTGCGCCAAATCGTTGCGCACGATTTCAGCGATATTCTCTGGCAGATTGGCTTGGCCTTGCTGAGCAAAGGGCACTATTGCGATGGGTACGGCACGATCGCTACCCTGAGTAATCTCGATCGTAAGATCGGCCTTGGCAAGATTGCTGACCAGCAGCAACAAGGCCGTCAGCATGGCGAACACGGGTTTCATCAACGGGCATCCTTGGGATTGAAGTTCAAATTGAATTGACGAAATTGTCGTTGAGCGGCGCCGGGTAGGTCGCGCATCTCGCGAAATGGCGACGCACGCTCCACCGCCTGTAAAACCGAGCGATCGAAGGCGGAGTTGCCGCTACTCTTGTTAATTGTAGCGCTGGCAAGCTCTCCCGTCGGCAATAGTTGAATGCGTACGGTAGCCTGCAACTGACCGCCGCTGGTCGGGGGCAATATCCAGGCTTGCTCGATAGCGGCTCGCACCAGGCTTTCGAAGCCGTTGGCGGCTTGCTCAGCTTGCTTTGCGTTGGCAATGGATTCTGCTTCTCCGGCAATCATGCTTTCAAGCGAGGATTGAGCGGCACGTTTTGCGGCAGCGGCAGCTTCCTCGGCTTTGCGTCTGGCTTCTTCCGCCTTCTTGCGTTCGGCTTCCGCGGCAGCCTGTCTCTTTGCTTCTTCCGCCTTCTTGCGTTCGGCCTCGGCGGCAGCCTGTCTCTCGGCTTCTTCTGCTTTCTTGCGTTCGGCCTCGGCGGCAGCCTGTCTCTCGGCTTCTTCAGCTTTCTTGCGTTCGGCCTCGGCGGCTGCTTGTCTCTCGGCTTCTTCTGCCTTCTTGCGTTCGGCCTCGGCAGCGGCTCGTCTTTCTGCTTCTTCCGCCTTCTTGCGTTCGGCTTCCAGTTGAACCTGCCTCTGGCGCTGCTGCTCACGTTGCTGGGCTTCTTGTTCAGCCTGCTGTGCACGCCGCTGCGCCTCGGCTTCGGCCTGTTGACGCGCCTCCTCTCTCGCCCTTTGCTCGGCTTCTCGGGCTGCCTGGGCCTCGGCTTGTTCTTGCGCTGCCTGCTCCTCAGCAGCCTGCTGCTGCGCCGCCTGTTCTTCTTGCTCCTGAGCCGCCTGTTGCTGTTCAGCTTGCTCAGCCCGTTGAGCGGCTGCCCGCGCCTCTTTCGCGCGCTGTGCCTGATCGGTAGTGGTCTCGGTGCTGACTAACGTTGCTTGAACGATGGACGTACTACTCTCTTCAGGCTCGCCGGCGGGCCAGCGCATGGCGGCAACCAGCAGTACCACGACGTGTACGCCAACGGCCAGCAGTGTGGGCACTCCATAGCCTACTCGCTTTTCATGTCTTGCCATTCCGCGTCCTCAACTGTCGCCTGGAGGCGGATCGGAAATAAGACCGACGTTAGGCACTCCAGCGGTCTGCAAGGTACCCATCAATGTCACGACCTGGCCATAGGCAACATTACGATCGCCACGGACCAGTACCGGTGTTTCCGGACGGCGTCCAAGAATGGCGATGACCTTGTTGCTGATATCATCCAATGTAACCGCGGTTTCTTCATCTCCAAGTGAGATGAAGTACTGCCCTTCCTTGTCGACTGACACGATGATGGGTTCGTGATCTTCCTTTGCCTCGATAGGCTCCGATGTCACTTCCGGTAGATCGACCTGTACGCCCTGGGTCAGCATGGGTGCGGTGATCATGAAGATCACCAGCAGTACCAGCATCACGTCGATGAACGGCACCACGTTGATCTCGCCCATGGGCTTGCGGTTCGAGCCGCGATTGAATGGACCATGCATGGTCTTGTTCTCTCCCAATGATCTCTAAGTTCGTTCTCAGGCCGCTTCGCGCTCACCCCGTCCCTGCAGGTTGCGATGCAGGATGGAATGAAACTCTTCAGCGAAGTCCTCGTACTGCCCTAGCAGACGATTGGACTGAGCGGAGAGACGGTTATAGAAAATGACCGCGGGAATGGCCGCAAAAAGGCCCATGGCCGTGGCGATCAACGCCTCTGCAATCCAGGGGGCAACGGTGGAGAGTGTGGCCTGCTGGGCCATGGAAAGACTCTGAAAGGAGCCCATGATGCCCCACACCGTTCCGAACAGACCGATATAGGGGCTGGCGGAAGCAACCGTGGCCAGAAAGGTCAAATGTAGATTGAGACGCTCTTCTTCCCGAGACCAGGCCACCCGCATGACACGCTGAACGCCATCGAGCACCGCTTGAGCGCTTCCCGTCTTGGGCAAAAGACGATTGAACTCACGGAATCCAGCACGAAAGATATGTTCGGCGCCCAGGGATTCCTTCTCCGGAGGTGCATCGCGATAGAGTTCATTAAGATCAATTCCGGACCAGAATCGATCCTCGAAGGCTTGATGCCCCTGTTTGGCGCGATGCAATACCATGCCTCGCTGAAAGATGACGATCCAGGAAGCAATCGAGGCGGCCAGCAGCAGCAACATGACAAGTTGGACAACCAGGCTCGCATTGATCATCAAGTGGATAATGGACATTGAATCGTTCACGGCTGTTCTCACTGACTAAGGGTATAAATTTATTCACGTAGAACCGCGGCCAAAGTCGATGGCCAACGGACGGGTTTGAGCTGCGTCGATTCTACACAGGCGATATCGACGTTTGCATCGCACAAGGGTTCCCCTTGAGCGGTGACTCGTTGATGGAAACCGAGTCGGCAAGCTGAATGATCGACGACCTCGACGCTGATCTCCAGCTCGTCGTCGAGCTTTGCGGGCCTGATGTAACGGCATTCCAGGCGATGCACCACCAGTTGGATGCCAATGTCGAACAGGCCCTTCTGGGTCAGTTTGCGTTGTCTTAACCACTCACTGCGGGCGCGTTCCATGTACTTCAGATAATTGACGTAGTAGACGATGCCTCCGGCATCGGTGTCTTCGATGTAGACCCGCACCGGGAACGTGAAAATACTCACTGTTCGAGACCTCGACTACCATCAAGCGCTCCGTTCAGGACAGCATCTGGAATTGCGTTGGGCGTCGTTTCGGTGACAGGGATGCCGAAATGCAAGAAGGCTTGACGTGTCACCATGCGTCCGCGAGCGGTACGCAGCATGAACCCCTGCTGGATCAGATAGGGTTCGAGCACGTCCTCGATGGTATCGCGCTCTTCGCTGATGGCCGCTGCCAGAGAATCCACTCCTACGGGGCCGCCATCGAATTTTTCGATCATCGTCAACAACAAACGGCGGTCCATGTGATCGAGACCGTGACTATCCACATGCAGCATGTTAAGCGCCAGATCTGCAATGGGGGCGGTCAGACGTCCATCACTGCGTACCTGGGCGTAGTCCCGCACGCGACGCAGCAATCGATTGGCAATGCGGGGAGTACCACGGGCCCGACGCGCAATCTCCGCGGCCCCGCCGGATTCGGCTTCGATTCCAAGCAAGCGGGCCGACCGGGCCACGATCTCGGTAAGCTCGTCGATATCGTAGAACTCCAGCCGTTGCACGATCCCGAAACGATCCCGCAGCGGCGAGGTCAGAAGCCCAGCCCGAGTCGTTGCACCCACCAGGGTGAATTCCGGAAGATCGAGTTTGATCGAGCGGGCCGCAGGCCCTTCGCCGATGACGATATCCAGCTGAAAATCTTCCATGGCAGGATAAAGCACTTCTTCTACCGCCGCTGGAAGACGATGAATCTCGTCGATGAAGAGCACATCGCCGGCCTGCAGGTTGGTCAGCATCGCTGCCAGATCGCCGGCGCGTTCGAGCACCGGGCCCGAGGTCGATTTGATATCGACCCCCATCTCTTCGGCGATGATATTGGCAAGCGTCGTCTTGCCCAGCCCCGGGGGGCCGAATATGAGTGTGTGATCGAGACTATCGCCACGGCCACGGGCTGCGGTGATGAAGATATCGAGCTGTTCGCGCACCCGCGGTTGGCCGATATAATCCGCCAGGCGTTTGGGGCGAATGGCATGGTCTACCCGGACCTCGCCTTGTTGAGGCTGAGCGGCGATGAGTCGATCGCTATCGATCATGTGCTTGCTTACCCTACCAGCTTACGTGTGAGTGCGGCCTTGATCAGCGCTTCGGTGGACTGCTTCACGTCCAATCCGGAGAGCATGCGTGCGGCTTCCGTCGGCTTGTAGCCCAGGCTCACCAGCGCGGCTTCTGCATCGGCAAGCGGATCGCTGGGGCGCATGGACGTCGCCATTTGCTGTGTATCGTCCAGTCCAGCCAACTGTTCGCTGCTCCAATGAGGGAAGCGATCGCGCATCTCGACGATCAGGCGTTCCGCGGTCTTCTTGCCAACACCCGGCAGGCGGGTCAGCGCCTTGACATCATCATCCATGACACAGCGAATGAACTGATCCTGCTCCATGCCGGAAAGAATCCCCAACGCCAGCTTGGGCCCGACCCCGTTGACCTTGATCAGTGCGCGAAAAAGCGCCCGCTCGGGCTCGCGAAAAAAACCGTAAAGCAGATGGGCATCCTCGCGTACGGTGAGATGGGTATAAAGCTGCACATTCTCGCCAACACCGGGTAAAGCGACGAGCGTGTTCATCGACGCTTCGAGTTCGTAACCGACGCCACCGACATCAATCACCAGCCAAGGCGGCTGCTTTTCCAACAGGGTGCCACGTAGGCGTCCAATCATGCCTTCACAATCCCTCAAATGATTGGGGTGTCACTATACTGATAGGCCTTGCGACTGACCAGCACCCCAATTCAGGCGTCATTCCGGGCGATAATCACGCCAGCGTTGCCCTCGACCACGCCGGCCGCCATAACTACCCTGCTGCACCAGGCCGCTGCGTGCATGACTATGAGTCAACGCAATGGCCAACGCATCCGCTGCATCCGCCTGGGGCGTGGCGCTCAATGCCAGTATCGCGGTAATCATGTGTTGCACCTGGGTCTTGTCCGCGGCGCCGGTACCGGTCACGGCCTGCTTTACCTGACGCGGCCCGTACTCGAAAACGGAAATACCATGGTTGGCGGCGCAAACGATGGCCGTGCCCCGGGCCTGGCCCAGCTTGAGTGCCGAATCCGCATTGCGTGCCATGAATACCTGTTCGATGGCAAATTCCCCCGGGCGGTACATGGCAATCAATTCCGCTACCCCGGCATACACCTGGGCGAGTTTCTGAGCCAGGTCATCGGCCTTGATGCGAATACAACCGCTGGCTATATAGCGTGGACGGGTTGAAGAAAGATCCAGCACACCATAACCCGTAATGCGCGAGCCAGGATCGATGCCGAGCACGATCATAAAAGAGCTCTCAATGCGGAATGGTCATTCGAGTTTTTCAAGAATATCGTCATCGAAATCCGCGTTGGTATAGACATTTTGCACATCGTCCAGATCTTCAAGCATATCGATCAACTTGACGACTTTTTTCGCGACGTCTATGTCGGCAATGGAGGAATAGGTTTCCGGATACTTGCCGACCTCTGCATTCTCCGGTTCAAGACCGGCTGCGATCAGCGCATCCCTGACCGCAGTGAAATCCTGTGGCGCGGCAATCACCTCGATGATGCCGTCTTCATGGGTAACAACGTCCTCGGCCCCTGCCTCCAGGGACACCTCCATGATGGTTTCTTCATCGCACTCCGGGGGAAAGCTCATGCGGCCCTGGGTATTGAACAGGAACGCCACGGAACCGGAAGTGCCCAGATTGCCATCCTGCTTGTTGAAGGCGTGGCGCACGTCCGAGGCGGTTCGGTTGCGATTATCCGTCAGACACTCGACCAGTATGGCGACGCCTGCAGGGCCGTAGCCTTCGTAGCTGAGCTCTTCCATATTATCCGCATCGTTGTTGCCGACGCCCCGATCGATGGCACGCGCGATGGTGTCCTTGGTCATGTTGCTGGCAAGCGCCTTGTCCATGGCCGTGCGCAGCCGCGGGTTGTCATCCGGCTCACCACCGCCCTGCTGGGCGGCCACGGTCAACTCACGGATCAACTTGGTGAAGATCTTGCCTTTCTTGGCGTCCTGAGCGGCCTTGCGATGCTTGATGTTGGCCCATTTGCTGTGACCCGCCATTCGCGATCTCCTTGAAAATTGCACAGTGCTAAGAAGAAAAACCGGCGTCACCCATTAAATGGTGCGCCGGTTGTCGATGCAAATTGGCTATTTGAAACAGCCTGGCATCACATCAAACCTTACGACTCATTGTCAGACGCAGGTTTTTGCTTCTGACGCAGGCGGATATGCAGGTCCTTGAGCTGCTCCGGGGTCACTTCTCCCGGCGCATCGGTCATCAAGCAAGCAGCGCTCTGAGTCTTGGGGAAGGCGATGACTTCGCGGATGGTACGCGCGCCGGTCATCAGCATTACCAGGCGATCGAGGCCAAACGCAAGCCCACCGTGAGGCGGTGCGCCATACTGCAACGCGTCCAGCAGGAAGCCGAATTTTTCCTCGGCTTCCTCTTCACCGATGCCGAGAACTTCGAACACCTTGCGCTGCATGGCCTGATCGTGAATACGGATCGAACCGCCACCGAGTTCCGTGCCGTTGAGTACCATGTCATAGGCCCGGGAAAGCGCCTTGGCGGGGTTAGCCTTGAGCTCGTCGCCGGAACAGGACGGGGCGGTGAACGGATGGTGCAGCGCCGATAGACGGCCACTGTCGTCCGACTCGAACATGGGGAAATCCACCACCCATAGCGGCGCCCATTCCTGGGTGTAGAGATTCAGATTCTCTCCCAGCTTGACCCGCAGCGCACCGATCGCCTCGTTGACGACGTTGATCTTGTCCGCACCGAAGAAGATGATGTCGCCATCCTGGGCGCCGACACGATCGAGCAGGGATTCGACGATGCCCTCCATGAACTTGACAATGGGTGACTGCAGCCCTTCGAGCCCCTTGGCGCGCTCGTTGACCTTGATCCAGGCCAGCCCCTTGGCGCCATAGATACCGACGAACTTGGTGTATTCGTCGATCTCCTTGCGCGAAAGCGTGGCGCCGCCGGTGACCTTGAGCGCCGCCACCCGGCCATCGTCGGCGTTGGCCGGCCCGGAGAAGACCTTGAAATCGACCCCTTTCATCAGGTCGTCCACATCGATCAGTTCCAACGGGATGCGCAGGTCCGGCTTGTCGGAACCGTAACGCCGCATGGCTTCCGCATAGGGCATACGCGGAAAATCCGGTAGTTCCACCTCGAGCACGTCAGAAAACAGCTGACGAATCATGCGCTCGGTGATCTGCATGATGTCGTTTTCGTCGACGAAAGATGCCTCGAGATCGATCTGGGTAAATTCCGGCTGGCGATCGGCGCGAAGATCCTCGTCCCGGAAGCACTTGGCGATCTGGTAGTAACGATCGAACCCGGACACCATCAGCAGCTGCTTGAACAGCTGAGGCGACTGGGGCAGCGCGAAAAAGTGCCCTTCGTGAGTACGACTGGGCACAAGATAGTCCCGCGCCCCTTCCGGTGTGGCCCGGGTCAGGATCGGTGTCTCGATATCCAGAAAGCCCTGGCTTTCAAGATAAGCCCGCACGTTGTGAGAGATCCGCGAGCGCAGGCGCAGCTTCTCGATCATGTCCGGGCGACGCAGATCGATGTAGCGGTGCTTCAGGCGCACCTCTTCACCCACCTTGCCATGCTCATCGAGCTGGAACGGCGGCGTGGCGGCGGTATTGAGCACCTCGACCTGCTTGGCCAGCACTTCGATCATGCCGGTGGGCATGTTGGGATTCTGCGTCCCCTCCGGGCGCGAGCGAACGCGCCCACGGATACGCAGGACGAACTCGTTGCGCGCGCGATCGGCATTAGCGAACGCATCCGGGGTGTCGGGATCGACCACGACCTGGGCGATACCATCGCGATCGCGCAGGTCGAGAAAGATCACGCCCCCATGGTCACGGCGGCGATGGACCCAACCGCAAAGTGTGACCTCCTGATCGATCAGGGACTCGTTCAACTGGCCGCAATAGTGGCTGCGCATGGAAAATCCTGTTCTGTTGCTTTAACGGGTGAAACGTCACCGCGCTCAGGCGGTAGCGCTAGATCGCCATTGGTTCAGGCGGGGTTCTTGCTATCCTGGGGCTTGGCTTTTTGAGACTTGCTATCCTGAGCGTTGCCATCGGCTTTCTTGGACTCGGGCGATTTCGTCGTATCGTTCTTGTCACCGGCCAGGTTTTTCTTGCCGCCGGATTTGAAATCGGTTTCGTACCAGCCACCGCCGGCAAGGCGAAAACCGGCAGCAGAGATCAAACGAGATAACGCCTGCTGTTCGCAATGAGGACACTGCGTCAACGGCGCTGCATTGATTTTCTGTAACTTTTCCAAACGCTGGCCACAGGCTTTGCACTGATATTCATAAATGGGCATGGTTCTTAACTCTCAGAGACAAAACGACCGCAACAACCACCGGCGGTATAGGAGAATATGCGGTCTGGCAGCATGCTTTCCAAGACGCCTTCGAAAGCCGCGTATTATAGCGTGCAGCGGCCCCCGACGGGCAAGACCCCCGGCCATATGTAAGGAGCAAAACGATGAAGGCAGTCATTCTGGATGCCGCCACCTTGGGTGATGGCATTGATCTGACTCCCCTGCGCGATGAGGTGGAGACTCTTGAGGTTCATGACCTCACGACACCTGAGCAATGCCTGGAGCGGCTACAGGATGCGGACGTGGTCATCGTCAACAAAGTGATGCTGGCTGGCGATCTGCTGTCATCCCTGCCCCGGTTGAAGCTGATATGCCTGTTGGCCACCGGCACCAACAACATCGACATGCAGACCGCAAAGCGCCAGGGCATCGAGGTCAAGAACGTCACGGCCTACGGTACCGCCAGCGTCGCGCAACATACCTTGATGCTGATGCTGTGTCTTGCCAATCGACTGCCCTTGTATCAGCGCGATGTGATCGAGGGTCGCTGGAACCGGAGTCCTTTTTTCTGCTTGCTCGATCACCGCACCTTGGAGCTGGCTGGCAAGCGCCTGGCCATCGTGGGCAGCGGCGAATTGGGCCAGGCGGTATCCCGGTTGGCTCAGGCGTTCGGCATGGAGGTAATCTTCACCGCTCGCCCCGGCAACGAAACCCAAGATGAACGACCCGCACTGGCCGATATTGCGCCCAGCATCGATGTGCTCAGTCTTCATTGTCCGCTTACCGAGGATACCCGGCACCTTGTCGATGAGGCTTTACTGACCCGAATGAAGCCGAGTGCCTTGCTGATCAATTGCGCCCGAGGTGGCGTCATTGATGAAGCGGCAGCGCTTCAGGCCTTGAGAGATAGTCACATCGGTGGACTGGGCGTGGACGTACTGCCCGAGGAGCCTCCCCGAGACGGGCATCCATTGATCGATGCCTTGAACGGTGGCGATCTCAATCTCATCGTGACGCCACACAATGCCTGGATAACCCCGGAAGCCCGTGCCAATGTCATACGCTTGACCGCAGACAATCTTCGTTCATTCAAGATATGACGCTAACTCACGAACCTCTTACTTATCTGATTGCCTGACGAGAAGCTTATGCTTTACAACTATGGCTCCATCAACATCGATCATGTCTATCGGGTGCCCCATCTGGTGCGCCCCGGCGAGACCCTGTCCAGCCGCAGCTACCGGCAAGTGCTTGGCGGCAAGGGAGCCAATCAGTCGCTTGCGATCGCCCGAGCCGGCGGTCATGTGATGCATTGGGGGCTGCTCGGCCAAGGCGATCATTGGGTGCTCGAGACACTCTCCAGCGCCGGGGTCGATACCAGCCGGGTTGAATTGACCCTGGAGCCCAGCGGCCATGCGCTGATCCAGGTGGACGATCAGGGTGAGAACGCTATCATCCTTCACCCTGGCGCCAATCACGCCTTCACCGATGCGCAGCAGGATGCCTTGCTGGCAATCCCTACCGCCTGCGATTGGCTGCTCCTGCAAAACGAATGCAACGCACTCGATAGGCTCATTACCCTGGCGGCAGAACGCGACTTGCTGGTAGCCTTCAATCCCGCGCCCATGGCAGCGAACGTGCTCCAATTACCCCTTGATCGTTGTCAGCTGCTGTTTCTCAATCGCGGCGAAGCCGCCGATCTGATCGGCGAGCAGGCTCAGGCATCGAGTGAGTGTTTGCTCGATGGCCTCAGGCGACGCTTGCCCGAGGTGGAGATAGTTCTGACACTGGGTCGCGAGGGCGTGTGCTATCAACATGGCGATACTCGTTTGCAACTCGAGGCGCATCGGGTAGAGGCACGCGACACCACCGCTGCCGGAGACACCTTCATCGGTTATTTCATGGCGGCACGTCAGCGCAATGCCGAGGTGGAAGACGCATTGCGCTTGGCAAGCACCGCAGCAGCATTGTGCGTGCAAAGAGAAGGCGCCGCGCCCAGTATTCCGGTCGTCAGCGAAGTCGAGGATGCGACTCGCGATTGGCCGACGCTCAAGCAACACACGATTTGAACACGCATCCTGAACAACGATTAGCCATTCATACACGACGTAACAGCACAAGGAAGACTTCATGACCACACCCATCATTTTCGACACCGATCCTGGCGTCGATGATGCCCAAGCGATTGCCATCGCCCTGGCCCATCCGGATATCGAGCTGCTGGGATTGACTACGACCTACGGCAATGTGGATATCGACACGGCGACTGCCAATGCCCTGCTGCTGTCGGAGCTTGCCGGGCAGCAAATTCCTGTTGCTCAGGGCGCCGCTGCGCCACTGGTCAAGACCAAGCATCCCGCGCCGGCGCATATTCATGGCGCCAACGGATTGGGTGACATCGAGCTTCCCGCGGTTCAGGGCAAGGCCATGTCGTCGAGCGCTGCGGAGTTCATCGTCGAACAGGTCAATGCTCGCCCGGGCGAAATCACTCTAGTGGCGGTAGGCCCGCTGGGCAATCTGGCAGCGGCACTGCAACTCGATCCGGCGATAACCGGCAAGGTGAAGCAGGTCGTGGTCATGGGCGGATCGATCAAGGAAGGCGGCAATGTCACGCCGGTGGCCGAAGCCAACATGTTCAACGATCCGCATGCTGCGTCTCGCGTGCTGACGGCGGGCTGGCCGCTGACCCTGGTAGGCCTGGACGCAACCCAGCGCTGCGTGCTGAGTCCGGCGGATATGGAAAAGATTGCCGCCGGCCAGGGACGCCTGGGTGAAGTGCTGCAAGGCAGCTACGGCTTCTACAGCGATTTCTATCGCGAATTCCTGGGTATCGATGGCTGCTGCCCTCACGACAGCTGTGCCCTCGCCTGGCTGATGCGTCCGGAGCTGTTCACTACCGCTCGCGGGCATCTCACCGTCGAGACCGATGGCTTTGCCGAAGGCCAGACCATCTTTGCGCCGGAAGGCCGCCCCTTCCTGGGTGAGCGCTGGTCACAAACTCCGGTGGTCGAGGTTTGTCTTACTGCTCAAGGCGACAAGGTAGTCGAGTGGATCGTCGAGACATTGAGCTGATTGACTTTTCGGAGAATTTTTAACCAGTCGTGAAGTTCGAATACTCACCCCAGTCAATATCGTCGACTTGGACCTGGGTCACCTGCGCGGCGGGTGGCCCTTGCCATAGCCATTCAATCATCTGATCAACCTTCTTTCCTTCACCGCAAATCGTTACCTCGACATTGCCGTTGGCTAGATTGCTGGCATGCCCGGTAAGACTCAGTTCTTCTGCGCGTTTTTTCACGGCGTAGCGAAAGCCTACACCCTGAACCCGACCGCTGACGATGGCGTTGGCGCAATGCTTGTTCATGCTGCTTCCTCCCTTTGCTGACACGAACGTCAGTTTTAGCATCATTGCGGACGCTATCCAAAACCGAGAAATCCTGCCTGGTTTGTCTTAGTCTGTTAGCAAGAAGCCTTGAGCTTTCAATCCTCTCAAGCGGAGTAAACAACAATGACTCTCTTCGCCCATCCGGATTTCGATCATCATGAGCAGATTGTCTATGGCCATGACCGGGCCAGCGGTCTGCAGGCGATCATTGCTCTCCACAATACCTATCGTGGCCCGGCGCTAGGCGGGCTGCGCATTCACCCCTACCCAACAGAGGAGCGGGCTCTTGCGGACGTGCTACGCCTTGCCCGTAGCATGACCTACAAATCCGCCCTGGCCGATCTACCCCTGGGCGGCGGCAAGGCAGTCATCATTGCCGATCCCAGACGGCACAAGTCTCCCCCGCTGCTCGAAGCGATGGGCCGATTGATCGAAACCCTGGGCGGGCGTTACATCACCGCGGAAGATTCCGGAAGTAACGAGCAGGATATGAAAACAATCGCCGGTGTCACCAAGCACGTCTCGGGGCTACGACGCCAAAACGATAACTCGGGTGATCCATCACCGTTTACCGCCTGGGGTGTTTTCAATGCGTTGCGCTGTGCGGTGCGCCATGGCCTGGAGCGTGATGATCTAAGGGGACTACGTGTCGCGATCCAGGGTGTCGGCAATGTAGGGGCTCATCTTGCCCGCCATCTAAATGCTGCGGGCGTAAAGCTCGTGCTTGCGGATGTGGATACACAAGCCGTAAAGCACCTGGCCAATGAGCTACATGCCGACATAATGTCTCCGCTCGATATCTTTGATGCGGAGGTCGATATTTTTGCTCCCTGTGCCATGGGCGCCGTACTGGATAAGCGGGTTTGCGAGCGGTTGAAGGCGAGCATTGTAGTCGGTGCCGCGAATAACCAGCTGGCGACGCCGGAAATGGCGGATCGGCTGCACCAGCGGGGTATTCTTTATACGCCGGATTACGTCGCCAACGCTGGCGGGCTCATTGAAGTGGCCTGGCAGCGCCGGGAGGATTATCGTCACGACTCGGTCATGGCCCATATTGCGGGTATCGAGCGTACGCTTGATGAAATATTCGATCGTGCTGGCCGTGAGCAGTGCAGCCCCGCGCCAATTGCCGATCGTCTAGCCGAGGAGCGATTTTCTCCAGGCATTGCCTGATCCTTTTTATTCTTTTGTTTGCGGCTTGCTCTTTTGGGCGTGATCCCGGGGCAGTACTTCCCGCTTGACCCGCACCGCCATGTTGCGGGGCCTGATGATCTTGCCCTTCTCTTCTAGATGGGCACGGGTCAGCGCCGCACCGAACAGCAAGATCAAGGAAGAGTAGTAGACCCAGAGCAGGATCAATACCACGGAGCCTGCGGCTCCGTAGGTCGAGGCAGTCGCCGTATAGGCCAGATAAGCGGCAATACCAAAACGACCGATAGAGAACAGTACCGCTGTAATGATCGCGCCCAGCATTACATCGCGCCAACTTAACACGACATCAGGCAGTACCTTGAAAATGGACGCAAAAAACAGGATGACCGCCAGCAACGAAAGAAGCTGCTCGGCTCCTCCCAGCAGCCCTTTTACCCAAGGCAGCCAGCCGCTGGCAAATTGAAATACGGCCTGAACCGCTACCCCGGTAACCAATGAAACCAGCAATACGAAGCCGATGGCCAGCACCACGGCAAGAGACAGTAGACGACTTTTGAGAAACAGAAGAAGGCCATTGCGATCCGGCCGCGGAATCACACCCCAGATGGTATTGAGTGAAAACTGCATCTGGGCAAAGACTGTCGTGGCCCCTACCAGCAAGGCAACAAAGCCTAGCAGTGTCGGGATGATACCAGAGGTTTCGATACGCGATTGAGCGACGGCGTTCTCAACAGCTTTGGCCGCGCCTGGTCCCATCATCTCGGAGAATTCGGCAACAATCTGCCCTTGGGCTGCGTTTTCACCTAGTACAAACCCAATGACCGTGACGGCGATGATGATGGTAGGCGCCAGGGAAAATAGGGTATAGAAAGCCAATGACCCTGCATAACTGAAGGCGTTATGGTCCAGCCAGAGCTGAACTGCGTTACGTATGATGCGAAACCAGCTGGCGATCTCTTTTTTTATCACAACTACTTTTCCTTGGCCTTTTCCCTAAACGAACTCATGCTCCTGCTGTTCAGTATATAGGTAGCCCCGCTCGTTGGCGCAAGGCTGTCCATAATACTATCCACCAGAATGCGTACATGATCACCCCGCTATCGAAGACGAGAAAGGTCTGAGTCAAGCCAAATCCCAGGTAGGCTACTGTTAGCCCTGTTCCCGCAATGGCAAAGGCGCGTAGCTGTGGATCCTTACTCCGTAAATATCGTCCAAACAGACACAGCGGTAGCAGATACAGCGCAAATAACGACACCAGACCCAGCAGACCATGCTTGAGCCAGGCATCTAGCACATCGTTATGGACATGATCGAAGTTCTCCAGATAGGGATGAATTGTGCCTTCTTCGATCAGGGCATCCCGCGCCTGTAGATAACCCGACGTGCCCCATCCCGCTAACTGCCGCTCAGGAACCAGGATGCTTGCGCTGCGCCACATTTCCAAACGTGCGCCTATCGAGTTGGTTGGATCGCCCTCTTGCGCGAATTCCTGATAACTGCTGAATATGCGCTGCACACGCTCCTGTACCCCGAGCTGGGGGGTGGCATAAACCACCATTGGAGCAATTAGAAAGAAGGCGGTAAAGCCCGCTAGCCATCGTCTTGAGAAATGTCGCCCGTATCCTAGATACAAAATGACGAGCATGAGGGGAAAGCTCAGCCATCCTCCTCGGCTGCCGGAAAGAAAAGAGCCCAGAACGCCGCAAAGTGCTCCCAGCAGTAATAAAGCACATCCTGCCTTTTTACCGGGGCCTGCATGCCCCCCCAGCACCCACCCCAGGCCAGCCAGACAGAAAAAACCCAGTAACAGACTCAAATTGCCAAATTGGATGGCGTCGACTATCCCGAATCCATCGGCACGTGATCTACCGCTGATTAGTGTCTGCCAACTTGCCCAAGCGCCGGTGAGGATGCTTCCTATCGCCGCTCCTACCCAGATAAAGGCGGCCTTGGGTGAAAAAGCCAGCAATAGCAGCAAGCCGGGAATGGCGAGAAGCAAATAGCCTATCCCCGTCATTTCTGCAAACGACAGTCCGCTTCGCCAAACGTCAGATAAACGTATTAGCCCATACAGCAGTAATACACCAACGATTGCCCACTCTCGAGAACCAAGTGATAAACGAGAGCGAAGTAATAGCAGCGTGATACTGCCTAGCACTAGCAAAGTGGGTGCGATGAAATAGCCGTAAGGTAAGATCAATGCAACGGCACCTAGCAAAAATACTGCCAAACTCGTATAGCGACTCATGTATTTCCTCTTGCTCACTGCCTTGTGACAGACTTCACACCCCACCATAATGACTCGCCAGACTGACCGCCAAGAACGACCCGCTAGATTAACAGCAATGGCGCTTGCGCCGGACCCAACTAATGCTCAATTATGATTTCGACTGCCTGGTCTTCATCGGCCGCTTTCAACCTCCTCATCTGGGGCATCTGGCTGTAATGCACGAAGCGCTGAAACGTGCGCGCCAGGTCATCGTGTTGAGTGGCTCTGCCTGGCAGGCACGCTCATTACGAAACCCCTGGCGTTTCGAAGAGCGCAGGGACATGCTACGCAGCTGCTTCGATGATCAAGAGAACAAGCGCCTCGAGATTGCACCGCTGCTTGATGCCCTCTACAACGACGATGTCTGGGTCCGGGATGTTCAGCGCAAAGTGCGCGATATTGCCCAGCCTTCTCAAGGTAAATTACCGCGCATCGGTTTGATCGGCGCCAGTCGCGGGCAATCGAGCTATTACTTGAGTCTTTTTCCCCAATGGGAATCCGTTAGCGTGCCACTGGTGGAAGGCATTTCCGCCAGTCGAATCCGCGAGCGCCTGTTTCGCTCCAATGCCTCGGCGTCGGATTATCTTTCGACCGGTGGCGCGCACGACTTACCCCCAGGCGTACATCGTGCCCTGAACGCCTTTCAGAACACTGCGTTCTATCGTCAGCTGCTCGAAGAGCAGCATTTGCTTGAACAGTATCGCAGCGCCTGGGACCAGGCCCCTTATCCACCTATTTTCGTCACTGTGAATGCAGTGGTCGTTCAATCAGGCCATGTTCTGCTGGTCAAACGCACGGCGGCCCCAGGAAAAGGGCTTTTTGCGCTGCCCGGTGGTTTCATCGGCCCTCATGAACGTCTGCTCGATGCCTGTCTGCGAGAATTGCGAGAGCGTGTGCGCCTCAAGGTACCGGAGCCGGTTCTCAAAGGATCCTTGCGTGGCCAGAAGTTGTTCGACGAACCTCACCGCAGCTGGCGTGGCCGTACCTTGGCAGAAGCATTCTATTTTGCGCTACGTCCCGACCAACAGTTACCGCGTCTGAAACCAGTCAAGGGAGGCGACAGTGCGCGCTGGGTCGCCCTGGCAGATCTTGAGCCAGATACCTTGTTTGAAGACCACTTTTTCATTATTCAGAACTTCTTGGGTTTACCCGCCAGTGGACTGAGTCCATGACGAACAATGACCAAGCTTCCCTTTCCCGGCTTGCGGTACTCGGTTCAGTCTTCGGCTCAGGCCTGGAGCAAGTCTCGCGGCAGGGTCATCATCTGCTTCCATAACTTCTCGGCGCCGGGCTTATGCACTAGCGAGCAGCGATAAAGGCGCACTTCCAGCGGGATATCCCACTCCTCGCCACCGGCTCGTACAAAACGGCCTGAGTCGAGTTCCGTACGAATGCAGAAATCCGGAATCCAGGCCATGCCGACACCTTGTAGTGCCATTCCCTTGAGCCCTTCTGCCATGGCAGTTTCATATATGGTTTTCAAGCGCAGGCGTAATGGATTGTTTTTTAGCAGTATGCGGACACTGCGCCCGAGAAAAGCGCCCTGTGTGTAGGCAAGGTAGGGAATGGACTCGTTACCATTCATGGGAAAGAGCGGCTGGCCCTGAGCGTCGGGCAGACAGACCGGAATCATCTTGGCATTACCGATGGAAAAGGATGGGAATATTTCTCCATCGAGTTGCATGGTGGCGTAGGGATCGTGGTAGCCCAGCATGAGATCGCAGTTGCCTTCTCTGAGAACATGAATGGCATCGCCAACGTTCATTGCAACCAAACGCGTGGGCAACTCCCCCACCCCCTTCTGTAGACGAGAAATCCAGCGAGGATAGAAATCCAATGCCAGGGAATGAGCTGCCACTACGTCCAGGGCTTCATTGGCGATCGAAAGGCCGCGTAAATGCCCTAGACTTTCATTGAGTTGCTCGACCAGATTGCGGGCGGTGACAACGAACAACTGACCTTCAGGTGTCAGTCCGATGGGTGTCGTGGAGCGATCTACTAAAACAATGCCAACTGCTTGTTCAAGAGCACGTATGCGTCTGCTGAAAGCCGGCTGAGTAACATGGCGTTGGCGTGCAGAAGCAGAAAAGCTGCGCGTATTAGCCAACGCGACAAAGTCTTCCAGCCATTTGGTCTCGAGGTTCACCGTTACTCCCTAGCGATAATTTTCAGCACCACCGGAGCTAATAATCTTGCCGGCGAAATCAATAGTTTACTTGAAGGTCAGGTGGCGCACCACGCGTGCTATCAATTCACTGAACGGGCGAGAATAGATAAGCGGCGCGGGAGATCAGTTTGCGCCATAAAGGGCGTTGCTGGATTTCATTCAGCGTTACTTGGCGGCAGTTGATAAAATCATGTTCAAGCATTTTTCTTATTTCACTAGCAAAATGACGGTCGGGAATGAAAGCTGTAATCTCGAAATTCAAACGGAAAGAACGATTATCAAGGTTCACGGTTCCAACCGCGGCGCTATGTTCGTCTATGAGCATTACCTTTTGATGCAGGAAACCTGGTTGATAACGGTATATTTTCACCCCTATCTGAAGCATATCCGGCAGGAATGAAAAGGCGGAAAGAAATACGAGGAGATGGTCGGGGCGTTCAGGGATCATTACCCGCACATCGACACCACGCAAGGCCGCTAGACGCAGGGCATCCTGTACCCCTCTATCCGGTACGAAGTAAGGACTGGTCACCCAGAATCGATACTGCGCGTTGTGGATGGCATTTTGCACTAGAAGACTCGCCGTTTCCTGATTGTCCGCTGGGCCGGAGGGAACGATCACTACATCGTGACACTCTTCGCAAATCACCCGGGGCTGCCAATCAAGCGCAATGACACTACCTGTAGCCCAATGCCAGTCTTCCCAGAATGCTTCCTGCAATCCCAGCACGCTGGGCCCCGAGAGCTTGATATGTGTATCCCGCCAAGGTCCGTGACGGGGATCCTCACCGAGATACTCTACCCCGACGTTGAATCCACCGGTCCAGCCAAATTTGCCATCGACGACCAGGACCTTGCGATGATTACGAAAATTGAGCTGGAAACGGTGCCGAATACCCCGGGACGAATTGAAGGCGCTGACTTCTGCACCGGCTTTGCGCAGATCGTTTAGATACCCTTCTCCCAATCGTCGAGATCCTATCTCGTCATACAAAAAATAGACCCGCACGCCCTGCTCGATCTTTCGTTCCAGTCGTCGCTTGAGCTCCAGCCCCAAACGGTCCTGACGAATTATGAAGAACTGGATCAGAATGTAGGTTTGAGCCGCATCAATTCCTGCGAACAGGCTCTCGAACGTATCCTTGCCATCGATTAAAAGCTCTACCCGATTACTGCTGGTCAGTGGCATCTGCGCAAGATGCTCTATTGCGCGCACATTACCTTCCCGGGCGTTTACCAGATAGGGCTCGATCAGCGGACGGTAACGCACCAATACCCGTCGCAAGGCGCTATCGTGTTCACCTCGTGCCGAGACATAGCCGTAAAACCTAGGACGACCGAATACCCAGTAAGCGGGTACTGCTGCATAGGGGAAAGTCAATAGTGTAACGATCCAGGCAACCGCCCCTTGGGAGGTACGACTCGACATCAGCGCCAGCAGCGCGGACAGCGCTCCTAGAAGATGGACCAGGAAAATACCAAGAGCGAGTAGCCAGGCGGTCATTACCTCTCCCTGTTGCGATGTCAAAATACGGCCGCGGACCAGGTCCTGACAATTTCAGGCCCTGGCAATATAGGAGTGTCATCCTATCAGGCGTGGGTGGCGATGATCTCTTTCCATTTCGCCGGTCCGATCCGGTGTACGGACTCCCCTTGAGTATCGACTGCTACGGTGACTGGCATATCCTCGACTTCGAACTCATAGATAGCTTCCATACCCAAATCTTCAAAGCCGACGACTCTTGCTTTCTTGATTGCCTGGGCAACCAGATAGGCCGCGCCCCCCACGGCCATCAGATAGACCGCCTTGTTGTCGCGAATCGCCTCGATGGCCGCTGGCCCCCGTTCAGCCTTGCCTACCATACCCAGCAACCCGGTCTGCTCGAGCATGGTACGAGTAAACTTGTCCATTCGCGTGGCCGTTGTCGGTCCGGCTGGACCGACGACCTCGTTCCCTACCGGATCTACAGGACCAACGTAATAAATGAAACGCCCTCGCATATCCACCGGCAGGGACTCGCCCTTAGCCAGCATATCGACCATGCGTTTATGGGCAGCGTCTCGTCCGGTCAACAACTTGCCGGAAAGCAGCACGGTATCGCCAGGCTGCCAGCTCTGTACGTCTTCAGCAGTTACCTCATCGAGATTGACTCTTCGTACGTTGTCGTTCACTTCCCAGGCGATTTCCGGCCAATCCTCGATTTTCGGTACCGGCAATTGAGCAGTGCCATTTCCGTCGAGAGTGAAGTGTATGTGCCGGGTAGCAGCGCAGTTGGGAATGATTGCCACCGGTTTGTTGGCGGCATGGGTCGGGTAGTCCTTGACCTTGATATCCAGCACGGTGGTCAGTCCACCCAACCCCTGTGCCCCGATACCGCTCTTGTTGACCTTATCGAATAGTTCAAGGCGCAACTCCTCGGCGCGATTGGCTGCACCACGAGCCTGCAATTCCTGAATGTCGATTGGATCGAGCAGCGATTCCTTGGCAAGGGTCATGGCCTTTTCCGCAGTGCCGCCGATCCCGATGCCCAGCATGCCCGGCGGGCACCAGCCTGCTCCCATTTTTGGCAGCTGTTCGAGCACCCAGTCGACGACATTATCCGAGGGATTGAGCATCGCAAACTTGGATTTGGCTTCGCTACCGCCGCCCTTGGCCGCCACATGAATTTCGACGGTATCCCCGGGCACCAGCTTGTGATGAATGATCGCGGGCGTGTTGTCGCCCGTGTTTTGCCTTTTGCCATCCGGGTCATCGAGAATTGAAGCGCGCAGTACGTTATCCGGATGTTGATAGGCGCGGCGTACGCCCTCATTGATCATATCGTCCAGGCTCATGTCGCCTTCCCAGCGCACCTTCATGCCGATATGGGCGAATACCGTAACGATGCCGGTATCCTGGCAAATGGGTCGGTGCCCGGTGGCGCACATGCGTGAATTTATCAGGATCTGGGCAATGGCATCCCGAGCTGCCGGGTTTTCCTCGCGCTCATATGCCTGATGCATGGCATCAATGAAATCTTTGGGGTGATAGTAGGAAATATACTGCAAGGCATCGGCGACGCTTTGAATCACGTCGTCTTGATGAATCACGGTCATAGGGTGGGAACTCCTGGCATAAGGCACGGTTCAGTGAATGAAATTGTACCCTATTCAAATTGTTCAACACATTTTCTTGAATTAACAGAAATTAAAATTAAAAGATAACGGTATAAACGGGTGGGATTTATCCCCCCAGATAGGCGCGTCGAACATCATCGTTGGCCAACAACGCCTGGCCGCTGTCAGCCAAAACGACACGCCCATGTTCCAGCACATAGCCTCGATCGGCGATCGACAGTGCCTTGTGGGCGTTCTGCTCGACCAGGAAGATCGTGGTGCCATCATCGCGCAGCTTGGCGATGATCTCGAAGATCTGCGCGATGATGATCGGCGCCAGCCCCAGGGAAGGCTCATCGAGCAGCAGCAAGCGTGGCCGACTCATCAAGGCCCGGGCGATGGCCAGCATCTGCTGCTCGCCCCCGGACATGGTGCCGCCCCGCTGGTTGAAACGCTCTTTCAAACGCGGAAAGAGCGTCAGCACATGTTCGATGCTCTCGGCAATCTCGCGCTTGTTGCGATAGTAACCGCCCATGGCCAGATTCTCCTCCACCGTCATTCCGGTGAAGATACGCCGCCCTTCCGGAACGACGGACAGTCCCGAGCGCATGATGCGGGAGGTAGGCCAGCCTTGTATCTCTTCGCCTTCAAAGCGAATCCTGCCGGAGGTGGGCACCGGATCGCCGCAGATCGACATCAATAGCGTAGTCTTGCCTGCCCCATTGGAGCCTACCAGGGTGACGATTTCACCCTGGTTCACTTCCAGGGAGACTGCATCCAGCGCCTGTATGGGGCCGTAATGTGTCGTGAGATTATCGATTTCGAGCATTGACGTCGTCATGGTCATTCTTCACCCAAGTAAGCCTTGATCACTTCAGGATTACGCTGAATCTGTTCCGGCGTTCCATCGGCTAGCGGCTTGCCCTGGTTGACGACATAAATACGATCGGAAATATCCATCACCAGACTCATGTCGTGCTCGATCAGTAACACCGTAATGCCCTCTTCCTGCTTGAGTCGGACGATCATTTGATTCAGATCCCGAGTTTCGTTCGGGTTGAGTCCTGCTGCCGGCTCATCGAGCATCAAGAGCCGTGGCTGAGTCACCATGCAACGAGCAATTTCAAGACGCCGCTGCTGCCCATAGGCCAGATTACCGGCTTCGCGATTGGCAAAATCGATCAACCCTACCCGCTCCAGCCAGTGGGCGGCGCGCTCCATCACCTCCTGCTCGCGACGGCGATAGCCTTTCGTGAGCAACAAGCCCTTGAGCAGATTACGCTCCGCCTGCATGTGCTGGGCGACCAGGAGGTTCTCGATGACGGTCATTTCCTTGAACAGTCGCACATTCTGAAAGGTGCGTACCATGCCAGCCCGGGCGATCTTGAAGCCGGGCAGACGCTGCATGGGACGCCCCTTGAAAAGCACCTCGCCACTCGTTGGCCGATAAAAACCACTGATACAGTTGAAGACCGTGGTCTTGCCGGCACCGTTGGGACCGATCAGCGAGACCACCTCTCCGAGGCGTACCTCCATGCTGACCTGGTCCACCGCCAACAAACCACCGAAACGCATTGAGAGACCACGCACACTGAGCAATTCGGATTCAGCCACGTTTCAACTCCATCTGCGGGCGTTTGAGCGGCAGCAATCCTTGTGGTCGCCATACCATCATCATCACCATGATCAGGCCGAACAGCAGCATGCGGTATTCGTTGAACTCCCGAGCGATTTCCGGCAGCAAGGTCATGGCGATCGCCGCAAGAATCACTCCCAGCTGAGAACCCATGCCACCCAGGACAACGATCGCCAGCACGATGGCGGATTCGATGAAGGTGAAAGACTCAGGACTGATGAACCCTTGCCGAGCCGCGAAGAAGGCACCGGCAAACCCTGCGAAGCTGGCGCCGATGGTGAATGCCGAAAGCTTGATACCGGTAGGGTTGAGCCCCAGGGAGCGACAGGCAATATCGTCCTCCCGCAGTGCTTCCCAGGCGCGGCCGATGGGCATGCGCATCAGACGATAGATGACATAGACGGTTGCCAGGGAAAGCAGCAAGGCCAGGATGTACAGATACATCACCTTGTAGCTCGGATCGTAGGGAATACCGAAGAATTCGTGGAAAGGGATGTTGCCTTCATCGGCGCGGCGAGAAAACTCCAGGTTGAACAGGGTCGGCTTGGGGATTCGCGAGATGCCGTTGGGCCCGCCGGTGAGTTCCGTCCAGTTGTTGAGCAGGATACGGATGATCTCGCCGAAGCCAAGGGTCACGATGGCCAGATAGTCGCCTCGTAGCCTGAGCACCGGAAACCCCAGCAGGTAGCCGAACAGCGCCGTCACGATGCCGGCGAGCGGCAGCGCCTCCCAGAAAGAGAACCCGAAGTAATTGTTGAGCAAGGCGTAGGTGTAGGCGCCTACCGCATAAAAGCCGACATATCCCAGATCGAGCAGCCCTGCCAGCCCCACCACCACGTTGAGTCCCAGCCCCAGCATTACGTAGATCAGCGTGAGCGTGGCTAGATCTATTGCGCTACGTTCTGCCAGGAAAGGAAACAGCAATAGCGCGCCGATCACCAATGCAATCATCAAGCGCCGCTGAGCGTGATTCCTGAGTAGCGGTGGCAATGAGAAACGTGATCCGCCCCAGGTCCGACGTCTCAATGCTTCGATCCTGGGACGAAAGAGCTGATGAAAGAACACGATGACAACCGCCACACCCAGCCACAGCCAGGTCATGGGCCCTTCCACTGCCACGATGGTATTGACGCCCTGGGAGCGCAGTTCGACCCCCAGTACCGAGGCGCCAAGTAAAAACGTCAGCCCTGCGGAGAAGCCGGCATGCAACAATTGACTCGCCATCAGATCTTCTCCACTTCCGGCTTGCCAAGAATACCCCAAGGGCGAAATAACAAGATCAGAATCAGCAGGCCGAAGGCCACTACGTCCTTGTACTCGCTGGACAGATATCCCCCGGTGAGGGCTTCGGCGATGCCAAGAATCAGACCGCCCAGCATGGCGCCGGGAATGCTGCCGATCCCGCCAAGCACTGCAGCGGTGAACGCCTTGAGCCCGGCAAGAAAGCCGATGTAAGGGTTGACCACGCCGTAGTACATCCCCAGCAGCAGCCCTGCCACAGCGGCCAAGGCTGCACCGATGACGAAAGTCATGGAGATCACAAGATCGGTGTTGATCCCAAGAAGATTGGCCATGCCGCGATCCTGGGAACAGGCACGACAGGCACGACCAAGGCGCGAGCGGGAAATGAACAGTGCCAGTGCGCCCATGCTGAGCAACGTGACAACGAAGATGATGACCTGCATGTAGGAGAGGTTGACGACAAATCCTTCGCCACCGAATTCCCAGCCCCCGGGCAGCAGATTGGGAATCGCCTTGTCCCGGGAGCCTTGGGCCAGACGCATGTAGTTCTGCAGAAAGATCGACATGCCAATGGCGGAGATCAACGCAATCAACCGTTTTGAACCGCGTACCGGTCGGTAAGCGACCCGCTCCACCGCAAAGCCATGGGCACTGGCAACGATCATGGACACCAACAGGGCTGCCACGATCAGAAACAGCGTGTTGTCGATGCCCATCATCGCCAGCCCCGTGATGACAATAAAGGCGATATAGGTGCCGATCATATAGATTTCGCCGTGGGCGAAATTGATCATGCCAATGATGCCGTAGACCATGGTGTAACCGATGGCGATCAATGCATAGGTGCTGCCGATCGTCAGGCCATTGATGGTCTGCTGCAGGAAGTAGAGGAGTTCATCCATGGAGATTACCTGCGAAAAATCGCCCGGTCAGTTTGTGACCGGCCGGGCGAGAATCGTTGTCATTGTCGTTATCTAATAAACTGAATCAACAGAACGCTGCCGCGTATCATTTGGCTTCTGTCTTGGTACCGTCGGCGTGCCAGTTGTAGACGACGAAGTTGAATTCCTCGAGATCTCCTTTCTCGTCGTATTTCACCTCGCCAATTGGCGTATCGAAGGTGTTTTCATGCAGGTAGTCGGCGACCTCATAAGGATCTGTCGATTCGGTTTCTTTCATTCCCTCGGCCATCAGATAGACGGCGGTATAGGCGGGCATGACAAAGGGACCGGAAGGATCCTGGTTCTTGGACTCGAAGGCCTTGACCAGATCCGCGTTGTCCGGATCGGTTTCGAAGGCCTGAGGCAGCGTGACCAGCAGCCCTTCCGAGGCCTCACCGGCAATCTTGGAAATGTCCGGGTTACCGACACCTTCCGGCCCCATGAACTGAGCGTCAAAGCCTAGCTCTCGGGATTGGCGCAGCAAGAGTCCCAGTTCCGGGTGATAGCCCCCGTAATAGACAAAATCGACGTTTTCACGCTTGAGCTTGGAAATAAGCGACGAGAAATCCTTGTCGCCGGCGGTAATACCCTCGAACAGGACGACATTGACACCGGCCTCCTCGACGGTATCGCGCACGCCGGAGGCGATGCCCTCGCCGTACTGCTGCTTGTCGTGGATGATCGCCATATTCTCGGGCTTGGCCTGTTCGGCGACGTATTGGCCGGCAACCGGCCCTTGCATGCTGTCGAGGCCGATGGTGCGGAAGACGGTCTCGTAACCGGCTTCGGTAATTGCCGGGCTAGTGGAAGCAGCCGTTATCAGTAGAATGCCTTCTTCGGCATAAATATCCGAGGCGGGTTGGGTGGCGCTGGAACAAAGATGGCCCACCACGAACTGCACGCCGTCATTGACGATCTGGTTGGCCACCGCCACTGCCTGCTTGGGATCGCAGGCGTCATCGTATTTCACACCCTTGAGCTGTTCGCCGTTGACGCCACCTTGTTCATTGATGCGTTCAATGGCCATTTCGGCACCGGTGAACTGCATGTCTCCGTACTGTGCCAGGGGTCCTGTCACTGGCCCTGCCAACCCAATGGTAATGTCTGCCTGAGCAGTCAGGCTGGACATTCCTGCACCCACGGCCAGCACGAGGAACGACTTGCGTATCGTGTTTTTCATATTTTTCCCATCTCGTTGTTATCTTTAGGAAAAACCGCCGCATTCAAGCGACTGTTCGATAGTATTATTGCCAGCTTCATTGAAGAGTGTAAAGCGTCTTTAGTTCAATATGGACTCGTTTAATACTGTATTCATCGGTAGATACAATTTTATTGGATTTCAATTGTTTATATCTTCTACTTCTTCAATGGTTTTATTTCTACAATAAGATAACGGTATAAAACGTTTATTCTCCTTTGCCTTGGCATCTAGGACAATAATAAAGCCGACGGGAAGCTACATTGGTGCGCTCGATGAGAGTCGTACAGGCATGACACGGTAATCCGTCGCGTTGAAATACTGCAAAACGCCACTGCTGGCGCTTTTCTCCTTGCCGGCGCGCTGCCTTTGACCAGTCATCGCGGTTGGTAGTCCCTTTCTGACAATAGGCACACTCGATCACTTCCAGCATCGTTCGCGCCAGATGCTTTCGTTGAGCTGTCGTCAGATCCATGGGGCGCTGTCGATAAGAAAGCCGGGCAAAGAACAGAATCTCGGAACGAAGATAATTGCCAATACCAGCGAACAGTGCCTGGTCCAGCAATAAGCCCCCTAGTGCTCGTCGCTTGAAGCGTGTCATTTCCAGGCGCTCGATAACCGCTTCGATGCTGACGTCATGGGTCAACAGATCCGGCCCCAGACGGGCCAGAAAAGGATGTTCTTCCAGCCGATCAGCCTGCCATAGAGAGATATCCGAGGCGCTGTACAGACTCGCCGAGCGGCCTTGGGCCGTGAGACGAGCCCGTAACGAGCGTTTGGTATCCGGCTCGCGCTCCTCGTCGTGATATTTCCATACGCCGTACAGCTGGTTATGCGAATAAAGTACGCGATCATCGTCGAAACGGATCAATAGCGCCTTGCCCCAGCTATCGACCGTCGTCACTTCCCGACCACTTAGCGACGCTGCCTGACTGGCAAGCTCGGGAAAGGCAAACCACACCCCATCAAGGCGTCTACCACCGATCTGCTCCTGCAGCGCATCTGCGGTACGACGGATCTCCGGGCCTTCCGGCATCGTTCAGGCCATTCCCAAGAGCAATTGCTGCTCCTTTAATTTGTGCAGCTGATCCCTGAGCTGAGCCGCCGTCTCGAATTCGAGATTCTGCGCTGCTTCGTGCATACCGTCCTCGAGCCGGGATATCTCCTTGACGAGTTCATGGGGCGCCAAGGTACTTGGATCGTAAATGGCAGCTTTTTCCGCCACCTGACGTTCGCTCTTGCGACGGTTGCCCTTCTTGCCCGGCGTCTGAGCGCCTTCCATGATATCCGCCACGGATTTGGTCACGGTTCGCGGGGTGATGCCATGCTCTTCGTTATGGGTGATCTGCTTGGCTCGACGCCGTTCGGTCTCATCAATAGCGCGGCGCATGGAATCCGTGACCCGATCACCATAGAGAATTGCCTTGCCCTTGGCGTTACGAGCGGCGCGACCGATGGTCTGGATCAACGAGCGCTCTGCACGAAGGAAGCCCTCCTTGTCCGCATCGAGAATCGCCACCAGGGAAACTTCGGGAATATCCAACCCCTCACGCAGCAGGTTGATGCCCACCAATACGTCGAATTTGCCCAGACGCAGATCGCGGATGATCTCGACCCGCTCCACGGTGTCGATATCCGAATGCAGATAGCGTACCCGGACATCGTGTTCGTCCAGATATTCGGTCAAATCTTCCGCCATTCGCTTGGTCAGGGTGGTGACAAGCACCCTTTCGCCCACGTCGGTCCGCAGTCGAATCTCGGAAAGCAGGTCGTCGACCTGGGTCGATGCCGGACGTACTTCGACTTCCGGATCAAGTAGTCCGGTGGGACGCACTACCTGCTCTACCACCTGCCCCTGATGCTCGGCTTCGTACTTGCCTGGCGTCGCGGAGACGAACACCGTCTGAGGGCAGACACGCTCCCACTCCTCAAAGGTCATGGGGCGGTTATCCAGCGCTGAGGGCAGCCGGAAGCCGTATTCGACCAGGGTCTCCTTGCGCGACCGATCACCTTTGTACATGCCGCCTACCTGGGGCACGCTGACGTGGGACTCATCGATGAACAGCAGCGCATCCGCGGGCAGATAGTCAAAGAACGTGGGCGGCGGCTCGCCGGGGTTGCGACCGGACAGATAGCGAGAGTAGTTCTCGATACCGTTGCAATAGCCGAGTTCCAGCATCATCTCGATGTCATAGAGGGTACGCTGCTCAAGACGCTGTGCTTCCACCAGCTTATCGTGCTTGCGCATCCAATCCAGCCGGCCCGCAAGCTCTTCCTTGATCGAGTCAATGGCCCCGAGAATCGTATCCCGGGGCGTCACATAGTGGCTCTTGGGATAGATGGTCATACGCGGTACCTTGCCACGTACTTCACCGGTCAAGGGATCGAACAGGCTGATGCTATCGACCTCATCGCCAAACAGCTCGACCCGCACTGCCTCCTCCTCGGAGTCTGCAGGAAACACATCAATGACATCGCCGCGAACCCGATAGGTACCACGTCGGAAATCCATGTCGTTGCGGGTGTACTGCAACTCCGCCAGACGCCGCAAGAAGGCGCGCTGGTCGATGAGTTCTCCGCGATTGAAGTGCAGACGCATCTTCAGGTATTGATCCGGATCACCCAGACCATAGATTGCCGATACCGAGGCCACGATCAGCGCGTCCTTGCGCTCCAGCAGCGCCTTGGTGGCAGATAGGCGCATCTGCTCGATGTGGTCGTTGATCGAGGCGTCTTTCTCGATGAAGGTGTCCGAAGACGGCACATAGGCCTCGGGCTGATAATAGTCGTAATAAGAGACGAAGTACTCTACCGCATTGTCCGGTAGAAACGCCTTGAACTCGCCGTACAGCTGCGCCGCAAGGGTCTTGTTGGGAGCCATGACGATGGTCGGGCGCTGTAGCCTCTCGACCACGTTGGCCATGGTGAAGGTTTTACCCGAACCGGTCACGCCCAGCAGGGTCTGGTGGGCCAGGCCCGCTTCAAGCCCCTTGACCAGGCTATCGATAGCAGCCGGCTGATCGCCAGCCGGCTGATAATTGGATTGAATGCGAAAGGATTTGCTCATGCGCTTGAGATGGTTCCAAAGAGGGTAAAGTTCAAGCGTCGGCGATGTATTAAACCTGGACGCGGGAAGCTAGGGTCTGTTGACGTTTCATCGCGAACCGCGTTGCTGCATCAAAAAGTGCCAGTCAAGGCGCGGAACGCAGGGAAGGGTTATTCCCTTTTCAAGTTTCGCAACGCAGGATGGTGCTTTTTGATGCGCAACCCGACGGGCTGGGTCAGTTTTTATCCGCTGCGGCGTTAGTCGTCGTTCATTTGGAATAACCAAATCTCTCTCCTCCTGCCTTGCCCCGAATAAAAACTGGCGCCAGCGCGGCCGTGAATGAAACGTCAACAGACCCTAGGAATCCATCGCGGTGGTTATCTGTACCTCGGAAGTCGTTAACAGCCGATGGATCGGACAACGATCGGAAATCTCCAGTAGCCGAGCCAGCTGTTCCGTATCCTCGATGCCCTCAAATGTCATTTCGATATCGACACGATAAATTCCATGACGCTCTTGGCTGTCGTCCCGGGTGACGATCACCCCCACCTTTTCCAACGGCCATTCCTTGCGTCTGGCATACATGCGCGCAGTGATCGCCTTACAAGCGCCCAGCGCCAGATCGAGGTAGTCATGGGGATCAGGCGCGCTTTCCTCGCCGCCCACGATCTTGGGTGCATCGACGACTAGATCCTCGAAGGACTCGATCTCGGCGCGGTGGCGCAACCCGTGACGATCCATGCTGGTGATGACGATAGTCAAGACATTCTCCTTGATGGCCTGGTATTCAGTATGCCTTGATGCCGAGCTTTTCCACAGCGGCGATCAAGGTCTCACGGCGCACGTTGCCTTCCACGTCGGCGCCGTGCCGCCCAACCTCTGCACTCTCGACACCGTCCAGGGTCATTAGTGCGGTAGTAACGCGGTTGAGCTTTTCGACACTTTCGATTTCTTCAAAACTCAGCGAAATATGTCCCACGAAAGCTTTCCTGTCAGATGTTGGCACCATTAGTTTGCAGCATAGAGTCCCGATCGTCGAAGAGTAGCGCCAGCAGCAGGTAAGGGACCATTAGGTAATGCGCATTTCAGACATGTGCAATATAAAGATTCGCGAAAGTTTTTCCTCTTATTTCAGTGATTTGATACCTCCTTCCTACTGTTATTAATAGCACCTACGCTAACGAAAAATGCCTAGGCGCCTCGTTAAGCGTAAATCTCCACCAGAGAGGACGGCCCTTTCGGTGACAAATTTGTGCGGTATCGATAATTAAAGGGAACAAGGACATCATGAGAAATACGATCAAACTTCATAGCACTGCCATCGCAGTTGCATTTACGCTTGCCGGTGTGCTTGGTGTGAGCGCGATGGCAAGTGCCGAAGTCGATAAAGACAACCTGAATCCGTGGCAACATTGCGGTATCGGCGCGGCTATTTTCGACAAAAACGAAACCGCTGCAGCGCTTTCCAACGTCATATGGGATTCCGGCACCACGGCCGTAACCTCAGCCACTCTTTCTCCTGACACTTGCGAAAGCGAGCAAGTTCAGGTCGCTCAGTTCATTGATGAAACCTACGATGTGCTCGCAATGGAAACCGCCGTAGGTGAAGGCGAGCATCTGCAGACAGCTTTGACGCTTGCGGGTTGTGCAGCAAGCACTCAGGAAGATGTCATCGGCACCTTGCGTACCGACCTTGGCAAGATCAGCGCCGATACACGCTATGGCGACATGTCCCACAGCGACAAGGCCTACGAGTTTTACCGCAGTCTGACTACTGCTTCCGGCTGTTCCGTGGGTTAACCCCAAGCGGCCCGAATGACGGAAAAGACCGGAGCACTTTGCTCCGGTCTGCCGATACTCCTCTACAACATATCCAACAATTCCGATGAGGCTTCTCCATGCGGCGAATTCGATTGCTCGCGGCTGTCTGTCTTTGCGCGTTAGGCGTGGACAGCATGGCGGATGAGATATCGCTGGCTGAAGATGAGCAGTGGCGTTCGCTCTTGCATTTCGATCGAGGCGGCTTCTTCGAAGCGCCACGCAGTGCGGTCATCGACTCGGATTTTTTCCTGGCTCCTAATGGTGCTACCGATCCAGCAGCAGAACTCGAAGCAACTCTGAACGCTTTTCGTGAAAATCCCGAGAACGTGGCACCTGGAGCGCATGCGCTGTGCCGCTTTCCCGCGCGAGCTTTGTGGATCACTCGAATGACTGGAGAACAGTGGCCCCAGGGTGCAGCCTGCCCTGATTTAGCAGCATGGCAAGAACGATATAACGATGCCTCGGTAGGGCTCATCTTCGCATCAGGGTACCTGGGCAACCCAGCCTCGTTTTTCGGACACCTGATGATTCAATTGAAGCCGCCTGCAGCAGAGTCGAAGGAGTGGGTCGACGCGACTCAGCTGCTCGATACCAGCCTCAATTTTGGTGCGGACGTGCCCGCAACGGACGGCCTGGCCAAGTACATGGCCAAGGGCCTGCTGGGGGGCTATGAAGCAAAATTTTCCAATGCGCCCTTCTATCGCAATACGACGATCTATTCCGAAAAGGAGATGCGTGATCTCTGGCACTACGAGCTAGCGTTACCGGACTGGGAACGTCAGCTTCTGATCCTCCATCTATATGAAATTCTTGGTCAGGATTACGACTATCTTTTCTTGACACAGAACTGTGCGTCACGAATCGCCCGAACTCTGGAAGTCGTGGTTGATACCGACCTGACCGCCGGTAGCGTCGCCTGGGTTACGCCGGAAAGCGTGATCCGCAATATCGGTACCATCAATAGCAATAGCTCCGGCAATAGCCCAGGCCAACCATTGCTCGCGTCGGTCACTCACGTACCCTCGCGCCGCCTGATCACCGAGCAGCGCTATCGCGCACTAAGCAGTGCAGAGAAAACCGCGGCTCGCAGAATACTGCCAAGAACGGATCACCTTGACCTGACCAGACCAGAGTACCTCGCGTTGCCACCCAAGCGCCGCGCAGCTGTGATCGAAACTTTGCAGAGTCATGTAGCTCTCTTGCGCGACACCCAGCCGCAAGCGGCCTACCCGGATATCACGCGCCGGCTTCAACTGGAACGCCTTGCGCTTCCTCGCGGCCAGCAGTCCGAGAATGCGCAGACGAGCACGCCGATTCATGAAGCAACGCCTTCCAGCGCCATAAGAGCACAGGGTATCTACAATAACGTTCTAGGCAGCGGTTTGCGTTTGACGATACGGCCACTGCATTATGATTTGATGGATAGCGAAGCGACACGCATGCCCAACGCCGCTTTGGAAATCGGCACGACCAAGATCGATCTTGGATATGGAAATCCCAAGCTACGAGAATTCACACTATTCTCGATCACCAATCTTTATACGCAGCATGTTCCTCTCCCGGCATCACCTACCCTGGCCTGGCATGCATCTGCGGGTATAGCTCGCTCAGCACTCGACTGTGATGATTGCCTCGATGGCAACGCCAAACTGCTTGCGGGCAAGTCCTCGCAGTTCGGCAGTCATATCCCTTTTGCCTTGATAGGCGGTCAACTCAGAACGCAGCGTCACAATGACGGCGCCCTGGCGCCAATGGCTCAAGCAGGTTTGCTATCACATTGGACCAAGCGTCAGCGCACGCTACTGACCCTCGAACATGCCGACGCTCTCCAGGGAAAATCTTCTCGATCGACGCAGTGGAATATTCAATACCGCCTAGCCTTGAACAATTACCTGGATTTCCGGGTTGAGGCACGAGGCGATGACGATGCAAGAGAACTGGCAGCGGGTACGTCGTTCTATTTTTGATCAGAGTGTTCATAATGCTGCCTAAAGGCGTTCAAGCCCCACCGCCTTGCAATCCCTACTGGTAAACCCAATAGTCATGAACAAACCTCGCGCGCATGGAGCCTTCATGACTAATTGGACTGTACACCTTCAAGCGGCCGGCGCACGTTGTCATGACGAGCGCCAGATCGATTTCGGCGATCCGAAACAGGCCCACCAGCCGAGTGACACTACCCTGCTCTCTCCTTTGATCCATCTTTCCATTCTGGAAATCGAAGGAGTGGATACAAAACGCTTTCTTCAAGGGCAGACCAGCGCCCAGCTTGAATTGGCGAATGGCGATTTCGCGCCTTTGACTGCGTTCTGTTCGGTCAAGGGGCGTATGCTGGCCAATGCGCAATTGCTGCGCATTGCCGAAGATCGTTATTGGCTGTTGCTGGATCGCGACCTGATCGAACCGCTCACCAAGCACCTGAGCAAGTTCGCAGTCTTCTACAAGGCCGAGATTCGTCCACGAGACGACCTGGCCCTGATCGGCCTTCTGGGCCGCGATGCCCCAGCATTGCTGGAAGCGCGTCTGGACATGGTGCCGCCTGCTATCTGGCATCAGGCAATGCAGGGTGAACGCATTCTGCTGCAGCATCCCGGCCCACGCTCTCGATTCATTGTGTGTGTGCCTTCAGCAGAGGCTAATACGATCTGGGATACGTTGGCTCGCTCGGCAACGCCGGTGGGTAACGCGGTATGGCAGTTGCACGACATCAAGGCGGGGCTTGCCTGGCTGACCGCGGCGCAGCAGGACACCTACCTCCCGCAGATGATCAACTGGGAAGCGCTTGGCGGCATCAGCTTCAAGAAGGGCTGCTATACAGGACAGGAAGTCGTGGCCCGCGCGCATTTTCGCGGACAGGTCAAGAAGCGTCTGATACGGGCACAGCTTGATGGAAACCTAGTTCCCGAGCCAGGCGCTCCGGTATGCGATGCCGAGGGCAAGCGTCATGGTGAGGTTTTCATCGCCGCCCTGGATGCCTACGATCAGGCTGAAATACTCGCGGTGGTAAAGACTCGCGATGATGAATTGCCTCTCGAGGTCCTGGGGCAGCGCTTGAAACGCCTCAAGCTGCCCTATGCCATCGAGCGTCTCGACCCGGAGGAACTCGCTGCGCAGGGCTAAATCACCACAGGTTCCAGCGTTAGCCAACGTCGAGGCCAAACAATCGCTGCACGTTGTTCGTGCTATGCAAGGCGATCTGTTCGAAGGGTTCGCCCCGTAAACCGGCAATATGCTCGCATACCCGAGCCACTCTTGCGGGTTCGTTACGCTGCCCTTGAAATCCCGCCAAAGGCATGTCCGGGCTGTCGGTTTCCAGCACGTAGCCATCATTCGGTAAAGAAACGACCGCGCGCTGCAAGCGCTTGGCCCGCTCATGGGTCGTTGCTCCGCCTAAACCAAGCACAAACCCCAGGTCGAGAAACTTACCAGCCTGTTCCGGGCTGCCGGCGAAGGCATGAATCATCCCGCCCCGGGACAAATTCAGCTGACGCAAGCGCTTGGCAACCTTGTCGTTGGCCTGCACGCAGTGAACCACGACCGGCAGATCGCGCTGCTTTGCGATTCGCAGCTGTGCATCGAAGAGCTGCCACTGAGCATCGAGGGTTTCTTCGAAGCGCGCATCGATACCGCACTCTCCCAGCGCCACAGCTTCAGGATGCTCATCGAGCATTTTCTCCAATACGTCGAGATCCTCATCCCTATGCTCTTCCATGAAGTAAGGATGAAGGCCCAGGTTCAGACTGACGTTCTCCCGCCGGGAAAGTTCGATCACCGCCGGCCAACGCGCTCGAGTCGTGCCGGGCACTACAAAATGCTCAACTCCTGCCTCATGGGCATGCTCGAACACGGCCTCTCTATCATCGTCGAAATCGTCAAAATCCAGATGGCAATGGGCGTCGATCAGCATCCTTCTCCATAGGCTCCATTCAGCTAGCGGGTTTGCATTTCGTCATCAAGCTGGGATGTACAGGCAGGACAGCGCGTAGCCTGCAGGGGAATCTTGCTGATGCAGTAAGGGCAGCTCTTGACCGTCGGTGCGGAGGTTTCCGGCGGGTAGGCCAGATTCTTCAGACGGTTGATGTTGCGTACCAGAATGAACACCGCCATGGCGACGATCAGAAAAGACAGCAAGGCATTGAAGAAAAGACCGTAATTGAGGGTCGCCGCGCCAGCGGCCTGAGCCTGTTCCAGGGTGTAGTAAGGCCCTTCCCCACTGCCTTGACGCAGCACAATGAACTGGTTGCTGAAATTGATGTCGCCGGTGATCAGCCCAATCACCGGCGTGAAGATATCCTTGACCAGGCTATTGACGATGGAGGTGAAGGCAGCGCCAATGATGATACCCACTGCCATATCGACGACATTACCCTTGACCGCGAATTCGCGAAATTCCTTGAGAAATTTCGATGCCATGATCACTGGATCCTCGTTTGAAGGTTCAGGATTTGTTTTCAGTGTTCCCGGGTGGCATTGAAGCGCACCTCCGGCCAGCGCTCCTGGGTCATCTGCAGATTGACGCGAGTCGGTGCGATATAGGTCAAATACCCCCCACCATCCAGCGCGAGATTGGTGCTGGCCTTGCGCTTGAACTCATCGAGTTTCTTGGCGTCATCGCAGTACACCCAGCGCGCCGTCTGAACATTGACCGCCTCATAGATGCAATCGACCTTGTACTCTTCCTTGAGCCGATGAGCGACCACGTCGAACTGCAGCGTGCCGACAGCGCCGACGATCAGGTCGTTGTTGTCCAAGGGCATGAACACCTGGGTCGCGCCCTCCTCGGAAAGCTGCTGCAGGCCTTTTTGCAGCGCCTTCATTTTCAGCGGATCGCGCAGGCGTACCCGCTTGAACAGTTCTGGCGCGAAGTGTGGAATGCCGGTAAAGCGCATCTCCTCACCCGTGGTGAAAGTATCACCGATCTGGATGGTGCCATGGTTGTGCAACCCGATGATGTCGCCGGGCCAGGCCTCCTCGACCTGAGCGCGATCTGACGCCATGAAGGTCAGGGCGTCGGCAATCTTGACATCCTTGCCGATACGCACATGACGCATCTTCATGTTCTTTTCGTACTTGCCGGAACAGACTCGCAGAAAGGCCACCCTATCCCGATGCTTGGGGTCCATGTTGGCCTGGATCTTGAATACGAAACCGGAAAAGCGTTCATCATCGGCGCTGACGGTTCGCGTATCCGTATCCCGTGCCTGGGGCGCCGGCGCATATTCGACGAAACCATCGAGCATCTCGCGCACGCCAAAGTTGCCCATGGCGGTGCCGAAATACACCGGCGTCAGTTCGCCGCGGCGATAAGCCTCTAGATCGAACTCATGAGAAGCGCCGCGCACCAGCTCCACTTCCATGCGCAGCTCCTCGGCCTGCTCGACGCCCAGGATTTCATCGACCTGAGGGTTATCGAGGCCTTCGATGCGTACATCTTCAGGGATACGGCTGCCCTGGCCCTGCTTGTAGAGATGAATCACATCGTTATAGAGATGATAAATCCCGCGGAAATGGCGCCCCATGCCGATGGGCCAGGTCATGGGCGCACACTGGATGTTGAGCACCGTCTCGACTTCATCCATGACCTCGACCGGATCGCGGATATCGCGATCCATCTTGTTGATGAAGGTCAGAATCGGCGTAGTGCGAAGCCGGCAGACTTCCATCAGCTTGATAGTGCGCTCCTCGACACCCTTGGCGCCGTCGATCACCATCAGCGCCGAGTCCACGGCGGTCAAGGTGCGGTAGGTATCCTCGGAGAAATCCTCGTGTCCCGGCGTATCAAGAAGATTGACGATGCGCCCGCCGTAGGGAAACTGCATGACCGAGGTGGTCACGGAGATTCCCCGCTCCTGCTCCATTTTCATCCAGTCCGAGGTGGCATGGCGCTCGTTACGCTTACCCTTGACGGAACCGGCGAGCTGAATGGCGTTGCCGAACAACAACAGTTTCTCGGTGATGGTGGTCTTGCCGGCGTCCGGATGGGAAATAATGGCAAAAGTGCGGCGAAGATCCGCTTGTTGGGCTATCTGGCTATCTGGCATTGAGCGGTATCGCTAATTTGTACTCAGTCTCGAACACGCAAAAAAGCGTTCAAAACCGAAGGAGGTGTGTTCTGGCGAGAGATTGTAATCATTGCGGCCAGATGAGTGTAGCGCCCAGGGCTATTATCGTTGACTATCGTGGCGACTGACGCGAACGCTTCCCGTCGTTATCATGACCTAGATACCGAGACCTCTGCTATAAAACATGCCAAGCTGTTTCTGTGTGTCCCGACATTGGCCAGGAGATACCCATGAACGATCGTTACACGGTGGTAAAGGAGTTTGACAAGAACGATGAGGTCGTTGGCTGGAAGGTGATCGATACCGAACAGGACAATCACGTCATGGCAACCCACTCCACGGAAGACAGTGCCAAGCGCGAGGCTCACGAGCTGGAACGCAAGCACGCCTCTCCCTGAATCCATTATCGATCCAATACATCCATGCTGACACCTTATGATTTTGGCGCCGTGGGCGACGGACGCGCCGACGATACCCAAGCCGTCAATGAGTTTCTCGCCTATGCCGCCGACCACATCGTGCTGGAAGCCAAGTTTGTAGGCACATTCCGTGTAACCGATACGATCAAGTTTCGTCCCAGCGACCCCGAACAGAAGGCATTTGCCACCAGCGACATGCGCATAAGAGCCACGTTGATCGTGGATCGCTCTCTGCGCAATCCTGGCCCCGGCGTCGAGATTGCAGGTGTTCGAGGCTGCGTGTTCGGAGGCAAGTTGACGATAAAGGGCGTCACTGGCCGTCAATGGCCGGAAGGACGCAACATGACCCACGGCGTCGTCTATGGGGACAACGTGCGACACACCCTGTTCGACTCGCTGTATATTTCCGGCGCCTTGCTATGGGGCGTGCAGAAAGTCGGCAAGGGCGAAGACGCGGTAGAGGACATCGGCTCCAATAGCCGCGTTCATCACCGCATGCTGCACTGCCATGATTGCGGCTTGTCCGACCGAAACAAGGCATCCGCCGCCTGGTCCGGACGTTATGTCGGGCATACCGACAACGATGACAAGCATGGCCGTGAGCGCTCCACCATCACCCTGGCCAACCCCGCGCCACCCCACCTGGAGGACAAGGGACGTAGCGTCATTCTCATTCGAGGCAATCTCTACGGCGTGGCCCGGGTAGTGGACAGAACGCATCTTGAAGTGTTCCCCCGTATCGCCCAGGGCGTGACTGTCGATGATGAAGTGACTTTCGCTATCGGCGGAGGGGTGTATCAGGACAGCGTGGATTTCAGCCTATGGGCCTACGACATCGTCGATGTCGCCTGGTGTGGCATAGGCTGGTACGACGCCAACTCCTACGGCAACGCGGTTCAATTGATGCATGTAAAGGAAGCGACTGTGGCCGGTCTCATTGGCCGATTCCCTGACGGCTGGACCCATGGCGGCTTCATCGGTCAGCTTTACATAGAAAAAGGCAGCGTTATTCGCGGCCTTCCGACCTGGGGAGACTCATCCTTTACATTCGGTAATCGCCAAGTCGCCCATGAGAAGGATTTCTATCGTATTCGCGCCAATAAAGGGGAAGAGTATCGTCGCGCACCCTTCCCGAATGCGCCGCCTATAGACGAATAGGGGCTGCCATTGATTGCAGTTTAGAGGCGATGGGAAGCGGATCGGTTATCATGACGCCATCTATTTTCATGGAGTCGCCATGCAGCCTCCTCTCCCTTTGCCGCTTTCGACACCCAATCGCAACCTGGTGCGGCTTACGCTGATTCGCGGCATCAGCTGGACGGGCTTTCTTGGAGCGATCGTTTTCGGTGTCGAGGTGCTGGGTTTCGAACTGCGCACCGTGCCGGTCATCAGCGTCATCGTTGCCATGGGGCTGATCAACATCGTCACCTGGTGGCGCCTGAGTCGTCCTCGCGCCGTTACCAACACCGAATATCTGCTCCAGCTGCTCGTCGAGATCGCCGGGCTCGCCATGCTGTTCTACTTTACCGGCGGGGCCACAAATCCCGTCATCAGCTACTATCTGATTCCGGTGACCATTGCCGCCGCCACGCTACCCTGGCTGTATGCCTGGATCGTCGCCAGTGCCGCCATGGCCTGCTATACCTTCCTGATGCTTTTCTACGATCGCGTGCCGGAAATGAACCACGGGCTGATGAATCCGGACATTAGCCTGCACGTATTGGGCATGTGGCTGAACTTCGGGCTCTCCGCCGGGCTAGTGACATTCTTCATCTACAAGATGGCACTGGCGCTGCGTCGCCGCGACATGGCCCTGGCTCGCACTCGGGAAGCAGTGCTGCGCAACGAACAAGTACTCGCCGTGGCAACCCAGGCGGCGGGTACTGCCCACGAACTTGGCACCCCGCTCTCTACCATGGCGGTGCTGCTCAACGAGATGCGCCACGATGCCAAGGGCAACTCGACGCTGGAAGAGGATATCGATCTGTTACGTCAACAGGTGGACACCTGTAAATCCCGTCTTCAGCATCTGGTGGAGAACGCGGATCGTCGACGCTTGGCAGAGCCGGAAGTTCGGCCTGCAGAAGAGTGGTTATATCACCTGATTCAGCGCTGGCTGGTGCTGCGCCCAGACGTAACGCATCGCATCGAGTCACTAGGCAAGCGCGGCTCACCGGCGCTGTCCGTGGATGTCACTCTGGAGCAGGCATTGATGAACCTGCTCAACAACGCAGCGGACGCCAACCCCAACGACATCTTGATCAGTCTCGATTGGAGTGATGAAGAAGTGATCATCGACATTCGCGATCACGGCCCTGGTGTCGCCATGTCGATCGCCGATCAACTCGGCGATACCTTCGTTTCGACCAAAAGCAAGGGCATGGGGATTGGACTCTTCCTCACCCATGCCACCATCAATCGCTTCGGCGGTGGCGTGAGCCTGTACAATCATGAAGAAGGCGGCACCCTGACCGAAGTCAAACTGCCTCGCGCCCTCGCGGGTCAGACTGTTTAGATAGAAAATCACAAGAGGTTCATCAAACAATGACCAACGACACTCCGGAACGCCTGCTGATCATCGATGATGACGAAATGTTCTGTTACGTCATGCAGCGCGCACTCAGTCGGCGTGGTTTTGATGTGACCGTTGCCAGCGATGCCGACCAGGCACTTTCCTCGGCGCGCCGTTCCCCACCACAGCTGGCAACCCTGGATCTCAAGCTCGAACATACTTCCGGTCTCAAACTGTTACCTGAGCTTCTGGCCATCGCACCAGACTGTCGTGTCGTGGTACTCACCGGCTATTCGAGCATTGCCACCGCTGTCGAGGCCATCAAACTTGGCGCGATGAACTATCTGTGCAAGCCTGCGGATGCAGATGAAATTCTTGTCGCTTTTGGTCGCGACGAAGGAGATCCGGATATTCACATTGCGGACAACCCGCCCTCGATCAATCGCGTGACCTGGGAACACATCCAAAAAGTACTACAGGAATACGACGGCAATATATCTGCCACCGCTCGTGCCCTGGGCATGCATCGCCGAACCCTGCAGCGCAAGCTGCAAAAACGCCCTGTGAGACGCTAACGCCCTTGGCGCCAGTGGGATTTTGAATGATCACGAATGCTAGAATGACACATTATTTTTGCATTGTAGGCAGGAGGCCTTATGCAACTTAGCAAGCGACTTGCCATTACCGTGGATATTGCCGAACAGGCAGGACGCATGATCAGCAAGGCCCGTCAGGAACAAAATTTCGAGCAGCGTTACAAACAGGACGATGAGCTGGTCACCGATGCGGATGTGGCCGTCGATCAGTTCATTGCCGAGCAGCTGGAAGCGCATTTTCCCGGCGAGGCCAGACTTACTGAAGAACTCTCGCCGGAACGGGGCATCCTTGAGCAAGGTGGCGATCTTTGGGTAATCGATCCTATCGACGGCACGGTGAATTTTGCTCGAGGACTGCCCCACGTAGCGGTGTCCATTGCATGGTCTCACAAGGGCAAGATACAGCTCGGCGTCGTTCACGCCCCCTTTCTCGATGAAACCTTTACCGCCCTGCGGGGCAAGGGCGCTCATCTAAATGACAAGGAGATCAAAGCCAGCGCCGCCAAACGCCTGGAGCACAGTCTGATCGCGACTGGATTCCCCTATCGAAGAGAAGGACGTGCGCCTTTGATAAGACGCTTTGGAGCGGTCATGGATGCCTGCCAGGATCTGCGGCGCTGTGGCTCCGCTGCACTGGATTTATGCAATGTGGCCTGTGGCCGTCTGGACGGCTATTACGAAAGCGTGTCCCCTTGGGATTTTGCGGCGGGCTTTCTGATTGCGCAGGAGGCGGGTGCAGGTACCGGGCACCTCTACCCCTGCCCGGACAACATTCCCGAAGAACTCTATGGCGAGCACATACTGGCAACGGCACCTGATATCTACAAAGCGCTCAATAAACTGCTTATTCAGGCCGACGAAAACCGCGTACCCGTTTCTTGAGTGTTCGATTGCCCATGCTTGAACAGATTCGGGCCGATAGCAGCGTGCAATAATGCATGTAGCGACACTCTATTAGCGTTATTTTCTAGAATGAGAAATAATGACGCCCACTCTTTACCAGTTATTTTCAATTTCCTAACGGGAGTTTCTATGCTTATCGTGATTTTTGGTCGTCCTGGCTGCCCTTTCTGCGTTCGTGCAAAGGAGCTGGCAGACAACCTTGCCAATCAACGGAATGATTTCAGCTATCGTTATATCGATATCCATGAAGAAGGCATCACCAAGGCGGACATGGAAAAAACTATTGGCAAGCCGGTGGATACGGTACCGCAAATCTTTGTCGATCAAACACATATCGGTGGCTACACCGAGTTCGATCAGTACGTTCGCGACAATGAACTGCTTTCTACTGCCACTACGAACTAAATCATGATGCGCTTCATGACGACGCCGATCCTTTGATCGGCGTCGTCGTTTACGTTCATATAACAAAATCACTCATAATTTTTCTTTCGTGTATCCGTGACGTTGAATCGTTGTCGCGTCAAGCGCCTATACTCTTTCACTAGGCCAAGTTAAAGACTCACTGAAGGGTCGCGCACAGGGAAGACGCCAGACATGCAACGCGAAGAATTCTTACAGCAGTTATGGCTGGATTATATCCATATGCATCCGGAGCTGGGTGGCAAGTACTCTTGGGCCCAGAGCAAGGATGCCGAATACTTGGCCATACTTACGCTCAATATTGGCCCTTTTTGCGCCGATACGTTGCAACGATCGCTGACACGTTTTGGCTATCGTTCTACTGGTCGCTTTGCGATCGTCGATCGCGGCTTACTCGTCACCCTTCTTGCCCCACCTGACGATGGCGCCTGGCTGTTGCTAGGGGAGTTCCAGACCGGTTCTTTGATGCAACAGCCGCGTCGCCAATTACAGACCCTCGTCGATCAGGCCCAGCCTCGGGATCTTCGTGGTCAGAATCTTCTTTGTCGCGGACGTCCGTGGCCAATGCCGGATTGGACGACCTATGAAAATTTAAAATCAGAGCATCCATTAGCCGCGTGGCTCGCGATAATGGGCCCAAGATTGCATCATGTAGGGTTTGACTGCGAGCGTCTTGGCAGCGATTTGATTTCCCTTGACTACAGCATGCAGCAGGCGGGATTGCTCGGAAGCATCGACCCGCTACAAAATATTTTTCCCATATCACCGTTACTGCAATACCGATTCTACCCTGCCTGCGCTCAGCGCCTGCCATTTGCCCAAGGCGATGAGCATCGCGTCACCACCGGCGGCATTGCCCTGGTTCAGAAAAGCCTCGCAGGTACCCAGGAACGCGCGGCGGAGCTATTGCTACCTCATCACACTCGCTGTGAAATCGCCTGAGATAATGCCCGACGTTGAGCCATTCGCGGTAGTCATTGCACGTAGAACCACGCAACCCGGGTTATACACAAAAGCTGTGGACAAGACTGTGCAAGAGCGTTGCATAGGGGAGTGTAATGACGGTTATTGCCTGCCTAGGTGCCGACGGTCATTTTTTCACCACTCCTCCTTGCATGATGCATGCCCTATCGAACGTCTAAACAACGACTTACAGTTGTCGTGATAGGCTATTGCTAGATCACCTTGAAAGGACTCTCTGCGCGCAGAATACTAGCTTCAAGAAGCTGGCATGGCGTGCAGTTCAAGACAACGACCAGGTCAAGAAAAGGAGGGAGCGATATGTCGCAACCACTCTGGCAGCCTTCTCGAGCACAAATCGAAGCGACTCAGATGCATGCCTTGATGCAGCGCATCAATGATAAGTACGGCGCTTCCCTCAAGGACTACAGCGATTTGCATGCCTGGAGCATCGACAATCTGGAAGCCTTCTGGACGCTGGTGTGGGAGGATGGCGACGTGGTGGCCCAGCGCCGCGGCGAAAGCGTACTGGCGCGCCCGGACGCCATGCCGGGAGCACGCTGGTTTCCCGAAGCGCGTCTGAATTTTGCGGCCAACTTGCTCAAGCGCAAGGATGATCATCCGGCTCTGATTGCCTGCGATGAACGCGGGCGTCGTCGGACATTGAGCTACGCCGAACTCTACGTCCAGGTCGCCAAACTGGCCCATGCCCTGAAAGCTAGTGGCGTCACCGAAGGCGACCGGGTTGCCGGGTTCGTACCCAACAGCGAACACGCCATCATCGGTATGCTGGCGGCGGCCAGTATTGGTGCAGTCTGGTCATCCTGCTCACCGGATTTCGGCTTCAGCGGCGTGCTCGATCGCTTTGGCCAGATTCAACCCAAGGTACTTCTCGCAACGGACGGCTATACCTGGAACGGCAAGCCCATCGATACGCGGGAGCGCATCGGCCAGATCAGCGACGCCATCGAGTCCCTTGTGCAAGTCGTGGTCTTCCCGTTTCTCGAAGATGCACCTGACATCAGCGCCATCGACAAGGCAGTGGCCTGGCAGGAATACCTCGACAACGACGCCATCGAGATCGAGTTCGAACAGGAACCCTTCGATCATCCGCTTTACATCGTCTACTCCTCAGGTACGACCGGGGCTCCCAAATGCATCATTCACTCCGCGGGCGGCACCTTGTTGCAACATCTCAAGGAGCATCGCCTGCATACGGATTTGCGTCAGGATGATGTGCTGTTCTACTACACGACCTGCGGCTGGATGATGTGGAACTGGCTCGTCTCTGGCCTTGCCTGCGGCGCGACTCTGGTATTGTTCGATGGCTCGCCTTTTTCTCCGAATCCGGACGTGCTCTGGAAACTCACCGAGCAGGAAGGCATCACGGTGTTTGGCACTAGCGCCAAGTATATTGCCGCCTGTGAAAAGCACGGACTCAAGCCAGGCAAACAGCATGATCTGACATCACTGCGCGCGGTACTATCCACCGGCTCGGCCCTTGCACACGAGTCCTTCGACTATGTCTATCGGGACATCAAGGAGGATTTACTGCTGGCCTCGATCTCCGGTGGCACCGACATCGTCTCCTGCTTTGCCTTGGGCTGCCCGATTCGCCCTGTGTATCGTGGTCAACTACAGTGTCGTGGCTTGGGCATGGCGGTGGATGTGCTCGATGACGATGGCACCCCGCTGCGTGAAGAAAAAGGCGAGCTGGTATGCACGCGCCCCTTTCCTTCGATGCCTATCGGATTCTGGAACGATCCTGAAGGCGAGCGCTACATGGAGGCCTATTTTGACGACTTCCCCGGCATCTGGGCCCACGGAGACTATGCAGAGATCACTGCCGAAGACGGTCTGATCATTCATGGCCGCTCCGACGCGGTGCTCAATCCTGGCGGCATTCGTATCGGCACTGCGGAAATCTATCGTCAGGTAGAGAAGGTCGAAGGCGTACTGGAATCGCTGTGTATCGGCCAGGAATGGTACGACGACGTGCGGGTAGTACTGTTCGTCATTCTGCGTGAAGGGATGACCCTGGATGACGAGTTGCGCGACGAGATCAAGCGCACCGTTCGCGCCAATACCAGCCCTCGTCACGTGCCGGCGAAGATCATCCAGGTCGAGGACATTCCCCGCACCCTATCCGGCAAGATCGTCGAACTTGCGGTTCGCAACGTGGTACATGGCCAACCGGTAAAGAACCAAGATGCCCTGGCCAATCCCGAAGCATTAAAGTTTTACCAGGATCTACCCGATCTACAGAAGTAAGCGTCTGTCCAGGATGGTCGACAGGCCATCCTGGACTGGGCAGCGCCGGCCCCATCCAGTAGCATATCCCCAAGTTATTGAAGGAGAATGGAATGTCGACCCTGAAAGGGATCGTCAGCATGCTGCTGCTGGTACTTAGCACCCTGTTCTGGGCAGTTCCGTTGTACGCCTTGGCACTACTCAAACTGATCACCCCTACCCGGCGGCTGCGTACGCGAATGCTTGTAGGGTTAAATCATATTGCGCAGGCCTGGATTGGCACCAATCTGTGGTGGATGAGACGCTGGCTCAATCCGCGCCTGGAGGTGCATTTGCCCGAGGGCCTGTCACCTGAACAATGGTGGCTGGTCATCATCAATCATCGCAGCTGGACCGACATATTCATGCTGCAGCTGGCCTTGCATCGGCGCATTCCCATGCCGCGTTTCTTCATGAAGCGCGAGCTCATCTGGGTACCGGTGATTGGGCTTGCCTGGTGGGCGCTGGAGTTTCCTTTCATGCGGCGCTATAAACGCGATCGTCTGGAGCGCAACCCGCGCCTTGCCAAGCGCGATCAAGAGGCGACTCAACGGTTATGTGAACGTGCGCAAGAGATGCCCATGGCGATCTACAACTTCGTAGAGGGAACCCGCTTCACTGCGGCAAAACACGAAGCCCAGGCAAGTCCTTATGTCAACCTGCTTAGACCTCGCGCCGGCGGAACCGCCCAGGTGGTGAGTCTGCTGGGAAAGCGCTTGAGTGGCGTTCTCGATGTAACGTTGGCTTATACCCGGGAACGCCCCAATTTCTGGGATTTTTTATGTGGTCGCGAGACCCCGGTCGTACTCCATGCGCGCCGAATTGAATTGCCGAACTGGATGCACGATGGGGATTACCATCGGGATCCGCAGTATAAGGAACGCTTCCAGACATGGCTCAATGCCTTGTGGCAGGAAAAAGACCACACCCTTGCTTCGTTGCGCTGATACTACTGGCGCTTTTCATGCTGAGTGGCTGCGCTTCGTCCCCCTCGACGACCTCGCGCGGTCCGCTTGCGGGTAATTGGGTCACTATTCAGCGTGGCGATACGTTAGGCGCCATCGCCCGTCGCGCCGACGTACCTTTGGTGCGGTTGCAGCGCTTCAATCCTGGCGTCAATGCTCGTCAGCTTGCCATCGGTCAACGCATCCTGGTTCCCAGCAAGAATGAACGCGCTCCCTCCGGTGGCCCTTATCGTTATCAGGTAAGACCCGGTGATACCTATTCGAACATCGCCCGCTATTTTGGCACCACTGCCGGACGCATTCAGGCAGCCAACCGCTCCGCAAATCCTTCCCAACTGCGAATCGGCCAGATGGTGCAGGTACCCTTGAAGGGCGATAGTCGCACCAGAAGCACTGCTGGCGTTTCAAGACCGGCCTCTCGTCCCGCAACCAGACCAGCGCCGCGTGCGGTAGCCAAGCCGGTATCGCGCCCCACCCCGAAACCATTGCCAAGGGGTTCCAAGGGCTGGCCCTGGCCTCTCAACGATTATCGTATCGTGCGTCAATTTGGTGCCGACAAGCACGGCACCCTGCAGCCCATGTTGCTGAGCAGCAGTGCTGGCAGCGAGGCTCGCTCGGTCGCGGACGGTCAAGTGCGTTTCGCCAGCAGCATGCGGCAACTAGGTAGGGTGGTGATCGTTCACCACCCGGATAACCTACAAACGGTGTACGCCCTTTGCGATATTCTCAAGGTCAACGATGGGGATCAGGTAAAAGCCGGCACGCCGGTATGCACTGTCGGTTATAGCGGAGCGACACAGCGCTACGACCTGCTGTTCGATGTGCGCCATGGCGGCAAGCCCATCGATCCACGCAAGGTGCTGCGCTGACACCGAGGCTGACTGCATTCCAATTCCGTCGACTCTTACAAGCGCATAAAAAAACCGCCTCTCGGAGGCGGTATATGTCAGGCAAATATAACGGTATAATTATCCATCAATCTTCATCTATCAATCACGGCGATAGCCTGGTTTGATAAACGGCGTCTTGCTGATTGTCATGGGCAAGCGCCTACCTCGAACCTCGGCGTAAATTACGCTGTCCATTTCCGCATCATCGACATTCACATAGGCCAGCGCCACGGGCTTACCCACACTCGGACCAAAGCCTCCCGACGTGACCACGCCAATATGACGATCGTCGCTACTGTAGAGTTCGGCCCCTTCGCGCACTGGTGCGCGCCCTTCGCCTAAAAGACCAACCCGTTTACGCCGATGATCTCGCGCTTCGACCTGATGGAGGATGATATCCGCACCCAGAAAGCCTGCCTCGCGCTCACCGCCACGACGCCGTGGTTTGCCAATGGCCCAGATCAGTCCTGCCTCGACCGGTGTCGTGGATTCATCGATATCGTGCCCATATAGACACAGCCCGGCTTCCAGGCGCAGCGAATCGCGAGCGCCAAGACCAATCGCCTCGACCTCGGACTCCTGCAGAAGCCGACGTGCAATGGCCTCGGTCCGATCAGCCGGGATCGAGATCTCGAAACCGTCTTCGCCGGTATAACCGCTGCGGCTGATCCAGACTTCTGCGCCCTCCATGGTGAAGGCGCCCTGGTGCATGAAAGTCAGTTCACAAGCCTCCGGACACAACCGCGCCATGACCTCTGACGCCTTGGGACCTTGTAGCGCCAGCAAGCCACGATCGAGTTCTTCGACGTCGTAATCGGCGCCAAGCCCCATGCGAAGATGGGGAATGTCACGCGCCTTGCAGGCGGCATTGACTACCAGGAAGAGATGATCGCCGGTATTGGCCACCATCAGATCGTCGATGATACCGCCCTCGTCATTGGTGAGCAGCGCATAGCGCTGCATGCCAACCGGCACGCCGACGATATCGGCACACACCAGGGTTTCGAGCGCCTCAGCGGGTTTGGGTCCGCTGATCATGACCTGCCCCATATGGGAGACATCGAACAGGCCACAGGCAGCACGAGTATGCTCATGCTCTTTCTTGACCCCCATGGGGTACTGCACCGGCATGCTGTACCCGGCAAACTCGACCATCTTGCCACCCAGTTCGACGTGCAGGCCGTGTAACGGCGTCTTTTTGAGTTCGTCCATTGAATCCCTCCACCAGTAGGAGTTGTCGAAGGCGCCTCTCGGCGCTTGTTAGCGTTTCAGATCCTCACCCGGCAATATCGACTCACCGGCAAAATGGCGTTTGGTCAGATCGAAGACCACCGGCGACAGCAAGGCCAGCGCAATCAGGTTGGGAATGGCCATCAAGGCATTGAACACACTGGCCATCAGCCAGACGAAATTGAGCGGCGCGATCGCCCCCAGCATGATCGCCAGAATATAGACAATCCGATAGATCTTGATCGACCCCACGCCAAACAGGAACTCGAAGCACTTTTCGCCGTAGAATGCCCAGCCCAGGATGGTAGTGAACGCGAACACCGCCAGAGCAAAGGAGACGATATACTGCCCCACCCCAGGCAATGACTCATTGAACGCCATGGTGGTCAACGCCGCACCGGTTTCCCCTCCGGTCCAGTGGGTCGAGGTGAGGATCGCAAGAGCGGTAATCGAACACACGATGATTGTATCGATAAAGGTGCCCAGCATCGCGACCAGACCCTGGCGCACAGGGTTTTTCGTCTGGGCCGCGGCATGGGCAATGGGCGCACTGCCAAGGCCCGCCTCATTGGAGAACACGCCCCGCGCGATGCCGAACTGAATGGCCTTGGCTACCGCTGCACCGGCGAAACCGCCTGCTGCGGATATGGGCGTAAATGCGTGGGTGAAGATCATGCCAAAGGCAGCGCCGATCTGCTCGGCGTTGATGATCAGCACGACAATGCCCGCGCAAATATACGCAACCGCCATGATGGGCACCAACTTGCCTGCGACCTTGGCGATGCGTCGGATACCTCCGAGAATCACGGCGCCAGCCAGCACCATGATCACAATCCCGGTGACCCAATGGGGCAATCCGAGAGACTGATTGAGACCATCGGCGACGGAGTTTGATTGCACGGTATTGCCAATGCCGAAAGAGGCAATGGCGCCGAAAAAGGCAAAGGCAACTCCCATCCAGGCCCACTTCTTACCCAGGCCATTACGGATGTAATACATCGGACCGCCAACGTGATCGCCGTCCTTGTTGACCTCACGATAACGTACCGCCAACACCGCCTCGGAAAACTTGGTGGCCATGCCAACCAGCGCGGTAATCCACATCCAGAACACGGCCCCGGGTCCACCCAGGAAGATGGCGGTGGCCACCCCGGCGATATTACCCGTTCCGATGGTCGCCGACAGGGATGTCATCAGGGCATTGAAAGGCGATACCTCGCCCTCGCCCTCATCACCTTTTTCCGTCACCCGCCCTTTCCACAGCAGGCTGAAGCCAGTACCCAGCTTGCGAATCGGTATCAGTTTCAAACCAAGCTGCAGATAAAGTCCGACCCCCAACAGCAGGACCAACATCAATGGTCCCCACACCACGTTTTCGATCGCCGTAAAAATTCCTGTCAAGGTTTCCATATGAGTTTTCTCCAGGCGTTTTCTTGTTATGCACCATTGTTACCGAAGAGCTACCGGCTAGCGGCAAGACAGCAACGACAATGCTCGAACCCGCATACCTTAGCGGATACCCTGGGCACTCCACCAGCACCGTCAACCTGGATTGTGTTTCCTATTGGAAACATGCGCTCGTGATATCATTGCCAACCCAAAATCAGCCGGGCAAATCACGGTCAGAACACGTCAACTGGACGTTCGGCAAGAACTTGACCACTCTATAGGCGACGGTCATCGCCAGTAGCGTAGAAAGAGACAGGAAAACACGCTTTGAAACGCCTGAGGACTCGTCAATATGACACAATGACGTTACGATTCCCTGAAACAGAAAACCTTTTCTTATAGGAAAAAATCATGAGCTCCATTCCCGGGAACCTGCACTACACAGAAAGCCACGAATGGGTCAAGGACAACGGTGACGGCACCGTCACCATCGGCATCACCGACCACGCGCAACAAGCCTTGGGTGATGTCGTCTTTGTCGAATTGCCAGAGGTTGGCCGTTCACTCGATAACGGTGATGAATTCGGCGTCATCGAATCGGTAAAGGCCGCATCGGATCTATATGCACCTTTGGCCGGCGATGTAGTCGAAGTCAATGAAAGTCTTGAAGAGGCGCCGGAAACCATCAATGAAGCGCCTTACGAAGGCGGCTGGATCCTCAAGCTGAAGCTTGCCGAGGGCAGTACGCTGGACGATTTGCTCGATACCGATGCCTACACTCGGCACGTCGAGGCAGAAGAAGATTGATCCAATAGTGAACGGGGCAGCCTCTGCCCCGTCATGTTACCGAGCGCTATTACGCTTTTAACGTCTGAACAACGGACCTGACCGTCCCTTCTACCTATAGGTGCCCCATGGCCAAGGATCAGCGCCGGCTGGCGGAACTTGCCAGCCACGATGCTTTCGTTCATCGCCACAATGGACCGGACAGCGACGATGTCGCTCACATGGTCGAAACACTCGATGCCGATACCATCGAGGCTTTGATCGACAAGACTGTGCCGGCGGGCATTCGCCTGAACCGTGAACTCAATCTGGATACGCCCAAGGGCGAAGCCGAATCTCTGGATTACCTCAAGCGTCTGGCGCGTCAGAACAAGGTGTTCAAGACCTATATCGGACAAGGCTATTACAGCACGTACACCCCTGCCGTGATCGCGCGCAATGTGCTCGAGAACCCGGGCTGGTACACCGCCTACACGCCCTATCAGCCGGAGATTTCCCAAGGTCGTCTCGAAGGACTGCTCAACTTTCAGCAGATGGTCATGGACCTGACCGGCATGGATCTGGCCAACGCCTCGCTTCTCGACGAAGCGACCGCTGCCGCAGAAGCCATGGCCCTATGTCGGCGCGCCAACAAGAAGGTCAAGACGAACAGCTTCTTCGTGGCGGACGATGTGCTGCCGCAAACCGTGGACGTGCTGCGCACCCGGGCGGATTACTTTGGCTTCGAACTCATCATTGACAGCCCCGAGAAAGCAGCGGAACACGAGACTTTCGGCGCCCTGTTCCAATATCCCGGCCAGACCGGCCGAGTGCAGGATCTTGCGGCCCTGATCGAGGCGGCTCACGGGCAAGGTGCGATGGCCTGCGTGGCAGCTGATCTGATGAGCCTTGCGTTGCTCAAGGAGCCCGGTGCTCTAGGAGCCGACATCGTGCTGGGCAACTCCCAGCGCTTTGGTGTCCCGATGGGATACGGCGGCCCTCATGCCGCATTTTTTGCCACGTTGGACAAACACAAGCGCTCCATTCCCGGCCGCATCATCGGCGTCTCGAAGGACAGTCGGGGGCAAATCGCACTGCGCATGGCCATGCAGACCCGGGAGCAGCATATTCGCCGAGAGAAGGCGACCTCCAACATCTGTACCGCCCAGGCCTTGCTTGCCAACATGGCCGGCTTCTATGCGGTCTATCATGGCGCAGAAGGCATTCGCACCATCGCCACCCGCATTCATCGCCTGACGACCATCCTTGCGGAGGGTCTCAAGCGCAAGGGTCTGGAACTGGCCAATGACAGCTGGTTCGATACGTTGACCCTGGTCGGCGCGGATGCGGGCAAGATCTACGGACGTGCGCTCTCTCACGAGATCAATCTGCGCATGTACAAGGACGGGCGCATCGGCATCAGCCTGGACGAAACCACTACGGCTGCCGATGTTGCCAAGCTCTTCGACGTGCTGCTGGATGAAGAGCACGACCTGTCGATCAGCAGCCTTGACGACGAGATCGTGGCGGCAGGCATCACAGGCATCCCGGCCAACTATGCCCGGGAAAGCGATTTCCTGACTCACCCGACATTCAAACGCTATCGTAGCGAAACCGAGATGATGCGCTATCTCAAGCGCCTGGAAAATCGTGACCTGTCCTTGGCCCATGCCATGATTCCGCTGGGCTCCTGCACCATGAAGCTCAATGCCACCAGCGAGATGGTTCCCATCACCTGGCCCGAGTTCGCTAATATCCACCCCTTTGTACCTGCAGAACAGGCGGTGGGCTACAAGCAGATGATCGATGAGCTATCGGCGTTTTTAGAAGAAATCACCGGCTACGATCATATCTCTATGCAGCCCAATTCCGGGGCCCAGGGCGAGTACGCCGGCATGCTGGCCATTCGCCGCTATCAGGCAGCCCAGGGCGAGTCGCATCGCAACATCTGCCTGATCCCGAGCTCTGCTCACGGCACCAACCCGGCCTCCGCCGCCATGGCCCAGATGAAGGTGGTAGTGGTGGAATGCGACAAGGATGGCAACATCGATCTGGAAGACCTTCGCAGCAAGGCCGAACAGTACAGCGATACGCTCTCCGCCACCATGATCACCTACCCTTCGACCCATGGCGTGTTCGAAGAGGACGTGCAGGAAGTGTGCGACATCGTGCACAAGCACGGTGGCCAGGTCTATATCGACGGCGCCAACATGAACGCCCAGGTAGGTCTATGCCGACCTGGCGATTTCGGCGGCGACGTATCGCATCTGAATTTGCACAAGACCTTCTGCATCCCGCATGGCGGTGGCGGTCCCGGAATGGGGCCGATCGGCGTCAAGGCGCATCTGGCACCCTTCGTTTCCAACCATGTGGTAACACCGATTGCCGGGGTTCGCGAAGAGTGTGGCGCCGTGGCATCCGCAGCCTACGGCAGCGCCTCGATCCTGCCCATCTCCTGGGCCTACATCAAGATGATGGGGGCGCGCGGCCTGCGGGAAGCCACGGAGCTTGCCATCATCAATGCCAACTACATCGCCCGGCGCCTGGAGGAACACTTCCCGGTGCTGTATCAAGGCGTCAATGGCACCGTGGCCCATGAGTGCATCATCGATATTCGCCCGCTCAAGCAGGCATCAGGGATCAGCGAAGAGGATATCGCAAAGCGTCTGATGGATTATGGCTTTCATGCGCCGACCATGTCTTTTCCGGTGCCAGGCACGCTGATGATCGAACCGACGGAATCCGAATCCCGCTATGAGATCGATCGCTTCTGCGATGCCATGATCGCCATTCGCAAGGAGATCAAGCGCGTGGAGAAAGGTGATTGGCCGGCGGATGACAATCCCCTGGTGAACGCACCGCACACCATGGCGGATCTGATGGACGACGAGTGGGAACGCCCTTACTCACGCAAGGTCGGCGCCTTCCCTTCCGAGCATGTCCGGGCTGCCAAATACTGGCCTGCGGTCAATCGTGTCGACAACGTACATGGCGACCGGCAATTGATCTGTTCTTGCCCAAGCATCGACAACTATCGCGACTGACCTGCAACAGGTTTGTACCATTACCCCCTGGGCTTCAACCCAGGGGTTTTCGTTCGTCGAGCTTATCGCTACCCAGCCTTTAGCTATCGAGGCTTCAGCTATCGAAGCTGGGTTCTTCGGAAATCGCGTAAAGGGTATTACGACGCTGCTGGCGAAAATCATCGAGTAGCTGGATATAACGTTTGGGGAGCTCGGTATCCGCCAGCGCAACCACCTGCAAGGTTTCATACACTGGATTCGTCAATATCAGCTCCTTGACCTGGCGCTGCCAGGGAGAGGTTTCAAGCACCAGCCGAGACACCACGGTAAAGCCCAGCCCTCGGGCTACCGCATCCAGCACCATGCTGACTTCATTGGTAAAGCCCTGCTTCGACATACGACTCATGGAGCGAAATTCGTCAGCGAAATTGGCACGCAGTAACTGGGTCGCATGATTGCCGGCGCCGGAATAATCGATGAAACCAAGCGCCGCCAATTCACTTAAAGTCGATCCCGTGAAATCCGCCGGCGCAATCAGACATAAAGGCTCTTGATACCAGGGTATGTAGGCCAACCCTGGGTGATTGATCACTTCCGTTGTAATGCCTATATCGTAACGCCCCTCCACCACGCCCTGCAGAATATCGCGATTGAAGGCAAAGTCGTAACTGATCGTCAAACCGGGATGGGCTTGCTGATAACCCAATAAAAAAGGATAGAACATCAAGCCCACGCTCCCGGGCGAGGCAATCCGACAATCGCCGGAATCCAGGGACTCGTCATCCAATGAATGACGAAAATACTTATGCTCGGTAAACAGCTTCAGCGCGTAATCGTAGGTACGCCGACCGGATTCCGTAAGCGTGAAACGGCGGCCATGGCGATTAAGCAGTGGCTTGTCGAGATACTCCTCCAGCTTGCGAACGTGCTGACTGACGCCCGGCTGTGTCATTTCCAGTCGCTTGGCCGTCAGCGTGAAGCTGCCGGTTTCCACCAGAGTAATGAAGGTCCGAAAGTATTGAGTATTGAACATGAAAATCAGTCAATTCCTTGTGGCACAGCGCTGCGAGGCACTTCGGAGCATGATAGCATCCCTGCAAGACAACCTTCATTCAACAGTCATTCAAGAGCCGGGAGCATCATGTCAGACCCATTCGTCGACCGGGCCAAAGCACTTCATCGGACGCTGCTTGCCATGGAAGGTAACGCCGCAGAAGACGATCTTTTCGCCCTTGGCTACATGATTCCACAGATTGAGCTTGTGTTAGAGCTGGCGGATTATGATGCGAGTACCGTCGCGGCGGAGGACTTCGATGCCACCTACTGGCAATGGCTGGAATCGACATTCATGGAAGATAGCATGAGCGAAGACGATCGAATTCGCATTGCACAATTATGGGAGCAAGCTAGCGCCACAAGCGACGCTTCCTGACCCACCTCCTGGACACCAAAATGACCGAGAAGCTTTCCGCCACGACGACTCCCGAGGGCAGTCTAGAGGTTCTTTCCCAGCACGAAGTGAATCGACTTCGCGACACTTCTGCCAACGGCTTGCACGACATATTGCGCCGATGCGCGCTGGCCGTGCTCAACTGCGGCAACCCCACGGACGATGGTCTCGCCGTGATGCAGACTTATCATGACTTCGATATCGAAGTGCTGCAGCAAGACCGCGGCATTCGTCTACAGTTGAGCAACGCGCCTGCGGAGGCCTTTGTCGATGGCCGCATGATTCGCGGCATTCGCGAGCATCTTTCCTCCGTGCTACGGGATATCGTCTACGTTCATAACGAGATACAGCACCATCCCCGCTTCGATCTAGTCTCCAGTGAAAGCATCACCAATGCGGTATTTCATATCCTGCGCAACGCCGGCACGCTGGACCCCTCCCGGGAGCCGAGCTTGGTGGTGTGCTGGGGCGGGCATTCGATCTCCCGGGAAGAGTACGACTATTCCAAGGGCGTCGGCTATCAGCTCGGGCTGAGGGATCTCGATATCTGCACCGGCTGCGGACCCGGCGCCATGAAGGGCCCCATGAAAGGCGCAAATGTGGCTCACGCCAAGCAGCGTCGCAAGCGAGGACGCTATCTGGGAATTTCCGAACCCGGCATCATTGCCGCGGAGTCGCCTAACCCAATCGTCAACGAACTGGTCGTGATGCCGGATATCGAAAAGCGCCTGGAGGCGTTCATACGGGTCGGTCACGGCATCATCGTCTTCCCCGGCGGCGTGGGCACCGCCGAAGAGATCCTTTATCTACTAGGCATTCTGTTGCATCCGAGCAATGCCAAGATTCCGTTTCCGATCATCTTTACCGGGCCACGAAGCGCTGCTGACTATTTCCAGCGTATCGATGAGTTTCTGGCTTATACCCTGGGTGACGAGGCGCGCAGTCGTTATCGCATCATCATCGACGACCCTATTGCCGTGGCACGCGCCATGCGAGAGTGCATCGAGGAAGTCACCGATTTCCGACGCACGCACGACGATGCGTTCTACTACAACTGGCGACTCAACATCGAGGCGGACTTTCAGTATCCCTTCGAAGCCACCCATGAAGCCATGGCAGGGCTGGCGTTGCATCGCGAGCAACCCGTGCACGAACTGGCTGCCAATCTACGCCGTGCGTTTTCCGGCATCGTCAGTGGTAACGTCAAGGAGCCGGGCATTCGCTCCATTGAGGCTCACGGTCCATTCAAACTGCATGCAGAGCCTGAACTCATGACGCGGCTGGATGATCTGCTGACCTCTTTTGTCGCCCAGGCGCGCATGAAACTCCCCGGCAGTCACTACGTGCCCTGCTACACGCTTGAATGACGTGTTCAAACACCAACGCTTGGGCCTGCTTCAATGCCACGCATTGCGTTGCTGCAGGCCCATGCCGAGCGCATGTATCAATAAACCCAGGGTAACACCGTGGGACAACAACAAGAGTTCATTCAAGCCGCTGGTGAACACTTGCCATAGCGCCACAAGCAGCAAGCCGAGCAATACCATCAACGCCAGACGCGCCAACAGCCTGGGTACTCGACGTCGTGCTTCTACGGTCAGCATGCGCCAAGCGAAGACAGCCACGACCGCGATGGCGGCAAACGCGATCAGGATCAAGGTCAGCCGCCCCTGGTTGCCGTACGCTAGATAGCGAGGCAGCGTCGCCAGGATGGCCAGAAGCACGCCTACCATTACACTGAGTCGCTCCGGGGTCATTGTGGTCGTCATGACGAGACTGCTCCTGGGATGACACTTGAGAAACTCACTTGTTCAACCCTTGCTCCTCGATCCACGCCTCGACCCAGGGCACTGCCTCATCGTCTGCCATGAACGTCTCCATGGCGTCTACCTCTAGACGCTCGCCCAGCCGCTCGGCCCCATACTCGCTCAACAGCGCATCAAGCGCTCGTCCCGCACCGCAGAAAGTCTCGCCATAGGAGCTATCACCGAGAGCGATTAACCCATAGCGCAAATGTGCAAGAGATGGACCTTTGTCAGCAATGCCACTGGCCAAGCTGGCGAAATTACCGGGGTAATCGCCACTGCCCGTGGTCGAGACACAAAACAGCGCCAGCTCCGCTGGCGGCTCGATCAAATCTTCCAGGGTTGGCTGTTCATGAATAATCACCGTATAACCGCAGTCTTCGAACAATGGCTTGACCTGCTCAGCTACGTCCAAAGCCCCCCCGTACATGGTGGCGACATAAATATTGAGAGTAGACATTAAATTCATTTGCTTGAGAGATTTACTGGAATACTAGCATGCCTGGACGATCTCACTCACGTGCCCGCAGGCAATGAAGGCATTGGAAATGGTTTATCAGCACGGTGACGGCTGGACAGCTATAATAGTGGCCCAATCCTGCGGAGGGTATCATGGAGAGAACATTCGAAGCCTGGATCACGCCGCTCATGATTGGCGGATTGATACTGTTCATGTGCTTCATCATCTGGGAGCTGGCGCGGGAGTCTAAGGCGGGCAAGTTCGGCACGATCATGCTGTTCGTCGTGCTAGGAGCTGGAATGCTGGGATTCGTGCTCAAGGCGGTAATCACTGAATTGCTGGAGAAAGGCGGAGCGTTATAAACCTAGCTCCCCCCTCACCCACTTGCATGCCCTGGCACACTACGAAACCGGCCCTTTGAAGGCCGGTTTCTTTTGTCGTTTGCCTGGTATTTTTTCCTGCGGTTCAAGTGTGGCTCAAGCATCCGTATCCATGAGCGCAGGCTGACCCGCATAATCCTCGACTCGGGCCTTGAGCTTCTGACCTGGCCGAAACGTCACGACGCGGCGCGCCGAAATAGGGATCTCTTCGCCGGTTTTCGGGTTTCGCCCAGGACGCTGACCTTTATCGCGTAAATCGAAATTGCCGAAACCGGATAGCTTGACCTGTTCGTTTTCGCGCAGGCAGCCACGTATTTCCTCGAAGAAAGCTTCTACCATCGTCTTGGCTTCACGCTTCGAGAATCCCAGCTCACCATGCAGATGTTCTGCCAGTTCCGCCTTGGTCAACGCCCCCATAACCACTCCCCCTCTACAGGATCCTATCCCAGTCACTCAGCCACGGAGTTCCGCGTCGAAGCGTTGACTGGACTCAGTAACGATTGTATCGACTAACTGATTGATTTCCTCATCATTGAGCGTGCGCGAAGGATGCTGCCAGGTCAAGCCCAGTGCAATACTCTTGTTGCCTTCCGCGATTCCTGCCCCTCGATAGACATCGAACAGGTGCAGATCCGTCAGCCATTCGCCTGCGCATTCACGTAGCGTATCAAGCAAGGCTTGAACCGGAATATCATCACTTATGATTAATGCCAGATCGCGACGAACCTCCGGGTAGCGAGACAATACGCTGAAAGCAGGCAAGCGCCCCTGGGTCAGCGCATCAAGGCGCATCTCGAAAAGAAACACGTCAGGTTTGATGCCAAGCTCAGAGCGCAGCGCTGGATGCAGAGCGCCGAGCCAGCCCACCGCTTCTCCTTGATGGACCAAGCGAGCCGTCTGGCCTGGATGCAACGCAGGATGCTCCGATGGCTCGAAACGCCAGGACTCCTCGTTACCGCCCAGCTTCAGCAGACTCTCGACGTCGCCCTTGAGATCAAAGAAATCCACGCCGTCACGACGGGCCGCCCACCCTTCCGGATCTCGGGACCCACAGATCAAGCCACTCAGCATTGGAATCTGCTCGACGCTGTCCAATTCACCCCGAAAGACAAGCCCGGTTTCGAATAGCCGAATGCGGGACTGCTGCCGGTTCAGGTTATAGGTCAACGCTTTTACGAGCCCTGGAAACAGGCTTGCCCGCATGACCGCCATATCGCTGGATATCGGATTGGCCAGACGGGGTGCGGTCATGTCCGGTGCCAATAGCGCCTGCAGCTCCGGTGCCACGAAGCTATAGGTGATGGCTTCCTGGTAACCACGCGCCACCAGCTGGCGACGCAAGCGTGTCAGGGGCTGACGGCGTTCATCATCGGCAACGAGCCCAAGCCGCGCCGCTGGCCGGCGTACAGGCAAGCGATTGTAGCCATGAATACGCGCCAACTCTTCGATCAGATCCTCTTCGATCGCTATATCAAAGCGCCAGCTGGGTATCTTGACCAGCCAGGCACCGGTTTCATCGGCTACGTCAACCACATCACGACTGACCTGCATGCCGAGCCGTTCGAGGATATCGACGATCTCCGTATCGGGAAGCCTGATGTTCAGACACTGCTCGATGCGTGACCCGCGCAGGCGGACCTGACGCTCACCGGGTAGATGCTCCGCGCTGAAGGTTTCTTTGATTGGCCCTGGCTCGCCTCCGGCGATCTCGACCAGCAGTGCCGTGGCTCGTTCCGCCGCCTGGCGGGGTAATTCAAAATCGACACCGCGCTCGAAACGGTGCGACGCGTCCGTATGCAGGCCATAAGAGCGGGCTTGGCCGGCAATCGCCAGAGGAGTGAAGAAAGCGGATTCGAGAAACACATCCCGGGTTTCAGGGCTGACACCTGAATGCTCACCTCCCATTACGCCGGCAATCGCCAGTACCTTGTCACAATCCGCAATGACCAACGTGCCTTCCCGCAGTGCAATGTCCTGGCCGTCGAGAAGTACCAGACGCTCCCCTTTTTTAGCGGGGCGAACTTCGATCGCTTCCTGCAGATTTGCCAGATCGAAGGCATGCAGGGGCTGCCCCAGCTCGAGCATTACGTAGTTAGTGATATCGACCACCGCATCGATGGAGCGCAGGCCGGAACGTCGCAGCCGTTCGACCATCCATAGCGGCGTAGGCGCTGTCACATCGATATTCTTGATCACCCGCCCCACATAGCGCGGGCACTGCTCCGGCGCACTGAGCCGGACAGGGAACTCATCGTCATGACTAGGCGCCTGAGGCGCAAGATCAGGGTTGTTCAGGGTCAGACGGTTGAGCACACCAACCTCTCGAGCCATTCCTTTAAGACTCAGGCAATCACCGCGGTTAGGAGTCAGATCGACTTCGATGGTGCTGTCGTCCAGGGTCATCCAGTCACGCAGACTCCGGCCAACCGGTGCGCTCAAGGGCAGCTCGAGAATTCCTGGCGACGTCTCTTCCTCGAGACCCAACTCCGAGGCGGAGCAGATCATGCCCCTGGATTCGACGCCCCGCAGCTTAGCCTCCTTGATCTTGAAATCGCCGGGCAGCACGGCACCTACCTGGGCGAAAGGCACCTTCTGACCTACTGCCACGTTGGGCGCGCCGCATACCACCTGTATCGGGTTGCCGGACCCGTCATCCACCTGGCACACGTTGAGCTTGTCTGCGTCCGGGTGCGGCTCCTTGGCAACGACTTCCGCCACCAGGACACCCTCGAATTTGGCGGCAACCGCTTCCAGGGCCTCCACTTCGAGACCCGCCATGGTGATCTGATCGGCAAGTGCCTGGGTCGAGAGTTCAGGCGAGACCCATTCGCGCAGCCACTGTTCGGAAAATTTCATCGTGCGTCTCCGCCTCCATTGAGAATTAAGTGAACTGGCGCAAAAAACGCAGATCGTTATCGAAGAACAGGCGCAGATCGTTGACCCCGTAGCGCAGCATGGCCAGACGCTCGGCGCCCATGCCAAAGGCAAACCCGGTGTAACGCTCGGTATCGATGCCGGAATGGCGAAACACTTCCGGATGCACCATGCCGCAGCCCATCACTTCCAGCCAACCGCTATGGGAACACACCCGGCAGCCGTCACCACTGCACATCACGCACTGGATATCGACCTCGGCGGAAGGCTCCGTGAAAGGAAAATACGATGGTCGAAAGCGCACCGAAAGGTCATCGCGCTCGAAAAAAGCGTGCAAGAAGTCTTCGATCGTGCCCTTTAGATCGGCAAAACTGACGTCCTCGTCGATCAACAGTCCCTCTACCTGATGAAACATGGGCGTGTGGGTCAAATCCGAATCACTGCGATAGACGCGCCCCGGGCAAACGATCCTAATCGGTGGCTCCTGAGACTCCATGGTACGTACCTGCACCGGTGAAGTATGAGTGCGCAGCAAGCGATTGGCGTCGAAATAGAAGGTATCCGCCATGCCTCGGGCCGGATGATGCGCCGGAATATTTAGCGCCTCGAAGTTATGGTAGTCATCCTCGATTTCCGGCCCTACCGCCACGTCAAACCCAATACGGGTAAACAAGCCTTCGATGCGCTCCAAGGTGCGCGTCACCGGATGCAGTCCACCGGTGGACTGGCCACGACCTGGAAGCGTTACGTCAATACGCTCGCTTTGCAGGCGCGCATCGAGCGCCCTCTGTTCGAGCTCTCGTTTACGCGTCTCGATTTCGCCACTAAGCTGTTGCTTGACCTGATTGATCCGTTCGCCCGCCTCGGGACGCTGTTCCGGGGGTAGCTTGCCCAACCCTTTGAGCAGCGTCGTTATCTCGCCTTTCTTGCCAAGATACTCCACACGCACCGCATCAAGTGTAGAGACATCGTTGGCCTTGGCAATGGCAGCACGGGCTTCGGCGACCAGGGTGGGAAGATGATCCATCCACTACTCCAATAATGTCCGTGTCTCAGAATGCGTCAGCTAAACGCAACCCAAAAAAACAGGGGAAGAGCGACTGCTCTTCCCCTGCGAGATTCACAACGAGCCGATTATCTGAAGTAACCGACTTCATCGTTCACTTAGCTAGCAGCCTTGGCCTTTTCGACGATAGCAGCAAAGGTCGCCTTTTCATGGACAGCAAGATCGGCCAGTACTTTGCGATCGATCTCGATACCTGATTTCTTGAGACCAGCGATGAATCGGCTGTAGGACAAGCCGTTCTGACGTGCGGCAGCATTGATACGTGCAATCCATAGCGCGCGGAACTGACGCTTGCGCTGACGACGGTCGCGATAGGCATACTGTCCTGCCTTGATGACCGCCTGCTTGGCAACACGAAATACACGAGACCGGGCACCGTAGTAACCCTTGGCCTGCTTCAAGATCTTCTTGTGACGACGACGGGCGACAACGCCACGTTTGACACGACTCATAGTTTTCTCCTGACGTTAAGAAATTCGACCGCGGGCGTTACAGATTGGGCAGCATGCGCTGAATCAGCGCTTTATCGGCATCATGAACCAGCTTGGTGCCGCGCAACTGACGCTTACGCTTGGTAGACTTCTTGGTCAGGATATGACTACGAAAAGACTGCTTGTGCTTGAAGCCATTAGCAGTCTTCTTGAAGCGCTTGGCAGCGCCTCTGTTACTCTTGATCTTCGGCATGAGGGAACACTCCACTCGGGTTCTTTAGAAAATCCGTGGCCAATGGTCGGGGTATCATTACCACGCCCATTCGTTGACTTGCCTGCGGATCACTTCTTCTTGGGGGCAATGATCATGACCATCTGGCGCCCTTCCATCTTCGGAAAGGACTCGACTGTTCCCAGATCTTCAAGATCCGACGCAATCCGCTCCATCAGCTTGCGGCCGATATCCTGGTGCGCCATTTCACGACCGCGAAAACGCAGTGTGACCTTGCCCTTGTCGCCACCTTCGAGGAAACGCGTCAGGTTCTTGAGTTTTACCTGATAGTCGCCCTCGTCAGTGCCAGGCCGGAATTTTACTTCCTTGACCTGAATCTGCTTGGTTTTCTTTTTCTGAGCGCCTTTCTGCTTTTTTTGCTCGAAAAGAAACTTACCGTAATCCATGATCTTGCAGACGATGGGGTCGGCATTGGAAATCTGCACGAGATCCAAACCTGCTGCCTCGGCTCTTTCCAACGCTTCACTGGTCGGTACGACACCGATTTGCTCACCGTCGCTTTCGATAAGACGAACTTCGTCTTCCAGGATTCGGTCATTCATTGGGGGGCGTTTGTCTTGAGGACGCCCACGCTGTGTATTCCTCTTGATCGTTAAATCTCCGTTCCGGTTAACGTTGTGATCGGCCCCGCTCGGTTTCAAGACGAGCAACGAGCTCATCCACTTGCATGGTGCCCAGATCTTCACCGCTACGAGTACGCACAGCCACTGAGTCGGACTCTATTTCCTTGTCCCCTACTACAAGCAGGTACGGGACCTTCTGCAACGTATGTTCACGGATTTTAAAGCCGATCTTCTCGTTCCTCAAGTCCGCCTTGACGCGAAGCCCGATTTTCTGCAATCGCTGTTCGAGTTCGACGGCATAATCACGCTGGGCATCGGTAATGGTCAGCACGACAGCCTGTTGTGGTGCGAGCCATAATGGCAATGCCCCAGCATAGTGCTCGATCAGAATTCCCAGGAAGCGCTCGAAAGAGCCCAGGATTGCACGATGCAGCATGACGGGAGTCTTGCGGGCACCGTCTTCATCGACATATTGCGCCCCAAGGCGTTCAGGCAGATTGAAATCGAGCTGCAGAGTACCACATTGCCAGACGCGGTTGAGACAATCGCGAAGAGAAAATTCGATCTTGGGACCGTAAAAGGCGCCCTCGCCAGGTAGTAATTCCCATTCGAGTCCAGAGGCGTCCAGCGCCTGAGCCAGCCCCTTCTCGGCTCGCTCCCAGTTTTCCGGCTCGCCGACATAGGATTCCGGACGAGTGGAGAGCTTGAGCTCCACATCCTCGAACCCCAGTTCGCGATAGACCTGCAGCGTCAAGGCAATGAAGGCTTCGGCTTCGGATTGAATCTGAGCCTCGGTACAGAAGATGTGAGCATCATCTTGGGTAAACGCTCGCACCCGCATCAAACCATGCAACGACCCGGATGGCTCGTTGCGATGACAGCTACCGAACTCCGCCAGACGCAGAGGCAGATCACGATAGCTTTTGAGCCCTTGATTGAAGACCTGCACATGGCCTGGGCAATTCATGGGCTTTACGGCAAAATCCCGCTTCTCCGATTCCGTGACAAACATCAGCTCGGAGTAGTGCCCCCAGTGACCGGACTTTTTCCACAGCGATAGATCGAGCACCTGGGGCGTCTTGATTTCCTGATAGCCATGCTCTTGCTGCACACGACGCATGTACTGCTCAAGGGCCTGATAAATGGTCCATCCGTTAGGATGCCAAAACACCATGCCTGGCGCTTCTTCCTGAAGGTGAAACAGATCCATACGCTTGGCCAGCTTGCGATGGTCTCGTTTCTCAGCCTCTTCGAGACGCTTCAGATACGCCTTGAGCTGCTTGCTGTCCGGCCAGGCGGTTCCATAGATGCGCGTAAGCATGGGGTTTTCCGCGTCGCCACGCCAGTAGGCGCCCGCCATCTTGGTCAGCTTGAATGCTTTCAGATGCCGCGTGTTCGGCACATGAGGCCCGCGGCACATGTCGATATATTCTTCATGGTGATACAGGCGAATGGTCTCGCCTTCCGGAATGCCTCGCACAATCTCCTGCTTGTAGGGCTCGTCGCGGTGCAAAAAGGTCAGCATTGCCTTGTCGCGATCGACGTACTCCCGGACCACGTCATAGTTGCTATCGATCAGTTGCTTCATGCGCTGCTCGATGGCAGCAAGATCATCCGGCGTTATCGAACGCTCGAAATCGATGTCGTAATAAAAACCGTCTTCGATCACCGGCCCAATCGCCATCTTGGCATCCGGATAGAGCTGCTTGACCGCATGACCAATCAAGTGGGCGCAGGAGTGGCGAATGATTTCGAGGCCCTCGGCGTCTCGCGCCGTCAAGATAGCGACTTGGGCATCGCGATCGATGATGTCCGCGGCATCCGCGGCAACGCCATCGATCTTGCCGCCTAGGCAGGCCTTCGCCAGGCCGGGACCGATGGATTCGGCAAGCTGCATGATGCTAAGGGGTGTATCGAAAGTTCTCTGGCTGCCATCCGGCAGTGTCACGATTGGCATGAAAAAACGTCCTTGAGCGCAGTGGTGATCCATACCAGGGACCACGTATCGCAGGAGAATGATGAAACATCGCTAGCAGGCAATGAAATACGAAGGGCGAAACATTAGCAGTTGGTGGCAGTCTCAGTCCATACCTGACCACTCAAGACAGCCAATCAATACAGAAAAAGGGGCGCCTTTGGGCGCCCCTTTCATTAGTCATCTATAAGTCAGATAACGTTTTCCTGTAGCTTACTGCTGCCACTCGCCCAATTCGACGCGGCGGTTCTCGGCGCGACCTTGCTGGGTTTCGTTACTGGCAACCGGCTGCTCTTCGCCATAGCCGATCGCCTGCATGCGGCTTTCGGAAATGCCCTGAGACGCCAGGTAAGATTTCACGGAATCCGCACGGCGCTGGGACAGTTCCTTGTTGTAAGCATCTGGGCCAACAGAGTCGGTGTGACCTTCGACACGTACGCGAACATTTTCATTTCCGCGCAGCTTGTCGGCAACACCATTCAGGATCTGTTCGGCGTTAGACGTCAGTTGAGCGGAGTCGAATTCGAAGTTGACATCACGCAGAACCACGTCGGCTTCACAGCCAAGGGCGTTGACCTGAGCACCAGCTGGAGTGTTCGGGCACTGGTCCATGTAGTCCGGCACGCCGTCACCATCGGAGTCCAGCGGGCAACCGGAAGCATCGACTTCAACACCGGCCGGTGTTCCCGGGCACTCGTCCTGATAATCCGGAACGCCATCACCATCGGTATCGAGCGGGCAACCATTGGCATCTACCGCCACGCCTGCAGGCGTGTTGGGGCACTGGTCACGATCATCCGGGACGCCGTCGCCGTCACTATCGCCAGTAGCGCTCGAGTAATCGGCACACAGCAAGGCGCCAGCAGTTGCGCCTGCAACCCCGCCCAAAGCCAGGCCATCATCTTCATCGGATTCGCTACTGGTGGCGTAGCCGATGCCACCACCGATCAAGCCACCTGCCAAGCCGCAGACGAACGGGCTCTGATACCACGCTTTTTGATCACTACTGCTCATCGAGGACTGTGAGGATTGTCCGCCAGAGCTGGCGCAACCTGACAGTCCAACGACCAAAGCAGAACCTAACAGCAAGCCAGTTGTTGATTTCTTCATGTAACACTCCTTCATTCACATAACGCTAGGCGTAACGACACGTTACTCAGTGGGTCTATCCTGGAGCCCAATAGGAGGCAGAGCGGCTACCACTCAAACTTTCCCACGGAAAAAGAAAGCACATTTATGCCTTTCGAGCCAGTGCTTTCCGAATATTTTCGCAATGTTTATCAACGATACGCATTTAATTTTATCGCGAGCATCAAACCAACCTGTAACCATTGTACTGCTCAAATCACATCTTGCATTAGCAATTTGTAAGGCTGCAGAATTCTAAGCAATTATGCAACATTACGATCAACAAACCCACTTTTAATATAGTAGATTCTTGATATTGCCAAGCATAATTTCGTCATTTGTAACGTCTGTCAATATCTATCGCTCGCTTGTTACCCATTGCTGTTTGAAATCGAGCACAGCCGACGCCGCTTCATGAATATCATCATGTAGTGCTTGTTCTACTGCAATGCGCTCCCGATCCTCCTTGAAGCGCTCTCGCGGGGTCAAGGCGCTACGCGCAGAATGGGTGTGCAAGTGAGCGGTACGTTGATACACCTTGGCAAAGGGTGTGAACGACGCTCGCTCCAACAGGGCTGGGTCAATGATCTCCAGCAAAACCTTGCAGCGAAGACTGCCTTCGACCAGATCTACCTGATCCGCTAGCATTGCTTGAGCAATCATCTCGAGACTTTCCAGACAATTGTCGTTGGCCCGGCGAATTTCATCTTCACGAAACGCTTGACGCCGTTTGACTTCGCGCAAAAGTTTCAGCGCGTAACCGGCCAGTGCAACGATTACGATCACTGCGATACCCAACAATCCCCAGGCCAGGACTTCGCTCATGCCAACTCCAGCAATAAATTTCGATGAGGTAGTATACGGGTCCCAAAGGATCGCCCCAACTGCTTCATCATCGATGCTCAGATGAACTAGTGTGTAGTAGAGTCGCCCTGCTTTGTTACATGCAAGTTTCGAGGTTAGCCATGTCCGAATCGACACAGACGTCCGACGAATCAAACACACATCCTTCAATGGCCTCCCGTATCGGTCTTTGGTTGGGTCCTCTCTGGGTTTTGATAACCCTGGTCTTCCCGGCGCCATCGGGAATGCCGGATGCCGCCTGGGCCTGTGCGGGGCTCGCATTACTGATGGCCACCTGGTGGGCCACGGAGGCCATTCCCATACCGGCTACCGCTCTACTGCCATTGGTACTGGTGCCTGCACTTGGCATTGGTGAGCTGGACGCGGCGGCGCCCAGCTATGCTAACCCCATCATATTCCTGTTCCTGGGCGGCTTCTTGCTTGGGATTGGCATGCAGCGCTGGAATCTGCACCGGCGGATCGCCTTGAAGGTCCTGCAAATCGTTGGATCAGAGCCGCGGCGCCAGATCGGTGGATTCATGATCGCCACCGGCTTTCTCAGTATGTGGGTCTCCAATACCGCCACCGCCATCATGATGCTGCCAATCGGCATGTCCGTGGTCAGCCTGCTCGAAGACAGCGACCCGAAAGAACTCAATCGCTATGCGACCGCGCTGCTTCTGGCGATCGCCTATTCCGCCAGCATAGGCGGCATCGCGACGCTGATCGGCACGCCCCCCAATGCCCTATTGGCAGGCTATCTGGCGGATGATCGGGGCATCGACATTGGTTTTGCACAGTGGATGGTGGTTGGCGTACCGGTGAGCATCGTGATGATGGCGGCGGCCTGGTGGTGGCTGACCCGAGGTGGCTTTTCTCTGGGCGACAATCAGAACAGCGCCACCATGATACGCGGCGAATTGGATAAACTGGGACGCATGTCTTCCGCTGAACTGCGAGTCGGCACCGTCTTCCTACTTGCTGCCCTCTCCTGGATATTCCGGCCTCTGCTCAATGACCTGGGCATTGCCTGGCTGTCGGACACCAACATCGCCATCGCTGCGGGGCTTCTGATGTTCCTACTGCCCAGCGGCAGCAGTGCCGGGGTGCGGTTGCTCAACTGGGATGAAGCCAAGGAGTTGCCTTGGGGCGTACTGCTGCTGTTTGGCGGCGGTTTGGCCTTGGCAAGCGTCGTCAAGAGTTCGGGGTTGGCGGAATGGATTGCCAATCAACTGTCGCTGTTCGAAGCGCTACCCTTGATTGTGCTGATCGGGATAATTGTTCTGATCATCATCTTTCTCACCGAACTGACGTCAAACACGGCAACCGCCGCCGCCTTTTTGCCCTTGCTCGGCGCACTGGCGCTGTCCATGGACGTATCGCCACTGTTGATCACCGTGCCCGCGGCCATTGCTGCAAGCTGTGCCTTCATGATGCCGGTAGCAACACCCCCTAACGCGATCGTCTTCGCGACCGGCCACATGAAGATTCAATCCATGATTCGGGCCGGTTTCATGCTCAATCTCGTTGGTTCCGTGGTAGTCACTGGGCTTGCCTATCTACTGGTCAGTACCTTCTGGTAACCGATGTCGCTGCGTATCATGGCGCAATTTGCGTTGTCGACATCGTGAAATCAATGAAATGCGCCGCCGAAACTCGACGTCTCGGCGGCATTTTCATTTATCGACAATGAATGGGCATTGGGCAGACTCGCCGCACGCCACACGGTAATGGTCATGACAAGCGCCAGCAGCACTGCTCCCGCGGTATGGGCCAGAGCCAAGTCAAGGGGTAGCCATAGCAGCACATTGGCAATCCCCAAACCAAGCTGCAGCGCATAGATTCCCAGCAATAGCGTGAGATAAGGACGCAGAACGCGCTGATACCAATAACGCAACACCAATAACAACAAGACAAACCCGAGAGCGACGGCTCCCAGACGATGGGCCACTTGAATCGCGGTGCGCGCCTCTGCATGCAATTGTCCGTAAAGATAATTAGGACCAATGGTCTGAGCCAGATTGAAGCCTTCCTGCCAATCCATCGGCGGCCACCACTGCCCATTACAGGTCGGGATACCGTGACAGGCAATGCCCGCATAATTACTCGATGTCCAACCGCCCAGCGCTATCTGTAAAACCAGCAATCCAATGGCGATCAGCCACAATGCACCTGGTCGCGACAGCCTGTACCCGCCATCGACACGCGCATCGATTCTTTGCAAGTTCAGATACAACCACAGGAATAGCAGCGTGACACTCAAGCCCCCCAGAAGGTGCAGGACCACCACTTGTGGCCACAGCTTAAGCGTGACCGTGAGCGCCCCAAATGCGCCTTGTAGCATGATGACAAGCAATAAAGCGGCGCTGATGCGCAAGGGGTAGCCAGTCGTCTTCCGCGCGCGCCAAGCAATAAACGACAAACCAAGCACCAGCAATCCAAGCACAGCTGCCATATAGCGGTGAACCATTTCTGCCCAGGCCTTGCCCGCGTCAAGGGGTACATGAGGCGAATGTGCCAGTGCCGTTGCGTCATCGGGCACCACCAGCTTGCCATAACACCCCGGCCAATCAGGGCAACCGAGTCCAGCATCAACGAGGCGCGTCCAGGCTCCGAGAAGCATCACGACAAGGGCCAGCACTACACCGAAAAGGCTTAACCAACGCGCCAGGCGAACGTCTTTTGTTGTTTTCATGGGCCGGGACTCTTCGTCAAACAACGCTTCTGACACTCACACCCTGACTTGCCGAGAAGCGCTCGATCTCGGGGTTCATGCGCAGTAGCCGGCGTATGTCCTTGAGAATTTCCTTGGGATCATCCTGCTGGTCATAGCGCACGATGACTCGCCCCTCGAAATCGATCAGCCACACCGACTCGCCATCGCTCCAGGCGGGCTGCCTGCGCCACTGCGCCACCTGCTCGCCGGGCAAGGGATCCGCCTGGCCACCCAGACGCAGCCGGGATACCCGCGGGGCCTCACGCCCCAGGGCGCGATGCAATCGCCACAGATGATCCGCAACCTCCGCGCACCTATCCTTACAGTCATAGGCCAATATCCAATCATCCTGATCGTCTTCATCAACGCCCGAGGAAGTCTTCTCTAAAGGCCACTGCGCCAGCGCAGGTAATTCCGGCATCAGCTGGCCATGGGCAACGCGTTCATCAGGGATGCCCACACGCCATTCCACCATCGCCCAGGCGGTAATCACAGGGCCCGCAAACAGAATGATCAAGGCGATCAACTTTATTTTTTGACGTAGATTCCTGGATAGACGCGGAGTCATGGAGTTTGTCCTCGAGAACGCTTGAGCACGGTAGCGCGGGGTCTTCCCAACCACATTACGATGCTTGCCGCCAGGGCGAGCCCCCACCACTGAAAGGCATAGCCCAGATGGCGACTGGGCGGCATTACCGCGGGCACCCACCAGGAAGCGAAATGCCCCTCCCCGGTTTGCTGATGCAGCCAGCCCGCATGCAGGAATGACAGATTCTCCCGCCAGACTGAAAGATCGATTTGTTGCACTCGCCGCCCCTCCTGGTTCGGGCCAAACAGTAATGCGTCATCCTCAACGTATGCTTGCCACTGCCCACTGATCTCGACTTGTCCAGACGGGGTCTCGATGACAGGATCGATTCGTTCCGGCCCGGAAGGAACGAAGCCTCGCTCGATCAACCAGTAACGACCATCGCTATCGATCAAAGGTGTGAGCACCGCGACCCCCACCCGTCCATCCAGTACCCGGTTATCCAGAAAACGTGTCTGGTCCGCCAGAAAGCTCCCTTTTACCGTTACTTCAGCGCCTGGTGGCGGCAAGCGTTCAGGCATGGTCAAACTGGGTGCTGCTTCGAGGCGTGCAAGATAATCACGCTTTTCATCAGCCCGCTGCCATTGCCAGTTTCCCAACACCAGGCCAAGTGCAATCACGAGACTCCATCCCAGCCACCATAGCGACTTTTTCTTGACGCCAGCGGAAAGCTTGTTTGAACTGAAAGTGCTCATTTACCGAGAGTCCCTCATGCTCAAAATACTGATTGCCGCCGTCTTCCTGGCCATGCTCACCAGCTTGTTGATGGGGGCCGGCTATCTCATCCGTGATGACAGCCAGTCCAAACGCTTGCTGACCTCTCTCAAGATACGCGTCAGCCTGGCGACGCTACTCATCCTCTTGTTGCTCTACGGTTTTTATGTGGGCGACCTGGGCCAGGCCTAGCATATTCGAAACACGGACAGGCCCTACTCAAAATACGTAAACGAAAATGAACAACCCGATCCACACCACATCGACGAAGTGCCAATACCAGGCAGCGGCCTCGAAACCGAAATGATTGTGGGCTGAGAAATGCCCTTTCTGAATTCGCCAGAGCATGACAGCGAGAATGATAGCCCCGATGGTGACATGAGCACCGTGAAAACCCGTCAGCAGGAAGAAGGTCGATCCATAAATGCCAGCCTGTAACGTAATACCCAAGTGGTGATAGGCCTCGTAGTACTCGATTCCTTGCACGATCAGAAAGAGCACGCCCAGCAACACCGTGATGGCCAGACAATTACGCGCGGTGTCGCGGTAGCCCTCCTTGAATGCCTCATGAGAGAGCGTCAAGGTAATACTCGATGCCACCAGGAAGAGCGTATTGACCAGTGGCAGCTGCCATGGGCTGACGACGGCCTCGGGGCCGACCACGTTCGTATCCGGCGGATTCATCAAAGGCCAACTTGCGACGAAGTCCGGCCACAGCAAGGCGCTGACGCCCTTTGCCCCTTCGCCATCCAGCCAGGGCAGCGCGAAGACCCGTACATAGAACAGCGCCCCGAAAAAGGCGAGAAAGAACATGACCTCCGAGAAGATGAACCAGCCCATGCCCCAGCGGAAGGAACGATCCATCTGGGCATCGTAGAGCCCGCGTCGGGATTCCCGGATAACATCTCGAAACCACAATGCCATGACGGTGACGATCGCGGCCGCACCAATGGGCAGCAGCACCATTCCCGTATCGAATACCAGCACGATACCCGTCCCAATCATGAACAATCCCACTGCCAAACCCGCCAGTATGGGCCATTTGCTACTCGCAGGTACGTAATAGCTGCCGCCGCTCATGCGCCACCTCCTTGGGTGAGTGCGATCACGCTAGAGGAAAGTTGATCATCCGCTGCGGGATACAGGGTGTAGGCCAGGGTTACGCTATGGACGTTTTCCGGAAGATCCCTGGCGAGCTGGAACATCAAGGGCAACTCTAGTCGCTCACCGGCCTCGAGACGCTGCTCCTGAAAGCAGAAGCAGGTGATCTTGCGCAGATGCAAGGAGGCTTCCGAAGGGCTGACACTCGGCACGGCACGGCCACGGCTGGCGGTCTTGCCGTGATTGACGAAGGCGAAGCGCACCTCATAAGCCTGTCCGGGATGCACCCGCACCTGACGATCCAGGGCCGTCAGCCGCCAAGGCAGACCGCTACCGGTACGGGTAATGAATTGCACGGTGACATAGCGAGATTCATCAATCTCGCCGCTGACGATGGCACGAGGCTGGCTTGCGGACTTGCCATTGAGGCCGGTGATGTTGCAGAACACGTCGTACAGCGGCACCAGGGCAATGGTGAACCCCACCATCATCATCAAGGCAAACAGGGTCTTCGTGACGGTGCGTTGTACGGGCGTCATGTCAGCTTTCCTTCCGCATCATCACAGTTCTCCAGCTTCTTCAATGAAACTTGAAATCACGCAGATCCGGGGGTGTTTCAAAGGTATGCAACGGCGCCGGACTAGGCACGGTCCATTCCAGATCCGTGGCGCCATCCCAGGCGTTGGCCGGCGCCTTCACTCCTCCCCGCACACATTTGACCACGACCCAGATAAACAGCAGCTGAGAAAAGCCGAACAGGAACCCACCGATGCTCGAGGCCATGTTGAAGTCGGCAAACTGCAGGGCGTAATCCGGAATCCTGCGCGGCATGCCGGCAAGCCCGGCAAAGTGCATGGGAAAGAACAGCAGGTTGACGCCGATCACCGAGAGCCAGAAATGCCAGCGCCCGAGTCGCTCGTCCGGATAGTGACCGGTCCACTTGGGCAGCCAGTAATAGACCGCCGCCATGATCGAGAACACTGCCCCGGGTACCAGCACATAATGGAAGTGCGCCACCACGAAATAAGTATCGTGGTACTGGAAATCCGCCGGGGCGATTGCCAGCATCAGTCCCGAAAAGCCACCAATGGTGAACAACACTACAAACGCCAGCGCAAACAGCATTGGCGTCTCGAAGGTGATCTCGCCGCGAAACAGCGTGGTGATCCAGTTGAACACCTTCACCCCGGTCGGCACGGCGATCAGCAGCGTCGTGTACATGAAGAACAGCTCGGCGACCAAAGGCAGCCCTACCGCGAACATGTGGTGCGCCCAGACCAGAAACGACAGAATGGCAATTGCCGCCGTGGCATAAACCATGGAGGCATAGCCAAATAGACGCTTACGGGCAAAGGTAGGGATGATCACCGAAACGATGCCGAAGGCCGGCAGGATCATGATGTACACCTCGGGATGCCCGAAGAACCAGAACAGATGCTGGAACAGCACTGGATCGCCGCCGCCGGCGGCATTGAAGAAACTCGTGCCGAAATTGATATCCAGCAGCATCATGGTGATGACGCCGGCCAGTACCGGCATGACCGCGATCAGCAGGAAGGCAGTGATCAGCCAGGTCCAGACGAACAGGGTCATGTCCATCAGGCGCATGCCCGGGGCACGCAGGTTGAGAATCGTGGCGATGATGTTGATCGCCCCGAGGATCGAGCTGATACCCGCCATATGCAAGGCAAAAATGAAAAACGTCGTGGATGGCGGCGCATAAGTGGTTGAGAGCGGCGCGTAGAAGGTCCAGCCGAAATTGGGGCCTCCCCCGGGCATCAGCAGCGTCGACAGCAGCAAGGTGAAGGCAATGGGCAGCAGCCAGAAGCTGAAGTTGTTGAGTCGGGGCAACGCCATGTCTGGTGCACCGATCTGTAGCGGTATCATCCAGTTGGCCAAACCAACGAAGCCGGGCATGACCGCGCCGAACACCATGATAAGACCGTGCATGGTGGTCATCTGGTTGAAGAATTCCGGCTGTATCATCTGCAGGCCCGGCTGGAACAATTCAAGCCGAATGACCAGCGCCATGGCGCCGCCAATCATGAACATCGCCAGGGAGAAAATCAGGTACAGCGACCCGATCTCCTTGTGATTGGTGGTCAACAACCAGCGCAGCGGCCCGCTGCGATAATGATGCTCTTCTTGAAACCCATCCGCTGTGGCGCTACCGGATGCGCTCTGACTGTGCTCCAAGGTTGCCTTGGGGGGTGATTGGGGCGCCATTGATCATTCTCCTTGCAGATCATTCATGCCTGCAGAACTGTCGATTCAGGCTGCCGAAGCAGCCTGCTAGGGGGCAATAAGAGCCTGAATATCCGCCGGCTGCACCACATCACCGGTTTCATTGCCCCAGGCGTTACGCTCAAAGGTCACGACCGCAGCAATATCAACCGGGCTGAGCGTGCCACTGAAGGACGCCATGGCAGAACCGGACACGCCGTTGACGACCACATCGATATGGCGATCCAGATCGTCCATCAAAGCCTGATTGCCCGCCAAGGCTGGAAACGTGGGCGGCAATCCCTGACCTTCCGCCTGATGACATGAAGCACAGACGGTGGCGTAGACCTTCTCGCCTCGTTCGACCAGTTCCTCGAGCCCCCATTCACGATCGACACCCCCGGCCTCTGCGGCAGCGGCCTGCTTGCGTTCGGCTAACCAGGCATCAAACTGCTCTTGCTCCATGGCATGCACGACTACCGGCATGAAGCCATGATCCTTGCCGCACAGCTCGGTACATTGACCGCGATAGATACCAGGCTCATCGATGCGGGTCCAGGATTCGTTGACGAATCCGGGTATGGCATCTTTCTTGACCGCCAGATCCGGCACCCACCAGGAATGAATGACGTCCGCGGAAGTGGTCAACAGCCGAATCTTGCGATCCACTGGCAGTACCAGGGGCTCATCAACCTCGAGAAGATAGTGCTCGCCTTTTTCTTCGGTACCGGCAATCTGTGCCTTGGGTGTACTCATATTGGAAAAGAGCGTCACATCTTCCCCCATGTAATCGTACTGCCAGCGCCACTGGTGACCGGTGATCATGACATCGTAATCCGCTTCGGATGCGTCATACATGTTTTTGAGGGTGGCGGTTGCAGGAATGGCCATCGCAACGAGGATGAGAAACGGTATAGCTGTCCATACCACTTCGACGGTGGTGTGCTCGTGAAACTCCGCCGCTTTCGCGCCCTTGGATCGTCGGTACCGAAACAGGGAGTAGAACATCACGCCAAATACGACTACGCCAATGACCACGCAGATCCAGAAGATGATCATGTGCAGATCATAGACGTCGCGGCTGACCTGGGAGACGCCTACCGGCATGTTCCAGCCTGTCGCATGAGAAATTGGAAACTGACCACTGAGACCCGCCAGCAACGCAGCGAGAGCGAACCCCTTGCGCATCCATCCCTCCTTTAATAATTGTTTTAATACGTTGGTGCGACTGACTGACAGATAAATTCAGTAAGTACCTGGAGTATAGAAGAGCATTTAGAATTGCAAGAAACAAGATGTCATGAAATTAAACGCCAACAAATTCAACCCGCGGCCATAAGGGCTACCGCAAATACGATGACAACCAGCAGAAAAGCCAGCAGGATGCCAATCAAAATGAACGCTCCCGGCTTGCCCTGTTCGAAATCCTTACGCCGGCGCTGATCCTGCTGTACTCCAAAAAATGCAGCCAGGACCGATTTGATAACGTCCCACATAGGACCTCCCACCAGGCGAACTCTTCTTCAGTCTGACCCCAGGTCAGCTAACGGATATTGCAAATTCTGTGGTTCAACGCTGAAACATGATCTGCATCAAGTTATAGCCAGAAAATCTGTGAACTTACACCTCACAACAACTGCGAAGGTATACGCTTAAAAGATGCGTTGTCAGCATTAATGTGATATGCCGCTATAACCTTGTCTGAGTGCTATCAGGAGGCCCCCATGACAAAGTCAAACGTCAAGCCAACTTTTCCTCCACTGGTCAATTTCAACACGCTGCCTTTCCCGGCGCCATTGAAAAATAACGAGCCAGCCATGTCTCCCACCTGGTGGCTGAACCAATGGGTGGAAACAGCTAATGCGGCCACCCGACTCCAGCTGATCTGGTTAGACATGATGGGAAGCGCCTTGCAGCAGGAAGCCGAGTTTTTCAAGATCATGGCAAGCACCACGGAGAGAATGACTCATGGAGCCATGAACCAGGATTTACTGCGTGATCCTGCTGCAATGGCGACTCACTATCAGCAAATCGCCGGGGATATCAACGAGGCAACGATGAACCGCATGCAAAAAGTCTCAGAGCTGTCCGAAGATTTTCGTAAATGCATCTGGGAGGAAATATGCTGACAGGCTTTTTTACAGACCAAACAGCGCGGTAATCAAAGGAAGCAGAAAGGCTGTCAGCATGCCGGTCAGGCCCATGGCCAGACCGGCAAACGCCCCCGCCATAGCACCCAACGAAGCAAAGCTCTGCGCCGTGCCGAACCCGTGGGCCGCCAGCCCCATGGTAAAGCCTTGTACGCTCGGGTCCTTGACATTGAGCATACGAAAGATCATCGGTCCCAGTGCACAGCCAATAGAGCCTGTCAGCAAGACCAACCCCGCTGCCAGGGAAGGAATGCCACCGATCTGTTCTGCAATACCCATGGCAATGGGTGAGGTCACGGAGCGTGGCGCCAATGAAAGCAATGTTTCGCGCTGAGCCCCCAGCAATAGACCGATGCCCAGGGTCGAGGCAACCGCAACGCCAATGCCCGTCACACAGGCCACCAGAATCGGCAACAACATGCGCCGGACACGTTCACGATGATCGAACAGCGGAATTGCCAAAGCCACGGTGGCTGGCCCAAGCAGGAAATGGATGAACTGGGCGCCCTGGAAATAGGTGGCATAATCGATGCCGGTGATGAGCAGGAAAGCGATCAGCAACGCGATCGTCACCAATACCGGATGCACAAAGGGCGAGCCACCCAGCCAGCGATTGATGCGCGTCGCCATTATGAAGGCAATCAACGTTACCAGTAGTGACAACAAAGGGTTGCCGGATAGATAAACCCAAAGTTGATCGATTGATACTAGGTTCATCATTGCTTCCCTTGGGTGTAGCGTCTAGCCAACCAGTCCAGCACCTTGGCCGTCACCGCCAGAGTAATTGCCGTCGAGACCACCAGGGTAATCGCAAGTGTCCAGATGTCGGCACGAATCAACTCGAAATGCACCATCAACCCAACCCCTGCGGGTACGAACAACAGCGTCAAGTAACGTAGAAGTCCCTCGCCACTCTTGCGCAGAGCATCCGGCACGTGACCATTGATCAATAGCCCGACAAGCAGAATCACCATACCCAGTACGGGCCCCGGCACTGGAATCGCAAACCCTTTGGACAGCAACTCACCCAGAAACTGACACCCCAGAAGCACGCTCATGCCAATGATTAATGGCATCCCTTTCTCCGTTCCTTGTTGATTCCGAGAAATAATACAACGAAAGCCGAGCATTACGGCACAGTGTCTTCAAGGATCCTTTTATCAGTGACAACCGATTGAAACGAAAGCCGATTCCAGGCTTGCATTTGGCAAGGAAATCGCTAGTATATGCCTCGTTCCATGTCAGCCATATCAGCATATACTGATTTAAAGGAAGGCAGGAATCCAGTGGTACAAATCGGAGCGTGGCGCAGCTTGGTAGCGCGCTGCAATGGGGTTGCAGAGGTCGCAGGTTCGAATCCTGTCGCTCCGACCAAGAAGATTATGAAAAAAACCGCCATCTGCAGCTCATGCTAGGTGGCGGTTTTTTGTTGGTTGCATTTCAGATAGTAAAAAGCAACAACTTGATAAGACTGCATCATGTTACGTCATGCTGATCTGCCCCCAGTGGATTGCGCCTTTCATCAATTTTGCCGCCTAGGACAGCTCCTCGGCACTCTCGATTACCACCGCGTACAAGTCCTTTATCGAAGCCAAGGCGGCGTCATGCACCTCTTCAGCAGAGAGTTGCTTTCCACCCGCCGTCTCTAGAGGTCTGGATGCGGTGGTATTGGCAACCACCGTCGGTGCATAACCCAGATTGAATCCACCCTGGGCAGTCGCGAGAACACACATGTGGGTCATGAATCCAGTCAAGACAAGATTGGTGACACCCAGTGGCTTCAAGTGCTCATCCAGGTTCGTCTGGAAAAAGGAGTTCGGATAGTTCTTCGTAACTATAAGCTCTCCCTCTTGTGGAGCAACGATATCCGCAATGGCGCCAATGTCAGCATTGATATCGAACGGCGAGCCTTTTCCCGCATCATGACGAACATGGATGATCGGTACATCGATCTTGCGCGCCTGATCCAGTAGTTTCTTGGCTTCCTGCAAGGCGTCTTCTACGCCGGTCAGCTGCAATACACCTTCACGGTAAGTGTTCTGGCAGTCGATAAGGATCAATGCGGAATCTTTGAGACTTGCCGGTTGAGCAGTGAGTTCTTGCAACGCTCTGAGCGTAGTTGGTTCGTTATTCATATCGGGGTCCTCTCACATCATTGTGTGTACAGGTCATTGGATGGTCGCTATGCATTGTGCTTTTGGCGTGCATCTTCAATCTTGCGGCGATAGCGCAGCAGAATCCTCAGGCTATCGACCCTGTTTGTCAGCTCAGGATTCGAGCCACTGGCTTTTACGCCTCGAACTCCTTGAGAATCATTCGCTGAGCGCTCTTCATCAAACCGCTTGATCATTGCTTCGGCTTTTGAAGAAATGGATTTCGAATAATGCTCTATGGGCAAATCAGCTTGATCCGATACATTGCGCGCAAGCTCATCGATGACGCTATCCGTGACTGACAAGGCCTCTTCGTCCAGCACTTCAAGTAATCGCGCCTGTTCAATATTGCCAAGCAATTCGACGAGAATGGCGCTGCGCTCACCGAGCGCCCTGCCCCCATCGCCTGAGTTTTGAACAGAATGCTTCATGACACCCAACGCAGTCCGGTAAAGATCCGCCTTGCCGGCATCGAGCTCGCCTACCAGGGTTTCCGCTTCTTTGGTCAAGCGTTGCAACTTGATCTCGCTGCCAAGGATCGTGATATGGGTGATGCGTGGCCAGATCAGCGTGACAAGTCCCACGCCGAAAGCCAAAGTCAAGAGGCTGACGAAAGCGCCTCCTTCTATGCGACCGCTGTGCAGATAAAAGAAAGCAAGCCCTGCGAGTACGCCGAAGGCAAGAATGGCAGGGATTTGGCGTTGGCGCTGTGTATCGTTGACGCGAGATACGCCAGAATTTTTCTGGTCACAAGCCTTATCGGATAACGGCTTCTGCATATGCACTCTCCACTGACAGCCCGATTCCCCGCTCAACTGATTACAAGTCAGTTGCTGACGATTGACAAGCTAGCTTAGGAGAACTCAGGACCTGAAGAGGTTTTCGAGCGAAGAAGCGCTGGCTCCCCGAACAGGACTCGAACCTGTGACCCAATGATTAACAGTCATTTGCTCTACCAACTGAGCTATCGGGGAACATCGAAAGCGGGATTCGGCGGGAGGTTGGCTCCCCGAACAGGACTCGAACCTGTGACCCAATGATTAACAGTCATTTGCTCTACCAACTGAGCTATCGGGGAA
>NZ_CANMTQ010000011.1 GCF_947500835.1 uncultured Halomonas sp.
TCCATTGAACCGGACTGGTCATGATCGATGGCCCGGCCACTGCGCTCGCTGGTGCGGGTCAGGAGCATCTCCTGGATGATCTCCGGCAAGGTGGCGGCGGTGGATTCCACGGCGCCGGTCAGGGGGTAGCAGCCCAGGGTGCGAAAACGCACCGACTTCATCTCGGGCACTTCCCCTTCCGCCAGCGGCAGGCGCTCGTCGTCGACCATGATCTGCATGCCGTCGCGCTCGACCACCGGGCGCGGAGCGGCGTAGTACAGCGGCACGATGGGAATCGATTCCAGATAGATGTACTGCCAGATGTCGAGTTCGGTCCAGTTGGAAAGCGGAAAGACACGGATCGATTCGCCCTTGTCGATGCGGGCGTTGTACAGGTTCCACAGCTCCGGGCGCTGGTTCTTGGGGTCCCAGCGGTGGTGCTTGTCACGGAAGGAGTAGACCCGCTCCTTGGCTCTTGAGGCTTCCTCGTCCCTGCGCGCTCCGCCGAAGGCGGCGTCGAAGCCATATGTATCCAGCGCCTTCTTGAGGGACTGGGTCTTCATGATGTCGGTGTACTTGGCGCTGCCGTGATCGAAGGGGTTGATGCCTGCGGCCCGCCCTTCCTCGTTGATGTGTTCGATCAGCTCCATGCCCACCTCCGCGGCCATGCGATCGCGAAAGTCGATCATCTCGCGAAACTTCCAGGTGGTGTTGACGTGCAGCAGTGGGAACGGCGGCGTGGCCGGGTAGAAGGCCTTGCGCGCCAGGTGCAGCATCACCGAGGAGTCCTTGCCGATGGAGTAGAGCATCACCGGGTTGGCGAACTCGGCGGCGACTTCGCGCAGGATGTGGATCGACTCCGCCTCAAGCTGCTTGAGGTGGGTTTGAGGCTTGAATGAAGACATCAGCGGTGCTTCCTCTCTCTACATGCCCTATGCCAGATACCGGGATCGGTGAACCGTCGTGGCAGTACGCTCAAGAGAGTACGTTAGCGAGACAGCATCGATAACGTAAAAGACTTAATAAACATTCTTTAAGCACATAAAGAAATATAGGAATGGCGAAAGCGGAGTAATCCTAGAGTTCTACTCTCTCGATCCAGGTCGTCAGGTGCGAATCTTCCAGGTCCACGACACGAAATCCGGGTAGCGCGTCATCATCCACAGCAAAGTCTGCCGAGCCCGGCAGAAACTGATCACTGGTGGCAGGACAGCCGTAGACCAGAACGTTATCCAGCCGCTGCTCAAAAGATTGATGAATGTGCCCGCAAAGAATGGCATTTACTTGAGGATATGGCGACAGGGTTTGCCAGAAAGCGTCACGATCCTTCAAGCCAATGGCGTCCATCCAGTCAGAGTCGATCGTGACCGGGGGATGGTGCAGCGCCAGCAAGACAGAGCGCTCATCTTTTTCCAGACGCGTGGCCAAGGTTTCAAGCTGCTGCTTCCCCAGTTCACCATGAGGGTGTCCTTTGACTTGGGAACCAAGGAGCAACAAGCGCCAGCTGCCAAGATCGACCTCATCCTGTAGCAGATGCACGTCATTCATGAGATCAGGATTGTCATGGTTGCCTGAAAACCAGAACCAGGGACAGCCGAAAGAGGAAAAGAGCGTCGCGGCATGGCGATAGGAATCCAGGGTTTGATCCTGGCTGATATCGCCGGTCACAAGGACGATATCAGGACGCAATTGTCGGGCGCGTTCCACGACTTTTTGCAGCTGTGCCAGCGGATACCCCGTACGAGAGCGAGCATCGGGATTGGCATGAAGGTGACAGTCGGTAATCTGGATAAGACGCATCAGCGCAGTTCGGGCAACCGTACGGCATGCCCATGATTGAAACCATGATCCAGCCACTCGCCCAGAAAACGATTGAGCTGGAGCTTTTCGTCCGGTTGATGCATGCGTGCATTGGGATAACGATAACGACCGTTGAAATGACGCTGACGCTGGAAATCGGTGACTTCCGCCATGCGCACATCGTGATAAAGGTGCACCATCATGCGCGGCGTGTCGATGAAGGCGTCGAGGACACCGGTCTGGGCCACCCGCACGATCGTGGTGTAGGGAGCACACTCGAGAACTTCCAGCCATAACGTACCGAAACGGCTTGACTCTCCCGCCAGCGGTACCTCGCGCACGTCACCGGCATCAAGATCTCCCAGCAGACGAGTCATGCGCAGATAGTTGGCTGTGCACTCTCCCTGCAGTGTCTTGAGGTCGGTTACATAGGCGGTTCTGGCCACTAAATCATCTCCTTGCGCGTAATGAAGCGCGTTCTCGCGCCAACCAATAAAAGGTAACCAGGCACATGGCGTTGTCGAGACGACCCGCCTCCAGAAGCTCCCAGGCCCGGGCAAACGATAGCACATGCACCAGAATATCCTCGTTTTCTTCGTCGAGGCCATGTACGCCGCCCAGGTTGCTTGAATCCACCAGACCACAGAACAGGGTCACCAGTTCGTTGCAGGCACCGGAGCTTGGATAATAAGAGTGCAGCTCGAACAGCTCCTGTATTTCGCATCCGGCTTCTTCCATCGCCTCACGGCGAACCACATCAGTGGGCGTCTCTCCTGGTTCGATCAAGCCAGCCACCGGTTCAAGCTTCCAGGGGCTTAGCGGATCATCGAGCGCACCAGCTCGCACCTGCTCCACCAGGACGACACAGTCGCGTTCCACGTCGTACAACAGCACTGCTACCGCATTCGGGCGAACGAACACCTCTCGGGTGATCTCCTCACTCCAGCCACCCTTGAACAGGCGATGACGCAGATGGCGCCGCTCGAGGTTGAAAAACCCTTGATAGAGATACTCTGTGCGAATCAGTTCGACATCGTCAGCACCGAAACGCGGCGTATCCAGCGAGTTCCCTTCGGACATGCGTTCTCCCTGACAAGATGCAATTAAGAGAAGATGGAATGAAGAGGATATGAAATGAAACGAGCCTCAACAAACAATACTCTATTATCAGGGTCGCGCCTGCTAATTCCAACCGCGACAAAGGCTACTGAAGGGACGCCAGAAGCCTTCGAGCCTGTCCTCGCAGCGCCTCATCGGATATCTGACGCTCACTTCGAGCTTCGCCATTCACGGCGCGCCGGGCATGCTCGAGTGCCTTATCCTTGCGCCCTTGATCTTCCAGGAAAGCAGCGTAGTAGTAATTTACATCGATGCCCTTCGGCCGAATTGCCAGCGCTTTCTGGAACATTGCCTCGGCGGTCTCGCTGTCACCAAAGCCTACCGGCCAACCTGGTACCCGGTCATACAGCGCGCCCAGGGTCACGTAGGCCGAGCCATTGTTGCCCTGAGGGTCGAGCTTGATACCCCGCTCCAGTATGGACCGGGCCTCCTTGGCCAGCCCCAGGGCCGTCAGCCCTCCAGATACCCGTGCTTGAGAAGCCACCACGATGCCCTGCCAGATCAATACCCGAGCATTGTCAGGATATTGCCGCACAAGCGTACTCGCTTCATCGGCAAGTTCTTCGAGTGCTTTAGCGCGGGAATCCTCGGGCATTTGGGTCGTGATATTCTCCCAGCGGTTCTTTAGGGAGAACAACTCGCTTTCCTGGGCTAGTACGCTGGGTACGCTTAAAGCCAAGAACAGTCCCAACAGACTGGCCTTGAGTAGACGTGGATCAAGTGGCATGGGATTCCCCTTTAAATACGTTATGGTTGTTGTGTGGGCTCGTGATCAGACAACAGGCCCAGCTAGAAATGTAATGAACGTTTGAATGATTCGCCACCGGTAGCAGGAAGGCACCACCATGAAAGGTCGTAACATGACGCGCTGGCGGGACCCGGCCAAGGATCCCCGTCAGGAGAAGAAGAGCGATTTGATCACCCCGGAGGGATTTGCCAGGCTCAAGGGCATCCACGACCATTTGTCTCGGGTGCGCCGCCCTGAGATATCCGCCAAGGTCGGAGAGGCTGCGGCGCTGGGAGATCGCAGCGAAAATGCCGATTACACCTACAACAAGAAAGAGCTCAACCGGGTCATTGCCCGCATTCGCTACCTGGGCAAGCGTCTGGATGAGCTTCAGGTAGTCGATCGTTTGCCTGCGGACACCAACCGCGTCTATTTCGGCGCCTTCGTGACCCTGGAGGACGAGGACGGCGAAGAACTGGCCATCCGCATCGTCGGCCATGACGAGACCGATACCGCCAAGCGCTGGATCAGCGTGGATGCGCCGCTGGCCCGGGCCCTGCTCGGCAAGGCCCTCGATGAAGAGGCGACCGTGACCGCCCCGGGTGGCGAAACCACCTATATCATTACCGAGATCGACTATCGAACGCCTAGCTGACAAGAAGAACACGCTGTGTAATCGTCTCAAGTAGATAGGTTTCATCAGGTTTGTGGCCGTCCGGCGCCATGGTCTGGTCTATTTCCAGAAACGCGTGACCGTGCACGAAGGTCCACAGCAGATAGGCATTGCGCCGCACGTCGAGATCGTCCAGGCCTTTGCTCATGTAGGCCGCCACCTCGGCAATCAGAACATCGAAGGCCGCCTCTCCCGCTGCCTGCATATCCGCATCCACGCCATCCCTATCCTGCTGACCGAACATCATGCGAAACACTCCAGGCTCTTTTCGAGCGAAGCCGATGTAGGCCCTGCCTATCGCAATGATTCGGTCAAGGGAGCGATGAGATTGTCTTTCCAGACTTTCCAACATCGCACTCCTCAGACGACACATCCCTTCCATGGCGACGGCCCGCATGATGTCCGGCTTGTCCTTGAAATGCTTGTAGGGCGCCGCCGTGCTGACACCGGCCAGGCGACTTGCCTCGGACACGGAGAATCCCTCCGGCCCTTTCTGTTCCAGCAGAACGCGCACGGCTTCCACCAGCTGAGCGCGCAGGTTGCCATGGTGATAGCCGGTTTTCGTCTCGACGCTCATCTTCTCTCGCTTCACGCAGAAAGTGCTTGATTCGCTGCCCAACAAGACTATCTTAATCCCATGAAAGTTAGTATCTCTTACTTAACATGAGCAGCAAAGCCGATGAACAAGAACAGCCCGCGAAGCGCGGCGCATCGACTTTGGGCGCTGGCCCTCACGGCGGTCTTTATCCTCGGAGCCGGTGCCGCCGTGATGTCGGTGACGACCGTGATTGCCAAGCGGGCGGCGCAAAGCGACGACCTGGCCCCTGCGCCCGCCCAAGAGGTACGCACGCTCACCGTCGAGCAGGCCCACAGCTACACCGTGGAGAGGCAATTCTTCGGTCAGGTCGAGGCGGGGCGCACGGCAACGGTATCCTTTGAACGAGTCGGCAACATCATCGACATTCCCGTGGAAGAAGGCGACCGCGTTGACAAGGGCGATGTGCTTGCACGGCTGGACACCCGCGTTCTAAAAGCCAACCAGCAGCGCCTCGACGCTTCCCGACAGGCTATCGAAGCCCGGGTAGAACTGGCACGTCTGACGACGGATAGACAGAACAACCTGCGCAATCGCGGATTTGCCTCCGAACAGGCGCTGGATCAGGCGCGCCTGGAACTGGCGGAACTCAACGCAAGGCTTGCGGAAACCAGGGCTTCACTTGCCCAGGTTGCCGTCGAGCTGGATCAGTCCGTGCTGACGGCGCCCTTCGATGCCCGAGTAGCCTCTCGCAGCCTGGACGAAGGCATGACCGCCTCGCCACAACAGACGCTTCTTACCCTGCTGGAACAGACGAAGCCGGTCCTGCGTGTCGGTATCGACCCTGAGCTGATCGAAAGTATCACGCTTGCGGACACCCTGGAGGCCACGATCGCAGGCCAATCTCGCAAGGCCACTGTCAAGGCGCTGCGCCCCGACCTGGATGCGAGAAGCAAGACCCGCACGCTGCTGCTGACCCTGGACGATACCCGGGCGGTCATCGGCGAAACCGGCTACGTGACCTTGCAACAGCGGATCGAAGAGACGGGACTGCGCGTGCCGACTGCTGCCCTGCAGGAGGGCGTGCGAGGGCTCTGGACGGTGATGACCGTCATCGATGGACAAGACGGACAGCAACAGGTCGCCGTGGAAGCGGTGGAGATCATTCATGCGGACGACGACTGGGCCTATGTGCGCGGCACGCTACCCCCAGGCAGTCGGGTGATCGCGGTGGGCCCACATAGAGTGGTACCTGGGCAGGTCGTGCGCATCCAAGACGTCACGTCATGATGGAAACGCTCACCTTTCGCCAGCCACGGCTCGTGGCGTTGGCGCTCATCCTGGCGATCGCCGCGGGCGCCTCTGCGCTGACCTCTATCGGCCGTCAGGAAGACCCGACGATTACCAACCTCTTCGCCACCGTGACCACGGTATTTCCCGGCGCCGATCCGGAGCGGGTGGAAGCCCTGGTGACCGCCGAAATCGAGGATACGCTTCAAGAGATCGCAGAAGTTGATGTGATCAACTCTGTCTCGTCGATCGGCACTTCCATCGTTACCGTCGAGCTGAGCGAGCTGACTCCGGATGATCGCATCGAACAGGTCTGGGCCGAAATTCGCGACGAGCTCTCCGATCTGGCGCCGACCCTTCCCGACGACGTGCAGGAACCGGAATTCTCGACGGATGACACCGTCGCCTATGCCGCCATCATGGCGCTGAGCGCCAGGCATGACGACATTCCTGTCACGATCATGGGCCGCTACGCGGAGGATCTGGCCAAAGGGCTTCGCGCCCTACCCGGTACTGAACTGGTAGAGCTTTACGGCGTAGCCGACGACGAGGTACTGGTCCGGCTCGATCCGGCCCGCAGCGCAGCACTCGGACTGACCGCCAGTGACGTATCAAACGCCATTGGCGACGCCGACAGCCGAGGGCAGGCCGGACGCCTGCGCGGAACCCAGGGCGATTTCGTGATCAATGTGGATGGCGACGTGGAAGCCCTGGACCGTCTGCGGAGCGTCGTGGTGCGCCAAGGGGCGTCCGGTGAGGTGACGCGAGTGGCGGATATTGCCAGCATCACTCGCACCCCCCGGGAGCCTGTCGCGGAGATGGCCTACTACAATGGCCAGCCGACGATCCTGATCGCCGCCAAGCTGGAGAGCGGTCTGCAGGTGGATGTCTGGTCCGGACATCTACGGGACGAGTTGGCGGCCTACCAGTCCCGGGTGCCCCAGGGCTTGTCCCTGGAACTGGTGTTCGATCAGAGCCGCTATACCGCGGATCGCCTGGCGGGGGTCGGTCTCAACATGGCCATCGGCGCCGTGCTGATCGTGGGGGTTCTACTGCTGACCCTGGGACTACGCTCCGCCCTTATCGTGGCGATCATCTTGCCCATCGTCACCTTTGCCACCCTGGCCACGATGAATGTCATTGGCCTGGCGATCCATCAGATGTCGGTGACCGGCCTGATCGTCGCACTGGGGCTGATGGTGGACGCGGGCATCGTCATGACCGATGAAGTGGGTCAGCGCCTGCGAGAAGGCGTCAGTCGCCTGAAGGCGGTCCAGGCCTCGGTGCGACGCCTCTTTGCACCGCTGCTGGCATCGACGGTAACCACGGCGCTGTCCTTCACTCCGCTCATCCTGCTGCCGGGGCCGGCGGGAGACTTCGTGGGGTCCATCGCCATCGCGGTGGTGATCATGCTGAGCTGGTCCTTCATCGTGGCGATCACCTTGACCCCGGCCATCGCAGGGCGTTTCCTGAGAGCCGATGCTCATGGAGGCGGCATCCAGGGTAGACGATTGGCGCAAGGATTCGCCGCCACGCTTGCATGGGCCATCGCCAACCCGGTCAAATCCATCGCCATCGCCTTGATCCTGCCCCTCAGCGGCCTGCTCAGCCTGCCTTCGCTGACCGCGCAGTTCTTTCCGGGGGTGGACCGCGATCAGTTCTTCATTGAGGTCGATCTCGCCCCGGGCGCCCCCATTTCCGCAACGCGGGAAATAGTCGATCGAATCGACAAGCGGTTGCGTCAGGATGACAACATCGACTCGGTGGCCTGGGTCATCGGCCGATCCGCTCCGGCCTTCTACTACAACATCACCAGTGGCCGCGACAATGCCCCAGGCTATGCCCAGGCGCTGGTCACGACGGCATCGCCGGAGGCCACGGAGGCCATTCTGCCGACACTCCAACGCGAGCTGACCTCCCGGATTGCGAACGCTCAGGTGCTGGTGCGCGGCCTGGTGCAGGGCCCACCCGTCACCGCGCCGGTGGAGCTGCGTATCGTCGGGCCAGACCTGGATAGATTGCGGGATATCGGTGACGAGGCGCGAAGAGTCATTGCGGGTCTCGATATGGTCACCCTGGCACGCAGCACCATCACCGTGGGTGGCCCCAAGGTCATGGTCGATGTGAACGAGGCCGAAGCACGCAGCCTGGGACTCGATCTTGGTGGCGTGGCGGGACAGCTTCAGGCCGGCCTGGAAGGCGTGACCGGGGGAGTGCTTCTGGAAGGCACCGAACAGTTGCCGATCCGGGTGCGCTATGGGGCCGAGACCCGGGGCGATCTGCGGCGCATCGCCGATCTTCCGATCCTGCTGCCGGATGCCGCTCAGCTCTCCGCCGCGGGTGTCTGGCCGGCATTGCCGCTCTCGGCATTGGCCGATCTGCGCCTGGAACCCGGCGCCAGCGCCATCACCCGGCGCAATGGTGAACGAGCCAATACGGTTCAAGCCTTCATTTTACGAAGTGTGCTGCCGGAAGAGGCCTTGCAGGACATTCAGAGCGAACTAGCGAACGCCGGATTCACGCTGCCATCGGGGTATCGACTGGAGCTGGGCGGTGATAGCGATGCCCGGGCCGACACCCTGGGCAATCTGTTCGCTTCCCTCGGCATCATCATTACGCTGTCGATCGCGGCCATCGTGCTGACCTTCAACTCCTTCCGACTCACGGTGGTGGCATTGGTCGTCTGCGGGCTCTCCGCCGGGCTGAGCCTGCTGTCCTTGGCGGTCTTTCATTATCCGTTCGGCATCAACGCGATCATCGGGGTCATCGGCTCCATCGGCGTGTCGATCAATGCCGCCATCATCTTGATGACCGGTCTGCAGAATGATGCCGCGGCCCAGGACGGGGATAGGAAGGCAATGGTGTCCGTCGTGATGGGCTCGAGCCGCCACATCGTCTCGACCACCGTCACCACCTTCGGAGGGTTCCTGCCGCTGATCGTTGCCGGCGGCAGCTTCTGGCCGCCCTTCGCCATGGCGGTGGCCGGTGGTGTGCTGCTTTCGACCATCGTGTCGTTCTACTTCGTGCCGCCGGTGTTTGCGCTGCTCTACGGACAACGACAAGATCAAATTTCTACAGATCCCAGTCACCCGGCTTACCCATGAGCCCGCTGGGCAAGCGCTCGCCGAAGGTAAAAACTCGCGGTGTTTCTGGGGTGCTCAGGTGCTGCCGGCACCACTCGGTGAGCTTCTCCGCCAGCGATCCGGCACCTTGAAGAGATGTTGATGGCACCACGAACGCCTTGAGGCGACCGCCCTCCTCATCGCTCATCAGCCGCACTTGGGCCTTGGCCACCTGAGGCAGGCTCTCCAGCAGCCGTGCGATCTTGCCTGGATAGACGTTGATGCCTGCCACCTGCACCGCCTCGTCCTTGCGCCCCTGAGGCTGAAAATGACGATGATCCCGCCACTGCAACGTATCCGTCAGCGGGTAGTGACGCCCCTGCTGGTCGTCTCGAAGCGAATCCTCGTAAGAGTCGTCACGTCGCCAGCGAGGCAATAGGCGGAAACATTCGTCGGTATCGATGCGCGCTCCGATCCCGGCTGTTTCGCTCGAACCATAGATCTCGACCATTGCCGTCAGGTTTTGCTCGCGCAGCTGGCGGATGACTCCCACATCGCTCGGCCCCGTCGAGGTCAGTCCCAGCACCTTGTTGGGAAATGCTAAGCCTTGACGGCAAAGCTGGCGCCAGATGAAAGGAAAGCCCACGATAACGTCGCCGGCGCCAAGTCGTCGTGACTGGGCCAGCGCCAATGCCTGATAGCCCTGTACCACCGGTACCTGCAAGAGCTGGGGCAATAGCACGCTGAAGATGAAGCCGTAAATGTGATGGCAAGGCGCAAGGGCCACTATTCGTGTGACGCGATCATCCAGTACATCTTCGAGATACTGGGCGAAAAAGGCGGCCTCTTCGATCAGGTCGTGCCACCGATGAACGCATACCTTCGGCGTGCCGGTACTGCCTGAGGTCGTGAAGGCAATGTCCTGCGCGCCTCTTTCTCGCGCAGTCGCCACGAGACTCACCCATTCGCCGAGTGTCTTGTAGCGCAGTAGATAATCCTCGAGTCCACTCTCATGCAGTTGAAAGTAAGTGTTCACTCGAGTAGCCAGTGCGATCACTTCCATCGAGTCGGCATTAAGGGAGTGGGGCTGCTCTTGAGCGTCAGAGGATTCCGAGACGCCGGTAATACGCGTCGTCTCATCCCAGCGTGTGGCCTCGAGTTCATGATCGCCAAGATGCCTTAGCGCTTTCAGTTCATCAGCCAATAGGGATTTCATGACGTTCATCAGACTGGAGGCGGACAATGCCAAAGCGGACATGGGACTCGTGTGACCTGTAGCGGTGAGAAAAGAAGACGTGAAGGCGGGTCGTCCCTGACCCTTGGAGAACCTTGGTAAACCTTGAAAAATCTTACAGGCGCTTGACGAACACCCAATATGAACCCCCGGAAAGTGCCTTTTTCATATGCACCTTCACCTTGGTGGGCTTCATGTTGTAGTCGAAGGTGTATTCGAACAGAGTGTTAAGGCTGTCGTTCTTGACGCCTTCATCGAAACGGCCCTTGAACTCCGGGCGGTTGGTGCAAGGAGCCACGTCACGAAAGAAATTCTTGCCGATCACCTCGCTAGGATTGCGCCCGGTGATATCGCCTTCCGCGGCATTGTATTTGAGGATGGTGCCGTTCTTGTCCAGCTCGATCGCGCCGAAGGCGACATCGTTGAGTTGCTGATCCGACATCTTCGCCAGCGAGTTTTCGATGTTGTCAGAGCCAAAGCTTACGATTTCCATCAACTGCTCCCTACATGAGTGGTTTGCAGCAGTAGTCTGCCTGCTCAAACCACTGCATGAAGGAAGGATTAGCGAGGCCTAAAGCCGGTTAATCCCGCAATCACTCTTCCAGGGCGTAATCGATGGTGGTGACCACCCGGACCTTCTTGACGTCCGGCGTATAGCTGTCCAGATCCTCGATCGAGAAATAGCCTTGGCTGGCCTGCTTGATAGACCCAAGGCGACTGCCGGAATCCTCGGCGAATTGCTGAGCAGCGCGACGCGCATCCGCAGTGGCGGCCGCAATCATGCCCGGCTTGATTTTCTCCAGGTCGGTGAACAAAAATTCGATACGATACTCGTAGTTGGGCGACAGCAATACGCCTTCGCGAACGAGCGTCGAGGTCTGCGGCATGGCGGCCTTGACCTCCGCTACCCGGGGGCTGCGCAGCAACACCGTTGCCTCACCGGAATAGCGCTCCTGGGGTAGAGAATCGCCATAATTGTTAGCGTAACGATCCTGTACCTGGGGCGGAGTCACGCTGATATTTGAATCATCAAAACCATGCTCACCCAAGAAACTGCGTATCGTTTGCTCATCCTTGGCGAGCTCTGACTGCAGTTCACTCAAAACATTGGCGGTGACGCTATAATGCAGGGGCCAAAGCGCTACATTGGCCTGTACTTCCCGCTCGGCAAGCCCCTTGACGATGACACTGCGATTCGCATCTTGCCATACCTGAGCGGCCTCCTTCACATAGCTGCCGCCCCATACCAGACCACCTGCCACCAAGGCACCCAGCACCAGTCCCTGCAGCGTTCTATCCATTGCCAATGTCGCCACCTTCTCGCCAGTTCAAATTGACATCATCGCTTGCGCGCCAGATACACCCGGAAACGACGATCGTCCGCCAGAATCTCGAAGCCGCCGAAAGCCGCATCGAGAAGATCCGGGTAGGGCAAGAACGTATTGGCCACAAGCACCAGATAGCCGCCCTTCTCAAGATGCTTGGGGGCTTCGCGAATCAAGCGGGACGCCGGGCCACGATCGATGGCCCTTTCCTGGTGAAACGGGGGGTTGCTGATGATCGCACCGAAACACTCGCCTTCCGGCAATGCGGAATAGACGTCGCTTTGATAAACGCTTCCATCCAGCTGATTGGCGGTTAACGTGCGGCGCGTCGCCTCCACCGCAAAGGCACTGCTGTCCACTGCCTTGACCTTGGCGCCTTGCTTGGCAAGCCAGGCGCTGATTACGCCATCGCCGCAGCCCACATCGAGCACGTTGGCGTCTTTTAATTTCAACGACTTGGGCAGGTTGTCGAGCAGAAGCGCCGTACCGCTATCGAGCTTGCCGTGGCCGAATATGCCGGGATGGCTGACCAGTTTCAGATCAAGGGCCTCGAAGGTCGTCCAGGCATCATCCGGGGCGAGACTCACTCGCCCGACCCGCGTCTCGAACAGCATGCAGCGTCGCGCGTTATCGAGTCGCCGGCAACCCAGGCCCAGCGCGGCAAGGATCTTGAGCACCCGCCGAATGCCGCCCTGGTTCTCCCCCACTACCTGCAGTCGCGTGCCCTCGGGTAGCTGCGCGCACAGCGCCAACAGCCACCACTCCCCTAGCGCATGGGCCTTGGGCCAGAACAACACCGCTCCAGGTACTTCTTCTATAGACGGTGCCAGATCGTCATACACCGCCGCTCCTCGCTCGCGCCAGGTTTGGGCAACGCCTAGATCGGTGCTCCATAGCGGGCCCGGCTGATCGTTCAGCCAGGGGTCCGCCGGCGGCGCCACCCATAGCCAGTTTTCATAGTTCTCGGATTGGCGTTCAAGCAATTGACAGGCAGGCGTTACAGCACTCATTCAAATCTTCCGGAAGTGTCAGGTTTATGGATGCTATACAGCAGATAGCGGCCTAGCCGCCAATGAGGGTCGACATCGCAGTAGCGGCGTTCTAGCTCGAAAAGCCGGGTCAGCGTCGCCTCATCTGGATCACGCTCGCGCAGATAGTCGTGGAATACGCGAATGCCAGCGACGTGTTCGATGACCAGGCCCCTTTCGGCTAACCAACCCGAGATCTGATCATGAGTCAGGGGTGAAATAGGCGTCAATCGCTGACGCTTGCCGGTGCCGGCCAGTCGATCATCGAGCGCCTTTCCCAGATTGCCCTTGACGATATTGGAAAAACGCAGCGCATCCCGATTGAAGATCATGAGGGACAAATGGCCACCAGGGGCCAGCAGCTCATGGATGACACTAATCGCCTCTTTCGGATCGGCCAGCCATTCCAGCACCGCATGACAGACGATCAACGGCCAAGGGCCCGGGGCCTGTTCCGGCAAGGCTTGAAGCGGCAGCGACAGAAACTCCACGTTGAAATCAGACAAGGAGCCACATGCTCGATTCAGCATCTCCAGAGAAGGCTCTGCCAGCGTGACGGCGTGACCTCGGCGCGCCAGCCAGCCGCTCATCTGCCCCAGGCCACCGCCGATATCCAATGCCGGTTGGCCTTCAAGCGGTAGAGTGCGCGGCAATAGATGATCCAGCAACGCCAGGCGCAGCTCGCCTCGGGTCGCACCGTATAAACTGGCGGCAAACTTATCCGCCAGGCCGTCGAAGATGCGATCGCTCGAAGTCACTACAGCGCCTTTTGTAGGTGCACAAAATAGGCCAGTCTAGCGCCCGCCCTTCCAGACTCCAACCGAATCCATGCCCTCTCGATCACTTATCAAGAGTTCGGGTTTATCTCATGCGGTGGGGCGCTTATAATGCAGCCCGCTGCCAAGCACGCCCCCATAGCTCAGCTGGATAGAGCGTCCCCCTCCTAAGGGGAAGGTCTCAGGTTCGAATCCTGATGGGGGCGCCACCCGAATCAGCGTCTTACACCACTGACCCGTCGATGACTTCATGGCCGTGGCCGACGATCGTTCGACTCATACTCCCCGCGACGACGCCCTAACCTCTCTTCAATCCATGCAAAGACGTACCCCCGCGGCTCATCGACTCCCGTCACGATATACCGAAGCGTGTAGGGATTATGCAGTGTCGCCTGCAGCATCGGCTCTGCCCAATGGATACCGCAAAAGAGAACTTTGTCGTCGATCTCGAGCGAGAAATCCTTGTCCGGCAACATGATCGACTGCCCTGCTCGGCGAACGGCGAGCGCTTCGCAAGGAAGCCTTTCCGGAAACGAACACGCATTGCGGCACAGCACACCCAGCGCCATCGCTCCCCCTGCATCCAGGTATTCCGTCACCGCCGGTGCTTCGCCCGGAATCAGCCGGACCAGCCACAGGTGCGCAGGTTTTGCGCCCACGGCGGCCTGCAGACGGGTCACCAGTTCTTGCGTATGGGTCGGTTCACACTGCGCGAGCCAGTCGATCAGTTCCTGAATGAGCGGCGAGATCAGCAGCTTCAGTATCCGGCGCGCCGTTGTCAGGCTGTGTTGAAGAACCAGGTCGGCTCGCGCCGCGTCGAACGCGACCTGATTCTCATGGCTGTTCTGGCGCACGATGCGAAACGCCTCCGGATTGAGCGCCATCACCGACAACAGCGTATTGAGATTGTCGGAATCCCGATTCATTGCGGTGATGACCCCGGCCGCATCCTCGATCCCCACAGCATCCAGGGCCGAATGGTCGGCCTGCGCCTGAACCAGGACCGTGCATTCTCCTACCACCTCGGTGTCAACGTCTGGATCGATAATACGCACGCCAACGCCATGACCCTGGAGGCAACGATGGATCCTGTGTCCCATTCGTCCGTACCCACACAGAACCCAGTCGCCCTGAGGAACCTGTATTGGCGCCCCGAGTTCGACGCCACGTGCGCCCACGAACCATGCATTGAGGTTGTGCAGTTCGGAGCGCGCGATTGCCCAGTAAAGCAGTTGAGCGAAGATCTCGAACGGGTCGACGACCGTTACATTGTCCAGCGCCTGCAGATGGGTCTCATGATGGGCCGAGGTCGAACGACAGATGACCTGGAGCCGCGGGTTCAGATGCCGTGCCATTACCGCGATCTTGAGATTGGTATCGTCATCGTTCGTCAAGGTGACCAGGGCCCGGCAGGCGGGGTGTTCCACGCCCGCGGCCAGGAGATGTTTCGGCGCACTGGCGTCCGCGCAAAGCCCCGGCATCGCGACGGTATAATCGCGCACGCCCAGTGCCTTGATGCGCTCCGGGTTGGAATCGAGTATCACTGCGCGCATATGGTGGTCGCTCAGGCCCCGGGCAAGCAGACTGCCGGCATCACCGAAGCCACAGAGGATGATGAATGGTTCGTCGTTGCGTTTGACCCTGCGGGCGAACCCGACCCCATCCATGGCCTGGATGAAATGGGGATTCTGAACCAGGCCAACCAGCGACCCGATCGCGTAGAACCACGCGATGGCGCCGGTATAAAGGCAGAAGATCGCCCACAGACGCTGTTCGTCGCTGAAACCGCTCGGCAGCTCCCCGAAACCGGTTGTGGTAGCCGTGTAGGTGAAGAAATAAAAGGCGTGGAAGAGATTCATGTGCGTCGCCTCGCCATCGACGGCGAGGCCCGGCATCAGCGCCATACCCATGATACCCACTGAATACACGAACAGCAGCGCGAACAGCGGCCGGCGCATATAGCGCAGGACGATCATTCCCACACGGTCGAGATCGGAGGCGGACGTCACCTGTTCAATCCTCCCTTTGCCTGCTCCGGATCGCGGTAGCTACGCTGAACCGACCCGCGCGCCATGCCAGGCTCTATCTGAAAATCGGCGAGCGCAGCCAGCTCAGTCAAGGCCTAGCGCCGCGAGAGCAGCGTATCGCCAACCAAGATCACCGTCGCAACGATATTCGCGATCAGCGCGCCCCTTGCAATCGACATGATATCGGTCATTTCTACCAGCGCCGGCCCGCCCCCATCACCGGATTCCGCGACGATCCAGACGACCCGCGCCGTGATCAGCAGAAAGCCGGCAACTAGCCCGGACGCCAGCAATAATGCCCCGATCTGGGAACGATCCCCTAGCTTCAGGCCGATCGCGACCAGATTGACGATGATGGCGAACGTGAGAATCCAGACATTGTGATTTGCGGTCGCCCCGGCGTCACCCGCGACGAACGCGTAATTGAGGCTCAAGGTGAGGATGACAAAAAAACCGAATACCACGCGTTCGAAATTCATGGACCTGCTCCTGGCCGGGACGCGCCATCAGTATAGGCATGAGCCACCGGTGACCGCGAACGCCACGACCCCATGGGCTCGAGGCTCTTCCAGCCGGCCAGGCAGTATCAGCAAGACTCATCAGAAGCAATAATCTAAATCATTATCAGTTGACATTTTGAATCGCGTTGACAATAAATGATAATTGCTGTTGCGTTACTATCTTGTTTTGCGACGGTTGTAAAAACCAGAAGGAGATCTGCATGCGTACTTCATGGATGTTGCTGGCCGCCACGGCGTTTACTGCTGCCTTGGCTGCTTCCCCCACCTTTGCCGCAGACGATGAGTGCACCTTGACCATCGAAGGCAACGATCAAATGCAGTTCAACAAGGAGGAAATGACCGTTCCCGCCAGCTGCGACTCGGTTACCGTGGAACTCGAGCATACTGGTGAAATGGACAAGCAGGCGATGGGCCATAACTGGGTTCTCACCAAAACCGACGACTATCAAGCGGTTGCTCAGGAAGGCATTCAGGCGGGTCTGGATAACGACTATGTCCCCCAGGATGATGATCGCGTCATTGCCCATACGGAAGTCATCGGCGGCGGTGAAACTACTTCCGTCGAGTTTTCCACAGAAGATCTGGCAGGCGAGGACCTGACCTTCTTCTGCTCCTTCCCGGGCCATCCCAGTATCATGAATGGCACGTTTGTTATCGCGCAAGAGTAACGGTCACGTAAACCAATCGCCGGCCTTAGCGCCGGCGATGTCGTTCCAGAAGATTCTAGGGCCTGTTGACGTTTCATCGCGAACCGCGTTGCTGCATCAAAAAGTGTCAGTCAAGGCGCGAAGCGCAGGGAAGGGTTATTCCCTTTTCACGTTTCGCAACGCAGAATGGCGCTTTTTGCTGCGCAACCCGAAGGGCTGGGCCAGTTTTTATCCGCTGCTGCGTTAGTCGTCGTTCATTTGGAATAACCAAATTTCTCTCCTCCTGCCTTGCCCCGAATAAAAACTGGCGCCAGCGCGGCCGTGAATGAAACGTCAACAGGCCCTAGGCCATCTGCAAGCGCCGACTGAGGGTTCGATATTGCTCCTGCAGGCCCTCAAACAGGGTCTGGCGCAGCCAGCCATGGCCCGCGTCCCCATGATAGCGCTCATGCCAGACCAGCCAGTAGGAAAAGGGCGCCACCTCAAGCGGTAGCCGCCGCAGCGCCAATGGCCAGTGATCGAGTATGCTGGCGGCCAGACACCCGGGCACACACAGCAACAGGTCACTGTGCTGCGTCGCTGAAAAACTCGCCAGAAAATGCGGCTGGCGCAAGCTGACACGGCGTTTCAACCCATGCTTGGCCAAGGCCAGATCCACCGCCCCTCTATCGTCACCCCCCATGCTGATCAACTGATGATCCGCACCCAGAAAGGCCTCCAAGGTAAATTCTTCTTCTGGCTTGACCGCCAGCGGATGATTTTCGCGCATCACGCAAACGAAATGATCGCTGCCGATCTCGCGCCCGTGCACACTGGCCGGCACCCGATCGCCGGGTACGCAAAGCGCCAACTCCGGTCCACCCTCGTCGAGCTTCTGCTCGATGCTGCCGCTGTAGCCTTGGATATCCAAGCGTAGATGCGGCGCCTGGTACTTGAGGGTTTGCCACTGATGCACGAGAAAGGCGTGCATACCGTAATCGGAAGTCGCCAGTTGAAATCGTCGAGTCGTGCTCGCCGGATCGAATTCAGGAGGGGCCAGCAGTGTCCCCAACTCTTCCAACAGTCGTGCCAAGGGTGGCCCCAGTGCCTCCGCTCGCGCCGTGGGACGTAACCCGCGGTGGGTCCGCACGAACAAAGGATCGTCCAAGGAATAACGCAGTCGAGACAGGGTGCGCGATACCGCAGGCTGACTGAGATTGAGTCGCTCTGCTGCCCGGGTGACGCTTCGTGAGTCCAGTAACGCGTGCAGGGTGACCAAGGCATTCAGGTCGTGATGGGCTAGATCGGCAAGGTGCATACAATTATCGCCATGGTGATGGTTAACAGCGTTTCAATGGCTATGTTATCAGCATAATGCATATCGCTTTTAAGCAACTTGCATTGGCGTGATATTACCGAACTGACTATTCTGGTGCCATTGCTTCAAGGCGATGAATGTTTGGCACACAGGAGTGAGCTATGAAAAGCCGTTATTTTACTATCCACGATCATCCTCAAGGCATGCCGAAGCGCGACCTGTTCAAGCTCGAGGAGCATGACCTTCCCGAGCTACAGGATGGCGAGGTACGTATTCGCAACACCTGGCTTTCCGTGGACCCCTACATGCGCGGGCGCATGGATGGCGTGACCACCTATATTGAACCCTTTGAACTAGGCAAGCCCCTGGAAGGCGCCGCTGTGGGCGAGGTCATCGAGTCACGGAATTCCAGCTTCAAGGAAGGCGACAAGGTGCGTCATATGGGCGGCTGGCGTGATGTTGCTCAACTGCCTGGCGACCAGGTCGAAGCGCTCCCTGAGTTCGACGTCCCTGAGCAGGCCTATCTCGGCGTACTCGGCATGCCGGGCACCACCGCCTGGGTGGGACTCAATATCATCGCCGAGATGAAGGATGGCGACAACGTGCTCGTCAGCGCCGCGAGTGGCGCAGTAGGGTCTTTAGCCGTGCAGCTGGCCAAGGCCAAGGGCGGCACCGTGGTAGGCATCGCCGGTGACCAGAAGAAACTCGACTGGCTCGAATCCCAGGGCGTCAAGGCGGTGAGCTATAAAGGCAAGGACGCCAAGCAGCTGAGCGAAGATCTCAAGAACGCCTGCCCGGAGGGCTTTGATGTCTATTACGAAAACGTCGGCGGCGACTGCCTGGAAGCAGCGCTGAACAACCTCAGGGTCGGTGCGCGCATCGCCGTATGCGGCATGATCTCGCGCTACAACGATGAAGGTCCGAGTGCCGGCCCCGGCAATCTGGCAATGATCCTGATTCGTCGCGCGCGCATGCAAGGCTTCATCGTCTTCGATCACTGGGAACATCACACCGACTTCTTGAAGGAGTTTGGCCCCAGGGTCGCCAAGGGCGAGATCGACTATCAGGAAACCGTCGAGGAAGGACTGGAGCAGACGCCGGACGCCTTCCTGAAGCTCTTCGAAGGCGGCAATCAAGGCAAGATGCTGGTCAAGCTGTAACCCCTTTCTTCTGATTTTTTTCCATAGGGCCTGTTTCTATCGACACAGGCCTGACTTTCCCAATTTCTCAAGGACACTCCATGGCACATGAAACCTTATTGACGCCGGTTCGTTTCGGCAGTCTTACGCTTCCCAATCGCATACTGATGGCTCCCCTTACCCGGGCCCGCACCCCGGATAGCGTTCCCGGCGAGCTACAGCAAGCCTATTATGGTCAGCGCGCCGGTGCCGGCCTTGTCATCAGCGAGGCCACCAATATCTCCCCTACCGCCCAGGGTTACGTTTATACGCCGGGCATCTGGACCGATGAGCAAGAAGCCGGCTGGAAGAAGGTGGTGGACGCGGTTCACGCCAAGGGTGGCCGCATGGCATTGCAACTCTGGCATGTGGGCCGGGTTTCCCACGAAATGGTACAGCCTGACGGCCAGGCGCCGGTAGCCCCCAGCGCACTGAAGGGCGAAGGCGCTCAATGCTTCGTCGAGTTCGAAGATGGTAGCGCCGGTCGTCACGACACCAGCACGCCCCGGGCCCTGGAAACCGACGAGATCGCTGACGTGGTTGAAGATTATCGTCAGGCGGCGATCCGCGCCAAGCGTGCCGGCTTCGACATGGTCGAGTTACATGCCGCCAACGCCTATCTGCTCAACCAGTTCCTGGCCACCGGTAGCAATCAGCGCACCGACCAGTATGGCGGCTCTATTGAAAATCGCGCCCGCTTCCCGCTGGAAGCACTCGATGCGGTGGCGGAAGTGTTCGGCCCGGAACGTACCGGCATTCGCATGTCGCCGTTCATCGAGATCTTCGGTTTGACCGACGACGAGCCCGAGGAGATGGCCTTCTACATGGCGGAGCAGCTTTCCAAGCGCGGTATCGCCTATCTGCATATCAATGAGCCGGACTGGGCCGGAGGCGACATCAAGCTGACGGATGATTTCCGTCGCGCCCTGCGGGAGCGCTTCAAGGGCAGCCTGATCTTCTGCGGTCATTACGACGCAGAAAGCGCCGAACGCATCATTGGTGACGGCATCGCCGACGCCGTGGCAATCGGTCGCTCCTACATCGCCAACCCGGATCTCGTCGAGCGTTATCGTCTAGGCGCCACGCTCAACGAGCCCAATCCGGACACCTTCTACGGCGGCAAGGAAGAAGGCTATACGGACTACCCCTTCCTGGATAACGGCTACGATCGGCTCTCGTCCTGATCGAAACCGTCCCGCGCTAGACAAGACGCCGGTGAGGCTTATGCCCGCCGGCGTCATTGTATTTGCGCTGGTTCAATCTATCATTTGGTCTCTTGCAGTTAGAGAATATCTCGATACAGTCAACTGCGGGATTCAGAAGATGTTCTTCACCTTATTGCTGTTCACTTTTTTGATTTCTGCTGCGGTATCCGCGGGTGTGGTCATACTCTTCAACACATCGATTGCAAAAATCCTGCAGCGCATCGTCAAGGATGACATCAGTACGGCTTGGCATCGCTATATCACCTTCGCTGGCTTTGTAGTGGGCATCTCGGGAGGCGTGCGGATCTATGCTCTCGAACGCTATATCAGTGCGCCGAACAAGGATGCCGAAATGCTCCAGTTGACCACCGAGCGCTGGACACTGGAGATTTACCGGACCGTGATCGAAACACTCCAGAGCATTGCCTGGATGTACCTGGTCGTTTTCGTGATCGCTCTGGTGGCCTTTGTGATCGTCAAAGGGTTCGAGCTCAAGCATAGCGCCAATAAGCAATAGCCGCCCCTATATCCAGAAAGCAGCCAGTCACATGCAGCTTCGAAACAATCCCTTGAGATTCTCGACGGTCAATTCCACCGGGTTTCCACCACAGCTTGGGTCCTCAATGGCCATTTCCGCCAGCTCGCCGATACGATCCGGCGTGGCCCCCAGGTCCGAGAGTTTGCGCGGAATGCCCATCTGGTCATTGAACGCCTGCACGAAACTCGTGAAACCCTCGAAACCGCCATCGATGCCCAGATAGGCGGCGACCCTATCGAACCGGTCGCGAATGCTGTCGGCGTTGAAGGCCAGCACCACCGGCATGCACACGGCATTGGTGGTGCCGTGATGGGTGTTGAATACCGCGCCGATCGGATGGCTCATGGCATGGATCGCGCCCAGTCCCTTCTGGAAGGCGGTGGCGCCCATCATCGCCGCACTCATCATGTGAGCGCGTGCTTCTATATCGCTGCCGTCCGCATAGGCCCGGGGCAAATACTCCTTGACCAGCCGCATGCCTTCCAGCGCAATGCCCTGGCTCATCGGGTGGTAATGGGGGCTTGAAAAGGCCTCGACACAGTGGGCAAAGGCGTCCAGCCCAGTGCCGGCGGTGATCGTCTTTGGCATACCCACCGTCAGCTCGGGATCGCAGATCACCACCGTGGGCAGGATCCTGGGGTGAAAGATGATCTTCTTCACGTGGGTGGCCGGGTTGGTGATGACGCTGGCGCGGCCCACCTCGGCGCCGGTGCCGGCGGTGGTGGGTACCGCCACGATGGGGGCGATGGCGTCCGCGTCGGCACGCGTCCACCAGTCGCCAATATCCTCGAAATCCCACACCGGCCGGGTCTGGCCGGCCATGAAGGCCACCAGCTTGCCCAGGTCCAGTCCCGACCCACCGCCGAAGGCGATCACGCCGTCATGGCCACCGGTCTTGTAGGCCTCGATCCCGGCCGTCAGGTTGCCTTCCGTGGGATTGGAATCGACCTCGGCGAACAGGCCACGACCCAGGCCGGCGCTTTCCATGATGTCCAGTGTCGCCCGGGTGATCGGCAGTTCGGCCAGGCCCCGATCCGTCACCAGCAAGGGGCGTTTAATGCCTGCCTGGGCACAGGCCTCGGCTAATTCTTTGATCCGGCCTGCCCCGAAGCGGATCGCGGTGGGATAGGACCAGTTGCCAGTCAGCGTCATGGTGTCACCTTCTTCAGATGATAGGACTTGGGGCGGGTCAGGTTGTGATAACCGATCACCGACAGCCCGCCGCCGCGGCCGGTTTCCTTGCAGCCGGTCCAGCACAGCCCCGGATCGAGATAATCGGCGCGGTTCATGAACACCGTGCCGGTCTCGATCCTATCACCCACCCACTGCGCCCGGTTGATATCCGCGGTCCACAGGCTGGCGGTCAGGCCGAAGGGGCTGTCGTTCATCAGCTCGATCGCCTCCTCGTCGCCGGATACCGGCATGATGCCCACCACCGGGCCGAAGCTCTCGTCACGCATCACGCGCATGTCATGGGTCACATCGGTCAGGATCTGCGGGGTCAGATAGACGCCGCCGTCATCTTCCGGCTTTGGTGTGATATGAGCCTTGGCACCGGCGGCCACAGCCTCATCGATCTGGGCACGCACTTCCCTGGCAAAGCGGGCGTGCGCCATGGGGCCGATGTCCGTGGCCGGGTCCAGCGGGTTACCCAGCCTGTAAGCCTCGACGAGGGCCACCGCCTTGTCGACGAAGGCGTCGAACAGCCCATCATGCACATAGATGCGCTCGATCCCGCAGCAGCATTGCCCCGAGTTGAACATCGCCGCGCCGATCAGGGTATCGACCGCCGCCTCGAGGTCTGCGTCGTCCATGACGTAGCCCGGATCCTTGCCGCCCAGCTCCAGCCCCAATCCGATGAACGTGCCTGCCGCCGCCCGCTCCATCTCGCGCCCGCCATTGACGGAGCCGGTGAAGTTGACGAAATCGAACGACCGCGCCGCGATCAGCGCCGAGGTGGTGTCGTGATCGAGAAAGACGTTCTGGAAGACCGCCTCGGGCACACCAACGGAATGAAAGGCGTGCGCCATGCGCTCCCCCACCAGCAGGGTCTGGGTGGCGTGCTTGAGCAGCACCGTGTTGCCCGCGATCAGCGCCGGTGCAACGGTGTTGATCGCCGTCATGTAGGGATAATTCCAGGGCGCTACCACCAGCACCACACCATGGGGTATGCGCTTGATATAGCGCTTGAACGTTTCATCCTCACCCACCTTGATATCCGCCAGGGCCTCCCGGGCGATTGTCGCCATGTGGCTGGCGCGCTCCTCGAACCCGCCGAATTCGCCGCCATGACGTACCGGACGGCCCATCATGTGCGCAAGTTCCGCCACGATGTCGTCGTTCATCGCACCCACGGCGGCGACGCCGGCCATCACCAGATCGATGCGTTCCTGCAAGGGGCGGGTAGCCCACTCCGCCTGGGCCGCCCGTGCTCGCTTGACAGCTTGAGTCACCGCGTCATGCGACAACGTTTCGCGTTCGGCAAACACCGACCCGTCAATGGGTGAAACGCATTTCAACTTATGGCTCATCGTCGTCTCCCTTCCTCATGCCCGTTCGAAGCCGCGTGCGATCTCGTAATCGGTCACCACCCGGTCAAAATCCTCCAGCTCCACCTCGGCGGTCCGCGCATAGTGGTCGATCACGTCATCCCCCATCGCCGCACGCAGCATGGCTGAGTCTTTCAGCGCCTTATGCGCATCGCGCAAATTCTGCGGGATCAAGCCGCTAGTGCCCTCATAGGTATCGCCCTCGGCGGGCGGGTCCAGCGCCAGCGCCTCCTCGATCCCCTTGAGACCAGCGGCCAGCTGCGCGGCCATGGCCAGGTAAGGGTTCAGGTCCGACCCGCCGATACGGCATTCGATACGCACCGCTTTAGTGCCCTCGGCGCACAGGCGAAAGCCGGCGGTGCGGTTGTCCACTGACCAGATCGTGCGGGTGGGCGCAAAGGTGCCCTTCTGGAAACGCTTGTAGCTGTTGATGTAGGGCGCCAGGAAATAGGTGTAGTCCGGGGCGTATTTCAGCAGCCCGGCCAGGTAGTGCTTCATCACCCCGGACATGCCCAGTTCGTCGCCTTCGTCAAAGAAGGCGGAGGCGCCCTCGTGCCACAGCGATTGATGCACGTGACTGGAACTGCCTACCCGGTCACGATGCCATTTAGGCAGAAAGGTTGCCGCATGGCCCTGCTGCCAGGCAATTTCCTTGATCGCGTGCTTGGCGATGGTGTGATGATCCGCCGTGTCCAGCGCGGGCGCATAGCGGATGTTCAGCTCTTCCTGCCCGGCCTCGGCCTCCCCCTTGGTGCCTTCTACCGGGATGCCCGCTGCGTAGAGGTGATTGCGCAAGGGGCGCATCACGTGCTCTTCCTTGGTGGTCTGGAAGATGTGGTAATCCTCGTTGTAGCCGCTGATCGGGGCCAGGTCGCGGAAACCGTTCCGGCGAATCTCATCGACGCTCTTCTCGAACAGGAAAAATTCCAGCTCAGTCGCCATGATTGCATCGAATCCCATTGCCTCCAGCCGCGCAAGTTGGCGCTTGAGCATGGTGCGGGGTGAGTGAGGTACCGGTTCGTGGGTGTGATGATCCAGCACGTCGCACAGCACCATCGCCGTGCCCTCGAGCCATGGCACCGGGCGCAGGGTGTCGAGATCCGACTTCATCACGTAATCGCCATACCCGGACTGCCAGGAGGTACTGGCATAGCCGCCTGGTGTATCCATCTCCAGATCCGTGGCCAACAGGTAGTTGCAGCAATGCGTCTCCTCCCACCCCGCCTCCACGAAATGGCGCGCATGGAGCCGCTTGCCCATCAAACGGCCCTGCATGTCGACAAAACACATAAGCACCGTATCAACCTCACCGCTCTCGACTTGATCCTCGAGGGCGTCGAACGTCAGCGCGCTGGTCATCTCCGGTCATCCTTTATGGGTAGGATCAGGCATCGGTATAGCGGTAAGGCCGGCCGGCTTTGCGCATATCCGCGTTGTACTGCTTGAATATTCCGACGACCTTGGCCTTGACCTCGGACTGCGCCGCAATCTCATCCCAGAATTTCTCGGCGGCGTTTTCGACCTGTTCCCATTCCTCATCGGGGATCGAGGTGAGCTCCAGCTTGTCGCCATTGACGCGAAGCGCCGCTTCGCCGCCCCAATACCAATGCTGACGATAGTAATGCGACTGCTCGCAGCACACCTCGAACAGCAGCTTGAGGTCTTCGGGCAGCTCCTCCCAACGCTCCATGTTGACGAAGAAGTGGCCGATCCAGGCCCCGGAGATGTTGTTGGTCAGGAAGTAGTTGGTCACATCCGCCCAACCCACCGTGTAGTCCTCGGTGATGCCCGACCAGGCGATGCCGTCCAGTTCGCCGGTCTGTACGGCGACCTCGATATCTTCCCAAGGCAGGGTCACCGGCACGACACCGAATTGCGACAGGAACCGCCCCGCGGTGGGAAAGGTGAAGATACGTTTGCCTTCCAGATCCTTCAGGCTGCGGATTGGCTCCTTGGTGGCAAAATGACACGGGTCCCAGGCGCCGGCACTGACATGCTTTACGCCGACCTTGGCATACTCTTCCTCCCAGATCTCCTTCAGCCCGTAGCGGTTGAACAGCACCGGCACATCGAGGCTATAGCGCAACCCGAACGGAAAATAGCCGCCGAACACCGTCACCTGGGTGGGAGACGCCATGGAATCGTCATCCGATTGCACCGCGTCGATGGTGCCGCGTTGCATGGCACGGAACAGCTCGCCAGTCGGAACCAGCTGATCGGCATAGAAGAGCTCGATCTGCATGCGATCGCCGGCAATCTTGTTGAACAGGTCGATGGCGGGCTTGGCGACGTGTTCCCCCAAGGCGGCGCCGGCATAGGTCTGCATGCGCCACTTTATCGTGGGTTGGGAGGATGACTGAGCGATGACACTGCCGGCCAGCGGAGCGATAGCCGCTCCGGTAGCGGCGGATATCAAAAACTTGCGTCTTGTTGTCATTTTTCTTTCTCCTGACGTGGATATGCAAACGCTTGTGGTTTACGTGGGCTCCTGCCTGTTGTTACTCCTCATAAATTGTTACTTCCCATCAATTGTTACTTCCCATAAATATAGCCGGGCAGCCACAGCGCGATCTGCGGAAAGATCATCACCAGGCTGAGAGCGACCAGCATCACTAACACGAAGGGTATGATCGACCAGTAGATATCGCGCAGCCCGATCTCCGGTGGGGCCATGGCGCGCATCAAGAACAGGTTGTAGCCGAATGGCGGTGTCATGTAGGCGATCTGGGTCGTGATCGTGTAAAGGATGCCGTACCAGATCAGATCGAAACCCAGCGCATCCACCAGCGGCACATAGAGCGGCGCCACGATCACCAGCATGGCGGTGTCGTCCAGAAAGGTGCCCATCACGATAAAGCTGAGCTGCATCAAAATCAGGATCATCCAGGGCGAGAGACCCAGGCGTTGGGTGAACAGATCCTCGATCGCCTTGACCGCCCCCAGCCCATCGAAGATCGCACCAAAGGCAAGGGCGGCCAGGATGATCCACATGAACATGCAGGAAATCGCCAGGGTCTGGCGCACCGATGTCTCGAATACCTGGCGCGTCATCCGCCCCTTGAGTACGGCGGCCAGGAACGCCGCCGTCGCGCCGATGGCGGAGCTTTCCACCAGCGAGGTCCAGCCCTTCACGAAGGGCACCATCATCACCGCAAAGATCACCAGCGGCAGCACCCCCGCTCTCAGCAGCCGCAGCTTTTCGGACAGCGAGACATCACGTTCCTCGGCGGGCAAGGCGGGGCCAAGTTCGGGCTGCGCCCGGCAACGCACATAGATGTAGATGACGAACAGCGTCGCCATCATCAACCCCGGCAATACCCCCGCAAGCCACAGCTGGCCCACGGGCTGGCGCGCGATCATCGCGTAAAGCACCAGCACCACCGAAGGCGGCACGAGAATCCCCAGGCTCGAGCCCGCCTGAATCACGCCGGTCACCATGATCTTGTCATAGCCGCGCCGCAGCAGTTCGGGCAAGGCGATGGTGGCGCCGATCGCCATGCCGGCTACCGACAGGCCGTTCATGGCTGAAATCAGCACCATCAGCCCGATCGTGCCGATGGCAAGCCCTCCTTTTACCGGGCCCATCCAGACATGAAACATCTTGTAGAGATCATCCGCGATACGGCTTTCAGACAGCACATAACCCATGAAGACAAACATCGGCAGCGTCAACAGGGGATACCACTTCATCAGCTTCATGGCAGAGGAAAACGGAATGTCCACACCTCCGGTCCCCCAGAGCAAAACACCCGCCAACGCCCCAACAAAGCCGATCGCACCGAACACGCGTTGACCGGTCAGCAGCAACAGCATCATCGAGCTGAACATCAGGATGGCGATCATCTCGTAGGGCATCAGGCGATTACTCCTCGCAGGCGACCGACATCCCTGAAGAATTCCGCAAGGGCTTGAAGGATCATCAGGAACACCCCGGCACAGATCACCGCCTTGATCGGCCACATCACCGGCCGCCAGGCGGTCGGGCTGCGCTCCATGAAACCGAGTTGCTCACCGGCTGCCGCCGGCCCCTGGGTAATGAATGTCCAGCCTAGATCGAGGAAGAATTCGAAGGGCTCGCTGCCGAAGTAACCGAGCGAATAGGCCATCGACACCAGCCCACCGTAGAGCAGCACCCCAAGATAGTAGACAAGAAAGAACACGGTGAAGGCATCGACCCATGCCTTGGTTGTTGGCGACCAGTCGCCATAGAACAAATCCATTCGCACGTTCGACCCTAGCTGGATCGAATAAGGCCCACCCAGCACGAAATAGGCCACCATGACGAATTGCGCGGTTTCCAGCGTCCACAATGATGGGGTCATGAACACTTTGGAAGCCGATGACCAGAGCAGAATCCCGATCAGAACAAAGATCAGGTACATCGCTATCCGTCCGATGACGCGATTCATCCCATCGATCGCCCGGATATAAAGCAGGATGACTTTCGGCATTGCACACCGCCTTTTGGAATAGTTATGCGGTTTCACAGCAAGCAGGGGTTGTTTAGTAAAAGTAGCAGCTTAGGAAAAGTGCGTTGGTATAAAGGAGAGTTTTGACAATTGATGATTCAACAGTATGCGCCGCTGGAAAGCAGACAGCGCCGGGCACTGAACACCTCATGATCGCGCTCTGACTTGCGCCTATTTCAGATGACTTACCACTGCATCGAAAAACACCATGGGATGCACCACTTTTTTACCCAATGGCTTGGGCTCCGCCGCGTTCTGAACGATGACGATATTCTCGGTGGGGTTCACGTAAACGTACTGCCCCTGAATACCCGCGGCGGAAAAGGCCTTGTCTTGCTTGGAAACCGAAGTCCAGCCAGGCCACCACATGTAACCATAGTTAAGCGTTTCTCCGCTGCTCAAGGTCTTGGGTGTCGTCGCCTCCTCGACCCAGCCTTCCGGCAATACGCGAATATCACCAATCATTCCGTCTTCCAGCATGAACTGACCGAACCTGGCATAGTCACGCAATGTGGCGCCTATCCCACTGCCACCGATTTCTGCTCCATTGGCTGAGGACAACCACCAAGTCGCATCGCTTTCCATACCATAAGGCCGCCAAAGTTTTTCAGACAGATACTCCGCCAGGGGTCGGTCGAGTGCGCTATAGAGTACTTCTGCCAGGATTTGCGTTTCGCCGGTACTGTAGTTATTCACGGTTCCAGGGTTTGCAGCACGGGAAAGCCCGGCCATGACTTTCATGGCCCCACCGGCCTCCTGGGCGATCTGGGCTTGCAAAAGATCTCGACGATCTGAGTTTGCGTTCGTATAAGCCTCGTTCCAGGCGACTCCAGAGGTCATCGTGAGGACGTTTCTAAGGGTGACGCCATCGTAGGCAGTCCCTTCAAGCTCGGGCACGTAGTCCACGACCTGGGCATCCAGGCCCTCGATCAAACCGTCCTGAATCGCCATGCCCGCCAAGGTGGATGAAACCGATTTGGCCACGGACATGGACATCCAGCGAGTATCTCTATGGTTGCCACGCTGATAGGTCTCGTACACGACTTCGCCATCTTTCAATACCATTAGCCCCGCAATACTGTTGAGTGCGAGATAGTCGTAGATATCATAGGTTTTATCGTCAACGTCGAAAGAGAGACCTTTGATCGAGCGTTGTGAGACAGGAAGCGACTTGGGTGATTGACCGGCCTCAATGTCGCGAGAGGGAAAAAGTCGATGGATGTTTCTGAAAGTGCTGACCGCTAGATCCGGTGTAAGTTGGCCGCTATAGACTGCCTCTACATCACCGATCGGCTCATTATCATGGGGATAGTCCGCGCCTGATACAGCAGATGAAGTCAGCAAGAGACCGACGAGCAACCCAAGATGCGGGCCAGGCTGCAAAAGGACGGCTCGTTTGCCGGTATGGCCTGCCAATGTTGCGTCGGAGTGTTCTCGAATATTGGGTAGCATCGATAATTGGTCCTGCCAGATAAAAAGCTTGAGTAAATTCTTGCTTATATAAAAACCAGGTAATTAATGTTTTGAATTTACAAAATTAGTTCAAGAAGGGAAAAAGATGCCAGTTATTTTGGTTATCATTATGGAGCTTTTCCATGCCGCATTAAAATCGTGTCGCCATTAAAATAAAGTTACATATTAACAACACGGCGACACTCGCATGGAACCCACTTCACCTTCTTCAAACGCATCGTTCAACGACTTTATGCTTTCTTTGAAAGAGGCCAAGAACGATCCCGTTTATCGTTTACGCGAAGCCAATAGAAAACTCAGAGAAGCAACTCTCAAGATGAAAATTGCAAACTCACGAGTACAATATAGCCTTCTTGATCTAAAATTCGAACTTCAGCAGATTCAACAGCGTTATCAAGATATCGACCCCAAAATCGAAAAGTGATGAAACCATCATCATAGTCCCGCCTTTCTAGCCTCCTCCAAGGAGGCTCACAAGCCTTTGAAGCTCTAAAGCATAATGCTTGGTTGTTAAACGCTCACCCATGCAGGGTGCTTGTTTGCTTTTCCATTTTTGTTCCAAAAAAAAGCACGTTAGCGGATAGCTAACGTGCCAAAACGATCGAACACAGGATACAACCAGAACTACCGAACAATTAAACAAGATAAAAATTCAAACAGATATTATTTTATTAACAGCCAAAATATAAAGATTATTGTTATTTAAAATATCAAGCATCTTACTTAGCCCATCATTTGACCGCACATCTCTCGATTGGCTTGAAGCGCATCGAAATAGTTTTGAAAACGGTGAATCTCTCGTACCTTACCCCCGGTAGTTTCCTGCAACACCCAATGATCCGGTTTTCTAAGTTTTTGACCATTGCCCGTGGTAGTGGGAGTAATCTTGAAACTGCGCTTAGCCATATCGTTCACTCATGTCATCTGCGAAACACAAGGCAATGATGAAACAAAATAGTACAAATTGAAACACTATTTTACTAAGTAACTAAATGTAACAAACGCTTTTAAAACTAGTACTACAAGGACTAGAAATCTAAATGCAAAGGGGAAACAGCGAGGTGCCATGAGATGCGGCTAAGCGAAATGGATTTTCAGAAGCGACAAGAATGCTGCAAATAATTGATTGTACTTAATTTTTATTAATAAAACTATGGCTCTTCAGTGGATACGATAGCGTTTCTCCCTTGCTCCTTGGCTTGGTAGCTTGCACGGTCGGCCCGCTGCATCGGGATATCAATTTGATTGTCTCCTTCTCGTAAAACCGTCACCCCCATGCTCAGCGTCACTTTGTAACATTTCTTTTCGTGCTCGACGCTTATCGTCTCGACGGATTGACGAAGTACCTCAGCCATCTTTCTCGCGTGATCGAGGTCGCACCCTGGCAGTAACAGAGCAAACTCATCTCCGCCATAGCGGGACACAAAATCACTTCTGCGAACCTTGCTGACAATCAATGCAGCAATATGCTTGAGCATGACATCGCCCAGGGCATGTCCACCTTCATCATTGATTGGTTTGAAATGATCCAAGTCGAACAAAATCAGTGCAGAGGACGTGCCGCTCTTGAGACGGTCGATTAGCGCCTCTTCCAATCGACGCTCAAACCCACGACGATTGAGCAGCCCCGTCAGTGGATCATGCTCTGCTTCCCATCGCTGCAACGCTTCCACTTCACGAGTATGGGTAATGTCCTTGAATGTGCCGACATAGCCTAATGGACGTTTGCTGCGCAGTCGCACAAGGGAAACATGCGACTCGACCCAGATCGTTTCACCTGATGCCTTGATATAGCGGTATTGGCGCTGAAAATCACGACCGGTTGCCAAGGTGTATTGCCAGTGGTCGCTAACGTCATGCTGATCATCCGCGTGGACATAGGCTGTATAGCCTTGCTGCTGTAATACCTTGAAATCGTAGCCTGTCAGTCGGCACAACGCGGGATTGGCGTAGCGTAACCCCCCTTCAAGGCCATAAACAAACATGCCTACCGGAGACGAACGCAGCACCGCATCCAGGAATGCCTGTCGATCAAGCAGCGTGGATTCAGCCTGGCGCTGTTTTTTTAATACTTGATTGAAGGTTTCAGCGACACGTCTTATTTCGACGGTGTGGGTGTTGAGCTCGATTCGCTGTCGTCGACCTTGCCCCACGGCAGCGATCTGCCGCTCAAGCCGCTGCATAGGAAGCAGCGCCAACCTTAGCAACCACCAAAGCAATACGAGCATTACTGCACCGGTCAACGCCCCAACCACCCATAGATTACGCACAAACCACTGCAAAGGTTGAAATGCCTGGGTCTGAGGTAACATGATACCCGCGACCCAATTCGCCGACCAAACCTGGCGGTAAGCTTGTAGTGCCTGCTGACCTGTCAGCAAAGGCGCACTGGCCGTACCCTGCCAACCGGATAGCGCAAGATCAAGCCATGGGTTCTGATGAAGAGTAGGCACAGGCTGCATGATCAAGTCCTGGTCCGGGTGGACCAGTATTTTACTTGAGGCCGTCACGATAACAGCGAATCCTTGTTTACCGATGCGGATCCGACGCAACTTGTCGAAGAAGCTACCATTCAGAATCTTGGCAACTCCGCCGACGACGCCAGAAAATCTACCGGCTTCATCAAGTAACGGAACACTGAAAACGATAAGCGGCTCATCGCTTGCGCGCCCACGGAAGGGCTCACTGACATAAGGACGTGAAACATGGCGTTGAAACTGGAAAAAGTCGGAGCCATGAACGCTCAACCCTTCGCGGCCATCTATCCTGGGCCAATCCGCTAGCACCTTTCCGTCCCTATCAATCATCACCAAACCATCGAACAGTGACAACAGCGCATCGTTGCGGCTCAATTCACGGGATAATTCCGCGTATGCACGCGATTCAAAAGTACCGATTTGAGATGCCAGACGCTGTAACGCTTCAAAACGTAACTGCACTTCCTGATCGATTTCCCCCGCAATCATGCGTGCTTCGTATTCGAGATGCTCGTTAGCCACCTCGCGAATCAGCGACTGACCGGAATGCCAGGTAGAGACCAGAATGACGGCCATTCCTAAAAGCCAGCCAAATGCCAGCCCAAGCAGTAACCGTTTATGCATTGATCTAATACCCAATGCCGGAAGCCCTATTCCTTCAAGCCTTGGCAATTTCAACCATGTCACTCTTCGTTCTCCGCGGGCGCCTGAACCTGGATGTGCAGGAACATCCTGTTGTTCGAACATTCCAGTGGTTTTTCGTCTGCCTACTTTAGCGTGGATCAATATTGATCAAGCCCCGAAAAGATGCCTATTCTATTGCGATACGTTCGTATAGGAGTAAGCAATGAGCCAAGGGGATATTCGTCTTAGACGCGCCTACGATGCGCCTGCCAATAATGACGGTAAGCGTATATTGGTGGATGGGATGTGGCCTCGCGGCATAAAGAAAGAAGAGGCCGATATCGATGAGTGGTTGAAAGAGCTGGCGCCGAGCAAGGGGCTACGCCAATGGTTTGGCCACGACCCGGATAAATGGGAGGAATTTCAAAAGCGCTACAGGGAAGAGCTCAAGAATTGTCCGGACGCGATGAAAAAGCTGCGGAAATATCACCAGGATGGTCGTATCACGCTGGTATTTGCGGCCAAGGATGAAGAGCATAACAACGCCGTGGTGCTCAAGCATGTATTACAAAAAGAGGATTGATCTGAAGAAGCGTTATTCTGATTACGCTTAGTGACCGTATAAAGCAGCCAAGAAAAAGCCGGCCCATAGGGCCGGCTTCTATATCACAGTATCTGTGATCGATTGAGGGCTTGCTTAGAATGCGTAGACCGCACCCACTGCAACGCCGTCACCGCGGTCATTCTGGTCGTCGTACCAGGCGCCTTCGATGAAGGTATACATGGCAGAAGAGATGTCGTAAGTCGCACCCAGAACGATCTCGTTGCGTGATTCGCTGTCGCGAGCTTCGTTGGTGTCGCTTGGCAGATCGCCATCGCTGGTCAGATCGCCAACGGTGTCACCGAAATCGGAACCGCCCACGTCAACATACTGGTAAGCGCCGTAGATGTCGCCCATGCCGTAGCCGTAGCGCGCGCCAAGACCGTAACGGTTTTCGGACTGAACGTAGGTTTCATCGCCGGACTCATAACGCTCGTACTTGAGCGCCAGGCGCAGGGCGTCGATGGTGTACTGGAAAGTCACACCGTACTGCTCGCCGGCGTCGAATTCTTGACCGCCTGGATCGATGACGTTACCAGCTTCATCAAAACGAGCCAGATAAGTATCGCCAGTGACGTCACCTTCGAGGTTGTCGAGGTTGTCATACACGCCGGCTACGGAGAAGCCACCAACGGTGTACTTCAGACCGCCGTAGAAGGAGGCGTTGCCGGAGTCGGAAATGTTCTCGTCTTCAGCGTCACCCTTGTATTGGGAACCCACAGCGAACTGCAGACCGCCGAAGGAAGGTGACATGTACTGAATACGGTCGCCTTCGTTGTCGTTGTCGCTATTCTGGGTATTGGCGCCGTCGTCACCGGCAATGGGGCCGTCGGTGAGGTCGAAGTATTCGTTATTGGTCACCGGATCCTGGATCCAGTCGTCGATCAGACGATCCCAGGAACCCAGACGTGCGTCACCGAAGTTACCTTTCAAGCCCATGTAGGCCTGGTCACTGCGGGAAATACCGTCTTCGTTATTGCTGCCCTTGGCTTCATCGGCGTTGAATTCCCACTCCGCCTTGAAGTAGCCGGTCAGGCCTGGATTGATAACGTGCTGCCCGGTGACACCGAAGGTAGAACCGTTGTCCAGAATCTCATCCCGACGTTCGCCTTCATTATCTTTCTGACTAGCGTAGGCAATCTGCAGGTTGCCGTACAGATCAAGCTGCGTGCCGTCCTGGTTGTAGACAGTCGCAGCCTGTGCAGCTGCGGAGGCACCGATAGCGCCGGCAATGGCAGTTACTAAGAGCGTCTTTTTCATCGCATTAGTTCCTTAAACTAACTTACTGTTCGATCGTTATTTGCTTATGCAGTCAGCTTGCCAGGCGCCACCGCTGTATCTAGAGGGGTTGCCATAGTCAAGCCTTGTTATTATCCAATGCTCGCAGGGGAAACCTTATACTGGGTCTTTAAGGAACGCAACAAGAAAAAACACTGTTTTTAATCCTGTTATCAAAAGATTCCCTAACCCGCTAATGTATTACGTCCCCCTACTTTGCTCGAATGCCTACAACCGCCGGCCTTCGGGCCTTTCATCGCACATTACCCTTTGATCATTACCGGCTGGGAGTCATTGCGAACAGTGTTCATAATGGCACTCTCTCAGGAAGTTTCAAGCCTACATTCGTACAAAGATGACTTGGATCAAAAAGAGGCATGCGATCCCTTGCGCGCCAGTCCCTGGAAAACAAAAAGGTCCGGCGCTGAATATCAGGGCCGGACCGGTGATCCATCTTGGAAAACTCTGACATCGAAAAAGGTGTTCAACTGCGACTATGCTTGGCCAGTAATTCGCTTAGCTTATTATCAAGACGCGCATTCTTGCGGGCTTCTGGATCACGCTTTCTAGCGGTATCGCGTTCGCGCTGTTGAGCCTGTAGCGACTCGAGCTGCTTGCGTGCATGACGCGCCTCGCCATCGGTGACAAGCCCAGCAGGCAAGCCTTCCAGATCAATTCGCTCTGCACCGGCGCGGACCGCCTTGAGATACCGAGGCAAATGCACATAGCAGGCCAAGGCTCGACGCACCAGCTTGTCGGGCCGGGTTTCATGCTGCATCAACTCCTCGTGTATACCGACCTTCAAGGGGCGTGTGTGGCCCTTGAAAAAAGTGTTCGTGTAGCGTCGATACCATTCATCCAGCAGAGCTTGAGGCGAGGGCAACTCATCGGCTGTCGATGAGGATTGCTGATCGTCAGCGTCGATCGTCTCGGCGGCATCGGGCGGGGCTTTCGTGACGGACGCGACAGACTCGAGCGGCGGTGCTTGAGCATGCTCCTCGAGTACTTGCTTTTCCTCGATGGGGCGGCGCGGCGGTAGCGGATAATTACGCTCCGAAGCGCTACGCGGTACTGCTGCCTGGGCAAGCACCGTCTCTCGTTGCTTGAGCGTATCGCGCAATTGAATGTTCTCTGCCTCGAGCGTCTCGAGACGGCGACGCAATCGAGTTATTTCATCCAGACCCCACTGGGCCTGATGTTCCAGGGTATCCAATAGTGTGGCTGTGCGATCCGTCAACAAAGGCGGCCTCCTTGAACTGGCCTGATCTCGAGTCATTCGACCAATACCAGCGTTGAACGACGATAATGTCAAATCCTTATGCCTGGCAGCGCTCGTAGACGACAAACGCATAGTCAGGACATGACGCTGAGTGCTGGGTATCGTTTCCATCGTTTGTAGTCGCTGGAATACGTTCAACTTCTCGCCACTGACACTTGTTCAGTTGGGGGAAGTAGGTGTCACCAGTGACAATGGTATCGATCTCGGTAAGATAAAGCCGCGACGCCTGGGGCATTGCCTGAGTAAATATCTCACCACCACCGATGACGGCAATCTCTTTGACGTCATCATTTCGCGCCTGCTGCTGCGCGACTGACAGCGCCTCAGCTAGATCATGACATACCTGCACTCCGTCTGGACGAAAGGATGTGTCACGAGTCACCACGATATTGAGACGCCCCGGTAGCGGTCTACCAATGGAATCGAAGGTCTTGCGTCCCATGATCAGCGGTTTGCCCATGGTGGTGCGCTTGAAGAATTTGAGATCTTCGGGCAAGTGCCAGGGCAGCTGATTGTCGATACCGATTACCCCGTTGCGGGTGAGCGCGGCAACCATCACTACTGCAATTCGAGGCTCGTCCTGGGATGAGTTCATACCGCGACCTCGGCCTTGATGTGGGGATGAGGATCGTAATTCTTGATAGCGATATCCTCGAAGCGAAAAGCGAATAGATCCTTGATCTCGGGGTTGAGCGTCAGCCGGGGCGCTGCTCGAGGCGTACGGGACAACTGCAGCTCGGCCTGCTCGAGATGATTCACATAAAGATGTGCGTCGCCCAGGGTATGAATGAACTCACCCGGAGCCAGATCGCAGGCTTGCGCAATCATTCGAGTCAGTAGCGCGTAGCTTGCGATATTGAAGGGTACGCCAAGAAAGATATCCGCGCTGCGCTGATAGAGCTGACAAGAAAGCCGGCCGCCAGCCACATAGAACTGGAACAGGGCGTGACAAGGCGGTAGCGCCATGTCATCGATCAGTGCCGGATTCCAGGCGGATACGATAAGGCGACGCGAATCCGGATTGCGCTTGATCTGCTCGACGACATTGGCGATCTGGTCGACATGACTACCGTCGGGACGCGGCCAGCTACGCCATTGGTAGCCATAGACCGGACCCAAATTACCCGCTTCGTCCGCCCACTCATCCCAGATGCGCACCCCATGCTGCTTGAGGTAGGCAATGTTGGTATCACCCTGCAGAAACCACAGCAACTCATGGATGATCGATCGCAGATGCAGTTTCTTGGTAGTGATCAATGGAAACCCGCGACTCAGATCGAAGCGCATCTGACCACCGAAGATACTTTTGGTCCCGACCCCAGTACGGTCGGTCTTTTCGATACCCGAATCGAGGACATGCCGCATCAAGTCAAGATACGGCTGCTCAAGGGGAAGTTGTTCGGCAGCAACAGTCATGAGCGTTTGGCTTGTGTGGAATGAGCGGCCTCGGCGTTGGCAACCCCGTCCACCGGCTGACGACGGGACCAAGCAATCAGACCCAAGCCGGCGGCAATCATCGGCAGGGTCAACAGCATACCCATGGTCAACCAGTCAAAGGCAATGAAGCCCAGTTGCGGGTCCGGCAGACGCACGAATTCAACAACGAAACGAAACACGCCATAAAGCACCAGAAACAGGCCGGAAATCATACCCCGGTGGCGCGGACGGCGCGATATCCACCATAGAATGGCAAACAGTACCACGCCTTCCAGCAGGAACTCGTAGAGGGATGAAGGATGGCGGGGTTCAGGCCCCATACCGGGAAATGGCATGGCCCAGGGCAGGCTGCTCACACGGCCGGGCAGTTCAGCGTTGAGGAAGTTGCCGATTCGCCCTGCCCCCAAGCCAATGGGCACCAGGGGAGCGATGAAGTCGGTCAATTGAAAAAAGGCTAGTCGATGCTTACGGGCGAACAACCAGGCGGCGATAAGCACGCCGATCAAACCGCCATGGAAGCTCATGCCACCATCCCATAGCTGAAATAGCCACAGTGGATCGTCCAGTAGTCGATCGAAGCCGTAGAACAGCGCATAGCCGATGCGTCCGCCCAGTACGACCCCAAGCGCTCCATAAAAGAGCATGTCGCCGATATCGTCGTGTTTGAGCCCGACGCGATGAGCGCGAATACGGCCCAACCACCAGGCACCGACAAAACCGACCACGTACATCAGGCCATACCAATGGATCTTTATCGGGCCCAGGGCGATGGCAACAGGATCTATTTGCGGGTATTCAAGCATGGGACTCTCAAGCTGGGGATCAGGCAATATCGACATCTGGCAACCAGCGTCGAATGATATCGATTAGCGCCTGAGGCCGATAGGGTTTGGCGACATAATCATCCATACCGGCGGCAAAAAAACGCTCTCGGTCACGCTCACTGGCATTGGCAGTCAGTGCCACCAGCACGCTTCGCTGCTCATTCTGGCCTAGGCTTTCTCGCTCACGCCAGCGACGAGTTGTCTCGATACCATCCGGAGCCGACATAAAAATATCCATGAACACAAGATCGTAAAAATGCTGCTGCGAAAGCGCGAGGGCTTCCTCGCCACCGCCAGCCATATCCACCGCAAGCCCATGACGAAAGAGCACGTCACGGGCCAGTATGCTGTTCACCGGGCCGTCATCGACAATCAAGATGCGCACCGAACGCGCGTCCTTGGATACTTGAACCTGTGACGCCCGTCGTGGCTGCCTGGGTGTTTCAACGGCGCCGTTTTCATTTAATCTATCGAGCAGTTCGACCATCATCGAGCCCTGCTCACGCAGCCCTAGATCAGACCCAACGCTCTTGCCCAGTTCTTTTGACAACGACTCCAGTTCACGCCGCAGCAGTACCAAATAATGTGACTTGAGCTGCGACTCCTGCCGCGCAAGCTCACAAGCCAGGGAAAGCTGTCGTACCTGGTGTCGAGTCTCGGACTCATCGATCAACAGCATCAACGCGTTGCCATACTCATCATCGCTTTCATAGCGACGCATGATTCGCCAATTGTTGTCTGCCCCAGTGACTCTGACATGATCATCGCCATCTTCACTCGCGGTAACAAACAGCGATTCGTGAACCCCCTGCAACTCACGTTGAGAGTGACCGATGAGCTTTTCGAAGGCAGGATTGACAGCTATCAGCACATCATCAAGGGTCAATGCGGCGGGCAACTCCAGCGTCTCGAGCATATCGAGTAGCCGAGGTTGATGTTTGTATGCTTCCAGGCACGACTCAAGACTATCGAGCTCTCGAACAAGCTCGGCCTGCAGCTCATTAGTCACTTCCCTGGAAGGCGCCTGGGGCGTATTGGACACCTGGGACTGGGAGGGTTGAAGCTGCCACTTGGCAGGCATCCAGGCCTCAATCCGCTGTCTGAGTCCTGCCAAGCGCTCGACGGGTGTCAGCAGTTCATGCTCCCAATAGCGTGTCACTCGATTCAATACGACATACAGCGCACTCAAAAGAAACAGGCTCCCCAGAAGCCAGGCCACACCGAGCCATACGAACACATATCCTCTCGCACCAACGGCGGAACTCGAGTGCTGCAAACTTACCAGACGCCAACCATTGGTAGGCAGCACTGTCCACACCAACTGCGCAGGCATTCGCTTGTTTTCCCGCAACTCCTCATCACTCAAGGAGACGATCCCGCGGCGTCCTGCATCGTCAGGCAAGTCGATTGGTGCTGAACCCAGCAGCCCCTTCCCTTGTTCATCCACCAACCACACATGAATTCCCGGTCCCACATATTCCTGTATGAGCTGGGCAAAATAGCGAGAATCGAGCTCCAGCCACAAACGAGCCAGCGCCTTACCCTGGGAGTCAGCGAGATCATAATGAACATCGAGCAGCATGGCATCTGTCGAGGCCTGTTCCATGGCATGCCAGCGCAGCATTGCAAAGCTATCGGCACCAGGAGGCGTGAACTGTGTGAAAGGTAAATTCAGTTCATTGACATCTGCTGGTGCAGCACTTGCCGGTACAAGCGCCAGTAACCCTTGAGGCAGATTGATGGCCAAGCGCTTGATCATCATATCGCTTTGATAAAGATCGTCCATGAGCGGTTCGAGATGGTAAAGCTTGGTAAGCAGTGTCGGCAGTCCCTTCTCTTCTGGCTTGAGGGCTTCGCCGAAGAGCACCATCGCGCCGCCCGGCGCCAAATGATAAGGCACCTCGACTTGAACTGGTGTGGAAATGCTTGGCGCCGTGTCTGCCTTCAAGATACGACGCACCGAGCGTCCCATCTGACGCAGATAGCGTTGCTGATCGATCAGCCGCTGATCGATCAATCTTGCCTGCAGTTCCTGAGTTTCAAGTAGGCTACGTTGATGCGCTCGGTCAAGACTCTGATCGATATCACGCCACAGCCACAATCCGACCCCTATACACATCAGGGAAAAGCAAATTTCAGCCACCAGCAGCGGCAACGCAGCGCGCACCAGGCGCTGGCGCAAGACGTTTCGACTGTTCCTTTCTGCTGAGGCTCCTGGCATCGTGATACCTGTCACCAACAAAAAGGCGAGTCTACTCGTTTCATTAGTAGGTCACCACGGGCGTTTATTATCTGAGCGGGGTTCCTGATGTGTTTAATCGTGTTTGATTGGCGTCCTGGCACCAGGATGCCTTTGCGAATGGCCGCCAATCGCGACGAGTTTTACGCTCGGCCCACCGCTGCGCTCCAACGTTGGGAAGATGCCCCTGACATTCTGGGAGGGCGTGACCTTCAGGCAGGCGGCACTTGGCTTGCTGTGCACCGTAGCGGTCGCCTGGCTGCCGTGACCAATGTCCGCGCGCCTGAGTTCGCCGTTCCAATGAATGCGATCAGCAGAGGTGAGCTGGTGCGCCAGGCACTGGAATGCGACAGCCTAGAGCACTGGCTTACGACGTTGACTCGCACCCAGGCTCACCGCTATGCGGGCTTCAATTTGCTGGCAAGCAACGGCGAGCGGTTATGGCATCTACATCACGGCCCTTCAGGAACCACGCTTGAAAGAATAGCCCCCGGCGTGCACGGCCTTTCCAATGCCAGTCTCGATACCCCCTGGCCAAAGCTGCTTAGTACCCGCGCCGGTCTTGCCGACGTAGTCGCTAAAAGCCTGGACGAGTCCAGCTTTGCCGCCAAGGCCTGGGCGCTACTATCCGACGATCGCCCTGCCGAAGACGCTCACCTACCCAATACCGGTGTGGAGCTGGCCCTGGAGCGTTTTCTTTCGGCGCCTTTCATCGTTGGGGAAGAGTACGGCACCCGTGCGAGCACCTGGGTGAGCTGGCAGGCAGACGGCGATCTGGCTATCGGCGAGCGCTCTTTCGGCCCTGGAGGACAGTTTCTCGATGAACGCCGATATCGACAAGAGATGCCGCCCCTACCCATCGAGTAGCATCCATGCGGTGATGCCTCAGGAAGCTACCGTTGGTAATCCTTGGGTGGCAGCAAATGCGCCAACCCCCACTCATCGAAACGCAGCGTCAGATGGCTACGAACCGCCGCAGGTGTGTGCAGCTTCAAGGTCTCTTCGACCAGAGTACGCGCCTGCTTCAAGTTCACGCGACGAATCGCGGCACGTACCTTGGGTAGGCTGGGTGCATTCATGGAAAGTACATCGAACCCCATCCCCATCAATAGCAGTGCGCCCCCCGGGTCACTGGCCAATTCCCCGCACACCGAGGTCGGCATCTTCAGCTGTACCGCTTCTTGGGCCAAGCGTGCCAGCGCTGCCAGTACCGCAGGATGACAGGCGTCATAAAGCTCTGCGACTCGCGGGTTGTTACGATCCACCGCCAGTAGATACTGGGTCAAATCGTTGCTGCCTACCGAAAAGAAGTCGACCCGCACCGCCAGGGCATCGAGCTGATAAAGCGTTGCCGGCACCTCCAGCATGACCCCGACCCGGGGAGGTGTGATGACCAGACCCTCCTCTCCCAGCTCGATCGACGCACGCTCGAGAAGCCGCAAGGCCGCATCGACCTCGTCGATATTGGTAATCATGGGCAACAGGATGTGCAGATTGTCATACCCTACGGAAGCCCTGAGCATGGCCCGCAACTGCACTATCAGCACTTCGGGATGGTCCAGGGTCACGCGCACACCCCGCCAGCCGAGAAAGGGGTTGGCTTCGTGAATGGGAAAATAGGGCAGATCCTTGTCGCCGCCGATATCCAGGGTACGCATGGTCACCGGCAAGGGCGCAAAGCCTTGTAGCTGTTCGCGATAAAGCCGCTCCTGCTCCTGCTCGCTGGGAAAGCGCTCGGTAATCATGAACGGCATCTCGGTACGGTACAGCCCAACACCGGCAATACGCGGTTTGAGCTGTGCCACTGCATCGAGGGTCAGACCGGTATTGACCATCAACGCCATGGCGTGACCATCCGGCGTTTCGCTGGGCAGGTGCTGTTCGTGCTCGAGCATCTCCGTCAACGCCCGTTCCTCGTTGATCTGCTCTTGATATTGCCTGGTTAGCTCAATATCTGGACGCACGAACAGGCGACCACGATGGCCATCGAGAATCACCGGCGCACCATTCAAGCGCTGCAGGGGCAGATCGACCATGCCCAGCACGGTCGGGATGCCCATGGCTCGGGCCAGGATCGCCACATGGGAAGTGCTCGAGCCACTGACCGACACCAGCCCCGCTAGCTTTTCCCGAGGCACCTCCCCAAGCATGGCCACGCTGATCTCATCCGCGACAAGGATGCAATGGGATGGAATGGTGTTGGTAGTACGCGGGCTCTCCTCCTGCAGATGCGTCAATATTCGCCGGCCCAGATCACGAACATCCGCTGAGCGCTCGCGCAGATAGTCATCGTCCACTCGCTCCAGATAGTGCACATGTCGACGCACTACATCCGCGAGTGCCCCGGGCGCCCACTGGCCTTCGAGAATGCGCTTTTCTACCTCTTGGCCCAGCGCCACATCGGCAAGCATCTGCTCATAGGCATCGAATAGTGCAAGCTCTTGAACGGAGATCCGATTGGCCAGACGCTCACCCGTGCGCCGCATTTCGCCGCGCACGCGATCGATAGCCTCCCGTAAGCGCTGGATCTCGCCTTCGATATCCGTGGGAATCAAATCCGGCACGCTATCCAGATCCGCCAACGGCGCGATGACCAACGCTTCGCCCATGACTACGCCAGGAGAAGCAGCGATTCCCTTGAACATCGCCATGCCATCGGCGCGAGTGGGCTGATTAAGCGTCCCGGTCGCGATGGCATGGGCCAGCACACCGGCAAGCTGCGCCGCCATGGTAATCAGGAACGCTTCGTCGCCTTCATCGTAGCGGCGTTTTTCCTGCTGCTGGACTACCAGCACGCCGAGCATGCGGCGCTGATGAATGATGGGCACTCCCAGGAAACTGGAGAAACGCTCTTCGCCAGTCTCCTTGAAGTAGCGAAAGTAAGGGTGGGCCGGGGCGTTTTCGAGATTGAGTGTTTCTTCTCGCTGTGCGACAAGCCCTACCAGCCCCTCCCCGAGGCGCAGCGCTACCAGGCCAATCGCCTGGGTGCGCAGACCGATGGTGTCCTTGAGCACCAGACGCTCGCGTACGGGATCGAACAGATAGATCGAGCAGACATCGGTATGCATGGCTTTGCGCACACGCCGCACCACGGTGGCCAGCGCCGCTTCGAGACTGCGCGCTCCGTTGACCTCCTGAACGATACGGCGTAGGACATCGAGCATGGGCATTCTTCTTGTAATGAGAAAGTAGCATCAACGCTGGTCAAAGGGAGGCAACGGCAGCGCAGCGCTTTCTCGTGCCAAGTGTTGCACCCGGGGCGCCAGTTCGCGCAAGGCGCGCCGATAGACTTCGCGCTTGAACGGCACCACCTGCCCCAAAGGGTACCAATAACTCACCCAGCGCCAGCCATCGAACTCCGGCTTGGGAGTCGTATCCATACATATTCTGCTGTCGAGACAGCGTATCTGAAGCAAAAACCATTTTTGCTTCTGGCCAATACAAATCGGCCGCGATTGTGTACGTACCATGCGCCGGGGCAAACGGTAACGCAGCCATCCTCGGGTGCAGGCCAGGATATCGACATCGGCCGGGGTCAGACCGATCTCTTCTTCGAGCTCACGGTAGAGCGCCTGCTGTGGAGTCTCGCTGGACTTTATGCCTCCCTGAGGAAATTGCCATGCGTTCTGTCCTACCCGACGCGCCCAAAGCAGCTGACCCTCACGGTTGACAATGATGATGCCAACGTTTGGGCGAAAGCCGTCGGCGTCGATCACGGGCTTCACCTTGTAAAACGATAGTTGGGACCATTCTTCCACAAAGAAAACATTGAATAAATGTCTACGCTTTCTTAAAGCCTAAAAAGCCATCAATAAGTGCATTAACTCCGTAGTGTGAATGTATCGCCGGTTCTGTAATAATTGATTACATTTTGTATTAACCATGCCTCATCAAGGAGTACGTCTTGAGTCTTGCCATTTTCGATCTGGACAACACACTGCTGGCAACGGACAGCGATCATGCCTGGGGAGAATTCCTGGTCGAACAGGGCGCGGTGGATTCAGCGTATTACCATGAGGCAAACGAGCGTTTTCATCAGCAGTATCAGGATGGCACTCTCGATATTCACGATTACCTGGCGCTGGCCCTCAAACCATTGGCAGAGAACTCGCCGGAACAACTGGCCGCCTGGCATCAGCAGTTCATGATCAGCAAGATAGAGCCGAACATTCTGGTGAAGGGAGAAGAATTGTTGGCAGAGCATCGCGCCCAAGGTGATACCTTGTTGATCATTACCGCGACCAATCGGTTCATCACCGCCCCCATCGCCCAACGGCTGGGCGTAGACGACTTGATCGCCGTCGAGCCGGAGATCATCAACGATCGCTATACTGGGCGTGTCAGCGGTACGCCCAGTTTTCAGGAAGGCAAGGTCCAGCGTCTGAAAGAGTGGCTGGACGGACAAAACGCTACCCTTGACGATGCCTGGTTCTACAGCGATTCCCACAACGACATACCGTTGCTGGAAAAAATCGACAATCCGGTGGCCGTCGACCCGGACGAAAGATTGCGCGAGACGGCCTTGCAGCGTGGCTGGCGCATCATCAGCCTACGCTGACAGGGTGAACCGTTCTGACCCCATTCATTTGACAAGGTAAACGATACGCCGTGGAACCAGTTTCGATTCCTTCGTTCAAAGGCAACTCATCTATCTTGCTCGTCCTGTTCTTTCCTGCCTGCTATCGGATGGTTTGATGCGTCTTAGATTCGCCTCCTTGTCTGCACCGGTTGCCTTGCTTCTAGGTGTTGCGCTCCTGATCTGGTTGATCTTTGGCGATATACAACGTTTTCGCGCCGAGCCACCGGAAAGCAGTCCGCTAAAGGAACCTGCCCTGACTCGGGTCGAGGTGAGAACCTCCCATGCCCAGCAGCATGTCCCGACACTGACCCTGCAGGGTCAGCTCGAACCCAAGCGCGCTGTCATCTTGCGTCCTCGCCGAGCCGGTAGCGTCTCTGCCCTGCCCCATGACCAGGGCGATCGCGTCAAAGCCGACGACATTTTGCTGCAACTTGACGAAGAGGATCTTCCCGAGCTTCAGACACAAGCCGAAGCCACTCTCGAACTGGCGCTTTCAGAACTCAAGGGCGGGCGCCGCTTGCAAGCCAAGAACCTGATTCCCGGTAACGAAGTGCTAAGCCTGGAACGCGACGTGGCCCAGGCCCGAGCGGAGCTCGCCAGGCTGCGCCAGCTCAGGATCGACGCCAGTTTCAAGGCGCCTTTTCCTGGCGTGCTCAATCGCCTTGACATCGAGGTGGGTGATTTCGTACAGGCCGGTGAGGATATCGGCAAACTGGTCGAGATCGAACGCCTGCTCGCCACGGGTCAGGCACCCCAGCGACGCGCCCCGGACCTGCACCCGGGGTTGCCGGTCACCGCGACGCTGCTCAGCGGTGACCAACTCCAGGGCGAGCTCAGTTTTGTCGCCAGCAGTGCCGATAATGCAACGCGCAGCTATGCCTTCGAGGCAAACCTGGCCAACCCGGAACGCCTGCGTATCGCCGGCGCCAGCGCCACCCTCGATATCGCGCTGCCCGCCCGTCAGGCCCATGCCCTGTCGCCGGCGCTGTTGATTCTTGATGATGAAGGACGCCTGGGGGTCAAATACCTGGACAATGACGACAGGATCCGTTTTGCCCCGGTGACGCTACTTACCGCGGATGCGGTGCAAACCTGGGTGACTGGGCTACCCGAGACGGTACGGCTGATCACCCTGGGGGGCGGCTATGTCGACATCGGTGAAAAGGTCGAGCCCGTGTCCACCGATCGCGAGCAAGCATCCTGATGCGTACGCTGATTCATGCCGCGCTGAATCGCAGCCGCACCACCTTGCTGCTGCTGCTGTTCCTGGTGCTGGCAGGGCTGATGGCCTATCAAGCCATTCCCAAGGAATCCAACCCTGACGTTGCCATCCCGATGATCTACGTCTCACTGATGCTTGAAGGCGTCAGTCCGGAAGATGGCGAGCGCCTGTTGGTGCGCCCCATGGAGCAGGAGCTGCGCACCATCGAGGGCATCAAGAAGATGACCTCTCAGTCCAGTGAGAGTATTTCATCGGTCACCCTGGAGTTCGACGCTGGCTTCGATTCCCGACAAGCGCTGGCGGACGTGCGTGAACGGGTCGATATCGCCCGCAGCTCGCTACCGGATGAAGCCGAGGAGCCGCGGGTGCTGGAAGTCAACGTCAGCCTCTTTCCCGTCATGTCCGTGGGGCTTTCCGGACCGCTGTCCCCCGGTGAACTGATGCGAGTGGCCAGGGAACTGCAGGAAAGAATCGAGGGCATTCCCAGTGTGCTCGAGGTGGATATCGCCGGGGAACGCGAGGATCTCATGGAGATCGTGGTGGACCCCTTGGTGCTCGATAGCTACGGGGTCAATTTCGACATCTTGTTCAATCTGGTGTCACGCAACAACCGCCTGGTCGCCGCAGGAAGTCTGGATAACGGTGCGGGGCGCCTGTCGATCAAGGTGCCCGGGGTTATCGAAAACATCCAGGACGTCATGAACACCCCGGTCAAGGTAGAGGGCGATCGCGTGATTACCTTCGGCGAGGTCGCCCTTATTCAGCGCACCTTCAAGGACCCGGACGGCTATGCCCGCATCGACGGCCAGCCAGCGGTGGTGCTGGAAATCTCCAAACGCACCGGTGCCAACATCATCGCCACCATCGACGAGGTCAAGGCGCTGCTCGATCAAGCCGAGGCCCTGTTGCCGGAAGCGTTGGAGGTGGAGGTGATCATGGATCAGTCGACGGACGTCAAGGACATGCTCGGTGAGCTCTTGAACAATGTGCTTGCCGCCGTGGTTCTGGTGCTGATCGTGATCCTCGCTACCATGGGGCCTCGCGCAGCACTGTTGATCGGCATGACCATTCCCGGTGCTTTTCTCACCGGTATTCTGCTGATCTGGTCGGTAGGCTACACCCTCAATATCGTTGTGCTGTTCGCCCTCATTCTAGTCGCGGGCATGCTGGTGGATGGCGCCATCGTGGTCGGTGAGCAGGCGGATCGCTACTTCGCCGAAGGGCGCTCACCTCATGACGCCTGGGCCGGCGCCGCCAGTCGCATGGCCTGGCCGGTCATCACCTCCACCGCCACTACCCTGGTGGTCTTCCTGCCGCTGCTGTTCTGGCCCGGGGTGGTGGGCGAATTCATGAAATACCTGCCGGCGACGGTGATCCTTTGCCTGCTCGCTTCCTTGGCCATGGCGCTGATTTTCATGCCAACTCTGGGCAACCTGCTGAGCTCCGGCCAGCATCTCGACAACCAGCATGTCAGTAGAGGAGGACGCCTGTATCGACGAACACTCACCCGCCTGCTGAATCATCCTGGCTGGACTTTGGTCGGCGCCCTGGTCGTGATGGCCCTGCTCTATGCGGGCTATGCGCGCTTCAACCACGGGGTGGAATTCTTCCCTTCGGTGGAGCCGGATAGCGCGCAACTGTTGATACACGCTCGGGGCGATCTTTCCGTGGAGGAAAAGGATGCTGTGGTGCGCCGCGTCGAGACCCGCCTGCAAGGCATCAGTGAAGTGAAGTCTCTTTACGCCCGTTCCTATGCCACCCCCAATCGTGAGATCGGCGAAGACGTCATCGGCCAGCTCTCTTTCCAACTACTCGACTGGTACAAACGGCGGCCTGCCGGCGAGATTCTCGCTGACATGCTCGAGCGTACCCGGGACATTCCGGGTATTCGCCTGGAAACTCGAGAGCAGGAGCAAGGGCCGGTAGACGGCAAGCCGATTCAGATCGAACTGAGCGCCAATGATCCCGCTCAGACCGAGCGCGCTGTAAAGCAGTTGCGCGACGCCATGCAGCGCCTGGGGGGATTTCGCGCCGTGGAAGATAATCGCAGCCTGCCCGGCGTGGAGTGGCGCTTGCAGGTTGATCGCGAGGCGGCGGCGCGTTTTGATGCGGACGTCTCTACCATCGGCAGTGCGGTGCAGCTGGTGACAACCGGCCTGCAGCTTGCGACCTACCGCCCTCAGGATGCCAACGATGAGGTGGACATTCGCGTACGCCTGCCCGGAGCCAAGCGCAGCCTTGATCAGCTTGAACGCTTGACCATCAATACCGCCCGAGGTCAGGTACCGATCAGCCATTTCGTGCGTCTGGAACCGGCGCCAAAAGTGGGAACTCTGCACCGGGTCGATGGGCAACGCACGATTACGCTGGCAGCGGATGTCGAATCAGGACGGCAAGTGGATGAGCGACTCAACGCCTTGAGCGGTACCTTGAGGAACCTGCCCGAAGGGGTGCGTGTCGGTTTTGCAGGAGAACAGGAAGATCAGGCGGAGACCAGCCAGTTCCTGAGTCTTGCTTTCGGTATCGCCATTTTCTTGATGCTGATCATCATGGTGACCCAGTTCAACAGCCTTTATCAGGCTTTCCTGGTGTTATCGGCCATCGTCTTCTCTACCGGCGGTGTACTGCTTGGCCTGCTGCTCAACGCTCAACCCTTCGGCATCGTCATGGTTGGGATGGGCATCATCGCCTTGGCGGGCATCGTGGTGAACAACAACATCGTATTGATTGACACCTACAATCAGTTCCGTCATGAAGGCCTATCCGCCCATGAGGCTGCCCTGGAAGCGGGCGGCCAGCGTCTGCGCCCGGTACTGCTCACGGCAATCACCACCATTTTAGGTCTGATGCCGATGGTATTGGGCGTCAACGTGGATCTGCTGGCGCCAAGTCTCGGCTGGGGGGCGCCTTCGACCCAGTGGTGGACCCAGCTATCCAGCGCTATCGCCGGAGGGCTGGGCTTCGCGACGGGCCTGACCCTGCTGTTGACCCCCTGCATGTTATTGCTGGGAGCGCGGACCAGCGAAAAAGTGGCGCAACGACTCAGAGCCGTGCGTGAGCGCTAAATTTAAGGCGATCGCTCATTAGAGTGCGTTCTTGTAAAAACACATAGTCAGAAAAATGCCCCGCCAGCAGTGGCGAGGCATGCATATTGATCGGATGATGGAGATTTACAGCGTAGCGCTGGGTGCTGCTTGAGGCGCCGGCGGGGGCGAATGCGATGCGTGTAGCCGGCCGATCAGTTGATCTTCTAGAGTAAAGCGTTCGGTGAGCCCTCGCCCAAGACGCTCGAGCCAGGCGGGTAGGCGAAACAGATAGTGCTGACAACGGGTAGGCGTCGAGTAATCGTTGTCGAATTCCAGTACTAGCTGCGTGGACATTTCAAGACGTTCGAACAGTTTGTCCGCCACCGCCAGCGCTTCCTGGTCATTGAACTGCTCGGCTTCCTGGCGTAGCTGCGGATAGATTTCGAAGTGCCCAGCACTGATATAATCCATCAGTAATTCGCTGAAATTATCAATACGCGCCTTGGTTACCGACTCGGGATCGATATCACAGGCCTCTTTCAAATCCATGAATGCGACCAGCATGTCTCGACGCGCCTCGAACCAGCGATCAATCATCCGGTGCACGCCTCCCCAACGCTCCTGCGCGGTTCTGCAGTTTTCCAGCATGGGCAGCCCCTCCCTTGATCAGCCTGTCGTCTGCGGACTCTCAGCGTCACCCTAAGCGTCACGGCTGTCAATCCTATCCATGGAAAAAGATGACAACTCATTGTTGACGTTGTATTAAGCCGGGCATTCGAAAGCACCGTTCGTTAACTCAACTCGGCTTAGGGCATCCCGCTGGTTGCATGAACGCGAGGCGACCCCTTCAGGCCCCGCACGCTCATTGCCAAGGGGATGAGCGCCAGGCAAACGAACCCGATCAATGTCCATTGAGGCAGGGTCAATCCCCACCATAGCCCATCGATCTCGGCGCATTCGCCAGAACCCGAGAGCACACGAGAAAACACATCCCACAAGGGCAACACTTCCATCATGTAATCAAGCCCTGGGCCACAGCTTGGCACCTCGCTGGGGGGCAATGACTGCAACCAGACATGACGCCCGGCTACTGCCGCGCCAGCCCCGGAGGCCACCAGGCCCAATACGCCATAGACGATACCGCCTTTACCCAGGGGGTTATGAATAGCCGCCGCCAGAAATACCAGGGCCGCAGCAAGTACGGCAAGCCGCTGTAGAATACATAGCGGGCAAGGGGTCAGCCCGACAACGTACTGCAGGGCAAGGGCGACACCCATCATCAGCGCGCAGAATGCCAAGCCTGCCAGGCTCCATTGGCGAATGTTCAAATCAAGACGCATAGGCTATCGACTTCCAATCCGGTCATCATTGGCTCGAGATGACGCCATGGACTCCCGTGCCCGAGCGAAATAAGCGGCAATGAAATCGTCGAAAGGTTCGGTATCCGCTGCTTCGATATCGCGCTGCTGTTGATATGAGGTCTCCGTGAGCTGAGTAAACAAGGCATCATGAGCACGATTCATGGGCTCCTTGCGCAGCTCCTTCGCCTGAGCGCGTGCAAGCTCGGCAACATAGTCGACGAACTCACCGCCACTCTCTTCCAGCGCTGCAAGCAAGCGACCCGAGGGGGTAAGCTCGGGCTGACGTAGCTGTGGCGCCAAGGCGTTGATCGCGTCTCTATGTGGCTGTTCCTTTTCAAGGGTATCGAGCAGTTCGGCCACCTGGTGAAGCCCTGCGAAAATTTCCTCTGCGCGATCCGCAAGTCCGCGCTCCTGCTCGTCGAGCGAGAGGCACAGGGATGGATCACGCCCTTTCGCCGTCACCAGCCCCCGATTGTCATCGAGATGATCACACTCTTCATCGGAAATCCAAGGCGCTTCGGATAGCAGACACCACATCAAGAAGGTGTCCAGAAAACGCATCTGAGTCTCGTCAATGCCCAGCGCCATGAAGGGGTTGAGATCCAGGCAACGCACTTCAATATATTCCACCCCCCTTGCCTCGAGGGCCTGGGCCGGGGTTTCCCCCTGCTCGGCAACCCGCTTGGGTCGAATATCGCTGTAATATTCGTTCTCGATCTGCAGGATATTGGAATTGAGCTGATGCCAATTGCCGTTCTCATTCACGCCAATGCGCTCATAGGCAGGCCAAGGGGTGCTGATTGCACTGCGCAGAGTGCCCACATAGTTGGACAGCGAATTGAAGCAGATCTTGATCTGTGCCTGGACCTTATTCTGATAACCAATATCAGACATGCGCAGACTGGTGGCATAAGGCGCATAAAGCGTGTTGCGCGCATGTTTTTTCAGACGGTCAGACGGCTCTCCAGTGAAAAAGCTTCTATCCAGCGCCGGCGAGGCACCAAATAGATACAGCAGCAGCCAGCTATTGCGTCGGAAATTGCGAATAAGATCGAAGTAGCGCCCGGACTGATAGGCTTTCATCGACTTTGCCTGGGCCCCTTCCAACTCCTGAAGCACTGGCCAGAGCTGTTCCGGCAATGACACGTTGTAGTGAATACCGGCAATGGACTGCATGATACGCCCGTAGCGGGCATCCAGGCCACGACGATAGATGTGCTTCATTTTGCCGGAATTTGAGCTTCCGTAATCGGCAATGGGTACGCTGTCATTGCCGTTCAAACGACAAGGCATGCTGGCAGGCCAGATCAGCTCGTCTTCCAGATGGCGGTAGCTGAAGCGGTGTAAATCCGCAAGAAACGACAGAGTGTCGCCAGGCCGACTGTGTACCGGGGTGATGTACTCAAGCAGCGATTCAGAATAATCCGTCGTGATATAAGGGTGTGTCAGCTTCGATCCAAACTCGGCAGGGTGCGGAGTCTGGGCGATATTGCCCTGCATGTCGGTACGCAACCCTTCCTTTTCGACACCACGGCGCAAACGTCCCATGCGCCCCTGGCGGGCCACTTCCTTTAGCCCTGCGATAGCATTGTCTAGTTGCTCGGACAAGATGAATACCCCTTTTTGAAGGCGATAGGCCGGCCTATGACCCGGCGTTTCATAATCATTCGATTATGGTGACAGACACAATCCTTTCAACCCTAACGACCATCATTCTTGTTTCTCGCCTTGAGCAACGCCTCACCCAAGGCACCCATTTGACCAGCCTGAGCCACGCCACCGCGGTCCTGGTTTTTGCGCTGGGCGGCTTTGTTTCGTGAATTATCCGGACCTTCTCTTCTTGCCTCACTCGAAGCCTCTTTCGAAGAGCGTGCGTTCATCGTTGAGGCGTCATCCGGCTGATCCTTGAGACGCATGGTAAGACCAATTCGTTTACGCGGGATATCCACCGACATGACCTTGACCTTGACGATATCACCGGCTTTGACCACCTGACGCGGGTTCTCGACGAAAGTATCGGAAAGTGCCGAAATATGCACCAGTCCATCCTGATGCACGCCAATGTCGACGAAGGCGCCGAAATGAGTGACGTTGGTCACGGTGCCTTCAAGGATCATGCCGGATTCGAGATCCTTTATCTGCTCCACGCCCTCACGAAATTCCGCCGCGCGAAACTCGGGCCGAGGATCGCGCCCCGGCTTATCGAGTTCTTTGAAGATATCCGTCACCGTCGGCACCCCGAATTTTTCATCGGTGAAATCGGAAGGCTTGAGCGTCTTGAGGTAGGCGCCATCACCAATCAGACTGGACAGTTCGCGTCCATCCCGCTTGGCAATACGTGATACCACTGGATAGGCCTCTGGGTGCACGGCACTGGCATCCAGAGGGTTGTCGCCCTGCATGATGCGTAGAAAGCCGGCGCACTGTTCAAAGGTGCGCGGACCCAGCCGTGCGACCTCGAGCAGTTCGCGACGGTTACGAAACGGCCCTTCGGCATTGCGCCTGCTCACGATATTCTCCGCAAGGCCCGGATTGAGCCCTGACACCCGGGCCAGCAAGGCACTGGAGGCCATGTTGAGGTCGACCCCGACGGCGTTGACGCAATCCTCGATCACGGTTTCCAGGCTGCGGGAGAGTTGCACCTGAGAAACGTCATGCTGGTATTGGCCGACCCCGATCGACTTTGGCTCGATCTTGACCAGTTCCGCCAGCGGATCCTGAAGGCGTCGGGCGATGGAAACCGCCCCGCGAATGGTGACATCAAGATCGGGAAACTCCCGGGCGGCGATTTCCGATGCAGAATAGACCGAGGCGCCCGCCTCGCTCACCATCACCTTGGCCAGCCGGTGCGGACTGTTGCCTGCAGCTAAGCGCTTGACCAGCTCCTCTGCCAGCCTGTCCGTCTCGCGGCTGGCAGTGCCGTTACCGATGGCAATCAGGCTCACAGCGTGCTTCTCGACCAGTCGTGTCAAGGTTGATAGCGCTTCGTCCCAGCGCTTTTGCGGCGCATGAGGGTAGATGACGTCATGATCGAGAAACTGGCCGGTACTATCCACTACAGCGACCTTGCAGCCAGTACGCAGCCCCGGGTCCAGCGCAAGGGTGGCTTTGGGTCCTGCGGGCGCAGCCAGCAGCAAGTCTTTCAAGTTGGAAGCAAAGACATCGATGGCTTCAAGCTCGGCGCGCTCGCGCAACCGTGCGAATAGTTCTGTCTCGAGATGGGTATAAAGCTTGACCCGCCAGGTCCAGCGCACCACTTCCCGCAGCCAGCGCCCAGCGAGGCGCTCCTGATCTTCGCTTGAAAGATCGATGTCGAAATGCCTGGCGATGGCGACTTCTGCGGGATGAATCGGCGCTTCGTCTTCTCCCGGGAGCTTGAGCGCAAGCCCCAACACGCCTTCGTTACGCCCTCGGAACATTGCCAAAGCACGATGGGATGGCACCTTGGCCAGGCGCTCATCGTGTTCGAAATAATCCGAGAACTTGGCCCCTTCCTGCTGCTTGCCCTCGATCACCCGAGCGCTGAGTTCGCTATCTTGCCACAACCGATCGCGCAAGCGACCCACCAACTCTGCATCCTCGGCGAAGCGCTCCATGAGAATCTGCTTGGCGCCATCCAATGCCACCTTGGCATCCTCCACACCCTTATCCTTATCCACGTAGTCTGCAGCGGTGGCCTGAGGATCTAGGGAAGGGTTGGCAAGAAGCGCATCCGCCAGGGGCTCGAGTCCCGCCTCACGAGCGATCTGTGCCTTGGTGCGGCGCTTCTTCTTGTAGGGCAGGTAAAGATCCTCCAAGCGCTGCTTGGTATCCGCCTCGCGAATCTGCGCGGTCAGCTCCCCAGTCAGCTTGCCCTGCTCATCGATGCTGGCAAGCACCGCCTCGCGACGCTCCTCCAGTTCGCGCAGATAACGCAGCCGCTCTTCCAGAGTGCGCAACTGGCCATCGTCGAGGCCTCCGGTGACTTCCTTACGATAACGAGAAATGAAGGGCACGGTGGCACCGCCGTCGAGCAGCTCCACAGCGGCGGCTACCTGTTGGGGGCGAACTGTAAGCTCTTCAGCAAGGCGCTGAATGATCTGGGTCTGGGCGTCCATGAGGTTCCTGACGTCATTACGAATCTTGCGCACAAGGCCATACGGCGAAGGCGCTTTGAAATGGCGACAAGGTATCACAAAGCGTGCCGATGGCGCAGGGCAACCCGCTCGTTCACCCAACTGAACCCGAGAGTTTAAAAATCGTTTTTCTGCAAGGCGCGGCACTTCAGTCACGCCTGAGTCTGCCGATATGAAAATTATGTGAACAATAAACTCTTATATCATCCCCAACCTGACGGCGCTGAACAGCAATGAAAATAGCAAAACACCTGAACAAGATAAGCGTGAAATACGCCATCGCCTTCATTGGCGTGGCACTCTCCCTGATGGCAGCAGTGACGGTCATCCTCTTCCTGGTCGGCACCGTCAAGGAGCGCATGACGGAATTCAGCGGTACTTTCAATAACGCGACCTCGGACATCCTCAATGCAGACCGCGACCTGTATCAGGCCCATGTCGCCACTCTGGAATACTTGAGTGAAGAGCCGGGCACGGAAAAAGCCCAGGCACAGCTCGATGATTACCGGGACAATGCCGATCAAGCCTATGAGCGCATGTTGAGTTTTGCCAGCATGCTCGCAGGGTATCCTGATATCGTTGCCGAGTTGAGCGCTTTCGAACCCCTTTACAAGAACTGGATCCAGCAGAGCGAGCTGGTGTTCTCCCTGCACGATGGCGGCCAGCTAGACGAAGCGGAAGCGCAGCTCGAGGGTCCGACGAGTAAGGCATTCAATGCGCTTCGAGACGTCTACGACGCCGGCGGTGAGGCAGCGACGGCGAAGGTCGACGAGCTCGAAGCCGCTACGCTTGCGAAGATCAAGACGCAGGAATACTCCGTCATCATCTTCACGCTATTGGTCTTCGTCATTGCCGTGGCCATCGCACTTGGTGGCCCGCTGATGATGTCCCGCGCAATTCGCCAGATCACTCACCGTATCAAGGAGATTGCCGAAGGCGATGGCGACCTGACCGCTCGCATCAACTCCAAGCGCAAGGACGAGATCGGTGAGTTGGCAAGTCAATTCAATGCCTTCGTCAAGCGTATCGACCAGACCCTGCAATCCGTGCGTGCCAGCACCCACGGCGTGCATCATGCCGCGGACGAGATTGCCAAGAGCAGTCAGGATCTCTCTTCGCGTAGCGAACAGGCGGCGTCCAATCTTCAAGAAACCTCCGCTTCCATGGAGGAGATCACTTCCACAGTGAACAACACCGCGGAATCGGCCCAACAAGCCAATCAGCTGGTCCAATCGACGGCGGATGTGGCGCGCCAGGGCCGGGAAGCCATGGAGCGAGTCGAAAAGACCATGGATGAGATCAGCGCCTCTGCGGCCCAGATCAACGACATCATCACCCTGATCGACGGCATAGCGTTTCAGACCAACATTCTAGCGCTCAATGCCTCCGTCGAGGCAGCCCGGGCCGGTGAACATGGTCGCGGTTTTGCCGTGGTGGCGCAGGAAGTGCGTACCCTCGCCAGCCGCTCCGGCGATGCTTCAAAAAACATTCGGGAGTTGATTGACACCTCGGTGACGCGTACCGAATCCGGCGCTGCGCTGGTCAAGAGCACCGGAAAGACCATGCAGGAAATCGTGGAAAGCATCCGCCGAGTTACCGATGTCATCGGTGAGATCAGTGCGGGAACCAAAGAGCAGAGTCTGGGTATCGGTCAGGTCAATACTGCCGTTGGCGAGCTCGATGCCATGACCCAGCAGAATGCCGCCATGGTCGAGCAGAGCAATGCTGCCGCAAGTGAGATGCGTGAACAGGCTGAACGGCTCAACAGCTTGATCGCCTCGTTCCGCCTGGGCAACGATCTAAGCGTAAATTCAACCTCTTCGTTGAAAACACCCTCGATGAAGCAGCCTGCACCTGTGGTGAAGACTCACTCCGACAAGAAAGCATTAACAAAACCCAGCACTGCGCAAGCCGAAGAGTGGGAAGAATTCTAAACGAATAACTCAATCGAGGTAATCGATAACGGCCCGATATAGATCGGGCCGTTATCGTTTTAATACCGTAAAGATGGGGTATGAAGATCAAGCGGGAACGAACTTCAGCGCAACGCCGTTGTTGCACCAGCGAAGCCCTGTGGGTTTTGGGCCATCCTCGAACACGTGGCCCTGATGGCCACCGCAGCGAGCGCAGTGATACTCGGTACGCGGAAACAGCATGACGAAATCCAGCTCCGTCGCCAGATTGCCTTCGATATGAGTGTAAAAGCTTGGCCAGCCAGTACCGGATTCGTATTTTGCCTCGCTTGAAAACAACGGCAGATCACAACCGGCGCAGTGATACTTTCCCGGGCGTTTCTCGTCGTTGAGTGGACTGCTGCCCGCCCGCTCGGTACCCGCCTCTCGAAGAATATAGAACTGCTCTTTAGTAAGCCGTTGGCGCCACTGCTCGTCACTCAACTCCAATGGTTCGATGTCGGCTGCCGGCTTCAGGTCCAGCTTGGGACGTGCCCTGGCGATGCTTGGCAGCAATCCCGCCAAACCACTGGCACCCAACAACCCAAGAAAGTGTCGTCGCTGCATATCGTTACTCCTTGATCTCTTCAATCACCTGCGTCGGCGGTGTTTTTTATGAGTGCTAGTCACGAAAAAATGGCGATGCATAAATCATGCATAAATAAAGGGGAGCCATGATGGCCCCCCTTTGGATACGATCTCGAGTAAAAGGTTCGATTAGTCGAGCGCAGGTCCAGCGTTGACGATTGCTTCGTCGACGCCTTCGAATTTCTTGAAGTTGTCAACGAACTTGCCAACCAGCTGTTTCATCTGCTGCTGATAAGCATCGCTGTCTTGCCAGGTATCCCGTGGATCGAGAAGCGTCGAGTCTACGCCCGGCACTTCTGTTGGCACTTCCAGATTGAGCCCCTCGATATGCCGGGTTTGTGTATCCTTTAGCTCACCGGACTGTATGGCTGCGATAATGGCGCGAGTGGTGGGAATACTGAAACGACTGCCGCCCTGACCGTAACTGCCACCAGTCCAACCGGTATTGACCAGATAAACCCGAGAGCCGAAGTTTTCGATACGCTTGATCAAAAGATCCGCGTATTCCCGCGCTGGCCGCGGAAAGAACGGCGCCCCGAAACAGGTCGAGAACGTTGCCTCGAGGCCTGCGGAGGAACCCATCTCGGTAGAACCAACCTTGGCGGTGTAACCGGAGAGAAAGTGATAGGCGGCGGCTTCCTTGGACAGCAGTGACACCGGGGGCAATACACCGCTCATGTCACAGGTCAGAAAAACGATGGCATTGGGTTCACCGGCGCGGTTCTCCTCGATGCGCTTTTCGATATGCTCGCGAGGATAGGCAGCGCGACTGTTCTGGGTCAGGCTATCGTCGCCATAATCCGCATGGCGCTGTTCGTCGAGCACCACGTTTTCAAGCACCGTGCCAAACTTGATCGCATCCCAGATGACCGGCTCATTCTTCTGAGAAAGATCGATGCACTTGGCATAGCAGCCGCCTTCAATGTTGAAAACCGTTCCTTCGCCCCAGCCATGTTCGTCATCACCAATCAGATAGCGCGCCGGATCTGCGGAGAGTGTCGTCTTGCCAGTACCCGACAGGCCGAAGAACAAGGTGGTCTCCCCATCCTCGCCCACATTGGCGCTGCAATGCATCGGCAGCACGTCCTTTTCCGGCAGCAAGAAATTCTGCACCGAGAACATGGCTTTCTTCATTTCACCGGCGTAGCGCATGCCCGCAATCAATACGCGGCGCCGGGCAAAATTGAGAATGACCGTTCCTTCCGAATTGGTGCCATCACGTTTTGGGTCACAAACAAAATGAGGGGCATTGAGTATGCTCCACTCACTCTTGCCTTTTGGATTGAAGCTTTCAGGACGCACGAACATGATGCGGCCAAACAGGTTGTGCCAGGCAGTTTCGGTAGTGACGCGAAGGGGTAGGTAATACTCGGGGTCGGCGCCGACATGCAGTTCGGATTCGAAACTCTCGCTTTTCGCGAGATAGTCCTCGACTCGCTCCCACAAGATATCGAACTGCTCGGCGTCGAAGGGGCGATTGACGCTCCCCCACTCGATCAGTTCGGTGGTGGAAGGTTCATCGACGATGAAACGATCCGTCGGCGAGCGGCCTGTGCGGGCGCCGGTCTTTACCACCAGGGCACCGTTATCCGACAAATGCCCTTCTTGACGCATCACAGCACGCTCAATGAGTTCTGCGGCGCTCAAGTTGAGATGATTCCCTGTGGCGCGGTTCTCAGCTGTTATCTGACGATCTGCTTGGGTAGTGGTCATCATGGGTCTTTGGCCTTCAGGCCGCTCCTCTCGTTAGCCAAAGGCGCAGATGGTTTTTTTTCAACATCAACCGCGCCGTCAACGGACGGATCACCGTCCCTGCGTGAATGCACTTTCCGAGCGCATCGCGTCAAAGGGCGACATTATTGCAAAAAGGCTGCCCTCGGCAAACGATGCTTTATCTCCCCCTTTAACGATGAGAATACTCAGTGCACATAATAAAGGGGCAATTGAGGAGTCAATGCACTGTTGGAGGCTCCGCGTCGGGAGAATCGATCAATGCCTCGATTTGGGCGGCACTGAAATGGTAATGGGTATGGCAGAAATGGCACTGGGTGTCGATGGCCTGCTGCTCTGCAAGGATGCTGCGCAGCTCAGTTGCTCCCAGGCTAAGCAGCGCATTGGCAATGCGCTCTCGAGAACAGCTACAGCCAAAGTACAGGCTCTTGGGATCGAATACCCGAGTGGTTTCTTCATGATAGAGCCGATAAAGAAGCTCTCGCTGTTCAAGGTTAAGCAACTCTTCGCTGGATACCGTATTTGCCAGCGTTACCACCCGATCCCAAGCATCTTCGTCTTGATGATAGTCGCCCCCTGGCAGTTGCTGAAGCAGCAGACCGGCTGCACGATGGCCGTTGGCGTTCAGCCAGAGCCGGGTAGCCAGCTGCTCGGAACGCTCGAAGTAGTTCTCGAGGCATCCGGCCAGACTATTGGCCTCGAGTTCGACGATACCTTGATAGCGATTGCCCTCTTTAGGATCGAGGGTAATGATCAGGCGGCCGCCGCCTACCAACTCTTGAAAGGATGCATCCTCGGCTGGCAATGCCACCTCTTCTTCAAGGCGCGCGATGGCGCGCAGCTCGCCATCGGGATTGGATTCCGCCATCAACAGACTAAGGACGCCATTGCCACGCACTTCAAGACTCAGGGTACCGTCGAGCTTGATGGTTTCGGTCAACAAGGCTGCTGCGGCCAGTAGCTCGCCAAGTTGGCGCTGAACCGCTGTCGGATATGCCTGCTTGTCGAGCACTTCGGCATAGGCAGTTTCAAGCGTGACGATCTCGCCACGCACATTGGTCTCATCAAAGATAAAACGCTGAATCTGATCGTTCATCAAAAGCTCTCAAAGGCTCAGGGAATATAAAGATAGTAAACAAGTAGCCTTTACTCGTCCGGACGCTGGCGCTGAAAACGCTGTATGTTACGACGCTGCTTCTTGTCAGGGCGACCGCGAGGAGCCATTACGCTACGATTGGCCAGACGGCGATTTTCAGCTTCACGCTGGCGCTGCTCATGACTCTTGGGCGTTTCCTGATAAAGCTCCCGCGCCTCCGGTGCGCCACGGCGCTGATCGCTTACTGACAACACCTCGACTTCCCAGGTGTCCCAGCCTTGGGGAACCTTGATCAAAGCGCCCACCTCGACACTCTTGCTCGTCTTGACCCGGCTACCGTTGTATTCGACCTTGCCACCCTCAATCGCTTTCTTGGCCAGGGCTCGGGTCTTGAAAAAACGGGCAGCCCATAGCCACTTGTCAATGCGTACGTGCTCCATATCGCTCCATACAACCCTGCGCTGGCAGGCAACCAATCATTGGCCAGACACTACCAGGCAATGGTAAAAAGGAATTGGTTTTATCCTCATTGTACTGGATGCGCTTGCCATGCCGCCAATGCTCCCACCCAAGCCTACCGTTCTCAATCGTGAAGAAGTCGCTCGCAGTCGACTTTTCACCATCGAGCAACTCGACTTGCGCTTTTCAAACGGCGCCGAAAGACGTTTCGAACGACTGAAGGGCACCAGCCGCGGTGCAGTCATGATCGTGGCCATGCCGGATCCGGAACATGTGCTGCTGATTCATGAATACGCTGCCGGTTTTGATAACTATGCGCTGACCTTACCCAAGGGCCTGGTCGATCCCGGCGAAGATATCGTAACCGCCGCCAATCGAGAGCTGATGGAAGAATGCGGCATGGGTGCTCATACCATCGAACCCTTGATCGAACTTTCTTTGGCGCCTAATTACATGAATCATCGCATGCATGTATTGCTGGCAAGCGATCTATATGAAAAGCGCCTACCTGGAGATGAGCCAGAACCCCTGGTGGTCGAAACTCATGCCATCGATGACCTTACAGCCTTACTGGCCCGGGAAGACTTTCATGAGGCACGCGCTATCGCAGCTCTGTTCATTGCACGAGAACGGATTAAAGCAACCCAAAGCGGGAGTCAGTGGTGGTAGCAGCACAGGATTTCAGTGTAGAACGGTGCTTGGATAGGTCGTTTGCAAATTAACAAGGTCTCGTATAATGTCAGTATAACTATTTAGTTTTCATACAAAGGAACGTGAAATGAAAGGACTAACTTTATCAGCTACTCTTCTTGCTTCGTTGCTGGCAATTTCTACTGCCGCTGTTGCGCAGGAGTCTCAGGAAATAGAAAGAAAGGATTATTCCAACAGCGGCGTCGATTCAGCTCAGGATATCGATATGACGTCGGATCGCAAAACCGACATGCCGGTCAAGGATAGCGACCTGGACCCCAACAGCGGCATCGATTCCGGGAAAGATGTCAATCCTACTTCCGGTAACGGCAGTGCAGGACAACCACAAGATCAGGATGGACTGGCTCCCAATAGCGGCATCGATTCAGGACATAATGTAAATCCCGGAAGCAATTCCAACTAATTCAGCAATACGCATCGGCATACAAATAAGACGATAAGGCCTCGGTGATTACCGAGGCCTTATTATTTGATCTAAGTGCAGCTCGTTTCGTCCTTTGAAACAAGCTCAATATTTGCGTCGCAGCCCAGTGAGTTCTTTCAATTTCACCCATCGCTCCTGGCGAGCGCTGTCCAGACCTGTCTCCAACAATTGCATTATCGCCAAGGCATCATCCACGGTAACAGGATTGTCTCCCTCTCCTGCCAGTGCGCTGCGTATCTTCATGTAATAGGCAAGATAATCACCCGGTAAAGTACCGCAATCGTGGGCCACCAAGGGCGCGTCCTCACTGGCGCTTTCACGAAGCATCAATTGCCCATCGCGATTGTCCATGCCCCATTCAGGCGCTGGCGTTTGGCCCTGCTTGAGCCACGTCTCCTGAGGGTCCATTCCATGTTTGACATAGCTGCCTTGCGTGCCGTGCAGAATGAAGCGGGGTAAATCCGCCGCTACCAGAGTACTGGCGCTTAGCACGACTCGTAGACCCTCGTAATCCAGCAGTGCATGGAAATCATCATCAACCTGGGCACCTTCGCGACGCCTGGCCAAGTTCAGGAATATGGCCCGCGGCATGCCAAATGCTTCTCGCGCTTGATCAAGCAAGTGTGGACCCAGATCAAACCAAAGACCCGCTCCGGGTTTGGGTCGTTCCCGCCATTGATCATTCACTTCAGGACGAAATCGGTCGAAGTGAGATTCAAAATGCACCAGGCGGCCCAAAGTGCGCGCCTCGAGCAGCGCACGCACCGTAAGATAATCACTATCCCAGCGCCGATTGTGAAATACCGATAGCAGTTTGCCCGCTTCTTCCGCATAACCTTTGAGTAAACGCGCTTCGCCCAAGGTCACGGTGAACGGCTTGTCCACGATGACATGCTTGCCCGCGGCTAGAGCCGCTTTTGCCAAGGGAAAATGGGTATCGTTAGGGGTGGGGATCACGATCAAATCGATATCTGAGCTCGCAAACAACGCCTGAGGTGTTGCCATCACCTCCATTTGAGGTAGATCAGCGCGCACCTTGTCGGCATCGCTGCTTGATACTGCAACAACCTCTAGCCCCGGTGTAGCCGCAATCAACGGAGCATGAAAGGTCTTGCTGGCCATTCCATAGCCCACTAGACCTACATTATAGGTTTCCTTCATATATTCTCCTTACCTGCCCTGCAAGCGTTCCTACCTACCGTTATGCCCGTTCGATCAATCCATATCATCAAAAGGTCAAAAAACCATCATATCGACTTTGGTCTAAATCTGTCATACTCTATTCAGGTTGAATGAAAAGATATCATGTCATCAACATTGGAGGAGATAGCGTATGTGTTGCTCCGAAGAAAGCCTTGAGCTGATGGAACTTTGGTTCGTCCTGGAGTGCGAACTGGAAGTACTGGAAGAAGATACCATTGAAACACTGCAGAAAGCCGCTTGACCGGCTAAATTCGATTCGCAGTGATTGATTGGGACCGTGACGAAAGATCGTCAGAATTACAAGGCTCGCCTCGCGCGGGCCTTTGCCTTTGCGGTATCATTGCGGTACCACTATTTAGCATTGGTGCAGCCTGAACGACGCAAGATTCCGATAAAGATGGCTTAGGCGGTGGCGGGCCGGATTGCCGACTCCAATGGCGCAATTAGTCTTAGTTGAATACTCTTGATGTGGACGCATAGAGCCCATCAAACATGGGTAACAGCTTACAAGCCGGCTTCAGGCGTAAGGAATCCATTTTTTTATCAGCTTCTTCGTTCTTGCGACATTTGTCTTCAGAAGATTCGCTTTTCCATATTTTACAACTGATTCGATGGAAGGCCTCACCATGGCATTGGTCTGAGTACAAAAAACTGGCTTTCCGGAAGCATTGGCAATATACCGCGCGTGCTTGAGATCACCTTCTACAAAAAAATTGAGATCCGAATTTTTCCTGTAAAAATCGGCTTTTAGATCGCGATATACCTGGGAATTGGATGTGACTTCCCCAGCTTCGGAATTCGCCATGATCAGATTGACGTAGCTTACTTTATGGTATGAAAGCCAGCTCTCGACAATGCTCCGCGAGTGTTCAGGCTGCTTGGTTACCAACGAATTGATCTTGTAGGTAGGTAGAATAAGGGGCTTGGTTCTTTCAATAAAAGTGACATTATCTTTCTTGTCGACCTGCTCCGCTTCGTGACTATTCAGGATTACGCCATCAAGGGCTACACAGGTACGCTCCATGGCAACGCAATGCCACATGTTCCACTGAAATACACGAGGTGAAGATAGATATTTCAAACATATATCGACCTTGGGAATACCAATAGCATTACCATATACCGCAAGTGTGGTGATGTCGCAGGGACAGTCTTCGGGTATCTGGTCAAGTACCTTTAAAATGGAAGCGCCTGTATTCACACTGTCATCGACGATCAATACTTTTCTGGCGTCCCAGGCTTTACGTATTTCTTTTCTAGTGTTTCTGGTATTTCCCTTTACAAGACTATGATTTTTTAGAAAATCGTTCAAAGTCGTGCAATCGACGTTGAGCAAAAGACTCAACATGTAGGCAGGAATCACACCACTTCGCGGGATAGCGACAACTAGCTCATAGCCTTTGGATTGCACTTTATCGATATTGCTAAAAATATCACTGCTAAGCTCCGCATAGGATTTGAAATTCATTTTTATTTGCCATAATGACTGTCAAAATTTTAGAAATATCGTCCTTGTGCGAAGATCACGCTGCAAGTAACTCTTTCCCTGAGTTCTCAAGCCAATTACATCAGTGAGGAAGCGATAATAAAGTGCTACACCAGACTACGTTTCGAACCCAGTGATACCTGCTACAGACCATACTTATTTATCAAATTGGTACTATAGATTTTAAGCGACGCTAGGAAGCATGTGGCAACGTATTTAGAGCCGTTCTATAGCGTACTGCGCATTTTTGCCAATGCAGATACTGCCATATTGTATACCTTGGTGGAAGAAAATCTCGTAAACGATACTCTAGTGCATCCATGTAGCAATACTAATAACTAAAACATGCGAAGCATGAAACCGGGCGTTACGGCCCACCTTTTGGATTATCCAGGTGATTGGCTTTCACCACTTGAACGGATTGTAGCCGCCAACAACCTATGCAAAGTGCACAGGCTGCGCCGGCGGCTACTATCTGAGCGATCCCGACACGATGCTAGCCAAAGACTATTTTAGCCACGTCTTTATACTGCTTGGCGAAATGCACCGTCATCCCCTCCTTGAGATGATCCGGCAGCTCGTCGTAGTCGCGGCGGTTGGCGTGTGGCAGGATCAGTTCGAAAATGTCACTTCTTCTTGCAGCGATCACTTTCTCGCGAATCCCGCCCACCGGCAGAACCTGCCCAGTCAGGGTCAGCTCGCCGGTCATCGCCATGGACCGGTCTATATCCTGGTTCTTGGCAAGCGAAATCAGCGCAGTGGCCATGGTCACCCCGGCGGAAGGCCCGTCCTTGGGTGTCGCTCCTTCCGGCACATGCAGATGGACGAATGCCTCGTTGAAAAAGTCTGCATCAGCGCCGTATTCAGCCAGATGACCCAGCACGTAGCTATAGGCAATGTTGGCTGATTCCTGCATCACGTCGCCAAGCTTGCCGGTGAGCTTGAAGCCTCGTGTCAAGGCATGCACCTTGGATGCCTCGATAGGCAGTGTCGCGCCCCCCATGGAGGTCCAGGCCAGGCCCGTCACCACGCCTACTCCCTGCAGCACGTTCTCACGCCGGAACAGCGGTGCGCCAAGATACTCCTCAAGATTGTTGACCGAGATCTTCGCGGTTTGCTGATCACTTTCCAGCAGCTTGACCGCCGCCTTGCGCACGATGCGATGCAGTTGCTTCTCCAACTGACGGACACCCGCCTCCCTTGCATAGCCTTCGATGACCTGACGCAAGGCCGTGTCGGTGAGATTGATGCGCTTCTTGGGAATCTTGTCCCGCTTGAGCAGTTTCGGCCACAGATGATTCTTGGCGATGGCCATTTTCTCTTCGGCGATATAGCCAGAGAGACGGATTTGCTCCATGCGATCGATCAGCGCCGGCGGAATGGTGTCGAGCTGATTGGCGGTACACACGAACAACACCTTGGATAGGTCCAGGCGCACATCGAGATAATGGTCCAGAAAATCGACGTTCTGCTCCGGATCGAGCACTTCGAGCAGCGCCGAGGCGGGGTCGCCCTGAAATGACTGGCCCATCTTGTCGATCTCGTCGAGCATGATCACCGGATTCTCGACCTCGACCTCCTTCAGCGCCTGCACCAGCTTGCCGGGCATGGCGCCGATATAAGTGCGTCGGTGCCCCTTGATCTCCGCTTCGTCGCGCATGCCACCCACGGAAAAGCGATAGAACTTACGTCCTAATGCCTCGGCGATGGAGCGCCCTACCGAGGTTTTGCCGACTCCGGGCGGGCCAACCAACAGAATGATGGAGCCGCCCACATCGCCCTTGAAAGTACCTTCCGCCAGGAACTCGATGATACGTTCCTTCACCTCCTTCAAGCCGTCGTGATCGCGATCAAGTACCTTACGTGCATGATTCAGATCGAGTTGATCGTCCGAGGTCACGCCCCAGGGCAAGGCGGTCAGCCAGTCCAGGTAGTTACGGGTAGTGCCGTACTCCGGCGAGCCGGTCTCGAGTACCGAAAGCTTGTCGAGTTCGTCGTCGATGCGACTCATGACTCGCTCGGGAACCGTCAGATTGTCCAGACGCGCGCGGAAGGTATCGACATCGTTTGCGCGATCATCCTTGGATATCCCCAGCTCTTTTTGGATCACCTTGAGCTGCTCTCTCAGGAAGAACTCCCGCTGGCGATCCTGCATCTGAGCATTGACCTGCTCGCTGATCTCGGTCTGCAGCTGGGCGACCTCGATTTCCTTGCGCAGCAGCGGCAACACTTTCTGCATGCGACTCATCACCGGCAGGGTCTCGAGAATGCCCTGCAGCTCCGGCCCTTTGGCGGAGGTGATGGCAGCGGCAAAATCCGTTAGAGGGCCTGGTTCATGAGGGCTGAAACGGTTGAGATAGTGCTTGAGTTCTTCACCGTACAGTGGATTGATCGGTAGCAGCTCCTTGATGCCGTTGATCAACGCCATGGCGTAGGCGCGGGTTTCGTCGGTTTCCTTATCGACGGGCTCCTTGGGATAGCTCACTTCGACTAGATACGGCGGCTTCTTCGATAGCCAACGCTGAATGCGAAAACGGCGCATGCCTTGGGCGATGAACTGGATCTGCTGATCCTCACCCTGGGCCTTGTGTACTTTTACGGCAGTACCAACGCTTGGAAAATGCGCATAGTCGAGCTCATCCACCTCGACATCGCCGACAAAAGCCAAGCCAACAGTGTGGTGTGGCGTATCGGCGATACGTTGAATGGTCTCTTCCCAACGCTCACGATGGATTACCAGGGGTTGTACCTGGGCAGGAAAAAATGGCCGATTATGAATGGGAAGCAGATAAATGCGCTCAGGTAGATACTCCTGAGCAGGCACCATGGCGCCAGATTGCGCCTCTGATTTGGCCTTTGGCTGCTCTTCGTTGAACTCTTCGGTGAGTAAGTCCTGATCGTCTTGACTATGTTCGCTCATCATTCACCTTGCATACGTGGGCCAGGTTGGCCGATATGTCTTGTGGATGCGGGCGATGGACGGCAAGTTCAAGAGCCGGCTAATATCACAGCTGAAATGAATGTCAGAAAAGCGTCGGTAACGGCTTGCCGTTGATCAGCACATTGCCCTGCTCGACCTGCATTTCGAACTGGCGAGTATCCGGAGACAGGCCGAGCTGCAAGGCCATGAGAGGCGGCACTCCCTGCCAGCTGAAGCCACCGTTCAGGTGCTCGCGCCAAGCCTGGGTATTTCCGTTCAGCAAATCGTCGATATTCAACGTCTGGCTATTGTCACTCTCGAAGATCAACTCACCGCTGCCCCGGACATCCACCCCGAACAAAGGACTCTGCAAGGTAATCCCTTCGAGAGTGAAACGAGGTGAATCCACCAGCGTGGCCAGCAGAGCTGGCTCGAGACGCTCAATGAGTGCTTTGCGCTCTGCATCGCTGAGGGACCAGAAATCGCTGGCCTGCTCCTCGACCAGCGTAGCAAACTGCGCTTGTAGACGACGAATGGCATTGCCGTTCAATCGCTCGAACCTGGCGTTGAAACGACCAGAAAGCATCGACTCCTCCGCGACCCGCGCCTCGTCCAGGGCGATGCTCGCATCGATAGATAACTGCTCGTCCAACTGAGTATCGCTTTCGTAGCGTAGACCCAACAGAGTAATCGATGCTTGCTGCCGGGCATCGTATTGCAGTTGCTCAAGGACCAGTTCAATGTGCTGAGAAAGATAGTCGCCGCCGCCGGCAACCCGATAACGGCTGTCGATACGCAAAGGCCCTGCAACGAGCTTGGTCGTTTCATTCTGCAGCTGTAACGGTGCAATGACACCTTTTATGCGTATATCGCTTGCGTGGCCGTTGAACGTGAACTCGGCGCCCTCCGATGAAAGTCGCTCTTTTGCCCGAGTTACTACAAAAGAAGGAATATCAAGACGTCCTTCGGCGCGTCGATCAAGAGTATGCAGCGTGGTTACCCACCGTGGTTCCGCAGAGTCCAGTACATCACCAAACAGGGGTTTCTCATCCTGCTGCGAACCATCCTGCAGAGATTCGAACTCACTCGAGCGCAGATAACCCTGTAGAGCACCATCAAGCCGGGTACTCAACAGCCCATGCCGAGCAACGTAGGGTGTGCTCAACCACCACGCCTGTTCGCCAACCGGGGTGATCTTCAAACGACCGCTGGAATGAAACCAGCCGCGTTCGACTTCATCTCGGGTTACCTGCCACTGTTGATTTGCGCGGAGATTCTCGAGGGCGCGCGTAAGCTCCCGCTCGAAGACATGACTGGAATAGGCTTGAGCGCCCAGATACCCCACTCCCAGTAGTGCAACGGTGACAACTGCCAACCAGATCTTGCGCATGACATTCTCTTGAATTAGCTCAGTGTAGCCAGAACCACAGATGCATCACGCTCCAGGCCAACACGCCTGCCAGTATGTCGTCCAGCATGATGCCAAAGCCCCCGGCGACCCGCCGATCGACCCAGCGAATTGGCCAGGGTTTGATGATGTCGAATACCCGGAACACGACGAAACCCCAAAGGGCCGACTCCCAGGAGAACGGCACTGCCGCCATGGTAATCCAGTAGCCAACGAACTCATCCCAGACAATGCCGGAATGATCGTGAACGCCAAGATCACGAGAGGTCTTGTCGCACAGCCAGATACCCAGGAAGCTGGCAAACAGCACCAGGCCCAAATACCAGGACAGGGGCAGATCAGACATCAACCAGTAGAAAGGAATAGCCGCCAGCGTGCCGAAAGTACCCGGGGCAAAAGGCACCGCTCCACTGCCTAAACCAAACGCAAAGAAGTGGGTAGGGCGTCGCCAGACGCTGGACGGCGCACGATTCATGACGCTCCTCCCCCGAAATGCTGCCAGCCGCCGGTGAGTGTGGCATCGACTCCCGCAATGCCCGGTGTTTCTTTCAAACGTCCAATCACGGTCAGAGTATCACCGCTGGCTGCCAAACGCTGGCGAACGACATCGACAACCGCTGGCGGAAGACTGAACAGCAACTCGTAATCGTCTCCCCCGGTCAATGCCGCACGCTGTGCCGACTCCTGTCCCAAGGCAGTTTCAAGCCCCGGAACCATAGGCAGCTGGGAGAGATTCAGTTCAGCGCCTACCCCGCTGGCCTGGCAAATATGCCCCAGATCCGCTAGAAGCCCATCGGAAATATCAATAGCGCAGTGGGCCAGATCACCTAGCACCAAACCAGCCGCGAGTCGGGGCCGAGGCAGCAGATAAGCCCTGAGAAGTTCATGCTCGAGATCGCGCTCACCGGATTGCCACGCTTTCAAACCACCCAGCCCACCGCCCAGCGTCCCGGTTACCGCCAGCAAATCGCCGGCCTGCCCGCCACTACGGCGCAATGCCCGATTCGGTAGCACCTCGCCGTGAACGGTCACGCTAATGCTCAACTGGCCGCGAGTCACATCACCGCCAATCAGAAAGACATCACTCTCTTGACAGAGCGTATGGAACCCGTCGCTGAAGGCAGCAACCCAGGCTTCGTCCATTTGCGGAATCGTCAGCGCCATGGTGCACCAGCGCGCTCGCGCTCCCATGGCGGCCAGATCGCTTAAAGCAACGGCGAGTGCACGATAGCCTACCGCGAAGGCGGGAGCCGCAGCGGGAAAATGTACGTCGACCACCGAGGTGTCGACGCTTACCGCGAGATGATGACCCGGGCTTGGCGACAGCAGCGCGCAGTCGTCCCCCGGGCCTAGCACCAGACCGGTCGCCTTGCCTTCATCGCGACCTGCGAGATAGCGAGCGATAAGCTCGAACTCGCCTAGATCGCGACGTGGCCTGTCAACGGCGCCGGGCATTGACCTCGGCATTTCTGAGTCGTGCGGCAAGTTTGTCGAGGATGCCATTGACATACTTGTGGCCGTCGGTGGCGCCAAAGGACTTGGCCAACTCGACGCCTTCATTGATCACCACGCGATAGGGAACTTCGGGGCGCTTAGACAGCTCGTAGGCTCCCAAGCGCAAAATGGCGAGTTCGATGGGATCCAGATCCTTGATGCGTCGATCGAGCAGAGGCTCGATGGAGGCATCCAGATCGGCACGGTCACGTATCACGTTATGCAACAGTTCATGGAACAACGCCAAATCGGCGATCTCCATTACCTTGACCCAGTTCTCGTGATCCTGAAGATCATCATCGGCCACTTGACTGCGAAACTCGGCTTCCAGGTTGGTAGCGGACTTGCCGTTGAGTTGCCATTGATAAAGCCCTTGAACCGTCAGCTCCCTAGCCGCGTGACGAGCCTGGCCGGCATTCACCGCATTTCGCCTGGCGGCACTCATTCTTTCCCTCCTAGCCGTCTTAACAAGGACACCATCTCCATGGCGGCCATTGCCGCCTCAGTGCCCTTGTTGCCAGCCTTGGTGCCGGATCGCTCAATGGCTTGCTCAATGGAATTAACGGTAAGCACGCCATTGGCAATGGGGGTCTCAAACTCCAGCTGAAGATTGCCAAGGGCGGCATTGCAGCCACCGGCCACATACTCGAAGTGCGGCGTACCGCCACGAATCACGGCCCCAAGGGCGATGACCGCTTCCGGCTTGATCAAGCGCAGCGCCCGCTTGACCGCCAATGGCAGTTCCCAAGCGCCGGGCACGTGCACGATATCGATGTTGTCTTCATCGACCCCATGGCGCGTCAGACTATCGATAGCGCCCTCCACCAGGCTGTCGACCACATGATGATTGAAACGGCCGACAACGATGACATAACGACCATCGACATCGGTGAAGGAGCCTTCGACTTGGGTGATCGGTTGCATAGTCAATCCTGGCGAAAAAAGTCTATTTTAACGTCTAACCGGTCTTTCCAACCGATCTTTCTAGCGAATTCTTCCAGTTTGTCTTTTTATGCGGATTTACTCTTCAGTCCCTGGGATATCTCCGCTTAAAAGCTCGACCACTTCCAGATCGAAACCGGAAAGTGCCGAGAACTTCCAGGGTGAGCTGAGCAGACGCATCTTACCCACCCCCAGCCGGCGCAGTATCTGGGATCCGGTACCGATCATCAAATAATTACCCGAACCATCGGAATCCGTCGAACGCGGCATTCGAGTACGGCCCAGGAAGGCATCCAGCTGTGTCTTGAAATCCAGGGGCCCTCGGCCATCATCGAGCAGCACCAGCACACCCGCATCCGCCTCGGCGATCTGGGCCAAGGCAGCATGAGCGGTCCAGCTCCCACCTTCAGGACGCTGCAGCATAAGCACATCACGCAGGGTATCCGCCAGATGCACCCGCACCGTAGTTGGCGCCTCGGCTCGGGGGCTTCCTTTGACCAGGGCCAGATGGTGCGCGCCCTGAATACGATCGCGAAAGACGTGCAACATCAGATTGCCCACGGCGGTATGAACTGGAACCTGCTCGGTGAGCTCGACGGTCTGCTCGTTGTGGATGCGGTAATGAATCAGATCAGCGATGGTGCCCATCTTCACATTGTGCTCGATTGCAAACTGCTCGAGCTCGCCGCGCCGGGCCATGCTGCCGTCTTCGTTCATGACCTCACATATCACACCGCTGGGATCAAGGCCCGCCATGGCAGCCAGGTCGCAGGCCGCCTCGGTGTGACCGGCACGGCGCAGCACACCGCCAGGTTCCGCCATCAGCGGGAAGATATGCCCCGGCTGAACGATATCGGCGGAGGTTGCATCCCTGGCCACCGCAGCGCGCACGGTACGTGCCCGATCTGCCGCGGAGATGCCGGTGGTCACGCCTTGGGCCGCCTCGATGGAGAGCGTGAACTTGGTGCCGAAACCGGAATTGTTGTCGCGCACCATCAAGGGCAAGTTGAGCCGCTCGCAGCGTTCTCGAGTCATCGGCAAGCAGATCAGCCCTCGGGCATGCCGGGCCATGAAGTTGATATGCGCTGCCTCGACCTTCTCTGCAGCCATGATGATATCGCCTTCGTTCTCGCGATCCTCGTCGTCCATGAGGATGACCATTCGGCCTTGGCGAATCTCCTCGATCAGCTCTTCGATGCTGGACAGCGTCGATGCAGGTGAATCCTTGGAAATACTCTCGCCGGAAGGCTGGTAAGAGGAAGGCTGCATGAATTCTCCACGATACGTTACTAATAAACTCGTCGGTGAATAACGACAACACCCAGTCTGATCCTGGGGTTTCAGCCGATCAGAACCGGCTCAGGGTACCTGCACCCAGGCATTGGCGCTAGCCCTCCAGGCCTCAACGATCCCGAGCATGACGCCTTTAGTAGCGTCAGTCTCGGTGTTCTGGGCGGGCAATAATACGCCAATCATGACCGATTGCGCGAATGTCGTCGATCTGCAACGCACGCTGTTGCGCCATGCGCTCCAGGCCAGGTAACGCGAATAGTGGACGTGCTTCCCCTCCCAGCAGAATGGGGGCAACGAACAAGTGCATTTCGTCGATCAGCCCCGCGTCAAGCATGGCGCCCGCAAGCGTTGCACCTGTTTCCAGCAGCACCTCGTTGCAACTCTCGTGATGGGCCAGATATTCCAGCAGCGCCGGCAGATCGACACGCTTATGCTCTTCACAAGCGAGCAGAACGACTTGCGCACCGGCCCGCTCTCGCTCTTCGCGGCGCGCTTTGTCATCGCTGCAGGTCGCTATCAACGTGCGCCCAGGTTCGCGCAAGCACGCTGCTGCCAAGGGTAGGCGCAGATGCGAGTCGACGACCACCCGCAGCGGCTGATGAACGTTGATCGTTTCGTCTTGCTCGAGCTTCAATTGCTCCGGTCGTACCGTGAGCCGAGAGTTATCGAAGATAATTGATTCGACGCCTGTCATTATCGCACTTGAGCGCGCGCGCAATCGCTGCACCTCGGTGCGCGCCGCCGTACCGGTAATCCATTGAGATTCGCCGCTGGCCATAGCGGTTCTCCCATCAAGACTCATGGCCATCTTCAAGCGCACAAAGGGACGTTGGCGCTCCATGCGCGCAATGAAGCCCGGATTCAAGGCGCGCGCCTGGGCTTCGAGCAAGCCGACTTCCACCTCGACACCTGCTTCTTCGAGCAAGGCGATACCGCGGCCGGCGACCAGTGGGTTCGGGTCCTGCATGGCAACGACGACCCTCGCGACGCCGGCTTCGATCAACGCCTGGCTACAGGGGCCGGTACGTCCTTGATGAGAACAGGGTTCGAGGGTCACGAAAGCAGTAGCCCCCCGGGCGGCCTCACCGGCATTTCGAAGCGCGTTGATCTCTGCATGGGGCTCCCCCGCGTACTGGTGCCAGCCTTCACCGACCAGTTGATCGTTATTGACCAGCACGCAACCTACTCTCGGGTTGGGATCGGTGCTATAGAGACCGCGTCGGGCCAGCACCAAGGCGCGGGCCATCCAGTTTTCGGGGACTGTAGTCGTCATGGCCTACTGCTCATCCTGGGCAGGAAACTCAGGTTCCTGAGCCAGACGGTCGATCTCGGCGCGAAATTCGTCCAGATCCTGAAAGCGTCGGTAGACGGATGCAAAGCGAATATAGGCCACTTGATCGAGTCGCTTGAGGGCGCGCATCACTTCACCACCGATTTCTCTCGCATCGATTTCGCGCTCGCCTCTGGCTCGCAGACGCTGACGAATACGCTCCACCGCTGCTTCAATGGACTCTGCGCTTACCGGACGTTTTTCCAGGGCACGCAGCATGCCTGCTCGCAACTTGCCTTCATTGAAATCTTCCCGGGAGGCGTCGGCCTTGATGACGCGAGGCATAATCAGCTCAGCGGTCTCGTAGGTAGTAAAACGCTCGCCACAGCTTGCACACTGGCGGCGGCGACGTACCTGATCACCTTCGGCGACCAACCGCGAGTCAGTTACCCGGGTATCTTGGGATCCACAAAAAGGACAATGCATTAGCAGGCATCCAGCATGAGCATGTGATCTTAGGAATTGCTGAATAAATCGCCGAGCGAAATGAAGTGCAAGGCGCACGGAGCGCAGGAAACGAGACATAACATGGGGTTAGGCGAGTTTCCGAGTACCGCGCAACGCAGCAATTCGTTCGTGTAGGCATTTATGCAGCGATTCCCTTATTGTACCGGCTTGATCTACTTGTAGTGCAAGGTACAAAGTCTTGTCGTATCTAGTCGTTGCCTCCATTATAGAAGACTCATTCCCAAGCGTAAGGAAACACCATGGGTATTCTTGCCTGGATCGTTTTCGGTCTCATTGCCGGCGTCATTGCCAAACTCATCATGCCCGGCAAAGATCCTGGTGGCTTCATCGTCACCATCATCATCGGTATTCTGGGCGCCGTGGTCGGTGGCTGGATCGGGTCGGCGCTGGGCCTTGGCTCGGTCACCGGCTTCAACCTCGGCAGCTTCGTCGTGGCGGTGCTGGGCGCAATCGTACTGCTGGTCATCTATCGGATGGTGAAAAAGTAACGGCTCGTGGCCTTTCCCCTCGGTACAATTACCGAGGGGAAACCTTCTAATAGAAAACAACCTTTCACATCACATTGACCTTCAAACATAAATTCAATGAATGATTCAGCGCGCTGTATCCTGGTGATGGGAGTTTCCGGGTCGGGAAAATCCCGTATCGGCCGCGATCTCGCTACTGCCATGGGTGCCGACTTCATTGACGCGGATGACCATCATAGCCCTATGAATATAGCCAAGATGGCGCGTGGGGAGCCACTTGATGACGAGGATCGCAAAGAGTGGCTAGTCATTTTGAGTGAACTCCTCCGCAGTCACCGACTGCAAGAACGCGATGTCGTAATCGCCTGCTCTGCCCTCAAGAAGCGCTACCGCGACGTCCTACGCCAAGGCGCGCCGTCATTGGACATCCTTTATCTGGAGGGCAGCCGTAAAGTGCTGCTGGAGCGACTGAGTGCTCGCAGAACACACTTCTTCACCGGCGAACGCATGCTCGACAGTCAGTTGCAAACCCTGGAGCCTCCGGAGAATGACGAAGCCCTCTGCCTGGATGTTCGCTATTCTCCGAAAGCCATTGTCGAGCGCTTTCTCGCCCAGCTGAGCAAGCGCTAGGCGTTGCGGTGACGTTGAGCCAGAGCGCATACCCCTGACAGGATAGCGTTGTCGCTATCGATTTCCTGAACTGCAACCCCCTCTTTTTCCAGGGCTCGCCGATAAAGCGCATTGAGCGTACTGGAGCCGACCAGCAGCACCTGGGTTGCATCGGAAAAAATCCCGCGCTGAGTGCGGACTTCACTGCCGATCAATACCCCCGAGATAAAACTGCCTACCTGGGCCGCGGCAAGCCCGGCGTATAAATGCCGACTGCGTGCCTCGAACAGCGCATGTAACGGACCCGTGGGGTGTCGCGCTGCCTGCATGCCCTGTTCGAAGCCTTTTTCATCGAAGGCTTCACTGCCGCGACCAGGTTCGCCGGGCAGGGTATGAAAGCGCACCGCATGATAAAGCTCGCCAGTCATCAGCGTCGTGAAATCGACCATCCGCCCTGCCTTCAGTCGCACCCACTTGCTATGGGTGCCCGGCAGGCAGCACAGCGCAGTATCGCCGCCGCTCATGGCGAGAGCACCGAAGGCCTGGATTTCCTCGCCCCGCATGACATCCACCTGCTCGGCAGTAACTGTCTTGACGCCAGGTACTATCCAGGCATTGTCTAGCCCGGGTGCTGCCACGACATGATCCGCCAGATCGCTTGCGCTTACCGGAAGATCGAGCTGTGGCGCCTCGCTCCAGCCTCGGGCAGAACCGACCATGCCGGCAAGATAAACCGGCACTCGCCCCTCGTCGCGCCAATCGTCAATCTGGGCGGCGCAATAATGTGGAAACTCTGCGCTGCTCAAGGCGCGCAGCCCTGCCTCGGAACGCCGACTTTCCAGACACTCACCGTTGCTAGCATCGACCAGAAAGGCACGGAAATTGCTGGTCCCCCAGTCGATGGCAATTAAACGTTCCGGCGTTCGACTCATGCATCCGCCTCACGCTCGAAATACTCAGCCTGGATCTGCGTCTCCCGCACCCGACGCCACTCGGCAATCAGCTCCCGGCCATGATCCCCTACCTTCTCTGCCGTCCAGCCAGGGCGATAGACACTGCCGCCGAAACCAAAACCATCGATGCCGACGCTCATCCACTCGCTCATGTTGTCCTTGTCGATGCCGCCCACGGCAAACACCGGCAGTTCCGGCGGCAGCACCGCTTTGAGATCCTTGAAGTACCCGACTCCCAAGCGTGCTGCGGGAAAGAGCTTCAAGGTCGTGGCACCTGCCGCCACGGCGGCCAGGGCCTCTGTCGGCGTCATGCAGCCAATCATTGGCGCAAGCCCCTGAGCTACCGCCTCGCGGATCACCGTCTCGTCGGTATTGGGGGTGATGAGAATCGGCGCATCGAGCTCGGCGAGTCGCGCGCAGGCCGCTGGATCAAGCACCGTACCGGCGCCGATCACCACGTCTTCGGGGCAGCGTTTGGCGATGCGTTCGATACTCTCGAACGCAGAAGGTGAATTGAGCGGAACTTCGATCATCTTGAAGCCAACCTCGACCAGTGCATCGAAGATGGCGTCGATTTCCTGGGGCCGCACGCCGCGCAGGATGGCGACCAGGGGCAAATGCTGGAGGGCTGCATCCAATGCGGCCCGGCGCGTTTCGTTCATGCTCGACTCCTATTCTCAGACCAGCCACATCGCCAGATTCGGCCATACCAGCAGCGCCATCAATACGCATAGCTGAATCGCGATGAATGGTAACAAGGATACGAAGATGTCCTTGAGGCTAATACCCGGTGGCGCGACTCCCTTTAGATAGAAAGCAGCGGGACCGAAGGGCGGTGACAGGAACGACACCTGCATGTTGACCGCAAACAGGATGCCGAACCAGATCGGGCTGTAGCCCAACTGTTCGACGATGGGCACGAAGATCGGCAGGGTCAGCATTGCCACTCCGATCCAGTCCAGGAACATCCCCAGCATCAGCAGGATGCCCATCATCACCAGGATGATCACGATCGGCTCGACCTCCAGCCCCAGGATCAACTGGGAGATAAAGCGGTTGCCGCCCATCAGATTGTAGACCCCCACCAGGGCTGCCGCACCGATACCGATCCAGATGATCATGCCGCAGGTGGTCAGAGTCTGGCTCAGGCTCTCGTGCAGGGTCTTGAAGGAGAACTCGCCACGCCCGACCACTGCCAACAGTACGCCGAACACCCCCATGGCCGCTGCCTCGGTGACCGAAGCCACGCCGCCATAGATCGACCCCAGCACCAGAAAGGCGATCAGGCCCGGCACGATGATTGCCTTGAGCGCCTGCCCTCTGGTAGCGAATCCTTCCTGGCGATCCGCCTCGGTCATGGGCGGCCCCAGCTTGGGATTCTTCAAGCAGCGCACCAGGATGTAGGCAATATAGCTGCCCATCAGGATCATCGCCGGGGTGATTGCGGCAGTGAACAGATCGGCAATGGATTCGCTGGCAATCAGACCGTAGATGATCAGCACGATAGAAGGCGGCATCATGGTGCCCAGGGAGCCACCGGCACACACCACTCCGATGGAAAGATGCTTGTCGTAGCCCAGGCGCAGCATCTGGGGCAAGGCAAGAATCCCCAGCAGCACGATTTCACCGCCGATGATCCCTGACAGCGCTGCCAGGAAGAACGCCACCACCACGGTCTGAATGGCGACACCGCCGGGCAGGCGACCGGCAAACACCCGCATGGCGTTGAACAGATCCTTGGCGATTCCCGACCGATCGAGCAAGGATGCCATCAACACGAACATCGGCACCGCCACCAGGGAGTATTCGGTGACGAAGCCGTAGACCCGGCTGGTCACCAGGGGCAGCGCATTGGTGCCGAACCAGCCAAAGGTAAAGGCCAGGGCCACCAGTCCCGTGACGAAGGCAAGCGGCAGGCCGGTCACCAACAGGGCAAAGATGGCCCCAACGAGCAGCAGCGTTCCGTCTGCGATTTCCATCAGCGTGCCTCCCCTGCACCCTCGCCGCGGTCATCGGCCCGCGCGCGTATCGACTGAACGAAATGAATCAACGACTGCACGCACATGATGATCAGCGCCAGCATGATCATGCCCTTGACCAGTGCCGGGAAAGGCGGGTTCCAGGAGGTGCCGGAGCGCTCCAACGACCACTCGCCCAACGGGTTATGGGAGGCGTCCCAGAACATGACATAGGCGGCGTAGCTCATTCCCACGCAAAAGCCCAGGGTCACCAGATCATTGAAGCGATCGAGCCATAACTTGAAACGCGGCCCGACGGTATCATAGAGCACCCGCACACGAATGTGGCGATTGCTGGCCAGGGCCACCGGACCGCCCAAGGAAAAACTCACCGCCACCAGCATGACCACGGACTCGTGTACCCAGGAGGTGGGCGAATCGAAACCATAGCGCATGATGACCTCGAACACACTGATCGCCATGGCGATGAATATCAGCCAGGCGGCGCCGCGCCCGCACCAGACTATCCCCTTGTCGAATGTGCTTCTGACCGGGTCGGGTTGGGTCGTGGTTTCTCCAGCAGTCGGGCCGGCGAGTTCGTTTTTTCCAGGCTTTGGAGAACCGTCGTTGGGAGGGGGTTGTGGTGACATGATCTGTCCTTGAGCAGGCTCTGAACCAAAAGCAGAAGGAATCCGGTCAGATTCCTTCAGTGTTCTCGGGAACCCGACTCATCGGGCGATGGCGATACCCCATCGCTCGCTGAAGCGAGCTCCTACCAATAAACGAAGCCGCCGACTTTTGTGGGAGCCCGATTTATCGGGCGATGGTGATACCCCTATCGCTCGCTGAAGCGAGCTCCTACCAATAAACGAAGCCGCCGACTTTTGTGGGAGCCCGATTTATCGGGCGATGGTGATACCCCTATCGCTCGCTGAAGCAAGCTCCTACCAATAAACGAAACCGTTGGCTTTTGTAGGAGCCCGATTTATCGGGCGATGGGGAGATCCCATCGCTTGCTGATGCGAGCTCCCGCATGCATAAGCACGTTAGTCTTACATCAGATCGTTTTCCTTGAGATAGGCGGTCACCGAGTCGTAGACCTTCCGGGTCATGTCGTTCTTCTCGGCCCACACGGCCCACTCTTCTTCAGCGATGTTACGGAACTTGGCGCGCTCCTCATCAGGCAGGTCGATGATCTCGATATCCGGATTCTGGCGTACCTCTTCCACCGCTTCCTCATCGAGCTCCTTGAGCTTGGCCACCATCTCGTCAGCCATATCGACGACGGTGCTCTCGAGCATGCTCTTCAGGTCGTCCGGCAGGCTATCCCACTCTCCCTTGTTGACGGACACCGCCACCATCGGCAGCGAGTGGAAACCCGGATAGCTGGGATACGGCGCGAACTCGTACAACCCTTGCTGGTAGTTGGTGGCGAAGACGGTGTAATCCGCCGCGTCGATCACACCCTTTTCCAGGGCGGTATAGACCTCGGAGCCGGGCAGATTCACCGGCGTGGCACCGGCCTTCTCGAAGATGTTGTAGACCATGCCTTCCGGGGCGCGCAGCTTCAGCCCCTTGAGATCGTCGACGGTGCGAATCGGCCGCTTGGAGGGCAAGGCCTCCAGACCCGTTGCCGCGGCGCCGATCAGATGCAGGCCATAAGGCTCGACGAGTTCGTTGTAGAGCTCTTCGCCACCGCCGTTGCGCATGTAGTCGAGAAATTCGTTGGGGTCGCCCCAGGCGCCGACCAGATTCCCCAGCATGCCGAAGGCCGGATCCTGTCCGGTGAAGTAGCTGGGATCGGTCAGATGACCCTGCAAGATACCGGACTTGACAGCTTGCAGGGTCTGGTTGGCCTGAACCACGGCGTTCACCGGCAAAATCTCGATCTTGATGCGACCGTCGGATTTTTCCTCGATCTCGTCGGCCCAGGCTTTCTTGATCTCGAACTGTGGCTCGCCGGAGGTTTCCGAGGTCTGGAAGGTCCATTCGTACTCGGCAGCCTGAGCGTTGAAGGTTAATGCGCCTAGCACGGCAACGGTAAGCGCCTTGAGGGGCATGCGTGACATCATGAGCGTCTCCTTACACATCTGTTGTTTGAACTTCATGTGTTGCTGCTTGGAACTCGAGAACCGGCAAAACCGAAAGCAGCTCTTCCAGCCCCAGGTCCCGCCCGGTGCGATCAAGCACCGCCAGTGCCGCCTTGGCAGCCTGCTGTGGCTGGCGCAGGCGAATGGCCTCCATGACCCGACGATGACGCTCCATGCTGTCCTGGAGTTCATCGGCGCTATGATTGGATTTTTCTACTAAAAGCGTGATGGCAGGCTTGAGCACATGGCTGATCTGCGCCCAGACGAGATTATGGGATGCCGTAAAGATCGCTTCATGAAAGTCGACGTCGTATTCATTGTGGGTGCGCCCTTCCCAGCACAGATCACCCTGTTCAAGCGCCTTGATCATGCCGTCATAGGCGGTTTCAATCGCCAGTAGGTCCGCAGCAGTGGCATGTTCTGCGGCGAGTCGGGCGACGAAAGGCTCCACGGCGACACGAAAGGCAAATATCTCGCGCTGAATACCGGGATTGGGGTGAGCAAACCGCGCCATCCAGGCACTGACTCGAGGATCAAGCAGATGCCATTCGGCTAATTCACGTACTCGCGTGCCCTGGCCAGAAATACGTTTCAACAGGCCTGCTGCCACCAATAGTTGCAAGGCGCTACGTACCGTGCTGCGGCTGACACCAAACTGATCGCAAAGGTCGATTTCGCGGGGCACGAAATCTCCCGGACCGTAGCGACCGCTGAAGATCGCCTCGGCCAGGTATTCAGCGATGTCCGGACGCGCAGAGCGACCCTTTCCCATAGTGCAATTCATGAAATGGCGCCCAAGCTTGTAGGACCAGGATCTTATTATGTCCGACATAGCTTCGAACAATAATAAAAAGAGCGCCTTTGAACTTTAGTCTAAGGCGCTCTCAAAACAGGGCTCTGTCAATCGAAGCGCACGAGCCCTACTTCCACACCATCGCCCGCCACCTCTCGCACCGCTTCAAGCCCCTGCTCGCCAAAGCTCGAACTGAGCTCGATTCTATCGACACCTTGAGACACGAAGTCTCGCGTCAGACGCTTGGCCGCATCGATATCACTCAGGGTCACGAGACTCACATTGTAACCACCACTGCTTTGACTGCTGGACGAAGCATTGCCGGATGCAGGCAGCATGATTAGAAACGCAATGTGTTGAGTAGACGCCATGAACTTACCTCCTGAACATCGAATGGTGGACTTCATCCAGGGTAGTCAAGCATGGGAACCCTGAACAACTCGCTCAAGCGATCGCGTAATCCGCTGTTTCGGTGCTGTCCTGAATACCCACTAAAGAGACGTTCTCATTGCCGGCATCCTGATTCGCAATCGTCGAATCGAGCTGAGCCAACACCGCGCCTGCCTCCATGGGTTGATCCTCGGAATTCATCTGTCCTTCATTTGCCCACTGCAGGCTGTCTCGCTGGCCGGTGGCATATATCTCCTCGAAGGGAATACGCTCGCCGCGCTCGGGAATCGCCAACGCTTGCGCCGGGTCGAGATCCTCGAAGGAGTCATCCGCCACGGCCTCGATGACCCCCAGCATACTGAGCAAGCCTTCGGCGGTGAGAGCGCTTGCCAGAGCGCTGTAGTCCGTGTCGAGGCCTCTCTGTGCGATCTCATCCATTTCCTGCAGGCCGCGCTGTTCCACCAATAGTGTCGGCGTGCCTTCCAGCGCCAGGCCATTGCGCGCGATGGCCAAGGTGTCGCTGCCGGGAAATAGGGAAAGCTCCGAATGATCGAAGTCCTCGAGCTGATTGGCGATCGCCACCGCCGCGCGCTGGCCCGTTTCGGACACCTGGGGGTCCACTTCCGCATTGGTCGCCCACTGCACCGACATGGTCTCGAGTTCACCATCGTCACCGAGATAATCGTTTTGATGGTGATAATCCAGGAACAGATCCGGATTGTATTCCTCCACCACGTCAAGCACTGCCAGCGCCTCGGGAATGGTGGCTGGATCGGGACGATTGGCCGGGTCGTAGCTGCGATTGAGATCCATGTTCTCGGAATTGCGTCGCGGATCGAGCACGTCCTGATCGCCAGCGACCTGTTGTTCCCAACGGGCAAAACCATCCGGATTGACTCGCGGCATCGCCACCACGGTCACCTCATCCCGCAGGTTCCTGGCGTACTCGGTCTCTGCACTGAGGATGTCGAGTAGCTTGACCAGCGCCTCGGTGCCCAACGGCTCGTCACCATGCTGCTGAGAAACGATCATGAGAGTCTTGTCACCCTGCCCTACCTCGGCGCGATACAACGGCCGCCCTTCAATGGACTCCCCTGCTACCGCTAGATCCAGGGTGTCACGTTCATCGAGGGCTTCCAGATCCGCGTAAAGCTGCTCATTCGTGCGCAGATTATCCAGGGTCAGCTGCTGGTCCTTGTCGAACTCGCTCTGGGATACGTTATCCGCGTAGTAATCCGCGATGGAAAACTTGGCAAAACTTGCCTCCTGATCGATAGGCCCCGCCACCCGCAGCATGGTCGGCGCCAGCTCATCGCGCTCTAGCGCACCGCTTTTCAACTGTTCGGTCCAGTACGCCAGCCCCCCTTCATCGGGTTTACGTTCGAACAGCTCGTCGTAAAGGGTAGTAACGAATGCCTCATCGCTAGGCTTGTCGTCTCCGGAACGCAACTCCCCGTAGTAAGCCAACCCGGAGGACAACTCATCGAAATCGAGGATGTCTTCATCGAGAAGATACGCTCCTGCTTTTTGCCCGGCAGGATCTGCAGGCTGGCCTAGATAGGCGGCATATAGTGCCTGGATTTTCTGTTCGCTGTATTGGCTATCCATTGCGCTTGTCCCGTTTGATCAAAAGCCTACATTCATGAAATCGACGCGAATAAGTGTCGCACATGACAAAAGGGTAGCGTACAAGCAGTGTCGTGCCATCCTTTCACACGCTTTTTTGCATAACGTTCACGCTGGCTTCAGCTCGGTCGGCTCAAAGCCATTGCCGGGCTTCTTCAAGAATATGGTACTGGGCAAGTTTCTGGTCGATGAAAGCACTGAACAGGGCGGTAAGTTCCGGAATGGCATTGGCCTCCAGCAACTGTTCATAGAGACGGCGTGAATGCTGCTCATCGCTGAGCATTCGCTCAAATACCTGGCTGGCCATCGGTTCATCGAGAATGAAGAAAGGGTGCTGGCCAACAGGCGTCTTGCAGGCTGTCTTGCTAGGCGGCAAGCCCATAAAGAAGAGACGCTTGTTGATTCTTTTCAATTCTTCTAAACGCCGCTGGCTTTCGAGCACTAGCACGTCCATCAAACGGCTAATGGCTGTATTGAACGGCTGAAACCGCAGCGCCATCAATCGATAACGCCTGGCTTCTTGGCCTTCATGAGCATTAGCCAGGATAAGCAATTCCTCGGGCAAGAGGCCGACACTAGCCGCGTCTTTTCCATACTGCATGCTCCCCCCTCGCGATGACCTATATGACGTCATCGCATCAGCACTGATAATCGTTTAACAAGTATTATCTTCAGTGTGCAAAGGTGGAGACACTGCCGCATTGATCTTAGTCAGTTAAAGACTGACTCTATCCATAATAAGCAAGCTACTAAACAAGACGAATGATGAACGCCATCTTGTTCAACCAGGAAACTGATACCGGTAGCGAGAACCGAACAGGTCTTCCCGCCATCAGGCAAGCGCCTTGTGCACCAGATGCTGCGCATCGGGGGTCATGGGGATGGTGGCGGCGAGTTCTTGGCCGCGCGGCGACATCTTGTGCCAAGTCTTGCGCACGATGCGAACCAGTTTGTCCGCATCATGATCGTTGGCAAAGTCGGCAAAGTAGTGCTCGAGAAACACCAGACAGGCGGTATCCTCCAGCGCTTGAGCTTCCGGGTCGCGACGCAGCTGCTCCTTGCGAATCATCTGGGCGACACGTTCGCAAAATTCGCTTTCATAGCCAACATCACCCAGAACCTGAACGGCCTGCCGGGCCTGGATATGCTTCAGATCATGGCGCCAGGTCAGATAGCCGGGACGATCCTGAGGATAATCGGTTCTTGGAACGCGCCAGCGCTGCAGGTGCTGGGCGCGTACCGCCAGTTGCAGGGCTTCCGAGGCATCAGGTTCCACCTTAGCAAGCCACGCGCTCATGCGCTCGGCGTAGAGCAGCTCCTGGGGCACTTCCTGACCATCGACAAACTCTCGACGGGGATCTTCGGCATGCAGGGCATCCAGGCGCCGGAGTGCGGTATCGAAGCGGGCGTTTGGCTCAGTCATGGTGGGCTCCTCTAATTGAACTCTGTATGCCAGCATAGGGTAGTTGCCGTATGCCGTTAACCGTAAACCCCTTGACTGCGCAAATACTCATCGTAACTACCACTGAAATCGATCACCTTCTTGCCGCTCATATCGAGGATGCGGGTCGCCAGGGAGGATACGAACTCGCGATCGTGACTGACGAAGATCAGCGTGCCGGGATAGTGCTCGAGTGCCAGGTTGAGCGCCTCGATGGACTCCATATCCAGGTGGTTGGTGGGCTCATCCATGAGCAGCACGTTGGGTTTCTGCAGTGCCAGCTTGCCAAATAACATCCGCCCCTGCTCGCCGCCGGAGATCACCTTCACGGACTTGCCGATATCGTCGTTGGAGAACAGCATGCGCCCCAGGGCGCCGCGAATCACCTGTTCGCCGCCATCGGTCCACTGGGCCATCCACTCGTAAAGCGAGGCATCGTTGGCAAAATCCGCTGCGTGCTCCTGGGCAAAATAGCCAAGCTCTGCGCTGTCGGTCCATTTCACAACGCCGTTATCCGGTGCAAGCTCCCCTACCAGGCAGCGCAGCAGCGTGGTCTTGCCGACGCCATTGGGGCCGATGATGGCCACGCGTTCGCCGGCCTCGATCTGAAGCCCCAGGCGCTCGAATACCGGCGCCTCGTCGAATCCTTTGCTCAGCGCTTCGACGTTGACCGCGCCGCGATGAATCTTGCGCTTCTGTTCGAAGCGAATGAACGGACTGACTCGGCTCGACGGCTTGACCTCATCGAGCTTGATCTTGTCCATCTTGCGCTGACGGGAGGTGGCCTGCTTGGCCTTGGAAGCATTGGCGGAGAAACGGCTGACGAAGGCCTGCAGTTCGGCGATTTCAGCCTTCTTCTTGGCGTTGTCTGCATGCAGGCGTTCCCGGGCCTGGGTCGCCGCGGTCATGTACTCATCGTAGTTGCCGGGAAACAGCCGCAGCTCGCCATAATCCAGATCCGCCATGTGGGTGCAGACGCTGTTGAGGAAGTGGCGATCATGAGAAATGATCACCATGGTGCTGTTGCGCGCGGTGAGCACTTCTTCCAGCCAGCGAATGGTATTGATGTCCAGATGGTTGGTGGGCTCGTCCAGCAGCAGTACATCCGGATCGGAAAACAGCGCCTGGGCCAGCAGCACGCGCAGCTTCCAGCCCGGCGAGACCTCGCTCATGGGGCCAACATGCTGCGCTTCGGGAATGCCCAGCCCCAGCAGCAGTTCGCCGGCCCGGGCCTCGGCGGTGTAGCCGTCGAGTTCGGCGAACTGGACTTCCAGGTCCGCGACCCGCATGCCGTCCTCTTCGCTCATCTCTGTCTGGGAATAGATGCGCTCGCGCTCCGCGGCCACCCGCCATAGCTCGATGTTGCCCATGATGACGGTATCGATGACCCGGTGTTGCTCGAAGGCAAACTGATCCTGACGCAGCTTGCCCAGCCGCGTGCCGGGTTCGAGCATCACCTGCCCGGCGGAGGGATCGAGATCGCCGCCAAGGATTTTCATGAAGGTGGATTTGCCGCTGCCGTTGGCCCCGATCAGGCCATAGCGATTGCCGTTGTTGAACTTGACCGAGACATCCTCGAACAGGGGCTTGGCCCCGAACTGCATGGTGATATTGGCGGTGGCGATCACGAAAGGTCCAGTCGAAAGGGCTCGAGACAGGGTGCAAGACAACGCCTCGAGCGTGAAAAGGGCGTGATTGTATCGCTTCAGTGCGTGGGCTTCATCCTGTAGACACGCAAAAGGCACCGTTCGGTGCCTTTTCCTTGAAACGCGCGTTAAAACGGTAACGTTTCACTCATTCACTGGTTTCAGTGGCGCCCAGTCCTTGCGGTTGGCCAGGAACTCAGGCCTTGGCTTGTTACCGCAGTAAGGGTCGTGCAGGGTGTTCTCGACGCTGTTGTAGACGAAGAATAGATTGCTTCGCGGCCAGCAGGACATGTTGATATTGGAGCCGTGCATGGTATTGCACTCGAACATGATCAAAGAGCCAGCCTGCCCCTTGGGCGCTTCGATCTCGCCTTCGAGCATCAGCTTCTTCAAGCTGGCGGCGTCCGGCACACCAACGTCCTGGCGCTTCAACGACTCCTTGTAGTTGTCCGTGGGCGTACGGCCAACACAGGGGACGAAATGCTTGTGAGAGCCGGGAATCAGCATCAACGGGCCGTTGAACTCGCCATTCTCGGTGAGGATGAGCGAGCAGCTCAAGGCGCGCATGCGCGGCATACCGTCTTCGCTATGCCAGGTCTCGAAGTCGGAATGCCAGTCGAAGCCCTTGCCCTTGAAGCCGGGCTTGTAGTTGATGCGGGACTGGTGGATGTAGACATCGCTGCCCAGCAGTTGCTGGACCATCGCCAGCAGGCGCGGGTCCCGGGTCAAGCGGCTGAAGCGCTCGGATACTTCATGAATACCGAAGATCGAGCGGATTTCCTGGTTGCCAGGCTCCAGGATGGTGCCCTCGGAGAGCTTCAGATCTTCATCTTCTTCATATTCCCGAAGTTCCTGGATAAAGGCGTCCATTTCCTCCTTATCAAAGAAATTTTCAAAAGAAAGAAACCCTTTCCTGTCAAACTCATCGACTTCCTTTTCGCTTAACGGTCCGTTACTGCGTTGATCATCGTCGCTGTGTACCACTGGATCGATGCGCTCGAACATACCCTTTTTTCGTTCCAATCGGGTCGGAAAAAGATCTTGAGCATTCTGCATGGCAAACATCTCCATTCAGTCTGTTCTTCAAAATAGCTTTCCAGAAGGCGAGCGGGTCGGAGAACCCAGGCCGCTTCATGGATGTAAAGCACGTCAAGCGGCCACCCTATGCGATGGTGTCGCGATTGTATTTATCAAGGGTTAAACAAGCCTGGCGATCAGCGGTAGGCAGCAGCAGTACCCGATGAGGCACGAGGATCCTTCGGGTAGTAACGCTCGGGCAGGCGTTCGATGTGGGTAAACGTCTTGGTGTCCTTGAAGGGCATCTTCATGTAGCCGGAAATCCCCAGGCCACGAATCAAGGGCACCGCTTTCAGCATGGCGTCCAAGCAGTCCTTGAACTCGCGCTCCCGCTCCGGGTCCAGCAGGCGGTAGTAGCTGTGAATCTTGAGGTGCGTGGGTAGCGCCTCGAAGATGATCAGCCCGGTATGATGAATGGCATTGAGATTCTCGAGATGGCGGATGATCTCCTCAGGCAGTTGCAGGAACTCCTCCGGGTCCGGACCGTCCTCGAAATAGGAGTGCACCCGAGTCTGATCCTCCAGCTCCGGCGCCGCGCTCACCTCATAAGGCAGCGCCATGCCGGGTTCGGGTACAAAAGGCTCCTCCGCGTCGCCACGGTCGATGTGCAGCGTATCCCGGGCGTTGAACAGACAGCTCTTGAACACGCCGCGACGATAGATGGCCCGGGCCAGGTTGACCATGTTGTTAACCGCCGCGATGAACGCCTTCTTGAGGGTAAGATCGTGCAGATTGAGCACGCTGTCGATATAGACGCCCTCGGCCTCCCAACGCACCGCCAGCCCTCCGACAACCGGGTATTTCCCCAATCGGCTGACCGCCGCCAAAAAGGCCTTTTCCGTCTCTCCCATGCCCTGCATGAAATTCTTGTAGTAACGATCGAGCTGCACGTCGTTGACATCGTTCAAGGCTTCTCGACCATCCTCCTCGCGCAGAAACGACTTGCGCGAGCTGTACACCACGGTATCGATTTCCTTCTGGCTTGGCCGCACCCATACCGGCACCACGGCGGTTTCGGGCTTCTCCGGGAGATCGACCATCACCGTACGCGCCAGGCGCGGCATATGCGCGAGAAAATAATCACCGGCCCGGGCACGGGTCTGGGGGTCGGGATCGAGCATGCCGTCGAGCATGCGGGCGAATTCCATCGGCAGCCCCAGGGAGGTGGCGGGTATGGCGCGATGACCAAAACGGCAGGATTGCGCCGAGGCCAGGGCGTAGAGCGTGGCGGCGGCGCCCTGTTCGTCGAAGCGCGGCGACGACAGCGCCCCGTTCAACTGCTCCTCGCCGATGAAATAGACATCCCCCAGGCGCGCATTGGTCTGCTGCAGGTTATCGGACATCAGCTCCATGACGCTGGTGGAGACGAACTGCTGATCCGCATCGAGCTGGGCGAACACCGACGATCCCCAGTCGATCAGGGCCACGCGCTCGCGATCCGGATCGAACACCAGGTTGGAGGGCTTGATGTCGCCATGCACGATGGGCTTGCCGACGGGGCCGGCCTCGCGCCGCAGGGCACGCAGCATGTCCGCCAGCTGCGCGGCCACCTTGACGATTAAGCGAGGCGCAAGGCGGCCATGACGCAGCGAATACTCCTCGAGGTTGATGCCCGGGGCCCGTTCCATCACCAGGATCGATTGCTTGCGGATGCGCTGGAAAGCGATCAACCGGGGCACTCGCGGATGATCCACCTGCTCGAGCATGAACGCCTCCTCCTCGAGGCGATCCTGCAGCGATTCCGGCAGGGTAATTCGGGTGAACTTGAACACGTACTCCGCATCCGGAGCATTCTCACGACGGGCCAACCCGGCGAAGACGAAGCCGTAGGCGCCCTTGCCGATCAGCTCGATACGCCGGTAACCCAGCTGTTCGAGCTGGGCCTGGCACAGCGCCACCCAGTCCCGCAGCTTCTTGGCATCGTCGTGGCTGAGCAGATAGATCGACTGCTCTTCCGGGATATAGAACTGCTGCAGGGCGTCCTGGGTCATGGCGAATGCTAGTGCATCTTCAACAGCATGCTCTGCGGCGCCTGCAGATACGCCTTCCACAGATTACAGAAGCGCGCGATGGTGCCACCGTCGATGATGCGGTGATCTCCGGACCAGGTGATCGTCATGATCGAGCGCGCGACCACGTTGCCGGCTTCATCGAAACGCGGCAGCTGCTGGGTACGCCCCAGGGCGACGATGGCGACTTCCGGCGCATTGATGATCGGCGCGGCATAGGTGCCACCGAGCGCACCGATATTGGAGATGCTGATGGTGCCGTCCTTGAGATCCGCCTGGCTGACGCGCCCGTCCCGGGCGGCCTGGGTCAGGCGCTCCACTTCTGCTGCGATCTCGAGGATGCTCAACCGTTCGACCTGCTTGATGTTGGGCACGATCAACCCCGGCCGGCTGTCCACCGCCATGCCGATATTGCAGTGGGGTTGGTAATGGATCTCCGTGCCATCTTGGCTGATCCGGCTATTGAGGATCGGATACTCCTGCACCGCCAGCGCCATGGCCTTCATGATCAACGCCATCAAGGTCAGGCGGGTCCCCTGCTTCTCTGCCTCGATTTTCAATTGCCCGCGCAGCGCCAGCAGCTCCGTGACATCGATCTCGTCGCCGTAGCTGAAATGCGGAATGGTGGTGGCGGACTCGACCATGCGCTTGGCCATGACCGCCTGCATGCCCTTGATCGGCTCGATTCTAACCTCACCGCTCGCCTCCTGGCGATCCTTGGGCGTTTCGGCGCTCGAATCAACGGCCTGCCGCTCTTTACTACCTTGCTGTTTGCTCCCCTCCTTTTCGAAGGCGAGAACATCTTCCTTGAGCACTCGACCGTCCTTGCCGGAGCCGGGCACGTCTTCGAGCTGCACGCCTAACTCCCGTACCAGCCGTCGCACCGCCGGACTGGCGGGAATTCGCCCATGGGGGCCGGCACCCGAGGCTGAGTCCGATTTGGCCGCAGCAGATGGTGACGCCTTGGCGGGCGCTGGCGGCGCCTCGCTTTCCTGGCGACCGTTCTCTTGTTGATCGTTTACCTGATCCTCGGCCGACCCGCTTGCCTGTTCGGGGGTGTCGTCCCCTTGGCTCAGCGGCGTATAGGCAAACAACGGCGCATGCACCCTGGCACTTTCCTGCTCCTTGCAATATAGCCGGGTCACACGACCGGCTTCCGGGGCGGTAATTTCCACCAATGCCTTGTCGGTCATGACCTCGACCACCGGCTGATCTTCCTCGATCTCGTCGCCTTCGCTGATCAGCCACTTGACCAGTTCGCATTCGACGATGCCTTCACCGATATCCGGCAGAATAAAATCACTCATGCTGTTCTCCTCACCCTGAAATCGGCTAGTAATCGATGCTCTGCTTGATCGCCTCGAAGACCTTCAAATGATCCGGCATGTACTCCTTCTCCAGGGTCAGAGGGAAAGGCGTATCAAGGCCGGTCACCCGGGCGATGGGAGATTCCAGGTAGAGAAAGCAGCGGCTTTGGATGGTGGCGGCGATTTCCCCGGCAAAACCGCCGGTCAAGGGCGCTTCGTGGGTCACCAGCAAGCGCCCGGTCTTGAGCACCGACTCGGCCACCGTCTCCACGTCCCAGGGCACGATGGTGCGCAGGTCGATGATCTCGCAGGAGATGCCTTCCTTCTCGGCAAGCTCCGCGGCCTTGTCCACCATCTCCATCTGGGCGCCCCAGGCCAGCAGGGTGATGTCGTCGCCTTCCTTGAGTATCTCCGCCTTGCCAAGCGGCAGTTGATAGTCCTCTTCCGGCACCTCGCCTACCGAGGCGCGATACAACCGTTTGGGCTCGAAGAACAGTACAGGATCGGCATCGCGAATCGCGGCCAGCAAGAGCCCCTTGGCCTGATGGGGGTTGCGCGGCACAACGATCTTCAAGCCCGGCGTATGGGCGAAATAGGCCTCCGGCGACTGGGAATGATAAAGCCCGCCGGAAATACCACCGCCATAGGGGGTGCGGATGGTCAGCCCGCCGACGTTGAACAGATTGCCGGAGCGGTAGCGGAATTTGGCGGTCTCGTTGACGATCTGATCGAAGGCCGGAAAGATGTAGTCCGCGAACTGGATCTCCGCCACCGGTCTGGACCCCTGGGCTGCCAGGCCGTTGGCGAAGCCGATGATGCCTTGCTCCACCAGGGGCGTATTGAAACAGCGGGCGCGACCGTACTTTTCCTGAAGATTGCTGGTGGCGCGGAATACGCCGCCAAATACGCCGACGTCCTCGCCGAAGCAGATCACCCTGTCGTCCTCGGCCATGGCAGTATCGAGGGCCTGATTGATGGCCTTGAGCATGTTCATTTCAGGCATTCTCATCACCCTCCTTGGCTGCATTCAACGATTTTGCCCCTTTGGGGTAGGCCTCGGGATACTTGCGAATATGCGACTTGAGCTGCTCGAGCTGCTCGACAAGCTGAGGGGTGGGGGTCTCGTAAACGTCAGTGATCAGCGTGTCCAAATCCGGTGGCGGCCGCTTCTCGGCGCGCTTCAAGGCTTCCAGCACCTCGCGACGACAGGTTTCCTGCTCCTGTTTCTCGTCGTCTTCGCTCCACCAGCCCTTGCTTTCAAGCCACAGCCGCATGCGCCGCACCGGGTCCTTGTCCCGCCAGTTCTCTTCCTCTTTCTTGCTGCGATAGCCAGACGGATCATCCGAGGAGGAGTGGGCCGCCAAGCGATAGGTCATCGCCTCGATCAGCACCGGCTTGTTGTTCTCCACCGCCCATTCCCGGGCCTTGGCGGTGGCCTGATAGACCGCCAGGATGTCGTTGCCATCGACCCGGATCACCTTCATGTGATAGCCGAAGGCTCGGGGGGCGATGCCGTCCGCGGAGAACTGCTCATGAGCCGGGGTGGAGATGGCATAACCGTTATTGCGGCACAAAAAAATCACCGGCACCTGATGCACCGAGGCCATGTTCAGGGCTGCATGGAAATCGCCTTCTGAAGCGGCGCCTTCACCGAAGATGGTGATCGTGCAATGCCCCTGCCCGGCCATCTTCTGGCCGTAGGCATAGCCGGTGGCCTGAGGGATCTGGGTTGCCAGCGGCGATGAGATGGTCATGTAGTACAGCTTCTTGGAGCCGTAGTGCACCGGCATCTGGCGACCCTTGCCATAGTCGCGATCGTTGCCGAAGAGCTGATTCATGAACTCATCGACCCCGAAGCCGCGATAGGCCAGCGCCCCCTGCTCCCGATACTGGGCCATGATCATGTCTTCGTCGGCAAGCGCCGCGGTGCTGCCGACGATGGAAGCTTCTTCGCCGGTACACTGCATGTAAAAGCTCAGCCGGCCCTGGCGTTGGGCGGCCAGCATGCGTTCGTCGAGCACCCGGGTGAACAGCATGGCGCGATAGATTCGCAGCGCCTTGTCGCGGTCGAGGTCGGGGAGCTTGGCATTCTTGTAGGCGGTACCGTCCTGCTTGAGCAGCTTGAAGACGGGAACGCGAAACTCGTCACCGTTCATGAAACTCGGCGTGTGAACGATGGTCGCCTTGTTTGTTGTACTCATGTGCGCATCCTTGTTCTCTTCCCGGGATGGGGGTCGAGGAAGTACGTAGCCTTGTGGGCCTGCGTATTCGTCAACTCATTCAGCGATTCCTAACCATACTGTAGTCAGTGTTGCCGCCGGGGGGTAATGGCGGCACGGCAATATACAGTTGACGTCAACGTAAGATAGAGGAATAAAGGCGGGGTTGTCAGCAGGCGGGAATGCAACGTTAGTCTATGTCGCCTACACCAGATGCGTTCTCTTCAGGAAGTGCGAGGCAGCAACAAGGCGTCATCGATGGCAACAAAGCGAGAGGCGGAACGCACCAGGGATTCCGCGGTCAGCCGGGACACGCCATACACCTCCGAGGCGGTATCGAAGCGTTGTCGGATGCGCTGAAGCAGCAGATCGAAGTCGCCATCACCCGAGACGAGAATGAGCCTGTCTATGCGCTCGGCGAGCTCGATGGCATCCAGGGTGATGCCGACATCCCAATCGCCCTTGGCGGAGCCATCGCGGCGCTGAATAAAAGGCTTCAACTTCACCTCGAAGCCGATGCCGCGCAGGATGTTCTGGAACTGGCGCTGCTTTTCGTCGCCGCGATCCACCGCGTAGGCGATGGCCGCAACTACCTCATGCTCCGCCGTGGACCGGGCCCAGAAGGCGTTATAGTCGAAGTGCCGGCCGAAGGCCTGCCTCGTCGTGTAGTAAACGTTTTGCACATCCACCAGAATCGCGACTCTTTCCCCGCTCATGCCCACTCCTTACTTGGTCTCGCACCGGTACTCGGCCATTGCTGCTATCATGGCGACCCGTTGAGCACCCGCCCTGTTGGCCTCCGAGTATATCCGATGACCGATCAGCCCTTCTCAAAGCTTGACCTGCAGTCTGAACTCCTCGAGGCGTTGGACATGCTCGGCTACGAGTATATGACACCCATTCAGGCGGCCAGCCTGCCGCCGCTGCTGGCGGGCGACGACCTGATCGCTCAGGCACGCACCGGCAGCGGCAAGACCGCCGCCTTCGGCCTGGGTCTGCTGCAAAACCTGGAAGTGCATCGCAGCGATGTGCAGGCACTGGTACTGTGCCCGACCCGAGAGCTTGCGGATCAGGTCGCAAAGGCCTTGCGGGCGCTCGCCCGGGCGTTGCCCAACGTCAAGATCCTGACCCTCTGCGGCGGCATCCCTATCGGCCCACAACTTGCCTCTTTGGCCCATGGCGCCCATATCCTGGTGGGCACACCGGGGCGTGTCGACGATCATCTGCGCAAGGGCTCGCTGACGCTGGACAGCGTCAGCCAACTGGTGCTGGATGAAGCCGATCGCATGCTCGACATGGGCTTTCGCGAGACCCTGGAGCGCATCCTGGCGCAGCTACCCAAGCACCGCCAGACCCTGCTGTTCTCCGCGACCTTCCCCGAGGATATCGAAGCGCTGAGTGCAGCAATCCAGCGCCAGCCCCGGCGCATTACCGTCGATGCCCCGGCCGCTCATGAGGCGATTTTGCAGCTGGCCTTCACCGTGGAAAGACCAGACAAGTACGACGCGATCATCGCTTTGCTTCAGCACTATAGGCCTGAATCCGCACTGCTGTTCTGCAATACCAAGCGCGACTGCGATGCGCTGGCAGCGCATCTGAATGCAGAAGGGTTCAGCGCCCTGGCGCTGCATGGCGATCTGGAACAGCGCCAGCGCGATCAGGTGCTGGTGCGCTTTGCCAATCGTAGCGTCAATCTACTGGTGGCCACGGATGTGGCCTCTCGCGGCCTGGACGTGGCAGGACTGGACGCCGTGATCTGTGTCGATCCGACCCCGGATGCAGAGATTCACCTGCATCGCATTGGCCGCACTGGGCGGGCTGGGGAGAGCGGTTTGGCGCTATCGCTTTTTACCCCTCAGGAAATCCATCGTCGCCAGCGCATCGAAGCCTATCAGGGCAGCTCTCTTGCGGAAGGCCCACCAGAAGCCCTTGAAAGCACGTTTCGCGCGAATGCCCTCAAGCAGTACGCGCCAATGGTCACCCTGGATATCGATGGCGGGCGCAAGCACAAGCTGCGCCCGGGGGATGTGGTCGGCGCCCTGACCCGCGACGGCGCACTGACTCAGGAACAGATCGGCAAGATCGATGTATTCGACACCGCCACCTATGTAGCGGTCCACAACAAGGTGGCCAAACAGGCGCTCAGACAGATTCAGGAAGGCCGCATCAAGGGCAAGCGTTTTCGGGCGCGGTTGCTGCGCTGAGCCGTCAAGCCTAGGTTCAGTGCAGCGTGCCGACCGCGGCCATTTCGTCCTCTTCGCCTTCCCACAACTGCGTGCGGGTAATGGCGCGATCGATCATATCCTGAGCCACTTCGAAGCGGCTTCGACGCAGCAGATCGGCGGCTTCTTCGGAAAAGCGAATGCGCACCAAGGGTTCGCCTTCGTGCTCGGCGCTACGTAATACGATTTCACCATCATCGAGTTCGACGATTTCCAGTACGGCTGTCTCGGACACGCTCACCTCCGCTTGGGAACAAGGCAACAAAAAACGACCAAGGCGGAGTGCCATGGTCGTTTCAAACTGCGGGCATGATATCACCTTGAAGGGCGCTGAGTCACCATTCGACGCTGGTTTCACGCAGATCAAGCAGCAACGCCTTGAACTCCCCGATACACCACTTCAGTTCGTCCGCCAGCGCTCTGCGATCCGTAGCCGCGATCAGCGACTGACTCATTTCGCGCCGGGCGGCGCCTTCGACGCTGTGCAAGGCATCCAAACGCAGGATCAACAGGTTCAACCAGCTGTCGGGCGTTTTTACAAGCGCTCGGAGGCGCTCGATCTCGGCGATGTTCTCGTCTTGACCTTCGTCGTGCTCAAGCAGGAACTCGCGCCAATCATGCCGCGCCAGGCGCGCATGCTCGGTCACCTCGCGCAGGGCGGCATCGAGGGCCAGCTCGAGCAGAGCAAGCGCCCCTTCCTCGCCGGCCATGCGCCGGGCGGCCGCATGCTCGTCATCTGCTACCGATAGCGCGAGCAGCAATTCAGCTTGGTAAAGCAGCTGATTGGTACGCCCACCCGGCGTCACTTGCGCTTGTCCTCGATCTGCCATCTACCGTTGTCGAAGGTGGCTTTCCAACCGGTTGCCTTGCCCTCTTCATCGGTCATGACGTACTGGCTTTTGGCCTTGCGCGAAAACCGTATCTGGGCCGGACGACCATCCGGGTCCTCGCTGGGGGCATCGAGCAGGAAGTGATACTTCTCCGGCAATGCCTCGGCGTGGGCCTTGAGCTCCTTGACCAGAGGGGGACGCGTCTCGCGATTCTTGGGAAACTGACTTGCCGCCAGGAACAGCCCGCTGGCACCGTCGCGCAACACGTAGTGATCGTTCACCTTCTGGCAGGCAAGCTCCGGCATGGGAATCGGGTCCATCTTGGGCGGCGCCGCCTCACCGCTTCTGAGCAGCTTGCGGGTGTTCTTGCAGTTCTCGTTGGTGCAGCCAAAATACTTGCCGAAACGCCCGGTCTTGAGCTGCATTTCGCTGCCGCACTTGTCGCATTCGATGGTCGGGCCTTCATAGCCCTTGATGCGAAAACGCCCCTGTTCGATCTCATAGCCTTCGCAGTCCGGGCTGTTACCGCAGATGTGCAGCTTGCGAGACTCGTCAATCAGGTAGCTGTCCATGGCGGTGCCGCACTTAGGGCAGCGGCGCTTGGCCCGCAGTGCTTGCGTTTCCGCATCCTCTCCCGCATTCGCGGCCACCGCTTCATCCCCGGGAATCAAGTCGATGGTGGTCTTGCAGCGCTCCTTGGGCGGCAGGTTGTAGCCGGAGCAACCCAAAAACACCCCGGTGGAGGCGGTGCGAATCTGCATCTTGCGCCCGCAGGTGGGGCAGTCGATGTCCGTGGGCACCGGCTGATTGGGCCGCATGCCGTTTTCACTCTCGGCCCGCTCAAGCTTGGCGCGGAACTCGGCATAGAAGTCGTCGAGTAGCGCCCGCCAGTTGCGTTCGCCCTCGGCTACCTCATCGAGGCTGTCCTCCATGCGTGCAGTGAAGCTGTAATCCATCAGGTCATCGAAGGATTCCGTGAGCCGGTCGGTGACGATGTCCCCCAGCTTCTCCGCATAGAAGCGCCGGCTATCGAGCCGCACATAGCCTCGATCCTGAATGGTCGAGATGATCGAGGCATAGGTAGAGGGTCGGCCGATGCCGCGCTTTTCCAGCTCCTTGACCAGACTGGCTTCGGTATAGCGTGCCTGAGGCTTGGTAAAGTGCTGCTGGGGGTCGAGCTTTTCCAGGGTCAGTGCCGTGCCTTCGCCAATGTCCGGCAGCGTCTGGTCCTCGTCCTTCTTGCCGGTAGGCTTCATGACCCGGGTATAGCCGTCGAACTTGAGCACCCGCCCTTTGGCTCGCAGCTCATAGCCTTCGGTCTCGACGGTCAGGGTGGTGGAGAGATACTCCGCCGGGGGCATCTGACAGGCCACGAACTGACGCCAGATCAGTTCATACAGGCGCTCTGCATCCCGCTCCATGCCGGCGAGATCGCTTGCCGTGCGGGTCACCTCGGAAGGACGGATCGCTTCGTGAGCCTCCTGGGCCCCTTCCTTGCTGGAATAGCGATTGGGCGATTCCGGCAGGTAGCGCTTGCCGAACTCATCCTGGATATAGTCACGCACACCGTTCACCGCATCCTGGGACAGGTTGGTAGAGTCGGTACGCATATAGGTGATGTAGCCGGCCTCATAGAGACGCTGGGCCAGGGTCATGGTCTTCTTGACTGAGAAACCCAGACGACCACTGGCGGCCTGCTGCAGCGTCGAGGTGATGAACGGCGCGTTGGGCTTGGAGCGGGTGGGTTTCTCTTCGCGGCCAGTAATCGTGAGACGGGCTTTTTCAAGACCGGCAATACGTTCAAGGGTCTCTTTCTCGGAGGTCGGCCGAAACGGCTTGCCGTCCTGACGCACCAGTTCGAAGCGAATCGGCTCACCTTCGGGACTTACCAGATCCGCATGAACGTCCCAGAACTCTTCAGGCACGAAGGCGCGAATTTCCCGCTCCCGCTCGACGATCAAGCGCACCGCCACGGATTGCACCCGGCCCGCGGATAAGCCGCGTGCTACCTTGGCCCACAGCAACGGCGAGAGCATGAAACCCACTACCCGATCGAGAAAACGGCGGGTCTGCTGGGCTTCTACCCGAGGCACATTAAGATTGCCCGGCTCCTTGAAGGCTTCCTTGATGGCGTTCTTGGTAATCTCGTTGAACACCACGCGCTTGTAGCGCGCTTCGTCACCACCGATGACTTCCTTCAGATGCCAGGCAATGGCCTCCCCCTCCCGATCCCGATCCGTGGCCAGATAGATGGCATCGGCTTTCTCGGCGAGCTTGGCAAGCTCTGCCACCACCTTCTCTTTACCCGGCAATATCTCGTAGTTGGCCTCCCAGCCGTGTTCCGGGTCGATGCCCATGCGCCGTACCAGCTGCGTCCAGGCCTTCTCCTTTTGGTAGGCCGCCTTTTTCTGAGGCGACATCTTGCGGGTAGCCGCTGCTTGACGAGCACGCTCCTTGGGATCAGTAGCCTGCTTGCCCGAGCCGCTGGTAGGCAGATCGCGAATATGGCCCACACTCGACTTCACGACGAAGTCGTTGCCGAGGTACTTGTTGATCGTCTTGGCCTTGGCTGGCGACTCGACGATGACCAATGACTTGCCCATAGTGCTCCAGTTTTCTCGAGCCCAGGTCCATGGAAGGTTCCGTTGACCTTGGCAGCGTGTACGTCGTGACAGTGTATGATTCTGGCGTAAAATGCGCCTACCCTACCCCAGCCATTCCCGCCGCGCCAGTTGCACGCCAGCGCCACAGATCCATGGCAATGGCCAATAGCATTCCGAGGCTAGCCGCCAGACGGGACTCTATGCAAGCCTGCTTCAGAAATCGGGCAGCCTGAAAAAAATAGCATTAACCTTTGTTTATCAACATGGGCCAGCCAACTGGCCGGGAAATTGAGCCCAAGGGTAAGCGACTTGAAAGACAGATAGCCTGATACGAGTACACCCTGATCGCGTGGGCGACCAGGGTGTTTGGCTATACTCAGGTTCAGATAACGTTAGCTCGATTTGGAACCATCGGAAGGCGGCGATGTGTTCGTCTTGGGGGACGTTTTCTTGCGTGCTCTGCTCTTGTTGGAAGCTTCGGCCTTGCGCGGTTTAGCCCCGGATGAGCCCGAGCCGTTCGACGCTGTCCGGGACTGATCGGAATCCTGGCGCTTGGCTGATGCCTTGTCGTTACCCGATTCAGATTCCTTGCTTGATGCCGGCTCTTCGGCAAGCTTGGCCCGGGCAAAAAGCTGTTTGACCAAGGCCAGGCGCGAACGCGTCTTGTCGTCCAGGGGTTCGCTTGCCTTCACTACCTGTTCGATATGATGCTCATAGGTTTCGATGGTGGCGCGGTCTTCCCCCTGCAGCATGACCGGTATCGCCTCCATGGCGGCATGACCATCCATGTTGAGAATTTCAAACTCGTCGCGTACCAATGTCTTGAAATGGTTTAGATCAATGTCGCTACCCATTTCATCACGCGTCGCCTTCAGGCGCTGAAAGTTGCGCTCATCCGTAGTAGCAGAGCCGCCCAGAATAAAAATGAGCGCTCGTACCGAGGCCTGGGCAATGTTCCCCGTTGCAACGGAATCCTGCAGCATCTGCTTGCGCTGCTCCACGAAACGCCGATGCTCCGGGGAGGCGCCAGGCAGCGGCAAGGGCCGCTGATCGTCAGCTCTGAGTCCCATCAGTATCTGCAGCCAAGGCTGACCGTAAACCTGCATGAACAGCTGCTCGGTGGCCTGATCGCGAAGATCGCGAAAGGTATTCAGGCTATGAACGATCTGATCAGACAGCATGTTCTCGAACACCTTATAGGGGTTGTTCGCACCGACCTGATGACGATTTGCCTTGACCATGTCCGCCAGTACCGGCAGCGGCGCGGCGGCAGGGTTACGATCGGAAAGCAGCCGATATCCCACCTTCAGAGGGTGCGAGCGGCGCAATAGGCTTGCCGCCTGGGGTGTCATCACCGCTTGGATCAGGGGCTGGCAATAGCGCCGATAAAGCCCAAGATTGATGTTCGAGACACGAGATACGGTAGCAAAGCGCCGTTCGTCTTCGAGATTGGTCTTGACGATATCATCGATGTCCTTGAAATCCCGAGTGGCGAATTCGAGTAGATATTCGCCATCGATCAGATCCGGATTAGCCTGGGAGGCGTCACGTTCGTTGACGTTTGCTTCGTACAATCCCGGCGGCAGGATGTCGATGTAATCCATGTTCGCGGTAAATTCGGTATGCTCCTTGCGCGAAACGCTACCGGATACGAAGATCCCCAGATGCCCCGTCGTATCATGAATACAGTAGACAATGGTCTGATCGTGCGCCTGAATATCTTCCACGCTGTCGTATAGATCATCGATCCAACCCAGTGCCTGGGGCGGCGGTGTAATATCATCCCCCTGGGAGCAGAACACCACGATGGGCGAGCGGATATTGCGCAAATCGATGCGACGCCCGTCTCGCGTGAGCAGCTGTGAGGTACTCAAGCGATTGCCGATGAACAGGTTATCGACGATGTACTGTATCTCTTCGCCATTGAGCACCACGTGGCCGCCCCACCAGCGCTCGAAATCCAGATAGCGCTGCGCTTCGGTATCGACATTGGCGTAGAAATTGTACTGCTTGCTCCATAGCGTATTGGCCGGGTTGAGCTTCTCGAAATTCTGAACCAGCCAGGCACCGTCAAAATGACCATTACCGAGATCGCTCACCAGCGCCGTCAGCCAACTTCCTCCCATCATGCCCGCAGAGTAACGCATGGGATTCTTGCCACGTTCGCCTGCCCAATAGGAAAGCGGAGCACCGGCAATGAGGATGGGGCCGAAGCATTCCGGTTCCAGGGCTGCCGCCATCATGATCTGCCAACCCGCCTGGCAGTTGCCTACCACCATGGGCCGCTCGGCGACATCAGGATGACGCTCGATGACATGGCGCATGAACTGCACTTCCGCCTCGACGACATCCCCGACAGTCTGGCCCGGTTCGGGGAACGGCAGAAAACCGATAAAATAACAGGGGTGCCCTGCACGAAGCGCCACACCCAGCTCGCTGTCCGGCTTGAAGCCTCCGATACCGGGACCGTGACCCGCCCGGGGATCGATCACCACGAAGGGCCGCATGCTTTCATCGATCTCGACGCCTTCAGGCGGCAAGATGCGCATCAGCTCGTAATTGACCGGATGGGGCAGATCGCGTCCATCCATCAGTACTTCGGAATCGAAACCCAGCACGTTGGGCTTGGTCTCTTTCATGTGGGCAAGATACTGATTGCCGCGCTGGCGCATGACGTCCAGGTAGAGCACACTGCGCTCACCGGCATCACGCCAATAGTCGATCGCGGCTTTACCCAACCCCAACGGGTCCCACATCGGACGCGTCATTTCCACGAAGGAAGCAGTGAGAAGGAACATGTCTTGGCTCCGTAAGTGAAATTGCTGCGCTGCAAGATAATAATGTTACCATTCTAACTGTATTAAGGTCTGACGTCAGTTACCATGAGTTAAACCATTAAAAAACAAGAGCCAGCGCTCATTCTTTAGGCTTTTATAGGATTATTTATTCATGAATAGCGCACGCCACAGACAAAAAAATGCGCCCGAGTCAGATCGGGCGCTTTAAACAAACGGATTAGTGTCAACACACCAGTTCGAGGGAATGCCCTATACCTCCGAGCCAGGAACTCCTTTTACGGGCTCATCGGTCGTTGTGCGAGCACTATCGCTGGTCGCGAAAGAATCACGACTACTCGTCATGCGGTAAGCAGACTCTTGATCGCGCTGGCGCGCCTGCCAAGCCAAGGCACCCAATCCCGCGACTACGCCATATTTCAAGGCCTTGCCTATGAGACTACGCCCTCCTCGGCTACTGACCAGAAGACCTACGAGACCGCCGGCAAGCGCACTGCGAGTATCGACACCGCGCTCACGGGAGGACTCGCATAGCTCCCCTGCCGCCTTGGTCAATTGATTCAAAGCCCCTTTATCTTCCATAACCTCTTCTCCTGACGCGTAAGATACCGTTGTTAACGGGTAGTATTGTGGGGTCCGGAAGACCCGTCAAAAACGTTGATCGGCCATACCTGCACGTTTTATCGTTTTCAGCCTTGATGAGCGACAGCCTGGGATTCGAGCTCCTTGGCGACACCGGGTTCAAGCTTCAGAGCACCGGCTAGCTGGTCCAGCCAGGCACGCTCCATCGGGTTTTGCTCATCGATGATGGCAACGCTTGCCAGATACATTTCACGGGCTGCCTGGGGCGAGTCCGCCTTGGCTGCGATACCTTCGGCATCGAGTGGTTCACGCATCTGCTGCTCCATCCAGGCATGCAGCTCATCATCGGCCCCCAGGGCATCCATCTGCCCTACCAGCTGGGCACGCTCTTCCGCATCGATATGACCATCCGCCCGTGCCGCAGCGATCATGGCCTGTAGAATCGCCTGGCTGCGCTGTTCCTGTTGCTGACCGTCGAGTTGCTCCAGAGGGCCGGCGCTACCGGCAGGCGCGGAAGCGGGCTGATTTGCAGCAGCGGTCTCCGAGCCGCTCGTCGAGGATGACTGATGATGCTGCCAGGCTTTCCAAGCCAGCATTCCAAGTCCTGCCAGAGCACCGTATTTGAGCCCCTTGCTGCCCATGCTGCGTCCGCGCTTGGTACCCAGCAGCATACCCAAGGCACCGCTGCCCGCCAGCTTGCCTATATCCAGACCGCCCTTGGACGAGCCGCTACCCAATGAAGCACCTCCCTTGGAGGAGCTATTCATGCCACCTGCCTGTTTCATCAACTGATCGAGAATACCCTTGGCGTTCATCGCGCTGCTCCTTGCACCATGTAGGTTGCTGTCAGCATAAGCGAAGGCGTCACCCATAAGAAAGCGTAGTTTGCTCTCACAAAAAACCCCACGGCCGGGGCGCATGGGGTTGGGAACCGATACAGACTGCGACTACTTGACTTCGACACCGTGCGCTTGCTTGTCCGCATGATAGGACGAACGCACCAGCGGCCCGGAGGCGACATGGGTGAAGCCCATCGCCTTGCCCTGCTCGGCAAACCAGGCAAAGGTATCCGGATGCACCCAGCGATCCACCGGCAAATGATTGCGGGAAGGTTGCATGTACTGCCCCAGGGTCAGCATATCCACGTCATGAGCACGCAGATCACGCATCACCTCGATGACTTCCTCGTCGGTCTCGCCGACTCCCAGCATCAGCCCGGACTTGGTCAACACGTCAGGGCGGCGTGCCTTGTAGCCCTTGAGTAGATCCAGGGACCACTGATAGTCCGCACCGGGTCGCACCCGGCGATAGATCGATGGCACAGTCTCGAGATTGTGGTTGAAGACGTCCGGGGGGGTCTGCTCGAGAATATCCAACGCCTTTTGCATACGACCACGAAAATCCGGTACCAGCACTTCGATCTCGATCGATGGGCTATCGTTGCGAATTTCCCGAATGCAATCAACGAAATGCTGTGCCCCGCCATCACGTAGATCGTCACGATCCACCGAGGTGACCACGACATATTTCAAGCGCATCTCGGCGATGGCTTCAGCCAATTCGCGAGGCTCGTTCTCGTTGAGCGCATTGGGCCGGCCATGAGCCACATCGCAGAAGGGGCAGCGTCGGGTACAGATGTCGCCCATGATCATGAAGGTAGCAGTGCCGCCATTGAAGCACTCTCCAATGTTGGGGCAAGTGGCTTCCTCACAGACGGTATGCAGGCCATGCTTGCGCAGCGTCTGCTTTATGCGCGTTACTTCCTGGGATACCGGCATACGCACACGCAGCCAGTCGGGCTTCTTGGGCAACGTCTCGGTGGGAATCACCTTGACCGGAATACGCGCCACCTTCTCGGCGCCACGCAACTTGACGCCCCGCTCGGCGCGAGGCTTCTTGGGGGCCGGCGCGGCCCGTTCCTGACTAGCGACAGTGGTCTCGGTCATCGGTCCTATCCTGCAGTTCGGGAAGAATGGGCGGTTAGCTCGGACATGACCCCTTCGGGCATGCCTCGACACTCATTGATGCTGTCATCACCTAGCCGTGCGACCAGACATTGCATCAAACGGGTCGCTTGGTCATCGATATCCGGGCGGCGCTCGCTCAGATCGCATAGCTGAGTCATGTTCAAGCCGGCGTAGCCGCAGGGATTGATGCGGGCAAAGGGCGCAAGATCCATGTCGATATTGAACGCAATCCCATGAAAACTGCAACCGCGTCGGATACGCAGACCCAAGGATGCAATCTTGGCATCACCGACGTAAACGCCGGGCGCATCGGCTCGGGGATGCGCCTCGACGCCTTGCTCGGCCAGCACATCGATTACGCTGTTTTCCAGGGCAGTGACCAGCTCACGCACCCCAAGCTTGCGCCGACGCAGGTCCAACAATGGATACATGACCAGCTGGCCCGGACCGTGATAGGTCACTTGCCCTCCTCGATCGGTATGCACCACGGGGATTTCGCCGGGCAGAAGCACATGTTCAGGGCGTCCGGCCTGACCTTGGGTAAAGACTGGCTCATGCTCGACTAGCCAGATCGCATCCGCAGTTGTTGCGTCACGACGATCCGTGAAGCTACGCATGGCACGCCACACCGGGGCATAGGGCAGGCAGCCCAGACGATAAACGTCCAGTGCAGCCATTCATAGCACCATATGAACACGACCCGTCGCCTTGAGCGAGGCAAACAACGTCTTTAGCTGATCGTTGCTGGTGGCGGTGATCGTCACTCGCAGCGACTGAAATCGTCCCTTGCGGCTATCTATCGCAGTGACAGTGTCGCTCTCGAAATCCGGCACATGTGCCTTGAGCACCTCAATGATAGCTGCTTGAAAGTCTGGCGCAGCATTACCCACGATCTTGAGTGGGTAATCACAGGGAAACACGATCTTGGGTGCCGGCTGAGAGTCTTCGGTGCGTAAATCTCGCAAAGACTTATCATTCATGATGCTTACTCGGCAAAACCTATTTCCGAGTATTCTACTCAACCTTTGCGTAATGACCAAGGGGCAGGCACGGGGGATAAGGCAAGTGCTGGCCATGGCGGCTGCCATGGCCAAGGATGGATCAGTTGAATAGCCCAGTAACAAACATGACGATATTATCCCACAAACGCTTGAAGATACCGCCTTCCTGGATGTTTTCCAGAGCGATGAGCGGTTGCTCCTTGACCACATCGTCACCCAGTTGCACCTTGAGAGTACCCAGGCGCTGCCCGGCTTCGATCGGCGCCTTGATGGTTTCCTGTATGTCGAGCTTTGCGGTCATGTTGTCGCGCTTGCCTTGGGGAGCCGTCAGATAGACGTCTTCGCCCACGCCCAGGCGCAGGGTGTTCTTGTCGCCTCCCCATACCCGGGGCTCATTGAGTACCGCGCCACCGTCATACAGCTTGGCGGTCTCGAAGAAGCGAAAACCGTAGCTCAGGATCTTCTGCGCTTCCTGGGCCCGGGCTTCATCGGAATTGGTGCCCATGACCACCGCGATCAGACGCATATCGTCTTTCTTCGCCGAGGCTACAAGGCAATAACCCGCCGCTTCGGTATGGCCGGTCTTCAGCCCGTCGACAGAAGGGTCGCGCCACAGCAAGCGGTTGCGGTTGGGCTGACGGATACCGTTGTAGGTGAAGTACTTTTCGGAATAGGTATCGTAATGATACGGGTAGTCCTTGATGATGTGCTTGGCCAGAATCCCCAGATCCTTGGCGGAGGCGTAATGATTCTCGTGGGGTAGCCCCGTGGCATTGACGAAATGGGAGTTGCTCATCCCCAATCGCTGGGCTTGCTGATTCATCAGGTCCGCAAAAGCAGACTCGGAACCGGCAATATGCTCGGCCAAGGCAACGCTTGCGTCGTTGCCCGACTGAACGACCACGCCCTTGAGCAGGTCGTCGACGCTGACCTGGGTGCCCTCCTTGATAAACATGCGCGAGCCGCCGGTGCGCCAGGCATTTTCACTGATACTGACCTGATCGTCCGGCGCGATGCGATTCTCATCTATTTCCTGCTCGACGATATAGGCGGTCATCATCTTGGTGAGGCTCGCCGGGGGCAATGATTTGTCCGCATCGTGCTCAACCAGTATTTCTCCGCTATTAGCGTCCATCAGCAACCAGGAAGTCGCTGCCAACGACGGCGGTGATGGCACCATCGACTCCGGCAATGCTTGCTGGGCTTGAACGGGCGCTATCAATAGCGCGCAAACGGTTAAGGTGGCAGGTAGTAGACGCCCTAGCGTACGGGGTAAAGCAGACAGTCTCATGTCGTTGTATCTCGTGATTCGTGCTGAAAAGAAATGAGGCTCACTCTTGAGCTCTTATGGTAAAGGCTTGCGCAAAGCCTGCTTGTTTAAGCTCCTGGCGCAGAGCCTCCAAGGCAGGTTGATCATCCACCGGTCCGACCTGGACCCGATGCATACGGGTATCGCTATCGACCCGCACCGGGCGATCGAGCGTATTTTGCAATCGCATCTGCAGGGCTTGGGCGCCGGCCGCAGAGCCGAGTGCCGCCACCTGAAGATACAGACGTGAACCGCCGCTAACCTGGGGCCCAGCGAAAGAAGCCGAAGTCGACGTTGCCTGGGACTGGCTTGTCTGGACATTGCTTGGGGCGGTCGTTGCAGCTGCTTGAGCAACAGGCGCCGGCGCGCTGGACTGGCCTGATCGTTGGCGCTGCTGCCCTGCCTGCCACGCCGCTGGATCAATGGCCTCGACCTCTACATTGCCGGTGCCGTTGCCAAGGATATCGAGCCGTGCCGCTGCCGCATAAGAAAGATCGATCAGGCGATCACTGTGAAACGGGCCGCGATCGTTGATCTTGACGATGACAGAACGATCGTTGTCCGTATTGGTGACTCGTGCATAGGTGGGCAGCGGTAATGAGCGATGGGCTGCGGACATCTTGTACATGTCGTAGATTTCACCGCTGGCGGTGGCGTAGCCGTGAAACTTTTGGCCGTACCAGGACGCCCTGCCTCGCTTCTCGTAGCCGGTCGGATCCGCCATGACATGATAGGTCTTGCCCCACACCTGATAGGTGGGACGATTGCCGCTGGCGGATCTCGGCTCGACCCGAGGCACCGCATCCGGCACGTCGGAAACGTCCGGAGGCAGTTCCGGGTAGGCATCGCTATCCATGGCGTAACGTCCACCGGCACTCTTTTTTGTAGCGGAACTGGAGGCGCTCTCGCCCTTGTAACCGCCGCCTCCGCCAGCGCACCCAGCCAACAACGTACAGGCAAGGCCGATATAGAGCAGACGTCGACTCATGCCTCGTTCTCCAGGGCGTCGCGGATGCGTTGCGCCAAGGTGGTCACCGCCATGGCATAAAGATGGCTGTGGTTATAGCGCGTGATGACATAGAAATTATTGTGCCCAAGCTCGTAGCGCATCGTTCCGTCCTCCACCTCAAGTGCCAGCGGCACGACCTGCGAAGAGTCTTCGAGCGAACCGGCATCTACCTCGACGCCTTGCGTTCGCAGGGTGCTGATGCTTGCGTAAGGCTTTTGGGTCCGATTGAACTCGATTTCCTTTGGCGGCGTTGACGGCCCCTTGGCCGCGGTAATGATCGCGCCATCCGCGGACCATCCATGGCGAGCGAAATAGTTGCCGACGCTGCCGATGGCATCCACGGGATTGTGCCAAAGATCGCGCTTGTCATCGCCGTCGAAGTCCACCGCATAGGCCTGATAGCTGGTGGGAATGAACTGGGGAAAGCCCATGGCCCCGGCGTAGGAACCCTGCAGGGTCAGCGGATCGACATTCTGCTCGCTGGTGAGCTCGAGAAATGCCGCCAGTTCACCGCGAAAGAAATCGCCCCGCTTGGGATGATGGAATGCCAAGGTGGCCAAAGAATCGATGACGCGATGGGTGCCGGTATGACGCCCATAGAAGGTTTCGACGCCAATGATGGCGGCGATCACCTCCGGTGCGACGCCGTATTCCGCCTGAGCGCGATCGAAGGCGTCCCGGTGTGCCTTGATGAAGGCAGCGCCTTCTTCGATGCGCTGGGGCTTGATGAAAATGTCCCGATACTCGTGCCACACCAGACGGCGCTCTGCGGCGCCGGTCATCGCCTCGAGCACCGCAGGACGATATTCGGCCTGTTGCAGTGCAAGCTCCAACCAATCGCGATCGATGCCACGAGCCACAAGCTCCTTGACCAGCGCGTTGGTATCGGGATTTTGGGCAGGATCGAAGTCTTCGTTGGCCTGAGCCGTGTGGCTTAGGAGCATTGCCGTGGCGAACACCGCACCCATGGTCTGGCGAAGGACAGCCTTCATTGTCTTGCGACTCCCTGTTGCTCCTGATGCGCCCTGCAAGTATTGATCACGTAGCGAGTCTTGCTAGCGTGCCAGCAGGCGCCGGTGGCTTTGAATGGACATGAGAATACCGAAACCCGCCAGCAAGGTCACGCTGGAGGTCCCGCCGTAACTGACCAGCGGTAGCGGCACACCCACTACCGGCAAGATACCACTGACCATACCGATATTAACGAACACGTAAATAAAAAAGGTGAGTGTAATACTACCTGCCACCAAACGCCCGAAAGTATCCTGGGCGCTGTTGGCGATCACCAGCCCTCGGATCACGATCAGCAGGTAGAGCGCCAGGATCAACACCATGCCGATCAAGCCAAACTCCTCCCCCAGCACGGCGATGATGAAATCCGTATGGCGCTCCGGCAAAAATTCGAGCTGGGACTGGGTGCCCAGGGTCCAGCCCTTGCCCTGCATGCCACCACTGCCGATAGCAGTGGTGGATTGAATGATGTTCCAGCCTGCCCCTAGCGGATCGCTTTCCGGATTGAGAAAGGTCAATACGCGCTGGCGCTGATAGGCATGCATGTTGAGCCACAGCAGCGGCAGGGCCGCGCCGGCCAAGGCCCCTAAAAACGCAATGAGACGCCAGGACAACCCTGCCAGCAATAGCACGAAGATAGCCGCGCAGGCGACCAGCAAAGAGGTTCCTAGATCCGGTTGTCTGGCGATCAGCATGATCGGCGCGCCGATGATCAGGGCGCAAACCAGAATGTCTCGAATGCGAGGGGGTAAAGGGCGACGATGCAGGTACGCCGCCACCATCATGGGCATGGCCAGTTTCATCAATTCCGAGGGCTGAAAACGGACGATCCCGGGGATGACCAGCCACCGCTGGGCACCCATGCCAACATCGCCCATCACCTCGACGGCCACCAGCATCAGAAAGCCCGCCAGATAGAGGGGCAGCGCCCAGCGGTACAGGGCACCAGGGCTCAGTTGGGCCAATACCAGCATGGTGACTATCGCCACCCCCAACCGAGTGACCTGGGCCGTTACTACTGGCAGGCGCTGCCCGCTGGCGCTATAAAGGATCAGAAGCCCCGACAGCAGCAGCAGGAACAACAACCCCAACAACCAGGGATCAAGATGAATACGGAACCAAAGACTCCGCCGTCGCTTGATGGTGCTGCCCCGATTGGGTAACAAGGACTCCTGCAATGCCATGGGGTCAGACTTCCTCGCTGGCGTCGGAAGTTTCATCGGGTATCTCGGGCTTGCCTTCTCGCAGTATCCACGCATCCAGCATCTTGCGTGCCAAGGGCCCTGCGTTACTGCTGCCGCCACCGGCGTTTTCAATGATCACGGCAACCGCGATTTCCGGCTTATCGATCGGGGCAAAAGCGACGAAAAGCGCGTGATCGTGTAGCCGTTCTTCCAACTCCGCGGCGTTGTAGCGCTCATCGTTGGCCAGGGTGAAGACTTGGGCCGTGCCCGACTTGCCGGCCATGCGATAGGCCAGATCCTGACCGGATCGACGTCCGGTGCCCTCACTGCCGATCATCACGTCTTCCATCGCCTTGTTGACCAGATCCCACCACTCATCGTTAGCCAGCTCGATATCCTGTTTCGTTTTTGGCAACGTCAGCGGCTCATCGCCGATACGCCTGGCCAGATGCGGTGCGATCCAGTTGCCACGATTGGCAAGCACCGCCGTGGCGGTGGCCAATTGCAGTGGCGTCGACAGCCAATAGCCTTGACCGATACCCACGGACAGGGTCTCCCCGGGAAACCAGACCTGGCCATAACGCGCACGCTTCCATTCGTCGGATGGCATGACACCGCTGGCAGCACCATGAACATCGTGACTGGTTTCCTCGCCGAACCCAAAGCGGTGCATGAATTCAGCCAAGCGCTCGATCCCCAGCTCATGAGACAGGTTGTAGAAGTACGTATCATTGGAGACGACAATGGCACGTCGCATGTTGACCCGGCCATGCCCCCAACGTAGCCAATTATGGTAGCGTCGTGAGTGCTCGGGCAATTTGTAGAAACCCGGGTCGTAAACCGTCGTGTTCGGCGTAATGACGCCATTTTCGAGCCCTGCCAGGGCTTCGAAGGGCTTGATCGTCGACGCCGGAGGATATTGCCCTCGAATTGCGCGGTTGTAGAGAGGTAGATCAGGGTTGTTTCTGAGCCCCTGGTAATCTTTGTGACTGATACCGGTCACGAATAGATTGGCATTGAACCCAGGTGACGAGACCATGGCCAATATCTCGCCGCTGGACGGCTCGATGGCAACGATGGAGCCTCGCCGGCCATCAAGCAATTCATATCCAAGTTGTTGAAGCTTTTTGTCGATGGTCAATGTAATGTTCTGACCCGGCACCGGATCGGTACGCCCGAGCTCTCGAAGGACTCGTCCCCGAGCGTTGGTCTCGACCTTGCGCAGCCCCGCCTGGCCATGCAGTACATCTTCATACTCGCGCTCGACGCCGGTCTTGCCGATGAAATGGGTGCCGGCATAATTGCCCTTGTCGAGGGTCTTGACCTCTTCGGCATTGATGCGACCGACGTAGCCCAGCACATGGGACATGATGTCGGCATCCGGATAGTAACGAAGTAGTTGCGCTTCGACTTCGATACCGGGTAGGCGATAGCGATTGACCGCCAGTTGTGCGATCTGCTCTTCATTCAGTTCACTGAGCAAGAGCGCGGGTTGGTAAGGGCGTTGACGCTGGCGAGAGCGCTTCTTTAGAGAGGCGACATCCGTATCCGGCAGCTCGAGAATATCTACCAGCAAGCTCAAGGTCGCGTCCAGATCGTCGACCCGCTCCGGCACGATGGTCAGGTTGTAGGTAGGACGGTTCTCTGCCAGCAACTGACCGTTACGATCCATGAGCAGTCCGCGATTCGGCGGTAATGGCTCGACCCGCACACGATTCTTGTCGGAGCGGGTGATGAAGACCTCGTGCTGAACCACCTGAAGATAGAACAGGCGCGCCACTAGTCCTGTAGACATCAGCAGCACCAGTACGACAGCCAATATGGAACGATTGCGAAAGACGCGAACTTCCTGCTCGGGATCCTTCAGGGTTTCGCGGCGTTTAGGCATGCAAAGATTTCGTCTCGAAGTGGCACAGGACAGTCATCATTTTGAATTACCGATGATAAGGATGACTGACTAGCAGTGTCCAGGCCCGATACAGTTGTTCGCATAGCAAAAGACGTACTAATGGATGAGGAAGCGTCAGAGGAGACAAGGACCAGTGCTGTTCCGACTGCGCTGATAGCTGTGGCTCGAGTCCATCCGGCCCGCCTATCAGCAGAGCTACATCGCCCCCGCGATGACGCCAGGTGTCTGCCTGCTGCGCTAGCTGCTCGGTGGACCAGGGCTGACCTGTCACCTCGAGAGCCACTCGATGATCACTTTCCCGCAAGCGTTCTCGCATGCGCTGCCCTTCCTGAGCCACTGCCCGGGCGACATCCGCATTCTTGCCCCGAGTTCCAGGTGCGATTTCGACTATCTCCAAGGCAAAATCCCTGGGCAAGCGCTTGCGATACTCACCAATTCCCTGTTCAACCCAGCTCGGCATACGCTGACCTACGGCGAGTAGGCGTACCTTCATGCCTGGCCTCCGCGCACCTCCTCCTCACCGTTACTGGGCAAATCGGACCACAACCGTTCAAGATCGTAGAGACGTCGGGCATCCGGCAACATGACATGCACGACCACATCGCCTAAATCCACCAGAACCCAATCAGCGCCGGCCCCGCCTTCGACACCCAAAGGCCTGATGCCCGCCTCCTTGGCCTTTTCAACGACGTTTTCCGCCAGAGCGCTTACGTGGCGCGTCGAGGTCCCGTTAGCGATTACCATGGTGTCGGTCACGCTGGTCAACGCAGCAACGTCGAGTTCGGTAATGTCCTGACCCTTGAGTTCTTCCAGGGCCCCCACGGCCAATATCTTCAATGCGTCTTTTTGCATAGCTCCTCGAGTGTGAGACCACTGTAAAGGTCACATTCTACCTTCATGTCACCGCTTAGCGGTAAAGACTGCGGGATTGAATATAGGTTTCCACCGCATTTGGCAAGAGATACCTCACACTAAGTCCCGCCTGCAGGCGCCGACGCAGTTCGGTTGCGGATATATCCATGCGGCTGGGCAGGCGCAGATGCAAAAGTCGCCCCGCCGGGGTTGCAAACAGACTTGTGATATCCCCTACTTCACGCCCCTTGGTCAATGCCTGTAACGCCGGACTCGGCGTCGCGGTATGGCCTGGACGCGCGATCACGACCAGATGCGCCAATTCGAAGAGTCGCTTGGGTTCATGCCATTCGGTGAGCTTGAGAAAAGCATCGACGCCAAGCGCCATCACAAGCCGTGCCTGTTCGCCGAACTCAGCTCGCAATGACGCCAGCGTATCGACGGAATAAGAAGGCCCGGAGCGACGCAGCTCACGGTCGTCTGCATTGAGTCCTTGGGTATCGCCTATGCCTGCTTCGAGCATCTCGAGACGATCCAGTGCAGCGACTCCAGGCGCATCGCGGTGGGGAGGCAGTTGGGCCGGGATCATATGCACCTGGTCGAGAGCCAGCATTTCGCGCAATTCGACGGCGCTGCGCAAATGGCCGTGATGCACGGGATCGAACGTCCCCCCCAGCATCGCGATCTTTTTCATGGGGGTAGCCAGGGCGGCCTCAGCTGCGCACATGACCATCCCCGAGCACCACGTACTTTCGTGTGGTCAGGCCTTCCAGCCCCACCGGCCCCCGGGCATGGAGCTTGTTGGTGGATATACCGATCTCGGCGCCAAGGCCATACTCGAAACCGTCTGCAAAACGGGTCGAGGCGTTGACCATCACGGAGCTTGAATCCACCTCCGCCAAAAAGCGCCGGGCCAAGGTATAGGATTCGGTAACGATGGCGTCGGTATGCTGGGAACCATAACGTTCGATATGGGCCATGGCGGCATCGATGCCCTCCACCACGCGAATGGCGAGAATGGGCGCCAGATACTCCGCCTGCCAGTCTTCGTCGTTAGCCGGCGTAATATCCCGCAATACCTCCCGGGTACGTTCGCAGCCGCGCAGCTCGACCTGATGAGGCGCATAGGCTTCAGCCAGACGCGGCAGCAGCTCAGAAGCGATTGGAGCATCCAGCAGCAGCGTCTCCAGGGTATTGCAGGTGCCATAGCGCTGGGTCTTGGCATTGAGCGCGATAGCCAAGGCCTTGTCGAGATCGGCGCTGGCATCGACATAGACATGACAAACGCCGTCCAGATGCTTTATCACCGGTACCCGTGCTTCTCGGGATACCCGCTCGATCAACGACTTTCCGCCTCGGGGAATGATGACATCGACGTATTCAGGCATGGTGATGAGATGCCCTACTGCCGACCTTTTCGTCGTCGCCACGACCTGCACCGCTGTTTGAGGAATGCCGGCTTGCGCCAACCCCTTCGCGACACAGTCGGCAATGGCGGCATTGCTGTCCTGGGCCTCGGAGCCGCCGCGCAGAATGCAGGCATTGCCGGCTTTCAGACACAGGCTAGCCGCCTCCACCGTAACATTGGGGCGCGATTCGTAGATGATACCGATCACGCCGATGGGTACGCGCATCTGCCCCACTTGAATACCGCTGGGTAGCGTACGCAAGCCATCGATTTCACCCACTGGATCCGGCAAGGCAGCCACCTGGGTCACGCCTTCGATCATGGCGTCGATACGCGTCTCGTTCAACGCGAGTCGATCGAGCATGGCGTCATCAAGGCCGTTTGCGCGGGCGCGTTCTAGATCGCGAACATTGGCGTCGATCAACGCTACACGGGCTGCATCGAGCTGGGCAGCAATGGCAACCAACGCAGCATTCTTTGCCCCCGCCCCCGCACAGCGCAAATGGGTACTGACCTGACGAGCCTGAGCACCCAAGGTTTGCATGTAGGCATTGATATCGGCGCTGTCAGTCATGTTATCGGTCGTGTTGTATCGTGACATGCCGGTAAGATTCTCCAGAATGCTTGTTATGGCAAAAGCCTCTTTAGCGTCATTGGCTGCATGAAAAGCAAGAGACGTATCGTGCTATTGGAACAGGTATCGTACAGTATTAAACATCACGAAATGAGATGCATGATAAGGCACCATGGAGAGCAAGTTCAAAAACGGGCTTTATCGCCTCACCCTACTGTTTGCCGCAACCACATTATTGCTGCTGGCCACTACGCATCAGGATAGTGTATCGCGGGTACTATTGAGCGTCATCGGCCTTGGCCTTGGTCTTGCTGCCTTGGAGCATCGCCGCTTGATCGTCTTTCCCAGCACGCTGACGCCACTGCTACTTGGCCTAGCCTTGACGCTGTTTTTCTGGGTGGCGCCGGAGCGTCATATGCCATGGCTTTGGCTATGGGCAGTGGCACTCATCTTGCCCCAGCCTCCCTGGCTCTGGTTGTTGCAAGGAGTATTGGCCGTATCCTGCTGGTGGCAAGTGGCGCTAGAAATCGATACCGAACAAGGTCTGCTGGCTCTCGTCATATTGATTACATCGATGATAATGGGCTTCACACATAGCTTGGCCGAATCACCGCTACAGCCCGGCTTTACACGACGCGCGCGCCTGTCCTGCAAGCGCCCGCTGCACTCGGGGCGTCAACTGGCTCATGAATTACCGCTGGAGACGACCCGATGCAGCCGTGAAGGCAGTTACGGGGAGCTGCTTTTGTTGCGCTGCTCCTGGCGCGACCAGCAAGCCATTCTGGATATGCTTGTTACCGGCACCCGCAGTTACGAAACCTGTTTTCAGCTCGACAATCGCACCCTTGCGACGTTGATGGTCAGTCGTGACATCGAGACTGGCCGCAAGCGGCGTAGTGCACTGCTCGCCTCGTTACCGACCTCCTTGAAGATACGCTGTGCCAGCTTGGTGCCTTCGCTACTGCTTGAGCCTCAACTCAAGGCACTCGATCAGCAGCAGCGCTCGATCGTGATACTGGAAGAGAACGCCTGATGCCTACTCGCAGCGTCACGAACTCCTGGTCATCGCGCCTTACGCTACTTGCCTATGTCAGTGGTGCATTATTGCTCGCAGGCTACGCTATCTGGAATTATTTGATGGGCGCCTATGGGCGTATCTTGCTGCCAACGTTACTCGCACTGTTGCTGGGAGGCGCACTCTTCCTGCGCGCGATCAATAGAGACGATCACCGACTCTGCGCCTACCTGACGTTAATCAGCTGCTATCTATTGATCGCCATCGAGCTGCCCGCCCTGGGGGATTCATCACGGCTGTGGCTTGGACTGCCGCCAATCCTGACATTTTTGCTGTTGCCTCTGGGATCGGCGTTAATGCTTAACCTGATGATGGCGCCGGTTTGGCTGATATTGATCGAGCAGAAGTCATTGCTTCTCGACAACACCTTGTACTATCTGGCACTAGTGAGTGTAGCGGCGCTGCCTCATTGGCTGCGCCGGCAGCGCGAAATGCTCCTGAGCGCCACGGATACACTGGACCAACAGTGCGACGCGTTGTCGCAACCTGCTTTGATCGAACGCCTTCATGCCGAAGTCGAACGTGCTAGAACGATGAAGCGTCCTTTAGCCGCCCTGATCATTCACCTGCCGCAGCTGGAAATGGCGGATGAGCAGTTCGGCAACACGCTACTGCACAGCCTGCTGGAACGCATATGCCATACGATACGCAGTTGCTGTCGTTATCATGATCTGCTGGGACGTCATCAGGCCCAGCGATTCTGGCTGCTGCTTCCTGATACCGGAGAAGCCGGCGCCCTGATCGTGCGTGAGCGCCTACTAAGCGCCCTGGGGCGGGAAGTCTTCGCCGAGACCGGCGCCATTCAGTCCCGCATTCGCGCCTGTCATCTACTGCCCGATGAAGATGCGATGCATTTCGAACAGCGTCTGCTGGCGAATGGCCTCAAACTCATGGAGCCCATGTCTTGAATGCAACGGAGTGGCTACAGAATCTTGCACCCTCACCTCTTTGGCTGCTTTTTTTCATCGCCGTCATTTCCCTGGCCGAATCATTAGCCCTCATCGGCCTGGCGGTTCCTGGCGTCGTCCTGATTACCGCCGCCGCTTCTCTTGCCGGCCACTACGACCTATCGATCCTGCTGGTGCTGCTGTGTGCGTTCGGGGGCGCGGTGATAGGCGATGGCCTGAGCTTTCTTTTCGGCCATACACAGCGTGAGCGAATCCCCCTGCTCTGGCCTTTTCGTCAGCATCCCGAGTGGTTGGAACGGGGAACGAACTTTTTTGAACGCTATGGCGTGTTATCCGTACTCATCGGACGCTTCGTAGGGCCTGTGCGTCCCATCGTTCCCATGGTTGCTGGCATGATGCACATGCCTAGAAATCTTTTCATATGGTCCAATCTGGGCTCAGCGCTACTTTGGGCGCCTGCCTACCTGTTGCCCGGTTACCTGCTGGGCAAGACCTGGCAGCAGATGCTGACCATGCCACCGGGTAGCGAAGGCTGGTTGATTCTACTGGCCGTGGCGGTGATCGCCCTGGCGCTGACGTTCTCGCTATTGCGCCATCAACTGGTTCGCGAAGGTTGGATCTATCGACAACTGGCCTATTCCGCACAAGGCAGCCGCTGGCGACGTGGACTGTGGAACGCTCTGCGCTCGCCCCACCCCCGTGGAGAATTCCCCTTGGCGTCGCTGGTGCTGCTGTTCATTAGCATGCCCGCCCTGGGAGGCTGGACACTTTGGGTACTCGAGCAGCAGGGGCCCTTACCCATGGACTCGAGCCTACAGAACCTGATCGATGGACTGGTAAGCCCAGCCATGGTTCAGATTGCCGAATGGATGGCGGAAGCCGGCGATACGCTGGGGGTCATCGTGTTGATACTGCCCTGGACGGCATGGCTACTTTACCGACGCCAACTTGCAGCGTTATTTCACCTGCTAGGCGGGCTGGGCGGCATTGCTCTTGCCAATACGCTATTCAAGCACCTGGCAGGACGTGTGCGTCCTGACACTCCCGATTATCTCGCCGGCTCGTTTTCCTATCCCAGCGCCCACACCTCCACGGCGGTTGTGCTGTATGGGTTGGCGGCTGCTTTCGTGGCTGAAACGCTCCCTTCACGCTGGAGAGCGCTGGCCTATTGGGTTGCCATCGCCATCTGCATACCCATGGCGTTGTCTCGGCTGATCATCGGTGTACATTGGTTCAGCGATCTGGTGGGCGGCGCCTTGCTGGGACTGATGGCCTGCGCGCTGGTACGCATCAGCTATCATGGCTTTGCCACCCGGCCCCTGGACAGACCACCCTGGCTAGCACTTGGCTTGATTACAATATTGCTGTTGATAGCCCGCATTTTCTGGCTGCCACCGGTTTAACCAAAGGCGAGCCAGATACCCACCCCAATCATCAAGGTACCGGCGATACGGTTGAGCAGACGCACGTTGCCACCCTTGGCCAGCAGCCGACTCGCGCTGCGACCGCCGCCGGCGTACAGCAACAGACACATCAGCTCGATGGACAGGATCATCGCGATCAGCGCCGCCAGCTGCGGCCCCAGCGCCATGGAGGGGTCAAGAAAAGGCGGCAACAGCGCGATGAAGAACGCCCAGCCCTTGGGGTTGGCAATGGCGGTGACGAAACCTTGTATCAGCAGATGCAGACGCGACACATCGACTTGCCCTCGAGCTTCAAGCGGAATCGCCATGCGTCCGCGAGAGCGCCACATCATGATCCCGAGATAGGCCAGATAAACGCCACCGATACCTTTGAAGATCGCAAACAGCATCGGCTGTCGCAGCATCAGGGTGGCGATTCCAGCGCCGGCGGCGATAGCTACCAGGGCCACTCCAGTCAATTCGCCGAGCATCATCCACAGCGCACGCTTCACTCCTACCGTCATGCCCAGCACCATAGACAGCGTCATGCACATGCCCGGCGTCAAGGACACCATGAAGAAGGTGGGAATGAAGACCGACAGCAACGATAGATTGATCATCCCAAGGCTCTCATCCAGCTATTCCCCCCAGCGCGGCATTAGACGATGCTCTATCCCCAGCTGGTTGAGAATACGGGCCACGATGAAATCGATCAGATCGTCGACGCTTTCGGGCTGATGATAGAACCCCGGGGCCGCAGGCAGAATGGTGACGCCCAGGCGTGCCAGGGTCAGCATGTGCTCGAGATGGATGGCGGACAGCGGCGCCTCTCGAGGCACCAGAATCAGCTGCCGTCGCTCCTTCAAGGCCACATCCGCGGCGCGCTCGATCAGGTTATTGCTGGCGCCGGTCGCCACCGCCGAGAGCGTTCCGGTAGAGCACGGGCAAACCACCATGGCGGCGCTAGCGCCAGAGCCGGAGGCCACTGGCGCCATCCAGTCTTCCCGAGCGAAACAGCGAATCTGATGCGGGGCCGCACGACTGCGCGCATTCAAGGCCTCGGCGAGCTTATCCGGCTGGGCCGGCAGCTTTTCCGTGGTTTCGGTGGCAATGACCATGTGCGCTGCCTTGGATATCATCACCCAGACCTCATGACCGGCAGCGATCAGACAATCGATCAGGCGCAGGCCGTACTGGGCGCCGGACGCACCGGTCAGTGCAACGGTGACCGGCGCCTTGAAGCCTGATGTGGACGTCTCATTCATGCAGGTCATCCATGCACGGCCTCGAGGGCGGCCAGCAATTTTTCATGAATACCGCCGAAGCCGCCGTTGGACATGATGACGATACGATCATTGCGCCGGGCCTGGTCTGCCAGGGTTGCGACGAGCACATCGATATCATCGACTCGTTCAGCCGGCACCGGACTGGTCGAGAGCACGTCGTCCAGGGACCAGTCGAGCCCCGGCGGTTGATACCACCAGACCGCATCCGCTGCGGCAACGCTTTGCGCTAGGCGGCCCTTGAGGGTGCCTAGGCGCATGGTATTGGAGCGCGGCTCGATCACCGCCAGCAAGCGCCCGGAAGTGGTCGCTGCGCGCAATCCTTCGAGGGTGCCGGCAATCGCCGTCGGGTGATGGGCGAAGTCGTCGATGACCTGAATCCCACCGATCTCACCGCGCACCTCCTGGCGACGGCGCGGGGTTTCGAAGCGCGAAAGCGCTGCACAACCCCGAGCCAGATCAACACCACAGGCCGCCGCGGCCGCCAAAGCACCCAGCGCGTTGCGCGCATTGTGCTCGCCGGTCATCGCCCAATCGACGACGGCATCCTCGCCGGCATGAATGACGCGAAACCGGCTGGCGTCCTCACGCTCCAGGATTAGCTGCCAGGGGCTTTCATCCTGGCGACCGAAATGCTCGACCGGGCTCCAGCACCCCATTTCGAGCACCCGGGCCAGCGCTGGCTCGCCATCCGCTACCAGCAGACGTCCTTTCGAGGGCACGGTGCGCACCAGGTGATGAAACTGGCGTTCGATCGCCGCCAGATCCGGAAAGATATCCGCATGATCGAACTCGAGATTATTGAGCACCGCCACGTCGGGGCGGTAGTGCACGAACTTCGAGCGCTTGTCGAAAAAGGCGGTGTCGTACTCATCCGCTTCCACCACGAAAGGCCCTTCAACGTCACCCAAGCGGGCCGAGACGCCGAAATTGCGCGGCACGCCACCAATCAGAAAGCCCGGCGCCTGGCCGGCGCTTTCGAGCAGCCAGGCCAACAGACTGGCGGTGGTGGTCTTGCCATGGGTACCCGCCACAGCGATGACACGACGCCCGGGCAACACATGCTCGGCAAGCCATTGCGGCCCGGAGGTATAAGGCAGCTTGGCATCGAGCAGTGCCTCGACTTCCGCATTACCCCGCGACATTGCATTGCCGACCACGACGAGATCGGGACTCGGGATGAGATTCTCGGCGGAGTAACCGTCGCAGAGTCGAATACCCGCCTCTTCGAGCTGGGTGCTCATGGGCGGGTAGACATTGGCATCCGAGCCGCTGACGTGATGGCCCAGTTCTCGGGCCAATAGCGCCAGGCTGCCCATGAAAGTGCCGCAGATACCCAGAATGTGGATGTGCATCTTGTCCCCAGGCGTTCAAGTGGCTCGATAAAGGTGTCGAGCCGATAAAACAGACGAAAGTTGTACCAGCGCGTGAGCCTAGCATGGCCCCCTATCACTCGCTAGACATCAACAGGATCATCCCATCGGCACCGTGCAGGCGGGAATGCTTTCGACTATGATAGCCGTCGATTTCTCAGCATAAATTCAGGAGCAGAGGAAGCCCCATGGCTCAGCAAAATGCTTTCTACGCCCAGTCTGGCGGCGTCACCGCGGTAATCAACGCCAGCGCTTGCGGCGTCGCCGAGGCGTGTCGCGACTCGGATCAAATTGGCAAGCTCTATGCCGGACACAACGGCATCATCGGCGCCCTCACGGAGGATCTGATCGATGTTTCCCAGGAGTCTGATGAGGCCATCACAGCGCTGCGTCATACCCCAGGCGGGGCTTTTGGCTCCTGCCGCTACAAGCTCAAGGACATCGAAAGCCATCGCGCCCAGTACGAGCGGCTGATCGAGGTCTTCAAGGCCCATGATATCGGTTACTTCTTTTACAACGGCGGTGGCGACAGTGCGGATACCTGTCTCAAGGTCTCCCAGCTTTCAGAAAAGCTCGGCTATCCTTTGACCGCCATTCACGTGCCAAAGACGGTGGACAACGACCTGCCCATCACCGACAACTCTCCAGGCTTTGGCAGCGTGGCCAAGTATATCGCCACCTCGACTCTCGAAGCGTCGCTGGACATCGCCTCGATGTGCGCCACATCCACCAAGGTATTCATACTCGAAGTCATGGGTCGTCATGCGGGCTGGATCGCCGCTGCCGGAGCGCTGGCCGGTAAAGGTGAAGGCGAGCCGCCTCATCTGGTGATTTTTCCGGAAATCGCTTTCAATCGTGAAGCGGTGATGGCCCGAGTCGAGGAATCCGTCACGCGCTATGGCTATTGCGTGATCGTGGTATCCGAAGGGGCGCGCTACGAGGATGGTACCTTCCTGGCGGATGCAGGCAATACGGATGCCTTTGGTCATCGTCAGCTCGGCGGCGTAGCGCCAACCCTGGCGGGCATGGTCAAGCAGGATCTGGGCTACAAGTATCATTGGGCGGTGGCGGACTATCTGCAACGTGCCGCACGTCACCTCGCCTCGAAGACCGACGTTGAACAGGCCTATGCAGTGGGCCAGAAGGCGGTCGAGCTTGCGCTTGCCGGCCAAAACGCCATGATGCCGGCGATCAAGCGCGTCAGCGAAGATCCCTATGAATGGCGCATCGAACCTGCGCCGTTGGCAGAAGTGGCCAATCAGGAAAAATTCATGCCTCGGGACTTCATCCGAGAGGATGGCTTCGGCATCACCGAAACCTGCCGGCGCTACTTGCTACCCCTGATTCAAGGCGAGGATTTTCCGCCTTTCGACGATGGCCTGCCTCGTGTGGCCAAGTTGAAGTTGGCGAAAGTGGAACGGAAGTTGCCAGAGTTCACGCTTTGAACAACGCTGTCCGCTGATCGGATTCGACGCCCCGTTTTCGGGGCGTCTTGGTTTTGCCCTACATCCAGAGCCAGGACAGCACTAACAACAGCAATAAAACGCCGGCAATCCCCTGCCAAAGCTTGACGGGCTCCCAACGCATTAGAGGACGCGGCAAAGATTTGGTCGTTGTGTTGCACGGATCGCGCAATGAGCAGCTGAACTCGGAAAGCCGTCGAAAACGCAGCGTGCGTTGGGGATCGAGAGCACGGCGCAGGGCGTCGTCAAGCTCCTGTGAGATTCGGGGATTTCGAGCTCGCGCGCTTCGATAAACCATCCGCTCCAACTCGGTATGACTGCGCAACTGGTGGGGTTTAAGCGCGTAGGGTAAATCCTGGATCAGCAACCAATAGATCGTCGAGGCCAGCGCATATTGATCGCTGCGGCGCCCGACATCGATATCCAGTGCATACTCCGGCGCGCTATGCTCATTGAGCCCGACCTGTCGCGCCAGCTCCTGAGCACTCTTGTGACCATCCCCCTCGCGCCGATGACAAGCACTGAAATCCGCCAGTACAACTTGATCCTGAGTATCGATGAGAATGCTATCCGGATGAATTTGCTGGTGCAGTATTTCTCTACGATGCAGTGCCTGCACCCCTTTGACGAGTTGCCGGGCAATATCCAGTCGCTGGCCCAAGCTCGCCTGAGGATGGCGCTGGCACCAGCTGCTTAACGTATCGCCTTCCACACATGCCATCAGATAGTAGAGATAGCGCCTTGGACGCGTGCGTGCCATGACCTTGACCACGAAAGGCGAATGGACCCACTCGACTACCCATTGCTGTAACAGAAAATGCTCGAGATAGGCATTGCGGCTGGAAAGCTCCGGACTCGGCGCCTTCAGCACCATCTCCCGTTGGTTGCGCGCATCGCGTACACGATAGGTTCGACTCTGAGCATTACGGGCCAGCACGGCTTCTACCACGAACCCATCGAGATGATCGCCTACAGCGCACTCCGGCGGCACCGGTAATCGGCTATGAAGCCGCTGAAAATGCTCAGCACCTTCCTCAGGTAAATGGTCAATGCGCACGAGTTGAAAGCAGAATTGGCCTGATCCATAACCTCGTTCCGCGGCGCGTATCTGAGCAGCCTCGGCAAGCCGTTCGCAGGCTGCATCCAGATCGCTGACATCGATGCGAATCAACTGCATGTAATCCGTGGGCATCAATGTGCCCCCAACCGCCCGGGTCGTGAACAGGAAAAGATCGCCCTGCTTGAGGTCAAGGCAGCGGTAATCGATATCGAGCCGGCCATCCATCCCCAAAGCTCGGGTAGGATAGCGATAGCCGCCTAGCTCAGTGACATGATCACGACTGAGCTGCTCGAATTCGGCCCCGCGCAGACGAAATACCAGGGTGTCGCCTATGTGAAATAGATGACCCGCGGCGCCGTGCAATACCAGCGCCGACAATGAGCTGACGTAGCTGCCTTCCGCTACGTGGCGACTTTGACTGTGACTCCAGCTATTTAGCGCTTGCAGTACTCGCGTCACCGAGGTCTTGATATCCCAATGCGCCGGCGTCGAATAATAATCCGCAAGAAAAGCGCGCAAACTGAGATCGCCGGCCTGCTTGGCAATGACATTGTGCGAGGTGGAGTCACCTATCAATGCACAGGCGCCTTTGCTATACAAGGTGGCGCCCTTCGGCAGATTCACCGCCATTGAGCTACGATGATGACGGTGTTCAGGTGCTACGAAGGCCTGGCCATAACTCAAAGACAAGCCGTACTTGGCCAAGACATCTCTCCTCGGATCATTGTGCGCCGCCATGATACACCTCGTATCGTGGCAAGACCGGTAGACCAATGGTGGATAACGACGTTTGGTCTAAACCTGACTGGATTGGCAATCCCTAACGTCAGTTCGTATAATTCAGCGAATTTTTTGCCTCCTCTATACAGCCAACCGCAAGGACTCGACATGAGCTACAGCAAGATTCCCACAGGCAAGGAGCTTCCACATGACATCTACGTCGTGATCGAAATTCCGGCCAATCACGCGCCGATCAAGTACGAGATCGACAAGGAAATGGATGCGCTGCTGGTGGATCGATTCATGACCACCCCCATGTTCTACCCAGCCAACTATGGTTTTATCACCAACACCCTGGCGGATGACGGTGACCCCTTGGACGCTTTGGTGGTTACGCCCTACCCGATCCAAGCTGGCTGCGTTATTCGCTCCCGCCCGGTGGGCATTCTCAACATGAGCGATGAAGCTGGTGAAGATGCCAAGTTGATCTGCGTGCCCCACAGCAAGCTGGCGCCGGTCTATGACAATGTGAAGGACGTCACTGATCTACCTGAGCTGCTACGCCAGCAGATCGCTCACTTCTTCGAGAACTACAAGGATCTCGACAAAGGCAAATGGGTCAAGATCGATTCCTGGGATGGTGTCGAGGCCGCACACGCGGCGATCGAGAAATCCGTTGCTGCCTTCGGCAAAGAGTAACGACCGGGCCCAGGCCCACTGATTCTTGCCGCTGCAAACACAAGGCCGTCCAGAAGGACGGCCTTGTTCGTTTACTGTCATGTTCACTTTTTTACCGTGTAGCAGCCTCGATAGCAGCTTGCACTGCCGGCTCACTAAGCCGCCTCTCAAGTTCACCGTCCTGGATGGAGGCCGGAGTCGCCCGGGTAATATCGGCTGCATCGCTCGGACTGGTATCATCTTGAGCTGGCTCGGAGCTATCGTTTTGAGGCTCAACCCTGGTTGGTGGCTCGACCTCTATCCCTTCGACGCTTTGGGCAAGCGTTTCCGTAAGCTTTGCAGCGTTTTGAATATAGTTCGCCAATAACAGCGAGTGGTTGGCAAACATTCCGAAACCGGTTCCGTTGAGTATCACAGGACTCCACAAGCGGCGCTGAGCCAACTTGAGCTCTGCAATCAAACGACCAAGGGCTTCTTCACCGCCGGCTTTGGCAATCACGTCGGCGTAATCCTGCTCTACTGCCTGTAAATAGTGCAGCAGGGCCCAAGTCTCCCCTCGAGCGACAAAGAACGTATTGTCAATTTGGAGCCAAGGAGTAGCGTCGGGCAATTCGCTTTCATCGACCCCCAGTTCACGCAATGCCTCAGGATCATCGACGCTAGCCGACAAGCGACGGGTCAGCTCATCGAGCGCTTTACCGGCATCGCGCAACCACTGCGCCAGGGCATCGCCATTATCGGCAAAACCCGACATCCCCGGGTTGTTGAAGCTCAACAAATAGCCATGAAGCGTGATGAGCGCACGCCGGTAAGGCTCTTCTGCACCCGGGAAGAGCCAGTCACGGCTATCGCTGTCGAGTGCATCTGCAGCGTCGTTCAACAACGAGGTATCACCATCGCCAAATGAGGGGAGCGCTCGGGTCAAAAGCCGTGCCTGAGAAAGCACCCCATACTCCCAGCTTGGCATATTGTCCAGCCACACTCCGGGGGGCAGCTTGTCGTTGCGTATATAGCCCCCGGGCTTTTCCAGCAATGTTTCGATTGTTGTGTTCAGTGTCGCCGTCATCACCGTGCCACGCGCGCCGGGCTCTTTCGGCTGCTCGCGCTGTTCGAGCACTGCTTGCGTGACATCGAAATCATCTGGTCGCTGACTCCACCAGATGCCGAGTCCCATACAGATCACGAGGTAGAGCACCAGGAGTATCAATAATGGCTTCCATATCCAACCATACTCGGGGCGTTCGAGCACATCGGTACGGTATTTACGCTTGCGAAAGATTGCCATGTTCGCGACGTCCTCTGTGTGACGATTGATGAGTAATTCCTTGCCAAGCGTATCCTATCATGAGGCTTTCAGAGTCATTGATATCCTGCAACGATAGTTGCTTGCCATGCCGTGACAAACACTGTTCGGAAACATTGCATGTACCATGTGTTGCGCGACTAGACAAATGGATCCTTTTTCGTCACACTCCGCCATCGTTGGCTTATTTGGCGCCTAAGTGCGTCGACTTGCAGAATTCTGCCGCCATCTCGACAGATATAGAAAAGGTTAACAGCGTCATTCAAGGACTCCCATGGCCCGAATTCTGGTACTCAACGGTCCTAACCTGAACCTGCTGGGCACACGCGAGCCTCATGTCTACGGCAGCGTTACTTTGGATGAAATTCGCTTGCGCATGACCGCACGCGCCCTCGATAAAGGCCATCAACTCGACTGGCTGCAGTCCAATGCAGAACACGAACTGATCGAGCGTATCCACGCTGCGCGAAATGATGCCACAGACTTCATTCTGATCAATCCAGCTGCTTTCACTCATACCAGTGTAGCGCTGCGCGATGCGTTGACTGCCGTGGCGCTACCTTTTATTGAGCTGCATCTGTCCAATGTGCACGCCCGAGAATCCTTTCGTGCCCATTCTTATTTCTCCGATGTGGCCGAAGGCGTCATTTCCGGCTTCGGTGCCGACAGCTACGAACTGGCATTGAGTGCCGCGCTGCTCCGCCTGGCCTCCTCCACATCCTGAACCATTCCACTGCTTTTCATTCTCAAGAGACATCATCATGGATATCCGCAAGGTCAAGAGACTGATCGAACTGCTCGAAGAATCCGATATCAGCGAAATCGAGATACAGGAAGGCGAAGAATCGGTACGCATCAGCCGGCATAACCAGGGGGGGCATAACCAGCCCATGCCAATGCCCAACTGGGGGGCCCCCACCGCCATGCCTCAGCCGGCATTTCCCGCCGAGTCCCCCAAGGAGCCGGCCGAATCCCAAGCCCTGGAGCAACCAACAGGCCATGCCGTGACCTCTCCCATGGTCGGCACCTTCTATCGCGCTTCCGCCCCCGGCGCCAAACCTTTCGCCGAAGTGGGTCAGCGCATCAAGAAAGGCGATCCCATCTGCATCGTTGAAGCGATGAAGATGATGAACCAGATCGATGCGGATCAGGATGGCGTCATCGAGGCTATCCTGGTCGAGGACGGCGAACCGGTAGAATTCGACCAACCCATGCTGATCATTTCCTGACCAATGGACACCCCCATGTTGGACAAGGTACTCATCGCCAATCGAGGCGAGATCGCCCTGCGTATTCTGCGGGCGTGTAAGGAGTTGGGTATTCGCACTGTCGCCGTGCACTCAAAGGCCGACCGTGAACTCATGCACGTGCGTCTGGCAGATGAAACGGTATGCATTGGTCCTGCCTCATCGGCCCAATCCTATCTCAACATTCCGGCCCTCATCAGTGCTGCCGAAGTAACCGATGCCAGTGCTATTCATCCTGGCTACGGCTTTCTCTCCGAGAATGCCAATTTTGCCGAGCAGGTCGAGCGCTCCGGATTCGTATTCATCGGCCCGCGAGCTGACACGATTCGCCTGATGGGCGACAAGGTCAGCGCTATCGCCACCATGAAGGCGACGGGTGTACCAACGGTGCCCGGCTCCGATGGCCCACTGCCTGATGACGATGACGATGCAATACTTGCCACGGCTCAGCGCATCGGTTATCCGGTGATCATCAAGGCCGCGGCGGGCGGTGGCGGGCGCGGCATGCGCGTGGCGCACAGCGAAGAGAGTCTGCTTTCCTCGATCAGCGTGACCCGTAACGAGGCCAACGCTGCCTTCGGTGATGGCACGCTATACATGGAGAAATTTCTCGAACGCCCTCGCCATGTCGAAATACAGGTGCTTGCGGATGGACAGGGCAACGCCGTCCATTTGTATGATCGCGACTGTTCTTTGCAGCGGCGCCATCAGAAAGTGCTCGAAGAAGCGCCGGCGCCGCATATCGACCCGGATGCCCGCGCCCGGGTGCTCAAATCCTGTACCGATGCCTGTATTGAAATCGGTTATCGCGGTGCCGGCACCTTCGAGTTCCTCTATGAGAACGGAGAGTACTTTTTCATCGAGATGAACACGCGAGTCCAGGTCGAGCATCCTATCACCGAGATGGTAACCGGCGTTGATATCGTAAAAGAGCAGCTGCGTATCGCCTCCGGTCTACCGCTTTCGATCAAGCAAGAAGATGTCAAACTTCATGGTCATGCCTTCGAGTGCCGTATCAATGCCGAAGATGCGCGCACCTTCATCCCTTCTCCGGGCAAGGTCACGCTTTATCACGCGCCCGGAGGACTGGGTGTACGCATGGACTCCCATCTATACACCGGCTATACCGTACCACCCTATTATGACTCCTTGATCGGCAAGCTGATCACTTGGGGCGAGGATCGCAGCATAGCCCTCACCCGCATGCGTAATGCACTGGATGAGCTGCTTGTTGATGGTATTCGCACCAATATTGACCTGCAGAAGGATCTCGTTCGCGACACCCATTTTCAGGAGGGTGGTGTGAATATTCACTACCTCGAGAAGAAGTTGGGTAGCTGATCATGCCTTGGTTACAACTCAAGGCTCGGGTCGCGCCTGAGCAGGCCGACACTCTGGAAGAGTTGCTGATCGCCGAGGGCGCCTCGGCGATTACCCTGCAGGATGCTCACGATGATCCGGTCTTCGAGCCGGATCTTGGCACTACGCCATTATGGCAAGAGACAGTGCTGACCGGGTTGTACGACGATCTCGATCATATCGAGACCATGCTTGAACGCGTTCATCAGGCCTGGACGTTGGCCGTCGTCGATGACCCCTGCCCCGAAATCGAGTACGAACTGCTCGATGATCGGGACTGGCAGCGCGAATGGATGGACAGCTTTGTTCCCTTGCAGATGGGCAAACGGCTTTGGATCGTCCCAAGCTGGCATGATGCGCCGGACCCGAATGCGGTGAACCTGCTGCTCGATCCAGGCCTTGCCTTCGGTACCGGAACTCATCCCACCACGGCATTGTGCCTGGAATGGCTCGACGAACTTGCCGAAAAAATCGAATTTGATGGCAAGGACATTCTCGATTTTGGCTGCGGTTCAGGCATATTGGCCATCGCGGCACTCAAGCTGGGTGCCAGGCGCGCCCTGGGTACCGATATCGATCCCCAGGCGCTTATCGCTAGTCGCGACAATGGCCAGCGCAATGGCATCGTCGATTCTCGATTCGAGCTTCATCTTCCCGATCAACTGCCCGAAGGAACGGAGAATATCGTTCTGGCCAATATTCTTGCCGGCCCCCTGATCGAACTCGCGCCGATCATCGCTGCCAGAGTGGCGCCGAGCGGCCGTCTCGTACTGTCAGGAATCCTGGCCAAGCAGGCCGACGAGGTACTGGATGCCTATCGCGATCAGGGCCTGCAGATGGACTTACCTGTCGAACGCGAAGGCTGGGTACGCTTGAGCGGTTGTCGTCACGCCTGACGGCCTAAGTATAATAGCCTTCAATCTTGGCCTTGCGATGGGTATCATGGCTTCCCCTTCTTGTCCGAGAATCCGAGTCACGATGCCCGCTACCGCTCGCGTCGAGCCGCCCGCTATTGGCCCTTATCGCTTACCCAACCGAGTGATACTGGCACCCATGGCCGGCGTTACCGATCGCCCTTTTCGCCAGCTATGTCGCTCTTTGGGAGCCGGCCTGGTGGTGTCCGAAATGGTCACTGCGGATTCGAGCCTATGGCATACGCGCAAGTCGCGTTCACGGCTCGATCATACCGGCGAGCCCGGACCACGAGCGGTGCAGATTGCCGGCGGTGATCCTCGCATGCTGGCCGAAGCGGCGCGGCTCAACGCAGCACGCGGCGCCCAGATCATTGATATCAACATGGGTTGCCCGGCAAAGAAGGTATGCAACAAGGCAGCAGGCTCTGCTCTCTTGCGTGATGAACCCCTGGTCGCGGAGATACTTCAGGCAGTAGTCGGCGCCGTCAGCGTTCCGGTAACGTTGAAAATACGTACCGGCTGGTGCAGCGCCAGCATCAACGCGCTACGGATAGCCCGTCTGGCAGAAGAGAGCGGCATCCAGGCCCTTGCGGTACATGGCCGCACCCGAGAACAACGCTACTCCGGTGATGCAGAATATGACACCATCGCCGCCGTCAAAGCCGCTGTAGGCATTCCCGTATTCGTCAATGGCGATATTACTTCACCGGAGAAAGCCGCTCAGGTACTGGACTATACTGGTGCGGATGCGGCAATGGTCGGTCGTGGCGCCCAAGGCAATCCCTGGATATTTCGCCAAATCGATCACTATCTTCGTACTGGCAAACATCTCCCTGAACCAGATTGGTCAGAGCGAGGACGTGTAATGAATCAACATCTCGACAACCTGTATGTGTTCTATGGTGACTACCTGGGTGTGCGTATCGCACGCAAGCATATTGGCTGGTATCTGAGCACCTGTGAAAATGCCAAACCGCTCAGGACACGCTTCAACACCCTGGAGTCCCGGATCGAGCAGCAACATTTCGTCGAATCGCTATGTCGGCAGTTGCATTCAACATCCACGGAGAGGATCAGCGCAGCATGACCAGTTCAGCCTTTTCAACCACTCATGTGATCGATGAATACGCCAACGTCTCGCCGTGCCGAAAGCAAACGCTGCGAGAAGCCGTGGATGAGGCCATGCAGTCATATTTCAATCACCTTGATGGCGGTAACGTCAGTGATCTTTATGCCATGGTCATGACCGAAGTCGAAGTGCCGCTACTCAGTGCGGTAATGACCTATGCGGACGGCAATCAAACCCGAGCCGCGGACATGCTGGGGCTCAATCGCGGCACACTACGCAAGAAGCTCAAGCATTACGATCTGATCTGACGTGCTTTCCGAAGGGAGCTACTGACCGGCTCCTGCTCTTTCCTCACTGCGACATTGGATTATCATGGCCGCACCCTCTTCCTACTCTTCTGCAAGCGCTTCTCCGAACACGGTTAAACGCGCACTGATCAGCGTCTCCGACAAGACAGGCATCGTCGATTTTGCACGCGAGCTCAGCGAGCGTGGTATCGAGATACTGTCCACCGGCGGCACTTATCGCCTACTCAAAGAACACGGCATCGCGGTAACGGAAGTATCCGAACATACCGGCTTTCCTGAAATCATGGAGGGTCGCGTCAAGACGCTACACCCCACCATTCATGGCGGTATCCTCGGACGTCGGGGCCAGGACGACGAGATAATGGCGAAACATGACATCACCCCTATCGATCTCGTTGCAGTGAATCTTTATCCTTTCGCTGCCACTATCGCCAAGCCCGACTGCACCCTGACCGATGCCATCGAGAACATCGACATCGGCGGCCCCGCCATGCTGCGTGCCTGCGCCAAGAACCATGCCTACACGACCGTGATCGTGGACAGCGACGACTACTCCCGGGTGCTGGATGAATTGAGATCCCATGAGGGTTCGGTCAGCGACGCCACCCGATTCGATCTGGCGGTCAAGGCTTTTGAGCACACCGCTGGCTACGATGGCGCCATCGCCAACTATCTCGGCGGCATGACTCCGGGTAACGAAAGCCGCTTCCCGCGCACTTACAATCTACAGCTTCACAAGAAGCAATCGATGCGCTATGGCGAGAATCCGCATCAGCAAGCGGCATTCTACGTCGAGCCGGATACCCGCGAGGCAAGTGTCGCAAATGCGTTGCAGCGCCAGGGCAAAGCGCTCTCTTACAACAACGTCGCGGATACCGACGCCGCTTTCGAGTGCGTGAAAGCCTTCACGGAAACCGCCTGCGTGATCGTCAAGCATGCCAACCCCTGCGGTGTCGCCATCGGCGAAAGCCCGCTGGAGGCCTACGAGAAGGCCTTTGCGACGGACCCGACCAGCGCCTTTGGCGGCATCATCGCTTTCAACGTACCCCTGGATGCAGCGACAGCGCGGGCAATCATCGACCGGCAGTTCGTCGAGGTCATCATCGCCCCAGGCATCACCGACGATGCTGTCGCCATCGTTGCCGAAAAAACCAATGTGCGCCTGCTCGATAGCGGTGAGAATTGGCCTGGCCAGCGTCAATACGCTCATGATTTCAAGCGCGTCAACGGTGGATTGCTGGTGCAAGATCGGGATCTGGGTATGGTCGGGCGGGATGAGCTGAAGGTGGTGACCGAACGCGCGCCTTCCGAACAGGAACTACGCGATTTGGCCTTTGCCTGGAAGGTCGCCAAGTACGTCAAATCCAACGCCATCGTCTATGTAAAGCAGGGCCAGACTATAGGCGTCGGTGCGGGCCAGATGAGTCGGGTCTACTCGGCACGCATCGCGGGAATCAAGGCAGCAGACGAAGGGCTCGAAGTGCCCGGCTCGGTCATGGCATCGGATGCTTTCTTCCCCTTTCGCGACGGCATCGATGCCGCTGCCGCGGCCGGTATCACTGCGGTGATTCAACCTGGGGGGTCGATGCGTGATCAGGAAGTGATCGACGCCGCCAACGAGGCAGGCATTGCCATGGTGTTTACGGGGATGCGTCACTTCAAGCATTGAAAGCTCCTGCCGCAACCCGCTGATAGGATGGGGAAGCCGCGAACAAGCCTTCACGAGGGCGCTGTGAACCCATCCTTGGGCGCTACTTTTGCTATCTGACCGCCATGGATGGCGGGAATGCCGGAATCGCGTGGAGCCTTTTCCGGCCATGGCAAAAGACCCTCGTTTCGCCTTGCTCCCGGCATCCATTAGCGTAGGTGTTTTAGGCGTTAAGCTCTAAAATAAACGGAGCGTCTAAAGATCGCACCACTGGTCATCTTCGAGCTAAAGGAACGCCAGCGAGCGAAGATCAGGCAAGGCAAAGATCGGCGAAGAAAGGACCGGGCTCGCGCACGAGTTTACTGTTGTAAATGAGCATTCTAAGCCGATCTTTAACACAGCATGATCTAGCGCAGCGCGTTCCCTTACCCCAGATCCATGCACAGATACTTAGTTTCAAGAAACTCCTCCAACCCCTGATGGCCTCCTTCCCGACCCAGACCGGATTCCTTGACCCCGCCGAATGGCGCCGCCGCATTGGAAATCAGTCCGGTGTTGATACCGATGATGCCGTATTCCAGGGCTTCCGAGACGTGCCAGACGCGGCTCAGGTCCTTCGAGTAGAAATAGGCGGCAAGCCCGAAGGGGGTGTCGTTGGCCATGGCCACCGCGTCTTCTTCATCGTCGAATGGAAATACGGCGGAAAGCGGACCGAAGGTCTCTTCCCTGGCTACCAGCATGTCCTGTTTGGCATTGCTCACCAGGGTGGGCGTGAAAAAATTACCCCCTAAGGGATGGGGGTGCCCCCCCAGCAACAACTCGGCCCCCTTCTCGATGGCATCGTCGACATGGCGGCTGACCTTCTCGACGCCATTGCTGTCGATCAGCGGGCCGATATTGACGCCCTCCTGGGTGCCGTCACCGACTTTCAATTCACTGTTCATCGCCGCCGCCAGCTTCTCGCAAAAGGCATTGACCACGCTTGATTGAACCAGGAAACGATTGACACACACACAGGTCTGCCCCGCGTTACGAAACTTGGATGCCATGGCGCCTTCCACCGCTGCATCCAGATCCGCATCCTCGAACACGAGGAAGGGGGCATTGCCACCTAGCTCCAGGGAAATCTTCTGGATATGTTGTGACGCCTGGGCCATCAACGAACGCCCTACCTCGGTAGAACCGGTAAAGGTGATCTTGCGCACCACCGGCGACTCGGTCAGCGCCGCTGCGATTTCACTTGCCTTGCCCGGCACCACATTGAAAACACCGCGAGGCACGCCGGCACGTTCGGCCAGTAGCGCCAGGGCCGTAGCGGAGAAGGGAGTCTGGCTCGCCGGCTTGACGACGATTGGACAGCCGGCAGCCAGGGCTGCCCCTACCTTGCGGGTAATCATCGCCGCGGGAAAATTCCAGGGCGTAATGGCACCAACGACACCTACCGGCTGCTTGGTCACCACGATGCGCTGATTGCTCTTCGCAGCGGGAACGGTCTCGCCGTAGGCGCGTCGGGCCTCTTCAGCAAACCAGCGCAGAAAGCTTGCCGCATAGACGATTTCACCGGTCGCCTCCTTGAGGGGCTTGCCCTGCTCCAAGGTCATTATCATGGCCAGTTCGTCCTGATGTTCGAGCATCAGGTCGTGCCATTTCAGCAAGATATCGGCTCGCTCCTGGGCAGTAAGCGCACGCCATGCAGGAAAGGCAGCCTCCGCGGCGTTGATGGCACGCTCGGTTTCGGCTCGTCCGAGACGCGGAACGGTGCCGATCGTCTTGCCGGTTGACGGATTATCGACCTCGATCTGCTCACCGCTGTCGGCAGCAACCCAGTTACCATCGATATACGCAAACGGACGAAACAGTGGGCAATTCTGCAGGACTTCCATGGCATGCTCCTAAGCGTGTAGCGGTGCCAGCTGCGTAGGCAACCGTTCAAGAGTGACTGTTACTATGATTTTTCGACCGTAGCGTCGGTGTCTTGTGATGAGTCGAGGCGGGGCTTGGACTCGGGCTCTACCAGTAAGGATAGCGTAGCCACACATAAAGCCAACAGGAGGGCAGCCAGGCAAAGCCCCTTGCCTTTGTAACGCTCAGGCATTCTGCGTATCTGGTACAGTCCAAGTAACGCAAGGAATATGCCTAGGACCTCTACGAAGAGTGCCAAGGTATCGAAGAAAAGGCCCAGCATGGCAATGACGATCGCCGCAATGGCGCACCCTGCGTAGCGGCGAGACTCGTTGGTTACGTCTTGGGCTTTCTGATGTGCGGCTACCTTGCGTCTGGCGCGACGCTGCCGCTCGGGCAGGTTGAATACTTGCACCGCTTGACCCTCGCGCACCTCGAAAGATACGTGGGTATCAGGCCCAGGCAAGCCCCGGCCACGCCATTGCACCAGGGAAAAGACATAGCGTTGCCCCCGCTCGTCCGCAACGATACCTTGCTGCGCATGATCGTCGAAAGTCACGATAGTGCCGTTCACGAACACTCTCCTCCCTGCGCCTGCCTCGATCCATCCATGCAAATCACTTGCGTTAGCGGCCGTTGACCAGCATCAAGAACTCCTGGCGTGTGCTTTGATTGCCGCGAAAACTTCCCAACATCACCGAACTGGTCATGCTGGAATTCTGCTTTTCGACACCGCGCATCATCATGCACATATGACGCGCCTCTATCACCACGGCAACGCCACGAGCATCCGTCACCTGCTGCACCGCATCGGCGATCTGGCGCGTGAGGTCTTCCTGAATCTGTAGCCTGCGAGCATACATATCGACGATACGCGCGAATTTCGATAGCCCCAGCACCTTGCCGCCGGGCATGTAGGCAATATGGCATTTACCGATGAACGGCAGCATATGGTGCTCGCAAAGAGAGTAGAGCTCGATATCCTTGACCAGCACCATCTCATCGGTATCCGAGACAAAAACCGCACCATTGACCAGTTCTTCCAGGGATTGGCCATACCCATGGGTAAGAAACTGTATTGCTTTGGCGGCACGCATCGGTGTATCGCGAAGCCCTTCACGGGTAGTGTCTTCGCCAATGCCGGCAATGATGTCGCGGTAATGATTGGCAAGTTCTTCAGTCATCGATTGTGCCTGTTGGAATGTCGTCTAATAAGAGCTTCACAAAAGATACGGCGGCGCGCATCGGACAGCGTTCAAGGACGGATTCTAACCCAGTCGCGCATCTTGTGCAGTGACGGTATAAATCCCTTGCAGGCGCCTTGCGGCGGCGATCTGCCACAGCGAGTGAATGCCAGATCGATAGCGTCTATGCTAAGGTGCAAACCACTCATTTACCGTCCTGTACAGGGTTCAACCCCTTTGATGAGAACGATTGATATGTTGAAAAAGCTCTTATGCCTTTGTTTGGTTGGACTGGCGTTGCCTGTTTTCGCTGCGGAAACAGCGCTTGATCTAGCAACGGATACACGCATAGATGTCCAGGTAATCGATCGAATCACTCTGGATGACAGCCAAGCAGAGATGACGGACGTCCTGCTGCGGCCAGTCACTCGAGCCGAGAACGCCTCAACGCAACCTCTTCCTCACTACTGCTTGATTACCGCCAGCGCGCGCCTGGATGATGGGCGTGTCAGACTTACTACCAAATCGGTCACTTGCATTGATGCCGAAGATGATTCGCCTGCGGTTTATAGTGGTGAACTTTCCGCTGCGGCTTTCGAAAACGATGGGGATTTTGGCTTGGATACCTGCACGAACGAGCAGGATGGTCGTTGTACCAAGGCGGTTATCGAGCCTGAACATCATTTTCAGCTAAACGTTGGCGAAAGCATTCATATCACCGCGCAGGAAAATCCTTCGGCAGAACTCAATCGCCAGCGCCGTCAGGCCGACGGTGAAGGTGTTGCCAATCCGATACCGGCGGATCGCCCCGATCCGGATAGCAACGCCCAGTGAAAGCGGAAAACATCTCTGCTTGAATTAAAGTTCCAAGCCCTTACGTGCTGACCTTCTGACTCAGGCCAGCCAACAGGGCTTGTCGAGTATCACGCGCTGCTGCTCGAGAGTGCGGATATGCTGATCCCAGTACTCCTCACCGGCAACCCAGGGAAAAGCGCGTGGAAACGCCGGATCTTGCCAGCGCGCTACCAGCCAGGCGCTGTAGCGCATCAAGCGTAGCGTTCGCAGCGGCTCGATCCACTCGAGCTGGCGACGATCAAACGGCATATTCTCTTCATATCCTTCGAGTAGCTCACTGAGCTGCGAGCGCAATTCCTGATCATTCTGCGCTGTCAGCATCATCCACAGGTCCTGAACGGCGGGGGCCATGACACAATCATCGAAATCGACCAGCGTGAAGGCGTCGTCACGCCCTAGAATATTGCCCAGATGACAGTCACCATGCACCCGAATGGCTGCCTGGGACGGCCACAGATGTTGTGATAACAGCTGCAGCAGCGACTCGCTCACCCGGGCGTAAGCGCGACGCTGACGAGACGTAAGCCAAGTACCCGCCAACACCCGCTCGCGACTACTCTCCGCCAGGCTCAGTGGTTCCATCCTGGGTCGGGTAGCGAACGCATGTTGACTTGATACTGCATGAAGGCGTCCGATCAGCTCACCCACTGCGAACAGATGCCCGGGATTATCCAACTCCGGGGCTTGCTCTGGAACATGAGGAAACAGGGCAAAATAGAAGCCATGAGTCCTATGCAGGCTATTACCGTGGTCATCACGCCAGGGCGCCGCGACGGCCACGCCAGCCGCTTTCAGCTCGTCGAGAAAATCGTGCTCTTCCCGTAGCTGTGCTTCGCTCCAACGCTCGGGGCGATAGAACTTCGCGACCCAGCGTTGCCGGTCATCGTCGCTGAGCAGGAATACGCGATTCTCGTAACTGTTCAGCGCAAAGGGCTCACTGGATACCCATAGCCCTAGCCCCTCAATAGCATCGACGATGCGTCCGGGCGTCAAGCTGTCAAAGGGATGCTGGTTTGCAATGGCCATGCTCTCTCCTCAGGAGGAAATGGACTTCATGCTACCAGATCAAGAAGGTGTCAACGGCGTTCGTGCCGCTGCCCAGGCTTCGACGCGATTTGCACCAGCAATACGGCAGGCCTTGGCCAGTCCATCCAGTGACGCGCCAGTGGTCATGATGTCATCCACCACGGCGACATGCGCCGGGAGTGCGACATCGATCGCAAACGCATTCTGCACGTTGCGCAACCGGGCTGAGCGATCGAGCCCCCGCTGGGTGGGCGTAGGGCGAATACGCCGCGCTACCAGGCAATGTATTTCCAGTCGTCGTGCCAGGTGCTGGGTCAACCACAAGGCTTGATCGAAACCGAACTCCCTGGCGCGCAAAGGATGACGTGGTACCGCAACCAGCGCCTGGGGAAGCTCATGGGGAAACAGCTGGTGCAGGCCTGCCTGCATGAGATCGACGAGCAAGGTGCCAGCTCGCGGATCCGCATTGAACTTGAAGCGCTGTATCAGTAGCGCCACTTCTCCTTCGTAGCGCAATCCAACTCGCGCTCTGTCATACGCAGGCGGCTGTTTCAGGCAGCGGCCGCATAGGGAGTATGCGTAACCTGAAAAAGGCTCCGCACACTGGTGACAGGCATGATGATTCCAGGGCAGCACCTTGAAGCACTCATTGCACCAAGGCTGACCAGGCGCTGGCGAGGCCAGGCAAAAGGCGCAGTGTCCGGGTAACAGGTGCTTTAGTACAAGGTCAGCGTACCCCAGCAACCTGGAACCTGTACCTCTACCTTTGCCGAGCAACGATCCGCCCTGTTTTTTCTGGCAACGCTATCCTCGAACTTATCACCGCACTGCGATTAGCGTGACAAAATGCAAAAGACGATTGACTTGGCATAAAGCGCCCGTAGAATACCTACGGTTCTTACCCGTAGCGGATGTGGTGGAATTGGTAGACACGCTAGATTTAGGTTCTAGTGCCGAAAGGTGTGGGAGTTCGAGTCTCCCCATCCGCACCATTAAAGTTTTTGTTGCTTATTTTCTTTTGGAATATTCTTCAGATGAGCTCAGGCGGGCCAGAAAAGCTCACTGGCACCATTTGTCATAAAGATTACGATGATCGGGGTGGCCGGTTCGCGACAACTCTGGCGCATCAAACAACTCCTGCATACGCCATTCGCTAACAGCCTCGCAATACCTTTCCTGCTGTGGAGTCAATGGTATGACTGCTTCAGCACCAGAATCGACAAAGATCAAGACGACACCAAGAAAGATGACGACTCCCCCCAAGTACATAAAAAGTTTCATCGCTTATTAACCCTATTCTTCTTTAATTCCCCGAAAAGCAAGATCAGAGGCTCACTCGGGGGCGATGTTACCTATACGCACGCTTTGGTAAAATAGGGTAACGACGCATTTCATGCGTCGTTTTTGTTTATTAACTAATGATGTAAATCTATTGTTTTGAGGGCCTAATACCTCCACACCAAACTCTGGCATGCGGCTTAGCTCGCCTGCTAAATATGAATAAGCGATACATATCGTCTTTTCTATTGCTTGTCGCCTACCGTGTCTGCGGCGTAAGCACCCCGCTCCCCTTTGGCTTGTGGCTTTCCGGTTGTGGTGTCGTGACGGGTCTGTCGTTCCATTTCGCTATTCAACTCCGCCCCTAAAAGCGCAATGAATGCCGAAAGCCAAAACCACATGAGCAGAATGACAACCGCCCCCAATGAACCATACGTCTCGTTGTAGCTTGAAAAGTTACGTACGTAGATCGAGAAAGCGATGGATCCGGCAATCCATAGCAAGACAGCAACAACTGATCCAACGCTAGTCCATTGCCAGCGAGGTCTGGAGCGGTCCGCTGCGTAACGATAAAGTATCGCTAGAGCGATGATTAACACGATAAATAGTAAGGGCCAACGAATAATATTGGCTGCCATACTAATCAATTCTGGAAAACCTAGTGCTTTAACTGCTATAGGAATGAAGATGATAGTACCTAAAGCAATGACAGCTATCAGCATGGCGCCAAAAGTGAGTATCAATTTTACGGCATTCTTTTTAAAGAAGCCGCGAGTTTCTTCTTCGTCATAAATGATATTCAACCCTTCCATAAGTGCCTGGGTACCCTTGGAGGCACTATAGATCGTCAATAGTAACCCGCCTATAGCCGCAAGCCCTATGCCCGTACCAGCATTGGCACTGGCTTTCTGTGCTTGCTGTTTTATTATATCGGCCGCTTGAGATGGCAAGAGTTGGCTGATCGAAGAAATCTGCTGAGAAATTTGTTGCGGATCAAAGGCTAAGCTCCACAAGGAAATGAGCGCAACAATGGCGGGAAAGATGGCCAGCAATCCATAAAAGGCTATTCCAGCAGCAACGATGCTGACATGGTCTCTACTTATTTCGCCCATGACGCGCTTCAGGACATCGAGCCATCCTGAGCTTGGAATCTCCGAAGGTTTTTTCGCTTCACGTCCGCGCTTATTTTGGGTTTCCCTTTGAGCGTTCATATGAATCCTTTCACTATTTTATTGCAAACCTATGTTTTTGCACTATTCGACTAGAATAGCCCTTGCTCGAACAATCGCAACGTTCTTTCGTGTGAAAAACACATGATATCTCTTGCAGCGTAAACGGTAATCCTATTCTCACTTGCCTATCGATAACATAGGATATTCGAGCCTGACGGTTTTCTTTTCTCACAGGCATCTCTAATTTTTCTGGATGGCAAGCGGCAGGTATCGTTATCACTGTATTTGAAATAGGATTGGAAAAGCCATTTGTAAAACTTCGTATCACACGCAATTATAGCCATGTACCGCTAGTCGGTCGTTGCCGATAAAACAAGTTAAAAGCAACGTTTTTAGTGCTGCCGATTGAGTAAGCTATCGTACTCACTGCCTAGATATCACGGAGCCTTTGTGAAAAACGCCAATTCCACCACGGAAAATACGATCGCCATCCTGGCTCGATGCGGGTATGCCGCTAAAGGAGTCGTTTACCTGATAGTGGGCGTACTGGCCTCCATGGCCGCTTTTGGTTTGGGTGGCAAGAACATCGGTACAAAGGAGGCAATCACTCATATTGCCAGCCAACCCTTTGGTAGCATCATGCTGGGTATAATGGCGTTTGGACTGTTCGCCTATACCCTGTGGCGAATCGTGCAGGCATTTTACGATACCGAAGACGCAGGTAGCGGATTCAAAGGCATCGCAACACGCCTGGGATTCGTCATCAGCGGTTTGGTCTATGCCAGCCTGGGGATTTACTGCCTCGATCTGCTGTTCACGGCCTTCTCATCCTCCGGTGGTGGTGGTTCAACGCAAGATCGCACCGCCAAGATGATGAGCAATCCCGGCGGTATCTATCTGATATTCGCTGTGGGCATCGTCTTTTTCGGCGTTGGCATTCGCCAGATCGTGCGCGCTGTCAAACGCTCTTATCTCAAGAACTGGCATATGGTCAAGATGAATGAAACCCAGCGCAAGCTGGCCGAGGGCGCCACGCGATGGGGGTTGTCGGCCCGGGGCGTGGTCTTCATGATCATTGGTAGCTTCCTGTGCGTTGCCGCCTGGCAGACTGATCCCAGCGAGGCCGAGGGCCTGGGCGGCGCACTCAACACCCTGGCCAGCCAGCCTTTTGGCCCATGGCTACTGGGGGTCGTTGCCCTGGGGCTGGTTGGCTATGGCATCTACTGTCTCATCAATGCACGCTTTCGTGACGTGAGTACTGATTAATCACGATAGGCCGATGCCATACCACCAGGCGCTATTGGCATTATCCAATAGCGCCTGATGTTTGCCCTGCTACCAGCCCTGGCTTGCCATGCGCACCTAGAAAAATTGCCTCAATAGCTGGCTGATGATGTCGTTGGGTTTCTGGGTCGCGGTGTTCACCGTCGCCTCTGCGGCCTTGGGCACCTCATAGGGGCTATTGATCCCCGTGAAGTCCTTGATCTTGCCCTGCCGGGCCTTTTGGTATAGCCCTTTGGGATCGCGCTGTTCGCAGATGTCCAGCGGCGTATCGACGTGTATCTCGATGAAACCATTGTTCTCGAACAGTCGCCGGGTGTTGTCCCGGTCGCTGCGAAACGGCGAGATGAAAGCGGTGATCACAATGATGCTGGCATCACAGAACAGCTTGGCAAGTTCGCCGACACGGCGGATGTTCTCGGCACGATCCGCCTCGCTCATGCCCAGGTCCCGGCACAGCCCATGACGTATGTTGTCCCCATCCAGCAGCATGGTGTGATAACCGCGACGATTGAGTTCCACTTCCAAGGCGTTCGCCAGGGTCGATTTGCCCGAACCGGAAAGCCCGGTAAACCAGATGCACTTGCCACTATGCCCCGAGACTCGAGCCCGCATGGCGGGAGTGATACTCGTACGATTCCATACTACGTCGGCTTTGCTGTCATGGTCGCGGTATTCATAAGGCAGTTCGGTATCCGGCGTCCGATGAATCATTCCGGCGCCCACGGTGACATTGCTTAGCCGATCGATGACGATAAAGCTGCCGGTGCCCGGGCTTCGGCGGTAGTCGTCCAGCGGCAGCGGCGCGGTGAACTCCACCCGGCAACGACCGATAGCGTTCAGGTCTAGATGATCGGCGCTCCGATGCGCCAGCGTATTGACATCGATCTGGTAGTCGATGGCGCTCACCTGCCCCGCCAGCTCCCGAGTGGCCAACTTGAAATCAAACCGCTTGCCGAGCTCCAGCGGTATCTCGTGCATCCAGACGATATCTGCCTCGATGGTATCGCACAGCGCCACCTGTGCCTCTGCGTCCACCAGCCAGTCGCCTCTGGAAATATCAATATCGTCATTCAAGGTGACGGTGATCGCCTGGCCCGGCGTGGCAAG
>NZ_CANMTQ010000012.1 GCF_947500835.1 uncultured Halomonas sp.
CGCACCGCTTCTTCCACGGCGATCTCGCAGAAGGGGTTCATGGCCATCTTGACGTTGGTGAGATCGACGTCGGAATTATCCGCCTTGACGCGAATCTTGACGTTGTAATCGATGACGCGTTTGACCGCGACGAGTACTTTCATGGCTACCCCCAATAGTTTCTCTATGCGAAATACTGTTTCACATAATTATATGAACGATAGAGTCCATGAACTTATGCCGTCAAGCCTATGAGAGTGCGTCTATACCAAAGGTGTAGAGTCGAACAATCGCTCTGAAACCCATCCGGCAAGGGAGTAAAACCGCATGGCAAAATACAAATCCGGCACTAGATGCCGTTTGCTAGCAGAAACCAGGCCGCCATCGCCGGAATCACGGCAAGCATGAACAACCCGTTCCAGCGATAGCCGATGTGCCATGAGGATACCCCGGTGAAACGGGAGAGGATCAGCATCGATGCGGTAAGGGGTGATGACATCAGTGCCAGCGCCCAGCCAGCCATCAGCGATACACCGATCAGTGGTGGTGTCAGACCAGGGACCTCCAGCGCAGGTAGCAAACCCGCCAACAGTGTCACGCTGACGATAGGGTTGAGCCCGACCTGGGCCGTCATCAAGACCAGCAGCATCGCGAAGATGGCATTCCAGGCCCCCAGGGGCTCCACCCAAGCCAGCGAGCTCGCCAGAGCCTGCGGATCGATTAGCGCTACCCATAGATGCCCTGCGTAGCCTGCCGAACCGAGTAAAACGACCTCACTGCCTAGCGGTCCCAGCAACCAGGGCAGTTGGCGATAAAAGGTCACGGCGGCGGGTATCACTCCGAGCCCACCCAGACGTCGGCGCTGCCAGGCCAGCCATGTCCAGGAGGCCAAGGGCGCGCCGACCAGCGTAGCGATCGGTAAACGCACGTCCAATAAAGAGGCTAAGGCAAATACCAGTAGCACGATGCTCAGCAGCAGTAGACAGAAGCCGCCAAACGGGCGTAGTGACGGCGAGGGCAAGGATGGATTACGGCGCGGCGGATGGGGGCCGGTCAACTGATCCACCAGCCAGCCGATCAGGAAGATGACCAGAGCCGCACCATAGGCATAAGGTGCTAGATCCCGCCACAGCACCGATGGCATGCTGGCAAGGATCACCGCCACACCGATGCCCATCGGCGAGATCAGCGGGGCCAGAGAGAAACCACGCAACAGTGCCATCATCATGCGTCTGCGACGCGCCTTTTGCACCCATTGCTGCCCGTTGGCCGCGGCCAAGGTGTTGCTCTTTTCGATCATGCCGGCGAACAGATTGAGCACGCCGATATTGAGGATCACCCCAAACAGCCCAGAACCCAGCGACAGAATCGGATAGCGCCGGGCCGGTGGCTGATGCAGCATCACCTGGCCACAGCGGCGTACCAGGCGTGATCGATAGGCGGGCAACCGCAGCAGGCTGAGGGCAGCGACGAAGGTAGCGAAAAAAGCAAAACGCCCTGCTGCATCGATTAGCAGCGGCCAGGGGGCTTCGATACGCCATAGAACGATCGCGGTGGTAATACCCGCGAAGGACAAGAGCCCCAGCGCCATGCGCGACAAGTGAGCGAACTGCGAGAGCAGATAGCCTCCCAGCAAGACGCTCGCCAGCCCATGCGCCCATGTATTACCCAGCACCAAACCAATCAAGGTGAAAAGCATGGTGCCGGCAAGTAGCGTTGCGCCCAGGCGTTGCGTCACTCGCTACTGCCTCCAAGACCCAAGCGGGCCAATGCCGTCTCGGCTTCTTGCTCAAGCTGGGTAACGATCTCGGCCAATGTGGCGCTGCGGTTCATCAAGCCAACACCCTGACCGGCGGACAACGCTCCCTGACGCCAATTCCCGCTGGCATAGGCGGTCTTGCCGAGGGTGCCGCGGACATAAGGCAGCAGTTGCTTGATATCGCTGACGCCCTCGCCTTCGAGAGCTTGCACCGTCGCAGTGGTCTCGTTGCGCAGCACCCGCATAGAGTTGCGTACCGACGACAGGATTAGAGTGGTGTCACCAGGCTGCGCCTCGATCAGGCGCCGTTTGTAATCCGCGTGGGCGGGAATCTCATCGGCGACCAGAAAGCGGGTGCCGATCGCCACCCCTGAGGCCCCTAACGCCAGAGCTGCGACAATCTGCTCGCCGCAGGCGATGCCGCCGCCCAAGGCAAAGGGGATCGTCAATGCCCGAGCGGCTAGCGCCCCCTGGACTAGCGTACCAACCGGCGACTCCCCAGGATGGCCACCACACTCGGCCCCCACCAGGGTCACCGCATCCACACCGGCGGCTTCGGCCTTCAGCGCATGACGCAACTGGGGTACCTTATGGACCACCCGGCACCCGCTGGCCTTGAGCGCAGCAACGTAAGCCGTGGGATCGCGACCCGAAGTCTCCACCACGGCAATACGCTCGTCGGCGATCAGCGCCATGATTTCCTCGGTACGATCGCCGGGTAGCAGCTTGGGCAGCATCGAGACATTGACGCCGAAGGGACGGCCCCCGAGGAGTTCGCGGCAGCGCTGAATCTCGTCGCGCAGGGTCGCGGTATCGGGAAAACTCGCCGCGGTGATGAAGCCCATCATGCCATTGTTCATCGCTGCGGCCACGTAATCGGCGTTCGCCAACCATTGCAGTCCGGTGGCCATGATGGGTAGCCGGGTCTCCAGCAGCCGCGAAAGGGGCGTATCGCGCCAATCCCTCGGGGTGGGCAGGGTCATGCAGGCTCGCCCTCCGGTGTTTGACTGGCGCTGCGTATGCGAAAAGTGCCCTCGCCTATCGCCACGAGGGCACCAGTCGCGTCGAGCACCTCGCCATTGGCCATGAAGGTCGCCTTGCCGCCACCGCGACGATTTCCCACGGCACGCAGCACACCGCCCCGCGCCGCAGCCACGAAGGTAGTGGTCAGCGACAGGGTCATGCCCTTACGTATGTTGCCGGGCACGCTGCAATGAAGACCTGATAGACTCAACGCGGTATCCAGTAGCGATGTCAGCACGCCGCCATGCACGATGCCGCTGCGATTCAGGTGTTGATCACCAACGGTTAGCTCGACCACTGCCCTATTTTCCGACCACTCAGTGACACGCATGCCCAGCAGGCGCTGAAAGCCCATCTGTACGAGACCCTCTTCCCCCTCCTGGCCAGCGCTGGCGGCTTCCGCCATGGGTAAGCTGTTATCAATCATGCGGATAGCCCTCCTGAGCCTGGCGGCGAAGCGCACCTTTTAGGATCTTGCCGGTGGCGGTGGCCGGCAGCGTATCGACCAGGAGTATCTGACTGGGGCGCTTATATGGCGTCAGACGCTCGGCCACGAACTGACGTAACTCGTCTTCGGTCACGCCAGCGCCGGGCTCGCACTGAACGAAGGCGATCACCTCCTCGTTGCCGGACACTTGTCGTCCGACCACCGCCGAGAGCGTGACATCGGGATGCTCGTTGATGACCGCCTCGACATCCGGTGGGTAGATGTTGAAACCGGAGCGGATGATCAGTTCCTTGCTGCGCCCGACGATGAACAGCTCGCCACTGTCATCGACCCGAGCGATGTCGCCGGTATTCAGCCAACCGTCATTGGCAAGACAGGCCCGAGTGGCCTCGGGCTGTCTGAAATAGCCGCGCATCACGTTGGGCCCACGCACCCATAACTCGCCGGTCTCCGGTGCTTCGTCATCGGTGCTGCCCAAGGGTTCGAGACGATACTCGAGTAGCGGCAGCACCCGACCGGTGGTAGTGCTGGCATAGCTATCGTCGATGCGCGTCTGGCTGATCGTCGGACTTGCCTCGGTAAGGCCGTAGCCGTTGTGCAGGGTCAGGCCAAAGCAGGCTTCAACACGACTCTTGAGATCGCCATCCAGCGGTGACCCCCCCGCGGAGATATACACCAGTGCCGGGGCTTTAAGTGTGCGACCCTGCTGCTTGAGATATTCGAGAATGCGCGCATACATCGCCGGCACCCCTTGGAGCACGGTGATGCCCTCATCGACCAGCGCCTCGGCCAGCGCCGACGCTTCGAAGCGCGGCACCGGATAGAGACAGGCACCGTTGTACAACGACCCCATGCACACCGAGGCCAGACCGAACACATGGGACATTGGCAGTACGCCATAGACTCGCTGACCTTGGGTCAGGTGACGCATACCACCGGAGATCGAAGCAATATACAGAATACCGCGGTGGGTCAGCATCACGCCCTTCGGGGTGCCGGTGGTACCCGAGGTATAGATCATTGCCGCCACTTGGTCAGCGCCACTGACATGGATCGGCTCCGGCGCGGTATCCGCCAGCGGACTGATCATCAGCTCACCTAGACGTGGGTGACGGAACACTTCGGCATCATGGCGTTCGCCATGCATGTGCGCGTCCTTGGAAACCGCCGAGGTATAAAAGACTCGTCGCGGCTCACAGTTGGCATGAATCAGATCAATCTCCTTGGCCGACAATCGCGAGTTGACGATCGCCAGCCAGGCATCCATCTCGCTAGCCGCCAGCAGCAACACGACCAGCGCTCGACAGTTTTCGCTCACTGCCATCAGTCGGTCACCGGGACGCACATCCAACGAAGCCAGCCATTCGACAGCCGCGCGCACCTCTTGGGCTAACTCGGCGTAGCTCCAGCGTATCTCATCGTCGACGAGGGCCTCTTGGTCCGGTTGGCGGCTGGCCAGCTCAAGCACCCGGGCACTCAGCCGATCGGGAAGCTCGTCGACCAGCTCGCTGGCCCAGCGACCATTGATCAGTTCATCAGGCGCCTTGAGAGGATGAGATAGTTTCATCACTGAGCCTCCCGAACCATGTTGCGTGCGATCACCAATTGCTGAATCTGGGTAGTGCCTTCATAGATACGGAACAGCCGCACGTCGCGATAGAAACGCTCGACGGCGTACTCGGCCATGTAACCCGCACCGCCATGGATCTGCACTGCGCGATCGGCGACGCGACCGACCATCTCGGCACAGAACAGCTTGGCGCAGGAGGCCAGGGTCGAGACGTCCTCCTTGGCGTCCTTGCGCCGCGCGGCGTCCATAACCATGGTGCGCCCCGCATAGGCTTCGGTCTTGCTGTCGGCAAGCATCGCTTGGATCAATTGATGCTCGGATAGCGCACAACCAAACTGCTGACGTTCCATGGCAAAGCTCAGTGACTCCTCGACCAGACGTTCGGCCACGCCGACACACACCGCTGAGATATGCAGGCGACCGCGATCGAGTACCTTCATGGCGGTCTTGAACCCCTGCCCCTCGCGTCCGCCGATAATGTTCTCGGCCGGCACCCGGCAGTCGTCGAAGATGATGTCGCAAGTGTGAGCGCCCTTCTGACCCATCTTCTTGTCCGCCGGACCACGATGAATGCCCGGTGTATCACCCTCGACAACGAAGGCACTGATACCTCCAGCGCCCTTGTTCTGCGGGTCGGTGCGGGCCATCACCGTGAACAGATCGGCCTCAGGGCCATTCGTGATATAGCGCTTGGTGCCGTTGAGCACGTAGTGATCGCCATCTTGGATCGCAGTGGTACGCAGGCTGGCGGCATCGGAACCGGAATCCGGCTCGGTGAGACAGAATGAGCTCAGGATCTCGCCGGTGGCCAGGCGCGGTACATACTTGGCTTTCTGCTCATCGGTGCCATCAATCAGAATGCCCTGAGCCCCGATACCGTTGTTGGTGCCGAAAACCGAGCGGAAGGCCGGCGAGGTCTTGCCGATCTCCATGGCGACCAGAGCTTCCTCTTCCATAGTCAGGCCGAGACCGCCGTATTCCTCGGGGATCGACAGGCCAAACAGCCCCATCTCCTTCATTTCCGCGAGAATCTCCGGAGGCACCGCATCTTCTTCGGCCAGACGCGCCTCATTGGGAATCAGACGCTCGCGCACGAAGCGTGAAAGCGTATCAAGCAACTGATCGAGAAGTTCCTGGTCGCGAATCATGGTGATTTCCTCGTTGCCGTCTTGTACGGGATCATGCTGGAAGGGGTTACAAAGCCACTGGCATTCGATGCCTTAGACTTTAGTTTTGCAATGCAAAACCAGAGTAATGTCTAGATTTCGCTCATCTTGCGATGCACTGTTACACAGCCTATGATGACCGTCAATATTCGGAATTGTGTTTTGCTATACGAAATCAGAAAAGTCATCAACATCTAAATAGAAGGTGCCAAAGCTCATGAGTCATACCATCACCACCGTTGGCATCGTCGGCACCGGCGCCATGGGACGCGGGATCGCCCAGATTGCTGCAGAGGCTGGTTTGCGGGTCAAGCTGCATGATTCTCGCGGCGGTGCCGCCGACGAAGCCAAGGCCTTCATCGACAAGCTGTGGGCGCGAGGGGTTGAGAAGCAGCGCTTCAACCAAGATCGGGCCTACGAGATGAGCGCTCTATTGTTGGAAGCCACGGCTCTGGAGGATCTGGCTGACTGCGAATTGGTGATCGAGGCGATCGTCGAGCGCGTGGACGCCAAGCAGGGCCTTTTCAAACAACTCGAAGGGGTACTTGACGAAAAGGCTATTTTCGCTACCAATACCTCTTCCCTGTCGGTCACCGAGATCGCCGCCGCCTGTGAGCATCCCGAGCGGGTAATCGGCTTCCATTTCTTCAACCCCGTGCCGCTGATGAAAATCGTCGAGGTCATCCCGGGGCTAAAGACCGCAGTCGAGGTGGTCGAGGCCACAGAGGCTCTAGGCCAGCGCTTCGGTCATTTCACCGCACGAGCCACCGATACGCCGGGCTTCCTGGTCAACCATGCCGGACGTGCCTACGGCACCGAAGCGCTGCGCATCCTTTCCGAAGGTGTCGCCGATCACGTCACCATCGATCGTCTGCTGAAGGACCAGGGTGGCTTTCGCATGGGTCCCTTCACCCTGCTCGATCTGACCGGGCTGGATGTCTCCCACGCGGTGATGGAATCGATCTATCACCAGTACTATCAAGAGCCGCGCTTTCGTCCCTCGGCTCTCACCGGGCAACGGCTTGCCGCGGGCCTACTGGGCCGCAAGAGCGGGGAAGGCTTCTATCGCTACGCCGATGGCCAGGCCGTGGTGCCCGGGGAACCATCCGCTCCCGCCTGCGAACCGTTACCAGTTTGGATCAGCGCCGAGGATGCGGAGGCGCATCGTGCACTGGCCAAGGTGATCGAGGCCGCCGGCTGGACACTGGAGAGAGGCGACACCCCCAGCGATAGCGCACTTTGTCTGTTGACCCCCTATGGCGAAGACACCACCGACAGCGCGCTACGCCAGCAACTCGACCCAGCCCGCTGCGTCGCCATCGACATGCTTGCCGGCCTCGATAAACGCCGTTGCCTGATGACCAGCCCGGCAACCCGTGCCGACATGCGCGACGCCGCCCATTCGCTACTTGCCAAGGACGGCACTCCGGTCAGCGTGATCCACGACAGCGCAGGCTTCGTACTGCAACGTGTGGTCGCCTGCATCGTCAATGTCGGCGCCGACATCGCCCAGCAACGTGTTGCCGAGCCCGACATCATCGACCGTGCCGTCGAACTGGGCCTGGGCTACCCTCATGGACCATTGGCCATGGGCGATCACTATGGTGCGCGCCGTATTCTCACCATTCTGGAAAATCTGCAGGCTGCTAGCGGCGACCCCCGCTACCGTCCAAGTCCCTGGTTGCGTCGTCGGGCACGCCTGGACATGCTCCTGACCATCACCAGCGTTCAGTAGTCAATCGATAACGGAGATTAACCATGCAAGACGCCTATCTGTACGACGGTATTCGCACTCCCTTTGGCCGCCATGGCGGCGCCCTTGCCGGAGTGCGTCCGGATGACCTGCTGGGGCTGACCCTGAAGCATCTCATCGAACGCTCCTCGTTCGCCCCTCAAGCCTATGAAGAAGTCCTCGCCGGTTGCACCAACCAGGCGGGTGAGGACTCTCGCAACGTGGCGCGCCACGCCGCCCTGCTCGCCGGCCTGCCGATCGAGGTCGCCGGACAGACCGTCAATCGGCTATGCGGCAGTGGCCTGGCGGCGATCCTCGATGCCGCCCGCGCGACGCGCAACGATGAGGGTGAGCTGTTTCTGGCCGGTGGTGTGGAGAGCATGAGCCGTGCGCCTTATGTGCTGGGCAAGGCTGAATCCGCTTACGCCCGCAACCAACCCCTCTACGATACGGTGATCGGCTCGCGCTTTCCCAATCCTTGGCTCGCCAAGGAGTATGGCAGTCACAGCATGCCGGAAACCGCCGATAACGTTGCTCATGACCTCGAGATCGGTCGTGATGCTGCCGATGCCTATGCCGCACGTTCCCAGGCACGCTATGCCGAGGCGCTGGCACGCGGCTTCTACACCGGCGAGCTGCTACCCGTCGAGGTGCCCCAGGGCCGCAAGCAGGCTCCTCTGCTGGTGGATCAGGACGAACACCCCCGCCCAGGCAGCGATGCGGAAAAGCTCGGCCGCCTGCCGGCACTATTCGAGAACGGCGTGGTCTCCGCGGGCAACGCGTCCGGCCTCAACGACGGTGCCGCGGCGATGATCGTCGGCAGCTTAAAGGCAGGAGAAAAAGCCGGCATGACGCCTCGAGGACGCATCGTCTCCGGCGCCGTGGCCGGTGTCGCGCCACGCGTGATGGGATTGGGGCCGGTACCCTCCAGCCAGAAGGCCCTGGCCCGCGCCGGCCTGACACTGGAGCAGATGGACCTGATCGAAATCAACGAGGCCTTTGCTGTGCAAGTACTCGGCTGCATCAAGCAGTTGGGTTTGTCTGCCGACGACAGTCGCCTCAATCCCAATGGCGGCGCCATCGCCATCGGGCACCCGCTAGGCGCCTCGGGTGCGCGCCTGGCGTTGACCGCGTTACGTCAATTGGAGGTGACCGGAGGTCGCTATGCGCTGGTCACCATGTGCATCGGCGTAGGCCAAGGCATCGCAGCGGTGATCGAGCGCTTCGAATAATGCTGTAAGATTAATTACCCCTACGCCCGCCTCGACGCGGGCGTTTTTCAGTGCGGAACCGGTTGGCACTTTTAAGTATCAGTTATGTCATACTCGTATTCATTTCTTGCCAAACCGATACGGGGAGCGCATGAATAAGCCGATACACATTGATGACGAACAGGACAGCACCGCCAAGGACCGCAATTTCGTCACTGCGCTCTCACGCGGTCTGGAACTGCTGCGTGCTTTCGGGGCCGGTGAGGAATACCTGGGCAACGCCGAGCTCTCCAGTCGCACTGGAATCCCCCGACCCACCGTCTCTCGCCTGACCTACACACTCAAGCAGCTAGGCTATCTGCAACATGATGAGCGCCTAGAAAAATATCGCTTGGGCGCAGGCGTCCTTGCGCTGGGCTATCGTTATCTGGCAAGCATGGGAATCCGTGATATCGCCCGACCGCACATGCAACGACTGGCAGAGGCAACCGACTGCGCTATCGCTCTGGGCACTGAAGATCGTCAATCGATGACCTATGTCGAGGTATGCCAGGGTAGTGGCCCGCTGGTGATGCGTCTGGAAACAGGTTCACGTATCCCTCTGGCGACCACCGCCATTGGCCGCGCCTGGTTGTGTGGCATTTCTACCGAGCATCGCAACCAGCTGATGAGAAGCATGCGCCAAAGCGATCCCGATAACTGGCCGGCCATCGAGCAGTCGATCTATAAGTCGCTCGATGACTATGCGACCTACGGTTTCTGTCTCTCGGAAGGAGATTGGGAACGCGAGATAAGCGCGGTCGCCATACCGCTAATCCTTGAGGAAGGGGCCGAGGTGATGGCCCTTAACTGTGGTGGTTCATCATTACGCCTGAGCCATCGGGTATTGGTGGAAAACTTGGGACCCCGACTCAAGGACTTGGTCGAACAAATCAAGAGTTCACTGGAACCGCGCCGCATCGTTTGAAAGAAACAGGGCGATGAAAACTTGTTTATCCGACTCTCACTCTCCAACCTGCGCCTTGACTTTGTCGACGATATACATATCGATGGAAAGAAGATACAGCCGAGCCCAGTGATGTTGGGCTCGCAGTCACGCAACTCATCTGCTTGAAGCCAGTTACGCTTCAGATCATCAGCCTCGGGTGCGCGCCCCACAGTGCATGGAGTAAATGAATCATCATGACCCCGCTCACAGTGCCCTCTCAACACATGTCTAGCTATGATCTGCCGGTAGCCTTTTTCCTCATGAAAGGCAACCAGCGGCCGCCACCGCCAAGCAGCGCGTATGCCCCACAGCCGATCACCACGCCCCAGAAGGCCGAGCCAAGGCCGAACAGACTCATGCCCGAGGCGGTGGCCATGAAGGTGATGATCGCGGCTTCGCGATGCTCTACCTCGGCGACTGCGGTGACGATATTGTTGCTGATCGCCCCGATCAGCGCCAGGCCCGCCAGCACGGCGACGAAGGCGGCGGGCAGCGAGGTGAAGAGCGTGACGATGGTACCGGCGAACAGCCCACCAACCAGATAGAAGACACCATTGGCAATACCCGCTACGTAGCGCTTTTCCGGGTCCTCATGGGCATCCTTGCCGGTACAGATCGCTGCAGTGATCGCTGCCACCACTGTAGTGATACCGCCGAACAGCGCCATCACTAAAGACACCAGGCTGGTGACGGTGATGATCGGCTTGGCCTGAGTGTGATAGCCCGCCGCGCGCATGATCGCCATGCCGGGCAGGAACTGGCCGGTTAGGCTGACCAGCACCAGTGGCAATGCCAGACTAAGAGTGCCGTTCCAGGTCCATTCAGGAACGATGAAGACCGGTGCCGCCAGCTGCCATTTCACCCCCGCAAGCGACGCGCCTTCCAGCCACACCGCCAGTACGACGCCGGTCAGCAACAGCAGAATCAGGCAGTATCGGGGTAGCAGACGCTTGAAGATTAGATAGGCGCTCAGCATGCCAATAGCAAGGGCCGGGGTGGTCTCGATGGCCAAGAAGGCTTCGAGTCCAAATTGAAAGAGGATGCCCGCCATCATACCCGCCGCAATACCCTTCGGGATGAGCTGCACCAGGCGATCGAAGGAACCTGTGATGCCAACTAAAAAAATGATCGCAGCGGCGACGATATAGGCTCCTATCGCCTCGTTGACCGAGAGCTCCGGGAACAGCGTGACCAGCAGTGCCGTGCCGGGGGCAGACCAGGCGGTGATTATCGTCACCTTCAACCAGACGCTCAATAGGATGCCGGAGACCGCTGCGCCCAACGAGATGGCCCACACCCAGGAGGTCATCATTGCTGTGGAGATATCAGCACTCTGGGCGGCCTGAAAGAAGATCGCCAGCGGGCCAGAATAGGAAATCAGTACCGCGAGAAAACCTGCGGTGATCGCGGATAGCGACCAGTCTTTCGATAATGTCCTGAGCATCGACATCCCCATCGCCTATCTGGAAAAGCCCGCGCTTTGGAATAACTCGCGGGCAAGAAGGATACATACCGTGCGCTACCGGGATCATTGGATATGCCCGGTATGCATCAGGTTGTTATGCCGCCGGCTCGTCCACGACTCGAGAAGAGAACTCGAAGTCCTTGAACTCGACAATCAACGAGAGACCCACACCCAAAACAAGTGCCCAGAATGAGGAGCCGATACCGAGAATCTGGATCCCGGATACGGCGATCAAGAAAGAAAACATGGCACCGACTTCATGCTTGCCGGAGAAGGTGATGTACATTGCCGAGCCGATCACCCGTAGCAACGCCAAACCGGCAATGATGGCGATGAAATAGCTCGGCATGACCTCGATCAAGCTGAACAAAAAACCATAAAAAGGCGCTGCCACGACGAAAATAATCCCGACTATGACGGCGGCTACCCAGCGCTTGTCGTGGTCGCCGGCCTCCGGCCCGGAACAGATACCGGTCATGGGGGCGGCGATGCAGGTGCTATGCAGGTTGAAGAAGGCCGAGACCATGGTGCCGACGCCACCCACGACGGTGATCGCATTGGCCGGGGCTTCCTTGTAGCCCATCCCCTTGACCAGGCCCACCCCGGCAGGCGTTTCCATGCCCACCAGAATCAGCGTTAAGGGCAAACCGTAGGCCAGGAAAGCCTCGAGGGTGAACCTGGGCATGATGAACTCGGGGAATCTTATCGAGAACTCCACAGTAGAGAAATCGGCACCGGAAAATGCCATGTAGGCGACACCAACCAGTAAAGCGACGACCAGAGGTGGTACCCGGCGCAGGTAGCGTGCGGCCATGAAGAAGGACAGGATCATGATGACCGCCGGTAGCATGGCATTCTGCAGCGGCATCACCATATTGGTACCGAACTTGAGCAGAATACCCGCGACCATGCCCATGACAATGGGCATCGGGATCAGCCGCATCACCATGCTCATCATCCCGGCCAGACCGACGATCAGCGAGAGGGCACCGGCGATCAGCGTCGCCCCTAGCGCTTCGTTGAGACCCACGATGGGAATGATGGCCGCGAACAACAACGCGCCGGGAATGGAATTGGCCATCGGCAAGGGCAGCCGATAATAGGCCGGCATAAAGAGCCCAAACAGACCGTTGATCATCAAATAGCTGATGACCCATAGCAAGGTGAATTCCTGAGGTAGGCCGGCGGCGGTGCCGGCACTGATATGGATGATACCCGCGCTGAGGCCGAAGATGCCCGCCACCAGCCCGGCACTGAAATTGTCTGCATTGAGGTCTCTTATGAAGTCGCGGGGCGCCGACATGAGACCCACACCTTTTTCGATATGTTTCACGTTGTTCTCCAGGGGTTTTGATATTGTTTTTAAAGCGCGCGCCCAGCGAGGCCTCACATCGAGCAATGGTTCACATGAACCCGATGACAAGGCGCTTCTTTGCTGACTCGTTTTAGTGCTCAGGGGTTAACCCTGATCGCCACCGGCCACCGGCACGATAGTCCCGGTGATATAGCTGGCATCGTCGGAGGCCAGAAACAGGATCGGACCAGCCTGTTCATCCAGGGTGCCGTAGCGGTGCATCAGGCTGGAGGCCGTGGTCTGATCGATCAGCTGCTGATACCACGCCTTCTCCTGCTCACTCTGGTTTTCGTTGTTGCGCGGTGTGAGCCTCGGCGGCGCCTCGGTGCCACCGGGGGCTGTGGCGTTGATGCGCACCCCAGCGTCGGCATAGTCGATGGACAACGCCACGGTCAGGGCGTTGACGCCGCCCTTAGCCGCCGCATAAGGCACCCGATTGACGCCCCGCGTGGCCACGGAAGAGACGTTGACGATATTGCCTTGGCTCTTGAGCAGATGCGGCAAGGCTGCACGACAACACCACAGCGTCGGGAACAGAGAACGACGCACCTCCGCCTCGATCTGCGCCGGCTCGTAATGACCATAAGGTTTGGCCCAGATAGTACCGCCGACATTATTGATCAAGATGTCTATGCGCCCAAAGTGCTCATAGGTCTTTTGTATGGCCTCTTCGGCACCCTCCCAGGTCTCGAGATCCGCCTGCAAGGCGATGGCCTCGACACCCTGCTCACTTAACTCTTTGGCCAACTCTTTTACGTAGTCGGCGCGATCCACCAGCGCCAGGCGCGCGCCCTCCATGGCGGCACGCTCTGCGACCCGCCGCCCGATCCCTTGGGCGGCACCGGTGATCACCATCACCCGATCCTGGAAACGAAGAGATCTAACACCGTCGATACTCATGCGGCGCCCTCCTGTTTAGCCTGATTGGGCGTGAACTTCTCATAATGAAAGCTCTGAGGCTCAATGCCCTGGTCGTCGAAGTAATGCAGCACCGCATCCACCATCGGTGGTGGCCCGCACAGATAGACGTCCACGTCGCCGTCGTTGAGCACTTCCTGATCCATATGATGGGTCACGTAGCCCTTGCGCGGATGATCGCTAGCCTCATCCACCACTACGGTGCTGTAACTGAAGCTCGGCAATTTTTCGGCAAAGGCATCGAGCGCCTCGCACTTGACCAGATGGTCGTCCTTGTTGACCCCATAGATGAGGTGGATCGGTTGATCGCAGCCCTTCTCCACCAATTGAGCAAGCATAGAGAGGAACGGGGCCAGTCCGGTACCGCCAGCTAGCATCAGCACTGGCCGGGTGATATCCCTCAGGTAAAAGCTGCCCATGGGGCCGGTCATGGTCAGCTGATCCCCAGGCTTGGCGGCGCCGTTGAGATAGCCACTCATTACGCCCTGAGGAATATTGCGGATCAAGAACGAGGCCTGCTTGCTGCCCGGTAACGAGCTGAACGAGTAGGATCTTGTCTGATCACTGCCCGGGACTTGAATGTGAATATACTGCCCCGGCAGGAAGGCCAACTCGACACCCTCGGCGAGGTCCACGACCAGATCGATGCTGTCTTCAGAGAGTTGCTCGATCGCCGTTACCTTGCCTTCGAAAGCACCTATCTGCGTCTTGCACAGGGCCGAGGCCATTGGTACCTGAATCACGCAGTCGGAACTCGGCACCATCTGACAGGTCAGCACCATACCTTCAGCTTCTTCTTCCTCGGAAAGCGCGTCTTCCAGATAGTCGTCCCCCAGGTCGAAATCGCCCTGCACGCAGTGGCCCTTGCAGGTGCCACAGACCCCATCCGAGCAATCCATGGGCAAATTGACTTTCTGGCGGTAGGCGGCGTCGAGCACCGTCTCGCCTTCCTTGCAGCCGATGAAGCGGGTCACCCCATCCTCGAAATTGAGCGCTATGCTATAGCTCATATTCGTCTCCCTCCAATGAGTCATCTTTTAGACGTGATAAACGTCGATGACCTGATGGATGCAGTCGTTGTTGAGCTGCACGGTTTTCTTTTCGATCAACGGCGTCTCGCCGGACACGTCCAAGGTGTAGAAGGAGGTACCGAAGTAGGCGATCGTCTCCTGATAGCGATAGCTCAGGTTGTGCCAGTTGAAGCGCAGCTCCACCTTGTCGCCCTGCTGACCTAGCACTTCCAGGTTGCTGATCATATGAGTCGTGCGTGGTTCGGGAAGACTCGTGGCACCCGAGCGCTCGGTCTTGATGCGATAGACTCGATCCTCTAGCCCCTCACGGTTGGGATAGTAGATCAACGAGACATCGTTCTGCGGATCCGTGACCAGGGTGTCGTCGTCGTCCCAGGTCGGCATCCAGAACACCGCGTCCTTGCTGTAGCAGGTCAGCCACTCGTCCCACTCGCGGTCGTCCAGCAGCCGCGCCTCACGGTGGATGAAGGCTTGAATATCGTGAAAATTCATACTCATGTGATGCACTCCCATTCTTGTGTCGTGGTGACGTTCAAGCACTCTCGGCGGCAATGTACTGGCTACGCTCCTTATCGATGGCGCGCAGCATCTCCTCAACCCAGTGCTTGTGGTGCAACACATACAAGCCTTCATCTTCCGGCGCCGCACCGCTCATCAAGGGCTTCATGTCGATGGCACGGGCATTGTCGTCGGCGCCCTCGATCCACTGCTCGGCACCTCGCGACAGATCATTCCACTCCATTGCCCGGGCCTCGTAGCCTTTCTGGCAGGCACGAAACTCTTCCATATCGTCTGGTGTGCCCATGCCGCTGGCATTGAAAAAGTCTTCGTATTGACGAATACGCACCGAACGGTTCTCCGCGGACTCGTTCTTGGGCGCGAAGCAGTAAATGGTGACTTCGCTCTTGTTCACTGAAATCGGGCGGATCACACGGATCTGGGTGGAGAACTGATCCATCAGATAGACGTTGGGATACAGGCACAGATTGCGTGTCTGATTGACAATGGAATCGGCGCGGGCCTCGCCCAGACGCTCCTTGATCTCGTCCTGACGGGTATAGACCGGACGCACCTCGGGATTGAGCAGCCGCGTCCACAGCATCATGTGACCGTTCTCGTAGGAGTAGAAACCGCCGATGCTCTTCGACCAGCCATCCGCGTCCACGGCCTTGGTACCGCCGGCATCGTAGTTGCGGCGGCTCATGGTGGAGGCGTAATTCCAGTGCACGGAACTCACGTGATAGCCATCAGCGCCGTTCTCTGCGCCCAGCTTCCAGTTCCCCTCGAAGGTATAGGTGGAAGCGCCCCGTAGGATCTCGAGACCTTCCGGTGCCTGATCGACGATGTTGTCGATGATCTTGGTAGTCTCGCCGAGGTGTTCCTCGAGCGGTAGCACGTCATCGCTCAGGCTGCCGAACAGGAAGCCACGATAGTTCTCGAAGCGTGGCAGCTTCTTCAGATCGTGAGAGCCGTCCTTCTTGAAGCCATCCGGATAGGCCCCGGTCTTCTCATTCTTGGCCTTGAGCAGCTTGCCATCGTTCTTGAACGACCAGCCGTGGAAGGGGCAGGTAAAAGTGCCCTTGTTGCCACGCTTCTTGCGGCATAGCGTAGCGCCGCGGTGGCTGCAGGTATTGAGCATCCCATGCAGTTCACCCTGCTTGTCCCGGGTGATGACCACCGGCTGACGTCCCATGAACAGGGTATAGAAGTCGCCCGGTTCCGGAATCTGACTCTCATGGGCCAGGAACAGCCAGTTGCCTTCGAAGACGTGCTTCACTTCCAGCTCGAAGAAATCCGGATCAGTGAACATGCTGCGATGGCAGCGAAAGATGCCGTTCTCCGGGTCGTCGACGACGGCGCCACGAACACGCTTTTCGAGATGGTCGAGTCGTTGTGTTGTCATGGTTCTCTCCTCGATTGTTATCTGGGGGAGCCCGTTAGAGGTAGGCTCTCCAATCACTGAATGCTTGATCTTGATAGTCAGACCCTAGCCGTACCTGCTAGCTGGCTTTCTTGAGTCTCGTTTTCTTTGGCTCGCGGGCGTTTGTGCCGTGCCTGAAGCTCGGCCTCCTCGGTAGGTGACAATTCGATATCAAACACCACTTCGGTGACCGGTCCCTCTACACCATGCTGTTTGGCATCGGTGTGCTCTTCGACTCGCTTACCTTCGACCACCAGGTCCTCGCGCGTCGCAAACGCAAAGTCGTCGAAAAGGTAAGGATCACCCGCCAGGTTGATCTGGGTAGTCAGGTGCTGATGACCTGGTGCAGAGGTGAAATAGTGAATATGCGCTGGGCGCTCACCGTGACGACCCAATAGCTTGAGCACCTGATCGGTTGGAGCGCCTTCTGGCACACCGTAGCCGGAAGGGATGACACTGCGTGCCCGATAGCGACCCTCTGCGTCGGCGATGATCGTGCGGCGCAGGTTGTAAGGCGTCTGGCTCTGGTCGAAGAAGGAGTAGCCACCCTTGGAGTTGCAGTGCCAAATTTCCACCTTGGCGCCCGGGATCGGCTTACCAGCAGTATCGCGCACCTGGCCATGCAGCCACATGATTTCGCCATCCGGGTCAGGATCGTCATCCATACGCGCAAAGCCCTTTGTTTCGGGCGCGCCGGCCACATACAACGGGCCCTCGATGGTGCGCGGGGTACCTCCGGCACATTTCGCTTCTTGATCCGCAGCGTCCATGCGCATATCCAGGAAGTGATCAAAGCCGAGTCCTGGAGACAGCAGTCCGAACTGAGAGGCTTGTCCCAAAGCATTGAGCACGCTGACGGCGGACCAATACTCTTCGGCGCTGATATCGAAATCGTCGATGGTGCGATACAGGTCAGACAGGATACGGTGCAGAATCTGCTTACCACGATCGCTGCCACCCTCCTTGTCGAAGCCGCTGACGATGTTCAGAAAGCTCTGAACCTCAGGGGTATCGTAAATCTTCACGTTCATGCTGATGTCCTCATCGTTATGTTTGTTCTGCCATGTCGGGTCTAGCAATCGTCCTCACGGATCGACGACGGATGGCGACACAGTGGTTTGACGTTGATTTCCATATAAGGGAACAGGGGCAGGTTGCTGACCAGATCTTGCAGTTCAGTATTATCCTCGACGTCGAAGATGCTGACGTTGGAGTAGCTCCCGGCAACCCGCCACAGGTGGCGCCACTTGCCCTGGCGTTGCAATTCCTGAGAGTAGGCCTTCTCCTTCGTCTTGATCTCGTTGGCCTGCTCAGCCGGCATGGAGGGCGGCAGCTTGACGGTCATTTCCACCTGAAACAGCATGGTCTTCTCCTCTTCTAGCGTTTTGCTCGATGGCGCACGTCGTCGATTAATTGCGCGCGTAATGAGCGAGTTTGTCTTCGTCCAGGCTGATGCCCAGCCCGGGCCCTTTGGGTAACTCGACGCCAAAGTCGCGATAGCTCAACGATTCGGTCACGATGTCGTCCTTGAGCAGCAAGGGGGCGAACATTTCGGTTCCCCAAACCATTTCAGGAAGTGTCGACCAGGCGTGCAGCGCGGCAGCGGTACCGATGCTGCCCTCCAGCAAGGTGCCGCCGTATAGCCCAAGGCCCGCGACATGGGCCAGACTTGCCAATTCCAGCGCTCCGCGCGGACCACCGGACTTGGCGATTTTCAGGGCGAAAGCACCGCTGAAACCGCCGCCAATCAGATCGAGACCGTCGCGGACATCCTGCACCGCCTCATCGGCCAGCATGGGTACCTCAAAGCGATTGGCTAGACGGATAAGGCCGGCCTGATCGCGGGCTGGTGTGGGCTGCTCGATGAGCTCGATGCCTGCCTCCTGTAGCGCCTTGATGCCACGCACCGCGGTAGCCTCATCCCAGGCCTGGTTGACATCGACCCGGATGCCGGCACGTTCGCCGAGGGCCGCCTTGATCGCCGCCACATGTCTCACGTCTTCATCCACCGGATTGGCGCCGATCTTGAGCTTGAAATTGCAGTGGCGCCGAGTCTCGAGATGCTGAAAAGCCTCGTCGATATCCTTCTGGGTATCGCCGCTGGCCAGCACCCACAGTACCGGCAGATGGTCCTGGCGCGCCCCACCCAGCAGCTCTGCTACGGAAAGATTCAGGCGCTTGCCCTGAGCATCCAGCAGCGCGGTTTCCAGTGACGACTTGGCGATGGCGTTGCCGCGAACATGGCGATTCAAGCGCGCGCGCAGAGCATTAAGATTATTCGAAGGCTGGCCGATCAACAGCGGCGCCAGATAGGTATCGATGTTGAGCTTGATGCTCTCGGGGCTTTCCGGTCCGTAACTCAAGCCGCCGATGGTGGTGCCCTCGCCCAGCCCCTCGATGCTATCGGAGTGGCGCATGCGCACGATCACCAGGGTCTGACAGGCCATGGTGGCCACCGATAGCTTGTGGGGTCGGATGGTTGGCAGGTCGACCAGCAGGGTCTCGATGGATTCGATTAACGGGGTCATGAGGCGTTACCAAGTTGAGGATCTGAGAAGATAGGAAAAGCTTGACCCTAACCAGGCAAGACAACCAATATCATTTAGGTGCCTTGCCATACCCAGGAGGTATCGTGGAACTACGCCATCTGCGCTATTTCTGTGTCGTGGCCGAGGAATTGAACCTCACTCGTGCGGCTGAGCGGCTGCATATGGCGCAACCGCCGCTGACCCGTCAGGTCAAGCACCTCGAGACCCACTTGGGAACGCCCTTGTTTCAACGCCATTCTCGGGGCCTGGTGCTCACCCAGGCGGGCCAGTTCTTTTACGAGCATGCCCTGCAGATTCTTGAAAAGGTTGACGTTGTCGTGACTTCCACGCGGCACATGGCGCGTAGCCAACATCAGAGTTTCGGCATCGGCTTTGTGCCATCGGTGTTTTACGGGCAGTTGCCCCTACTGGTGCGAGGTTTACGACAAAAGGATGATCTTGAATTAACTTTGTCAGAGTTGATCACGGTGCAGCAGGTTCAGGCGCTCAAGGCGGGGCGTATCGACATGGGGTTCGGACGGCTGCTGATCGATGACCCGGAGGTGGAGCAGGAGATATTATTCGAGGAGCCAATGATGGCGGCCCTCCCGGCGGGACATCCCTTGGGAGACACGCGCCCGACCCTCGCGCAACTGGCCGTGGATCCGCTGATCCTGTTCCCGGCCAAGCCCCGGCGCAGTCTGGCGGACATGGTACTGGGGCTGTTTCGCCGACATGGACTCAAGGTGCAGGTGGCTCAGGAGGCCAACGAACTGCAGACCGCACTCGGCCTGGTAATCTCGGGACTAGGGATCACACTTGTGCCTGAACAGGTCAGCCGCCTCAAGCGCGACGGCATCGTCTATGCCTACCTGGCGGATAGCGGCATTACCACACCCATTATCTGCAGTCGGCGCAAGGGCGAAGCCCCCTCGGAGATCATGCTAGCTGCCAATAAGATCCTGGATGTGCTGGTGGAGAACCGGCGCAGCGGGCGATACCCTTAGAGTATTTTTTTATTAGATAATTTGGATCTAGAAATTGAGGAAAATGTCCAAAGTTTTCTAAAACAGCTCCAGGATCGCGTGCTGTATAAGCGTTAAAACGTTTGGTTGCGCGTACCGACTGTCTTCTAGACGTCTATCGGAATTAATTGACAATGCTACTCCCATAGACTGTACTGATCGTTCGGTACATTCTCGAAGGGAGTTACATGATATGGACCTTTATGATCTCGAATTATCAGGGAACTGTTATAAGGTCCGACTTTTCCTCGCGTTGATTGGGCAAGACTACATGTTGCGCCCGGTCGCCTTCCTCGAGGGAGAGCACAAAAGTGAAGACTTTATTGCCCGCAATCCGTTTGGAGAGATACCAGTACTCGTTGATGGCAGTGTCCTCTTGCGCGACTCTCAGGCCATTCTTGTCTATCTAGCACGCAAGTATGCGCTTGAGGATTGGTACCCAACCCATGCTCACGAGGAGGCTGAAGTGCTGCAGTGGCTCATGGTAGCGGAAAACGAGATCGCGCGAGGGCCGAACGATGCCCGACTGTATGACAAATTCGGCTTCCCGATCAATGTTGCCGAAGCACGCATCAAGGCAGCGCGCGTCCTTGAGATTTTGGACAAGCACCTTTCAGATCGTGACTGGCTGGCACTGGGCCGACCAACCATTGGCGACATAGCCTGCTTTCCCTACGTCGCCCTGAGCCACGAAGGAGCCGTGTCACTCGCGCCCTATCGCGCCGTTCGAGCCTGGTTGGAGCGCGTCAAGTCTCTTCCCGACTTCATCCCTATGCCTGCAATCTGAGGGAGTCGCCTCATGAAAAGAGAAAGCCCAATGACATTTCGCGTGATCTCCTACGAGCACATCGGTATTCGTGTGACCGATCGCGCCAGAGCAATCAGATTCTACGAGACGCTTGGCTGGAAAGAGGAGATCGACCTTCCCGAGCACAAGGCGAACGAGATGGTCAATGAACACGGCGTCTACATCAACCTCATCTTCAATGGCGTGCCCCGCAAAGGGGCGAAGAACATCTTGCAAGACGAGGACATCAAATATCCGGGCATGACCCATGCCGCGTTCATCGTGGACGATCTCGATGCGCTACTTGGCAAGCTCGGAAAGGAGAAAATTCACATTACGGATGGGCCGCATGTGTACAGCGATCGGCGTAAGGTCATTTTCGTTCGCGACCCCGATGGCAACGTCCTGGAGTTCAATGAGCTGCTTGCATAGTTCTCTCTCGCGGATACGCGAGGTATCGGTCTTGGAAGAAGAGCAGAACAATGAAAGAAAATAATTCTCGGCCAGATCTTGTCGCCGAGGTGGCTCGCACGTTTCGCGCCAATGGCTTTCATGGCACCACAATGAGCGTCATTTCCAAACGAACAGGCCTTGGGCGTTCCAGCATCTACCATCATTTTGGACGCGGGAAGCTGGAGATGGCCCAACGTTCGCTCGACCTGATCGAAACGTTCATCGATGTCATGGCCGTCACGATCAGCGCACCGGACATTTCACTACAAGCAAAGTGGGGCACAATCGAAGGGATGCTGCGACACCACTATGAAGGCGGCCAGCTGGGTTGCCTTCTCGCGGTATTTGCCATGGAAGATGTTCCGGTCGAGTTGCGCAATCGGACCAAGGCGCTATTCGATCTTTGGATCAACGCTACTGCCAGGCTTTACGAATCCGGCGGTGTTGAAAGCGCAGATTCACATACGCTCGCACAAAAAGATGTTGCTGCCCTTCAGGGCGCGCTCATCCTGTCTCGAGCCCAGTCCTGTGCCACACCGTTCGAGCGAACCCTCGCGGAAATCACCACAAGGTTCGGTAAATTATCCGCTGGCATCCAAGGGCGGTAAAGCGGACTTTACGGCTGTTTAAAACGCCAAGATATCGCCATTCAGAGTCCCTGCTCATGATTTAGGCCTGATCCCGCAGCGCTATCATAGATCCGTTTCTACATCTATCGCGGCTATCAGGATCTCGAAAAACCCGGTGGCCAATACCGCGTATCCATTGCAGGAATCATAAAAAATGAAATCGAGAATCGCCGTGCTTCTTCTGGCTGGACTCGTGTCCAGCCCCGCGCTTGCCGGCAGTGCCGGAACAACGTATGCCGGCCTTCAATATGCCAAGGTCAGCTACGAAGACGATTACGACGTAGAGGCTGATCCTGCAATGCTGGTGGGTCGCCTGGGCCATTACCTGACCGACTATTTCTCCGTCGAGGGGCGCGTGGGCTTGGGGCTTTCCGACGATGAAGTGACCATCGATGGTTACGACGCCAACGCAACGGCAGAAATCGACAGTCTTCTTGGCGCCTATGCGGTTGGCCATTTGCCTGTCACCCAATTTGTCTCGATCTACGCCTTGGCCGGTTTTGCTCGAGTAGAGGCGACACTTGACACTCCTTTCGGCTCCGAAAGCGATGACGACTCCGGGTTTTCCTTCGGCGTCGGCGGCGAGGTCAACTTCTTCTCGCCTCGATTCTCTGGAACTCTTGAATACATGTCCTATCTGGACAAGTCAGACTATGAAGTCAGCGCCATCAGTGCCGGGGTAAGCTACCAGTTTTGACCGCTTGGCAGGGAGCTGTGATCAGCTCCCTTTCCATTCTCGACTCCCATTTTTCCTCCCCTCTCCCTCATTCTTTTCCGCCTTGATCTTTCTTCTCGACTCGCCCCATCTTTACAGACGGCTGCTACACCAGCCATGCTGAACACGTTCCACGAAGCGATAGTTCAATTAACGATACGGATAAGGATTTCTTTGTATGAACAAACATCTTGCTTGCATCGCGGGGCTGATCGCCGCCGTCGCTCTAGTACCTGTTAGTTCGGCATCGAGCATGGATAGCGTCAAGGAAAAAGCAGGCGGTCTAATGTCTGGTGGTTCATCTGGTGGCGGCTCCCTGCTGAGTTCGCTTTCTTCCGGCTCTTTCGATCTTGGCAGCATGAGCAACGTAGCGGGCGTACTCGGCTACTGCCAGGAACAGGGATACAGCAAGAGCGCGACCCAAACTGCCAAGGACAAATTGATGGGTAAACTTGGCGGGCAGGATAAAGCGTCCGAAGACGAGGGTTACCAGCAAGGCATGAGCGGTATTCTCAAGGGCCAGGAAGAAGGCAAGAGCTTCGACTTGAGCAGCCTCAAGGACAAGATGGGCGAAAAGGTCTGCGGCACCATCGCGGATAAGGCGATGTCCTCGTTCATGGGTGGTTAAGTGGCATCATTGTCTTCAGCACGGCGCCCAAGGGCGCCGTCGGCGTCATGGTGAGGATCCTGCCGAGATTACTGATACAACCTTAGTCCTACCTTGGTTACCTTGTTGCCCTCCATGACACTGACGACCCAATGAATGCCATGCCAACCGACATCGTCGCCGACAACGGGATGCCCCCCTACTCGCAGTGAAATGAATTCACCCAACGTCATATGCTGCTCACCGGGGCTCAGGGTGAGTCCGTAGGCGCTGGCAACATCGCTCATTAGTGCGGTGCCATCAAGGGTAAAGGTACCAAAGAACGCGCGCTCGCGCTTGAGACGGGCTTCGCCATTGAAGAGACGATTGAGTGCCGGGAGATCTTCACTGCGTCCAATGACACAGATCACATCCTCCAGCTTCAATAGCGTGCTGCCCTTGGGGTGCAGCATGACATGGTGACGGAACAAGGCTGAGATCAGCGCGCCGGAAGGAAACCGCAGCAAGCGAATGGGGACATCCTCAAGCGCTTCGTTGTTGACCTCGTAAACAAACATCTCGAAATCGTTTTCCGGCAGTATGCCCAGCGGACCACGATGATTGGGCACAACGCTGATCGGTACTTCGACCTTGGTCCAGCGGGCCATGATAGAAAGTGTCGTCCCCTGGGTCAGGAGTGATATCAGCACCACGAAGAAGGCGACATTGAAATAGAGTGCCGAGTTCTCGACGCCGCCCACCACCGGGAAGATGGCAAGGACGATTGGCACCGCACCCCGTAACCCGACCCAGGAAATGAAAGAGACCTCGCGCCAGCGAAAACTGAAGAAGGGCTTGATGACCAGAATGACCGCCAATGGACGCGCAATGAAGATGAGCACCAGGGCCAGCAGCGCACCGGTAACGCCGTACTCGACCATCTCGCTTGGCGTCACCAGCATTCCCAATACCAGGAACAACCCGATCTGGCTCAGCCAGGCCAGACCATCGTGTACCGGGAGGATGAAGTTGAGATGTCGCCCCGGCTGGTTGCCAATCATCAATCCGGTCAGATAGATCGCCAGGAAACCGCTACCTCCCAGCGCACTGGTAAGGCCAAACACACAGAAGCCAAGCGCAAGCGCCAGCAGGGAGTAAAGGCCCGGGGCCAGATCCATGATTCTCAACAAGCGCCCGGACAGCCAGCCAGCGCCGACACCAATCGCCAGCCCCAGACCGAACTGCTTGACGAACATCAACAGTGTCTCAAGAGGGCCGACGATATCTCCGACCAGAATCTCGACTAGCGTGATGGTCAAGAATATTGCCATCGGATCGTTGGTACCGGATTCGATCTCGAGGGTGGCGCTGACGCGTTCGTTGAGACTGACGCCCTGACCACGCAGCATCGAAAAAACGGCGGCCGCATCCGTGGACCCCACGATCGCGCCTACCAGCAGCCCTTCCGTGAGGCTCAGTTCAAAGAACCACATTGAAAAGACCCCGACCACCCCGCTGGTGATGAAAACACCTAGCGTCGCCAGGGATAACGCCGGTTTGAGCCCGACACGAAAGGTCTTCATGCGCGTTCGCAGGCCGCCATCGAGCAATATCATCGCCAGCGCCAGATGACCGATGATGAACGCCAGGGAGTAACTGTCGAACTCAATGCCCAGGATGCCGTCTTCGCCCGCAAGCATCCCGACCGCAAGGAAGATAACTAAAAGAGGTAGGCCGAATATCGAGGACAAACGGCTAGCTAGCACGCTGAGCGCAATCAGCGAACCGGTGAACAGAAAAAGTGTATTGATACTATCCATGGCAGCAACAAGAAAAAATGGGGGAATAAGTATGCCATATCGGCAAACCACAGACGTATTGCATCCCTCAAACTCGAAAATGCAAAACAACTGACAGTTCTGTGTCTAGCACTACCTATACTGGGCATGCGGTAACCCTAGGGGTAGACTGACAAACACCGGGCGTGGTCTGGGGAGATATCCAATAAATGAGAAAGCGATGCTGCTGAAACTACGCTATAAATTGGCAATTGTCGTGGTACTGGTCATGATTGCCGCTGTCATTACCGTTGTACAAGTACATAGCAGCAATACCATCAACGTCGCTGCAACGACGACAGATAAGACAGGCGTACCGCAAACGTTCCCACCGACCGATATACCAATCGCTGACAATCCCGCACCGGCGCAGACTCAAGAGCAGCCTCTTGTGATTGACAAGTCGCCGGAGCCTCTGACCCCGCCTCCTTACCGATCGCTGCGGGTGGTGCTCGATTGGTATCTGACGCCTTATCACGCTCCATTGATCGTGGCGCGGGAACGCGATCTGTTCGATCAGGAAAACCTGGATGTCACCTTGATCACCCCGGCGGATCCGAGCGTTGCCCCAAAGCTGGTCGCTGCCCAGCGGGCCGAACTGGCAGTGACCTCGCAGCTGCAGTTGCACCTGATGGTCAAGCAGAATTTGCCGTTGGTTCGCGTAGGCGCCTTGGTACCGGTGCCGCTAGCCACCTTGCTGACACGTCGAGACACCGGTATAGAGCGGCTAGCGCAATTGAAGGGTAAAACGGTCGGCTACGTGCACGATGGACCGGCCCGAATATGGCTGGATGCCATGCTCAAGGACCAGTCGATAGGTCTAAGTGACATAACGTTGCAGCATGTGGATTTTGCTCTGATAGCGGCGCTGACCAACAAAGAGGTTGATGCCGTGATCGGTACCATGCGCCACGTGGATCGCCGTCAGTTAGCCCAGCAAGGCATCGTGGTCAACGAGTTCATGGTCGATGAAAGCGATCTACCGGCCTATGACGAACTGATCGTCGTCGCCAACCGGGATGTGCTGAGTCGGCATCGTCGCGATATCGGGCGGTTTTTCAATGCGGTGGAGAAGGCGACCCTCTGGCTCATCAATCATCCTGAGCAAGGCTGGGAGCTGGTGCGCAAGGCCGAGCCGGGTATCGACACCCCGGCCAATGCGCGTGCCTGGCCAGAAGTGCTGCGCTATCTGGCATTGCGCCCTGTCACGTTACAACGACAGCGTTATCAGCAGCTTGAAACCTATTTATTGCGCCGTGGTCTGATCGAAACAGCAACGTCAGCCAGACGCCTTGCCGTCGATATCGACGCCGAGCTCTTCCAGGATGACGCTTCACCGCAAGGATGACAAAACGTTGCTTCCGCTCATGAAGATTACCACCATACTTGGCAAGGAAACTGCGCCGCTTTTATGAACGATCGCCCGCTCGTTTTTATCGATCTGGAAACCACCGGCACCCGCACCACCCGAGACAGGATCACCGAAATTGCCGCCCTGCGCGTCATCGATGGCCAGGTCATCGAGCGCTTTACCACGCTGGTCGATCCGCAGACGGATATCCCGAGGCACATACAGCAGATCACCGGTATCGACGACGCCATGGTGGACGGCGCCCCCACCTTCGAGGCCCTGGCTAATGAACTGTTCGCCTGGCTCGATGGTGATGCGATAGTGGCACACAACGCGCGTTTCGATTACGGCTTTCTGCGCAATGAATTCAAGCGCGCCGGACTGGACTACAGCACCAGCGTGATCTGCACCCTCAGGCTATCGCGCCGCCTGGCGCCCCAGCAGCGCCATCACAATCTCGACGCGCTGCTCAAACGCCATGGCCTGGGCGACTTCGACCGTCACCGCGCGGAAGGTGATGCGCGGGCAATGCTGGCGCTGTGGCAATACTGGCAGCATCAGCACGAGGGAGAACAGCTCGAAACCCTGATCCGAGCCCAGCTGCGTCAGTCCAGCCTGCCGGCCCATCTCGACCCGACTCGATTGCAATCATTACCCGAGCGCCCCGGCGTCTATCTGTTCTACGGCGAGAATCGCGCCATCTTGTACGTGGGCAAGAGCGTCAATCTGCGCAGCCGGGTACTCAGCCACTTCAACAGCGATCATCGCAACGATCGGGAGATGCGTCTGAGCCAGCAGATTCACGATCTGGAATGGCGTGAAACCGCGGGAGATCTAGGCGCTCAACTGCTCGAAGCGCAATTGATCAAGGAGCTGATGCCGGTACACAACCGGCAGCTACGCCGTCAGAGTCGCCTGGTTAGCTGGCACTGGCCGGAAGATGAGCTTGCTCCTTGTCTGGTCGATGATGACAGCCTCAATCTATCTCATGAGCTGACCCTTTATGGCCTGTTTCGCACGCGCAAGGATGCGCGCAACGCCCTGAGTCAGATTGCCGAGGAGTATCGTCTGTGCCCTCAGGTCCTCGGCTTGACCAATGGCAAGGGGCGCTGTTTCGCGCAGCAATTGGGGCGCTGCGCCGGCGCCTGTTGCGGCAAGGAATCTCTGGAAGATCATGCCGGCCGCGCCCGGGAAGCACTCGAGCGCCTGAGGGTACAGCAGTGGGCCTGGCAGGGGCGGGTGGCATTCGGTGAAACCGCCCAGGACGGCAAGCAGGTCTGGCATGTGGTGGATCATTGGTGCTATCTGGGTAGCCTGGAACGGCTCGACGAGTCTGAACTTGTCTCCCTGACCGCACAGAAAGCGCGTTTCGATGTAGATACCTACAAGATTCTCAATCGCTTTCTGACCCGCCAGCCGGAGCAGGTCGAGGTTCGGCCGCTACAGGCTTGATGTTTCCATTTACAGAAAATCAAAGCGGTCGATTCTCGAGAAATTCATTCACTGCCCGCCGAAACGCTTCCGGCACTTCGGCATGCAGCCAATGTCCCGCGTCTAGTGTCTCTATTTCCGCCTGCGGCAGCACTTCTTTCAGCTGGGGCAGGAGCTTGTCGCTGACATAGCCGGAATTCGCACCGCGCAGCACCAGGGTCGGTCCTTCGTAGACGCCCTCACCCGCCGGCTCGGCAATGATATCCTCATAGGCTGCTTCGATTTCATCGAGACCGACCCGCAGGCGCATCACATCGTCGTCGCCACGTACCAGGTTAGTTGCCAGGAACATGCGAACCGCCGGTGTTTCGACAGCTTCGGCCATCAATGCATCGGCTTCCTTGCGGGAGGTGGGCTCGCCTTCCACTACTCGGCGAAGCGCGGCAAAGACACTCTCGTGATCGTGACCATAGGCGACCGGCGCAATATCCGCGACGATCAATGAGGATAGACGCTCCGGCGCGAGACGAGCTACGGTAATGGCCACCTTGCCCCCCATGGAATGGCCCAATAGATCGCAGCGCTCTATTTCGAGCTTATCGAGCAAGGCGATCACATCCTGGGCCATTACGGCGTAACCCATCTCCTCGGCATGAGGTGAGCGGCCGTGATTGCGCAGGTCCACGGTGATTACGCGGCGCTTTTGCTGCCACTGCTTGACGTGGGAGCGCCAGTTATCCGCGCTGCCGAACAAGCCGTGCATCACGATCAACGGCACGCCATCCTGCCCACCGCTATCCTGCTCACTGCTGTCCTGATAGTAGAGTTCGACGGAGTCGCTCATGCTGCCTTCCTTTTCAGCCCATATTGACATTCCTAAATATCCTAGAACCTGTTTACGGTCTAGCGAGTTAGAGTCAGACGAGGCAAATTCGGACGAAAAAACGGAGTTTACTGGTGTAAATGAGTATTTTGAAAACGAATTTAACGACGTATGGCCGACACGCAGCTGACCGTAGACAGGTTCTCAAATGCCTTCCTGGGAAGGCCTTGCCCCCCAGCGTAACAGGCTTCGGCTCAACCACCCCAGCAGCAAGCCATACATGGGCAAGAAAAGCGTCAACGAGATGATCAATTTGACCGCATAATCGAGCCAGGCGATCTCCACCCAGTGGCTGGCCATGAAGGCATCAGGTCCTTGATGAAAGGCGATGGCGAAAAATGCGAAGGTATCCGCAAGATTACCGAACACCGTCGAAAGCGCTGGAGCCACCCACCAGCGGGCACTACGGCGCAGGCGATCGAATATCTGAATATCGAGCAGCTGGCCGATCACATAGGCCATGAAGCTTGCCAGCGCGATACGTGCGACGAACAGATTGAAGTCGCCCAGTGCCGAGATGCTACGGAACTCTCCTTTCTCGAACATGACCGACAGCACATAGGAGACCACCAGCGCAGGCAGCATGACCCGGGCAATGATCACTCGCGCCGGTCCCTTGCCGAAGAGTCTGACGGTAAGATCCGTGGCCAGAAAGATGAACGGGAAGCTGAACGCCCCCCAGGTGGTATGCAAGCCGGCAATCGTGAAAGGCAGTTGCACCAGATAGTTGCTCGCGGCGATCACGAGGATATGAAACGCCACCAGCGCTATCAGGCAGCGACGTATCTGTTCTTCGGACAACAACAGCATCGAGGATTCCTTTTTTTATACCGCCGAGGGGGTGAGGGAACCCTCGCGCATCGATGAGACATGACTGGAGCGGTGCATGGTAACCACAAATCGGGCCCGCCGAAAGCGGGCCCGATGACAGTAGATCGGATCAGGCGACTAAACCTGTTTTGACTGATGCGCGGCCCCCACTTCTCGATCCACCATGTGCTCGTGCACTTCCTGCAGGCTGGTAGGATCATCGATGGTGGACGGCATGCCGAACTCCTTGCCATCGGCGATGGTGCGCAAAAGCTTTCGCAGTATCTTGCCGGAACGGGTCTTGGGCAGGCGCGATACCACCAGTACCTGTTTCAAGGACGCCACCGCGCCGATCTGAGCGCGAACCAGGGCGATCAACTCCTTTTCAAGGGCGTGTGTATCGCCATCGAAGCCATCCTTGGGAATCACCAGCCCCAAGGGTACCTGCCCTTTCAAATCGTCGAGAATACCGATCACGGCACATTCCGCCACTGCCGCATGAGACCCCAGCACCTCCTCCATCTCACCGGTGGACAGACGATGGCCTGCCACGTTGATGACATCATCGGTGCGCCCCATGATGAACAGATAGCCGTCTTCGTCGAAGTAGCCCCCGTCGCCGGTCAGATAACAGCCGGGTATCGCCGCCATATAGGCCTGGTGAAAGCGCTTTGGATTACGCCAGATACCGGTGAGGCACCCTGGCGGCATGGGCTGGCGTATAACGATACTGCCCTGCTCATGAGCTGTCGCGGGTTCTCCCTGACGATTGATCACCTGCACGTCATAGCCCGGCACCGGTACCGTCGCGGAACCGGGCTTGACCGGCATGGACTCAAGCCCCTGCAGATTGGCGGCAATGGCCCAGCCGGTCTCGGTCTGCCACCAGTGATCGATCACCGGCACGTCAATCAGATCATCGAGCCAGTGAAAGGTCGGCGGATCGAGCCGTTCACCGGCAAGAAACAACGTCTTGAGACAGGAAATATCGTACTTCTCCAGCCATTTACCGTCCGGGTCTTCTTTCTTGACCGCACGAAAGGCGGTCGGAGCAGTAAAGAATGCCTTGACGCCATACTCGGAAATCAGACGCCAGAACGCCCCTGCGTCTGGCGTGCGGACCGGCTTGCCTTCGTAAACGACGGTGGTGCATCCCAGAATCAAGGGCGCATAGACGATATAGGAGTGCCCCACCACCCAGCCGACATCCGACGCTGAAAAGAAGACCTCCCCTGGCGCCATGCCATAGACACGCTCCATGGAGTAGTGCAGCGCCACCGCGTAGCCGCCATGATCGCGCACCACCCCCTTGGGCTTACCGGTCGTGCCGGAGGTGTAAAGGATGTAGAGAGGATCGGTGCCCTTGACCGGTACGCAGTCTGCTGGCGTGGCGTTTTCCATCAGCGCTTGCCAATCATGATCGATATCGCCCAGATCGGCCTGAGCCTGCTCGCGCTGGAGGATGACACAGGCCGAGGGCTTGTAAGCGCTCGCGGCGATGGCCTTGTCGACGATGGGCTTGTAAGGAATGACCGTATCGACTTCGATGCCACAGGACGCGGCCACCACCACCTTGGGTTCCGCGTCCTCGATGCGCATTGCCAGTTCATGGGGAGCAAAGCCGCCGAACACCACGGAGTGAATCGCTCCCAGGCGCGCGCAGGCATACATTGCTATCAGCGCCTCGGGCACCATGGGCATGTAGATGGCCACTCGGTCGCCCTTCTCCACGCCCAACCCTGCCAAGGCCCCGGCGAAGATTGCCACCTGATCACGCAGCTCACGGTAGCTGTACTGCCGACGCTGCCCGGACACCGGTGAATCCCAGAAGATCGCTGGCTGGTCGCCTCGTCCGGACTCGACATGATGATCCAATGCGACATGACAGATATTCAGCTCGCCGTCGTCATACCAACGGGCATGATCCTGTTCGTTGTAACTCAAAATGGTCTGGGGCGATTTGAACCAGGGAATGCGTTGAGCCTGCTCTGCCCAGAACGCCTCAGGGTGCTGAATCGATTGTTGAAACTCGGACTGGTAGGTACTCATGGAAAGCTCGCCTCATTAAGGAAGAACGTGTCGAAGGATCAACGCCAAGGTTCAAGGTACTATCGATCCCAAACCATCGATTGTTGACACTCTAGGCGATGTCATGGCGCTTTCCACTCATACCATCGGCTAACTACTCCTGTTGAAAAGCAATAAATGAGTCTTTGTGACTAAAACATCTTCTCATTGTCGACAATCAGCTGATCTACACAGTATCCAGCACCGGCGTCGTTTGGGCTTTACCGTTAAATATACGTTTGAATAAGTATCGCGGAGTTGTTGAAGATTTGCTAAATCAGGAAGAGAGTAATGTAGTCTTTATTCGCCAAACCAGCGTCCACCCAAACTAGGGCGCCCTCACTGCTAGACGCACCCGGGAGATGCAACATGAGCACTCGTCAGCCTGCGGCACAGTTGCTCGAAAAAGGCGATGGCAGCGTTGTCGAAGCCACTAATCTTCTCAAGGCCATGGCCAACGAAAATCGTCTGCGCATATTGTGCCTACTTGATGAAACAGAACTATCCGTTTCCGAACTGAATTCACGCCTGGTCTTAAGTCAATCCGCCTTGTCGCAGCACCTAGCCATTCTTCGGCGCGAAGGATTGGTCAACACCCGGCGCTCTTCTCAAACGATCTACTATTCCTTGCAGGGTGACGAGGCGCGCACCGTAGTGGAAACCCTGGCCAAGCTCTACGCCTAGTGGCTGTTACTCGTTGCCGCTCACAGGAAGTCGACGCTCAGCGCCGCTGCCATCCGCCGGCTTCGAGCACTTCATAGACACGCTGTAACCCATGCTCAACTCCCATCGAGGCCGCCAACCCCATACGTTCGGTCAGGCCGCGCTTTTTCTCGAGCGCCACGGTCATCACTCGCGCCTGGGTCATCCGTCCGAGTAGATACGCCTCGCTGGTGCCTACTTCATCAATCAGGCCATTTTTTACCGCTTCGCTGCCATACCATATTTCGCCGGTTGCCACGGCTTCGATATCGAGTTGGGGGCGCCGCTCGCCGACATAATGCTTGAAAAGCTCATGAGTGTTTTCCAGATCGTCCAGGAACTTTTCCCGTCCCTCTTCGGTATTCTCCCCCAGCACCGTCAAGGTGCGCTTGTAGCGCCCCGCGGTCAGCAGCTCGACGTCGATATCGTTTTTCTTGAGCAGGCGATGAATGTTGGGCAATTGCGCTACCACGCCGATGGAACCAAGCACGGCAAAGGGGGCGGCCCGTATACGATCGGCACAGCAGGCCATGAGATAACCACCGCTGGCCGCCACCTTGTCGACGCACACTGTCGTGGTCACCTTGGCCTCGCGCAGACGATCGAGCTGCGCTGCCGCCAAGCCATAGGCATGTACCAGTCCACCCGGGGATTCAAGCCGCAAGACGACTTCATCATTCTCGCCAACCACCCCCAGCAGCGCAGAAATCTCCTCGCTGAATCGCGAAGTCGCCGACGCCTTGATGTCGCCCTTGAAATCCAGCACCCAGACCGTCTGCTTCCGAGGCTCATTTTCGCTATCGCAAGCGGCGCGAATTTCATCCTTGTCGTCCTTCTTGAAGCGTTTAAGGGCCATTTTGCGACGCTTGCGATCCATGCCGGATAAGCGCAGACGGCGTTGGCGACTACGCAATCGCTTGTTGAGCTCTTCGATTCGCAGGCGACTATGCTCCTCCTGCCCCCGGGCCTTGCCAATCAATGCAATCAACACGCCAACGACCAGGGCCAAGGTGACCACCTGTGCCAAGAACATGCCGTATTCCGCTAACCATTCTTTCACTGAAGCCTTCTCCGTTTATCTTTTTTCAACATTTCATGTCCGCGATGCCATGCATCAGGGCCATTGAATTGATAGGCGATCACACGTCATCCCTTGACGTAGACTGACCGTTTGCCACACATTCGCGTTCCCCTTTCAGTTCACGACACGAGAATTTTCGATGACAGACAACAACGCTACCCTGGATCGCTTGAAAAACCGCTTCGATCCTCAAGCGGCTCAGGGCATGGACGAAATCTTTCAATTCAATGTCACCGACGACGAGGATTACTATCTCCACGTTCAGGATGGCGCCCTGGGCGTCCATAACGGTGAGCATGATGACCCTTCCGTCACCTTGGCGGCGGACAGCGCCACACTAAAAGGCATTATGAGCGGTGAGATCGACGGCATGCATGCGTTCATGTCCGGCAAGCTGAAAGCCACTGGCAATCTGATGCTGGCCACCAAGCTCAGCACGCTTTTCCCTCGCTAATCCCCGGCTTCTCGCTAACGAGAGAAAAAAACAAAGCGCCTGCTCATGATCGTTACGAACGAAGGCGAGCGCAGTAGATCATGAACAGGTTCTGAGGTGCGCCTCGATCAGCGCCCGAGCAATCGAATAGGGCGGCGGTAACTGTGGTAATCGGCGCGGCGTGTACCAAGCCGCGTCGGCAATCTCGATGCCATCGATACGAATGCGCCGAGTGGCCGCTTCGGCAAAGAACCCTAGCATCAATGAATGAGGAAACGGCCAAGCCTGGCTGCGATAGTAGCTGAGATTACGCACCGTCAAGCCTACCTCTTCGTATATTTCACGATGCACCGCATCCTCGGCGGTCTCGCCAGGCTCTATGAATCCCGCCAGGGTCGAATAGCGCCCGGGGGGGAAGCGTGGACTGCGAGCCAGCAACAGATCCTCGCCACAGGTCACAAGGGTAATGATACAAGGCGAGATACGCGGATAATTGCGATGCCCGCAATGCGGGCACTGCATGGCAAACTCACCGCCGATGCGTTCGGCGGCGTGACCGCAGCGGCCGCAGAAGCGGTGATCCCGTTGCCAGGCCACCACCTCCAGCGCCGTCGAAATCAAGGCATATTTCGACTCGGGTAGCTGGGCCAGCCACTCTCGGGCGGTAGGCCATTGTGTTGCCTCGGGTTCGTGAACCACCGCCACGGGCTGCTCATCCCAAAAGCCAATGGGCTGCGCCGTGGGCGGCCAGGTATCGACATCCGCCAGCACATCGTCTTCTCCTTCTGGCCCCGGAACAGCGGCCGGGGCGATGGTGCTGCGATCGCCAATGCGAATCAGCAGACCGCCTCGCTGATCGTCAGAAGGTAAATCACGTCGGAACATTATGATTCTACCGATGCGGAAGGCGCTCGATCGGTCTCGGATGCTTCCCAGCCCACCAAGGCGTCCCAGGCGCACTCACCGGCTCCCTCGCGAATAAGTGAAAGCTTGGCGCGGTGTGCTTCTAGCTCCACCTCGCTCAGTCGTGTCACCGCTAGCCTCTGGCGCTCGCTGGACAAGCGCCGAATGCCGCTGGTACCGCCGCTGTTCGCCCCCGCCTGGGCATCCGCATCAAGCAGCAACGCCGTCTGCCCCCCGGTCATCGCCAGGTACACGTCCGCCAGTATTTCCGCATCGAGCAACGCCCCATGCAGCACCCGGTGGCCGTTGTCGATTTCATAGCGTTTGCACAGCGCATCCAGGCTGTTGCGCTGCCCAGGATGCTTGTCTCGCGCCATCTTGAGCGTATCGAGGATGGCGCAGTGGTCAGCAACCGGACCTAGTCGAGGCTCATCGCGGCTAGCCTGCAAGATGCCAAACTCGTGATCAATGAAGCCCACATCGAAGGCAGCATTGTGAATGATCAATTCCGCCCCTTTGATGAACGCCCAGAAGGCATCAGCCACCTCGGCAAACCGGGGTTCATCCGCGACGCGCTCGTTGGTGATGCCATGAATGCCGATGGCTTCCGCCTCGATCTCGCGCTCGGGGTTGATGTACTGGTGATAGGTGTTGCCGGTCAGACGGCGATTGATCATCTCGACGGCACCGATCTCGATGAGCCGATGGCCTTCCTTGGGATCGATACCGGTGGTTTCGGTATCCAGAATGATCTGGCGCATTAATCTCTCGCTGAATGTGTTGTGAATGTTGATGCCTGAAGTGACAAGAAGTGACTACACCTCAATTCTGTGGGCTCATCGCCGCATCGATGGCGGCATTGGCCAGGGCGTCGGCCCGCTCATTACCCGGATCGCCGCTATGGCCCTTCACCCAATGCCAGCGCACGTCATGGCGCTGACTCTCGGCGAGCAGCTCGCGCCACAGTTCAGCATTCTTGACCGGCTGCTTGGCAGCGGTCTTCCAGCCACGCTTTTGCCAACCATGTATCCACTCGGTGATGCCCTTGCGCAGGTACTGGGAGTCCGTGTGCAGCTCCACCTGACAAGCGCGTTTGAGTTCGCGTAGCGCCATGATTGCCGCCATCAGCTCCATACGATTGTTGGTGGTCGTGGCTTCGAAGCCGTTGAGGGTCTTATCATGACGGCCCGCGTTGAGTAACGCACCCCAGCCACCTGGCCCCGGGTTGCCGCGACAGGCGCCATCGGTATGAATAACCACCTTGGGTAATGCTATGTCAGTCAACCTCGCTCACCTGTTTGTGTTCCTGCTCGGTCGTCACCCGGGGCGAATTGCCCAACAGCGGTCGCCCCATGGCCGGCGTGGCCAGTCGAGGCTTGATGATTTGCGCCCGCTGAGTCTTGGGCCGGGCACGGATCATGTAGGCGTCACTGAGCGGTAAATTGTAACGCCGCCCAAAGGATTCAAGCTTGGCGTTGCCCGGCGGCCTGCCCGGCAAACGAAAACCACAGTAGTCTACTCGCTCGATTTCAAAGTCGACAAATGCAAGCCAATCATTGAGCCGCCCAGGGGTTCGCCATCGTCCGCAGCGTGGCATTCCGGTACGACTACGCGGCCATATCCGATGCATTCCTTCAAGGCCCAACGGAAACCAGCCGAAGATGATCAGACAGCCATTGTCCGCCAATACGCGAGTCGCCTCCTGCAGCAGCCGATGGGGCTCTGGCGCGACTTCCAGCATATGATGCAATACCACCAGCGAAAGACTGTCATCCGGCAAGGGCAAGCGGGTGGGGTCGCATACCAGGCAGGCATCGTTCTCAGCCAATTCTCGGGTCGGGGACCAGGTCAACGCATGCCGAATAGGACACATGTCCGTCAAGGGCGGCGCCATACCCAGATGAAGACTATGAGCCCCAAACAAGCGTTCACAGACCGGCCCAATACAGGCCCGTTCTGCTTGCCATTGCGCTCGACCGGCTGCGGACGACCAGTAAAGACGCCCACGACGTACCAGTTGAGCCAAGGATATCGTCATATTAGAATTTGACACAGAACGCTTGCGCCCCCATGTTAGGCACATTTTTGTGTAGTCTATTTCCCCGTCAGCCCAGACAGTGGCGCGCCAAACGGGCGTGGACAACCGGACCGAGGTAAAACCTTCATGCTGAGCGTGATACCCATTCCCGCCTTTAGTGACAACTATATATGGCTATTGCGTCAAGACTCCACCACGGATGTGGCAGTAGTGGATCCTGGAGACGCCAAGCCGGTAATACAGTATCTCGAACGGGAAAATCTCAATCTTTCCACGATCTTGATCACTCATCATCATCATGATCATACCGGTGGGCTACCCGAACTCACAAAACGCTACTCGCCCCGGGTCATCGGTCCGCATAACCCTCAGATCGAGGAAATCCAGGAGCGCGTAGGCGACGGTGACGATTTTCGCGTTCTGGGCCGCCGGTTCGACGTCATGGCGGTGCCGGGCCATACCCTGGATCACATTGCCTTCCTCGCTCCCGGCACGCCCTCCTTGTTGTTTTGCGGCGATACGCTGTTCTGTGGCGGCTGTGGCCGCTTGTTCGAGGGCACGCCGGAGCAGATGCATGCGTCGCTATCCCGACTCGCAGCCTTGTCGGAAGAGACGCTGGTCTTTGCCGCTCATGAATATACCCTCGCTAATCTTCGTTTTGCTCAGGCTGCAGAACCGGATAATAAGATTCGGGATCGTTTGATGAAGGAGTGTCAGCGTGCGCGGGATCTGGATCGACCAACCCTTCCCAGCACGATTGGCCGCGAGCGTCAGATCAATCCGTTTTTACGAGTCGATAATGAACGATTACGTTCCACTGCGAGCACTCATGGCGCTACAGATTCTTCCTTGAGCACCTTCGCGACACTGCGTACTTGGAAGGATAATTTTTGAAAGCAAGCATGGCTTTTAAAGCACGGGCGCTGCGCTGCGTCCCTGCAAGGACCCATAATAAATGAACCAGCAGGTATTGTTGCGTCGTCGAGTGTGTCATCTCACAGGAGGGCTTCTTCTGACGCTTGGCATGACAGCCCAAGCTCAGACGCAGACCGACCCCCTTCCCTTGTCGCCTCCCAATTCACCATTCTGGGATGCTTTGCTGTTGCAACCCTTTGTGCCGGGCGACATCTGGACACGTATGCGGGACAACTTCCAATGGGAGAATGATGCCAAGGAAGCTCGCGTCCAGAAATGGATTGATTATTACCAGCGTCATCCAGGCAACATCACCACGATTGCCGAACGAGCGCGGCCCTGGCTATATTGGGTTGTCAGTGAGCTCGAGCGGCGCGACATGCCGGGCGAAATCGCCTTGCTACCTTTCATTGAAAGCGCCTATGACCCAACCGCGCGGCATGCTGGCGGCGCCACCGGCATGTGGCAATTCATGCCGGGCACGGGTGACGCATTAGGCTTGCGTCGCGACAGGGCCTATGACGGCCGTCTCGACGTGATTGCCTCCACCAAGGCGGCCCTGGACTATATCCAGCAACAGGCCGATCAATGGTACAGGGGTGATATCGAGCTTTCCCTCGCGGCCTACAACGCCGGTGCCGGCACGGTCAACCGGGCGCGTCGCAGTGCGATTGCAGCAGGTAAATCCGGGGATTACTGGAGCCTGAAGCTGCCGCGTCAGACCATGAACTATGTTCCCAAGCTCCTGGCACTATCTCGCATGATCGCTCATCCCGATCGTTATAATGTTGCCTTGCCTAGCATTCCTGATCAGCCCGCTTTTGCGCGCGTGATCGTGGATGATCGAATCGATCTTTCCCAGGTAGCCGAAATGGCAGGTATCAGCAGCGCACGTCTGGAATATCTCAATCCGGGATTGCTGCAGAAAACCACCATGCCCTCGCGAGCACCGGAACTGCTGGTGCCCCACAGGATCAAGAATGCCTTGGTAGCGATGCTGGCCAAGAGTCGCGCAATATTTGCCCGAGGCGATCGCTATCAGGTGCGCAGTGGAGACTCACTATCGATCCTGGCCAACCGCTATGCCGTATCGATCGATGAGCTACGCCGCTACAACGGTCTACGAGGCTCTACCATTCGCGTGGGCCAGATCCTGCGGATCCCGCCTAATAATCGGGCCAGCGCGACTCGACAGGCCAGTCAGCAGGCTCAAATAGTGCAAGTGAAACAGGGTGACAGCCTTGCGCGTATCGCTGCACGCCACGATGTTTCTACCCTGGATATCCTGCGCTGGAACAAGCTGGAGGCAGATCAGTATTTACAACCAGGACAACAGCTGACACTTTACGTACAGTGATTTGGTGTATTGAAATCGCACCGGGGCAATGGTGAAAGGAGTATCGATGTTGCGCATGGGTAAGGCCATTCTCACCGCTGCGGTTATGTCATTTTCTGGATTTACGTTTGCCGTAACCGCTGACAAAGTGCCTACCGTGCAGGGTCTCGCCATGTACGATGAGCCGGCGCTTCCAAGCGATTTCAAGCACTTTCCTTACGCAAACCCCGATGCACCCAAGGGTGGTGAGCTTACTCGCGACGCCGTCGGCAGTTTCGACTCCACCAATCCCTTCATCGTCACCGGCACGCCTGCAAACGGCCTTGCCCAGATTTACGATACCTTGATGGTGAACAATCCCGACGAACCCTTCAGCATGTATGGGCTTCTCGCTGAAGGAGTGCGCCTGGACCCGGATCGCCGCTGGATGGAGTTCGACTTGAACCCGAAGGCAAGGTTTCACGATGGCAAGAAAGTGACCGCCGACGATGTGGTGTTCAGCTTTCGACTGCTGCGCGATGAGGGTCAGCCCTTCTATGCCGCCTATTACGCGGATGTGACCTCGGTGCAGCGCCTGGATGAAGACACCGTTCGTTTCGAATTCAATCCGAAGAACTCTCGTGAGCTGCCGCTGATCCTTGGCCAGCTGCCGATCCTGCCGGAGCATTTCTGGCAAGATCGCGAATTCGCCACGCCGACTCTCGACCCCTTGCTGGGGTCCGGTTCTTATCGTATTGCCAAGGTGGAGCCGGGACGACGCATCGTTTATGAACGTGTCCAGGACTACTGGGGCAAGGATCTTCCGGTCAACCGCGGGCGGCACAATATCGATCGGCTCATCTTCGATTACTACCGCGACCAGACCGTGGCGCTAGAAGCCTTCAAGGCGGGCAATCTGGACATGCGGATCGAATCGAGTGCCCGCAACTGGGCAACCGCTTATGACTTTCCTGCCTTGAAGCAAGGCTTCGTCGAGAAACTGGAAATACCCGATGGGCAGCCCGCGGGGATGCAGGCTTACGTGATGAATCTGCGTCGTGACAAGTTCAAGGACGTGCGGGTACGCGAGGCATTGAATCTTGCCTTCGACTTTCCCTGGCTGAATGACAACTTGTTCTATGGTGCCTATGAGCGCACCCACAGCTACTTCGAGAATTCAGAGATGGCGGCCAAGGGCGAACCCAGCGGCGCCGAGCTTGAGCTACTCGAGCCTTATCGAGATCAACTTCCTGAGCGTATCTTTGACGAAGCCTTGCCCATGGAGCAGCCCGACGACATTCGTCCGCGTCTGCGCAAGGCCTTGGGTCTGCTGCGCGACGCCGGTTATGAAGTACAGAACGGGCAATTGATCAAACGAGAGAGCGAGCAGCCTTTCACGCTGGAAATCTTGCTATATGACGCCCAGTTCGAGCGTATCGTTCAGCCATTGATACGCAATTTCGAGCGCATCGGTATTAAGAGCAAGATTCGTATCGTCGACGTCAATCAGTATCTCAATCGTCTGCGCGGCTTCGATTTTGACATGGTCGTGGGTAGCTTTCCCCAGTCAGCCAATCCAGGCAACGAGCAGCGCGAATTCTGGACCAGTGATTTCGCGGATCAGCCTCAAAGTCGCAATCTCATCGGTCTCAAGAATCCGGTCATCGACGAACTGGTAGGAAAACTGATTCGCGCCGACTCCCGCGAAGAACTCGATACGGCAGCACAAGCGCTTGATCGCGTGCTACGCTGGGGCTTCTACGTCATTCCCCAGTTTCATCTCGCTGCGACGCGCATTGCCCTTTGGGATAAATACGGCTATCCCGATCCACATCCGGAATACAACATCGATCTGGATGCCTGGTGGGTAGATCCCGAGCGTGCCGAGGCGGTCAATCAACGCCAGCACGGTAGTCGCAAGCGCTGAGAGCCGAGACAAGCCCAAGGAATTTGCTCTAGTGGCCGCCTATATTCTGCGTCGCCTATTACTGATGATTCCCACGCTTCTGGGAATCATGCTGCTCAATTTCGTTATCGTACAAGCCGCTCCCGGCGGCCCTATCGATCAGATCATTGCCCGTTATCAAGGCCTCGACAGCATCGCCAGCACTCGCCTGTCTTCCGGCGGCGGCGACTCGGCGGCAGGCGGTGGCGAATCCCGGGGCGCTCGCGGAGTCGACGAACGCTTCATCAAGGCGCTCGAGGAGCAGTTCGGCTTTGACGAACCCGCCCATGTGCGATTTTTCAATATGCTCGGCGATTACGCTACTTTCGACTTCGGCACCAGCTTCTTCCGCAATCGACCGGTCATCGACCTGATGATCGAACGCTTGCCGGTTTCCATCTCTCTTGGCCTGTGGACCACCCTGCTGGTGTATCTTGTCTCGATTCCGCTTGGGATTCGCAAGGCGTTGCGTCATGGCTCCCGCTTTGATATCTGGACCTCGGGATTGGTAATCGTCGGCTATGCCATCCCCGGGTTTCTATTCGCCATCCTGCTGATCGTGCTGTTTGCCGGGGGCAGCTATTTCGACGTTTTCCCCCTGCGCGGACTGACGTCGCCCTACTTCGACGAATTGAGCCTGTGGGGCAAGATCGGTGACTATTTCTGGCACATCACCCTGCCGGTGATCGCCGCGGCGATCGGCGGCTTCGCCACCCTGACCATGCTCACCAAGAACAGTTTTCTCGACGAGATTCACAAGCAGTACGTATTAACCGCTCGAGCCAAGGGCGCAAGCGATCGCCAGGTGCTCTACGGTCATGTGTTTCGCAACGCCATGCTGATCATCATCGCGGGTTTGCCCACGGCGCTGATCAGCATCTTCTTCACCGGGTCGCTGCTCATCGAAGTGATCTTCTCCCTCGATGGTCTAGGGCTTTTGGGGTTCGAGGCGGTCATGCAGCGGGATTACCCGGTCATTTTCGGCACCCTGTATCTCTACACCCTGATCGGGCTGATCCTGAAACTGGTGTCGGACCTGACCTATGTCTGGGTGGACCCTCGCATCGATTTTGAAACGAGGGGGTCCTGATGGCGCGCCTTGCACGCTTCAAGCCCAAGCTATCGCCGATCACCCGCCGCCGGATGACGGTGTTTCGTGCCAATGGCCGGGCACGATTCGCCCTCTGGCTGTTCTCACTGTTGTTCGTCTTGAGCCTGGGCGCCGAGCTGATCGCCAATGACAAACCGCTTCTGATCAAGTATCAGGATCAATGGTATGCGCCGTTGCTGGTGGATTATCCCGAAACCGAGTTCGGCGGCTTTCTGCCTACCAGCACGGACTATCGCGATAGCTTCGTGATCGATGAAATCCAGGCCCAGGGCTGGATGCTATGGCCGCCGATCCCCTTTGCCTACGACACCCTGGATCACGGTCTAAGGCAACCCGCCCCCTCGCCCCCGAGCGCGCGTCATTGGCTGGGCACCGACGACCAGGGGCGTGACGTGATGGCCCGGGTGATCTACGGCTTTCGGCTTTCCGTGGTCTTTGCCCTGGTGCTGACGATAGGTTCGATGGTGCTGGGCGTACTCGTCGGCGGCATTCAAGGCTACTTTGGCGGCAAGACGGATCTCATCGGCCAGCGTCTGACGGAAATCTGGTCCGGCCTGCCGGTGCTGTTTCTGCTCATCATTCTCGCCAGTCTGGTCGAACCCAATCTCTGGTGGCTATTGGGAATCATGCTGCTGTTTTCCTGGCTGGGGCTGGTGGATATCGTGCGCGCCGAGTTCCTGCGAGCGCGCAACCTCGAATATGTGCGAGCCGCCCGCGCTTTGGGTCTTCCTCCCTATCTGATCATGTGGCGCCACGTGCTGCCCAACGCCATGGTCGCCACCCTGACGTTCATTCCGTTTCTGTTTACCGGCGCCATCACCACTCTCACCGCGCTGGACTTTCTCGGCTTTGGCCTGCCACCGGGCTCACCTTCTCTGGGCGAGCTGGTGGCCCAGGGCAAGAACAATCTGCAGGCGCCCTGGCTTGGTATCACTGCCTTCATCACCTTGAGCGTCATGCTGTCATTGCTGGTATTCATCGGCGAGGGCCTGCGGGATGCCTTCGATCCGCGCCATATCATTGCCGCGCTGACCGCCAAGCCGGAACGGGTTTCAACAACGAAGGAGTCCGTGAATGAGCGCTGAAGTGGTGTTCTCGCTGAAGGATTTCACGGTGGCTTTCGATGGGGTCCCGGTGGTCGAAGATCTCTCTCTGCAGATTCGCCGCGGCGAAACCCTGGCTCTGGTGGGCGAATCCGGCTCTGGCAAATCCGTCAGCGCCCTCGGCGCCGTCAATCTGCTCCCGAAAAGCGCCGAGGTACGCGGCGAGCGGTATCTGGAAGAGCGTGATCTCACGCGTCTGAACGAACGGGACTGGCGCACCGTTCGCGGCAATCAGGTCGGCTTCATCTTCCAGGAGCCAATGACCTCCTTGAATCCGCTGCACACCATCGTCAAGCAGATCGGTGAGACGCTGCGTCTGCATCAGGGGCTCAACGGTCGCGCCGCCAGAGAGCGGGTGCGCGAACTGCTGGTTCAGGTCAAGCTATCGCGTCCGGATGAACTGCTCGATGCCTGGCCGCATCAGCTTTCCGGCGGGCAGCGCCAACGAGTGATGATCGCCATGGCCATCGCCAACAACCCTCGATTGCTGATCGCGGATGAGCCCACCACGGCGCTGGATGTCACGGTGCAGCAGGAAATTCTCGCCCTGCTTGATGATCTGCGCCAGCGCCACGGCATGGCCATGTTACTCATCACCCACGATCTCAATCTGGTGCGGCGTCATGCGGATCGGGTCTGTGTCCTTTATCGCGGACGCGTTCAGGAAACCGGTCCCGTCAGCGACGTCTTCAGCCGGCCCGGCAGCGACTATACCCGCCTGCTGTTGTCCGCAGAGCCCGAAGGAAAGCCCAAGGCGATCGGCAACCACACGCGGCTGCTGGAAGCCCGACGACTTCAAGTGGCGTTTTCCCGTCCCAAGCGGCTTTTCTCTAGAAGATCAGCCCCGTTTATTGCGGTTCAGCCTCTCGATCTCTATCTTCGCAAGGGAGAAACCCTGGGCATCGTCGGCGAATCAGGTTCAGGCAAGACGACCCTGGCCATGGCGCTGCTGCGACTTACTCCGGCTAGCGGTGAAATCGATTTTGCCGGGAAACGCCTTGACCTGATGAGCAGCAACGACTTGAGACGTCAGCGCCGGCAAATGCAAGTCGTCTTCCAGGACCCTTACGGCTCCTTGTCCCCGCGGCTTCCGGTAGAGGACATCATCAGCGAAGGCCTGCGTTTTCATCATCCGGAGCTTGATCGCGGTGAAATCCAGCGGCGAGTGATGGCATCGCTGCGCGAAGTCGGCCTGGAGGAAGACTGCGCAGCCCGCTACCCCCACGAATTCTCCGGAGGCCAGCGTCAACGCATCGCCGTGGCCCGCGCCATCATCCTCGAGCCTGAGCTGCTGGTCCTCGACGAACCCACCTCGGCACTGGATCGCACCGTGCAGAAACAACTGGTCGCACTATTGCGCGATTTACAGGCCAGGCGAGGCATGAGCTATCTGTTCATCAGTCACGATTTGGCAGTGGTACGCGCCATGGCGCATAGGGTGATGGTGCTCAAGGAAGGTCATGTCGTGGAGCAAGGCGAATCCGAACAGGTGCTGGGCGCACCCAGAAACGAGTATACGCAGGCGCTGGTGGAGGCGGCGGGTTTGGGCAGCAGCAGTGACTAGCTGGCGACGGCTACTTCCAGTACCCGATCATGCTCCTTTGCCAACTGTGTGCGTACCAGCGCCGCCACGAGTCTCGTGAAATCATTTGAGTCGACGCGTTTCGCGAGCTTTTCAGCGCTATCCCCCAGGTTCAGCTTGGCGCTCGATTTCAATGCCATCTTGTCGGCAAAGGGACGAAACTCATCCCAGCACAGTTGTACCTCCCGTAGAAAGATGTCCGCACCGACGCCACCGATGCCCTTGAACTCCTTGAGCAGACGTCGCGCCTTCTTGATGTCGCCATCTGCCTCGCTACGCAGTTGCCGCAGATCACCTTCATAAGCCTCATGCAGATGATCAGTCAGTGCACCGAGTTGGCGAGCAGTCTTTTCGTCATAGCGGGCATAGCCATTGTCGTTGAGTACCCTGACTCGCTCTTCCCAGGTTGAACTTGCCATCTTGCTGGGCGTCGTCCAGCCTGCCCTGCCCAACGCCTTGCAGGCACGCATCGCGGCGTCCGCGCTCAGGGGTGCACTGGTCAACAAGGAGAGACAAAGCAATCTGAACAAGGGGGAGGGAGTATTGCGCTTCAACTCGATGCCAAGCTCTCGAGCAAAGGTACGACCGTGACATTCAAGCAGTGCACTGACGATCTGTTTCTTTTTTATTTTGGCCATATCGATTTTCCTTTGTACTGCACTACAGATCACATGACGGCTTCCAGCATGGACAGACAGATGATGAACAGAGAAATTGCATATAGTATTTTACGTGACAGAAGATAACGGTATAATAAACATCAGCGCTGCAAGGGCTTTTGCTCCGCTCACAGGACGAAATGCGCTCTCGATTCTTTCTGATTGTAGAACAAAATCCAGAAGAAAAAAGATAACGGTATAAATCAGAAAGCAGTAATTTCTTCAGGGCGCAGGAAACGGCACTCTCCCGGCTCGAGATCAGGGTCGAGATGTAACGGGCCAATCGATTCACGATGCAGCGTTTCCACGTGATTGCCGATGGCGGCGAACATGCGGCGCACTTGGTGGTACTTGCCTTCCGTGATCGTGAGGCGCACCTGTTGCGGCGTCAGAAGCACGAGCTGCGCAGGCAGGGTAAGTTTGTCTTCACCGTCGAGCTGTACGCCCTTGGCAAACGCCTCGATGGCTCGGTCACCGGCATCCCCTTCCAAAGGCTCGGCAAGGGTCGCCAGATAGACCTTGGCGCAGCGCTTCTTGGGCGAGGTCACCCGATGCGACCACTGCCCGTCATCAGTAAGCAGCACCAGCCCGGTCGTATCCACATCCAGACGACCGACGGCGTGCAGTCGGTCCACATTGGGTAGATCGATCAGCTCCTGCACTATCGGATAGCGTCCAGGACGGGTCGTGCATTCGATACCCAATGGTTTGTGCATCATCAAATAGCGTGGGCCGGTGAGTTCAAGCGGCTCGCCTTGCCAGCGCACATCGCTTGCGTCATCGACCTGGGTCGCAGGATTCTTGGTAATCTGCCCATCCACGCTGACTTCTTCCCGATGCAAGGCCTTCTTGGCCAGGCTGCGGGATAGATCCGTGGTCTCGCTGAGAAACTTGTCCAGCCGCATCAAACCTCCAGTGTAAAACGATCCGCATCCATCCAGGCCGGGAATTTATCACGAAACTCGGAAAGCGACTCACGATCGAGAGCGCCCGTGCGGATGAAAGGCTGATCCCGAGGTTCGTCGATCAGGGGATCGCCCTTGAAGTCCACCAGCATCGAGTCACCCGCATAGGCTTGCTTCTTGGCGTCTTCCCCCACCCGGTTCACCCCGATGACATAGCACAGATTCTCGATGGCCCGAGCCTGCAGCAGGGTGCGCCAGGGCTGACGGCGTGGCGCCGGCCAGTTGGCAATGCAGAGCAAGGCGTCGTATTCGAAATGCTCCCCTTGGGCTGGCTGCTGTCTTAACCAGACAGGAAAACGCAGGTCGTAGCAGACCGTCAACAGGATGCGAAAGCCCTTGAGTTCCACCACCCTGCGGCTATCGCCCATGCCATAACGTTCGTGCTCGCCAGCCATGCGAAACAGATGGCGCTTGTCGTAGTGAATCAGCTCCCCGTCCGGGGTCGCCCAGACCAGGCGATTATAATATTCACCACCGGCAGTGACCGCGATACTGCCGGTTACGACACAGCGACGCTTGATCGCCTGATCCTGCAGCCAGGCCACGCTGCGACTCTGTTCCATGGGTTCCGCCATCTCCCGGGAGTTCATGGTGAACCCGGTGGCAAACATTTCCGGCAACACGATCAGATCCGTGTCGTCGCCGCTGAGGTTGCCCAACTGTTCGTCGAGCAGACGACAGTTGGCCTCGGGATCCTCCCAGCGCAGGTCTGCCTGCACCAGCGTCGTGCGCAATTCGTTCATGCCTGCTCTCCTAGAATACGCGAAGCGTCATCCAGCCATGGTCATCGTCACAAGACTACCCGAGCAGGCTGACAAGCTGAAGGGTGCAGCCCAGCCGGACCGGCTTTCTCTGGTGAAAGACATCGCGAAGGACAATCGGGACTACGGAAGGTAGTGACTATGTTAGATTAGCGCGTTAATCAGAAGATAGAGACGATCCATCATGAGCTTGCCGGTACACCCTGACAAGGAAGCCACTCGTGGCGTCCTTCTCGGCCTTTTCGCCTATTTATGGTGGGGTTGCTTCCCGCTGTTCTTTGCACTTTTCGAGGGGATTCCGGCTTGGGAAATCCTCGTCCATCGGGTGATCTGGTCCTGCGTATTTCTGGCCCTGCTGGTGACGGCACTGCGCCGCTGGTCGCCGGTGCTCGGCGCTCTCGAACATCCACAACGCCTGGGACGAGTGCTCGCCTGTGCGGTGCTGATTGCGCTGAACTGGGGCATCTATATCTATGCGGTGGAAACACGTCATGTCTTTCAGGCCAGCCTGGGCTATTTCCTGACGCCGCTGGTCAATGTGCTGCTGGGGATGCTGATACTCAAGGAGCGCATGCGGGTTCTACAGGGCATGGCGGTAGGATTGGCGACATTGGCCATCGTCATTCAACTGGTGGTGTTGGGCGAACTGCCCTGGATCACATTATGCCTGGCGCTATCTTTTGGCACCTATGGCCTGTTCCGTAAACAGGTACCGCTGGACGGCGTGACAGGACTATTCGTCGAGACGCTGTTACTGCTGCCCGTGGCGCTCCTCGCGCTGTTATGGCTCATCAACGCTGGCTACTCCAATTTCATGATCGGCGATGACCGCGCCAATCTTCTGCTAATGGCCAGCGGCGTGGTGACAGCCCTGCCGCTGATCGCCTTTGCCGGCGCGACCCATCGCCTGCGCCTGTCGACGATAGGATTTCTGATGTACATCAACCCTACCATTCAGTTCTTCATTGCCCTGCTGGTCTTCGAGGAACCGCTGAAACCGATCCAGCTGGCGACCTTCGTGATGATCTGGATCGGCCTGGCGATGTATTCCTATGCCGCCTGGCAGAACCGCTCCCGAGCCAGTCCAGCCACGGCACGCTGAGCCGCCCGCAGGCCGTGACATTCTTACTGGCTCAAGCGCCCGAGCAGGGTCTCCAATACACCCAGGGTCGGCACATGGCATTGCCATAGCGACTCTCCAGGCGCCAGCCCCAGTGCTTCGCGATGCATCGAGGCGGCAGGATCGTCGCTTCGATCCTCCAGTTGCTCAAGCCCCAGATCCCCGATGAGTTCAGGGGCGATGGCCGGCAGCAGCAGCACGCAATTGCGCACGCCTTCGGCGTTGAGTGCCAGACGCCTTCCTCCTTCCTTCATGCGCCACAATGAAAGACGCAGTCGGCTGATGCAGCGCTCGAACTCCACCGCTTTGCTACGTTTCAGCTCTTCGTTGACGAGACGCCCGTTGATGCGTCGATCCAGGGTCGCGGCATTGATATGGGAGTAGAGAAACCCGCTGCGCTGTACCATCCAGTCCAACACATCGTCGAGGGCCACCCCCTCATTCTTGACATAGGGCATCTCGCGACGAGATACGGCGTTACGCACGGTCGTCAGCTTGAGGCCGCATACGGCGGCAATCTCGACGATATTCAGCCCTGGGGTCTTCGATAACAGTGGAATCTTGATAACCGGCGTCAACCCGACATGAGCTTCCAGGCGAGCACGTACCTGGGCCAGCCCAATGAGATGCATTAATCGCTGCGGCTCCGGCGTCGCATGAAATTCCGCGAGGCTACGCGCCATGGCAACAAGGTGAATGAAATCCTCGAGTACCGCAGGATCGATAATCACATCAGCATCGGGCTCATTTATCAGCGCCCAGCCGCGAAGTGTCATTACTGGCTCACGCATGCGCTGAAGCATGTTAGTGGCGCTCGCTTCGATGCGCTCAGGCTCATCCGACACATCCGTCAATCTGAGTAATGGCGTCGCCAGGTTGCGTCCGGCATTTTCCAGTTCGGCGATCAACGCCTCCCGGGTCAGCACCTCCGTCGCTGATTTACCCAATAGCGATTCATGAAGCAAGGCCAGCGGCCTTCCATTCGGCATATTTACATTCCCCTGCGTTGGCGCCGTTGGCACTTGGTTGCGGCTCCAGCAGGGTGTGACCATGCCTGTCCGTCTTTGTATCGCCATGATCTATCCATAGCGAGTGCCGGCTTATAGTGAGTTAACATCTGTTACCGTATCTAACGGCATGCAGAGGAAATCCTTGAGCAGGTTTTATGCAAAAAACAAGGTACAGTTAATCAAATATCGGGAATGTCGATAGCATTCACGCGCCGTAGCCAAAACGCGCCGCCACCTCGCCCGTTATCTCCTCGATCATCCTCACCTCTTGGTCGCTGAAGTGCGGCTGGTAGTAGGTAGGAAAATGTAGCCCTGCCGCCGCCTGCTCGAGTACCGATGGCTCGACGTCCAGCTGACAAAGGGCGTAAACATCCGACAGGGTCTGCATCGGCTGGCCGCATAGATCCTCGTAACGCACGATCAGGCAAGCCTTGCGCAAGGCTGCATCGGCTTCGAGCAGCTCTGCCACATGACGGTAGAGACCCGCCCAGTAATGGGCCCATCCTTCCACCTCGTCCCCATCACGCCAGAGCTTTTCGATCTTGCTGGCAAGGGCGTCATCGCCAACGTTGATGGCGCGACGGTCGAGACCGAACTCGAAGTGCCCTACTCGGCGCATGTGTTCCAGTGCGCGGTGGTTCTGAGCTTCTCCGCAGGCGAACAACGCCTGCTGTTTCATCAGCGAAGCTATGTGCCCAACCGGCGAGCGAATCGCCAGCAGAAAGCGGGCGTCGGGATAAAGACGATGCAGGTAAGCCAGTCGCGCCAGGTTGTAGTTGCCCTTGGCGGCGTAGCGCTTTCGCTTGTGAATGGCCAGCAGCTTGCGGATATGATCGTCATAGAAACGCTCGAAGGCCGGATGATGTGCATCGCGTCCTAGAATCGAGCTTTTCGACGGATCATGAGTATGAGGAAAAAAAGTCATCCAGAGCATTTCCTCGAAGGCCTCGGGACTCTGGGACGTAATGGCAATACCATCTTTGTGGGCACGCTCCCGAGCAACTTCTTCACGCTGTGGCACCAGGGAAAGCCACCGGTTCCACCAGTACGGCGTATGAAGCAGTGGAAAGTCCACATAGCGGTGGGTGCCTACCTCAGGGTGCTCCGCCAGACGCTCCAGCAGTACCGTGGTGCCAGAACGCGCAAGCCCGGCAACATAGAGTGGACGATCCACCCCTATGTCCTCGATCATTTCCTGAACCATTCGCGTTTCCAGATTGCCTAGGCGAATCCAGGTGCGCGGATGTCGGTTTACCCAGCCACCCAGCACATGCATCCAGGTAGGAACTGAAAAGTCATCGTCATTCTTGTGGCTGCTCATTCTATGCGTGCCCATCGATAGACCAGCAACGATACGATCAACATCACTGGAAAGAAGATCACCATCCAGGAGCGCATCCAGGATGGCCCGAACGGCAGGTAAGTCTGCTGTGGCAGAGCGATTTCGATACGCTGCACCGGGCTATCTTCTGGCAGATAACCCAAGGGGTTGGCGACCAGCCAGTTCCACCACTGACGTTGGGCAATTACCGGTACCGGCGCGGTCAGCGCCACTTCGGCTATCACACTCTCATCGTCGCGCACCAGAATATGACGCAAGGGGGCGCGTTCACCGTTCTGCACGGGCGGCTTACCCTCCCCGATCCAGTCGCTTTGAAAATCCTCCGGCACTGTCGTCAGAGTTGGCGTGCTCCCTGGGACGGGATAGGTATAGCCATAGTCAGTCTCGATCCATATCAGCAGCGCCAGCAGCGGCAAGATGGAAAGCAGCGTGGAAGGCAGTACCAGGCCAAGATGCTTGAAAGCCGCAACGAACTGCTCCTTGATCAGCGGTCCTGCATCGGCGAATTCACCGTCAAAGCGATTCAAACGCTGCCTTGCGTCCCGGGCCGCGCGCTTGGCCCGACCAATTCGAGCCTGAGGCGAGAGCGCCCGATAAAGAAGCAACGTGCATGCTCCCGCGATCGCGGCCCACAGCGCCAGCCGTAGCGTCGGCGGCAACACCCAGGCCATGCCATTATCCAGTGCTGCAAACACTGGTGCGGGAAGATCAAGCAACCCCATGCAACCTCCTATAGTCAGCGTAGCTATCGTCCATGCACCGGTACGTGCATTCGTATGATCATGAAGGCGAACAAGCCGGCGGGAGCAACTTGACGCCCCGCCGGCTCGCGACGAATCAGGACGATGGAGGCGGAGCAGAATCCGACGAATTGCTTGTCGGGCTTACTTCACGCTGGTTTTGTTGGGCCTGAGGTTGCGGGGATGGTGTAGTGGGTGTCGATTGCGAGGACGGCGAGACCAAGCGCTCCTTGCGTCGACGCATCATGCGTCGTATCGGCCACATCAGAACGAAGAACAAGGCGATCCCGATCGCGGCAATGATGCCCCACAGGGCGCTCAATAGACTCAACCCCGCCCCAGGGCCGACATAGGCCTGGGCGGCGAAGGGAAAGAGGACGCTTGCCGTCACTATCAAGGACGTAGCTACTGCTTTGCTTGAACGCATCATGATGAGGTTCTCCTGTTGGTATCTATAAGGGCACGAAAATCCGCGCCGAGTTGTTCAGGAGCGATGCGTTGGGCCGATGAGACCACGGGGATGAACTGATCCTTGTCACCCCCTCGCACTGGATTGATGAACTCCCAGACAATTTCGCCTGCCGGGTTGACCTCGAACAACCGCCCACCATCGGATTCGGTGATCAGGCGATTGTCGTTGGGCAACGTTTCTGCTGCCCCGCGCAGGCCACTGTCGAAAGGGTGCTCATCGTTTCCAATGTAGTACCAGACAGTGTCATTGCTCTGTGGGTTCACTTCCAGCATTCGAGATCGATTTCCTTTTTCATAGTTGGCCAGATTGTCGAACAGCGTGAAGTTGCCATTTTCCAATACCCGAGCGTAGTGCTGACCCATCCAGGGCCCACGGGTTGCCCAGTTCATCTTGCCGGATTCAGGATCGACCAATGCGATCGCGCCGGGATGGCGAAACGACAGTATGACCTGGCCGGGCTTGCCTTCAGCCGGGGCAAAGGCATTCGCCTGGGCCTGCTCGAGGTACTCGACGCTATTGGTATGCATCGGGTCCGCGACGCCGAAATGCGGCGTGGCGTAGAGTATTCCCGCATAGGGAGAGTCGAAAAACGCATGCATCAGCGATGTCTTGCTCAGCTCATCACCACTGCCACCATCGAGCTCCACCAGATAGTCGTTGAGCCAGGGGGAAGGCAACTGAGGAAATTTTTCGATCTTTTCGTCGGTGAATTCATGGGTCAAGGTGACGATGCGCCCATCCTCGGCGATGTCCAGATCGTGATGCACATGGGCCTTGTAGCTCCAGAGCAGCTGGGAGTCGCGATCGATCTTGACCAACCCGTATCCCCAGGGGGAGTCATTGGCGGCAATGTAGATGGCGATGAGATCGCCGTTGGGCAGCATGCGCGCCTTGCGCCAGTACATCAGATCGTCTGGGCGCGGCGTCTTGCCACTGGGTGTTTCCTGCCACACCTCACTGAAGGGCAACTCCCAGCGATGGGCCACGTCGCCCTCCATGTCGATGAGTTGTGCGTAGGCGCCATCCCCGGAGGTGTAGAGGGTGTAGCCTTGATAGACCTGTTCGGGATCGTTGATGGTGACGCCGCGCTCATCCGTGCGCGCCGGACGCCAAAGATCGGTCTCGGTATAAGGGTCGTCTATCGAGCGCTGGACGAGAAGCGCCTTGCCTGCCTGATAGGCATTGTTGAGATAGTCGTAGGGAAACACTTTGGCCAGCGCGATATAAGCGCCGCCGATGAATGCCAACAAGACAATTGCCATGAAGAACATGGCAAAGCCAAGGCGATCCGAATTGTGCATACTGATTTCCTGAAAAAGCCCTTAAGAGGCCTTCAGTGACCCACTGCATTTACGAACGCTGTTATTTTCAAGACAGCATAAACAATCCCGTGGAAAGCGCGAACGTCGATGCGAAGAACATTCAACGCTTTCATACTGCACTGTCGAGCCTGGACGTCGTCTTGCACCCCTTGGGCCAACCCCTCATCATGCCTGGAAAAACAGATGTTTCCTCGCCACTGTCGTCGTGAGAAATAGATGCTCAAGCGCTACCTGCCCATTGTTACCTGGCTACCGCACTATCAACGCAGTCTGTTCGCTTACGACGCAATCGCGGGTCTGATCGTGATGGTCATGGTCATCCCCCAGTCCCTGGCCTACGCACTCCTGGCAGGTTTGCCCGCCGTGGTCGGGCTGTACGCCAGCATCCTGCCGTTGCTGCTCTATGCGGTGTTCGGCTCGAGCCGCACTTTGGCAGTAGGCCCGGTGGCGATCCTGGCCTTGATGACAGCGGCGGCGCTTACCGAAATCGCTGCCCCAGGTTCCGCGGAGTATGTCGAGGCCGCCCTGATCCTGGCATTCCTGTCCGGTATGATGCTGAGCGTGATGGGATTTCTACGGCTGGGCTTTTTTGCCAATTTTCTGAGTCACCCGGTGATTTCCGGCTTTCTGACCGCATCCGGCCTACTGATCGCCGCTAGTCAGGCAGCCCATTTGCTGGGTATCGATTCTTCAGGTTTCACCCTGCCCGCACTGATCGGCAGCCTGATCCCGCATCTGAATGACATCAACCTGCCAACCATAGCCGTCAGCACCGCCACACTTGCGCTCTTGATTGTACTGCGGCGTCATGGAGGAACCCTGCTTGCCCGAATAGGAATGCCAAGCAAGCCCGCCAACCTGATCACTCGAGCAGGCCCGGTCTATGCAGTGGCGTTGACGACCCTTGCCTGCTGGTACTTCGATCTCAGCTCAATGGGTGTGGCGGTGGTGGGCGAAATACCCACCGGCCTGCCCCCCTTGTCGATACCTTCCTTAGAGGCGTCTCTATGGCGCCAACTCTGGGTGCCGGCGCTATTGATCAGCGTGGTGGGGTTCGTGGAGTCCGTCTCCATGGGCCAGATGCTGGCAGCCAAGCGCCGTGAACGCATCTCCCCAGATCAGGAGCTGATTGGCCTGGGCGCCTCCAATCTCGCTGCCGCTTTCACCAGCGGCATGCCGGTCACAGGAGGATTGTCACGTACCGTGATCAATTTCGACGCCGGCGCCCGCACGCCGATCGCCGGTGTCGTGGCTGCGCTGGGCATTACCTTGATAACGCTTTTCTTTACACCGCTTATCAAGTTTCTACCCATTGCCACCCTGGCCGCGGTCATCACCGTATCGATCCTGACCCTGGTGGACATTGCCGCTCTGCGCCATACCTGGCGCTATTCCCGTAGCGACTTCGCCGCCCTGATGGCTACCCTGCTGTTGACCTTACTCGAGGGCGTGGAAATCGGCATTCTCGCCGGTGTCGCCCTGTCAATTGCATTATTTCTCTATCGTACCAGCCGTCCCCATAGCGCTCTGGTAGGCCGCGTGCCAGGCACCGAGCACTTTCGCAATCTGGCACGACACAAGGTTGAAACCAGCGCACAGTTGGCCCTTTTACGCATTGATGAAAGCCTTTATTTCGCCAACGCCCGCTATCTGGAAGACACTCTTTACGATCTGATCGCCACCCGCCCCGGCATCGATCATGTGGTATTGATCTGCTCCGCGGTCAATCTCATCGACGCCTCGGCGCTGGAGAGTCTCAAGGCGATCAACGCACGTCTCAAGGACTCCCAGGTCACCTTGCATCTAGCCGAGGTCAAGGGTCCGGTAATGGACCGCCTGCAATACTCCGATCTCATCGAATCCCTGACCGGACGCGTCTTTCTGAGCACCTATTCGGCCTGGAAGGAATTGACCCAGCATGAGCGCTGACAAATAACACGCTAAGCTTTAATTGGATTCCACAGGCGGACAACGCATCACCCGCAAGGAGCACTGCCCCGATGTCCCAGGAAACACTGGTACAAACAGAAGATCTTGGTTTGCTGGTCGATCTCTACGAGCTGACCATGATTCAGGCCTATTGGGCCGAAAACATGAACGACACGGCGACCTTCAGCCTGTTCTTTCGCACCCTGCCGCAAGGGCGCAATTACATGCTGGCCTGCGGACAACAGCATGTGGCCCAGTTGGTCACACAGCTGCGTTTCGGTGCAGAACAGATCGACAAGCTGCGTAGCCTGGGTCTTTTCGACGACGACTTTCTCGAATGGCTGGCGAGCTTTCGTTTCAGCGGTGATATCCATGCAGTCCAGGAAGGGACACCGCTGTTCCCGCAAGAACCCTTGCTGGAGATCGATGCGCCTCTTATCGAGGCGCAGTTGCTGGAAAGCCTAGTGATGAACTACGTGCATCTTGAGACGGTGTTGGCCTCCAAGGCCACCCGCCTGGTCAACGCCGCCCAGGGGCGCGGGGTGGTGGATTTCGGCATGCGTCGCATGCACGGTATCGACGCGGCGGTGCGCGGGGTACGCGCCTATCGCATTGCAGGCCTTGCCGGCACCAGCAATGTGCTGGGCGCCGTGACCCATGGCCTGTCCGCACAAGGCACCATGGCCCACAGCTATATTCAGGCCCACGACGACGAAGAGGAAGCGCTGGTTGCCTTTGCCCGCCGCTATCCTGGCACCACCCTGCTGGTTGATACCTATGACACCCTCTCGGCGGTCAAGAAGCTGATTACGCGCATGGCACAAGACCCCGACTTGAACATCGGCGCCATTCGGCTTGATTCCGGAGATCTGGAACAGCTGGCCAAGACCTGCCGGCAGCTACTCGACGACGCGGGCCATCAGGACATCAGAATCATCGTCAGCGGCGGCTTGAACGAACACAGCATTCGCGAACTGGTCGTCAACGGCGCTCCCATCGACGGTTTCGGCGTCGGCACATCGCTAGGGGCTTCCAGCGACGCCCCTTCTCTGGAGCTTGCCTACAAGCTGACGGAATACGCCGGCGAGCCGCGCCTGAAGCATTCGCCGGGCAAGCACTCCCTTCCCGGCCGTAAGCAGATCTATCGTGAACAACGTGAAGACGGCAGCTATCGCCGCGATCATCTGACCTTGCGGGATGAAGAGGCTCCCGGTACTGCCCTGCTGCAGCCTATCGTGCACAAGGGTGAATTTCAGGATGCGAGCCTGTCGTCTCTTGATGCGGCGCGGGAGATGAGCCTTGATGCCATCTCTCGTCTACCCCCGGAGCTTCGCAGTCTGGTTGAAGCGCGCCCTTACAGCGTGAGCGTCAGCGACAAACTTCAGGCGCGCCGGCAGTTGGCGCAGTCTCGTATCGGCCTGTCGGATAGGGAGTGACATCGCGTCATCACATCGACACCTTCTTGTCATCATGGTCATTACATTAAAATGATGACTCGACTAGCGTAGTGCTCCGCTTTCAATCCTGCGGCGTTCTTCTTCGCTATCGACGAAACGCACGCTGGTAGGGTCGATGCCATAGAGCTTGGCGACCTGTAACACCTCGGTTTGATGCTCGGTGAGGGCCGCTCGCCTCAGCTGTCGTCGGCTTGGGGTAATGCACTTCAGTATCACCCAGATGACAAACGCCAGACCTACCAGATGCCATACGTACTCGGAAATGAAGCGCGACAGCTCTACCCCGCTGGCAAACCAAGCGGTAAGCGCAATCATCAGTGTGAAGATTGCGCTCCAGAATGGGTTAGGCAAGCCCAGGAAGCGATTGGCACTGAGCAGCGTCTTTTCGTAGTATCGTAAGGAATACGCCACGGGGGTTTTGGCGATCATGGGCGGCTCAATAAACGGTTTGTATGAGCCAATTAGTGTGCATCCTTGCAAGCATTGTTGATTCAACGAAATGCGGAGTTTGTACTAGGTAGTTTGCGTTCAGGATTGCGTAAACGTGCTTCAATTTTACCTTGTTACACAATGCCCTGCATTTATGAACACAAATTCGCCAAATGCAACTGGAGTGTAAAGCCGTTGTGCTGCATCTACACACCCTAGCTATGCTAAAGAGCGCGCATGTTCCAGCGCTTTCACCCAGCGCTCATCCGTACCTCTACAGACAATGAAAAAGGGATTGTTCAAGCTCTCTTTTTGATTGTAGCGCAAGGGGTTAAGCGTACTAACATCCAACACATCACCACCTGCCGCCAGCACCACGGCGTGAGCGGCAGCAGTATCCCATTCGCAGGTGGGCGCAAGACGCGGATAGAGATCTGCCGCGCCTTCGGCAACCAGACACAGCTTGAGAGAGCTGCCCATGCTGACCCGCTCATGATTCGGTAATTCATGGCAAAAGGCTTCGAAAGCCGAAGCGCCATGAGAGCGGCTGCCAACGACTTTCCAGGGCGCCTGTCCCGGATCTGGCAGTGCCCGTGTCTTGATGGGATGGCTTTCACCGTTTGTTCGCTTGAACGCCCCTATCCCCGTCTGGCCCCACCAGGTCTGTTCCAACGCCGGCGCCTGCACGATGCCGAAGACCGGCACCCCATTTTCGATCAGTGCGACGTTGATGGTGAACTCGTCGCTGCACTTGACGAACTCCTTGGTGCCATCGATGGGATCGATCAGCCAGTAGCGCACCCAATGGCGGCGAACGTCATAACCTGCCTGCTTCGACTCCTCGGACAGCACCGGTGTATCCGGCAGCACTTCCTGAAGAAGGGTCGTCAGCAGCCGATTGGCGAGCAGATCGGCTTCGGTCAAAGGGCTATTATCCGCCTTGGTTTCGACGTCGAAATCCCGGCGATAAACCACCATCACCTGGCGTCCGATCTCATCGACGCCTTCCAGCAGTCGCTGGCGTTGCTGTTCATCAAGCGTTTTCATGGATTCATCCTATTGTCTGAATTCAACATTTAGATATGTGCCAGTCTACGTGACACGTCGCGCACTATCTCGGGCGTGTTATGGTTGTCGCGCTCCTACCAAGCACAAGCGTGACGACCTCGGACATGATCGATCAAGCCATTTACACGACTCTGCAGCAGACTTTTGGCTATCGCGATTTTCGCCCCGGCCAGGAAGCGGTGATCTCCGCCCTGATGACTGGCCATTCCGCCGCCGCCATCTTCCCGACCGGCTCCGGCAAGTCGCTGTGCTATCAGGTGCCGGCGCAGCATCTTGCGCATTTGACCCTGGTGGTCTCGCCGCTGCTGGCCTTGATGCAGGATCAGCTGGCCTTTCTTGAACGCCACGGCATTGCCGCCGCCAGTATCGATTCGGCCCAGACACGAGAGGAAGCAAGTGCAGTGATGGCCAGGGTAAAACGAGGCGACATCAAGATCCTGATGATCTCCGTGGAGCGCCTGAAGAACGAGCGTTTCCGACGCTTCATCGCTCAGGTGCCGATCTCGCTATTGGTCGTCGACGAGGCCCACTGCATTTCCGAGTGGGGGCACAACTTTCGCCCGGACTATCTCAAGCTGCCGGATTACCAGCGCCAGTTCAAAATCCCTCAAGCGCTGCTGCTGACCGCTACCGCCACGCCTAAAGTCATTGCGGACATGCGCGAGCGCTTCGCCATTGCCCCGGAGCATGTCGTCACCACCGGTTTCTACCGGCCTAATCTCAACCTGCTGGTCGAGCCCGTAATCAGCCGTGACAAGCTTCCACGCCTTGCCGAATGGCTGGCACCCCAGCTTGGAAACACTTCGCCGCAGCCTACCATCGTCTACGTCACCCTGCAGAAAACCGCGCAGCAGGTGGCGTCGTATCTACAGCGGCAAGGTCTTGACGCCCAGGCCTATCATGCCGGCCTGCCCCATGAGCAGCGCGAAAGTCTCCAGCAACGCTTCATGACTGGCGACATCCCTTGCATCGTTGCCACCATCGCCTTCGGCATGGGCATCGACAAGAGCAACATTCGCAACGTGGTGCATTTCGACCTGCCCAAGTCCATCGAGAACTACAGTCAGGAAATCGGTCGCGCCGGGCGGGACGGCCACGCCTCGGACTGCCTGGTGCTGGCCAACCGGGATAGCCTCAACGTGCTGGAGAACTTCGTCTATGGCGATACGCCGGAACGTGAGGGCATCGCCGCAGTACTCGACGAGATCACTGCGGTGACCCGTCGCGGTGAATCGCAGTGGGAGCTGATGCTCAACACCCTGTCCCGGCAGAGCAACATTCGTCCGCTACCGCTCAAGACGTTGCTGGTACAGCTCGAGATGCGCGAGCTCATTGCGCCCCGCTACTCTTATTATGCGGAATATCGTTTCAAGTATCTGACCGAGCCGGAGACGTTGGCGGCACGCTTCGAGGGCGAGCGTCGCCGATTCGTCGAGGCGATCCAGCATTGCGCTCCCAGGGCCAAGACCTGGTGCAGCCTGGATTTCGAGGCGCTATACCGGTACGGCGTCGAACAGGATCTGGATACCCGGCGCGAGCGGGTCATCACGGCACTGGACTACTTTCAAGACAAAGGCTGGATTGCACTCGAGAGCAAGCAGATGACGGACGTGTATGAGGTGCGAGACGATCAGGTCGACGTGACGTCGTTGAGCGCCGAACTACATGCTCATTTCAAGGAGCAGGAACGCAGCGAGATCCAGCGCATTCATGCCATGCTTGCCCTGTTTGAAAGCGACACCTGCCTGAGCCATCGCCTGGCCGTCTATTTCGGCGACGAGCAAGCGCCAATGCGATGCGGCCACTGCTCTGTGTGTCTAGGCCAGGTGACTGCACTTCCCAGGCCGCCATCACTGCCTGGTTTGGAAGACAAGGACTTCGCCGCCCTGTGCGGCGAATTCATCGAACGTCATCGATCGCTGTGTGAAGGTCAGCCACCCAACGCGGAACGCCTGACGCGTTTCCTGTGCGGGCTAAGCATGCCGATCTTCACCCCCATGAAAGCGAGAAGTCTTGCCGGTTTCGCCCAGCTGGAAGCTTATCCCTATGCCGAGATATCGCGCTGGGTAATCGATCATATCGCCAACGCTCTGCCGTCGACCCCACCATGAACGCTTCCATCAAATGGAAAGCACTATAAGCATGCTTTTCTCTCCTTTGTTTGTTGCTTCGATTCCCTCAGGCCAATCGTCCTTTTGCCGATAACTATTCACAGATACAAGACCATCCAAATCCTCTCCAAGAATCATAGGCAAAAGAAATCCATCATGAATCGTTTAATCCGCAATCTTTCCGTCAAGGCCGGCCTGACCGTCGTGCTTGGCATATTCACCTTAATGATATTGGGCGTCGCCGGAATGGGTTACGTGACCAGTCAACATAGTGAAAAAGCCATTGGTCAACTCGATAGCCTCAATGTCGAGCAGCTGAATTCACTCAACCGTGCCCGCTTCAATATCGCCGATACCATGCTCAGTTTCGAAGAGGTAGTACGTGACACTGCAGCTGGCAGAATCGATCAAGCCCAAGCGGGTCTTGCCAATGCTCGGATAACCATGGAGCGCGCCGAGAAGCGCATCTCGCGGTTCTTCGATGCTCCCAAGACCTCGGAGGAAGGTCGTCAATTTGAAATGTCTATTCAGTCAGCCTACAGCACGCTGATGAATCAAGGACTCCAGCTTCAGCTTGAGGCATTGGAGCAAGGCGATATGGCTGCTTATGCCGCTCTAAGCTCCAAGACCGAAGAGTTGCGCACCGAGTTTCGCCGGGTCTCTCAAGAATTCATAGACTACGGGGACATTCGCGGTGAAGAACTGATGGCTGAGCAAGCGCAGTATGCGGACACCGCCGAAATCGTTCAAATCATCGTGCTGGTTTTCGCTATCGTTGTCGTATTACTGGTCCGTACCGGCATGATCCGTATGGTCATCCGCCCCTTGCAGGAGGCGGTACAGCACTTCGGCCGCATTGCCGAGGGCGATCTTTCGCACAAGATCAAGGACTATGGCCGCAACGAGATCGGACAGCTGTTTTCCGCCATGCGCGACATGCAGGATGGCTTGACCAAGACCGTCTCGACAGTGCGCGACAGCAGCGGCTCGATTCATATCGGTACTCGCGAGATCGCCAGCGGCAATTCTGATCTTTCATCGCGCACCGAGGAGCAGGCAGCAGCCCTTCAGGAAACCGCCGCCAGCATGGAAGAACTGACCACGACGGTGAAGCAGAACGCCGACAACGCGCGTCAAGGCAGCACTCTGGCCAAGGAAGCGTCCACTACCGCCACGCGTGGCGGCGAGGTAGTCGATGAGGTAATCACCACCATGCAGGGCATTTCCGCCAGTTCCAAGCAGGTCACCGACATCATCGGTGTCATCGACTCCATCGCTTTCCAGACCAACATTCTGGCATTGAACGCCTCCGTGGAAGCAGCCCGGGCCGGTGAGCAGGGTCGTGGTTTCGCGGTGGTGGCTTCCGAGGTGCGCAATCTTGCCAGCCGCAGCGCGGATGCCGCCAAGGAAATCAAGGCGTTGATCGAGGCCTCTTCCGTGCAAATCAATCAAGGGTCTACCCTGGTCGAAAGTGCCGGCGGCACCATGCGGGACATCGTTGAATCCGTGCGTCGAGTGACCGACATCATGGACGAGATCTCATCCGCTTCTCAGGAACAGAGTTCCGGTATCGAACAGGTCAACCAGGCCATCACCCAGATGGATGAAGTGACTCAGCAGAATGCGGCGCTGGTCGAGCAAGCCGCTGCAGCCGCAGCTTCACTCGAGGAGCAGGCCGAGCAGCTCGAAGTCGCCATGTCAACTTTCCGGCTCAGCGGCGGTGCAGCCAAGGGTTCTGCTGCCGTCACAGCAGCCAAGAAGACACCTGCTGCCCTGCCTTCTGCGACAACTAGACAAGAAACGAGCGCACCCAAGCAGAATACCGCCAAGAAAGCACCTGCGAAGTCCGAAGAGATGGAGTGGGAAGAGTTTTAACGCCTCATATCGACTGCTTTGATCGATACCAGCGCCGGGCTCAGCCCGGCGTTTTTTTGTAATGTTATTACAGTTCGACTTATGTTCATGCGCTGGAAGGCGGTCTCAACGACAATCCTGATGGCGGGCATACCGTCTGGCAAAGGGTGCCGCGGTTAGCCCATGTGCAACGATCGCGGCGAATACACACAGACTGACCACGACCCAGACTTGATCGTTTCCAGACCGGCTCGATGCCAATACCCCATAGAACAGTGCCGAGACGCCGATAGGGCCAAACCAGCCCATGACCAGCGCAATATTGCGCTCCCGCACCGGTGGTAGCCATCTGCGCAGCCCCCATATTACCGGCAAACGGCGTAGCAACAATATAAGCACCACCAGCAATAGACCACTCCAGCCCAGTGCCAGCCATTCAGCCCAAGGCGCCATCAAGCCGAACAGAGCAAACACCGGCATGGTAAAGAACAGATTGGCCATCTCCTGGACGTTGTCTTCCTCACTCCGCTCCTTGCCGTTCACCAGCTGATCGTAGGCAATGCCCGCGGCGAACACCGCCAGAATGCTATCCGTTCCCAGTAATTTTCCGACGCCAAGCACCAGTAGCGTCAGCGCCAGGGTAATCGCCAAAAAAGAAGGCTGGTCGAAAAACCCTTTGCGCTCGGACCAATTTAGTAATCTACCAAAGCACCAGCCTAGTATGGCGCCTATCAGTACGCTGCCAGCGACTTCCCAGAGCCAGACTTGAAAAAACCACTCCACCCAGGCGGTTCCCGTTGGTTTGGTCAATAGCAAAATGGCCAGGAACACGAAGGGATAGGCCAGACCATCGTTGGCGCCAGATTCGGCAGAGAGAAGATGACGGAACCCAGCTGGAAGATTGTCCTTGGCGACGCCACCGGTCACGATTGACGAGGCGATGACCGGATCCGTGGCACAGATACTGGCGCCAATCAACAGGGCTATCAATAACGAGATGCCAAGCGTCCACTGGATCAGTAGCGCGCTGATCAGGAACATAAGCGGCATGCCGATACCCAGCAAGATCAACAGGGAGCGCCAATGCATGAAGGGGAATCGAGCAGGCAACCGTAGTGCGATCCCCATCAGGCTGATGCCGAGAGTCAATCGAGTTGCTTCTTCAAGCACATGGTGGCTGTTGCCCCAGGCGTCTGGGTCGAGCAGATTCAAGCCATAAGGGCCGATGCTCACACCCAGGCAAAAGGCTATTAACGGAGGTGATAACCAAGAACGGTCGATAGGACGCGATAGCAGTCCCAACAGCAATACCAAACCTCCAGCGGTGGCCAGTATGATGTTGATGTCTTTCATGTTTAGCCGGCTCCTTGGCTTTGATGATCGACTAGGCGACTGGTAAAAGGCCGGAACAGTATCCGGCGCTCAAATAAAGCTTGTTTCAAGGGGTGGCAGGCAGCTCCCTCTTGTGCGCAGTGCGCTGATACGCGTCGACAATGGTCTGATAAGCTTCCTCGCTTACGGTTTGGCCCTGCAAGAAGCGATCGATATTCTCGTAGCTCACCCCAAGGGCATCCTCATCGGTAAGTTGAGGCTTGAGAGATTCAAGATCCGCCGTCGGCACCTTCTCTATGAGATCCGCCGGTGCTTTCAGAATTCGCCCCAATTCACGCACCTGCCCCTTGGTCAAGCCGGTCAACGGCGCAAGATCGCAGGCGCCATCACCATACTTGGTGAAAAACCCCATCATTCCTTCGGCAGCCTGATCGGTACCCACCACCAGCGCGCCTTTGGCACCTGCCACGGCGTACTGAGCGATCATGCGTTGTCGCGCCTTGATATTGCCCATCACAAAATCTCGATGATGCTCATCCTTAAAGGTGAGGCCACCTTTTTCAAGGTCATCCATCATGGCATCGCTGGCCGACTTGATGTTCGTCGTCAGCACTTCGTCCGGAACGATGAAATCAATGGCGGCCTGAGCCTCATCCTCATCATACTGTTCGCCGTAAGGAAGGCGCTGGGCATAAAACCGCGCTTCAACGCCCCTCTCCCGAGCCTTTTCCACAGCCAGTTGAGCCAGGCGACCCGCCACCGTCGAATCAACACCGCCACTGATTCCCAGCACCAGGCCATGCTGTCCAGTCGCCATCATGCGCTCACACAAGAACTCACTGCGGCGCTCGACCTCTTGCTGGGGATCAATCGACGCCTGCGCGGCAAGATCATCGATGATGCGTCTTTGCATCGCGTCTTTATCTTGCTTACTCATGAATGCCTCCTTTATGCACTATTGCAGTGTCAAAGATGGATCATGTTCACAATGGTGGCGCCTTTCCTTCAAGCACTGCCTGATGGTATTGAGGAATGCACTGGAGCGCATGATGGGCTGCAGCGAGGCGCACTTCGTTTCGATCTCCATTGAAGCGACGGGTCTCGGTATACAGGTATTTCTTTTCATCATGGCGAAAAGCCCAGGCAAAACACACCGTTCCTACCGGTATATTCCCCTGTGCTTGTGGACCCGCAATGCCCGTATTGGCAACGGCGAGATCGGCGTGGTTGTTGTCGAGCGCTCCAAGCGCCATCTCTTTCGACGTTTCTTCGCTGGTGAGCCCGAAGTTCTCGATAGTGGCATAGCGTACGCCGAGGTAACGATTCTTGGCCTCCGGGGAGTAAACCCCCAGTCCGCAATCGATCGACTGTCCGCTGCCCGGTACTCTGGCAAGCTCCGATACGATCAAGCCCGCCGTACAGGATTCAGCCGTGGCAAGTTTCAACTCGTGGTTGATGAGATATTGGGTAATGTCTTCCAGAAGCGTCATCAGCTCTCCTCCTTGAAATCGAATGACTCTGGGAACACTAGCCAGCAGGAATGGCATCTTTCAATAACCCATGATGAGAAAATGTCAGATAGTCACGTAGTTTTTATTGTTTATCGAAGGATATTAATAATTGTACGTTTCAATGTGCTGCATATATTAAAGCTGGTAATTTTATGTATTAGTTGCCCCAATGAGCGTAAAAAAAACAATATCCAAATGATGGTTGACACCACATACACATACACTACATTTACTTTGGCGAACCGAAAACAACGTAGAGGCAGCTGGAAGCTCCTTGTTTTCTTCGTAATATTAATCTGGGTTAAATAGGGAGATATGCGCATGATCGATCCGGAAAATTCCAACACTTCGAACTCACCTTCCACGGGCGCTACGACCTCTCAATCCAGGTCTGGTGGCATGGGCTCTTCCTCAAACACCACAGGCAACTCTAGTCACACTGAAGAAGCCAAGAACAAGGCTCGTCAGAGTGCAGGTGAGGTCAAGGACGCAGCTCGTAAACAAGCAGAAGGCATGTTCGATCAGCAAAAAGAAAACGCCGCCAACCAAGCAGAGGGATTATCGTCGGCCTTCCGCAAGATGGCTAAAGAGTTCGACGAACAGGATCAGCGCTCTTTTTCTGGCTATGCAAACAACATTGCCAGGGCCACGGATAGCATCTCTCAGCGATTGCGCGAGCAGAATCTGGATGGCCTGCTACATCAGGTACAGGACTATAGCCGCCGCCAACCTGCGGTATTCCTGGGGGGCGCCATCGCAGCCGGCTTCTTCCTGGCGCGGTTCTTGAACAGTTCCCAGCAGAATGGCTCGTCGGGCACGTCTTACTCTGGTTCCTCAACCTACTCCAGCTCCAACGCCTCACCCTCCTCCACGCGTGGTTCCACCGGAATGGGTTCAGGCATGGACAATTCAAGCGATACGCTAGGCCCAGGGCCCTATTAAGGCTTTCTACTAGCGCCATTGATTGACGAATTGGCCAAGTGAGAACAATTCAACGCGACTAGCCAGGGAGGCTAATAGCATGGATACAGATAATAGAAACACGACGAGAGATAGCTCTTCATCTTTCGGCACCCTGATTTCGAGTTTGACGAATGAAGTAACGTCCTTGGTGCGTAATGAAGTTGATCTTGCCAAGGCTGAAATGGGCCAGAAGGTTTCTCAGATTGGCACCGGCGTCGGCTCAATTGCAGCGGCAGGCGCGGTACTTATGTGCGGTTTCCTGGTACTGCTTGCTGCAGCGGTGTTCGGCCTGGACACGGTACTACAAACGCCCTGGCTCTCTGCCCTGATCGTTGGCGTCATTGTCGTCGTCATCGGGTTCATCATGTTGCAGACTGGCAAGAAGAAGCTGAAAGCCACTAATCTGATGCCGCAACGCACTATTTCCAGCGTTCAGAAGGACGCAGACTTGGCGCAACACCACAAAGTCGAGGCTAAGGAGCAGCTGAAAAATGAGCGATAATAACCAGGACAAGCAAGATACCCGCAAACCCGAAGAAATCGAATCGGATATCGAAGAAAATCGCGAACGGCTGGATCGCACTCTGCACGAACTCGAAGAGAAGATCTCACCTCGTCGATTGATAGACACTACGATGGACTATGTGCGCAGCGGTGGGGCTAATGAATTTGCCTCCAACCTGAGCGATACCATCAAGAACAATCCGGTGCCTTTTTTGCTGACGGGTGTTGGACTGGGCTGGATGATAATGGCTCAGCGCAACCCCGACAGGTATTCACGTCGCCAATATAATAACGACGACGATGTCTATGGCTACGATGACAGAAGGCATTATCCGATGACGAATCGTCCGGCTCCGACCGGCGTGTCATCCGGTTCCACGGCAGGCATGCCGAGCGATTCCACCAGGGTGCCGCCAACGACTTCCGTGCCTTCTTCTACCAGCGTTCCGCCTACTAGCGGCACCACTGTTGGCGGTACGACCGTAGGCACCACGACGACCACTCGCGTGCCGCCTGCTGCGTATACAACTGGTACCGTAGGAGATAACGACTACGACGACCGGCAAGGCAAAGGTCGGATGAGTAGCGCCAAGGAAAAGGCGCAGAACATGTCGAGTAGCGTAAAAGACCGTGCCCGGGGCATGTCCGATAGCGTGAAAGGTCGCGCCCAAAGCATGTCCAGCAGTATGCGCGATGGCACATCACGGATGAAAAGCGGTTCACGTTCCGCCATGCGCGGCGCCTCTCAAGGCGCCCAGAATGCTGGACAGCAGACAACTCAGTTCATCCAGGAACATCCCCTGGTGACTGCAGCCTTGGGCGTTGCGATTGGTGCCGCGATTGGAAGCCTGTTGCCGTCCACGCGTTTTGAGGATGAGCAGTTTGGCGATACCCGGGACAAGCTTGTCGATCGTGCGGCCGAGGAAGGTCAGAAGCAGGCCGACAATGTTCAGTCCAAAGTGGAAGAAAAAGCTCAAAAAGCGAAGCAGGATGCACCCAATGCACCTGATTCCGGGGGCACGACTGCAGGCTCGTCAGGCAGCCATGGTGGTGGCTCGTCTACTTCTGGCTCTTCCTCGACAACGGGTACCACTGGTACGTCGTCACGGACCGCATCGACTTCAGGGACTCCTGGTACGTCAGGTACTGGAACCTCTTCAGGTACTGGAACCTCTGGTAGTTCGTCCACTCCGTCGACAAGTTCAGGCAGGCCAACGGAGCAGGATATCTCGAAAACCGATATTGACTCAGGCAACCCGTCGAATCGTGGTGTCTGACAGCGTTTCCTGAAAAACGACGCTATCGTCTAAGTTATATTCGATGTAGCGTTATTGAAACGAGGACCGGTCCAACAGGTCCTCGTTTTTTATTGGTCGTTTCTTTTCTCACAGGATGTCGGTTGCCAGAATGCCATTGACCAGTTCTGATGAGGAAAACACCCGCTCCCCCGCGCCCTTCAGACCCGACACAAGACAGACACCAACATCGGCACTACGCGTCTCTTCGCATTCAAGGGCATACAGATAACGAGCCCCCTCCTTTAACCTGTCGATGTGTTCGGAAAAGTTCTGAAAATAGAGCTCTACGACCTTGTTGTGCTCGTCGAGTACCGAAAAGAAAGGCGCCTCGAGCCGATTGTCGCCCACAAGAACGCCTCGGCCATTACTCCTGATCTCACCCTTGACCGTTGGCATACCCCATAACCCGCGGGCAAAACTCAGGTACTGCGTGACGTCGCCGCTGGTGTAGTAATCCCTGGTGTAAGCCGGCGCATTGGTTGTATCTGTCTCGAATAGCGAACGACCGAATCCTAGCGCCGTCTTGTCCGCCCCCATCAAGCTCATGAGCGTGGCCCCTACGTCCAGCATGGTGCCCTGCACTTGGCGCTCCCCTGGCGCTACGTCACTGTCGAATACCATCAGCAGGTTTTCGCGTTTATCCGCTTTTTCAATCAATGCCTGAGCATCGTTGATCATGGCCAGATGATCGGATAACACGACCAGCCGCGTGTCCTGGTAATAAGGTGAACTACGCACTCGATCGATGAAACGCGATACTAGCCGATCCGCACAGCGCAAGGCATTCAGCGTATTGATCTCGCCGTCCCGGTAGCGAACTTCCTTGCAGCTGGGCGATATATGACCATGGGGATGATGGGTATCCATGGTTAGCGCGAAGAGAGCGAAAGGTGTCTCTTTTTTCGAGAGTTCGACAAATTCCGCGTAAGTACTTTCCAGCACTTCATCATCGTAAGCGCCCCAGACGGCGAACTTACCCTTGCTCTGCTGCCATTCTTTGAAATAGTGCTTGTCCCGCACGGTATTGAAACCGTGCTGCTCCAGGAAGCGCCCCTTGCCGGCAAATTCCGATGAAGAGCCGCCCATGTAAACCGTGTCGAAACCGTTTTCGCCAAGATACTCCGCGAAGCATTTTGCCTTGGGCAGGAAGTGAGCCACATTGCCCATCTCATTGGGTCCGGCGCCCGGCGTGACCAACGGCAGTCCGCACTGGGTATTGACGAGCCCGGCAATCGTCCAGCCGGCTCCAGGGGTTTGCTCGATACCGGAAAAGTAGGCGGATTCATGGCGCAGAGCGCGCAGCTTCGGCAAAAGATCGGGGAAGAGTGTTTCGTCGAAATAAGTCGACTCGACGCTTTCCAGATACAGCACAACAAGATTCTTGTCACGACTGAGGGTGCGCCGATCGGTGTTGTATAGCGCTTCAAGCCGACGTTCCTCATCGTTGTCCAACGTTGAGTAGGTCTGCGTCAACGCGACGATATTCTGGTGCCAAGGTGATGCCAGCCAGCCAGCGCCTACCAGTAGACACCCCAAGGCCAAGGATATCGCCGAGCCGTATTTTAGGTCATGGCCCGGGTCGTGTCGTGAAGACGACCCATGATCGAGCCGCTGAGACCGACGCCGCAGCCAGACCTTGACCAACGGCAGTAAAGGAAACAGGAGCGCTAGACTCACATAGGCCGTGAATACAACGATTTCCCGCAGGAACTGAGTATAGTCCGCACCTTCGGTACCACTGAAAAAGTGAAAGACGACGGATTGATTGATGCCCACTCCGGTCATCATGTCCGCCACTCGCCATAGGCCCCAGAACAAAGTGTAGATAAAGCCAAGCACCCCCAATGCAATGGCCCAGGCAGAACGAATCGAGACGATTAATATCAATAGCCCCAACACGATCACCACGCCCAAGGCGTGCCAGGCAACCAGCGCTTCAAGGATGGTTTCACTCGTTACGGCAAAAAGGCTGGAAAGACGATCAGGCGCCAACAGCGGCCAATAGCTAAAGATGAGAAGACCGGCGATGAGGACAAACAGTGCAGCTATTGGCAAGTACCAGCCGAGCCGATTCTTGAGTGACGATAATTGTTTTTTCATTCGTGCAGGCCTATGACCCTTGACCAGATTTCTTTATCTGGACATCAAACTGTCACCGTTGTGACTTGTTTCATAGGATGACACATTCCACGCAAGCATCACTCATTAAAAAGTCGCATTTGCGCCGCCAACAAGCCCTTTGCCATTTCTACGAAACCCTCACCGTGACTGGCCTCGCACAGCCATCGCGGAGCGTGGGTCAGTTTGCCTAAATGTGGAAAAATATTGGCCACTCCGACGCTCAGTGATACATCACGAAACAGGGGTTCATCATTGGGCGCATCGCCGATGAACAGTACACGTCGGGCTCGATCCCTGGCATCAAGCCCCAGATCTTCCACAAGAAGATGTCGCGCCATGACCGCTTTATCGTGATCGCCAAACCAGGCATTGACATGAATCGAGCTGGCTCGAGCACTCGCGCCAGCCTCGTTGAACAGCGCGATCAGCTTTGCGACCTGCTTGCTGTCCAAGGGGTCCACATCCTGGGCATGATCGATCGCTACATCGACGAGGCGATAGGGCTGATCCGCAGCGAGTCGCGCCTCGGGGACTTGCTGCAGCGCTCGCTCTGCAATAGTCAGCAACTGCCGCTGTTCTGCCTGCAATTCATCCAGCGGCCGAATGAAATACTGTTCGAGCCGGCCGTGCTTGTTCAAGCGAAAACGAAACGCCCCACTCTCGCCAATAACAGCACTGACCGGCCAGGCCCGCACGATATGATCACACCAGCCGGCACAGCCTCCGGTGATGGGAATGACCCGGATTCCCGACGCCATTAGATCGCTCATGGCATACAGGGTCGCCGGCGCCAGCTTGCCGTGACGGGTCAATGTATCGTCAACATCAGTGAGCACGATATCGACTTGGGCCAATAGCTCTGGATCAGCATCGGCAAAACGCGTCATGTTTTCTCCTTTCCTGGTTGGCATCTGGTAACGGCTATACGCCCTTGTGCTAATTGAAGCTTTTGAGATTGCTATCTACTCTGATCCCTGTGTGCCGCAATAGCCCGACCCGATAACAAACCCAATATGGGATAAGGAGCTTTCGCCATGTCGACTTCCATTCGAGTACAGCCTATTCGTCGGTTGACGCTGGGAACCATCATCGCCACGTTATTGGCGCCCGCCATCAATGTCATGGCCGCCGAACAAGAATGTTCCAACCGCGGCGCCTTGGCTCCCATGTACTGCGATGCCAACAATGATCTGGTCGCAGACACACCAAGCGATTCATCCAAACTGCTTGATCCGGACACCTTGATCTTTGCTTATACCCCGGTGGAGGACCCGGCGATCTATGCGGATATCTGGGAGCCGTTCATTGAACACCTAGCCGAAGAGACCGGCAAGGACGTGCGCTTTTTCGCGGTGCAATCCAACTCCGCCGAGATCGAGGCCATGCGCAGCAATCGTATCCATATTGCGGGGTTCTCCACTGGCCCGACGCCCTTTGCCGTAAACCTGGCGGGTGCAGTGCCCTTTGCGATCATGGGCTCCGAGGATGGCAATTTCGGCTACACCTTGCAGGTCTATACCCGCAAGGATAGCGGTATCGATGAGTTGAAGGATCTCGAGGGCAAGCGTGTAGCCCACACTTCCCCCACCTCCAACTCCGGCAACCAGGCGCCCCGGGCCCTGTTCCCCAAGGAGGGCATCGTGCCCGGCGAGGACTACGAAGTGGTCTATTCCGGCTCCCACGATCAGTCCATGCTCGGTGTGGTGGCCGGGGATTACGATGCCGCCCCGGTCGCCTCGGAGGTAGTCGATCGCATGGCGGATCGCGGGCTCTATGACCCGGAAGAGGTCAAGATCGTGTTCGAGTCAAAACGCTTCCCGACAACCTCCTATACCCATGCCCACAACCTCAAGCCGGAACTCGCCGAAAAGATCAAGGAGGCTTTCATGAGCTTCGACATGCAGGGAACGGCGCTGGGCGAGGAGTTCACCGGCGTCACCCAGTTCGTTCCCATCAGCTACAAGGAGGACTGGGAGGTTATCAGAGACATTCAGGAAGCGAATGGGATTAGCTACACCCGCGAGAACATCGAATAGGGCCTTCCAATGCTTCGCATTTCTCGCTTGGTCAAGCGCTACGGCAACGGCGAACCGGTGCTCAAGGATCTCGATCTGGAGGTGCCGGGGGAGTCAGTCGTCTCGATCATCGGCGCCTCCGGCGCCGGCAAGAGCACGTTGCTGCGCTGTATCAATCGCCTGGTCGAGCCGACCTCCGGCAGCATACTGCTCAACGATCTGGAACTCACCACCCTCAAGCGAGAAAATCTGCGCAAGGCCCGCCGACGCATCGGCATGATCTTTCAAGGCTTCAATCTGGTCGATCGGCTCACGGTAATGGAGAACGTGCAGTGCGGCCGCCTGGGCTACATTCCTTACTGGCGTGCCGCTCTGCGCCGTTATCCCGCGGAGGACATCGAGCGCGCCTTTCAGCTCATGGAGCGGGTGGGCATTGCCCATTACGCCAACAAGCGCGCCGATGAGCTTTCCGGGGGCGAGCGTCAGCGCGTCGGCGTGGTGCGTGCCTTGATGCAAGACCCGGACATCTTGCTCGCAGACGAACCCACTGCCTCCCTGGACCCGGTCACGTCCCGTCAGATCATGGAATTGCTACAGCGTCTCGCGAATGAACTGCACCTGCCAGTGCTGATCAATATTCACAACGTCAGCGAGGCCAAGGAGTTCACCCAGCGCATCGTCGGCATGCGCTTTGGGCGTATCATCTTCGATGGCAAGCCCGACGATCTGGATCAGGACGCCATGGATTCGGTGTATAGCGGCACATCGGAAGACAAGAAGGCGTCTGCTCCGGACACCGACAAGGTCGCAACATGAGCAGCAACACGACGACGGCAACAACGCCGCGCCAGTGGCGCAAGGCGCCCTTCATTGCCAACCCCTGGTTGCGCTGGGGCTTGCTGATCGGTTTCGCTATCTACGCTGCCTGGGCGATCACCACCCTGCCCTTTGATTGGGCGCGCATCAGTGAAGGTATGGAGCGCGCCGCCCGCATCTTCGGCGGCGCCTTTCCGCCCAACTTCGATCGTGGCGGTCTGCTGCTGAAAGGATTTCTCGAAAGTTTACAGATTGCCATTCTCTCGACTCTACTCGGACTGGCGTTGAGTGTGCCGATTGCCTTTATGGCAGCCCGCAATATCGCGCCCCTGCCCATTTATCTGCTCGGGCGTATCTTGATCATCGTCGCCCGCAGTTTCCATCCGGTCATCGTCGCCATCTTGTTCGTCAAGGCCGTGGGCTTTGGCCCGGTGGCGGGGATCCTGACCTTGACCATCTATTCCATCGGCTTCGTTGCCAAGATGCTCGCGGAGCGCATCGAGGAGATCGACTGGGGCCAGGTGGAGGCCCTGCGCAGTACCGGTACAGGCACGTTCACCGTGCTGCAATTCGGCGTGCTGCCGCAGATCATGCCGCGCCAGATTGGCCTGTCTATCTATCAACTGGACAGCAACCTGCGCGCTTCGGCAGTAGTGGGCATCGTCGGCGCCGGCGGCATCGGCTCGACTCTGATGAACGCCTTCGGCCGCTATGACTATGACTTCGCGTTGGCGATCACCCTGGTGATCATCGCCGTCATCCTGGTCAGCGAAGCGATCAGTGGGCGCATTCGGAAGAATATCTGGTGAAAGGAGCATCTGGTGAAGCAATCCGTTGCTGATCGCGCCTGGTCGCGCCATACCGGGCGTCAACGCTGGGTCCGGTTTGCCAGTCTGCTCGCCGTGGCGGCCGCCGCGGGCTGGTCCTTGACCAGCATCGATATCATTTGGCCCTGGGTATGGGATGCGCCCGCCCAGATCGGCGATCTTTTCAAGCGCATGGTGCCGCCGGACGTTTCCGCCATCAGGGCCATCACCTGGGCGCTGATCGAGACGCTCAATATCGCCACTATTGCCACTTTTTTTGCGGTCTTTCTCTCGCTGCCGGTGGCCTATATCTCGGCCCAGAATACCACCCCCAACCGGGCAACCCTGTGGCTTGGGCGTTTCATTCTGGTCTCGAGCCGTTCGGTGAACACCCTGATCTGGGCGTTGTTGTTCGTGGCAATCTTCGGCCCGGGGGTGCTTGCGGGCATCGTCGCCATCATGTTCCGCTCCCTGGGGTTTCTCGGCAAACTGATGGGCGAGGCCATCGAGGAGATCGATCGGCGCCCGGTCGAGGCCTTGGAAGCCACCGGCGCCTCCCGGGCCAAGGTCATTCTCTATGCGATCGTGCCTCAGGTGGTGCCGACCTTCTTTGCCGTGAGCATCCTGCGCTGGGACATCAACCTGCGGGAATCTACGGTGCTGGGGTTGGTTGGCGCCGGGGGCATCGGTGTGATTTTACAAGGCGCCATCGATATGCTGGATTGGCGCACCGTAGCCACCATCCTGCTGGCCATCATCGTGCTGGTGATCGCCGGTGAGGCGCTGGCAGCCTGGCTGCGCAAGAAGGTAATCTGATCCCGCTTTGGGGTTTAGTCTTTAGCCAGTAGCCGTTCATAGAGCGCCACGTAATCTCGAGCCATGCGCTCGCGGGTAAAGCGCGTCATGAAACACTCCCTTACGACGCGTCGATCCAGCGCATCGATGTTTTCCACTGCCCAGCACGCCTCTTCCATACTCTCGACGATATAGCCATTCACTCCATGCTCGATGATTTCCTCGACGGCCCCGTTGCGCCAGGCGATGACCGGCGTGCCGCAGGCCATGGCCTCGATCATCACAAGCCCGAAAGGTTCCGGCCAATCGATTGGGAATAGTAGTGCTTCGGCATGGCCTAGCAGCCGCGCTTTTTGCTGGTCATCAACCGGGCCTATATAGCGAATATCGTCATTCAATCGAGGCTTGACCCGATGGTCGAAATACCCTGGATTACCCACGTCGATGCCCCCAGCCAGCTGCAATGATCTGCCCGTTGCCAGGGCAATATCGATTGCTCTATCCGGGCGCTTTTGATCCGTCATGCGACCAACGAACGTTAGATATCCCTTGCTTTGTTCAACGAAGGAAAAACGCCTAGGATCCAACCCATGATGCACGATTCCCGCTCGGTTACTGGCAGGGATGCTCTCGGCCTGAGCTTGGGAGATCGCCGCCACCGGCAGATCGGGAAAGCTTGAGAAAAACAGCTGGCGATCTCGCTCATCGACGCGCCAGTGAATCGTGGTGAGACTCTTTTTGCGGTGTTCTCCCAATAACGCCGCATGAAAAAATTCACCATGGCAATGCAGGATATCGAACTCCAATATTCTTCCATGTAATTTATCCAATAGCGCGGCTTCCAGAACGCCGGGAGTGCCAGGCGGCAACTCGCCTTCATCCTGTTGCAGCCGGGCAAGACTGGGTAGCGCAGTAATCAATCTAGCGGAGGTCCGGCTGTCGCTGGAGGCAAATAAGGTAACTTCATGACCTAAAGCGATCAGCCCTTCTGTCAGGTCATGAACGATGCGCTCCGTGCCACCGTAATGCATGGGGGGAATGGGAAAAATAACGGGAGCGATTTGTGCTATACGTAATGCCATCTTGATCCATACCCAGGAATTGGCGTTCTGTTACCCAGTCGAGGAAGCCCAGGAATACGCCTGCTTGCAAAGATGTGCCGGGCTTCCCCAACACGGAAGTAAGCATATGGTCATATTACATATTGCACTACAAGGATGTTTGCGTGGTCGAGAGGTCGAATACGGTCTGACCGCGGACACTGGCGGGCATATTCGCTATCTGCTTGAGCTGGTCGAGACCTCTGCCCAGGACCCGAGTATCGAGCGCATCGACATCGCTACTCGCGCCTTTGTAAGCAATTATTCGAAAGACTACGACACCCCATGCGAAGTCATCGATGCCAAGACCCGGATTCTACGCTTTCGTACTGCCATCCCGGGCTATCTCCCTAAAGAAGCACTATGGACGGAGCTGGATTCCTTTACCGAGGCGCTGGATGCGTATATACGATCCCAGGACACGAAACCGGATATCATTCATGCCCACTATGCGGATGCCGCGGAAGTGGCGGCGGTCATCAAGCAGCGCCACGGCATTCCTTTCGTGTTTACCGCTCACTCCTTGGGACAGGTAAAGCGGGGTACCTTCACGCAGTGCAATACCTCTCCCCCTCAGGAAGAACTGGATGCACTCGAACGGCGCATCGCTTTCGAGGAGCGAGCGCTGCAAAAAGCAGACCTGATCATTGCTAGCAGCCGCGACGAAGCGGAAGTGCAATATGCGGATTATACCCATTACGATCCGGGCAAGATTCGCATCGTGCCCCCTGGCAGCAATCTTGATGCCTTTCAAAATGCGCCTACTTGTAATCGCATCGATCAGATCATCAACCGCTTTCTCATCGATCCTGACAAGCCTCCTCTTCTTGCCATTGCCCGCCCGGTCACCAAGAAGAATCTTGCTACGTTGATAAAAGCCTATGGCGAATCTCCCAAGCTTCAGGAGAAGGCCAATCTAGTGCTCATTGCCGGCACTCGGGACGATATCGATAGCCTGGAACCGGAGATCGCTGACAATCTTTGCGAGATTTTGTACCTGATCGACAAGTACGATCTGTATGGCAAGATCGCCTATCCCAAACAACACGAATCAGCAGATATTCCTGCCATTTATGCCTATGCTCGGGTGCGTCGTGGCGTTTTCGTCAATCCGGCTTTCAACGAACCTTTCGGCTTGACACTACTAGAAGCATCCGCTGCGGGTTTACCCTTGATTGCAACGGAAAGCGGTGGCCCCAATGACATCATCAAGCGATGTCAGAACGGTATCCTGGTCGATCCTCATTCCACTTCCAGCATTCGCGAGGCAGCACTTGAGCTGCTCTGCAGTGAAATAACTTGGCAACGCTATGCCAAAGGTGGATTGCTCGCCATAAGCGCCTTCAACTGGCATGGCCATGTGGGTCGATATCATGAACTACTTGGCAGGCTTTGTAGAAAACCAGAGCCGCAGCCCAGATTCAATAGTTTTCTGATTACCGATATCGACAATACGCTGCTAGGCTCTCCGGAATGTGCCAAGACGTTCTGCCGGTGGCGCAGGGGACAAGTGTCTCTTGGTTTCGGTGTGGCCACAGGACGAAGCCTGCACAGCGCCTTGGATATTTTAAGCATGGAAGGCACGCCCTACCCTGAGGTCATGATTACCTCGGTAGGCTCTGAAATCTATTTTTTAGCGGACAACGGTACGACCTATCAGCGCGATGACACCTGGTCGAAAATCATCGCCGAGGGGTGGCGTCGTCAGGCAATAATCGAAATTTTGGCCCAGGTTCCTGGACTGACACCGCAAAGCCCGCTCGAGCAGCGCCGCTTCAAGCTCAGCTATTTGACCGAGGGGCTAACATCCCTCAACGAGCGGATACGCACATTGCTCCAGGATCAGGGCCTGGCCTGCACCGTGATACATAGTCATGGTCGCTATCTGGATATTCTTCCCGCGCTGGCGTCCAAGGGCGCGGCAGTCGAGCATGTCAGGCAACACTATGGCTTGCCAAAGGAGAGGGTTTTCGTGGCGGGTGATTCCGGTAACGATGTAGAAATGCTGCGGGCCATGCCCTGTTCGATCATTGTGGCCAACTTCTCCGACAAGCTGGTAAGCCACCCTGCCCTGACCCACGCCTATCTCGCCAAGTCCAGCTACGCCCGGGGCGTGATAGAGGGAGTGACCCATTTTCGCAAGCGCAAAGGCCCATGAGTGTGGTTAGCGTGTTGACTCTGGTTCGCGGCCGCTACGAGCATCTTGTCAATCTCATGCACGGTTTGGCGCGCCAGACCCGGCTGCCGGACGAACTTGTGATCGCCTATATGCAGCCCGAGCCTCATCCGGATCTGCCCATCATGCCTTTTCCAGTGCGTCACTTGCACGTTCAAGGGGAGCCCATGCCTTTGGCCCGGGCACGCAATGAGGCAGCGGCTTTTGCGCGTCACGGCAAGCTTATCTTTCTCGACGTGGACTGCATTCCCTCGCCGACCCTGGTCGAAAGCTATTGTCGCGCACTGAATGAAAAAGAAGGGCTTTATCTGGGCGAGGTGTTGTACCTGCCCGCGAAAAGCGTAAATGAAACGCTGGACTACACTCGACTCGATCAACTGGGGCAAGTACATCCCGCCCGGCCTCGGATTCCAGACGCCGGCACCCGGCCAGAACCCGATCCGGGCAGCCTATGGGGGCTCTCCTTTGCCTTGCACAAGGACAGCTATCGCAAGGCAGGTGGAATGGACGAAACCTACCAGGGCTACGGCGGCGAGGAGACGGATTTTGCCTGGCGCCTGGCCCGTACCGGTTTGCACGTCTTCTGGGTTGCCAATGCCCGGGCCTACCATCAGCACCATCGACTGTTTGCACCGCCCTTGCAGCATTTCGAGCATATCTTGCGTAATGCTGAATATTTTCATCATCAATGGGGGCGCTGGTGCATGGAGTACTGGCTTGGGCAGTTTCGTGATGCCGGATTGATTGACTGGCACGAAGACGCCGACAGTATCCAGATACTGCGCTACCCGACCAGGCAAGACATCGCAAACGCCGAACTGCCCCCTTCCGCTCTGTATAGCTAAGCCGTCTAGCGTAGCTATCTAGCTGAAGATCAATCGTCGGCCTGAGCAGTGGAAAGCACCGTCTCGAGCGCCGTTTCGTCGAACCAGAGTCGATCAGTGGTCTCTTCGAGCCAGCGTGCGGCTATCTGGTCTGCATCAGGGGAGTAGAGCCTCTGCAGGTTGGCGATATCCAGCTCCCTGGCACTGGCAAATACCGTTTGCCAGGTGTAAATGTCTCCGGGCCAGGTCTCGAGATGAATGGCTGCCTCGAGCCGAGCCAGGCACTGGGCCTTACGCGACTGCTCACCGAAATAGCGCCACTCCGGCGCACAGATATAAGGACGACCGATCTTGGCAATTTCATGCACCGTATTATCGCCGGCGGAGGCCAGTACGATATCGCTGGCTGCCAGGTAGTCCGTGACATTGGATACCCAGCCGTGCTCTGCGAGGTTGGCAAAATCCGTCTCATGCCCTTCACGATGCACCGGACCAATGACTATCATGCGCGATCGAGGCACTGCCCGGGCTGCTACGGTCAAAGGCGCATAGGGCGTTCCGGCGCCGCCACCCCCGGTAAGGACGACGATGATTTCCTGATCCTCGGGCAACCCCAGTTTCTTTCGTGCAGCGCGTTTATCCTCAACCGCATCGTCGCTGGTGCAGAGCCCTCCGGTGTAACAGGTCTTGGCGCGCGCCCAGTCCGGGTAGTCTTCCTGTTCGAGCCGCTCGTCGAAGGGTGCAAGCATTCCCACGCAGCATTCATAGGCCGCCCTGTGCCCAGGGTCGTTGCGATCCCCGTGCATGCGAACCTTGACCGCAGGGACACTGGCGATGCGGGCAAGCAATACCATTTCGGCAGAGACGTCGCTGACGAACAGCCCCGCCTCACTATCGTCGAGATGATCCAGAATCAGACGCATGGTACGGCGCATCTCTGCCACGCCAAGAGGTACGCAATGCATGACGGAAGGTGTGATAGCAGCCTCATAAAGGGCCGGCGTGGCCACCTCGGCGCCGATCATGTTGGGCAGTGTTACCAGTTCGATATCGCGCTCGAAGCCGTCGAACAGCCTAGGGTCGGCGGTCATGACCGTGACGGGTCTGTCCGGCGAGAAACGGGCAATGATTGCCATGGCGCGACGGGCATGACCCCGACCCTGATGATGGATAAAAAAACTGATGCGTTTTTTCAAAGCGAACCTTCCCTGGTGAGCGTATCAGCTCTAATTTAAGCCAATCCATTGGCCCAAACTTTAACAGGCGTCATATACGAAGCGCTTCAATCTAGCCAAGACCGCCGATGACGCCTCTCCGACGCAAATCTGCCAGGTTTTCATCGTCGATATTCAAAAGCTCTCGCAGTACCTCGTCGCTGTGCTGCCCCAGGGTCGGCGGCGGCAGATCCGCATTGAGCGCCTGGCTATCAAACCGAATGGGATTGCTGACCAGATCTACGTCCCCTGACCCGGGATGGGCCATGTTCAGCCGCATGCCCCGATGGCGCACCTGGGGATCATCGAAGACACGATCCAGTGTATTGATGGGGCCGCAGGGCACGCCAACCGCCTCGAGACTTGCCAGCCACTCGTCCGTGCTTCTTTCCAGCAGGCGTGACGCGATTTCCGGCACCAGGAGTTCACGGTATTCCACCCGTGCCGAATTGGTGGCAAAGCGTTCGTCCTCCGCCAGCTTCGGTCGATCGAGCACCTGGCATAGCCGCCGGAACTGACTGTCGTTACCCACGGTGATGATCAGGTAGCCGTCCTGGGTAGGAAACGCCTGATAGGGCACAATGTTGGGGTGAGTATTGCCAAGGCGCCGAGGTGGCACCTCGCTGGTCAGATAGTTGAGGGCCTGGTTGGCGAGCACGCCGACCTGCACATCCAGCAATGCCAGATCGAGATGGCCGCCTTTACCCGTACGCTCGCGCTGAAAGAGCGCCGCCAGGATGGCGTTCGAGGCATACATGCCGGTGAAGATATCCGTCAAGGCGACGCCAACCTTCATGGGCTCGCTACCCGGTGTCCCTTCGGGTTGCCCGGTCAGGCTCATTAATCCGCCCATGCCCTGAATCATGAAGTCATACCCGGCACGATGAGCATAGGGGCCATCCTGACCGAAGCCGGTGATCGAGCAGTAGATCAAATCCGGCTTCACGGTTTTCAAGCTTGGGTAGTCCAGTCCATACGCCTTGAGGCCACCCACCTTGAAGTTCTCGAGCACCACATCGCAGTGACTCACCAGCTCACGAATCAGCGCCTGTCCTTCCGGATCCGCAAGATTTACCGCCACGGAACGCTTGCCCCGATTGGCACTGAGAAAATAGGCGGACTCCTGGGTGCCGGCAAGCCAGGGTGGCCCCCAGGCCCGGGTATCGTCGCCGGTGCCCGGGCGCTCGATCTTGATCACTTCCGCCCCCAGATCCGCCAGCTGCTGGCCGCACCAGGGGCCGGCCAGCACCCGGGAAAGATCCAGGACGCGTACGCCTTCGAGCGGCTTGTTCATCACTGCATGCCCTTATGCCTAGAAAAGATTCGTCACAGGTTGCCTGAGGGCTGTGGGACGTAGGAGCCCGATTTATCGGGCGAACGGTATTGGCTCGTCCTTGACGCCTGACGGCGCCTTTCGCGCAGAGGATCTGCGCTCCTACGCCACCCTTCCAGACAAATTTGCTGCATCACACTGATCTGCAATGAGGCTTAGAAAAATGCCTGGATACCGGTCTGCGCCCGTCCAAGTATCAACGCATGGATATCGTGGGTCCCTTCATAGGTGTTCACGGTTTCCAGATTGACCATGTGCCGCATCACACCGTACTCCTCGGAAATACCGTTGCCGCCGTGCATATCACGCGCTACTCGTGCGATATCCAGCGCCTTTCCGGCATTGTTGCGCTTGATCAAGGAGATCATCTCCGGGGCGCCCTGCTTTGCATCCAATAGTCGCCCGACCTGTAGACAGGCCTGCAGGCCCAGGCTGATATCGGTCTGCATGTTGGCCAGCTTGAGCTGGACGAGCTGAGTCGCGGCTAGAGGACGACCGAACTGCTTGCGATCCAGGGTGTACTGACGCGCCGCATGCCAACAGAATTCCGCAGCGCCCATGGCGCCCCAGGCAATGCCGTAACGCGCCTTGTTAAGGCAGCCGAAAGGTCCGCCCAGACCAGACGCTTCAGGCAGCAACTTGTCTTCGGAAACGAAGGCATCGTCCAGCACGATCTCGCCGGTAATCGAGGCGCGCAGGGATATCTTGCCGTGGATGGTCGGGGTGGTGAAACCCTCGACGTCGCGATCGACGATGAACCCTTTTATCTTGTCGTCATGAGCATCGGACTTGGCCCAGACGATGGCCAGATCGGCAATGGGACTATTGGTGATCCACATTTTCTGGCCGGTCAGGCGATAACCGCCTTCAACCTTGCGCGCGCGGGTACGCATGCTGGCCGGGTCGGAACCGGAATCTGGCTCGGTCAAGCCGAAACAGCCTACCAGCTCACCGGTAGCCAGCTTGGGCAGATAGTGCTGCTTCTGTTCTTCGCTGCCGTAGGCTTCGATCGGATGCATCACCAAGGACGACTGCACGCTCATCGCGGAACGATAGCCCGAATCGACCCGCTCGACTTCCCTGGCGATCAAACCATAAGCGACGTGACCGACGGAGGAACCGCCATACTCTTCCGCGACCGTGGCGCCGAGCAACCCCATCTCGCCCATCTCGTTGAGAATCTCACGATCGAAGTGCTCTTCCCGATAGGCCTTGAGCACTCTAGGTTGCAGCCTTTCTTGACAGTAGGCATGGGCAGCATCCTGAATCTGACGCTCGTCATCGGTCAACTGCTGCGACAGCAGAAGCGCATCATCCCATTGGAATCCACTCATTGCTTTCTCCTCGTTCTCTTCTCGGCCTGTATCTTCAAGGCGGGTCGTACTCAAGAGCGTTGAAAATATTCAACTCCAATCTACACCACTCCTTGGCCTGCGCCCAGTCTCCAATAGATGAATTTGGGTTAGCGCTTGCGTTCCTTCGAAAACACCCCGCAACATGCAATTTTTTGCACCGGTGCAGTTCGGCGACGCTATTTCCATAGCGTAGCAGCCCTACTGACATTTCCGCTAAATAACAGTAGGCACACACCAGAAACGTCAATGATACTTCACGCTTCATGGCACTTGGGTTTACTACATCAATACAGTCAATCGACACGACCCCTGACAGATATGACAAGAGATCGAGAAGTGAGTGCCCCACGGGAAACCATCGTCATGATCCACGGCATGTGGGGCGGTGGCTGGTACTGGGACAACTATCAGCGCTTTTTTGAAGTCAAGGGCTATCGCTGCCTGGCGCCGGATTTGCGTCACCACAACCTGCCTGTTGATCAAATACCATTGGCCGAGCTCGGCACTACCGGCCTACTCGATTACGCCGCGGATCTTGAAACCATGATCCGCGCATTGCCAGAAAAACCAATTCTTTTCGGGCACTCGATGGGTGGACTGCTCGCACAAATCCTCGCAAGCCGCGATTGCGCACGAGCCGCAGTCTGCATCACACCTGCAGCGCCAGCCGGCATATTCTCGCTGCGCTATTCGGTGCTTAAAAGTTTCTCCAGCATTTTTACCAGTGGCGCTTTCTGGAAACGTGCGCACCCGCTGGAATACGAGCGCGCCGTCTACGCCATGATGCACAAGCTACCGGAAGCGCAACGCCGCGCCATCTATGCTCGCTGCGGCTGGGAGTCCGGTAGGGTAATGGCGGAAATCGGCCTCTGGCCATTGGGTGTCAAGGGCGCACAGGTGAATGACACTGGCGTGATCTGCCCGATGCTTGTCGTCGCGGGTGCTGAAGATCGCATCACCCCCGCTAATGTGGTGCGCAAGGTTGCACAAAAATACCAGCCGCAAAGTACTTATATGGAGTTTGCCGGGCACGCGCATTGGATACTGAAGGAGCCGGGATGGGAAAAGATAGCGGCCCAGATTGCCGCTTGGCTGGTGGCGCAGCAAATCGACTAGCTCTTCTGTCGCTGATACATGAGCTGGGCTCGAGACCAAGCGAGTGGTGATGGGTATATGCGAATGCGGCATGTGCTTTGACATAGGCCTGACCAAGAGGATTTACTCATGCTTCCAGAACGCCACGTGCGACTGTTTCGTAATGGGCGCAATCAAGCACTGCGCATACCGCGCGGGTTCGAGCTGGTCACTGACGAGGCTATTATTACAAAGGAAGGCGACTACCTGGTCATCAAACCCCTCAAGAAGGCAGGCCTACTGGCCTTGCTGTCTGACCTAGAACCCATTGATGAGGAATTTCCCGATATCGATGAAGATCCTGGTGCGCTGGACGACGTGGACTTGTAACGGTGGAGCTGCGTTATCTTCTTGATACCAATTTCTTATCGGATCTTGCTCGGCAACCGCAAGGAATTATCGCTCAACGCATTGCCTCGATGGGCGAGGATACCATCTGCACGAGTATCATCGTTGCCAGTGAACTACGCTTCGGCGCTCAGAAAAAGGGCTCGCCACGATTGGCACATCGCATCGACGAGTTCCTTTCAGTAGTGAGTATTCTGCCCTTGGAGGCTCCTGATGATTACCACTACGCCCATATACGCTGCCAGCTTGAGCGGGCAGGAACACCCATCGGCCCCAATGACATGTTCATCGCGGCTCAGGCACTCGCAAGGGATCTAACGGTCGTCACGGTCAATACCAATGGGTTCAAGCGAGTTCACGGTCTGACAGTAGAAAACTGGCTGTATTATTGAGTTCCAGCTGGGGAACACTTCGTGCTGCCTCTTCCTCTTGCCACTCATTCACATCGAAGCGCAATTCGAGTTGAAACGTTTTCTGGCTCATATCATCGTAGAGTGCCTGGATAGCCAGCGCCTTGAGCACGTCTCGTCGAGGTAGGCGCAAGACGAGAATGGAATAGGCTATCAGATAGCTGGCAGCGGGCAGCATCCACATCAAAAGATCGGTATGGCCCAACGAGAGGCGTAGGCACGTAAGCGCGATCAGAATGGCCGGCCCGGTAGCGACAACCCCATGAGGCAGTCCGAGGAAGCGGTTGTCCTTGAATATTTCGCGCTCGTAATCGCGTAGAGAAGTGGTAGTCGGTTTCACGGTCAGGTGTTCACAGTCAAAGGTATTGCTGGCAGAACCTTTGGCAAAGCCGAACTCATCAAACCGTCTGTTATTGAGCGCGTAGTGCCAATCCTATTCTCCAGTCCTGTCTATTGCATCGACCGATTTTGGTAAAGCTTTATATGGAATATTGGTTAAAGAAGAATATTACTTTTAATGTGAAATTCGAGTTCATAATTAACCTGACTAAAGCGTTGAGCAGCAGGAATAAAGATCCATTCGTGGCTACCGATAACATAGTTTGAGAACACGTTTTGACGAACAAAAAGCCTTGGAGCGCAGTATGCGTCATTCCTTTTCATCAACGCCCGACGCACATCGTCAGCCTGCGGAAGAAGCCAGCCCGGGCGATAAAGCCGCCCCGGTGCAGAATTCGACTATTGGCAAGAAGACTCCTTATCGCAAGAGTGCGCGCCGCCTGGTAAAGGTCTTGCTTGCGCTATTCATGGTCAATACACGCAATCCAGAGCTGCTGCACGCTCAACTCAAGGCATTTTCAAAACAAGTACCGCTGCTTTATTTCATTGTCAGCGTCAATGCGCTCATTCTGTCCGTTACCTACTACGGACAGGCACCCTCCAGTCTCACGGTTATGGTGCCAGCGTTCCTGGTTGGGCTGTGTCTGCTGCGAGTTGTCTTTTGGCTCAGGTCAAAGCATCGCCCAGTGAGCGACAAAGCTGCGATTAGACGACTCTATGGCGTGGTCATTCTCGGCAGCCTGTTGGGGATACTCTACCTCACCTGGGCGATTGCCCTTTATGGTTACGGCGATGCCTTCAGCAAGAGTCATGCGGTATTCATTGCCGCAATCACCATCATCGGCTGCATCATCTGCCTGATGCACCTCAGGGCCGCCGCCCTGTCCTTGATGATGTTGATCGCTGTCCCTTTCTCGCTATTCCTGATGCTGACTCAGGGAGCGGGCTTTGCGGCTATCGGGATTAGCCTGCTTCTGGTATCCGCGCCCATGGTCTACATCCTGGTCGTCGTGTCGACGGACTTCGAGAGAATGATCAACAGCCAAATTGAAACCACGCGCCTTGGCGACGAGAGCTACCGCCTCGCCAATATCGACAGCCTCACCGACTTACCCAATCGTCGGTATTTCTTTCAACAACTCGACCGACTATTGGAAGACGCCAAGCGCGAGCACAAGGCCTTTGTGGTGGGAATCATCGACCTGGACGGTTTCAAGGCCGTCAACGATCTTTACGGGCACGCGGTTGGCGATCGTGTCCTCATCGAGGCCGGCGAGCGACTCGATGCGCTTTCCAGCGAAACAATCGTGATTGCCAGATTGGGGGGTGACGAATTCGGGGTGCTGCTGACCGATGGCTATGAATCCCCCGATGTCATCGCCTTCGGCGAGCAAGTATGCCAGGTGTTACAGGCGCCCTTTTGCATGCCTGGAGTTGTGGCCAACATTACCGGTTCCGTGGGTTTCGCTCTGTACCCTGACGCCGGCACGACCCACGAGGTGCTGTACGAACGGGCTGACTACGCGCTCAACTATGCCAAAGAGGCCCAGCGCGGAAAGCCGACGATCTTCTCGAAATCCCACGAGACCGAGATTCGTACCAGATGCGCGATCGAACAGGCGCTGCGTAGTGCAGACCTCGAGGCGGCAATGACGTTGAATTTCCAGCCACTGTTCGACGCTCAAAAGCAAACGACAGTCGGCTTCGAGGCCCTTGCGCGATGGCATCACGAGGAACTGGGCAGCATCTCCCCCGACGTCTTCATCGCTATCGCGGAGCGTTCCGAGTTGATCAACAAGCTCACTCAGGTACTGCTTCGCAAAGCTCTCGCCGCCGCCATGACATGGCCCGAGGACATCTACATTTCCTTCAATCTGTCCGTGCGCGACATCCTCTCCGACGAGTGCATTTCACGGATCATCGAGATCGTTGCCGGGAGTGGAGTCGCCCCCGGTCGCATCAGCTTCGAGGTGACCGAGTCCGCCTTGATGGGAGATTTCGAGCAGGCGCAGGACGCGATCGATCGGCTTAGGGCGCTAGGCGTAAAGATTTCTCTCGACGATTTCGGCACCGGCTATTCGAGCCTCAGCTATGTGCATCGCCTGCCCCTCGATACCATCAAGATCGATCGCAGTTTTGTAACCAATATCGAAACACAGGATACGAGCAAGAACATCGTACGCACTATCATCGATTTGTGTCGTAATCTGGAAATCAGCTGTGTGGTTGAAGGCATGGAAACCGAAGCACAGGCGCGTATTCTTCTAGCCCTCGGTTGTCGCACGATGCAGGGATATTTCTTCAGCAAGCCGATGGCCCAGGACGATGTTCTACCGTTTCTGGCACAACAGGATGCAAGCGGCAGTCACATCCAGAAGACAAAGCGCCATTTCGCCTCACAGATAACGTAAAGAGGCCAGGCATTGGCAGGACGCCTCATCTTCCCATGGCCATCGACTGGCGCCATAAGCGTTTCACTCACACCTTAAGCACCACCCGCCCTCGCCGCGGATAGCAAGCTTCCAGATAGCAGTGCGCTTCGACTACCTCTTCGAAGGCGGCACAGGTGGGAAACGGCGTCTCGTTACCCCCTTGCAGGCCGTGCAGCACGAGGCGCCCTCGGGTGGCCAACAACCCTCCCAGCGGCTTCGTACAGAAGCGCGAGGCTAGGTGCCAGCGGCAAATACCAACACAAGCGATCCCGAATTTGTTTTCGCAAGCGGCGGGGGTGTTAGTCTGGTGCGAACGGCATCTTTCAACACGACATGTTCGCAGAAAGGGATTCTCGTCGATGAGTATTACCGGTCTTTACTGGTTCACCCAGGATTTACGCCTGCAGGACAACGCGGCGCTTCTGGAGGCCGCACGGCGCTGTGATCGCTTGCTGTGCGCTTACTGCGTCGACCCAGTCTGGTTCAAGATCAACGAATTCGGCTGCACATCGTTGGGCTCTCATCGCTGGCGCTTCCTGAAAGAGACGCTCCACGATCTTGAAGAGCAGCTTGCCGCCTACGGTCAGCGATTGATCCTGCGGTTTCAATCGCCGGAACAGGCGTTGAACGAACTGATTGCGCAGCATGAGGTGGCTTTCGTGGTGCGCAGCCAGAGTGCGGACTGGTACCTGCAGAAAACCTGGGGTGCACTCAAGCAGCGGTGGCCCCAGGTCGCTTTCCATGAGCAGACCACCCATACGCTGTTCGATCAGGATGCCCTGCCCTTTGAATTGGACGAACTGCCTGGCACCTTTACCCAGTTTCGCAAGCGCGTCGAACCCCTGGCGATCAAGGCGCCTCTGGCGGTACCGGACACGCTGCCCCGGCCGGTGTCAAATGCGCAGTCATCCCCCTCTCTGCCCCAGGCGATCGTCGATCCCGATTCTCCCTTCAAGGGTGGCGAGCGTGAGGGGCTTGCGCATCTCGACGCTTACTTCCAAGGCTCCTACGCCGCGCACTATAAAGAAACACGCAACGCGCTGGAGGGCTGGCAGAATTCATCCAAGTTCTCCGCCTGGCTGGCCAATGGGTCGCTATCCGCGCGCCAGATCGTTGATCGTCTGCGCCGGTTCGAGAATGAAGTGGAAGCAAACGAGTCCACCTACTGGATCTACTTCGAATTGCTGTGGCGGGAGTTCTATCAGTGGTACGCCCATGCGCACGGGGCGCGGTTATTCGTATTAAAAGGACTGAAAGCCAAGCCGCCGGAACCGGATCGTGACATCGAGCGTTTCACTGCCTGGTGCCAAGGCGAGACCGGCCTGGCCATCGTCGATGCCTGCATGCGCGAACTCAATGCCACCGGCTACATGAGCAATCGTGGTCGCCAGCTGGTGGCAAGCGCCCTGATCAACGAATTGAACCAGGATTGGCGCTGGGGGGCGGCCTGTTTCGAGCAGCAGCTGGTGGATTACGATGTGGCCTCGAACTGGGGCAACTGGCAGTATCTTGGTGGCGTCGGCGCCGACCCGCGGGGTCTGCGCCGCTTTGATCTGGCCAAGCAGACGGCTCAGTACGATCCGGAAGGCGTGTTCATCAGCAGATGGCTGGACAGGTAGGACTGCGATGCATCGAAAGCCCCACTTGCCTACCAAGATCTGCCCGGTCTGTGAACGCCCTTTTGCCTGGCGCAAGAAATGGGCGCGCAACTGGGAGTCAGTGGTGTACTGTTCCGAGCGCTGCCGGCGGCAAGGCAGGCGAGCAGCGACGTCCAGCGATTAATTTGCCTCCGGCTCATGGATGATTATCTCCACCCGGCGATTGGCAGCACGGCCCTTTTCCGTGTTGTTGTTCTTCAGAGGCTGCGTGGAGGCGTAGCCCACCGCTCGCAGCCGGGATGAGGGGATACCTTCTCGATTGAGTGCACGCAGAATCGCCGTGGCCCGGCCGCTGGACAGTTCCCAGTTGGAAGGAAAGCGCTCGGTCTTGATGGGAACACTATCGGTATGACCTTCCACGGAGATCGTGCCCTCATAGCGCTTGAGGGTTGCCACCAGCCCTCGGGTGACCGCTTCACCGGTATCGGTCAATTTTGCATCGCCGGAATCGAACAGCAGGTGATCCTGAATACGCAGGTTGATCCCCCCCTTCACGCGTGACACCTCGACGCCCTCGATTATCGGGAGTTCCTGCTCGGATTGGCGCACCTGCCACTGCCCCGCGATCTGTATCGCCGCCGCCTGAGCTTCCGTGCTGATCATCAGTGTACGGGCTACCTTCAGCGATGCCGCGATTGTCTGGGTCTGGATGAGTCGCGACTGTGCAATCCTATGGGCGGCGGCAATAGCCTGAGCCGATATCAGTGGCGAGCGCACTTTTCCAAAGGCGACTTCCTGTGCCGCAGCAATGGCGGTGTCACTCACCCTAGGCAATGGAATCGGGGCAGTGGCGATCAGTGAGGCAGCCTTGAGCGCTTCCGGCAGCAGGCCAGGAGCAGTACTGACATTACGCGCTGCGATCACGGCGTTCGAGGATACCTTGGAACTCTCAGCGGTTGCGGTGTTCTCGGGAGTCCCGGCAGTGCCGCTCAGACTTAGCACCAATACGAACAGCGCCACCAGCAGGGTCATGATGTCCATGTAGCTGATCATCCAGCTGTCGCCGCCCCTGTCTTCTACATTAAGGGTCAGCAGCTGGTCATGGCTTGCATGCCTGCGATTGGACTCAAGCATTGGCCGGAACACCTTTATGGCCATCCTTGTCGCCCTTGGAAGACTCAAGAGGGTCCCGAATTTCATCATGATAATTGGCAATGAAGGAGTTCAAGGTTTCCTCGACAAAGGAAGGCGAGCGCCGCTTGGCGATCAACGACACCCCTTCAAGCACCATGTTCATCGCAATCAGGCGCTGCTCGGTACGACGCTCCAGCTTGACGGCTATGGGTTTGCATAGAAGGTTGGCGATCAGAATGCCGTAGAAGGTGGATAGCAGTGCCACGGCCATGCTTGGCCCGATGATCGTCACATCGCCGGCACTCATGGTCTGCAGCATGTTGACCAACCCCACCAAGGTGCCAATCATGCCGAAGGCCGGCGCGTAGGCCGCCATGGTACGAAGGATCTGCGCCTCGGCAAGCTCCCGAGCTTTCAATCGGGCAATGCGCCAGCGCAGCAGATCGATGATTTCCGCGTCCTTGGTATTGTCGATGACCAGCTGCACGCCGGTGCGCAAGAACGGGTTACGCGTTTGCGTGAGGGTGCGCTCCACTGCCCGGATATCCCCCTGAAACCAGAGCCGCGCCATGGAGACCAGCTCACGAACGTCTTCCTCGACGTAGCTGTTCTCGCGATGAAAGACGACGCGGATTATACGCGCCAGGCGGATCACTTCTCGTAGCGGGTAGCTGATGAAGGTGGCGGATAGCGTGCCGGCGATTACGATCAGCAGCCCCGGTAAATTAAGGAAGCTCATCGCCGTATCGGCGCTGAACAATAGAACACAGGCCAGCAATAGAAGGCTGGCAACGATACCGATCAGCGTGGAAGCATTCATGCAGAGCCTGGCCCATCGATGGGCGATCGCGTGAGAGATTTCTCATCATAGCGATCCACTGCGGAGGCAAAGCGATGAAAAGACGCAACATTTTGTGCGTTCTCATCCTCTGCAATCGAAGGGTATTACTGGTTTGCCCGATCGGAATGGACTTCGTGGTCTTTCGCTTGGAATCGACTGATTCCTAGCAAAAAACCACGAGCAAGAAAATCTATCCAGGCCCTCAATAAATGCCGAGCAGCATACGGGCACCATAGCCCCAGAGCAGTACCGTGGCGCCCAGCAATACTTCGAGTACCAGTACACCGATGGCCAGAGTCGAACCGGTAACGATGAAGCCTTCGCGTCTATCGATACCGAGAAAGTTGGGAATCCCCAGGTAGAGCAGATAGGCGCTATAGCAAAGCCCGATGGTGCCAGCCAGGAGACATAGCCAGATCAAGGGGTAAAGCGCCACCATACCGCTCAAGAACATGGGTGTGGCGACATACCCGGCAAAGATGACGCAGCGACGCTTGCTCGGCGGTGTGGCGTAGCGTTTTGCCATCCAGTGAATCACATTGCCCATGAAGATGACGGCGGCAATGATGGCAAGATAGAACACGATGCCGGCATACAAGGCATCGTCCAGATCGAGCTTGATGGCATGACCACTACCGAGACTCCACCCAACTTGGGTTGTCCCGATGAATGAACATATCACCGGAACGATCGCCAATCCGAGAACATGGTGCGCGTAAAGATGGGTGATTGTTTCCCGCTCGCTCTGAATCTGCTTCCATTCCCGATTCGGATGAGCCATCAATCCCCAGACGTGAGTCAGCATGAGATCATTCCTCCTTGGCGCTCTTTATATCTCGGAACATCGTTATTGCATCGACAATATCACTCTATCTTCCTAGGAAGTATAGAATATATGAAGAGAATTGAATGCCTCTCGTTAGTCTTTGGTAGGTGTCGATGGCGCACTTGCAGGCCGGACAGTCTGCAGTGCCTCTACCATGTTTGCCAAGGCTGCCTTACCCTGCTCGCCCGCGGTGACTTGCTGCCACCACAAGGCATGGACTGCTCGCACTTGCACCGGTATTTCCTTGAGCCCGAGCACCTGCGCCATGGCAAGACGATGCAATCCGCGGTTGAGTTTGACGACCTGGCCATTCCGATCGATCGCTACGCTCAGGCGATCCTTTCCTAGTCTCGCATCGAAACCGTGAGAAAGTATGTCCTGCATGTAGCCAACGTATATATTCAAGTACTCCAGCACCTTATCGGAGGTATTGAGTAAAATACCTTTTTGATGAGAACGAAACGGCTTGTCATGCTCGATCCGCTGCATGAAGTGTCGATAGGATGTACTCTGAGCAAGCTCATTGCGATGCCGCCAAATATCAGCAATGAATCGATAACGACTACCGTTGCGGAAGTCAGAACGCGTTAGATCCCAATCACCTTTCCAGATGAACTGATTCATCGCTAGTCGCTTTTCTGACGTGACAGGAAAAGACCGTGATATGGAAATGGCGCAACGCAGCTCATTCGGTGCCAGGTATAGCGTTAGTTTGGCGTCAAGGTATGTCTCAACGCTTCTATAGGGCAAGCCTATAGCCTCCACTCGTTGAGCAAATCTGTCCTGATTCAACCACCGCGAAAGCATGCGATCTTCAAGCGGCCTGACAACGCGCCTCTCGAAAGCAGCACGAACAGTGCCAGCCCAGCGCGAACGCCGCATGGCCCAGCGTAGCTCGGGATCATAGAGCGTCGGGTGAACTTGCTCACCAGAAGGAGACCTGGGTAGTTTTTTCATTGAGATATGGTTGGTCTGGTTTAACCGGTCAATAATTAGCTACTTAATAAACAAAATAACATGGCGAATGCTACCGAATCTCGGGTTGCCAGTCATGGATCTTGCACATAGCCTAGGTAGCCCGATATGAACCAGCCCGATATTCATACCCAGAAGTGAATAGCCACCATGTCTTCTTCGACACCAAAAGAACCGCTTCCACTGGCAGCCATCGCCATTCGTCAGGTGGAAAAAAGCACCGGGGCGAGCCGCAACGCGTTTGAACAGTCAGCGGCACTACAGGAACTGGGCTATCGTATCGTGATACTTGCCGAACGAGGCAACTCAACGCTGGTAGAGCGTGCCGGGGCGACTCTCGTTCGCTTGTGGCGCTGGCCATTAAAAGGCCCTTTTCGCCGTTTCTGGTTCAATCGACGTGTGCAGTCCTGGTGCAAGCGTCATCGCCCAGCGTTGTTGGTCAGCCATGGCGATGCTCAGAGCCAGGATGTTGTTTACATGCACAACTGTGTGCATCTGGCCAGTCAGCGTATTCATGGGAAAGAGTTGCCAAAAAATCATGAAGTTGCCGCCATTCACGATCATATCCTCTCCCAGGGCCAATTCAAACGCATCGCCGCCAATTCAAGATTGATGGCCGAGGATTTCAAGAACCGTTATGGATTAGCCGAGCATCAAATCGATATCAGCTATCCGGGTTATGATCCAACACAGTTCACCCCTGTCAAAGCTCGCAAAGAGCGCAACGCGACAAGGCAGTCTATTGGCGTTGGCCAGCATGAATCCCTGATCGGATTGATCACTTCTGGCAACTTCAAGAAGCGTAATGTGCAAGGGTTCGTGGAGATCGCAGCACTAGTAAGTCAGCGGCTGCCTAATCGATGCCGATTTCTTGTGATCGGCAAGGACGATTGCAGCCCCTATCAACAGCAGGCAGAAAAACTAGGTCTTGGCGACCGATTCATCTGGCGCTCGACGGTTCCTGATATCGAACGCTTTTATGGTGCGCTGGATGTCTTTGTACTTCCTGCGCACATCGAGGAGTTCGGTCGTGTCGCTTTGGAAGCCATGGCTTGCGCTACACCAGTGCTACTCTCTGCTTGGGTAGGCGCCGCCGAATTGATCGAGGACGAATTTCCCGAGCTGATACTGGATGACGGTAGCGACAGCGATGCCTGGGCCTCACGTATCGTCACGTTGCTTGTAAACGACGAACAGGAAGAACTAGGATCTCGCCTGGCCGAGCTTGCAACACATTACTCACATCAAGAGCAGTACAAAAAGCTCAAGGCTGCTTTTCAGTCGCTTGTTGCCAGCAATTGAAAAAGGAAAACGAGTCCATGCTTTATCTGCTAGACGATCTTCTGATCGGACGAGGCACCGAGCGCCACTGTTATCGGCACCCTCAAGACGAAACGCGCTGTATCAAGGTTGTTCACAACTACAAGAACAACAAACAGCAGAATCAAAAGGACTACGAGTATTTCACCCGTCTGCAAAAACGCGGCATAGACTGGTCACACTTGCCACGCTGCTACGGCTGGGTAGAAACCGATCAAGGCAAGGGGCTGGTATTCGACCTTTTGCAGGATAAACAGGGCGTCCCCTTGCCTCGCCTGGACGTCCTGTTAAAAAACGATCAGTTGGACAGAGCAGCGATCACAGCGCCCTTGAAAGAATTACACGATTACCTCTTGACCAATCAGATATTCACAAGTGATCTGCGAGCCAGCAATATCGTATGTAACCTGGAAGCAACGCCCCCACACTTTTTCTTGATCGATGGCATTGGCGATCGCGACTTCATCAGGCTTGCCTCCGTGATACGACCCTTGGCACGCGCCAAGACCAATCGTCAATGGAAGCGATTCATGAGACGTCTGGAAAAGCAGTAGCCGATTCAAGCGAAATACTGAGTTACCGCCGCTACAACACGATTCAGCTCCTCTTCACCTATCCCGTACCATAGAGGTAAACGAAGCAGCCGATCGCTTTCTCGAGTAGTGAACTCATCTTCACCAATGAACGCTCCCCATTGCTTTCCCGCCTGAGAGGTATGCAAAGGAACATAGTGAAATACTGCCCCTATTCCCTTTTCTTTCAAGAATGCCAATAAGTCCGAACGCTCATCGATGTCCTTGACCTTGATATAAAACATATGGGCATTGTGTCGACAGGCGTCAGGAATTGTGGGGAGCTGCAAAACGCCACGCTCGGCAAGCGGTTCAAGAGACTCATTGTAATATTTCCAGGAGCGTCGACGATCCGCGTCGATATCATCCACGGACTGCAGCTGCCCCCAAAGATAGGCAGCCTGCAATTCACTGGGAAGATAGCTGCTGCCCACATCGACCCAGGAATATTTGTCGACCATACCGCGAAAGAATTGACTGCGATTGGTGCCTTTTTCTCTAAGCACTTCTGCTCGCTCCACGAAGCGCTCGTCATTGATGATCAGCAGCCCACCCTCACCGCCACTGGTATAATTCTTGGTTTCATGAAAGCTATAGGTACCCAAATGCCCGATACAGCCAAGGGGCTGCCCCTTGTAAGTCGAGAGCATCGCCTGAGCCGCATCCTCGATAACAAAAAGACCATGGCGGTCGGCGAGAGTCATGATGCTATCCATTTCACACGCGACTCCCGCGTAGTGGACGACTACTACTGCTTTGGTCTTCGGCGTGATAGCCGCTTCAATGAGGCGCTCGTCAATATTCATGGTCTCCGGATGAATATCGACAAATACAATCTTGGCTCCTCTCAAAACGAAGGCATTGGCCGTACTGACAAACGTATAGCTGGGCATGATCACTTCGTCCCCTAGACGAATATCGATCAGCATGGCCGTCATTTCCAGAGCATGGGTGCAAGATGGCGTCAATAACGACTTGTAGCAGCCAAGGCGCTTCTCGAACCACTGCTGGCAATAGGACGCATAAGTGCCACCCCCGGATATCCTGCTGCTGCGCATCGCATCCAGCACGAAGGCGTCTTCCTTGCCGGTATAAGGAGGTTTATTGAAGGGGATCATCTTCTCGCTCCTTGAGAAATTGACTTTCGAGCGTAAGGATATCTCGTTTTCTTTCCTTAATACGTCGCGCTGGGCTACCGAAATAGATTCCCCAGGGGCGAGTAGTCTTGTTGACCAGCGTCATTGCCCCTATCGAGCAGCCCTCCTTGACTTCCACACCGGGAAAGATGATCGATCCAGCGCCAACGATTACGTGTTTTTCCAGCACGACACGACTGAAGAATTCATTTTTATATTTCTTGTCGACTAAGGAACTAACCATGGTCGCGCCGCTATAGTCGTCCGATTGAGAAAAAACCTTGGAGCCATAGGCTAGACCGCAGAAATCCGCCATGAACACACCAAGTTCCCCTCCAGCTATCAGACATTGGGGGGAAATATGACAAAACCGACCAATACTGACTCTGCCGGATACCACACAGAAATCATCAATCCTCGAATTGTCGCCTATTTCAATAGCGTCATGATTATAAATGCTTGCCTTATCACTGATCTTGACGTTTTTACCAAGCTTTTTGAAGCCAAGCGCCTCTAACGCTTGTTGAGTAAGATATGCCATAAATTCCTACAAGAAATCCTTGAGTTGATGTTTCAATCTTTCCTTGGAGAAGTAAGAACTGATTGTTTCGCGATTGTGCTCTGCGGTCTCATCGTCCAAGCGAACGCTACCTATATCATCCAAGTCGAAAACCTTGACTCCGAGTTCTTCAAACATGGACCAGGGTGTGATTTCCCTACGGATGAATACCGTTTTTCCCAAGCCCAGCAGCGTAATTATATTTCCCATCGCCTGCTGGCGTCGAAACGCAAAGCAGGCGATATCTACTTCTGCCAGTACTTCAAGATATTTTTCCAGAGGTAGAAATTCAGTAAGCGCTATGAAATCGTCGCCAAACAGTTTTTTTCCTTGTGCAATGACTTTCTTTGCATAGCGCTTATTCCCATAGGAAAGAGGGCAGATGACCCTGATACCACCCTCCGATAAAATCCTGAGTCTTTCGAATGCATCGAAATGCTCATTGCTCTGATTCGCCGAGTTACCGACAAGTACAGTAATTTTTCCTTTTCCAGATTCTTGTTTCTTTTCAGGCAAGCCCAGTGATTTATAAAGGTTGCTGGGATACACGAAACTTTCGACATAGTCACCTTTGGCAGCATACCATCGCCTTGCCAGCTCGACATCTCCCGGTATATAGGTAACAAGATATCCAATATCTGGAATGATCTTGCGTCGGCACCGTTCGACGAGTCTTTCTTTTAACGTCGTCTTTTCTTGATGGTAGCTGTATAGGTCACCGCCCCACATCACCCAATAACAGCGACTCAATACTTTTGGATTCAATGCGAGAATAAATACAACATACTTGTTGAATAAACCATGCAGAATTATCTTGTCATAATGACGCATCTTGAAGTATAGCTTCAAGAAACCAAACTTGCTGTTCTGCTGCTCAATATCGCTACCTGTCTGGTAAGGATAAGCGTGGGACTTTTCTATAAGATGAAAATGATTATCCGAGCCATTCACCTCTTCACGAACAAATTCGATAAATGCCGGAATAAACTTGTCCATATAGCATATATGAAGTATTTTTTTAGACATTGCTATTTTCTTCAACAATCAAGTTTTCGAGATATTCTCCATAGCCGCTTTTCTTGTATTGTGCAGCAAGTCGCTTCAAATCGTTGCTTGTTAGCCAGCCTCTTAGAAAAGCAATCTCTTCCAAGCAGGCCACTTTCAACCCCTGGCGATGCTCAATGGTTTGCACGAACATGCCAGCTTCCAAAAGGCTTTCATGAGTTCCCGTATCCAGCCAGGCAAATCCACGACCCAAAAGTACGACATTCAGGTTATTCCGCTGTAGGTAGGCTTGATTGATACTCGTAATTTCCAGCTCACCCCGAGGAGAAGGCATTACTTGCTTTGCAATCTCTACTACGTCGTTGTCATAGAAATACAAGCCTGTAACGGCAAAGTTGGATCTTGGCTTTTCAGGTTTCTCTTCGATGGAAACGACTCGGTGATCAGTATCGAATTCCACGACACCAAAACGCTCGGGGTCCTTGACTTGATAACCGAATATCGTGGCGCCTCGCTCTCTTTTGGCAGCTTCAAGCAATTTAGGCGTGAACCCTTGTCCATAGAATACGTTATCCCCCAATACTAGACAGACTCTATCATTGCCAATGAACTCTTCGGCAACGATGAACGCTTGGGCAAGTCCATCAGGTTGGGGCTGAATCGCATAGCACAAATCGATACCGAACTGATGACCATTACCTAGCAAACGTACGAAACCATCCTGATCCTCAGGTGTGGTAATGATCATGATATCGCGGATGCCTGCCAGCATCAGGACGGAAAGAGGATAGTAGATCATGGGTTTGTCATAGATTGGCAGCAGCTGCTTGGAAAGTCCCTTGGTAATTGGATAAAGACGCGTACCACTGCCACCTGCCAAGACGATTCCCTTCATGACTTTTCCCTATCGATGGTTCCAAGACGCTCACGCTGATAAGTGCTGCTCAATACTCTGGTACACCAGCCCAGATTGTCCAAGTACCAGACAACGGTTTTACGAAGCCCACTTTCAAAGGATTCGGCTGGCACCCAACCTAATTCACGCTGGATTTTCCCTGAGTCGATAGCGTAGCGAAGATCATGACCGGGTCGATCCTTCACTGACACCATCAAATCGCGGTAATTGGCAACACCTTTTGGTTTTTGCGGCGCCATCTCTTCTAGCAAGTTGCATATTTCTAGCACTACATCGATATTGCGTTTCTCGTTGTGGCCACCAATATTATACGTTTCACCTATTTTCCCGTTGTTTAATGCTAGATAAAGGGCACGAGCATGGTCGTCCACATACAACCAATCACGCACCTGCTCACCCGTACCGTAGATTGGCAGTTCTCTGCCCTCCAAGGCATTGAGAATGATCAACGGAATAAGTTTTTCAGGAAAATGATACGGCCCGTAGTTATTGGAGCAATTTGTCACTAACGCAGGAAAACCATAGGTGCGCTGCCAGGCGCGAACGAGATGATCTGAACTCGCCTTGCTAGCAGAGTAAGGCGAGCTTGGCATGTAAGGCGTAGTCTCGACAAACAGACTCCCGGGCTCTTTGAGATCGCCATATACTTCATCAGTAGATATATGATGAAAGCGAAAAGCAGCCTGACGGCTAGAGTCCAAACTTTGCCAGTAGTTTCGAGCAACCTCTAGTAGCGTATAAGTTCCAATGATGTTGGTTTCGATAAAAGCTGCAGGGCCATCGATAGAGCGATCTACATGGCTTTCTGCAGCCAAATGCATGACAGCATCAGGCGAATGTACAAAGAAAACTCTTGCAAGCTCATCTCGATTGCATATATCCACTTGTTCGAATGTATAACGAGCGTTATTTGATACAGACGCTAACGATTCAAGATTTCCCGCATATGTCAGTTTATCGACGTTCACGACACTGCACTGTGTGTTGTTTATGATATTTCGAATTACAGCCGAACCAATGAAACCAGCACCACCGGTAATCAAGATTTTTTTTGGTGAATCACTCATATAAAGCATTCCCAATAGCAAGATGATGACATTTAATCAAAGACACTCTTAAGAAGTACTCTTTACGTCAATATTATTTTTCGGCATTAGTTGCCAGCGCCAGTAATGAGTAACCAATCCACCAAGAATGATGTTATGCACATACACTCCCGTCCAAAAAGAGTTATATGACTCAAATTGATTTGCTATCATCCAATAAACAAAGAAAACCATGCCAAACAATGCAATATCATTCGGCAACACACCACCCTTCCAGGCAAGCCATGTTGCACGTCCTACCCAGACTGTCAGGGCCGCTATTACCAATAATCCCAAAATCCCGTAAGCCACCCATACTTCAAGAAAAAAATTATGCAGATGGCCAAAATTTTCCTTTATTGAATTTGGTAACCATTCAGTATGATCAATGACGAGGCTGCGTCCTTGGCCACCCCAACCAACAATTGGCCGTTGCTCTATCCAATCTAAGGCGGCACGCCATGTATGAATACGAATACCAATACTCGAATAAGGGAGATCTTCAAATTCTCCTTGTGCTATTTGACTGATAACCTGGGATTCTTGGTCTATACGTGCAGTCAAAGTATCCTGGAATTTTATGCCTGCACCTATTACTAATACTAATAACACTACAAGACTGATAGCGAATTTTGTGAGATTCCCAAGAGTAAATTGACTACTTCCCTTATAAATAAGCCATGTAACGCCTGCGGCACTCGTGGCCACGAGCAAAGCCAACCAGATGGCTCGAGTCTGACCAATCAAAACACCTATCGAACAAACGATCAGCAGAAAACACCAAAAGAATATACGCACCAATCTAAGCCGACCTGGTGCGCAAAAACGCTTGGAAAACACCAATACACCAAGAAGTGCTACACCAAAAAGCATTGCACCATGCTGCTTGTTCCGTATTCCAAAGCCAGCACGTTCACCCTGCAATCCCAAAATCCATTCATGAATCCCATCGCCATGTATCAATGTAGCCGGTAAATAGAGGATAAGCGCAAGCCCCCATACGATCAGCGTGTTGTGGGTACTTCCACCTAACCACCATGCTACACCGATGAAGATGAACAATTTTGCCAATCGATCAACCTTGGGATCGCTATCCATCCAATCTGGATGATGCAAAGTGCCAAGCCACCAGGATAGTGCCTGTACCAGAATTACGGCCAGAAGCAGCCATAGCGCAGCGGAACTCCGTAATTTCTGCCCATATAAAAGGATCGTGATCAACCCAAGAAAGGCCGTGGAGTATTCGCCAAGCTTGCCTAAATCCGGCCAAAGAATCCTGAAGGAGGAATACAGTACAAGTCCCAGGGCCCCTGCATATACTATCCATTTTGGATAAGGCAGAAGTGTGCGAGGTTCCCAGAGCATTTTACTCTTCACATTTATTATCCATCCTGGATTGCACAAAAGGGTGGTCGATCCAGGTATGATCCCACTCCTGTCACGAACACCTCCCCTTATATCGCCATATAAAAACTATTTAACTGATTTTACCAAGCTCGAGTAAAGTAAGGAGTAGAGTGCGGACACTGTCATCGCTTTGTTGAAAATCGTCCATCAATTCATGCAAGCGTTGCTCGAACTGATGCCGCGCATCCTTGTCGCTTTCTTGTTGACGTCGCTTGCTAGAGCCTTCCAGATCTCGTAAAGCTTGAGAAAAAGCATCGTCAAGTTCTCGGAACTTACGCAGCTTCTCTCTTTCATCCATGTAGCGAGGTTTGTTGGATTTCATGAAATTAGTCTTGACACCGTAAATGAAATTAAAGTCACCTTGAGGATTGGTCGTAGTAAAAAACGGTAAAAATTAGAAGTTAAAACATGACGCAGATAAAAATGATTATGCGTTTGATATATAACCTGGCTCTCATGTTTTCGTAACGATATGTTCTCAAGATTACGACTTGGCAAGAACACATGCAGCGCTACAATCGAACACTTGCTGTTACTATAATCAAAATATACGTAACAATTATTAATTTCTTATCTCATGATCATCAAGCCGAACTATAGCCACAGTCGTTGCTGACTACGTATGAGTCTATACTCGTCGAAAGGTACAAACGATAACTTTGTGCAAGGTCACGATCCACAAGAAAGGCATTATATAGTGTCAGACCCAAGCATATTTATGCAAGAGAGAGAAATGCAGAACTATGCTTTCTAACTTACTACAATACGCTCAACATGGCACTAAAAAGGGAGATAATAGCTTTGTTTGCAATTCTTGGGAGAAATTGCTAAGCAGTTTTAGTTAGCCACCTTCTAATGGATAAAAGCAAAAGCTCCATGTTTTATACTTAAAATCATCCCAATGCCTCTATTTCCAGAACAGAAGGCATTGGGGTAGCGGCGCTGATTTCTCGCTTACCAGCGCCTCGATACCGTTTTACCGCCACTAGGCTGGCAAGTACTCAGCCTTCAGTACGGACTAACCAGGATTCAACGGTATCAGCGCCATATTCATCCTTCCAGGATTTCAGTGTCTTTTGATTTCCACCCCGGGTTTCGACCACTTCACCCGTATTCGGGTTCTTGTAAATCTTCAGCTTGCGCTTACGTCGATTTCCACCTGTTGCAACACTCTTGGTGGTGCTGGAAGGCCGTTCTTGAGGCTGGAGAAGATCGATGACGTCAGCGGCGCTTTTACTGAACTCCTGCATTAGTGCTTCAAGACGCTCTTTGAACTCGAGTTCAGACGTTAAGCGCTGATCGCTTTCCATCTGTTCCATTTCTTCCTGAATTTGCTTGAGCAATTGCTCTTTTTTCATGTACTCACTGAGTAGTGACATAACGTCTTGATCCCTTCCATCTGAAGTTGGCAAATAGGGTGCAATTATTAACGTTTTTAAGTTTAATGCCAAGGGTCGATTTGTTTTTTTCTAGAATTCATTGGGCTTCGCTTCTACAAGAAACGAACAGTGGAGCTTATTTCAGAACGTAAAAGGCGCTGGTAACGTGTTTGAGGGTCATTTTTCAACAAATATTTTAGAACGAAAACACTAGTCAATACGTTTGAACCATTTGACCTCAGTGTTTTCGCCATTAGATAAAATCTTAAAAAAATAAACAAAAACAAATACCTATAAAATTCTGACAAAGATTGCACTATTAGGTGGTGCACCTGATTTCAAATGTTGTAAGCAGTAATACCGATAACTTACCAGTGGCTGACGCATTATCCGCGCTCAGCTACTGAGTGCACACAACAGATACCCACAATTCAGTAAATAAAAATTTATCTAGTGGAAATTCCTTTGAGTGAGGGCTTCCATGGAACTTCTGTTGATGCTTAAAGGCACATCGCCGCCAGCCAACCAAAACCAATTAGCGGTATGTTGTAGTGCAGGAAGGTCGGTACTACCGAGTCCCAAATATGATCGTGTTGACCATCGACGTTAAGTCCAGCAGTCGGCCCCAGGGTCGAGTCCGAGGCCGGAGAACCCGCATCACCTAGTGCTGCGGCAGTGCCTACAAGCGCAATCGTCGCTAGAGGTGAAAAACCGAACTGTATTGCCAATGGCACATAAATGGTGGCAATGATGGGTATGGTGGAAAAGGATGAACCGATCCCCAAGGTAATGAACAAGCCGACCAATAGCATGATGAGTGCCGCCAGCCCTTGATGGTCACCGATCATCTCGACGGCGTCACTTACCAGCAGTTCGACTTCGCCGGTAGCATCCATCACCGATGCAAATCCAGAAGCAGAAATCATGATGAAGCCAATCAACGCCATCATGCGCATTCCGCTGGTGAACAGGTCATCGGCTTCACGCCATTTGAAGACACCTCCCACTGATAGCAAGGCAAATCCCACCAGGCCACCGAGAATCATGGAACCGCTATAAAGCTGAATGCCCAAGGCGGAAAGAATGGCTACCACGGACATCACAAGACCCAGGGTGTGAATTTCTACCTGCTCCTGTTGATGAGGAAGGTTGCTGGTAATCGTATCCAGCGTCTCGTAGCTTCGCGGCTTGCGATAGCTTACAAACAACGCGATCAACAGACCCAGCGCCATCCCACCTACCGGCACCCCCATGGCCAAGGGCACCATGCCGCGGGTAACTTCAAGTCCTAAAGGCTGTCCTGCCTCATTGATATTGGCCAGTAGAATGTCATTGAGGAAGATTGCGCCAAAGCCCACCGGCAATAGCATATAGGTCGCCGTCAAACCAAAGGTCAACGTACAGGCCACCGCGCGACGATCCAGACGTAGCTGATTCATTACCTTGAGTAATGGCGGAATCAAAATGGGAATGAAAGCGATGTGTACTGGAATCAGATTTTGGGACGAGATCGCGACCGACAGCACGGAACCGATCAGCATGTACTTGACCGCTGTCCGACGCCTTGGCGACGCCTCTTGTCCGAACAATCTGATCAAGCGCTGCGCCAGTAGATCCGGTAACCCGGCCCGGGAAATGGCTACAGCAAAAGCACCCAGCGTGGCATAGGCCAGGGCTATCTTTGCACCGCCGCCAACGCCATCGTTGAAAGCGGCCAGTGTATCGCCAAGAGACAAGCCGCCTATCAGGCCTCCTGCCAATGCACCCGCTATCAAGGCAAAGACTACCGACACTCGGGCCAAAGCCAAAGCCACCATGACCAATACGCCGAGAATTACCGCGTTCATGCGTTCGTTTCCTGTTCGAAAATTGGCAGAAGCAAGCGAAAGTCGGCGATTCTAACAGAGCGATTGATCGAGTGTGATTTCTCTCTGATTTCAAGTCTTGAATAAATAGCCGAAAAACCAAGGCTTTTTATTCAAACGGGGGCATACCTTCGACAAATGTCGCATAAGCTGTCGACACTTTGTTCTTGACAGGAGTCTCCACTATCGATGATTTTGGTATACAACGCTGGTACACAAAAACATCTCCGGCTTGTTGAGCAAGGCACCTGAACCACATCGATGTGGGTAACCCTGGGGTTCGAACAGATGCCGGCTTTCATGACCGAGGAGAATTCCATGACCGACAACGCCACTACACTCTGGATTCGTGATCCGCTCGCCTGCGCAGACCCCGATGCAGCAGGCGGCATCGTGATTCAAGGTGCACGCATCATCGAGAAGGTAGCTACTGGGGCTCAGCCCAGGCAGCCGGTAACCAATACCTTCGATGCGTCTCGGCACGTACTATTGCCTGGGCTGGTCAATACGCATCACCATTTCTATCAGACCCTGACCCGCGCCTATTCCCCGGCACTTAACAAGGAACTCTTTCCCTGGTTGACCACACTGTATGAAGTGTGGGCGAATCTCGATGAGGAGCAATTGGCGTTGGCCAGCGAACTGGCCATGGTGGAATTGCTGATGTCCGGCTGCACCACCGTCGCGGATCACCATTATGTGTTCTCAGGCGCCTTGCTCAACGCCATCGATTGCCAGGTAGAGACCGCCCAACGACTTGGCGTTCGCGCTGCGCTAACCCGCGGTTCAATGAGCGTGGGCAAGGAAGACGGCGGTCTTCCGCCTCAGTCGGTCGTACAGGATGAACAGGCCATCCTTCACGACAGCCAGCGCTTGATCGAGCGCTACCATCAGCGTGGCGAAGGCGCCATGACGACTATTGCCCTGGCGCCCTGCTCGCCTTTTTCCGTCAGTCGTGAACTGATACAGGAAAGCGCACGCCTTGCCGAGTCTCATGACGTCCGCTTGCATACCCATCTTGCAGAAACAGAAGACGAAACCGCTTATTGCCAGCGTTTGTTCGGCATGCGTCCGCTGGATTACCTGGAAGCGTGCGGCTGGTTGACCAACAGAACCTGGCTGGCCCACGGCATCCATTTCAACGATGACGAAATCAGACGTCTAGGCCATGCTGGTACCGGCATTGCACATTGCCCATCGTCCAACATGGTGCTGGGCTCCGGTATGTGCCGCACTCTGGAGCTCGAGGCTGCAGGAGCACCCGTCGGGCTTGCAGTGGACGGTTCCGCGTCCAACGACCATTCCAACCTGGCCAACGAAATGCGCCAGGCACTGCTGCTGGGCCGCCTGCGTTACTCTCCCGACAAAATGACTCACGAGACCGTGATTCGCTGGGCGACTCAAGGATCGGCGCGCTGCCTGGGCCGAGACGACATTGGCGGCCTGGAACCCGGCCAGCAGGCCGATATCGCGCTTTTCAAACTCGATGAACCGCGCTTTTCCGGCGCGGAGAACCCGCTGGCTGCGCTGCTTTTGTGTGGCGCCCAGCGGGCCGATCGGGTCATGGTGGCCGGTCGCTGGCGGATCAGCGACGGCTTGCCCTGCGAGATTGACCTGAACGCCCTGATGGCTCGCCATGATAGCGCTGCCAGACGCTTGCGTAACGCTTTATGACATTTCCTACGACAGCTACATCCACCTCCATAACCCCGCCTCTTCGCGACAACAACAAGCAGGAGCACGAGCGACCATGAGCACACCTACGACCACGACGACACCGCCAGAACAACCCGAAGATAGTCCACACCACATTCGCAGTACCCATGACGTCAATGCCATGCCGCCATTGGGACGCGCCGTTCCGTTGGGCATTCAGCACGTGCTGGCGATGTTCGTCGGCAACGTCACCGTGCCTATTATCATCGCGGGTGCTGCAGACCTGCCCGCGGATCAGACCGCCTTCATGATCCAGGCGGCAATGTTCGTCGCCGGGGTCGCCACGCTATTGCAGTCCCTGGGCCTGGGTCCCATCGGCGCTCGCCTGCCCATCGTCATGGGCACCAGCTTCGGCTTCGTGCCGGTATTGATCCCCATCGCCGTGGGCATGGGCCTGCCGGCGGTACTCGGTGCGGCACTGTGCGGCGGTATCGCCATGGCGCTGGTGGGACTCTTTCTGCCCTGGTTTCGCTTCCTGTTTCCGCCGGTGGTCACCGGTACTTTCGTCATCATGCTTGGGGTGCTGTTGATGCCGGTAGGCTTTGCCTATGTCGGCGGCGGTTTCGGGGCCCCGGACTTCGGCGCACCCCATCATCTTGCCTTGGCGGCACTGGTCTTCGCCGTCACCCTGGGCCTGCACCAATATGGTCGCGGTATCTGGTCCGAAGCCGCCCCCCTGGCGGGCCTGTTGGCGGGCTATGGAGCCGCCATCCTCTTCGGCTACGTGGAGTTCGGCAAGATTGGCAGCGCCGAATGGATTTCCTTGCCCGTTCCCTTGGCCATCGGCCTGGAGTTCCACCTGGCGGCAATTGTGCCGGTGGTCCTGCTGGCCTTGGTGACCTGCGCCGAATCCATTGGTGACATTGTCGGGACCACTGCAGGCGGCATGAACCGCGAGCCGACCAAGAAGGAACTCTCCGGTGGCGTCATGGCGGACGGCATTGCCAGCATCTTCGCCGCTATCTTCAATGCCTTCCCACAGATCAGCTTCAGCCAGAATGTGGGCATGGTCGCCCTGACCGGCGTCGTCAGCCGGTACGTGGTGGCGATCGGCGGCGGTTTCCTGGTGCTGGCGGGCCTGCTACCCAAGTTGGGCGCCATCATTTCGAGCATTCCCAATGCGGTACTCGGCGGTGCGGTACTCATCATGTTCGGCATGATCGCCAGTGCCGGTATCAAGATGCTCAGCGGCGTCGATTTCAACAAGCGCAACATGGTGGTCATCGGTGTCTCCCTGGCGGTAGCCATTGGGCTGCCGGCTCAGGAAGGCCTCTACGCCAACCTGTCGACTAACGTGCAGGCAATCATCGAGTCCGGCCTGATTCCCGGCGCCATCACCGCCATCGTGCTGAACCTGATTCTGCCCAAAGGCGAAAAACCCATGCGTGACAGTATTTGAATGTCGCCGGGTATCATTTTCTAGAACGTTTGCTCTAACGTTATCTCTTCTCAGCCCCCGCTCATCGTTTGAGTGGGGGCTTTTTTACGTTCTGAAAGCAAAGAGCCTGCGACCAAAGCTCTACTTTACGTAAACGTCAACCCTATCTATTCTGCCATTATTATTTTGACGCCGAGCCCTAGCAGGTTCGGTGTACTCCTAATAAACGCCCAGATACGTTCAGGAGCAGCGCCATGTATTCTCCTTATACGCCCCTCGATTTCGGCCTGGATGAAACCCAGACCATGCTACGCGATCAGGTCAACGCCTTTGCCCGAGACGAAATCGCCCCACGGGCGGCGGACATCGACGCCGAGAACGTCTTTCCGGAAGACTTGTGGCAGAAATTAGGCGACATGGGGCTGCTGGGCATAACCGTCCCCGAGGAGGACGGCGGCAGCGGCATGGGTTATCTCGCTCACTGCATCGCCATGGAAGAAATCTCTCGGGCCAGCGCCTCGGTAGGCCTTTCCTACGGCGCCCACTCGAATCTGTGCGTCAACCAGTTGAAGCTCAACGGCAACGCGGAACAGAAAGCCAGGTATCTGCCCAAGCTGATCAGCGGAGAACACGTCGGTGCCCTGGCCATGTCCGAACCCGGTGCGGGTTCCGATGTGGTATCGATGAAGCTACGCGCCGAGAAGAAAGGCGACAAGTACGTCCTCAACGGCAACAAGATGTGGATCACCAACGGCCCTGAGGCCAGTGTGCTGGTGGTCTATGCCAAGACCGATCCCGAAGCCGGTTCCAAGGGCATCACCGCTTTCATCATCGAACGCGATTTCCCGGGCTTCTCCACTGCACAAAAGCTCGACAAGCTGGGCATGCGAGGTTCCAACACCTGCGAGCTGGTATTCGATAACTGCGAGGTGCCGGCGGAAAACGTACTGGGCGAGGAAAATCGTGGCGCCAAGGTGCTGATGAGCGGGTTGGACTTCGAGCGCACCGTGCTCGCCGCCGGTCCCATCGGCATCATGCAGGCGGCGCTCGACGTGGTGCTGCCCTATATTCATGAGCGTAAGCAGTTCGATCAGTCCATTGGCGAATTCCAGCTGGTGCAGGGCAAGGTCGCAGACATGTACACCACTCTGAACGCCTGCCGGGCCTATCTGTATGCGGTAGCGGCAGCCTGCGATCGCGGTCAAACGTCAAGGAAGGATGCTGCAGGGGTGATCCTGTATTGCGCCGAGAAGGCGACCCGGGTGGCGCTGGATGCCATCCAATTGCTTGGCGGCAACGGCTATATCAATGAGTACCCTACCGGTCGCTTACTGCGGGATGCCAAGCTTTACGAGATCGGTGCCGGCACCAGCGAGGTTAGAAGAATGCTGATTGGTCGCGAATTATTCAACGAATCTGCATGACACGGTAGGAGCCCAATTTATTGGGCGATAAATGGTAAATCAACTCATTCATCGCTCGGTAAACCAAGCTCCTACATCCACCGACTCAATGCCGATAGCCGAATTCAAGGAATCGCCATGGCAATCCTGCAGACCCAGATCAACCCGCGTACCGAGGCCTTTCAGGCCAACGACAAGGCGCTGCGTGCCGAGGTCGATAAACTGCATACCCTGACCGCATCCATCTGCCGTGGTGGCGGCGACAAGTCCCGAGAGCGCCACGAATCCCGCGGCAAGCTGTTCGTGCGAGATCGCATCGATCACCTGATCGATGAGGGCGCGCCCTTTCTCGAGATTGGTGCACTGGCTGCTCACGAAGTTTACGAATCACCGGTGCCCGCCGCCGGCGTGGTCACCGGTATCGGCCGTGTCTCGGGTGTGGAATGTGTAATCGTCGCCAACGACGCCACAGTCAAGGGCGGTACTTATTACCCGCTGACCGTGAAAAAGCACCTGCGTGCCCAGGAAGTCGCCCGCAAGCATCGCCTGCCCTGCATCTATCTGGTGGATTCCGGCGGCGCCTTTCTGCCGATGCAGGACGAGGTGTTTCCCGATCGCGACCACTTCGGGCGCATCTTCTACAACCAGGCCACCCTCTCCGCGGAAGGTATCCCCCAGATCGCCGTGGTGATGGGCTCCTGCACCGCCGGCGGCGCCTATGTGCCGGCCATGGCGGATGAGTCGATCATCGTGAAGGAACAAGGCACCATCTTCCTCGGTGGCCCGCCGCTGGTGAAGGCCGCCACCGGCGAAACCATCAGCGCCGAGGATCTGGGCGGCGCCGATGTGCACGCCAAGATCAGTGGCGTCGCGGATCATTACGCCGAAAACGATGCCCACGCCCTGCAGTTGGCGCGGCGAGCGGTATCACGGCTCAACTGGCACAAGCGCGGCCAGTTGGCGATGAAGGAACCCATGCCGCCACGCCTGGACCCGGAAGAGATTTACGGCATCGTGGGCACCGACCTGCGCAAGCCCTACGATGTGCGCGAAATCATCGCCCGACTGATCGACGACTCGGACTTCGATGAATTCAAGCGCTATTACGGCGACACCCTGGTTACCGGCTTTGCCCATCTGCATGGCCACCCGGTGGGCATCGTCGCCAACAACGGCGTGCTGTTCTCAGAGTCTGCGCAAAAAGGCGCGCACTTCATCGAGCTGTGCGCCCAGCGCAAGATTCCCCTGATTTTCCTGCAGAACATCACTGGTTTCATGGTCGGCTCCAAGTACGAGCAGGAAGGCATCGCCAAGCATGGCGCGAAGCTGGTCACCGCGGTTGCCTGCGCGAAGGTGCCCAAGTTCACGGTGTTGATCGGCGGCAGCTTCGGCGCCGGCAACTACGGCATGTGCGGACGCGCCTATGAGCCTAATCTATTGTTCATGTGGCCCAACGCGCGCATCTCGGTGATGGGCGGCGAGCAGGCTGCCAACGTGCTGGCCCAGGTCAAGCGGGAACAGCACGAACGCCATGGCACTGATTGGAGCGACGAAGACGAGGCGGCGTTCAAGTCACCGATCCATGAGCAGTACGAGCATCAGGGCCACCCTTACTACGCCAGCGCACGGCTGTGGGACGACGGCGTAATCGATCCCGTTCAAACGCGCGACATCCTTGGCCTGGCACTTTCTGCGGCGATGAATGCGGAGGTCGAGGAGACGCGCTTTGGCGTATTTCGGATGTAGGCCACTGTCTTGTAGGAGCTCAATTTATTGGGCGATCAATGCTGGATTGCTCATCATCGCTCGGTAAACCAAGCTCCTACATTAGCCAGATACTCGAAACCCACATGAGGCGAGATTGACGCCATGCCTGAGACAACGAGCTATTCCCGACTGCGCATCGACGATCACGGCGTTGCCTGGCTGACTCTGGATCGCCCCGAGGTGCATAACGCCTTCGACGATGCCCTTATCCACGAACTCAACAACCATCTCGACCAGCTATTCGAAGCCATCGAACGTGACGAGGTTCGGGTGCTAGTGCTCGGCTCCAAGGGCAAGCACTTCTCCGCCGGCGCGGATCTGAACTGGATGAAGCGCATGATCGATTACAGCTTCGAAGACAATCTCAACGACTCTCGGGAACTGTCACGCTTGATGTATCGCCTCGATACCCTGCCCTGCCCCACGCTGTGCCGGGTACAGGGCGCCGCCTATGGTGGCGCAGTGGGATTGGCCGCCTGCTGCGATATCGTCATTGCCTCGGAGGCGGCGCGTTTTTGTCTCTCCGAGGTGCGGATCGGTCTATCCCCCGCGGTGATCAGCCCTTATGTGCAACGCGCCATCGGCGAGCGCCAATTGCGCCGCTATGCGCTCACCGCTGAAGTCATCGACGTCAGCACCGCCCAGATGCTGGGGCTCGTGCACGAAGTGACCGCCAAGGAAGGGCTGGATGAAGGCATAGAATCCCTCGTCGATACCCTGCTCGCCACCTCGCCTCAGGCGAGTCGTGCCACCAAGGCACTGCTGGCGGATGTCGCCCGGGAGCGAGATTCCGATACGACACGGGAGCGCTGCTGCCAGGTTATCAGCGAGCTGCGCGTCAGCCAGGAAGGCCAGGAAGGTCTTACCGCATTTTTCGACAAACGGCCGCCACGCTGGAAACCTGCCAAGAATCAAAACGATTCGAACGACAAGCAAAGCAACGATAAAAATAGGGAGTCTCGCTCATGAGTCTTGCCAATGCGCCGACGCCGTTATCCACGGTATTGGTTGCCAATCGTGGTGAAATCGCCTGCCGGGTGATTCGCACCGCTCGACGCCTGGGCCTGAAAAGCGTGGCAGTCTACTCCGATGCCGATGCCATGGCCTATCACGTGCGAGAAGCGGATGAAGCGGTCCGGCTTGGCCCTGCGCCGGCTCGAGAAAGCTATCTGAACGTCGAGGCCGTCATTGACGCCGCTCGGCGTACTGGCGCCTCGGCCATTCATCCAGGCTACGGCTTTTTATCCGAGAACGCAGCCTTCGTCGCGGCTTGCGAGCAGGCCGGCATCGTCTTCATCGGTCCCCCGGCCAGCGCCATCGCCGCCATGGGGGACAAGTCCGCCGCCAAGACGCGCATGGACGCCGCCGGCGTACCCCTGGTACCCGGCTATCATGGCGACGACCAGGATGATGCCACGCTGAAGGACGAGGCGGATCGGATCGGCTACCCGGTGTTGCTCAAGGCCAGCGCCGGCGGCGGCGGCAAGGGCATGCGCATCGTCGAGCGCGGCGAGGACTTTCAAGCAGCGCTGGAAGGCTGTCGTCGCGAATCTCAGGCCGCCTTCAATGATCAGCGCATGTTGATCGAGAAATACCTGACTCAGCCGCGCCACGTCGAGGTACAGGTATTTTGCGACAGCCACGGTGACGGTGTGTACCTGTTCGAGCGGGACTGCTCGGTGCAACGCCGCCACCAGAAAGTGCTGGAAGAGGCGCCGGCGCCGGGCATGACCCAAGAGCTGCGTCGCCAGATGGGCGACGCCGCCGTACGCGCCGCCAAAGAAATCGGTTATATCGGCGCCGGCACCGTCGAATTTCTATTGAACGTGGACGGTAGCTTCTATTTCATGGAGATGAACACTCGACTGCAAGTGGAGCACCCGGTCACCGAAATGATCACCGGCGAAGACCTGGTGGAATGGCAGCTGCGAGTAGCGGCGGGTCTACCGTTGCCCAAGAATCAAGACGAACTGGCGATCAACGGACACGCTTTCGAGGCAAGGCTCTATGCCGAAGACCCGGAACAGGATTTTCTCCCCGCCACCGGCCATCTTGAACGTTTTGGGCTGGATATCGCTGGGGCAAATCTAGAGCCCTCTCGGGTTCGTCTTGACAGCGGCGTCGAGACCGGCGATGAGGTCACGATGTACTACGATCCCATGCTCGCCAAGCTGATCACGCATGGCGATGATCGTGACCAGGCCCTGGCTACCCTCAATCGTGCCTTGGCGGCGCTAGACGTTTCCGGTGTGACTACCAACCGCGCCTTCCTGCAGCGCCTGGCCAGTCATCCCGATTTCCGCAAGGCAGAGCTGACCACGCGTTTCATCGAGCAGCACGAGGCTGAGTTGTTCAGCAAGACAACTCTTGACAACGAGGCTTATGCCAGCGCAGCGCTTTTCGCCCTCGATCTGTTGCAGCGTGAAACCCGTTCCGATTCACCCTGGGCGCGTTGTGACGGCTGGCGGTTGAACGCGCCGTCCCAGATCCGTATCGCCCTGACCGACCCGGCTCATGCGGATGACGACGCCGACAGCTCCGCCATCCTGACCGTACTGGCCGAGCGCTGTTCGGGTGGCGTCTGGCAATTACATCTGAACGATAACATTCTTGAAGGTCAGCTGCAGAGGTTGAAAGGCGATGGTGTGGCGATCGTGCTGGCTGGCCGTCGCCATCGCTGGCTGGCTCGCCGCGACCGCACCCTTCACGGCGATGTACTCGTGCTTGGTGATGCAGAGAAAGAAATACGCCTGTTCTGGCGCCGTCTGGACGCCGTCGATCACGGCCATCATGAGGTGGATGCCACTTTGACCGCACCGATGCACGGCACCGTGGTGGCACTGCTGATCGAACCCGGAGAGCACGTCGAAAAAGGCATGCCGCTGATGGTCATGGAGGCAATGAAGATGGAGCATACCCTGAACGCGCCGGCGGGTGGCGTCGTTGAAGCGTTTCATTTCGCCGCCGGCGATACCGTCGGTCAGGGGGATGAATTGCTGACGTTCGTTCCAGCCGAGTAGCGCAATCTCAACGATCGGCCAATGAGTCGGGCGCATGCCAAACCGCTGACACTGTTTTTGTGAGAGCTTGCTTCAGCGAGCGATAATATTTATAGAGCACACTGACAGGAGAAACAGATGTCCTTTCCTTCCTCCGTACGTCTTGTAGAGGTCGGCCCCCGAGACGGCCTGCAAAACGAGCCGGAGCCGATTGATACCGCCACCAAGCTTGCACTGATCGATCGGCTGGGTGACGCCGGCATTCGTCATATCGAGGCCGCTAGTTTCGTCTCACCCAAGTGGGTGCCGCAGATGGCGGATCATCGCGAGGTGATGACCGGCCTGTCACGCCGTAGCGGCGTCACCTACTCCGCATTGACCCCCAATCTCAAGGGGCTGGAAGCAGCCCTTGAATGCGGCGTCGAGGAAGTCGCGGTGTTCGGCGCCGCAAGCGAAAACTTCTCGCAGAAGAACATCAACTGCTCCGTGGCCGAGTCGCTGGCGCGCTTCGCGCCGGTGCTGGAACGCGCCAAGCAAGCGAACGTTCGTGTGCGCGGCTATGTCTCCTGTGTGCTGGGCTGCCCCTATGAAGGCGAAATCGCCCCAAGCAAGGTTGCCGAGGTTTCCAAGGCGCTGTTCGAGATGGGTTGTTACGAGATTTCTTTAGGTGACACCATCGGCACCGGTACGCCACTGAAAGCCAAGCGAATGCTTGAGGCGGTAGCCGCCGATATTCCCATTACCAAGCTGGCGGCCCATTTCCACGACACCTACGGTCAGGCGCTAGCCAATCTCTACGCGGTACTGGAAGAAGGCGTCGCGGTCATCGACAGCTCCGTCGCCGGGCTCGGCGGCTGCCCTTACGCCAAAGGTGCATCCGGTAATGTCGCCAGCGAAGATGTGGTCTATCTTATCAATGGACTTGGAATTGAAAGCGGCATTGATCTGGACAAGCTGGCTGCTACCGGGCACTGGATCACTCAGACCATTGGCCGGCCCAACCGTTCGAAGGTAAGCGTCGCCCTTTCGAAAAAGTGAATGGCCAGAAAATAAACGGACAGAAACAAGTTCAGTCTCAGGGAAGTGACTCGTAATGAAACGTCGCCGCATTGGAATCATCGTTCTTGTCGTATTCGTGGTGCTGGGTATCGCAGCCTTTGCCTTGACTTGGCGCCCGGAAATACCTGCAGTGGCCGAGAACGATCAGCCTGACGTGGATCGTGCCCTGGTATCTCGGGGTTACGTGCTGGCAGAGCTTGGCAACTGCTCCAGCTGCCACACTGCTAAGAGCGGTCAGCCCTACGCGGGCGGACGCGCCATGCCGACACCCTTTGGTACGATTCACGCCACCAATATCACACCTGATCGTGAAACCGGCATTGGTTCTTGGTCGATCGATGCTTTTACCCGGGCCATGCGTGAAGGTATCGATCGCGAAGGTAAGCATCTCTACCCGGCGTTTCCCTACAATCATTTCACCAAAGCAAGCGATGAGGACCTTCGCGCCCTTTACGCCTTTTTGCACGCTCTTCCCGCGGTGAAGCACGACGTAGACGCAAACGACCTGGCGTTCCCCTTCAACATTCGCGCCCTGGTGGCAGGATGGAACCTGCTGTTTCTCGATACCGAGCGGCTCGATCCCGTGGCGGATCAAAGCGAACAGTGGAATCGCGGGCGCTATCTGGTGGAAGGACTGTCCCATTGCGGAGCGTGCCATACGCCTCGCAATATAATGGGCGCCGAAAAGTCCTCGGAGAAATACCAGGGCGCGATGATCGACGGCTGGTACGCTCCACCCCTGAGCGGCGAAAACGCGCGCCCCTGGAACGTGGATCAGCTCAGCCACTATCTCGCCGACGGCTTCCAGCAGGATCACGGTGCCGCTGCCGGCCCGATGGCAGAAACAACGCTCAACCTGGATCAGGCGTCGCCCTCCGACGTGAAGGCCATCGCCGTCTATACCGCAAGTCTGAGTGACGGCAACGAACAAGCAATCACGCCTATCGACAACCAGGACATCGACGTGTCCTCCGCAACGCGGAATCTCTGGGTCGGCTCCTGTGCAAACTGTCATGAGCAAGGCGCCGGCGTCGGCCCCTCGAAAGCGCTGCCCTTGTCCATCAGCACATCCGTTCGTCAATCGAGTCCGGTAAACACGGTGCGTACCATCCTGGATGGCATAGAAGCCTACCGTGACGACGGCGGCCCCTACATGCCGGCGTTCAGCGATATCCTGAGAGACGATGAGATAGCAGAACTGAGCCAGTATCTACGTCGCCGTTACTCCGACGGGACACAGTGGAGCGGGGTTGAGGATGCAATTTCGAAGGCGCGTTCCAGCGCAAGCGAAAAGGAATAAAGAATGAGCGTCAAGATCAAGGTCAACGGTACTGTTCACGACATCGATGGCGACCCCTCGATGCCGCTTCTTTATGCACTGCGGGACAATATCGGCCTGCGCGGCGCCAAGTTCGGCTGCGGGCTGGGTCAATGCGGCTCCTGCACGGTACATGTGGACGGGCGCGCCGTGTTTTCCTGTATCACACCAATCGCTGCGCTCGAAGGCCGATCCGTCACCACCACGGAAGGCCTGCTCGAAGACGGCCAGCCCAACAAGCTGCAGCAGGCTTTCATCGAGGAGCAGGCGGCCCAGTGCGGCTACTGCATCGCCGGCATGGTAATGCGCGCTCAGCACCTGCTGAATCAAAATCCTGATCCATCGGATGAAGAAATTCTTGCTGGGTTGCAGCCGAATCTGTGCCGCTGTGGTACCCACGCCGCCATTCTGCGCGCCGTCAAGCGCGCCGCCAGAACCTAGGGAGCACACCGCCATGACCCACACTCCCGCATTCTCGCGACGCACGTTCTTGAAAGGCGCCGGCGGACTGATCGTGACCTTTTCACTGCTGGGCAAGGTCGTGTCCGCCCAAGAAGCCGAGCGTGATCTCAAGACCGGCACCCTAAAATCCGTCGAGGACGGTGTCGTCGAGTCCTATCTTGCCATCGACAAGGACGGCAAGGTTACCGTCTACAGCGGCAAGATCGATTTCGGCACCGGCGTGCGCACAGGGCTTGCCCAGATTGCCGCGGAAGAACTGTCCGTGCCCTTGGACGACGTCACGGTGATCGAAGGCGACACAGCGCTGACGCCGGATCAGGGGCCTACCTACGGCTCGCTTTCCATTCAAGAAGCGGGGCAGAATCTGCGCCTTGCCGCCGCCACGGCCAGGGAAGCGCTTCTTTCTGCCGCAGCGAAGCGTCTGAACGCTGCGCAAGACGACCTGAGAATCAGTAATGGCATTATCGAAGCAAGCCAGGATCAGAACAAACGCCTGAGCTACGGCGAGTTGGTCGACGCAGAGCGGTTCTCCCTGAAGGTGAACGAAGACGTTGTACTGAAAGACCCGGCTAAATACACCATCGTTGGCCAATCCATCATTCGCCGGGGGCTGCCGGGCAAGATCACCGGCGACTTCGTCTACATGCAGGATCTGCGCGTACCTGACATGGCCTACGGCGTCGTCGTGCGCCCACCCGCCGTTCAGGCCACCCTGGAAGCGGTAGACGAAGACTCGCTTGCTCATCTAGCGGACGTGGTCCAGATCGTGCGCAGGGGCAATTTTCTCGGCATCGTCACCGAAAGCGAATGGTCCGCGGTGCGGGCCGGTCGCGAGATCAAGGCGACCTGGTCGACACAGAGTCACTCCCGGAACAGGGCAAGCTCTGGGAGCATGTAAGGAACACCAAGATCGTCAAGGACGATGTCACCAGCGATATCGGCAACGTCGATGAAGCACTCGAGGGTTCCGGCCGTACCATCAAGGCAACCTACGACTTCGCCCTGCATACCCACGGCTCCATCGGACCCTCCTGCGCGATCGCTGATTTCAGTAATGGCAAGCTCGTGAGCTGGTCCTCTTCCCAGGCCACTCACCGCCTGCGTGGCCAGCTCTCCGACATGTTTTCGATTCCTGCAGAAGACGTACGCTGCATCTATCTCGAAGGCGCAGGCTGTTATGGGCGCAACGGCCACGAGGATGCGGCGGCGGATGCGGCACTGTTGTCCCGAGAAGTCGGCCGCCCGGTACGGGTCCAGTGGATGCGCCATGACGAACATGGCTGGGATCCCAAGGGCCCGCCGACCTTGATCGACCTGCAGGCAAGGATAGACGATCAGAATCAAGTAAGCGCGTGGCAATCAGCATTCTTCATCCCCCAGGGCGCCGGCGGACGGGTAGCACTTCTGCCGGCAAACCTGGCGGACTTGCCCACTATTCAGGAATTGAACCCTGGGGGCATCACCAATGATTCCGCGATCCCCTATCAGTTCCCCAATGTACGCACGACCTGTCATCGGCTCGAGACTACGCCCCTGCGTCCTTCCTGGATTCGCGCGCCGGGGCGAATGCAGAATACCTTTGCCAACGAAGCGTTTATGGATGAAGTCGCCGCGGAACTCAAGATCGACCCTATCGAGTTTCGTCGCCAGCAGATCGCCCCGGATGACCAGCGCGGGCACGAGATCCTCGATCGTCTGGAAAAACTGGCGAAATGGGAAAAGCGCGCGTCTCCTGGACAGGATTCCGGCGAGAGGATGCTTTTTGGCCGGGGCGCTGCCTATGTGAAGTATGAGCTCAAGCGTACCTATGTCGGCGCGGTAGCGGAGGTCGAGGTGGATCGCTTTTCCGGCAAGATACACGTCAAACGCTTTTATGTAGTACATGACTGCGGCCAGATCATCAATCCGGCTTCCGTGCGTTCTCAGATCGAAGGCAATGTCATCCAGACAACGAGCCGTACCCTTAAAGAGGAGCTGACCTTCGATCGCAAGAGGGTCACGAGCCTTGACTGGGCCACCTACCCGATCCTGCGCTTCAAGGAGGTGCCCGAGGTGGTCATCGAGCTGATCGATCGTCCGGAAGAAGAGCCCTGGGGGGTAGGCGAACCTTCCTCAGCCATCGTGTCCGCCTGTATTTCCAATGCGGTATTCGATGCAATCGGGACGAAAATGCGCTCCGTGCCGTTTAAGCCGGAAAAAGTGCGCGCAGCGCTTTCCTGAATATAAAGGCAGTCACGATGACAGCCTCAGTCATCGTGGTGCTGCAAGCATCTGCAAGAGCATATATTTTCGCTAAACTCTGGCCACGGCCAAGCACGATGCTCGGCTGCCATGATGGGATAAGAAGACAAACTCCTCCAGCTCAAGGCCAGCGGCGCGAAGCTGAGCCTTGAACGCCTCTTCGTAGGTCACGCGGCCGAAATCGATGCTCGTTACTCGCTTGAGTACGGGCTTGAAGCGCTCCATCCAGCGAGAAGGCTGCTTTTGAATGGTTTGGGTGAAAAATATCTGCCCACCCGGGCGCAAGAGCTTAAGGCAATGGCGCAACGCCCGATCGGGTTCGGGCAGCAGCATGAAGCTCGCCGAGAAGTAAACGGCATCATACGGCCCGCCATGATGATCGTAGACCGATTCGAGTCGCACTTCCGTGTAGTCAGCCAGTGAGGAGGCTTCCAGCCTTCGCCTGGCGCTATCCATGTAGTCGGCATCTATATCGATGCCCGTCACATGCAGGCGTTTACGCTTGACCATCTCGGCATTGGCGACCAATGCGCCCGCCGTGCCGATACCCACATCCAGCACGGCGGCGCCCTCGGGTACGCGCTCTAGTACCTGCGCGTACCAGCGGGAGGTGAGCTTGAGGATAAGGGTGTCGTATATGAAGCTGCGCATCATGGCTCCCTGCACTGTTATTCCCCCGAAATGATCCAGCGCGCGGCCTTTTCTGCGATCATCAGGGTGGGCGAGTTGGTGTTGCCGCTGGTGATCGTCGGCATGATGCTGGCATCGACTACCCGAAGACCTTGAATGCCCCGCACCTTGAGCCGCGAATCGAGTACCGCGAAAGGATCGTCGTCACGGCCCATCTTCACCGTGCCCACCGGATGAAAGATGGTGCTGGCGATATCGCCGGCAAGCCGGGTCAGTTCCTCGTCGGTTTGATACTGAACGCCTGGGCGCCACTCCTCGGGCTGGTACTGCGCCAGAGCCGGCTGAGCTACGATCTCGCGCACCTGACGCAAACTGGCCGCCGCTACCTGGCGATCCTCATCGGTGCTGAGATAATTCGGCGCAATGAGCGGTGGATCATCAAAGCGGTTTGAGCGAATCCGCACCGAACCGCGGCTGGTCGGGTCAAGATTGCACACGCTTGCGGTAAAGGCAGGAAACCTGTGCAGTTCTTCACCGAAGGCCTCCAGGCTGAGGGGCTGGACATGGTACTCCAGATTGGCGTGAGGAAGACTTGGATCGGAGCGGGTAAAGGCGCCAAGCTGACTTGGAGCCATGCTCATCGGCCCGGTTCGGCGCAGCAGGTATTCAAGACCGATTTTGACCTTTCCGAACAGGCTGCTGGTGAGCACATTGAGCGTCTTTACACCCCGTACCTTGAACACGGTGCGGATCTGTAGATGATCCTGAAGGTTCTCGCCAACCCCCGGGGCGTCCTGCACCACCGCGATGCCCTGCTCCTCGAGCAGCGCTGCCGGACCGACACCGGAAAGCTGCAGAATCTGCGGCGAACCGATGGCGCCAGCGGAAAGAATGACTTCCTTGTCGGCGCGAACGGTTGTCGTCTCGCCACTTTTACCACTCCTGCTACCTCGGCGCAGGACGGCACCCACGCAGCGCGTACCGCCCTCTTCCGTTGCGTCGAATACCAGGCGCTCGACCTGGGCACCGGTCCAGACGGTCAGATTCGACCTATCCTTGACCGGGCGCAGGAACGCCTTCGAGGTGTTCCAGCGCCAGCCGGAACGCTGGTTGACCTCGAAATAGCCCACCCCGGCATTGTCCCCGGTGTTGAAGTCCTCGGTGCGTTCGAAACCTGCCTGACCAGCGGCCTTGGCAAACGCTTCAAGAATTTCCCAGCTCAGGCGTTGCTTCTCGACTCGCCACTCGCCGCCGTTACCATGCACCTGCGCAAAGCGGTCGCCAGTCTTCGTCTCGGGAGTAGCGCCGTCATCGAGCCGATAATGATCTTCATGGGCCATGAAATCCGGCAGCGAGTTTTGCCAATTCCAGGCGTCATCACCGGTGAGTTCCGCCCACTGATCGTAGTCCCGGGCCTGGCCGCGCATGTAGATCATGCCGTTGATGGAAGAGCAACCGCCCAGGGTCTTGCCGCGGGGATAGCGCAATGAACGCCCATTGAGCCCCGCATCGGGCTCGGTCTGATAAAGCCAGTCGGTGCGCGGGTTGCCGATGCAGTAGAGATACCCCACGGGAATGTGAATCCAGTGGTAGTTGTCTTTCTGGCCGGCCTCAAGCAGTAGAACTCGCTTCGAGGAGTCCCTGCTCAGGCGATTGGCCAGCAGGCAACCGGCGGTACCGGCCCCGACGATGATGTAATCGAAAGCGTCTCGAGACATGGCGTTGTCCTCCGTCAGCGGGACGCCCCGAGTCAGGCGACTGACTCGGGAGTATTGTTATTGAGAACGAATGAAGGCTGTTGGCTTACTGTTTTGCAGCCCAAGCCGCCCGTGCCGCGTGCAGCTTCTTGTAGCTTTCGATCAGCCGCTGGTGTCTTTCCACCCCTTCCAGCTTCATGCTGGTGGGGGTCAGGCCAGAAAAGCGCACCTCGCCATTCACCGAACCCACCACGGCCTCCATGGTCTCGTTGCCGAACATGCGCCTCAGGTTGTAAAGGTAGTCGTCCAGCGCCAGCTCGTCGTCCAGGGTGATTTCCAGCACCGCCTGCATCGCCTGATAGAAAAGCCCCCGGGCGACGGTGTTGTCGTTGAACTGCAGGAACATCTCGACCCGCTCCAGCGCTTCCTCGAACTGCTTGAGCGCCAGAGCGATCAGCAGTTTCAGCTCCAGGATGGTGAGCTCGGACCACACGGTGTTGTCGTCGAACTCGATGCCGATCAGGGTTACGATCTTCATCTGCTCGTCGAGTTCGCTCTCCTCCAGACGCTCGAGCAGCGCGGCCAACTGCGTATCATCGAGTGAATGCAGGTTGAGGATGTCCTCACGGAAAGCCAGCGCCATGTTGGTGTTGTCCCAGACCAGATCCTCCACGGGATACACCTCGGAATACCCCGGCACCAGGATACGGCACACCGGCGCGCCCAGATCCTCATGAACGGCCATGTAGGCTTCCAGCCCCATCTCCTCGAGAATGCCGAACAGCGCTGCAGCCTCTTCCTCGTTGGTGCCCGAGAAGTCCCACTCGCAGAACGCGACGTCTTGTTTGGCACTGAAGAAGCGCCAGGAAACCACCCCGGAGGAGTCGATGAAGTGTTCGACGTAGTTGTTGGGCTCGGACACCGCCTGGGAATTGAAGGTAGGCGGCGGCAGATCGTTCAGGCCCTCGAAGCTGCGCCCCTGCAGCAGCTCGGTGAGACTGCGCTCGATCGCTACCTGAAGGCTCGGGTGCGCGCCGAAACAAGCAAAGACGCCGCCGGTCTTCGGGTTCATCACGGTAACGGAGACCACCGGGAACCGCCCGCCAAGAGAGGCATCCTTGACCAGCACCGGAAAACCCTGGGCTTCCACCGCTTCGATGCCCTCAACAATCTCGGGATATTTTGCCAGCACCACCGGGGGCACGTCGGGTAGCGTGATCTCTTCTTCGATGATCTGCTTCTTCACCGCCCGCTCGAAGATCTCCGACAGGCACTGCACCTGGGCCTCGGCCAGGGTGTTGCCGGCACTCATGCCGTTGCTGAGATAGAGGTTCTCGATCAAATTGGAAGGGAAATACACCGTCTCGCCGTCGGATTGGCGCACAAACGGCAAGGAGACGATGCCGCGGGCCGTCTTGCCGGAATTGGTATCAAACAGATGCGAGCCACGCAGCTCCCCGTCGGGATCAAAAATCGCCCGGCAATGATCATCCAATATGCCCGCCGGCAGTTCATCGTTTGGCCCGGGCTGGAACCACTCCTCGTTGGGATAGTGAACGAAGGCGCTATTGGCGATCTCCTCGCCGAAGAACTGATCGTTGTAGAAGAAGTTGCAGCTCAGGCGCTCGAGGAACTCGCCCAGCGCCGAGCACAGCGCGGCCTCCTTGGTGGCGCCCTTGCCGTTGGTGAAGCACAGTGGCGATGCGGCATCGCGAATATGCAGCGACCACACGTGGGGCACGATGTTGCGCCAGGAGGCGATCTCGATCTTCATGCCAAGCGCCTCGAGCATCGCCGTCATGTTGGCGATGGTCTGCTCCAGGGGCAGGTCCTTGCCCTCAATCCAGGTGTCTTCGCCCTCCACGGTGCCACTCATCAGCAGCGCCTGGGCGTCCTCGTCGATGTTATCGACCACTTCGATCTGGAACTCCGGGTTGTTCTGGATCACCCGCTTTACCGAACAGCGCTCGATGGAACGTAAGATACCGGTGCGATCCTTCTCAGAGAGATCCGCCGGCAGCTCGATCTGGATTCTGAAGATCTGGTTGTAGCGGTTCTCCGGGTCGACGATGTTGTTCTGGGACAGCCGGATGTTCTCGGTGGGAATGTCCCGGGCGTTGCAATAGACCCGCACGAAGTAGGCGGCACACAGCGCCGAAGACGCCAGGAAGTAGTCGAACGGCCCCGGCGCGGAGCCGTCGCCCTTGTAGCGGATCGGTTGATCGGTGATGACGGTGAAGTCGTCGAACCTGGCTTCCTGGCGCAGGTTGTCGAGATAGTTGACCTTGATTTCCATGAAGAAGAGCCGGGTTGGTGACTGTCTGGGGCGCTATAGGCGAGTGGCCATCTATTATCCCGGTTTTGCCGCCCGGCGTCTTGGGTGGGGGTGAAAAATCGATATGGACGCCTTGGCTGCTCACACAATGGTCTGGAACCACAAAGCAGCGAAAATACGTTGCTATGCAGCCGATGGTTATGTTCTCCGCGACATGCTAGATTGTGTATAGAAATGCTTAATTGTACACACAGGTGCATTATGAGAACGAATATCGTCATCGACGACCGGCTGATGGCCGAGGCATTGAAGGCTTCCGGCTGCGAAACCAAAAAAGAAGCCGTTGAGCAAGGTCTCAAACTTCTGGTTCAGCTTAGCAAGCAGCAGGAAATTCGAAAGCTGCGTGGCAAGGTCCAGTGGGAAGGCGACTTGGATGAAATGCGGAGTGCCAGATGATTCTGGTGGATACCAGCGTCTGGATCGACTATTTCAACGGCGTCGAGAGTCCACAGACCAATCTATTGGATGCCTCGATAGTCGAGGGAGCTGTCGCCATCGGCGACCTTATATTTCTGGAGATTCTGCAGGGTATACGCGACGACAAACAGTACCGCCAAACCAGACAAAGCCTGCTCGCTCTAGATCAGTACGAAATGTTTGGCAAGGATATGGCGCTCAAGTGCGCCGAAAATTACCGGGCACTGCGCAAAAGAGGTATCACGATCAGGAAAACCGCTGATGTGATCATCGCGACATTCTGTATTGAGAAACAACTCCCTCTGCTGTTTCTAGATCGCGACTTTGTTCCCTTTGTTGAATACCTTGGGCTTGAGCCCGCCCTACGAAAAATATAACCCCGAGCTTTGCGGCAGCGTTGGAATCGCACAGCGCTGGAAAAAGCTGTCCGGTAATAGCGGCTGGTTATGCATTATTCATAGCGGCTCCTAAGCCTGAGAACTTTCCCCACCCGCTCGTCATCGAGTACCTGGTAAACCAGACGATGCTGAATATTAGTACGGCGTGAATAGGCTCCTGCATACCGGGTACAGAAAGGAAATGAAATGTTTCCTAAATGGCTGACCAGTCCTCCTCGGACACCAGGACCGCCTTGTTCCGCTTCCCCATAATGACGATTGGCTGGTGGGATTCGGCAGTTTCGTCAATCAACCGATAAAGGTTGCTTCGCGCCTCAGTTACTGTGATTCCGGTCATGACACACCTCTTGCGTGTTTAACTCGTGATCGGGTGTACGCTGCTAGGTACTTACGTCAACACGAACACTTTGTATAACACGGAGTACAGCGGCAGCCTTGTCGGAGCGAAACGGAGTCAGGACTGTCCGGTGGAAGCCCGTAAAGCCGAAACAAACTGAAACGACTTGTTAATTGAATACCTCAATATACCACTTGGGCTTGATACGCCCGAAATCACGGCGGACGTTTGATTGCAGCGCTTTTTTTGAATCGAACACCATTTCCTGACCTCCTTCTCTGGCAAACACTACCCAATGCCAAAATGGCTTGCTCCGTTCCATCCGCCACTTGATGGCCATGAGCGCCTTGTCCGGCAAATGCTCCCATGACTCAAATCGTGTTTCTTTGGAAGGGCGGTCTCAATGAACAAGTGCAACACGTGACCCATCAGGTACGGTGTTGCCATGACTCACAGCTATCGCCATCTC
>NZ_CANMTQ010000013.1 GCF_947500835.1 uncultured Halomonas sp.
TCCCCGAACAGGACTCGAACCTGTGACCCAATGATTAACAGTCATTTGCTCTACCAACTGAGCTATCGGGGAACATCTTGAACACGCGGCAGTAGTATACGTAACGAGAAACTTCCGTCAAGGCATCAAGTGCTTGGCATCCGTCCTTTGAAAACTACGCCACTAACGCAAAAATACAAAAGCGCTCATCGAAAACATCCGATGAGCGCCTGTTCGATTCTGGTGGCTACGCCCTGACTCGAACAGGGGACCCCATCATTATGAGTGATGTGCTCTAACCAACTGAGCTACGTAGCCCTTCCAACGCGGGCAAATTATGCCCGCTGCCAAACCGCTTGGCAACCGCATTGTCAGGCGAATCTTTAGCCATCGATACCGATGAACTCCTTGACCGCCGGCAGGCCCGGCTCACCTTTCACGGTGGTGACACCTTCAAGCCAGGCATCGAGCACTTCCGGGTTGTCCTGTAGCCAGCTGCGAGCAGCCTCGCGGGGCTTGTCGCCCTCATCCATAATGGCGGCCATGATCTGGTTTTCCATTTCCAGTGTGAAGGTCAGATTCTTGAGCAACTCCCCCACGTTGGCGCACTCCTGAACATAACCGCTTCGCGTGTTGGTATGCACCGTTGCTCCTCCCAGGTCAGGCCCGAAGTAATCGTCGGCGCCTTCCAGGTAAGCCATGTCGAAATTGGTATTCATGGGGTGCGGTTCCCAACCCAGGAACACCATCCACTCTTCATTGCCCGTCTTCGACTTCAACTCTGAGAGCATTCCCGCCTCGGAAGAATCGATCAGCTGCCAATCACCCAGACCGGAGAAATCGTCGTCTATCATGTTCTGGATGATCATGTTGCCGTCGTTACCCGCCTCGATACCATAAAGCCTGCTATCGAACTTTTCGGCATGCTCATCTAGATCCGCTACCGACGTGACGCCTGCATCATGTACATACTGCGGTACTGCCAGTGTGTATTTAGCGCCTTCGAGGTTGGTCGCCACCCGATCCACCTGCCCTTTTTCGATATAAGGATCACTGATCGAGGCCATGGAGGGCATCCAGTTGCCTAGAAAGACATCGAAGTCACCGTTTTTCATGCCGGCATAGGCGATCGGTACCGACACGGTGTCGCTGCGGGTTTCGTAGCCCAATCCTTCGAGCACTTCGCTGGCTAGCGCGGTGGTGGCGGTAATATCCGTCCACCCCACTTCCGCCAAGCGTACCGTCTGGCAGCTCTCTGGTACCTCCGCCATAGTCAAGGAAGCACTAGTGGCAAGCAAACAGCCGACCATGCATCGAGTAGTTGTCTTGTAATTCATGCAGGGCAATCCTTTTTATTGATTGAACGTTCAATAAACATATCCCATACTGTTCGGTGTTGTCCAACGCCTTGAAAAACGAGCCAATCGGGACACCGGATATAGAAAGGAGCCGCTGCGTTGCCAAAGTTAGGAATGGAGCCAATCCGGCGCCATCAATTGGTGCAGGCCACCCTGCAGGCGATCGATGAAGCCGGGCTTGCCAATGCCACCATCGCGCGCATCGCCAATCGAGCCAATGTCTCCACCGGTATCATCAGCCACTATTTCGGTGGCAAGGAAGGACTGCTCGACGCCACGATGCGTCAGGTGCTGGGCGAGCTAGGCAAGGGCATCGCCCATCGCAGGGCACGGGCAGAGGACTCTCCCCGTGCACAGATTCGCGCCATCATCGATGGCAACTTCGACGAGCACCAGGTCAGTCGGTCGGTGATGAAAACCTGGCTGGCGTTCTGGGCCTCGAGCATGCATCGCAGCAATTTGCAGCGGCTGCAGCAGGTCAATGATCGGCGCCTCTATTCGAACCTTTGTTTTCAGTTTCGCCGTTGCCTGCCCAGGCAAGAGGCACAGAACTCTGCACGCGGGCTCGCTGCCTTGATCGATGGGCTCTGGCTGCGCGGCGCCCTGGCCTCGAAAACCCTCGATGTCGAGCGAGCCCGCCATATCGCCTACGACTATCTGGACGCTCAGCTTCAACGCGCCGACACCTTCGCCTGAGCGAGCCGGTGCGTTTCGACACTTTCAACCTGAAGGAGGCTTGCATGATGCCATTGGAAACCCAGCAACTCTTTATCGACGGCCAGCGGGTAGACGCCACCTCCGGCGAGACCTTCGAGGTCACCAACCCAGCCAATGGCGAACATCTGGCGACCATTCAGCAGGCCTCGCAAGCGGATGTGGACCGCGCCGTTGCTTCGGCTCGCAAGGGACAGAAGATCTGGGGCGCCATGAGCGGCATGGAGCGCAGCCGTATTCTTCGACGCGCGGTGGCGCTCTTGAGAGAACGCAACGACGAGCTGGCGCACCTGGAAACCCTGAACACCGGCAAGCCGATCAGCGAAACCTCCACGGTGGATATCGTCACCGGTGCAGACTCTCTCGAGTATTACGCCGGGCTTGCGCCAGCCATCGAAGGCACCCAGATCCCCCTGCGCGAAGATTCTTTCGTTTACACCCGCCGCGAGCCGCTAGGCGTGGTGGGCGCCATCGGCGCCTGGAACTACCCTATTCAGATTGCCTGCTGGAAATCGGCTCCGGCTCTGGCCGCCGGTAACGCGGTGGTCTTCAAGCCCAGCGAGGTCACCCCGCTGACCACCCTCAAGCTCGCGGAAATCTTCAGCGAAGCCGGTCTGCCGGATGGCGTGTTCAACGTCGTTCAGGGGGCTGGCGAGGTAGGCGCCATGCTCAGCGAACACGAAGGCATCGATAAAGTCACCTTCACCGGCGAAGCCGGCACCGGCAAGAAAGTCATGTCTGCCGCTGCCGCCTCGACCCTCAAGGAAGTGACCATGGAGCTGGGCGGCAAGTCGCCGCTGATCGTGTTCGACGACGCGGATCTCGAACGCGCCGCAGATGCGGCGATGATGGCCAATTTCTATTCCAGCGGCCAGGTGTGTACCAACGGCACGCGCGTTTTCGTGCAGCGCTCCGTCAAGGAAGCCTTCGAAACAAAAATTCTGGAGCGAGTGGATCGCATCAAGGCCGGCGATCCGCTGGACCCGGAGGTCAATTTTGGGCCGCTGGTCAGCTTCGAACATCTCGACAAGGTGCTGAGCTATCTGGAACTCGGCCCGCAGGAAGGCGCACGGCTGCTTGCCGGCGGCAAACGTATGACGGAAGGCGCCTTTGCAAAAGGCGCCTGGGCCGCGCCCACGGTCTTCACCGACTGCACGGATGACATGCGCCTCGTGCAGGAAGAAATCTTTGGCCCGGTCATGTCGATCCTGGTCTTCGACGATGAAGAAGAGGTCATCCGGCGGGCCAACGACACCACCTACGGCCTCGCGGCAGGGCTCTTCAGCGAGGGTCTGAATCGCGCCCATCGCGTCATCCATCGCCTCGAAGCCGGTATCTGCTGGATCAACACCTGGGGCGATTCCCCGGCGGAGATGCCGGTGGGCGGCTACAAGCAGTCCGGCATCGGGCGCGAAAACGGCCTTTCATCACTTGAACACTACACCCAGATCAAGTCGGTGCAGGTCGAGATGGGGCCGTTTCCGGCAGTTTTCTGAGAGCTCCTTTCAAATGTCCGTGAAGATGGGCGCCGCGGGCAAGGCGGAGCAAGGGTCTTTTGCCATGGATGGCAAAAGTAGCGCCCAGGGACGGGTTCATAGCGCCCTTGCGGAGCCTTGCCCGCGGAAAAGCCCATATGAGCCTCCGAATTTTGAACCGTGTTCCAAGACATCTACAGGAGATCATTTATGGCGCAGCCACGAGAGTTCGACTACGTCATCATCGGTGCAGGCTCGGCGGGCAACGTGCTCGCCACCCGGCTGACCGAAGACCCGGACGTGACGGTGCTGCTGCTGGAAGCCGGTGGCCCGGATTATCGCTTCGATTTTCGCACACAGATGCCGGCGGCGCTGGCCTACCCATTACAGGGCAAGCGCTACAACTGGGCCTTCGAGACGGACCCGGAGCCCTACATGAACAACCGTCGCATGGAGTGCGGTCGTGGTAAAGGGCTAGGTGGTTCATCGCTGATCAACGGCATGTGCTACCTGCGTGGCAACGCGCTGGATTTCAATAACTGGGCCAAGACGCCGGGACTGGAAGATTGGCATTATCTCGCCTGCCTGCCCTACTTCAAGAAAGCGGAAACCCGGGATATTGGCCCCAACGACTATCATGGCGGTGACGGGCCAATTTCAGTGACCACACCGAAGGAAGGCAACAACGAGCTTTATGGCGCCTTCATCAAGGCCGGTGTAGAAGCAGGCTACCCGGCCACGGATGACGTCAATGGCTATCAGCAGGAGGGCTTCGGTCCCATGGATCGCTTCGTCACCCGCAAGGGGCGGCGCTCTTCCACCGCCCGGGGCTATCTGGATATCGCCAAGCAGCGGGACAACCTGACCATCGAAACCCATGCCCTGACGGATCGCATTCTGTTCGAGGGCAAACGTGCGGTAGGCGTGAGTTATTCCCGCAAGGGGCGAGATCAGGAAGTGCGCGCCCGCCGCGAGGTGCTGCTGTGCGGCGGGGCCATCGCTTCGCCCCAGATCCTGTTGCGCTCAGGGGTAGGCAACCCGGAGCAGCTCAAGGAATTCGATATTCCTGTGGTACACGCGCTTCCCGGTGTCGGCGAGAATCTTCAGGATCATCTGGAGATGTACATTCAGTACGAATGCAAGAAGCCCATCTCACTGTACCCGGCGCTCAAGTGGTGGAACCAACCCAAGATCGGCGCCGAATGGCTGTTCTTCGGCAAAGGCATCGGCGCCAGCAACCAGTTCGAGGCGGCGGGCTTCATCCGTACCAATGACGCCGAGGAGTGGCCCAACCTGCAATATCACTTCCTGCCCATCGCCATCAGCTACAACGGCAAGAGTGCGGTGCAGGCTCACGGCTTTCAGGCCCATGTGGGTTCCATGCGCTCCATGAGCCGCGGCCGGGTGCGTCTCACCTCCCGCGATCCGGCGGCAGCGCCCAGCATCCTGTTCAACTACATGAGCCACGACAGGGATTGGGAAGAGTTTCGCGCCTCTATCCGCATCACTCGGGAGATCATCGCCCAGCCGGCGATGAACGAGTATCGTGGCCGCGAAATTTCCCCAGGACCCGATGTGCAGACAGATGCGCAACTCGATGAATTCGTGCGTCAGAATGCCGAGACGGCTTATCACCCCTGCGGCACCTGCAAGATGGGTAACGAAAGTGACCCCATGGCGGTAGTGGATGGCGCCGGGCGCGTGCACGGTCTCGAGAATCTGCGCGTCATCGATGCCTCGATCATGCCCCAGATCACCACCGGCAATCTCAATGCCCCTACCATCATGATTGCCGAGAAGATGGCGGACAAAGTGCGTGGGCGCGAACCGCTGCCCGCGGCGGATGTACCCTATTACACCATCGCCGATGAGCGAGGTGCGCATCATACGGCCAGTGCCTGACAGGTCAGCCTCGGCAGACCAGAAAGCCTCGCATTAGCGAGGCTTTCTGGTTATCGATGCTTGTCAGACAAACTTAGACCGAAGGCTGCTGAGGATCGTCCGGCATGAGCGTGTCGCCAGGCGCCTGCCGGTTCAAGTGCAAGAAATGCAAATGGCGTTCGTACTGGTCGAGAATGTCCTCGGTCACCTGCTCCTTGTTGTAGCCGGAAAGGTCATACTCCTGACTGCCTTCCATGAGATAGACTTCCAGCCGATAGTAGAACCTGCTCGAATGCTGCGCCCGCAGGGCAAAAGAAGGCGTAGCAAAGCGCCGTAGCCAGATCTGGTAGGTGAAATTCTGCTCATCGCCCAAGGCAACGTTAAGCGCCAGGTACTCGTCTTCCTCCTTACCTTCTACAAGAGTGCCCTGCACTCCTTGCTGCTCCAGCGCATCGCGAACATCTACCATTGCGGGTCTTGCGATCTCGTTGAGAAAGCGCCGGGCTTGCTTGTGGCTCGGGAACGCCATGGCCTTGGACAGGCGCTGCTTCACCCCTTGCGGGCCACGCGCAACGCTACCCGAGCGGCCCGAGAGACTGCCGGAAAGGCTCGCACGATGACTGTCCTCCTTGATGCCTTCTACTCTCAACGCCTTGAGCAGTCCAAACATCATGAAGAACAGCACCACGGAAAATGGCAATCCTGTGACCACCACCGCGCTCTGCAGCGCTCCCAGGCCACCCGCCATCAACAGCGCCAGGGTCAACACGCCAATGACCGCTGCCCACAAGATACGCATCCAGATGGGCGCATCGTGGGTGACGTCTTCAAGAATGGATGTGAAGTTCGACAGCACCAGTGCACCGGAGTCGCCGGAGGTGACGAAGAAAACGATCGCCAGCACGGTCACCACCGTCGTGGTCAGCCCGGTCCAGGGTAGATTCTCCAGAAACAGATAGATCGATGACTCGGGAACATTCATGGCCATGTCGCCGAATTCGACGCCCCCGGCCATTACCTGATCAATGGCGCTGTTACCCATGATCGACATCCAGGCCATCATGAAGGCCAGGGGCAAAAACAAGGTGCCCGCCACAAATTCGCGAATGGTACGGCCTCGGGAAATACGCGCCAGGAACAAGCCAACGAAGGGGCCCCAGGCAATCCACCAGGCCCAGAAGAACAGCGTCCAGCCGTTGAGCCAATCCACCGGTGGATCGAAGGAATAGGTCTGGGTCGATAGAGCGAAGAAATTGGAGAAGTAGTCGCCGATATTGGTGACCAGCGTATTAAGCAGAAATAGCGTATTGCCGCTGAAGAGCACGAACAGCAATAGCAGCAGCGCCAATAGCATGTTGAATTCGGAAAGGCGGCGAATGCCGCGCTCCACCCCGGTGACCGCAGAGACCGCAGCAAAGAACACGATCATTATGACCAGCACGGCTTGAATCAAGGTGGTTTCCGGCACATCGAACATGTAGTTCAGGCCGAAGTTCAACTGGATGACGCCGATTCCGAGGCTGGTAGCGATGCCGAATACCGTCCCGAGCACTGCGGCAATGTCCACGCTATGACCGATCGGACCGTAGATGCGTTTGCCGAAGATCGGATAAAGCGCAGAGCGAATGGTCAGGGGTAGATTGTGACGATAGCTGAAAAAAGCGAGAGACATCCCGACTAGGGTATAGATACCCCAGCCCGAAAGGCCCCAGTGAAGAAATGTCAGCTCCATGGCGTGGCGAGCCGCCGCGACGGTGCCTGGCTCCCCTTCTGGCGGTGCCAGAAACTGGGTCAAGGGCTCGGCGATACAAAAGAACAGAAGATCGATACCGATGCCTGCTGCGAACAGCATGGCCGCCCAGGACGCCATGTTGAAATCCGGCCGAGAATGCTCTGGCCCCAGGCGAATCTTGCCAAAACGGGAAAGCCCCACGGCAACCACGAAGATCAGGTAGGCCAGAATGGCAAGAAAGTAATACCAGCCAAAGGTAGCCGAGATCCAGCCCAGTACAGTGTTGATGATGACACTGGCGGATTCGGTGAAAATCATCGTCCACAGCGCGAACAGCACGATTCCAATGACGGAGCCGTAAAACACAACGGGATTGAGACGATCGCCTGATGCAGCATCCTGCGATGGGGTTTCCATGGAAAAGTATCCTCGAGGATAAGGAGAAGGTCATTCAGAGCAAAGGGTAACATGCCGCCTTTTTATTTTGATTAAATGTTCAATAAAAAAAGCTGTCTTCATGTGAGTCACTTGCATTGGCTCGTCCCGACTCACCGCGCAGGCTGCAACGACGGGAAATTTGTATATTAGACTTTGGAATAACTTCAAATTTAGAAACTAGTCAGTCATGGATATTTGAACTAAGCTGACTAATTCAAACAACTGTTCGAATACGCAGCTACTGATTCCCTGGAGACGCTTATGCTTCAATTAACACTGGTCGTGCTCGCCATCGTCGGGCTTATAGAAGTGGCGCGTCGCGAGGCGGGCGCCATGTCGGCTTTAGGCGTACTGGCCATACTCGGCGTCATTGGCTTGCTATTTGGCGCGCCAGTCATCGGCGTTCTGTTCATTCTCGCTGCCCTCGTCATCGCGGCTTGCGGTCTGCCGTCATTGTGCCGTGCCTGGCTCACGCCTCGGGTGCTTGCCTTATTTCATAAAGTCGCCCCCAAGGTATCCGATACGGAGCGCACCGCGCTGGAAGCGGGCACCGTCTCCTGGGATGCGGAGCTGTTTTCCGGCAAGCCAAAGTGGCAGCGTCTGCTCGATTATCGCGACGACGGGTTGAGCGATGAGGAACGTGCCTTCCTGGATCATCAGTGCTCTGTCGCCGCCGGCATGTGCAACGACTGGGAAATTTCCGTGGAGCGTGCCGACCTGCCCCAGGAGCTGTGGGACTACCTGAAGAAAGAGCGCTTCTTCGGCATGATCATTCCCAAACAGTACGGCGGGCTAGGATTTTCCGCCAAAGCGCAGTCCGCGGTGCTGCAAAAGCTTTCCCTGAACGAAACCCTGACCGTCACAGTGGGGGTTCCCAACTCTCTCGGCCCCGGCGAGCTGTTGCTCAAATATGGCACCGAAGAACAGAAGGACTATTACCTGCCCCGCCTGGCGGATGGCCGGGAAATTCCCTGTTTCGGCCTGACCGGTCCGCGTGCCGGCAGCGACGCTACTTCACTACCGGATGTGGGCGTCGTCTGTCATGGCACCCATAACGGCGAAGAAGTGCTGGGCCTGAAGCTCACCTTCGAGAAGCGCTGGATTACCCTGGCGCCGATCGCCACCGTCGTCGGCCTGGCTTTTCGCATGTTCGATCCAGACAAGCTATTGGGGGACGAATCCGATCTCGGCATCACCTGTGCGCTGATTCCCCGGGACACGAAAGGCATGGAGATTGGTCGGCGCCATCATCCCATCGGCAGTCCCTTCATGAACGGACCCATCGTCGGTACGGACGTGTTCATACCCCTCGACTATCTGATTGGCGGCCCTGAGATGGCTGGCCAGGGCTGGCGCATGCTGGTGGAATGCCTATCCGTGGGTCGCTGCATCACCCTGCCCTCTGGCGCTGCCGGCGCCGGTCGCTATGCAATCGGCTGGGCCGGCGGCTTCACTCGCATTCGTCGCCAGTTCAATATGCCGGTGGCGGAAATGGAAGGCGTGCAGGAGCCCTTGGCGCGTCTTACCGCTCATGCCTATATTGCTCAGGCAACGGTCATGCAGACCGCCAACCTGATCGACCATGGCGAAAAACCTGCCGTGCCGTCGGCGATTCTCAAGAGCCAGCTGACGGAATTCCAGCGCAGCATCCTGGCGGATGCCATGGACGTGCACGGCGGCCGTGCCGTCACGCTGGGTCCACGCAACTACCTGGGTCAGGCCTGGAGTGCCGTACCGGTGTCGATCACCGTGGAAGGCGCCAACATCATGACCCGCAACCTGATGATCTTCGGTCAGGGGGCGATTCGCTGTCACCCCTACGTGCTGGAAGAACTGGCGGCCAAGGACGCCAACGACACTCGCGCCTTCGACAAGGCCTTCTTCGGTCATATTCGTTTGATCTTCGGCAACGCGGCCCGGGCTTTCGTGCAGGGTCTGGGCATGGCCCGCCACAGTGTGCCCTTCGATGATGTCGCAGCACCCTACGCCAAGGATGTCGCGCGTCTGTCGGCAGCCTTCGGTCTCTGTGCGGATGCGGCCATGGTCAGCCTGGGTTCCGAACTCAAGAAGCGGGAGATGATCTCGGCGCGTTTGGGAGACGTGCTGTCCAACCTTTACCTGACCTCCATGGTGCTCAAGCAGTGGCACGCCGGTAACAGCGTGGAACACGAGGCAGCGCTTTTGCACTACAGCTGTCAGACCCTGCTGTATCGCGCGGAACAGGCGATGGTCGAGCTGTTCGACAATATGCCCAATCGTGCCCTGGGCAAGACGCTGGCGGTCATCACCATGCCCTTGGGTCGTCGCTGGAAGCGCCCGGAAGACAGCCTGACCCGCGAGATTGCAAGGGCCGTTTCCACGGATACCGCCCTGCGTCGCAAGCTGACCGCGGATACCTGGAACACTCAGGAGAAGGGACAGCAGGACAACCCGCTGGCGCGCTACGATGCTCTGCTGGCGGAATACGATCGGGCGGAACCGATCTATCGCGCCATCAACAAGGCCTATGCCAAGGGCACCCTGCCGGCGGAAGCGCTGCATCCGGAGCAGCGTGTCGAGGCAGCGCTGGAGTCCGGGCTGATCAATCAGGAAGATGCGGACTTCATGCGGCGCTATGAGAAGGAGGTGCTGGAAATGCTCACCGTGGACGATTTCGCCTTCGATGCCTTTGCGTCCCACAAGGATAAGGTCATATGGCATGACGCCGCTTGATCGGTAAATCTGATTTAAGCACCACAGCAGAAACAGATCGCCCCGGCCTTTGCCGGGGCGATCTGTTTTACAGTGCCATCACGATCACTCGATGCCGCTTATCCTCACCGGCACGACGCCGCTGCGAATCATTCCCAGCCGCTCGGCGGCACGATAGGAAAGATCGATGATGCGGCCCCGTACGAAGGGACCGCGATCATTGATGCGCACCACCACTTCACGACCGTTATCGAGATTGGTGACCGCTACCCGAGACCCAAACGGCAGTATCGGATGGGCAGCGGTCATGGCACTACGATCATAACGCTCGCCGCTGGCGGTACGCCTGCCTTGATAGATATCGCTGTAATAGGACGCTTGACCTTCATCGACATAGGAGCCGATATTGCCGTCGAAAGATGCCGGACCACCCGCACAGCCAGCCAATACGCTCAGGGCAAGCACTGGCACTAGAAGCTGGCGGATACGCCATAGGTGACTGCACGCGATCACGGCAGCAGCACGGTGGAGCCGGTCGTCTTGCGATCCGCCAATGCGGCCTGGGCCTCCCCGGCCTTCTCGAGCGGATAACTCTGGGCAACGTCGATCTTGATCTTGCCACTTTCGATCATCTCGAACAGTTCACCCGCCATCTGCTCCAGACGCTTGTGCGTATCCGCGTAGCCGGCAAGGCTCGGCCTTGTGAGATAGAGCGAGCCCTTTTGGTTGAGAATGCTGACGTCCACGCCTTCGACAGACCCGGACGCATTGCCGAAGCTGACCAGCAGGCCGCGCTTCTGCAGGCAGTCCAGAGACGTTTCCCAGGTATCCTTGCCCACGGAGTCGTAGACCACCGGCACCATGTCGCCCTTGGTCAGTTCCCGCACCCGCTCCACCACGTTTTCCTGGGTGTAGTCGATGACCGCCCAGGCGCCGTTCTTCTTGGCAAGATCGGCCTTCTCCTTGGAGCTCACCGTGCCGATCAGTTTCACGCCAAGCGCCTTGGCCCACTGGCAGGCAATCGACCCCACGCCCCCGGCGGCGGCATGAAACAGGATGGTGTCACCCTTTTGTACGCGATAGGTCTGACGCAACAGATACTGCACCGTCAGCCCCTTGAGCATGCACCCTGCCGCAGTCTCGAAGGCAACATCGTCGGGCAGTTTCACCACCTTCTCTACCGGCAGCGTATGCACCTCGGAATAGGCACCCAGCGGCCCCAGGGCATAGGCGACCCGATCCCCTTCCTTGAACTCGGTGACGCCCTCGCCCACGGCGTCCACCACACCGGCACCTTCGGTACCAAGACCAGACGGCATGGACGGTGCCGGATACAGACCGGTGCGGAAATAGATGTCGATGAAGTTCAACCCTACTGCATGGTTCTTGATTCGTACCTCGCCTTCCTTGGGCGCTTCTGGCTCAAAGTCCACAAACTCGAGCACGTCCGGGCCACCGGTTTGAGAAAACTGAATGCGTTTCGGCATCGTGAACACTCCTTATTCGGCTAGGGGAAAGGTTCGATCTTGAATATTCAATCTTGAACAAGGGTCGCAGGAATGGGCAGCGCTGTCATTCATATGCAAACGATGCACGCTTGGACATAGCATAAAGAGCCGATTTATAGCATCGAGCTTTATTCTGATTTGCGCCTTATGAATCCTTTTCATCGGAACTGGGGTAGATGAGGTCGCCATCTTCACTGCCTTGCGCCGCCTCGGTCATCTTTGCGGGCTGGATGCGGTCAGCATTCATCAGGTGATAGACCTGTTCGCCGCAATGAAGCAGATGATCAGCGATGATGCGACGGTGGCAACGCCACCATACCGCTTCCGCACACATGATCGCGCAGGTCTGGCGATGCCCCAGTTCGATCAACGCAGCGAGCCCCCGGTGAAATTCTTCGGACAAGGCATAGTCCGCATAGTTGTGGAAGCTGCGATTATGCCAGTAACCATTGACGTCATCCTCGACGGTTTTCGATCGGTTACGCAGACCGGCCAGTTCAGCGCTGTGGGTATAACCGATACCCAGAGGCGCAAGCGAGTCAGCCAGCGCATCAAAATTGAATTGCGGGTTGGTACGCGAGCGCGGCATGGCCCTGACATCGACGACATGCTCGACTCCGCCCACACCCAGCAGCGCGACGAACTCATCCAGCGTGCGAGTCGAGTGTCCTACCGTATAGAAGGCATGTTTCACGAGAAAAATCCCTTATGTTATCGGGGCCGGGTATGCTTTCAGCCTTGTCCCACTTGAATTTAATCTTGTATGTCGTACCAAGGAATCAATAGTGACAGCAAGCGTGTCGTACAATTATCGATGACGAGCCAACAACACCCAACAAGGAACGCTCATGTCGCTGGAACTCTGGTTCTCCTTCGCCCTGGCCTCTTTACTTATCCTCATCTCCCCTGGGCCTGCCGTGGCGCTGCTAATTGCAACCGGTATCAATCGAGGTCGTAAAGCCGCATTGGCACTGCTGCCAGGCTTTTTCCTTGGCGATCTGGTCGCTATGACGCTTTCTTTCGCCGGCGTCGGCGCACTGTTGATGGCATCCGCCGAATGGTTCAGCGTTTTCAAATGGCTAGGGGCCGCCTATCTAATCTATCTCGGCGTCAAGATGTGGCGCGAAGCCGGCCAGTTGGGTGATCTGGCGCCAGCGGGAGTCAATATCCGACTAGGCACCGCCAAGGCCTTTCTGATCACCGTGCTCAATCCCAAAAGCATACTGTTCTTCATGGCCTTCATGCCGCAGTTCGTGACAACGGATCGGCCACTTTTCCCCCAGCTTGCGATTCTCTTCTCCACGTTCCTGATGCTCGGGGTTCTGACAGATCTGTCCTATACCCTGCTTTCCACCAGTGGCGGCAAGTTCCTGACGGCACGCTTGCGCCGCGTTCTACACCGCGGCGGCGCAGGTTGCTTGATAGGCGCGGGGGCATTGGTTGCCACGATGCGCCGGCCCTGAAAATCATGCCCATAAAATGGCTGAGCAGCATCGACGAACGATCTGCAAGGGAAACAACAACCTGTGACGGCAGTACACCATACTTATAATACCGGACGAGCTGTACTCGCCGTAATCATTGCCGTTATGGCCTTATCTCTGGGCGATGCGATCATCAAGGCAACCAGTCTGTCATTGCCGCTCTGGCAGATGTATATCCTTCGCTCAGCTCTCGCCGTGCCAGTCCTGTGGTGGCTGACATGGCGCAATGGCTTCACTTCGTTTGGATCGCTGTTCTGGGTCATCATCCGCAGCGCTTTGCTAGTCCTCATGTGGCTAAGTTACTACGCATCTCTCCCACTTATGCCTCTTTCACTAGCGGCTGCGGTCTATTACACCTCTCCCATCCTGATAACGGTCATCGCCGCGCTTCTTGCCCGGCAATGGCCACGGCCTCGCACTCTATTCGCCATTGCGCTCGGGTTTGGCGGTGTTGTTCTCGTGCTCCGACCCGATACATCCGGGTTTCAGATCGCCACCCTGCTGCCTGTTCTTGCAGCATTTTTATACGCCTGCGCGATGGTTCTTACTTCAGTCAAGTGCCGCGGCGACGATCCGTTTGCGCTCGCCCTCGCACTGAATATCGCATTTATTGTCGGAGGGATATTTCTCGGCATGTTCTCTGGGCAGGAAGGATCGTTCATCCTCGGACCTTGGCAAGACCTCGATGTAAACCTGATTGGTGTTGTGGCGATTCTTGCGGCGGCTATCCTGGTTGGCAGTGTCGGCGCAGCCATTGCGTATCAGAATGGTCCACCCGCAACCATAGCCGCGTTCGACTACAGCTATCTGGTGTTCAGCTTGGTTTGGGGAGGTATATTCTTCAGCGAGTTGCCGGACATACCAGCCTTGTTTGGAATAGCTATCATCGCAGGGGCTGGGTTCCTTGCGTTACCGCAGCGTAGGCATTGATCGAAACAATCGACACATACCGTTTGCACTGGCTAGTCGATTTCTTTTGTTTCGGGTGCAACCCACTCATGCTGGCGCTTGAAGACTACAACCATCATTAAGAATCACATAACAATTAAGAGAGCTGTAATGTCATTGAACATCGTCCAACGCCTGATTCCTGAATGGGGCACGACCTACGGCCCATCCGGCGATGGACCTTTCCCCGCGATCATGCTGCTACACGGTTCGGAAGGCGCTTGGTCGGGCTGGAGTCATCGCAACGCAGTGATACTGGCGGCACAGGGGTTTTTGGCCTTTCCTTTTGGCTATTCCAACGGTGGCAATGTCTGGAACGCCGGTTCGATCATCGACTGCCCTCTTGATCGAAGCGTAGAGGCACTGAATGCGCTGCGTCAATTCGCATACAGCGATACAAGGATTGGGCTTTACGGCATGTCGCGAGGCGCTGAACATGCCTTGCTGCTTGCCTCGCTCATGGCCCGAGATGAAATTTCGGGATTGCCCGAAGCAATTGCCGCTCATAGCCCGCCGGATGTCATTTGCGGTGGTTTTGATTCCACCTTATTTCGGGATACCGGAGATCCCGGCTGGCGGGCCTGGGATGGCAGCCATCGGGCATGGACCTGGAAGGGAACGTCGGAGACGCTATTACCCACCACGCCGATAGAGGTGGACCGCTATCCCGGCCCGCTTTTCCTGAGTCATGGCACTGCAGACCGCATGTGGTCCGTGGAGATGACCAAACGCATGGAAAAGCGATTAAAAGCGCACGACCGAACTCCGGATGTTCACTATTACGACGGCGAGGATCATGTCCTCGGCATCGCTGCTGAAAACATACACCAGGAACTGCTGATCAGCTTCTTCGAACGCCATTTATGCGGCGATTAGACGTCTTTTCCATTTACAGCGCTTCCGGAAAATCCTCGAGGCCGCGAACGAAGCGCTGCTTGTAGCCATCGAAGATGGACTTGTCCTGCTTGAAGGCTTGAATCACCGCCCGCTGATCGAAGTGCATGGTGCGTGGAATATCATCCAGCTTGGTGGCCGCATGCTTGGAGCTTACGCCGATGCGCGTGCCGTTCGGGCCATCGAACCAGCGTTTGATACCGCAGGCGCGAAACATCTTTTCCTGAGCCTCATCCTGGGCGTTGACTCGCAGCGGTGCCTTGAGCGCCAGCTCCCCGATCAAACGCTCTGCAGGCTGAGCCACGGTGTCGCTAGTCAAGCCGGTGAGCAGCACGACCTCCATGCTTTCACCCATCTCATCGAGTACCAGCAGCGCCAATGCAATCGGTCGTGATTCATTGTCGATCAGCGCCAGCACCCGGGCGGCTTCCTGGGTGACCAGCACACTCAGGGTGCCGGCGAAGGTGGCCAAAGGCGCAATACCCGCCTCATGACCGTAAACCTCGGCGCACAGCCGCGCGAGACAGGCGTCGCGCTGGGTTTCATCCTTTACGTGCACCACTTTCATCGATATTGCTCCAATAAATTTATCGTTCTGCCCGCAAGCAGAACCGGTAGAGGCAAGCAAAAGTCCGCAGATTATCAGGCTTTCCCAGGTCGCACCAAAATTGCGCTCTCGCAACTCGAATCAGGTTTACATAGCAACTCAAGAGTTACGAGTGACGCCGCTATCGAGGTGATGATTTTTGCCATCGAACTACGCTAGCCTAGGCTTTTTCTGAAAAGTCGACGAGCGATGGCCAGACAAGGCAAAAATCGACGAAAAGGCGGAGTTTACGCGGTGTAAATGAGTACTTTGAGTTGATTTTTAACGCTGTATGGGCAAGCGCAGGCACTTTTCAGACATAGCCTAGCGCAGAAACTTGAACAGCCAAACGCCACGAGGTGCATGCATCACCTCGTCAATCATCCCGAGAGAATCTTTCATGAGCAATGCCCCTGTGCCGCTCGCTGAGACCGAATCGACTCCAGTATTGACCACGACCATGGCTCATCGCGGGCTCTCCGCCAGGGCGCCGGAAAACACCCTGTCCGCGGTTCGGGCCGCCCATGCCGCCGGGGCGCGCTGGATCGAACTCGATGTTCAACTGCTGGGGGACGGCACGCCGGTCATCTGGCACGACAGCGGTGTGCGGCGCTGCTCGAATGGTCGGGGCAAGCTGGGCGATCTGGATATCGTTCGGGCCAAGCAGCTCGATGTGGGCAGCTGGTTCGACAGAGCTTTTGCGGGTGAGCGCATGACGACCCTGGATGAGATGCTTGCCCTGATTGACGAATTGAACCTGAGTCTCAATCTCGAGATCAAGGTCAACCCCGGCCGAAATGCTCGTGAGCTGGTCGATGTGGTGCTACCCAAGCTGATGGAGGCATTGCCGACCCAACGATTGATCCTTTCTTCGTTCAGCGATGTGGCACTGGATACCCTGCGCGCCCGAGTCCCCACTCCCGAAAGTCTGCATCTGGCCATCCTGTACAAGAAGCCACCGCGAAATTGGGCGGAAGCGGCAGCACGTCTGAGCGCCTATAGCCTGCACGTCGATTGGCGTCGCTTGAGTGCCAGAACGACGCTGGCCATGGCGGCGAGTCCATACAAACTTTTATGTTACACCGTCAACGATTCCCGAGTATTTCAACGACTGCGCGCCCTGGGCGTGGATAGCGCTATCAGTGACGATCCGAGTCGTTTATTGTCACGGCTCTGAAATCCGCCAGACAGCGAAACGCTCAACAAAACCTACCGGACAAAACGGGTAAAGCATGCAGCAAACAATAATGGGGGTAGTCGGCGTCGCCAGCGTCATGCTTCTGGCCCTGGCACTGTCGGAGAATCGTCGCGCCATCAAGCTGCGCACCGTACTTGGCGCGCTGGTCATTCAGGCGGGGCTGGGTCTGCTGGTGCTTTATATTCCCTGGGGGCAGGCCCTGCTGCTGGCCATGACCGAGGGGGTGCAGGCTGTCATCGACAGCGCGCAGGCGGGCATGGACTTTCTCTTCGGTGGGCTTGTCAGCGACAGGATGTTCGAGTTGTTCGACGGCGGTGGTTTCGTCTTTGCTCTACGGGTGTTGCCCATCGTGGTGTTCTTTTCGTCGCTGATTGCGGTGCTCTACTACCTGGGCATCATGCGCTGGGTCATCCAACTGCTGGGCGGCGCCTTGCACAAGCTCTTGCATACCAGCCGTACCGAATCCCTGTCTGCGGCGGCCAATATCTTCGTCGGCCAGACCGAAGCGCCCATCGTGGTGCGACCGTTTCTTGCCAGCATGACCCGCTCGGAGCTGTTCGCGGTCATGGTGGGGGGACTCGCTTCCGTGGCGGGCAGCGTGCTCGGCGGTTATGCCGCCATGGGTATCTCCCTGGAATATCTGCTCGCCGCCTCTTTCATGGCCGCACCCGGGGGTCTTCTGATGGCCAAGATGATCATTCCCGAAACCGAGACTCGAAAACAGACGGTGGAAGAGGTCATCGAAGACAGCGCAACCGACAGACCCGCCAATGTCATCGAGGCGGCCGCCGTGGGCGCGTCTTCCGGGGTGCAGCTGGCGATCAATATCGGCGGCATGCTGCTGGCGTTCATCGCCTTGATCGCCCTGGCCAACGCCATGCTCGGCTGGCTGGGCGGCTTGGTCGGCTACGGCGATGTCACGCTTGAATTGCTGCTGGGATACCTGTTCTCACCTCTGGCGTTTCTGATCGGGGTACCTTGGGAGGAGGCCATACAGGCGGGTAGCTTCATCGGCCAGAAGATCGTGCTCAATGAATTCGTGGCCTTCGCCGACCTGGCCGCACAGCAGGAAGCGCTCAGTCCCCACGCCCAGGCCATTGTGGTCTTTGCCCTATGCGGCTTTGCCAACCTGTCTTCCATTGCCATTCTGATGGGCGGGCTTGGCATCATGGCGCCCAATCGGCGCAGTGACATTGCCCGCATGGGACTCAAGGCGGTGGCCGCGGGCACGCTCTCCAATCTGATGAGTGCGGCGCTTGCCGGTCTGTTCCTATCGCTATGAGAGTCGCGGCTACTGCGACGCCCAGTCGCGTCGCGGTAATTGACTTGCCCCGGCATGCCGCCCAGACTTCTCCACCGTCAAGCCCCAGGTGCTCGGGAAGTGGATGAAAGCTCCACACTGCCCCCGCAACGGTGATCGCGTGCATCGACGACAAACAGCCACTGTCCGCCAGGATGGGAAGGCGTCGTCGAATGCAGAACGCTTGCGTTCTGCCCGCGTCAGTCCGGAGACCGGCCTGGGTCTTTGCACTGGCTGATGCGGAGGGCTTCGCCAGTGACGGCTTCATTGGGCTTGGCGGCGTATTGTGTTCGTCGCCAGCAGCATTTCCCGTGAGTCGTCACAATTTGTCCTTCTCATCGCGCATCGAAGCAACACCCAGTTTACGCGCGTGAGGAATACCCACCATGTGGTACAAGAAGAAAACCCTGTGGCTGGCAATCGCCGCCCTGTCCACGGGCACCCAGTCCCATGCCCAGCAGGGCCTGAACCTGGATGATATTCAGGTAACCGCCAATCGCCTGCCCCAATCTCAGGCGGACGTGCTGGCCAGCACCACCGTCATCGACCGCGCCGAGATCGAGCGGCTGCAGGCAACCTCCCTGATCGATCTATTACAGGCCCGGGCCGGGGTCGAGATCACTCAGAACGGGCCGCCGGGCAGCGTCAGCAGCCTGTTCTTGCGCGGCAGCAATTCCAATCACAGCGTCGTACTGATAGACGGTGTGCGCATCAATTCCGCGGTAGATGGCGGTACCAGCCTGGAGTTTATCGACCCGGCGGCCGTCGAACGCATCGAGATCGTTCGCGGGCCCCGGGCCGCCACTTATGGCGCAGATGCCATTGGCGGGGTGATCCAGATCTTCACCCGCCAAGGCAGCCAGGAAGGCACCCAGGCTGCCCTGTCCGCCCGGGTCGGTGACAACGACAGTCAGCGCCAGAATCTTTGGGTGGCCACCGGAAGCAACGACACTCGGCTCAATGCCTCGGTATTCAATAACGAGACCGACGGCTTCGATGCCTACAAAGACGATGACAGCGGTGAACGCGACGGCTACACCGGGCGCGGTGGCCAGCTCTCTCTATCCCATCGTTTCGATGAGCGGGTTAGCGCCCAGGTCAGCGCCCTGCGTCAGGATTTCAAGGCGGATTACGACAACTGCTTTCGCAGCGGTGATTTTCTTGCGCCCGCATCCAGCGACTGCGAAAGCGAAGGCTATCAGCAGAGCGTTGGCGCCAGGGCGGATATCGCGCTTCAGCCAAATTGGGATATCGGCATCACCGCCGGTCGTTTCGACGAGGTGCGTCGGGAATACTATGGCGGTGAGCGCCAGTCCCGCACCGCCACCAAGCGCGACGAAGTCGGTCTGCAGAACCTGTTCTACCAGGAGAACGGCGTCACCACCCTAGGCGTCGATTATCGTCATGAAAGCGTCGATTTCTCGAACCGGGCGGATCAGGACTATGAAAAGGACAGCCGCGAGAATGTCGGCGTCTACGGCCTGGTGGAGCGCAACTACGGCCCCCACCAGCTTTCCGGATCGCTACGCTATGACGACGACTCCCTGTTCGACGACGAGACCACCGGCAGCCTGGGTTACGGCTATCGTCTGACCCCCAATCAGCGCCTGGGCGCCAGCTACGCCACCGCCTACAAGGCGCCAAGCCTGAGCGATCTGTACGGCACCTTCGATCCCAACCCGGACCTGGACGCGGAAACCTCGAAGAACGTCGAAGCTTTCTGGGAGTACCGTCAGGACAATTTCGATACCCGAATCACCGCCTTCGAAAATCGTATCGATGATCTGATCGTCTATACCGGAGGCTTTCTCGACGGCAGCTATCGCAATGTGGACGAGGCCCGTATTCGCGGTGTGGAGCTTTCCGGTGGTTGGGAAGGCGAGCGGCTGGCCACGCGCCTGGCGCTGACCTTCCAGGACCCGGAGGTACGCCAGTGGTCCGATCCCTTCGCCGGCATAGAGGAAGGCGATCGGCTGCTGAACCGGGCCGAGCGCTTTGCCCGGCTGGACGTCGATTATGCCCTGCTCGATCAGGTTCAAGTGGGGTCAACGCTACGAGCCTACAGCGAGCGCACCTCCTATGGCGGCTCCGAGGTGGGCGGCTTTGGCTTGCTTGACCTGCGTACGTCCTGGCAGGTCACCCCGAAAGTCGAGCTCTCCGCCAAGGTCGAGAACGTCCTCGACAAGCAGTATCAACTCGTCGATGGCTACAACACCCGGGATCGCTATGTGGAAGGCGGCGTTACCGTCCGCTACTGAACAGGCTACTTTAAATTGAGCTGGTACCAACTGTTTAGTGCGGTTGGCACCATCAACCCTCTGCGTTTCTTTACGAGTAGCTGCTAATCTTTGAATTGACCACCGCCGTGGTGTCTTGTCACAGATGTTACCGTGACAGAGATCTCGGCGATGGCAATAACAACGATTACCCGATGCCAAGGAATATAATAATGAGCAAGACTCCTCCAACGACCCGTGACTCAAAGACTCAGGATACACAGCCTGACGGCAAGACGACCCGGGGCATTCACGAACTCTATGCGGAAGATCCGTTAGCTGCGGACAAGAATCTCTGGGACCGGGAAACCGACCCGCTCAGCCGACGCGGCTTTATCAAACGCAGCAGCTTGCTGGCCATGGCTGCCGCCGTGGGCGCTTCCATTCCCTTCGCCGACAAGATGCCCGCGGGTCTGATTCCAGCGGCGCTTGCGCAAAGCGACGAGCCTTTCAGCATCGAAGGCAAGGAAGGGCTGACCGTGCTCAACGATCGACCCATCAATGCGGAAACGCCGCCGCATCTGCTTGATGATGACGTGACGCCGGCCAAGCACATGTTCGTGCGTAACAACGGGCTGCCGCCGGCGCAGTCCAGTATCGACGTCAACAACTGGACCCTGGAGATTGCCGGCGAGTCCTGTCAAAACCCCAAGAGCTTCACCATTGCCGAGCTCAAGAAGCAGTTCGATCAACACACCTATCAATTGACGGTGGAATGTGGCGGCAATGGCCGTGCGGAATTCAACCCCTCTGCCAGCGGCAATCAGTGGACCACCGGCGCCGTGGCCTGCCCGACCTATACTGGGGTGCGCGTAAAGGATGTACTCGAGGCCTGCGGCATAAAAGATGATGCTGTGTACATCGGCTATTACGGTGCCGATACCCATCTCAGCGGCGATCCGAAGAAAGAGCCCATCTCGCGCGGCGTGCCCATGGAAAAAGCTCTGGAGGATGAATCCCTGATCGCCTGGGCGATGAATGATGAAGACATTCCTTACCAGAACGGCTATCCGTTGCGCCTGGTGTGCGGCGGCTGGCCGGGTTCGGTGTCCGGCAAATGGCTCAACAAGATCGTCATTCGCAACCAGAAGCACGACGGCGCCAAGATGGCTCCGCCCTCCTACAGCGTGCCCAAGCATCCGGTGGCGCCGGGTACGGATGTGCCACTCGATGAGTTCGTGACCATTCACTCCATGCCGGTGAAATCCTTGATCACCTTTCCCAAGTCCGGCATCACCCATGCCGATCCCGGCCCTCTCGAGGTGCGTGGCCATGCCTGGGCCGGGGATCTATCGGTCAGGGAAGTGCAGGTTTCCACGGATTTCGGGGTCACCTGGCAAAAGGCCGAACTCAAGGAAGCGCCCAACCGGCTGGCCTGGCAGCGTTTCACCGCCAAGTTGGACTTTCCCGAACCGGGCTATTACGAAATCTGGGCCAAGGCCATTGATAGCGAAGGCAATGCCCAGCCCATGGTGGTGCCCGGCTGGAACCCCAAGGGGTATCTCAACAATGCCTGTCATCGCATTGCGGTCCAGGTCGCCTGAGGAAACTCCCATGAACGTAAAAAAGACCTTTGGCGCCGCGCTGGTGATAGCCGCCTTTTTGCCCCTGGCAAGCCATGCCCAGGAAACCGATCCCGCCACGGGCTTCGTCATCGACGAGGGCTGGCAGGTGGTCAACGCCAACTGCACCGCCTGTCATTCCGCCAAGCTGGTAACCCAGAACAGCGGTTCACGGCACCGTTGGGAATATCTCATTCGCTGGATGCAGAAGACCCAGGGGCTCTGGCAATTCCAGCCGGAAATGGAAAACACCATCCTGGACTATCTGGCCAAGCACTATGGGCCCAAGGAGGACGCCCGGCGCCCACCGCTGGCCCGGGAGCTGATGCCGGACAATCCCTACAAGCAAACCAGTGACGCCTCGGGCTAAATACCCGATCGCGGTCTTGGCTTGAACTGCCCCAGGATTGAATACCCATTCAATCCTGGGGAACCACTACATAAATGTCTACGCGAACGAATTACTGCGTTGCGCGGTACTTGAAGGCTCGCCTAACCCCATGTTATGTCTCGCCTTCTGTGTTCCGCGCGTCTTGTACTTCATTTCGCTCGTCTATTTATTCAGCAATTCCCTAGGGGGTTTTTTCATACTCGCGTTGAATCATCGGTCTATAGCGATTTACTGGCGGCTAACGTAGCGTATGCAAGAAGTAACAAGCTCAGGGATGACCAGCATGAATCGACGCGATTTCTTGAAAGCCGCGAGCGTGATGAGCAGTGCGTTTCTACCTGTTTCGACCGTATTGGCCGTCACCAATGGCTCAGCCGAATCGATTGGCCCGGAAAAGTCCTTCGATTACGCCTGGCTAAAGGGATTGGCAAAGCATCTATCACAGCAGAACCCTACGCCGCCTGAAACCGATTTGCCGAAGCAGCTGCAGGACATGAGCTGGGATGAGTATCAGGCAATCGCGTTCAAGCCGGACCACGCTCTATGGGCCGACAAGAAACGATCGAACGTTCGCGCCCAGCTCTTCCACCTCGGTCTCTATTTCAAGAAGCCGGTGCGCCTTTACGAAATCGTCGATGGCCAGGCCAAGGAAATTGCCTATGACCCGGCGATGTTCGACTACGGCGAGTCTGATATCGACGCTGGCGCCCTGCCCAAGGATCTGGGCTTTGCCGGTTTCCGCCTTCATCATGAAAGCGACTGGAAGCGGGACGTGGCCTCTTTCCTGGGCGCCAGTTATTTCCGCGCGGTCAGCAAGTCGATGCAATACGGCATGTCCGCTCGGGGCTTGGCCATCGACACGGGCATGCCAAGGCCCGAGGAGTTTCCGCGCTTCACCCGCTTCTGGCTCGAACGACCTGACGACGACAGCGATCTTGTCACTGTCTACGCCCTGCTTGAATCCCCCAGCGTCACCGGCGCCTATCGCTTCGGCATTACCGCCGGCAACGGCGTGGTCATGGATGTGGACGCCGCCCTCTACCCGCGCAAGCCCATCGAGCGGCTGGGTATAGCGCCTTTGACCAGCATGTACATGGTCGGCGAGAACGATCGGCAGGCAGGCTGGGACTGGCGGCCTGAAATTCACGACTCCGACGGTCTTTCCATGCACACGGGGGATGGCAAGTGGCTATGGCGCCCCCTCGCCAATCCACCGAGACTTCGCTTCAACGCCTACCAGGATGAGAACCCCAAGGGCTTCGGTTTGATTCAGCGGGATCGCGACTTCGACCATTATCAGGACGATGGCGTCTTCTACGATCAACGCCCCAGCGTATGGATCGAACCCAAGACCGACTGGGGAGCGGGATCTGTCCAACTGGTCGAGATTCCGACTCTGGATGAAACCTTCGATAACATCGTCGCCTTCTGGAACCCCAAAGAGGCGATCGAGCCTGGTAGCGAACTGCTCTATGGCTATCGCATCTACTGGCAGGAGCGCCCTCCCGCGGAAACGGAACTGGCCCGCTGCGTGGCTACCCGTACCGGCATAGGCGGTGTGGTGGGTCAAAAGCGCGACTACTTCAGCTGGCGCTTCGTGGTCGATTTTAGAGGCGGCCCTTTCCCTTTCAATGCAGACCAGGACATCGAGGTCGTGCCAACCATCAAGAACTCCGCCGGCCGGGTTGAAATTACCTCGGCGCGCCCTTTGCACGCGATCCAAGGCTATCGCGCGATGTTCGACGTGGTGCCGCCGGATGAGGGCACCGATCACATCAACCTGAGCCTTTATCTAACGGCAAAGGGCGACGACAAACCCTTGACCGAGACCTGGATGTATCAATGGACGCCGCCACCGGAGGATGAACGTGAACTGCACAACCCCGGGCACCTTTGACACTTTCCTTCCAAGTTTTTTGAGTTGCAGCTAGACGATACCGCCGTATACTGTATTTAAATACAGTATACGGGGCGATTCCATGGCCATTCAACACCCCTCCTTGCGGCGCAAGGGCCGCGGCGCGACCTTTGATCCTCATAACCGATTTGCGCCTACTCACAGCGAGGCTATCGATGATGGCTGGTGGCAGGAAGCCCTGCCCGAGCGCTTGGCAACCACGGTGCGAGACGAACCCGCCAAGAGCGCACTGTCTTGGAATCAGTCACCGGATCTCGGCTTCGATCGTTCGTTGAATCCCTATCGTGGCTGCGAGCACGGCTGCATCTATTGCTACGCGCGGCCCAGCCACGCTTACTGGGATCTATCGCCGGGGATCGATTTCGAGACCCGCTTGATCGCCCGTACTGGTCTCGTCGAACGCTTGCGTGAAGCGCTGTGCAAACCGGGCTATGAATGCCGACCGATCAACCTTTCCGGTAACACGGACTGCTATCAGCCATTGGAAGCCGAACGCCGTACCACCAGGTCCATTCTCGAACTGCTGATGGCGTGTCGTCATCCAGTGACCTTGGTCACCAAGAGCGCACTGATTCTGCGAGATCTGGATCTCCTTAGTGAGATGGCTGATAAACATCTAGTGCGGGTATTCATCAGCCTCACCAGCCTTGATGATGATCTCAAGCGCACCCTGGAGCCCCGCACGGCCTCGCCTAAGGCACGCCTCAATATCTTGCAGGGGCTTAGCGCAGCGGGAATACCCACCGGCGCCCTGCTGGCGCCGATGATCCCCGGGCTGAACGATCATGAAATGGAAGCTCTATTGCAGGCAGCCCATGACGCTGGGGCACGCACCGCCGCCTGGACGCTGCTGCGCCTGCCCCGGGAAGTGGCGCCGCTGTTTGAGGAGTGGTTGATTACTTATTATCCGCAGCGCGCCAGCAAGGTCATGAGCCTGATGCGCCAGTGCCGAGGTGGACAGGCCAACGACTCGCGTTTCGGTCAGCGCATGCGGGGCCAAGGGGTATTTGCCGAGCTTCTTGCCCAGCGTTTCAGCAAGGCCAGCAAGCGGCTGGGCCTGGGAAAGCGCGTAGAAATGGGACTGGACTGCAGCGGGTTTCGTGCGCCCCATGTTCAAGGCGACCTCTTTCTCTGACCCGATCAAGAACCGAGTGGGTTAGCATGGCAATCACTTGATTAACGCAAGCGCTATCTCGAGAGTTTTATTACATGTCTATCAGCAAGACGCCCATCAGCAAGACCCAGTCCAGCTTCTATCGCCGCCTGTATGTGGCCTATCTGATCGACAGCGGAACTGCCAGCGTGCCGGATATCATCGCCGCTACCGGTATGCCACGACGCACCGCTCAGGACACCATCAATGCCTTGGCCGAGCTCGACATTGTCTGCGAATTCGAACGAGATGCCGGTGCCCGCCATAACATCGGGCGCTATGTGATTCGGAACTGGGGCGCAATCGACAGACGCTGGGTAGCAAAGCACCATGGCCGGATCAAAACGGTTTTGGGCTATCCCTGAGATTCCTTTATCGTTCAACCCGACGTTTCTTTTCAATTTCAGGTAACCAACCCCATGACCGATCGCGATACCCGCCATAAAAAGTCGATGCAAAAGCTCAAGAGCCACGTCGATGAGAAAGTCGCCAACGCCCAGGAACAACGGGGACTGCTGCTGGTGTTCACCGGCAACGGCAAGGGCAAGACCACCGCCGCCTGGGGCACGGTGACGCGCGCCCTGGGGTACGGCTACAAGGTCGGGGTCATCCAGTTCATCAAGGGGCTATGGGAGTGTGGAGAGCGGGAGCGCCTGATCGCGGATGACAATCTGGAGGTTCAGGTGATGGCCACCGGCTTTACCTGGGACACCCAGAATCGTGAAAGCGATACAAAGGCCTGTCTTGAAGTCTGGAAGGAGGCCGAGCGCATGCTGACGGATGATTCCGTCTATCTGATAGTGCTCGATGAGATCACTTACATGCTCAAGTTCGGTTACCTGGATATCGATGTGGTCAAGCGCGCCATCGAAAACCGCCCTGAAGAACAGAGTGTGATCATCACCGGTCGCAATGCCCATCGTGAACTCATTGCCATAGCCGATACGGTGACCGAGATGCAGGAAGTACGTCACGGTTTCAACAACGGGCTACAAGCAAGGCGCGGCATCGACTATTGAGAAAACACCGAATAAATGACTGTGCGTTTCAATCACTGCGTTACTCGGTGCGCGGCATCCTCGCATATACCCCATATGCTCCGGTGCCTGTGCTCCGGGCGCCTTGTGCTTGAACCGCTCGTCGATTTCTTCGGCGCTTCCTTAGAGAGGAAATACTATTGCGAACCCAATGCCCGGCACACTTGCTCCACCGCCTTGATCAAGCGCGGTCCTGGGCGGCTGATCCAGTCGGGTTCAAGGGTATAAAGGCGCTGGTCTTGCACTGCCGGCAGGATCGCCCAGCGCTGCCAGTCGGATTTCCAGTCATCGTTTTCACTGGCCGCAAGAATCACCTCCGGCCGGGCTGCAATCAACGCTTCGCGGCCGATCTGCGGCACCAGCACCGGGCTTTCGACAAACAGCGGATCGCCACCGCAGTGACGAATGACCTGGGTGACGATGTGGCCATCCGCCAAGGTGGTCAAGGGGTTCGCCCCGAGCTGATAAAACACCCGAGGCGATTCCTCGAGAGACTGCCCAAGCGCATCCAGCCGTTGTTCGAACTTCTTAGCCGCCTCTTCTCCCTGTGCGGATCGTCCGGTCAGACGGCCGATATCTCGTAGATTATCTGCAACATCGAGCAACTGCCGCGGTTCGCTGATATAGACCGGGACATCGAGACTGCGCAGCCGCTCGATCACTGCCTGAGGCGAGCCGCTGCCCCAGGCGATCACCAGCTGCGGCTCGCGAGCAAGTATTGCCTCAAGCGCAATACCACGATAGCTACCGACGAGAGGAAGCGAACGCGCCTCGGCTGGGTAATCGCTGCTTGCGATCACGCCCACCAACGACTCGCCTGCCCCTACCTTGTAGATCGTCTCCACCGCATGGGGCGCCAGCGCAACGATCCGCTCCGCCGGGGCCGATAAATTCACTTCCTTGCCCGCATCGTCGGTCACCGTGATAGCCGCTGCCTGGCTCGAGTCAGTGAAGAACAACAGCAAGACCAACAGGACCCTCCATGCTCCGCTCAACGCCTGCCCCCTTACTATTATCGATAAAGAAAACATTGTGCAGTAGCCTGTTCTGAAGAAACATTGCTTTGAGCAATCGTGCTAAAACGCAACTCGTAGTCCCTTACCGCGCAGGAGAAAACCCCATGAAGCTCGTTTCCCATTCACGTCGCGCACTGGCTGGCTCCTTGATTCTGGCAAGCCTGCTGGGTTGGGCAACGACCGCTCAGGCCCAGGCTCAATCCCAGCCACGGATGCCCGAGACCCAGCGCATACAGGTGCAAGCGCAAGCGGAAATCAAGGCTGAACCGGACATGGCGACGCTGAATGCGCGCCTGTGGGAGCGAACGCCAACTATTGCACGAACCGAGAGCACCCAAGCGGATCCCCAGGCACTGGCGGAGGCTCGCAAACGTCTAGAACAGCGTACCGGCGAACTCATCCGCACCCTGGAACAGGAAGGTCTCAAGTCCAACGCCATCACCGCCGGCTCCCTGTCAGTGCGCCCGGACTACGTGCATCGTCAGGTGAAGAAAGACGAGCCGCCGCAGACACTGGTGCGCACCCAGCTCGAACGCCCGGTCAGTCTGCGCATCGAGGATCTCGAACGTCTGCCGGCAATCCTCGATGCGCTGACCAAGGCAGGAGTCGATGCGCTGGATGGGGTCACCTACGATCTCAAGGATCGAGACGCCGCCACGGACAAGGCGCTGACCCAGGCTTTGGAGAAGGCGCGTCACAAGGCGCAACTGATGGCCAGCACTCTGGGCGTCGAACTGGGTCAGGTGCTCAATATTCAGGAAACCAATGCGCCGATCTTCGCGCCGCGCATGATGGCAATGAGCGCCGAGGCCAAACAAGGCGACGCTACCCCGGAGTATCGCTCCGGGGAAATCACCATTGACGCCGGTGTCAGCGTTGCCTGGGAGATCAAGAATTGATCCTCTCCACACCGCCCATGTAGCCACGCAGCGCTTGGGGCACCGTGATCGAGCCGTCTTCATTCTGGTAGTTTTCCAGCACCGCCAGTAGACAGCGCCCCACTGCCAGCCCGGAGCCGTTCAGGGTATGCAGCAGCTGGGGCTTTTTGTACTCCGGATCGCGAAAGCGCGCCTGCATGCGCCGGGCCTGGAAATCCTCGCAGTTGGAGACCGAAGATATCTCCCGATAGGTCTGCTGGCTCGGCACCCAGACTTCGAGATCGTAGGTCTTGGCGGCGCCGACGCCCATATCGCCAGTACACAGCGTGATGACCCGATAAGGCAGTTCCAGCGCCTGCAGGATGGCCTCCGCATGCTCCCGCATCTCTTCGAGTGCTGCGTAGCTGGCTTCAGGCGAGACCAGCTGCACCATCTCCACCTTCTCGAACTGATGCTGGCGGATCATGCCCCGAGTATCCTTGCCGTGAGAGCCGGCTTCACTGCGAAAACAAGGGGTCATGGCGGTCAGTCGCAGGGGCAACTCCTTGGCATCAAAAATATGATCCCGGGCGAAGTTGGTCAGGGGCACCTCGGCGGTCGGAATCAGGTAGTAGTCGTTGTCGCCTTCCAGCTTGAACAGATCCTCACCAAACTTGGGCAACTGCCCAGTGCCCCGCAGCGAATCAGGATTGACCATGTAGGGCACGTAGCACTCTTCATAACCGTGCTCGAGGGTCTGCTTGTCGAGCATGAACTGACCGAGTGCCCGATGCAGACGAGCGATCGGCCCGCGCATCACTGCAAAGCGCGAACCGGTCAGCTTGGCTGCCATCTCGAAATCCAGATAGCCAAGCTTGGCGCCCAGGTCGACATGGTCCCGGACATCGAAATCAAACTCCCGAGGGGTGCCCCAGCGGTGCAGCTCGACGTTATCATCCTCATCCTTGCCCTCGGGCACGCTCTCGTGAGGCAGATTGGGCAAACCGGTCAGAAAGTCATCCAGCGCCGCGCTATTTTCGGCCAGCTGCGCCTTGGCGGCGTCCAGACGCTCACCCAGATCGCTGACTTCCGCCAGCAAGGGTTCAATATCCTCTCCGGATGCCTTGGCCTTGCCGATGGCCTTGGAGCGCGTATTGCGCTCGTTCTGCAACCGCTCGGTCTCGGTCTGCAATTCCCGGCGCTGAGTTTCCAACGTCTCGAAGCGATTGACGTCCAGGGTAAAGCCGCGTGTAGCAAGGCGCTTTGCAACGCTATCAAGGTCGCTGCGAAGTAGTTTGGGATCGAGCATGAAATTCTATCCGTTGAACAATGAAATTAGACAAAGAGCCGCGTGACCCGCATCCCCACCGACACGCCTACGACGCCCAGCACCAGGCTGGCAGCCACGTAAAGAACAGCGGTGGGCATGCGACCGTCTTCCAATAGGGTCAGGATTTCGAGAGAGAAGGTGGAAAAGGTGGTAAAAGCCCCGGTAAACCCCGCCACCAGTGTCACTTGCCACAGGGGAGGAAGCTTGAGCTCCTCCGTGAGCCAGACATAGAGCGCGCCGATCAGACAACAGCCCAGCAGGTTGACGCCGAAGGTGCCCCAAGGAAACCCACGTCCCAGCACTGCGGTGAGCCATCCGCTCATCAGGTAGCGGCTAAGCGCGCCAAAAGCGCCGCCAATGGCCACGGCCAGCCATGTCGTCATGATCAATTCCAGGTATTAGAAAAATCGGCCTTTCATTGTAGTGAAAAGCGACTCGCTGGGCCATGGCGCTCGATACCGACGTCACAACCTCGCAATGCGTTCCGCCGGCTTCTCGGGTAAGGTAGACGAATACTGCCCTGCTTGATATCACGAGACCCTATTTCAAGAAACCATGATCGCACGACTGGAACCTCTTTCCCGGTTAAACGAACGCTATGCAGCCTTCCTCGAAGCACTTGAAACACGGGGATTCACTGGCGATATCGCACCGGATTACGCCAATCGCACGGTATTGGCCACGGACAACTCCATCTATCAGCGTCTGCCCCAGGCGGTGCTCTACCCTCGCAACGTCGAGGATTTGCAGCGTATCGCCGAGCTGGCGGCGCTGGAGGAATTTCGCGACGTGGCCCTTGCGCCTCGGGGCGGCGGCACCGGCACTAACGGCCAGTCATTGGCCGATGGCTTGATGGTGGACGTTTCCCGGCACATGAACCGTATTCTCGACATCGACGTCGAGAACCGCCGAGTGCGGGTTCAGGCCGGGGTGGTCAAGGATCAGTTGAATGCGGCCTTGAAGCCTCATGGGCTCTTCTTTGCTCCGGAACTCTCCACCTCCAATCGCGCTACCATCGGTGGCATGATCGCAACGGATGCCAGCGGTCAAGGCAGCTGTGAATACGGCAAGACCCACGATCATGTGCTGGCCTTGAATAGTGTGCTGATGGGTGGCCAGCGCCTGGAAAGTCACCCGCTGGACGAAGCAGAGCTTGATGCGCTTTGCGCCCGTGACGATATCGTCGGCGATGTGCACCGCACGGCGCGGGAGATCATCGATACCCAGCGCGTGCAGATCGAGGCCATCTTTCCCAAGCTCAACCGCTGCCTGACCGGCTATGATCTCGCCCATTTGCGTGAACCGGACGGCCGCTTCAACCTCAACAGCGTGCTATGTGGCGCCGAGGGCTCACTGGGCTTTCTCAACGAGGCCACGCTGAACGTGCTGCCCATGGCCAAGCACTCCACCCTGATCAACGTGCGCTATGCAAGCTTCATGGATGCCCTGCGAGACGCCAAGGCGCTGATGAAGGGGGAAACCAATCGCCCCACCTCCATCGAAACCGTGGACGACAAGGTGCTGGGGCTTGCCATGGAAGACTTCGTCTGGGATAGCGTGGCGGAGTTCTTTCCCAGCACCGAGGCCCAGGCCACAGCGGAGCAAACCGACGTCACCAGCGATACCGTCACTGCGACCAAGGCCTCCCGGGCGCCATTAATCCGGGGCATCAACCTGGTCGAATTCAATGCCGACGATCCGGACGAACTCGAGGCCAAGGTGTCCGCTTTCACCGAACATCTCACGGCGGATACTCAGGTCGAGCGTCTGGGTTACACCCTGGCACAAGGGCGCGACCAGATCGGCCGAGTCTATGCCATGCGCAAGCGCGCGGTTGGCCTGCTGGGCAATGCCAAGGAGGAAAAGCGCCCCATTCCTTTTGTGGAAGACACCGCGGTTCCCCCGGAGCACCTTGCAGAATACATTGGCGAATTTCGCGGGCTACTGGATGCCCGGGGGCTCGAGTACGGCATGTTCGGCCACGTTGATGCAGGCGTGCTGCACGTGCGCCCTGCGCTGGACATGAAGGACCCGGATCAGGAAGCGATGATCCGCGAGATTTCCGATGAGGTCGCCGAGCTGACTAAGAAGTATCACGGCCTGTTGTGGGGCGAGCACGGCAAAGGCATACGCTCGGAATACACCCCCAAATTCTTTGGTGAGCTTTACCCCACGCTGCAGCGGCTGAAGGCTGCCTTCGACCCGCACAATCAGATGAACCCGGGCAAGATCGCCACTCCTTTTATCCGGCCCGAAGCCGCCGAGCCATCTATCCGGCCCGAAACCGCCGAGCCATCTATCCGGCCCGAAGCCACCGGAAAGGCTTTCAGCCAGACCCGTGCCGCCGTGAGCACGTCATCCCATTCGGCAGTTGGTGCTGATGATGTGGAACCGATCAGGATGATCGACCCCGGTCTGCTGACCATTGATGGCGTGACCACCCGAGGGCAGTTCGATCGTCAGATCGATGAACGGGTATGGCAGGCGCACGCGAGTGCGGTCTATTGCAACGGCAACGGCGCCTGCTACAACTATGATCCGTTTGATGCCATGTGCCCATCCTGGAAGGCGACCCGGGAACGCGTTCATTCCCCCAAGGGGCGGGCCAGCCTGATGCGGGAGTGGTTGCGTCTGCAGGGCAACGCCAATGTCGATGTGGTCGAGGAGTCCCGCAAGAAGAAAGCCGAAGGCATCTGGGGATTTCTGCGCGATACGCCACTGAGGCTGTGGAATACCTACCGAAAAGGGCGCGGCGCGGAAGACTTCTCCCATGAAGTCCATGACGCCATGGCGGGCTGTCTGGCCTGCAAGTCCTGCGCCGGTCAGTGTCCGATCAAGGTCAATGTGCCGGAATTTCGCTCGCAGTTTCTCGAGGTCTATCACGGTCGCTATCAGCGCCCGCTGCGGGACTATCTGATCGGCGGGCTCGAGTTCATGGTGCCCTATCTCTCGACGATCGCACCGCTTTACAACGCAACGCTGCAAAATCGGCTGGTTGATCGTTTATTGACGCGCCACATCGGCATGGTGGACAGCCCCCGAATTTCCCGGGCCAGCCTGAAGAAGCAGCTTGCGGCCTGGGGCGTCGCCGAAGCCACGCCCACGAGCCTCGGGCTGCTTACGGAGCAGCAGAAGGTACGCAGCGTCGTCATCGTGCAGGACGCCTTCACCAGCTACTTCGAATCCCGGCTGGTGATGGATATCGTCGAGTTGCTGTCACGGCTGGACATCCGGGTGTTCGTGGCGCCCTTTTCACCCAACGGCAAACCCCTCAACGTACAGGGATTCCTGGGCGCCTTTGAACGCACGGCGGAAAAACAGGCCCGGCGGCTCAAGGCTCTTGCGGCCTTCGGCGTCCCCCTGGTGGGAATCGATCCGGCCATGACCCTGACCTATCGTCAGGAGTACGCCAAGGCGTTAGGCCCACAGGCCGCACCAGACGTTCTGCTGATGCAGGAGTGGTTGATCTCCCTGGGCCAGCGGCTGATGCCCAGCGGTATCAGAGTCGACGACCCGGGGTTCAAGCTGCTCTCCCACTGCACCGAGAAGACCAATGCCCCGGGCTCGCCCAAGGCTTGGCAACAGGTATTTGCGGCGTTTGGATTGAAGCTTGAACTGCTGGCCAGCGGTTGCTGCGGCATGTCCGGCACTTACGGCCATGAAACCCGCAACCTGAAAACGTCGAAAATCATCTATGGGCAATCCTGGCAACATCAGGTCGAAAACGATGATAATGCCGATCGCCTGCTGGCCACGGGTTACTCCTGCCGCAGTCAGGCAAGACGATTCTCCGAGGTGCAGCTCGATCATCCCTTGCAGGGATTGTTGAAGGCCATCAGGCGATCGTGATGCATCATGTGCGAATGGCCTGGACCGGCCTTTCCTTTTTCTTCTGGCTCTTTAAGTAAAGAGTCCACTTGTGGCGAGTCGATCATGGAAAATCCTGCCATCGCGTTGACAGGCATCGGTCTGCTGGCGCTGCTATGCCAGTGGACGGCCTGGCGCATCCGTCTACCCGCCATCTTGCTGCTGTTGATTGCCGGCATCCTGATCGGCCCGGTAGGGGATCTGCTCGACCCGGACGTCTTGTTCGGCGATCTGCTGTTCCCCCTGGTGTCGCTGTCCGTGGCGGTGATCCTGTTCGAGGGCAGCCTGACCCTGAATCGCAAGGATCTGCGCGGTCATGGCCCCACGGTATGGCACTTGGTCACCTGGGGCGCCTTGCTCACCGCCATCATCGGCGCCGCCGCCGCCCATTACATTCTCGGCCTGTCCTGGCAGATGGCAAGCGTTCTGGGGGCGATACTCGTGGTCACCGGTCCCACCGTCGTATTGCCACTATTGCAGACACTGCGGGCACGGGAACACCTCACCCAGATTCTGCGCTGGGAAGGCATTCTTATCGACCCTATTGGTGCGATCGGCGCCGTACTGGTCTATGAGTTCGTGGCACTGGGCTATTCTGAGGGAGCCGCTAACGGAGCCGCCCTTCATACCCTGTTGCTGTTCGGCAAGACACTCCTCATCGGCTTTGGTATTGGCAGCCTGGGCGGCTACGCCTGGGGGCAGATATTGCGCCGTCGCTGGCTGCCGCCGCGGTTACATAGCTTCGGCACCCTGATGATCGTGTTTACGCTCTTCACCACATCGGATGTGCTGTTTCATGAGTCAGGGCTTCTGACCGTGACGGTCATGGGTATCTGGCTTGCCAACATGCGGGGCGTACCCACCGACGAGATTCTCGAATTCAAGGAAACCCTGACGATTCTGCTGATCTCGGGGCTTTTCATTCTGCTCGCGGCAAGATTGACGGTAGAACAACTGGCGCTGCTGTCCTGGCCGGCCTGGGGGTTTCTAGGGGTGCTGGTATGGGTTGGGCGGCCGTTGGTGGTCTGGCTATGTACTCTGAGAAGCGAACTCGAATGGCGGGAAAAAGCGCTGCTTGCCTGGCTTTCGCCCCGGGGTATCGTCGCGGCCGCGGTGGCATCGCTGTTCGCCATCAAGCTCGAGGATCTAGGGGTTGCCGGTGCCGAGATGCTGGTGCCGATAGCCTTTGCGACCATCATCAGCACTGTCGTGGTACAAAGCCTGCTCTCACGACCTATTGCGCGAATACTCAAGGTTGTCGAGCCACCGCCCTCGGGGTTTCTGATTCTGGGCGCCAATCCGGTGGCACGAACCATCGGTCTTGAATTGCAGCAAGCGGGCTTTCTGGTGCGCCTTGCGGATACGGACTGGGAAGCAATTCAGACAGCGCGCATGGCAGGATTGCCCGTCTATTACGGCAATCTTCTTTCCCGTCATGCAGAGCAGCGCATGGACTTGACCGGTATCGGCCACTTGCTGCCGCTATCGCCCTACCGAGAGCTCAACAACCTGGCCGCGCTTTATTACGCCAATGAATTCGCCTACGGCAAGGTCTTTCAACTGGCGGAAACACGTGAGCGTAGCGATCGCCATTATCGGGATCAAGCCGTGGGCCACTTGCCGGTGCTGTTCGACAAGAATGCCACTTACGCCCGGCTGCATGAATTGATCAAGCAAGGCGCCGAACTGCGCAGCGCCCACCTGCATGACGAGGTCGATCTCGAGCAATATCGCGAATTGCATGATGACAAGCTCATGCCATTGTTTTGCATCGATACCAACGGTCGTATTCGGGTGGCCAACAGTGAAACTCCTCTGGAGCCTCAACCCGGAGAAACCCTGATCAGCCTGGTCTATCCGGAATCACCCCTGCTTGGACGCGAAGAGCGCGTGCAAGAAAGAATATAGAGTCTATTCACGATCGCTACGAACGAAGGCAAGACAAGGCGAAATTGATCGAAGAAGCGGAGTTTACTGGTGTAAATGAGTATTTTGAGATCAATTTCAACGCCGTATTGCCGAGTGCAGTAGATTGTGGATCGGCTCTTAAAAGAACATCCGCCGCAGCGCCGCCCCAGGATCCTGCTCACGCATGAAGGCTTCGCCGACAAGAAAGCCATTCACGCCATATTCAAGCATGTGCTCGACGTCGCCTCGGGTATTGACCCCCGATTCGGTAATCACCGTAACGCCTTCAGGAACCCGGGAAAGCAGCTGGAAGGTAGTGTCCAGAGTAGTGTCGAAACTGTGCAGGTCGCGGTTGTTGATACCTACAAGCTCGAGATCGAGGGTCAGGGCACGCTCCAGTTCCAGGGCATTGTGAACTTCTACCAGCACGTCCATGCCCAGCTCGCCGGCCTGCTGATGCAGATCCTTCATTTGCGCATCCTCGAGGGCAGCAACAATCAGCAGAATGCAGTCCGCGCCAATGGCCCGGGCTTCGACGACCTGATAGTCATGCACGATGAAATCCTTGCGGATCACCGGCAGCGCGCAGGCATTGCGAGCCTCCACCAGATAGTCCTCATGTCCATGAAAAAAGTCCGCGTCCGTCAACACTGAAAGGCAGCTCGCCCCGGACTGCGCATAGGCCTGAGCGATCGCTGCCGGATTGAAGTCCTCGCGGATGACGCCGCGGGAAGGCGAGGCCTTCTTGATTTCCGCGATCACCGCCGGATCGCCGTCTTCGATGGTACGATTCAAGGCATTGATGAAACCCCGGGGGGTGCTCTGCCCACGTGCCTGTTCCATGAGCGTCGCTTCCGAGACCCGGGCGCGCCGCTCGGCCACCTCTTCGTCCTTGCGGGACAATATCTTGGCCAGGACGGTAGGCAAATCACTGGATGGTGTCATGGCACGCCTCTCCTTGGATCACTTATTAGGTTGTTTCGCGGATAGCGATATAAGAGTGTAGCCCGGACTGATCACTGATCGCTGTTCATTGATCACTAAATACACGACTGAAATCTGTGAGCTCCTTCATTTTTTCAAGCGCTAGTTTCGACGCCATGGCGTCCTGGGCTAGCGCCACGCCTTCTTTGATACTATCGGCAATATCCGCCGCGTACAGCGCGGCCCCGGCGTTCAGCGCCACGATATCCGCTGCAGCGCCCTCTCCCACCAAGGCTTCCTTGACCAGCCGCAGGCTGTCCTCGGACGTCAGCGCCTTGAGCGAATCGAGGGGTTGGCGCTCTATGCCGAGCTCTTCCGGAGTGATGACATAGCGCTCGATCACACCGTCACGCAGCTCGGCAACATGGGTCGGCGCCGCCAGTGAAATCTCGTCAAGACCGTCCTCGGCATGCACCACCAGTACATGCTGGCTACCCAGGAGTCCCAGCACTTCCGCCATCAGGGGTACCAGGCTCTGTTGATAGACGCCCAGTAACTGATGCTGGGCGCCGGCAGGATTGGTCAACGGTCCGAGAATATTGAACACGGTGCGCACCCCCATCTCCCGCCGGGCGTTGATAGCGTAACGCATGGCGGGATGATGCATGGGGGCGAACATGAACCCCACCCCTACCTGCTCGATACAGCGCGCCACCTGATCCGGAGCGAGATCGAGCTTGATACCGGCCACGTCGAACAGATCGGCGCTTCCGGAGGAAGAAGACACGCTACGATTGCCGTGCTTGGCCACATGGCCACCGGCAGCCGCTACCACGAAGCTCGAAGCAGTGGAGACATTGAACAGATTCGCGCCATCGCCGCCGGTGCCCACGATATCCACCAGATCATCGAGGGGAACCTTGACTGGCGTCATCAGCTCCCGCATGACCTGAGCCGCTGCCGCAACCTCATCTACCGTCTCGCCCTTCATCGACAGGCCGATCAAAAAACCGCCGATCTGGGCATCCGTGGCATTGCCCGTCATGATATGACGCATTACGGCATGGGTGTCGTCGTAATCCAGATCGCGACTACGCATTACCGCGTCGATTGCTTCTCGCATTTGCATGTCGGGTTCCTCATTGCTGCGACGGTCACAGCGTAAGATAACGGTATAAATAATTGTTTACGATAAGGGACGGGAACGTTCAAGGAAGTTGTTCAACAGCTCGTGCCCCTGGCGCGTCAATATCGACTCGGGATGAAACTGCACGCCTTCGATATCCAGAGTGCGATGGCGCAACCCCATGATCACACCAGGTGTGACATCGTCATCGCTGGTCCAGGCGGTGATTTCAAGTTCTTCCGGCAGGCTCTTGGCGTCGACGATCAATGAGTGATAGCGGGTCACTTCCAGCGGATTTTCCAGTCCCGAAAACACCCCCTCGCCCCGGTGCTCTACCAGAGAGGTCTTGCCATGCATCACCTGAGGCGCCCGCACGACCTTGCCGCCGAACACCTGGCCAATGGCCTGATGACCTAGACACACCCCCAGAATCGGCAGCTTGCCGGCGAAATGACGAATTACCTCTAACGAGATACCCGCCTCATTGGGCGTACAGGGGCCCGGGGAGATCACGATATGGCTTGGCGCCAGCGCCTCGATATCCGCAAGGCTCAAGGCGTCGTTACGATAGGTCTCGACCACGGCTCCAAGTTCCGCCAGGTACTGGACCACGTTGAAGGTAAAGCTGTCGTAGTTGTCGATCATTAGCACTGACATCAGCACTTATCTCCGGCACGCCCAGGGATAGCTCCGTGGACAAAATCTAGGTTGCAGATCAGGGCTCAAGGTTGTCCAGGCCGCGCTCTACCATGGCCACGGCGCGAAACAGGGCGCGCCCCTTGTTCAGGGTTTCCTGCCACTCCATTTCCGGCACCGAGTCCGCCACGATGCCTGCCCCGGCCTGAACGTGCAGCTGTCCGTCCTTGATCACCGCGGTGCGGATGGCGATGGCGGTATCCATATTGCCGTGCCAGGAAAGATACCCCACGGCGCCGGAGTAGATACCGCGCTTGACCGGTTCCAGCTCGTCGATGATCTGCATGGCGCGAATCTTTGGCGCACCGGAAAGCGTGCCGGCGGGAAAGGTCGCCCGCAGCACGTCGATGGCGGAGAAACCCGGCGACAGTCGCCCGGTGACGTTGGAGACGATGTGCATGACATGGGAGTAGCGCTCGATGGTCATGCGATCCGTGACCTTGACGGAGCCCGCCTCGCAGATGCGCCCGACATCGTTACGCCCCAGGTCAATCAGCATGACGTGCTCGGCGATCTCCTTGGGGTCCGCGAGCAACTCCGCTTCCAGCGCCTGATCCTCTTCCTCGTTACGGCCGCGCTTGCGCGTACCGGCTAGAGGACGCACCGAGACCTCACCGTTCTCGAGCCGGGTCAGGATTTCCGGGGACGAACCCACCACCTGATGATCATCCAGGTTCAGATAGAACATGTAGGGTGAGGGATTGAGACTGCGCAACGCACGATAGAGATCAAGCGGCGACGACTTGAAAGGAATAGACATGCGCTGGGACGGCACGCACTGCATGACATCCCCGGCCAACACATACTCCTTGATGGTGGTAACCACCCCCTTGAATCGCTCTTCGGTGAATCCCGGGGTGAAATGCCCTTCTTCTACATCGCTAGCGCCAGTGCCCGGGCTCGCGAAGTTCAATGTCGCGGCGCGAAGCTCTACTTCCAGCAGTTCCAGACGATGAACCGCCCGCTCATAGGCCTCGTCTTCCCCGGGATCCGCATGGGTCCACAGGCTCAATTTGCCGGAGAGATTGTCGAATACGACGAACTCGTCGCTGACCATCAAGAGGATATCCGGCACCCCGATGGGATCGGGTTTTTCTTGCGCCTCGACACTACGCAGACGCGGCTCGATATAGCGAATGGTGTCGTAGCCAAAATACCCCACCAGCCCGCCATCGAAGCGAGGTTGCTCATCGAACCGGGGTACTTTGAAGCGGGTCTGGAACTGCTCGATCCAGAGCAGCGGATCGTCCACTTGGGTGACGCCGGACTGTTCGCCATCGACGATATGGCGGACTTCGTTGCCCCGCACCTCGATGCGCTGCCGACAGGGCAAGCCAATGATGGAATAGCGACCCCACTTTTCGCCGCCTTGAACGGATTCGAGCAGGAAGGTCCAGGGGGCATCCGCCAGCTTGAGATAGGTGGACAGTGGCGTGTCGAGATCCGCCAGTACGTCCCGGGTGATCGGAATGCGATTGAAGCCAGCCTGCGCCAGCTCGGCAAAGCGTTCGAGAGTCATCATGCCCGGCTATTCCTTCAGGGTGGGTCGAGACAGGTTAAATCGATAAAAACTGGTTCATGAGATCAAACGATGATCTGCATGACTATCACGAGCGCATCACCATCGCCAGGGTTTGACGGCCCAAGGAAGTGCAGCATCCTGGGACGTGAAGCTTTGTAGAAAGACCCGAAAGAGAGGAAAGGCATCCAGCATCATTATCAGTCCGTTATTGCTGAATCTTATTGATTTTCGGCTATTTATAGCATTATTCAACAACCCTAAACGAGTTCTTTCAGGGATTCAACTATCAGATCGGGTTTGCTATCGATGATCGGCTCACCATGATTATAGCCATAGGGAACCGCAAGGGTGCGAAAACCGGCTCGCTTCCCTGCTTCCATGTCGTGGCGAGAATCCCCGATCATCAGGCATTGCTCACACGGAACGCCAAATCGGTTGGCCATATGGAGCAAGGGCGCAGGATCGGGTTTCTTCTGCGCCAGGGAGTCGCCTCCCAAAGTCAATTCGAAATACCCCGATAGCCCCAGGACGTCGAGAATCGGGTCGATAAAGGCGTGAGGCTTGTTGGTCACCAGCACCAGAATGAGGTCCCGCTGCTTCAGCGCTGTCAGCGCTTCCTTTACCCCGGGATAAACCCGGGTGCGTGTGTGAGGGGCGCGAGCGTAATGATCCAGAAAGGCGCTATGCGCCGCGTTCAGCGTCTTTTCATCCGGCACGTTACCCGTCGCGTAGCGCAATGCCCGCTCGACCAGTTTGCGCGAACCGTTACCCACCCAGTCCCGCACCAGGGCAGCGCCCGCAGGCGCCAACTCCCGCTCGATGAGCATGACATCTACCGCAGCGGCAAGGTCAGGCACGGAGTCGATCAATGTGCCATCCAGATCGAAGACGACAAGACGAATCCCTTCAAGACAAGAATGCATAAGGCTCCAGGCAAGACCGAGTAGGTGAAAGGTTTGATGGCGAGAGAGAAATCAGATCGGAGTGCCTTGGTCTTCAAGCCAGGCACGCTTGGCCGGAGCGGACTGTTTCTTGAGCCAGGCTTCCAACTTCAGTGCCTCGCTGCGACTGCCGAGGGACTGATGATACAGCAGACGCAACGGCCCTTTCCCGCGCAGAGAACGCGCGCCCCGCTTACCCTTTTGATGCTCATCGAAACGTCGGGCCACATCCGTGGTAATACCGGTATAAAGCGCGCCACGAGCTGTCTCCAATACATACAGATACCAGCCGCTCGAGGTAGAAACCTCTTGATCTTCTTCCAGCTGTTCATCAGACACGCTCATGACGTCGCTATCTTGGCCAGTTCATCGCGAAACGCCTGAATGACGCTGTCGTAGCGATGCGCGTCTTCTTCGCGGCGCTCCTTGAACACCGCGGAACCGGCAACGAAGGTATCCGCCCCCGCCCGGGCGATCTCGGCAATGTTGTCGACCTTGACGCCGCCATCGACTTCCAGACGTATGGCACGCCCTGACGCATCGATTCGCTCCCGGGTCTGACGCAGCTTGTCCAGCGTGCCGGGAATGAAGGATTGACCGCCGAAACCGGGGTTGACGCTCATCAGCAGAATCATGTCGAGCTTGTCCATCACATGATCGAGATGCGCAAGCGGCGTGGCTGGATTGAATACCAGCCCAGCCTTGCAACCGCCATCCTTGATCAGTTGCAGGGAACGGTCGATATGCTCCGAGGCTTCGGGATGAAAGGTAATATAGCTGGCCCCGGCGTCGATGAACTCGCCAATCATGCGATCCACCGGCTTGACCATCAGATGCACGTCGATGGGAGCAGTGACGCCATGCTTGCGTAGTGCCTGACACACCAGCGGCCCGATCGTCAGGTTGGGCACGTAGTGGTTGTCCATTACATCGAAGTGCACGATGTCCGCACCGGAGGCCAGCACGTCATCAACTTCCTGGCCCAGACAGGCAAAGTTTGCGGAAAGAATCGAAGGAGCAATCTTGAAGTCGGGGGCGGGACCGAGACCGTAATCAAGGCTGTAATCGGAGTTCACGTTGGACATGGCTCGTCGTCGAAATACGGAAAGCGCTCATTCTAGCCTAATCGAATCGCTCTGTGGGTAGATGGCATTTGCTTATCCTGGCTTCTGCGTCGATATTGAGAAATGACTAACACAAGAATATCTCGATTCAGGAGACTATAATGCGCGCACGTTTTTCGACCCCCACCAACCGGCTCAGAACGCTGACCTGTGCCAGCGTTCTGGCAGTGACCATATCGACCGCCGCCCATGCCCAGCAGGCCATTCTCGAGGGCGAGCGCTTCAATCCAGAAGTCAGCGAGAACGGCATGGTGGCGACCAGTCACTTTCTGGCATCGGAGGTTGCCCAAGAGACATTGGCACAGGGCGGTAACGCCGTGGACGCGGCGGTAACCGCGGGGTTTGCTCTCGCCGTGACCCAGCCGCGCTCCGGCAACATCGGCGGCGGTGGCTTCATGCTGGTGTCGGATGAGAAAAGTGGCGAGGTCATCGCCATCGATTATCGAGAGAAAGCCCCGGCGGCGGCTTTCGAGACCATGTTCCAGGACGACGAAGGGGAGGCGGTATCCGAGCTTTCCCGCTATACCCACAACGCCTCCGGGGTGCCCGGCACCGTTGCCGGTCTGGCGTTGGCACTTGAGAAATATGGCACCTTGAGCCTGGCCGATGCTCTGGCCCCGGCGATTCGTCTGGCGGAGGATGGCTTTACCCTGCCCCAGCGTTTCGTGGACGGCATTCGCGATACCCGGGAGCGGCTGGAGCCGTGGCCCGGCTCCCGCAAGAAGTTCTTCAAGGAAGACGGCAGCCTTTACCAGGTCGGTGACCTTTTCAAGCAGCCGGACCTTGCGGCAACCCTCAAGCGCATTGCCGAGCAAGGCTCCCAGGAGTTCTATGAAGGCAAGACCGCGGAGCTGATCGCCGCCCAGATGGAAAAGAACGGCGGCCTGATGACCATGGAAGATCTGGCCAACTATGAACCGGCGATTCGTGAGCCGAGCCACGGCACCTATCGCGGTCATGATATTTACGCCATGAGTCCGCCCTCTTCTGGCGGCGTCCATATCGTGCAGATGCTCAACATTCTCGAGAGCTACAATATCAGCGAGATGGGATTCAACTCTGCCAGAACCATTCATGTCATGGCGGAAGCCATGAAACGCGCCTATGCGGACCGCTCGGAGTATCTAGGGGACACAGATTTCGTCGAGGTGCCGCTAAAAGGCATCACCTCGGAAGGTTATGCGGATGAATTACGCAGCCAGATATCCATGAACAAGGCTACCCCGAGCGATACCATCGCACCGGGTAACCCGCTGCCCTATGAGTCCAATGAGACGACTCACTTCTCCATTGCCGACGGTAACGGCCTGGCAGTGTCGAACACCTACACCATCAACTTCAGCTATGGTTCCGGCATCGTCGTCGAAGGTGCAGGTTTCTTGCTCAACAACGAGATGGACGATTTTTCCGCCAAGCCCGGCGTGCCCAATGCCTATGGTCTGATCGGCGGCGAGGCCAACAAGGTCGAACCCAACAAGCGCATGCTTTCTTCCATGACGCCGACCATCGTCAAGAAGGATGGCAAGAACTTTCTGGTCACCGGCAGCCCCGGCGGCTCACGCATCATTACTACTACCTTGCAGGTATTGATGAATGTCATCGACCACGACATGAACATCCAGACCGCAGTGAGCGTGCCGCGCATCCATCATCAGTGGCTGCCGGATGAAATTCGCATCGAGCAGGGGATCAGCCCGGATACCATCGCCCTGCTCGAGTCTTTGGGCCACAGCGTGAGTCAGCAGGAGGCGATGGGCGCCGCCCAATCCCTGATGATCGAGGAAGGCGTCTTCTCAGGCGGTGCGGATCCGCGCCGATCGACCTCTTCCGCCATGGGACTTTGATCGTCACCCCAACTGTTATCTTCGTCTTTATCGTGCCCCGGTTTACGAATCGGGGTTTTTTATGGAATCAAGCAAACGTGCGTCTGTGTCACACCGGTGACAATAGCGTCTTCATATCGCCTGTTATTATTAAAATGAATAAAGGATATGATTGTCATTCCATTATGGTTGATTTAGCCTTTCACCAAATCGCCCTTTTTTGGAATAAAAATGACTCTTTCCGTATTTCTACGCCGTAGCGCCATTGCTTCTGCCGTCACTTTCACCCTGGTCTCTGGATTTGCCGCACCGGCGCTAGCTGCCGACCGGGAGCTGCTCAACTCTTCCTACGATATCGCTCGAGAACTGTTCGCCACGGTGAATCCCGAGTTCAATGTCTGGTGGCAGGAACAGCATGACGAGGATGTCGATATCAAACAATCCCATGGCGGCTCCTCCAAGCAAGCTCGCGCCATCATGCAGGGGCTGCGGGCGGACGTAGTGACCTACAACCAGGTCACTGACGTCAACGTGCTGGCCGAGAAAGGTCTGGTCGCAGAGGACTGGCAGCAGCAATTCCCCAACAATGCCTCGCCCTACTACTCCACCATGGCGTTTCTAGTGCGGGAGGGTAATCCGAAAGGAATCGACAGCTGGGACGACCTGGTCGAAGACGATGTAGAAATCGTCTTTCCCAACCCCAAGACCTCGGGTAACGGACGTTATACTTATCTTGCCGCCTGGGCCTACGCGGACCAGGAGTTCGACGGCGACCAGGACAAGATCGAAGAGTTCATGAAGAAGTTCCTGGGTAACGTCAAGGTTTTCGACACCGGCGGTCGCGGCGCCACCACCACCTTCGTGGAGCGCAACATCGGCGACGTGCTGCTTAGTTTCGAGTCCGAAGTGAACAACATCAGCAAGGAGTACGGCGAGGATGACTACGATGTGGTGGTGCCGCCGGTAAGCATCCTGGCAGAGTTTCCAGTGGCGGTGGTCGGGGAATACGCCGAGCGCAACGACAATACCGACCTGGCTCGTGGCTACCTGGAGTATCTCTACACCGAGGACGCACAGCGTTTGTTGGCCGGCTTCAACTACCGGGTCAATGACGAGAACGTGCAGAAAGAGTTCGCCGACCAGTTCCCCGAAACCGAGCTGCTCCGGGTCGAGGATGTGTTCGGCGGCTGGGATCAAGTCATGGACAATCATTTCTCCAGTGGCGGTGAACTGGACAAGCTGCAGCGCAGGTAAGCATGATCGCCACATTCACGGGCACTGCCCAGAAAAGAGTATTGCCAGGGTTCGGTCTCTCCCTGGGCATTACCCTGCTGTTCGTCTCACTGGTACTGCTGCTGCCCATGACCAGTCTGGTCGGGCAGCTGGCTGGGCTCAGCCTGGCGGAGTACTGGGCAATCATCACGGAAGAGCGGGTGGTGGCAAGCTACATGATCACCATCGGTGCGGCGGCGGTGGCGGCCATCGTCAACGCCTTTTTCGGCCTGCTGATGGCCTGGGTGCTGGTGCGCTATGAGTTCCCCGGGCGGCGTCTGCTGGATGCGCTGATGGATCTGCCTTTTGCCCTGCCCACGGCGGTGGCGGGCATTACTTTGGCGACGATGTATTCAAGCAGCGGCTTCATGGGCAAGCTGCTTGCGCCGCTGGGTATCGAGATTTCCTACACCTGGGTGGGTATCGCGCTTGCCATGGCCTTCACCAGTATTCCTTTCGTGGTGCGTACGGTACAGCCAGTGCTTGAAGATTTGCCTCAGGAGATCGACGAAGCAGCGCTGACACTTGGCGCAAGCGACACCCTCGCCTTTCGCCGGGTGATTCTGCCGCATCTATGGCCGGCGCTGGTCACCGGCACGGGACTGGCGTTCGTGCGCTCTCTTGGAGAGTTCGGCGCAGTGATCTTCATTGCCGGTAACATGCCTTTTGAGACCGAGATCACTTCTCTGATGATCTTCGTCAAGCTACAGGAGTACGACTATGTGGGCGCTTCCGCCATCGCGTCCGTGGTGCTGGCAGTCTCGCTGCTACTGTTGCTGGCGTTGAATCTCTGGCAGGGCCGCTTCATTCGCCGGCTCCATGGAGGCAAGGGCTGATGCAACGTATCGGTGATGCACCCCGCACTCGCAGGCTATTGATTGGCCTGGCGGTTGCCCTGTCCGTACTGTTTCTACTGCTGCCGCTGATCGCGATCTTCGCCCAGGCGTTTGCCGAGGGCGTAGCGATCTTCTGGAACAACCTGAGTGACGAATACACCCTGGCAGCAATTGGCCTGACGCTACTGGTCACGGCGCTGACCATCCCGGTGAACCTCGTCTTCGGCGTCTTCCTGGCATGGCTGGTAACCCGCTTCGAGTTCCCCGGGCGTCGCCTGCTGCAAACCTTGATCGATATCCCTTTCGCGGTGTCACCAGTGGTGGCGGGCCTGGTCTACCTGCTGCTTTATGGCAGTAGCGGTTGGGTCGGCAGCTGGCTCGATGGCTACGATATTCAACTGATGTTCGCCTGGCCGGGCATCGTGCTGGTAACCATCTTCGTTACCTGCCCCTTCGTCGCTCGGGAGCTGATTCCTTTGATGCAGGCCCAGGGTGCGGGAGAGGAAGAAGCCGCGGTCACGCTGGGCGCCTCCGGCTGGACGATCTTTCGCCGGGTCACCCTGCCCAATATCAAATGGGCGCTACTGTACGGTGTGATACTGACCAACGCTCGGGCAGTAGGCGAATTCGGCGCCGTTTCCGTTGTCTCAGGCTCGATTCGCGGGGAAACCAATACCCTGCCGCTACATGTCGAACTGCTGTATCAGGACTACAATACCGTTGGCGCCTTTACCGCCGCCGCCTTGTTGGCTCTGATCGCCCTGTTTACTCTGGCCGCCAAGGCCGGCCTCGAATGGCGCGCCACGCGCCGGGAGCAATTCCGATGAGCATCCGCTTGACGAACATTGCCAAGACCTTCGGCCGCACCACGGCGCTGGAACCCCTTGACCTGAACATTGCCGACGGCGAACTGGTCGGCCTGCTGGGCCCTTCCGGTTCCGGCAAGACTACCTTGCTACGCATTATTGCCGGGCTTGAACAGCCAGATCGCTCCCGGACAAGCTCGATCCATTTTGGCGAGCGGGATGTGACCAACGTGCACGTACGCGACCGGCGCATCGGCTTCGTGTTTCAGCACTATGCGCTGTTTCGCCACATGAGCGTGTTCGACAACATCGCCTTTGGCCTCACCGCTCTGCCGCGCCGCGAGCGGCCGTCCGCTAGCGAGATTCGCACCCGGGTCAATCGGCTGCTGGAAATGGTACGTCTCGAGGAGTTCGCCAAGCGTTATCCGGCCCAGCTTTCCGGCGGCCAGCAGCAGCGTGTTTCTCTGGCCCGAGCCTTGGCACTCAAACCCGACGTGCTATTGCTGGACGAGCCTTTTGGCGCGCTGGATGCCAAGGTGCGTCAGGAGCTGCGTCGTTGGCTGCGTCATCTGCACGACGAGCTTGGCTTTACCAGCGTCTTCGTCACCCACGATCAGGAAGAAGCCCTGGAGCTTTCCGATCGGGTCGTGGTGATGAGCAACGGACGCATCGAGCAGATCGATGAACCGGATACCCTCTATCGTCATCCGGCCAATCGCTTCGTCTTCGAGTTCCTGGGTGACGTCAACCGCCTGGAGGGCAACGTTCAGGATGGCGAGCTGACCTGCGGCGAGGCACGGCTTTCCGTCGACCTGCCGGATGGCCATCAGGAACTCCTGATGCGCCCTCACGAGCTCAAGCTGCTTGAAGCTCAGAGCCCTCATTCCCGGCTGCCGGTCACCGTCACCTCGGCGTCGCCCATCGGCGCCGAGGTGTGGGTCGAACTGGTGGCGGACTGGCTATCGGAGCCCTGGCTGGCCACGGTGCGCCATGCTGACTTCGAGCGTCTTCATATCAAACGCGGCCAGCGTCTGTTCGTGGAGCCGCGCCGCTGGCATCGCTTCGGCAACGCCGAGACGCATGATCAAGAAGTTGAAATCATCTCGTGACACTTCCAGGACGCACGCTCCAGTTAGCGATGCTATCCAAGTCGACGATGAAAAAAGCATCTATGGTATGGCCAGCCTTCTTGACAGCTACGGTCAGGCTTTTCAGGCATAAGCCTCCAGTAAAGGGTGTCAATGGCCAATCACGGCGTGACCGTTGTTGGTGACACGGTTTCAGAAGCCTTCGACAAACTCTATTTTCTCGAAAATACCTGCAAGAGCCAGGTACTTGTCTTGTCCGCTAACTTATCGCTCAAGCGCATCGATGATGCGTCCAGCAAGCGTACTCGTAACCAGTGGAAAAATGAAAACAATGACTGGCTAGGGCCTGTTCACTTCACTTCTGTGATTCCCCATACCAGACTTATGTCCCACAAGATTACATAATAAGGAAATACTCTAAGGAATGATGGCTTGCGTACATTAATCGTCGTCAGAAGCCTGAAGATGGGTGGCATGGAGCGTGTCGCAGTCAATCTTGCTGATGCTTTTGCCGAAGCAGGACATGAAAGCCATTTGATGGTTTATCGTGAATGTGACCAAGGGCTTGCACCGACGCATTCTGATGTGAAAGTTCATGTGTTTTCACTACGCTGGTGGCAACGACTGACGGGCATAGGCCTGCTGATTGAATTGATATCGCGTTTGTTGCTAAACCCACTGGTTCGGCGATCACTATTCGTGTGGACCGGCTGGCTGGGTGGCTATTTGTTACGCGCTTGGCTTTGGTATTTCGAAAAGAAATACGGTCGATTGGACCGGATCATCTTTCGAGGGATCGGTACCTTCGAATTGGTTTGGAGCTATCGAGACGAACGAGCGCGGTTCGTGTTGGAAAACAAGTTGCCCACCGGCGAGAAGTCCTGGCGCTATAAGCTGTTTGCACACTGCCTATTTCCTGGCAAACACTTGGTAGCCGTTTCTCATGGCGTAGCAGAGAGCGCCTCCCTGGCTCAAGAAAAATGGGCTTTTACGCCAGCCTCATTATCAGTGATCGTCAATCCTTGTCCGGTTGGAAGAATCCGCGAACTCATGACGGAGCCTCTACTAGATATTCCCTCTGAGCCCTATATCGTCAACGTGGCGCGCCTGGTTTCTCAGAAGGATCACGCGCTGCTGTTACGCGCCTATGCCAAAGCCGCTCCCAAGGAAGCGTTGGTCATCGTGGGAGAGGGGCCACTGCGTAGCTCTCTCGAACAGCAGGCTAGCGAGTTGGGAATCGCCGGAAAGGTGTATTTTGTCGGCTATCAGGCCAATCCGTACCCCTGGATGCATCATGCCCGCCTGTTCGTGCTCAGTTCGCGGGTCGAAGGCATGGGGATAGTGCTGACCGAAGCACTGGCTTGTGGTACACCCGTCATCTCCGTGGACTGCCCTGGCGGTATTCGCGAGGTACTCAAAGGTGAGTTGGAGAATGCCATCGCAGAGCATAGTGATTCAGGGTTGGCAGAGAAAATCAGGATTTTCCTGCAGGGTCCAAAGCCTCTGATTAATGATGACTGGTTACAGGATTTTTTGCCCACAAAGATCGTGGAGCGTTTCTTGGAAACGCCGATTACTCGATGGGAGTACATAGATGACAGTCATTGAGTCAGCTGATACAGGCTTGGCAGGGCCACGAATGGTCATCTCATCATTCTCCAGAGCTGAAAAAGCCAAACTTTTTTATTAGCTGCCTTCCAACGCTATACTGCCGCTTACAAGCGGCGGATGTATTTTATAAGGAGAACGAGAATGCGGATTTCAAGAAAGACATTTTTACTAGGCTGGCTAGTCGGTTTGCTGTTGCTGGCAGGCTGTGCCCAGAGCCCACAGTATCTGCAGGTAAAGCCCAACGTCGGCCAGAGTTTGCCCCAGGTGGGTAACGGGCAGAGCGTGACGCTTGACGTGGTGGATGGACGCGAATCGGATGTGCTGGGAACACGTAGCGGCGCGGCCATGTCTACCGCCGTGATCAGCGTCGAGGCCCACGATCTGATGCCCAAGCTCAAGAACCAGGCCGAGCAGGCGCTCTCCCAGATGGGCTTCAATCCCACTTCTGATTCCGCTCCAGGACGCCCCAGCCTGACGCTGACCTTGACGGACTTGAGCTACCAGAAAGCGGAAGGCAAACCGCTGCTCGACAAGGCTGTGCTGCTGGCGCGCTTTCGTGCCGTGGCAAGTAACGATCGTCAGTCCTACACCGGCACCTATACCGCCAAGCGAGAGCAGGAGTATGCAATGAAGCCCGGTCGCGAAGCCAACACGAACATGGTCAGCGATCTATTGAGTCGAGCGTTGCAACGTACCTTCAATGACCCACAGATTGGCAGTCAATTGGCACGGTAAACGACGCTTGTTACCAAAACGAATGGTTAAAGCATCACGGGCCCTGGAGCATTCCAGGGCCCGTCTCGTTCAATGCCCGCCTATTCTCCAGTTGGCCCTCGCCGTGTCAGCGACCAGATGTGTTCGCTGAATCCCCTATCGTCCGCCGGAAGCACATCCAATAACTCAATTTCGAAATTGGGCGTGAACAATAGTCGCACCTCATCGGACTCGACGTGATACGGGGGCCCCTTCTCCGGCAAAATGCTGCGGGTAATGGTAATCATCAGCCCCTTTGCCCCAGGCGGTAGCAATTGGGCCAGATGAAAGGCGTAACGCTGGCGTGCCGCGGAGCGCAGCGCAATGAGGGAGGCGCGGTCGTAGAACGACTGAATTTCACGGGTGTTGTCGATATGCAGCTGAAAGAAATCACCGCACCAGAGTTCCACGTTCCCCTGGCGCCAGATATCGAAGGGCTCGCGATGATAACGAGCCACTTCTCCTTCACCTTCCGCCACGAACTCTTCGATGGCCTGGGAGGAAAGCTCGATCCCCAGCACTGGGTATCCGCGCTCTGCAAGCCAGCGCATGTCCAAGCTTTTACCACACAAAGGTACCAGCACTTTGCCTCCTGCGGGAACATCCAGGCTTGGCCAGTAACGCATTAGCTGGGGATGCGTTTTTTCCAGATGAAACCCTATGCGGCCATCACGCCAGCGCTCAATCCATTCGTTAGCCATCACATGATCCTTGTCGATAGCGTCAGTGAGACATGAGCTTAAACCACTGACGCATAATGCTTTCACATACAATCAGGCGCTTGGCAAGACTATCGTTCCTTGTCATCCACACATTCTGTGGATAAGCCTTGGGACAAACGCATTTCACTTGTTCTCGGGCAGCGCCTTCACTAGAAATCTCACAATTTGTTTATTTTTTGATCACCTAACTATCGTCTCTTGGCGGAAAACTGATGGAACGAGGAAACTCCGCCACCTTGCCTTCCGACTTGGTCGCCTTGGGGGTTCCTTCTCGCTCCACCTCATCGATACGCACGATGGCATTGAGAGGAATATAGCTGCGCTGAACGCCCTCAAACGTACGCCTGAGCTTCTCGCTGGAGGGGTCGACTACCAGCTTCGAGGCATCCTCGAAGACAAAGGTCTCCACCTCGATGAATCCCCATAGATCGCTCTGAAAGATTTCCCGAGCGTAAAGTTCCCAAACTTCCCCCTGGTTATGAAACACCACACGATAGATCGGCTTGGAGGCCATGCTGCTCCTGTCTGTTGCGAGACACGCTGAGTTGATTGGAAGGGTTGGTTGAGTGATTGTCGCAGGATATGAAATTATCGCCCTAGAATACCATAGCTACCACCCCTTCAAAGGAGGTCTTGAGGGGCCTGGGGCGATGCTGGTCAATGACTGAAGCGATACGTACAATGTGCAATCCAAGTTTTCTCGGTCGATTCGGCTATTTCTTCGGCCAGGCATTCACTTCTATCACGGATAAATCGAGCGCCCTTGCTGCGCTGATACTCTATGGCGAAGAAACTCTTCATCAAGACTCATGGCTGCCAAATGAACGAGTACGACTCTGCCCGTATGGCGGATCTACTCGGCGAATCCCATCAGATGGAGCTGACAGATGACGAACGCGAGGCGGACGTCATCCTGCTCAATACCTGTTCGATTCGTGAAAAGGCACAGGAGAAGGTGTTTCACCAGCTCGGCCGCTGGAAGAAACTCAAACAGAAAAATCCTGACCTCGTGATTGGCGTGGGCGGCTGCGTCGCCAGCCAGGAAGGCGCTAATCTGCGCAAGCGTGCCCCCCATGTCGATATGGTATTCGGCCCCCAGACGTTGCATCGGGTACCTTCGATGCTCGACTCCCAGCGTGCCGACCATATTTCCGTCGTCGACGTGACCTTCCCGGAGATCGAGAAGTTCGATCACCTGCCCAAGCCGAGTTCCGATGGCGCCACCGCCTTCGTCTCGATCATGGAAGGCTGCTCGAAATACTGCAGCTTCTGCGTCGTGCCCTATACCCGGGGCGAAGAAGTTTCACGGCCTTTCGAAAGCGTGATGGATGAGGTCATCCACCTGGCGGAACAGGGCGTGCGGGAAGTCAACCTGCTGGGCCAGAACGTCAATGCCTATCGCGGCGAGAACGCGCTTGGCGACGAGATCGATCTGGCGGAGCTGATCGGTTGCGTGGCCGCAGTGGATGGCATCGATCGCATCCGTTTCACAACCTCGCATCCGGTAGAGTTCTCCGACAGCCTGATCGAGGCCTATGGCGAGATTCCAGAGTTGGTCAGCCATTTGCATCTACCGGTGCAGTCCGGCTCCGATCGTATTCTGAGCGCCATGAAGCGGGGTCACACTGCCGAGGAGTACATCGCCAAGATGGAGCGCATTCGTGCCCTGCGCCCGGATATCAGCTTCTCCTCGGACTTCATCATCGGCTTCCCCGGGGAGACGGAAGCGGATTTCGAAGCAACCATGGACCTGATTCACCGTATTGGTTTCGATGCCTCCTTCAGCTTCGTCTATTCCGCTCGTCCCGGCACCCCGGCGGCCAGCCTTGATGACGACACCCCGGAAGCGATCAAGAAGCAACGCCTGGCGATCCTTCAAGAGCGCATTCTGCAAAACGTCATGCAGATCAGCCGGCGCATGGTGGGCACCACCCAGCGCATTCTGGTGACGGGGTTCTCCCCCCGCGATCCAGGTCAGCTCTCGGGGCGCACCGAAAATAATCGGGTGGTGAATTTTCGCGCTGCCAATCCCATGGAGCTGATCGGCGGCTTCGTCGATATCGACATCACCGAGGCGCTGCCCAACTCGTTGCGGGGTGAGCTGGCCTCGGCTGAATTGCACTAGGGCTTTCAGGTTTGCCCCGACCCCCATCGGAGCAGTAAGCTCGTTGCATCGCTTTTCCTCTTTTCACAACCAACGGATCCTCCTGTCTTGAGCAATAACGATTCTCAGGCGCATCGCATTCTGACGTTAACCCTCGAACCCAACGACCCCATGCGGTTGGCCAACCTCTGCGGTCAGCGGGACGAACATTTGAAACTGATCGAATCGCGTCTGGGTGTCACTCTGCGTAATCGCGGAAACACCTTCCAGATGGCGGGACCCGGTACTCGAGTCAAGGCTGCCGCGAACATCCTCGAACATCTTTATCGCGAGACCGAAAGCAGCGACCTCGAACCCGAGACCGTGCACCTGTATCTGCAGGAGTCCGGTGTCGAAGCGCTGGAAGAAGACGAAGGCGGTGACGAAGGCGACGTGGTTATTCGCACCACTCGAGCCTTGGTCAAGCCTCGCGGCTTCAATCAGCAAAGCTATGTCGCCAATATCCGCAAGCACGATATCAACTTTGGCATTGGCCCGGCGGGGACCGGCAAGACCTATCTGGCGGTTGCCGCAGCGGTGGAAGCGCTCAACCAGCAGGAGGTGCGACGCATTCTGCTGGTGCGCCCGGCGGTGGAAGCCGGCGAGAAACTTGGCTTTCTGCCCGGCGATCTGGCCCAGAAGATCGATCCCTATCTGCGCCCACTTTATGATGCGCTCTACGAGATGATCGGTTTCGAGCAGGTCGGTAAACTGATCGAGCGCCAGATCATCGAGATTGCCCCTCTGGCCTACATGCGTGGTCGCACCCTGAACAACGCCTTCATCATTCTCGACGAGAGCCAGAACACCACCCGGGAACAGATGAAAATGTTTCTGACCCGTATCGGTTTTGGTTCCACTGCCGTGGTCACCGGCGACGTCACCCAGGTCGACCTGCCCCGAGGCCAGAGCTCGGGGCTGATTCAGGTACTCGATGTACTCAAGGAGACCCAGGGCATTGGCGTGACCCATTTCGCCGCCAAGGACGTGGTGCGCCACCCATTGGTACAGCGCATCATCGAAGCCTACGACCTGTTCGAAGCCGAGCAGGAGTCCCAGGAGCGCGCCCGCAAGGAAGCGCGGGAGTTGGCGCGTCGTGCCGAACAGTCTCCCGGTAGCGAACAGACACATCCTCGATGAATATAGCTCCAGGCCCCGTGGTCGATCTGCAGATCGCCCTGGATGATGCCTCCACTCCTGGCCTACCAACGGAGCGTGAGTTATCACGCTGGACAAAGGCTGCGCTGGCTCATCATCCGGACAAGGCGCAAGACGAACTGACCATACGCCTGGTATCAGAAGACGAGAGCCGCTCGCTCAATCGCGATTATCGGGGCAAGGACAATCCCACCAACGTGCTCTCTTTCCCTTTCGAAGCACCACCGGGACTTGACATACCCTTACTGGGCGACCTGGTCATCTGCCATGAGGTCGTCACTCGAGAAGCCCTTCAGCAAGACAAGTCCTTGGCCGATCATTATGCCCATATGGTCGTACACGGTATCTTGCACTTGTTGGGGTACGATCATATAGAGGAAGTCGAGGCGGACGAAATGGAAATGCTTGAACGCACTATCCTGGCTTCTCTCGGCATTGCCGATCCCTATGGGCTTTCAGGCACTGAATGCGCCCCTTATTCAAATGACGAGGACATGAGACCCGACGCATGAGCGAAGACCGATCGAGTAGCCAGGGCAGTAAATCCTGGCTCGAGAAGATGTTCAGCGGCTTTTTCAGCGATTCCGATGAACCCAGTTCCAGAGACGAGCTACTGGTCTTTCTACGTGAAGCCGGTGCTCGGCTGCGCCTCGATCAGGATGCACTGACCATCCTCGAGGGCGCCTTTCAGATCAGCGATCAGCAAACCCGGGAGGTCATGATCCCGCGCTCACAGGTTACCGCCATCGCCGTCGACCAGCGTCCCGAGGATTATCTGCCGGTCATCTTCGAGACCGGTCATTCACGCTATCCGGTGGTAGGCGAGAACCTTGACGACGTACAGGGTATTCTATTGGTCAAGGACCTGCTGCCCATGCTCCAGGAAAGCGATGGTGAACGGCACTGGGTGGAACTGCGTGACGTCATTCGGCCTGCAATGTTCATCCCCGAGTCCAAGCGCCTCAACAGCCTGCTCAAGGAGTTTCGCGATACCCATAACCACATGGCGATCGTGGTGGACGAGTATGGCGGTACTGCGGGCATCGTCACCATCGAGGACATCCTCGAACAGATCGTCGGCGATATCGAGGACGAACACGATACCGACGAGGATGACGAGATACGCGACATGGGCGATGGCACCTTTTCCGTGCGCGCCCTGACCGCGATCGATGATTTCAACGAGCGCTTCGATACCGACTTTTCCGATGACGAATTCGATACCGTTGGCGGACTGGTCATGCAGGGGTTCGGCCATCTACCGCGCCGTGGCGAATACACCGACCTGAGCGGCTGGCGTTTTACCGTTCTGGGCGCCGACAATCGTCGCATTCGTCTGTTGCAGGTCGAACGGCTGCCCGACACGGGTATGGATGAAACCGAGGATTGATACCGGTCGTCATCGATCAAATGCTCTGGTATAAGGCTCTCGTCCAAAATGCGCTTGCGATTTTCATCCACGATGATGAATGACTGACACGCAAGATCACCAAGGAGTGCCCTCCCCATGCTGTCCTATTCCCGCCCCTGGGTGGGTTTTGTCGCCGCGCTGATCGCCGGTTGCCTGACCACCCTGACCTTCTCACCTTTTGAACTCTGGTGGCTGGGGCCGGTCGCCGTGATCCTGCTTTATATCGGCATACACGACCTGACGCCAGGACAGGCGCTACTGCGGGGCTGGTGCTATGGCGTTGCCCTGTTTGCCACCGGCACCTACTGGATCTATGTCTCGATCCATGATTACGGCTATGCCAGCGTGCCTCTGGCAGTATTTCTCACGGCGCTGTTTGCGGTCACCCTGGCATTCTTCTTCGCCATACCGTTCTGGTTCTATCGTCGTTTCACCGGGCGTCGTCTTGCCTTTCTGAGTTTCACCGGCTTCTGGGTACTCATGGAGGTGCTGCGCACCTATCTGTTCACCGGCTTTCCCTGGCTTCTGCTGGGCAGTGCCCACGTGGATTCACCGCTTTCGTCTCTTGCGCCCGTAGGCGGCGTCTATCTGCTTAGCCTGGTAACGGCGCTTACCGGCACGTTGATAACGGAATTTCTCAAGCGTCGCTGGTGGGCTCTCGCGCCCTTGGCAATGCTGTGGATAGTGCCGTTTCTGCTACCGCTGCAATGGACCACACCCAGCGAACAACCGACCGGGGTTGCGCTTTTGCAGGGCAATCTTCCACAGCTGATGAAATGGTCCGAGGAAGGACAGCGAACGGCAGCCAATACCTACGCATCCTTGACCCGGGTCCAGCCTGAAAACATCGATCTCATTGTGTGGCCGGAAACCGCCCTGCCCATGTTCCAACGCCAGGCCGAGCCGCTTCTCGAGCGAATCCAGGCGACACTTCCGCCCGACACCGCCCTGCTTACCGGCATCGTTCAGCAGGACGATGAGGATCGTTATTACAATGCGGTCATCGGCGTGGGGGACGTGGAAGGCGAGTACCGAAAGGAGCACCTGGTGCCTTTTGGCGAGTACATGCCATTGGAAAGCCTACTGCGGGGTATCATCGCCTTCTTTGATCTACCCATGTCGAGCTTTTCTGCCGGCGAGTCCGACCCGGAGCCGATTCGGGCAGCAGGGCTGAGCATCGGCAGTGCAATCTGCTACGAGATCATCTACCCGGATCTGGTGGCACAACGTGCCAGAAATGCAGAGGTGCTGCTGACCATCTCCAACGATACCTGGTTCGGCGACTCCATCGGCCCATTACAGCACATGCAGATGGCGCGCCTGCGGGCGCTGGAGAACGGTCGCTATGTCATCCGCGCCACCAGCAATGGAGTCACATCGATCATCGATCCTGATGGCCGCGTAACCGTTCAGGCCCCGCGCTTCGAGACCACCAGCATCAATGGTCAGGTTCACGCCATGCAGGGGCAAACTCCTTTCACCCGCGTTGGCAGCTGGCCAACCTGGCTACTGGCCGCCGTATTCCTATTGCCGGGGCTGCGCTTACGCCGCGGCAAATCCCGCTTCTGACAACGGGACGACGCCATCAACGATGCCGCAATGATGGCGTAGCGCTTCAGGTGCTCTTCAGGCTCTCTTACAGGTACTTGATCAGGTGCTTGGAGAGCGCTCGAAATAGCGATGCTCGCACTCGCGGCAGGGCTCCAGGCGTGTGACGCTCTCCAGTACGACCTTCGCGCCGCAATGCACACAAGCCATGCGCCCGGGGGCGGCAATTTCGCCGGCCACATAGTCTGCGCGGGATGCTTCGAGGTCGTCGTTGAGCTGCTCCCGCTCGATGATGCTGCGATCGGCAACGGAGAACAGCGCATCGGTGATCTTGCGGGATAGCACGTCAAGGTCGATGCCGAGCCAGCTGGCGACCCCGGAACCGCCGGCGGCCAGATAGCTGCGCAGATCCTTGAGATCGCGCTCGACCCAGGCACGCAGCAGGGCCATCTCATCCTTGGTGAACTCCTCGAAATCGGCTTCGAACTGTACCGACTCATCGAGATCCTTCTGTAGATTGTCCCAGGAAAGATCGTTGGCTCCACCCTGCATCCGCTCCAGAACGCGCTCGTAGGCCTCGCGCAGGCGATGCTCTCTTTGTTGTTCGCTCATGTCGTCTCTCCTTCAGTCTTGTCATTTCCCATGGTCATTGATACACCCGAGTTACCCTGATGGTGTCTTGGTGGCCGGCTATCGGGCCTACCTGCAGGGGCATGTCTAGGGTATCCTTGGGACCAGCATAAACACTAATGACATTTACCTCGAATAGGTTTCTAACACATTGTGCAGGCGCGTATTCTCGCTTCATGAGTGAGAGACGGCCAAGGTCACATTTCACGCAAGGTGCCCCGCGAAAACGATGGATACACAGTATACGCCCCACAGCATCGAACAAGCCGCCCAGCAGTTCTGGGACAAGCACCAGTGCTTCAAGGCCATCGAAGACGCGACCCGGGAAAAGTTCTACTGCCTGTCGATGTTTCCCTATCCCAGCGGCAAACTCCATATGGGGCATGTGCGCAACTACACCATCGGCGACGTCATCTCCCGCTTTCAGCGCATGCAAGGCAAGAACGTGCTGCAGCCCATGGGCTGGGACGCCTTCGGTATGCCCGCCGAGAACGCTGCCATCAAGAATCGCGTGCCCCCCGGCGAATGGACCTATCAGAATATCGATTACATGCGAGCCCAGTTAAAGGCGCTTGGGTTTGCCTACGACTGGAATCGCGAGTTCGCTACCTGCGACGTCAGCTATTATCGCTGGGAGCAATGGTTCTTCACCAAGCTGGTGGACAAGGGGCTTGTCTACAAGAAGATGGCCACGGTCAACTGGGACCCGGTGGACAACACCGTGCTGGCCAACGAGCAGGTCATCGATGGTCGCGGCTGGCGCTCCGGCGCACCGGTGGAACGCAAGGAAATCCCGCTGTGGTTCCTGAAGATCACCGACTACGCCGATGAACTGCTGACGGACCTGGACAAGGTCGATTGGCCGGAACAGGTCAAGACCATGCAGCGCAACTGGATTGGAAAGTCCCGAGGCGTGGAGCTGGCCTTTGATGTGGTCGGCAATCGCATCGCCGATGAAGCGGACGTACTGCGTGTCTATACCACCCGCCCCGACACCCTGATGGGGGTGACTTACGTTGCCGTCGCCGCCGGCCATCCATTGGCAAAAGCTGCCGCTGCAGATAATACAGAGCTTGCAGGTTTCCTTGAGGAGTGCAGCCACGGCGGCACCTCGGAAGCGGATCTCGCCACCATGGAAAAGCGCGGCATGGACACCGGTTTCAAGGCGGTGCATCCACTAACCGGTCGTGAAGTGCCGGTCTATGCCGCCAACTTTGTGCTGATGGAGTACGGCACCGGCGCGGTCATGGCGGTGCCTGCCCACGACCAGCGGGACTGGGAATTCGCCACCAAGTACGGCTTGCCCATCGAGCCGGTGATCGCCGATGAAAACGGCCAGGCGCCGGATATCAGCGAAGGCGCCTACAGTGAACACGGCAAACTGATCAATTCCGGTGATTTCGACGGCCTTGAATTCGACGCGGCGTTTGATGCCATCGCCGCGCGGCTGGCCGACCAAGGACACGGCGAGATCAAGACCAATTTCCGTCTGCGGGACTGGGGCGTTGCACGACAGCGCTATTGGGGCGCGCCGATTCCGGTCAAGTATGGGCCCGAGGGTCAGACCGTGCCGCTCTCCGACGATGAGTTGCCGGTGGCATTGCCCATGGACGTCGAGGTCGATGCCAGCGGTTCCCCGCTCAAGAAGATGCCGGCGTTTTTTGATCTCGGCGATGGCTGGACCCGGGAAACCGACACCTTCGACACCTTCATGGAATCGAGCTGGTATTACGCCCGCTTCGCCTGCGCCGACAACATGCAAGCCATGCTGGACGAACGAGCCGACTACTGGCTGCCGGTGGATCTGTATATCGGCGGCATCGAACACGCCATCCTGCATCTGCTTTATGCCCGCTTCTTCCATAAGCTGATGCGGGATTTCGGCCTGGTGAACAGCGACGAGCCCTTCAAGCGCCTGCTGACCCAGGGCATGGTGATCGCCGAGACCTTCTATCGCGACGCCGACAACGGCGGCAAGGACTGGTTCAACCCCGGGGACGTCGAGGTCAAGCGCGACGACAAGGGCCGGCCCATCAGCGCCATACTTGACGGCGATGGCCAGCCGGTACAGATGGGCGGCATCGAGAAGATGTCCAAGTCGAAGAACAACGGCGTCGATCCCCAGGCCATGATCGATCGCTTCGGCGCCGATACCGTGCGCCTGTTCATGATGTTTGCCGCGCCTCCCGAGCAGTCCCTGGAATGGTCGGATTCCGGCGTCGAGGGCGCACATCGCTTCCTCAAGCGCCTGTGGCGCCTGGTCGCCGAGCATGTCAATGTCGGCACGCCAGGCGACCTCGATATCAGCGCTCTGAACGACGAGCAGCGCGCACTGCGCCGCAAGACCCACGAAACCATCAAGAAGGCCAGCGACGATATCGGCCGTCGCACCACCTTCAATACCGCCATTGCCGCGGTGATGGAGTTGACCAATGAGCTGAGTCGATTCGCGGATACCTCCCCGTTGGGACTCGCGGTCGCAAGGGAGGCGCTTGAGGCCTGTGTGCTGCTACTGGCGCCGATCACCCCCCATGCCTGTCATGCGCTCTGGGCGGAGCTTGGCCACGAGAAGCCCGTGATCGATGCCGCCTGGCCCGAAACCGACGAGTCTGCCCTGGTCAAGGACAGCATTGAACTGGTGGTTCAGGTCAACGGCAAGCTGCGGGCGCGGATCGAGGTGGCCACCAATGCCAGCAAGGACAGCATCGAAGCTATGGCCAGGGAAAATGAGAACGTGCAGCGGCATATAGAAGGCAAGACGCTTCGCAAGGTTATTGTCATTCCCGGCAAGCTGGTCAATATCGTTGCCAACTGATACAAGGAGCCGCTCGTGAAGCGCCGTACTTTCCTTACCCGGTCCCTGAATCTGCTTGCCATGAGTATGGCCGGAATAGCCTTGACCGGCTGTGGTTTTCAACTTCGCGGTCTCGAACAACAAGCGCTAGGGTTCGATACGCTGGATCTGAATGCGCCCCCTACGGCGTTTACCGACGAGCTCAAGCGCCGTTTTGCAATTGAAGGCGTAGCACTTACCGATGATGCCCCGCTGCGTCTGAATATTGGAAGTCCCAGAACGAGCGAAGTCGCTCTCGGTGGTGGCGATCTCAACTATGAAGAAGTGGAACTGAACCTGACGGTCCCGTTTTCTGTGCAGCGCAGCAGCGACAATGCCTATATGCTGGATCAACAAGTCATCCAAGTGGTCACCACTTACCAGACCAGCGATGGCAATCTGCTGGTACGGGATGACCTGCGTGACCAGACCGTAAAAACACTTCAGCGTGATGCCATACGCCAGTTGCTGGAAAGATTGCGTACTCTCAAGCAATGAAGGTATTTCCCGACAAGTTACCCGAGGCCATCGGCAAACGCCTGCCACCGGTAATCATCGTTGCCGGCGACGAGCCGTTGATCCACATGGAAGCTTGTGACGCGGTGCGAGCCGCGGCCCGCAAGCAGGGTATCGAGGAACGTGAAATCCTGCATGTAGAGGGCAACTTTCAATGGGGTCGGCTGACCGAGTCCGCCGCCAGCATGTCGCTGTTCGCCTCGAGCAAGCTGATCGAGCTGCGCCTGGGGGATCAGTCGCCAGGCCAGGAAGGCAGCAAGGCGCTCGACGCCTATGCGGTGCAAGCCAGGCACAGCGATGACATCCTGCTGATCTCCGCAGCACGACTGGATTACAAGCAGCAGCAGAGCAAATGGTTCAAGGCGCTGGACAAGATTGGCCTGTTCGTGCCGGTGTGGCCAGTGGATCATCAGCGCCTGGGCTTCTGGATGCGCGACCGCGCATCCAAGCACGGACTACAGCTGGACATGGACGCCGCCCGTCTGCTTGGCGAACGTACCGAAGGCAACCTGCTTGCCGCGGACCAGGAACTGCAGAAACTCGCGCTGATCATGCCGCCTGGCGCCCGACTCAATGCCGAGGCTATTGCCAGTGGAGTTGAAGACAACGCCCGTTACGACGTCTTCACCCTTACCGACGCCTGCCTGCGCGGTGAACGCGAACGCGCGGTGCGCATCGTGCAGGGACTGCGCGGCGAAGGCATAGAAGCGCCGGTGGTGCTCTGGGCACTGACTCGCGAGCTGCGCACCCTGCTGTCATTGCAGCAACATCTGGACCAGGGCCAGAGCCTGGAGCATGCCTGCAAGGCCCAGCGCCCGATGATTCCGGACAAGCGCCGCCCCAACTATCAGCAAGCGCTGCAACGCCTGCCCCATCGTCGTTTGCACAAGTTATTGCTGTTTTCTCAGCGCATCGATCTGGCCATTAAAGGTAGCATTGCGCTGCCGCTTTGGGACTCGTTGAACGACCTGTCGCTGACCTTGGCCGGTGGTCGTGGTCTGCTGGCGGAGTCGCCGCTTTCCTACAAAGTGTGAACAGTCTCTATTTGTGTGGCTCGTTCCCCCGACCTTGACGCTCGCTGAAGCAATACACCAGTGTCGCCAGCCCTAGTGCGCTCGTCAGCAGAATGAACAGCAGTCGGTACTGCTCGCTTGGAACCAGGTGCATGTCATAGGTCAGCTCCATCATCCACCCGCTGATACTTTGAATCAGCGCGACACCGACAAAACTCATCGCCGTCAGAAACGCCATTCCCCGGCCATGGTACGCCGGCGCCAGGAAGCTCCGGCAGTGAGACATCAATAGCGGGTAGTTGAAACCAAAGAGTCCCACCGCGACGAAGGCCCACATCGCAAAATAGGGCCCTTCGGAAGGATAGAGCGCCAGCAGTACCAGGGGAACCAGGGTCACCAGCGACGTGACAATCACTAGGCGCCGGGTATTTTGCAGCCAGCGGTCCAGCGCGCCCAGCATGAAAGTGCCGACGCCCAACGCAATCGACATCGCCAGGATGATATTGCCCCGTTCGCCGGTATCGAGTCCGAACACCTCGGCCAGATAGGGGCCACTCCAGAGCCCACGGATGGTTATCAGCACCGCATAGCTTGCCAGAAACATCGGAATGATCGGCCATAATCCCCGGATGGTTGTAACGCGCGCCATCCCTCGCAACATCACTGTCAGTGAATAGTTCACGCTATCCGGCCGATCCGGCTTCAATGCCAGCAAGCAGGCGCTGGCCGCCAGTGCCGCCAGCACCATGACGAGCAGCAGCGCAGAGCGCCAGCCCAGCCACTCGGTCGCCATGGCCAGTGGCGTGGTTCCGAGCAGATCGCCAGTGCTGCCAACCGCGATCACCAAAGCAGTGAAATAAGCAAAACGTTCCGGAGGATAATGGCGACCGATAAACAGCATCGTTCCGGTGAATATCGGCGCACAGCCGACGCCGATCAACACCTGCCCCACAAAGGCAAGCGAGGCGGATTCCGCCATTGAAAACATCACCGTGCCCAGCACCGCCAACCACATGAACAGGCCGATGCTCAGCCGTGCACCAAGCCGGTCCAGCGCCAGGCCCGCAGGTATCTGAGCGACAGCAAAGCTGATGAAGAAGGTCGAAGACAATAGCCCCAGACCACTTTCGCCGATGGCCAGATCCGCCGAGATTTCCGGGGCGATAACCGCAATCATGCCGCGATAAAACAAGCTGATCGCGTAGGCGAAACAGAGTACCAACAAGTCACGCATGGGGGCGTATCCATAGGCAGAAATTGAACCCTCATGCTTAGAGGGTGTTTACAAAATGCCTGCACTCGGCAATACAGCGTTGAAATTAAACTCAAAATGCTCATTTACACTACGTAAACTGCGCTTTCTCATTCAATTTCGCCTTGTCTTGCCTTCGTTCGCCTGTTTTGTAAACACCCTCTTAAGGGCGGCTTACTTTCCGAACGAGCTTAGCGCAGCTGCCGCCGCGTTTCAGCTTTCGCTTGGGCCGTGGGGCCATGCGAGTCGCCGCGACCGTCAGCTCATCACATGAGATGCTGGCAGGCCCGGCACCGGGTAGACTAGGCGGCACTCTACTTCTTGATGAAAGGACTCGCGCAGACCATGGGCAGTACTTCCCCACTCTATCTGCAAATTCAGCAACATCTGCTGGAAAGGATGTCCAATGGCGACTATCCGGTGCACCATCAGATTCCACCCGAGGAGCAGTTGGCTCGTGATTTCGGCGTCAGCCGCATGACCGCCAACAAGGCGATCCGCGATCTGGTGCAGCAAGGGTATCTGGTTCGCCAGCCAGGACTGGGTACCTTCGTCACCGATCGCAAGGCAGAATCCTCGTTGCTCGACGTCACCAACATTGCCGAGGAAGTACGCAGTCGCGACCATGTCTATCGCAACGAGGTGCTGATCAGCGAGGCCATCGAGGCCGATGATGAAGTGGCGCTACGTCTGGGCGTTCGTCTAGGCACCCGTGTCTTTCATACATTGCTGGTACATTTCGAGAACGACGTGCCGATCCAGCTCGAGAACCGCTTCGTCAATCCGCGCTGGGTACCCCACTATCTCGATACCGATTTCTCACTACAGACACCCAACGAAGTGCTGGTTGCGGCAAGTCCGATCACTGACATCGAGCATATCGTCGAGGCGGTACTCCCGGACATCCAGATCGCGGAGTGGCTTGCCATCGAAAGCGGCACCCCTTGCCTGCAGATGACCCGACGTACCTGGTCCAGCGATCATCTGATCAGCTATGCCCGCCTGACGCACCCCGGCGACCGCTACAAACTGCGTTCCTCGGTGCATAGGAAATAGCCCACCAAGCGCCGTCTATTCTCCAACCCATTACCTTTCTTTCCCGTATCGTTCTTGATAATTATTGTATATACAGTTGATATCATTCAACCCTCCAGCCATCGCCCAGCCCAGCGCCTACCCGACCAATGTCTAACTCTTGCTGTTTTAATAAAATAAAATTTTATGTATCAACGAGTTAATTAATTGCAGTAGATTTTTCCAGCAATTGCCCAGATAACCAATCGCCGCGGTACTTGACGCTGAAACCGGCAGCCTTTAAATGTATATACAATAACTCGACACTCCACGGGGCCAGTCACCATGACCAACGCCACCCGGCTTTTCTGGCGAGACATGACGGTATTCGACGGCATCGAAGAGCTTCCCGAGCCGATGGCGGTGATGGTGCGCGATGGCCGAATCGAAAAACTGCAGCCGATGAAGGAGTTCGATGCAGCCAGCGCTGCGGACTGCACCCTGGCCGGCAACGGCGGCGTGATGACGCCAGGGCTGGTGGACTGCCACACCCACCTGGTATTCGATGGCAACCGCGCCGACGAGTTCGAGATGCGTCTGGAAGGTGCCAGTTACGAGGAGATCGCCAAGGCTGGCGGCGGCATTCTCAGCACCGTGCGCGCCACCCGGGAGGCCAGCGAGGAAGCGCTCTTCGAAGGGGCGCTGCCGCGCCTGCAGGCGCTGATCGGCGACGGCGTGACCACGGTGGAGATCAAGTCCGGCTACGGGCTGAACGTTGCAGACGAACTCAAGATGCTGCGGGTCGCCCGGCGTCTCGGCGAAGCACTGCCGGTCCGGGTTGTCACCACCCTGCTCGGCGCCCATGCCCTGCCGCCGGAATATGAAGGCAATAGCGACGCCTACATCGATCTGGTCTGCAACGAGATGATCCCGGCCGCTGTTGCAGAAAACCTTGTCGATATGGTTGATGTCTTCTGCGAGAAGATCGCCTTCTCCGTGGCCCAGTGCGAGCGCGTGTTTCAGGCCTCCCAGGCTCATGACCTGCCGATCAAGGCCCACGCGGAACAGCTTTCCAACCTGGGCGGCACCGCCATGGCGGCAAGCTACGGCGCGCTCTCCGTGGATCATATCGAATATCTGGACGATGCCGGTATCAGCGCCATGCGCAAGGCCGGCAGCGTCGCCGTTATCTTGCCCGGCGCCTTTCATACCCTGCGGGAAACCCAATTGCCGCCCATCCAAGCGCTGCGCGACGCCGGCGTACCCATGGCCGTGGCCACGGACTGCAACCCGGGCAGTTCGCCGCTGTTCATGCCGAGCCTGATGCTCAACTTTGCCTGCACTCTGTTTCGTTTGACGCCCCGGGAGGCGTTGGCCGGCCTCACCGCTCACGGTGCCCAGGCACTGGGTCAAACCGAACTGGGGCGCATCGCGGAAGGCGCCATCGCCGATCTTTGCGTGTGGAACATCCGGCGCCCGGCGGAGCTGGCCTATTCCGTACAACCTGGCCGGCTGCGTCAGCGCCTGTTCAAGGGGGAGCTCACCCATGGCCGCTGAGACCATCGATATGTCCGCCTGGAGCGGCCGTACCGATCCGGAAGCCAACAGCGAGCGCTGGCATCAGTGCATTCGGCCGCTGGACCAAGCAGGTGGCAAAGGCGTCGCCCTGCTCGGCTTCGCCTCGGATGCAGGGGTCAAGCGCAACCAGGGCCGAGCCGGCGCCGCCAAAGGCCCGGCGGCGATCCGCCGCGCCCTGGCGCCGCTGGCCTGGCATCGCCAGGGCCCGGCCTTCGATGCCGGCGATGTGGTGTGCGAGGGGGATGCCCTAGAAGAGGCCCAGCAGCGTCTCGGTGAGCGCGTGGCCGGATTACTCGATGACGGCCATTTCCCTGTGGTGCTGGGCGGCGGCCATGAAATCGCCTTCGGTAGCTGGCAAGGCCTCGCGCGTCATGTGGAAGCGCAAGGCAGCAAGCACGACCGGCCACCGCGAATCGGCATCGTCAACCTGGATGCGCATTTCGACCTGCGTGATCCGCACCATGTGCGTTCTTCCGGCACCCCCTTTTCCCAGATTGCCGAACAGTGTGAACAACGTGGCTGGCCGTTCCGGTACGCCTGCCTGGGCGTCAGCCGGGCCAGCAACACGCGCAACCTGTTCCAACGTGCCGAGGATCTCGGCGTACTGGTGCGCGAGGATCGCGAGTTCATCGCCGCGCATCTCGAAAGCATCACCCGGGACCTGGAGCGTTTCGTCGGGCGCTGTGAGCATATCTACCTGACCATCGATCTCGACGTATTGCCGGCCAGCGAATCCCCCGGCGTCAGCGCGCCGGCGGCCCGCGGCGTGTCGCTGTCCCTGCTCGAGCCATTGATCGAGACGATCCGCGACAGCGGCAAGCTCCGGCTCGCGGATATCGCCGAGCTCAACCCGGATTTCGATATCGACAATCGCACCGCCAAGGTGGCGGCGCGACTCGTTCATCAACTGACCCTGAACGGCTGAATCGATGCCTGCCGTAAGACCACACTACCTCTGAGGAACCCAAGTATGTCCATCGACGACAAGCGCCACGACCCCAGCCGCAAGATTGCCGCCCCCACCGGCCCCGAGCTCACCTGCAAGAGCTGGCTCACCGAGGCGCCCATGCGCATGTTGATGAACAACCTGCATCCGGACGTCGCCGAGCGCCCGGAGGATCTGGTGGTCTATGGCGGCATCGGCCGCGCCGCCCGGGACTGGGAGTGCTACGACAAGATCATCGAGACCCTCAAACGCCTGGAGGATCATCAGACCCTGCTGATCCAGTCCGGCAAGCCGGTGGGCGTGTTCGAGACTCACAAGGACGCGCCCCGGGTGCTGATCGCCAACTCCAATCTGGTGCCGGCCTGGGCCAACTGGGAGCATTTCAACGAACTGGATCGCAAGGGCCTGATGATGTACGGTCAGATGACCGCCGGCTCCTGGATCTATATCGCCTCCCAGGGCATCGTCCAGGGCACCTACGAGACTTTCGTCGAGGCCGGTCGCCAGCACTATGACGGCAATCTCACGGGCCGCTGGATTCTCACCGCCGGCCTCGGCGGCATGGGCGGCGCCCAGCCCCTGGCCGCCAGCATGGCCGGCGCCTGTTCGCTGAACATCGAGTGTCAGCAATCCCGCATCGACTTCCGCCTGCGCACCCGCTATCTCGACGAGCAGGCGGATGATCTCGACGACGCCCTCAAGCGCATCGAGAAGTACACTAAGGAAGGCCAGGCGGTCTCCATTGGCCTGTGCGCCAACGCTGCGGATGTACTCCCCGAACTCGTGCGCCGTGAAGTGAAGCCGGATATGGTCACGGACCAGACCAGCGCCCACGACCCGCTGCACGGTTACCTGCCTTCCGGCTGGGCCTGGGACGACTACTTGAGTCGCGGCAAGACCGAGGCCGCGTCGGTGATCAAGGCCGCCAAGCAATCCATGGCGGTGCACGTTCAGGCCATGCTCGACTTCCAGGCGATGGGCATCCCGACCTTCGACTACGGCAACAACATCCGCCAGATGGCCCAGGACGAAGGCGTGACGAATGCCTTCGATTTCCCCGGCTTCGTGCCCGCCTACATCCGGCCGCTGTTCTGCCAGGGCATCGGCCCCTTCCGCTGGGCGGCGCTGTCCGGCGACCCGGAGGATATCTACAAGACCGATGCCAAGGTCAAGGAGCTGATCCCGGACGACCCGCACCTGCACAACTGGCTGGACATGGCCCGGGAGCGCATCTCCTTCCAGGGGCTGCCGGCGCGCATCTGCTGGATCGGCCTCAGGGACCGTGCCCGCCTCGGCCAGGCCTTCAACGAAATGGTCAAGAACGGCGAGCTCAAGGCGCCAGTGGTGATCGGCCGCGATCACCTGGATTCGGGTTCGGTCGCCAGCCCCAACCGCGAGACCGAGAGCATGCGCGACGGCTCGGATGCGGTCTCCGACTGGCCGTTGCTCAATGCCCTGCTCAACACCGCCGGCGGCGCCACCTGGGTTTCGCTGCATCACGGCGGTGGCGTGGGCATGGGTTATTCCCAGCACGCCGGGGTAGTGATCGTCTGCGACGGTAGCGACGACGCCCATGCCCGAGTCGGCCGCGTGCTGCGCAACGACCCGGGCACCGGGGTGATGCGCCATGCCGACGCCGGCTACGACATCGCCATCGAGTCCGCCAAGGAAAACGGCCTCGACCTGCCGATGATCAACGATCGTGGAGGCAAGTAATGAATCATCTGGAAATCTCTCCCGGCAAGATGACTCTGGCGCAGATGCGCCAGGTATACGAAGCTCCGGTTCAGGTCAGCCTGCCGGATAGCGCCAACGCGGCCATTCAGCGCAGCGTCGATTGCGTCAATCAGGTGCTGGAGGAAGACCGCACCGTTTACGGCATCAATACCGGCTTCGGCCTGCTGGCCCAGACCCGCATCGAGAAGGATCAGCTCGAGAACCTGCAGCGCTCCCTGGTGCTTTCTCATGCCACCGGCGTCGGCGAACCCATGGACGATGCCCTGGTACGCCTGATCATGGTACTCAAGGTCAATGCCCTGGCGCGCGGCTTCTCGGGGATTCGCCGCCAGGTGCTGGACGCATTGATCGCGCTAATCAATGCCGAGGTGTATCCACGCATTCCGCTCAAGGGTTCCGTGGGGGCCTCCGGTGATCTGGCACCATTGGCCCACATGAGCGCCCTGCTGCTGGGTGAAGGTCAGGCGCGTCACCAAGGCGAGTGGCTGCCCGCTCGTCAGGCGCTGGAAGTGGCCGGCCTGTCACCGCTACGTCTCGCGCCCAAGGAAGGTCTGGCACTGCTCAACGGCACTCAGGTGTCCACCGCCTATGCCCTTCGCGGCCTGTTCGAGGCGGAAGACCTTTACGCCGCCGCAACCGTGTGTGGGGCACTAACCGTAGAAGCTACGCTCAGCTCCCGCTCGCCCTTCGATGCGCGCATCCACGAGGCGCGCGGTCAGCAGGGCCAGATAGACGCCGCTAGCGCCTATCGCCACCTGCTGGGGGAACGCAGCGTGGTCAGCGATTCGCATATCGATTGCGGCAAGGTGCAGGACCCCTATTCCCTGCGCTGCCAGCCCCAGGTGATGGGCGCCTGCCTGGGCCAGATACGCCAGGTTGCCACGGTACTGGAAGTCGAAGCCAACGCGGTCTCCGACAACCCGCTGGTGTTCGCCGAGGAAGGCGACATCATTTCCGGTGGCAACTTCCATGCCGAACCGGTAGCCATGGCCGCGGATAACCTGGCGCTCGCTATCGCCGAAATCGGCTCGCTGACCGAGCGGCGCATCTCACTGATGATGGACAAGAACATGTCCCAGTTGCCGCCCTTTTTGGTGGAAAAAGGCGGCGTCAACTCCGGCTTCATGATCGCCCAGGTAACGGCGGCCGCCTTGGCAAGCGAAAACAAGGCCCTGGCGCATCCGCACAGCGTCGATAGCCTGCCCACCTCCGCCAATCAGGAAGACCATGTCTCCATGGCCCCGGCCGCCGGCAAGCGCCTGTGGGAAATGGCCGCCAACGTGCGCGGCACCGTCGCCATCGAGTGGTTGGCCGCCTGTCAGGGGCTGAATTTCCGCGAAGGGCTGACCACTACCGAACCGCTTGAAAACGCGCGCCGGACCCTGCGCGAACGGGTGCGCTACTACGACAAGGATCGCTTCTTCGCCCCGGATATCGAAGCGGCTACAGAACTGCTGGAAGAACGCACCTTGAGCGGTTTGATACCGGCGTCGCTCTTGCCGAGTCGATCAGCATGAGGTAAATAAAGACCCCCGCGTCATCCTGGCGCTTTAATCCCCAACATCCCGACAATCACAACACATAAGGGAAACAGATGAATGCAATCATACTCGCCGTTCTGATCATGGTGACCTTGAGCCTCATGCGGGTCTCCGTGGTGTTCGCCCTGATCGCCGCCGCTGTCATTGGCGGCCTCTATGCCGGCCTGCCCGCCGGTGAGATCGTCACGGCCTTCAACGATGGCCTGGGCGGTGGCGCCCCGGTGGCGCTGGCCTACGCGACCCTGGGCGCCTTCGCGGTAATGCTGTCGCGCTCCGGGATTACCCAGCGTCTCTCAACTCGAATAATCGACACCTTTCAGGGCGGCGCGCAGACCCGATCTCACGCGCGCATGGTCACCTGGGGCCTGTTCGCCAGCCTGATCCTGGCCGGCTTCGCTTCGGGGACGATCATTCCGGTGCATATCGCCTTCATTCCCATTCTGGTGCCGCCGCTGCTGATTGTCATGAATCACCTGCAACTCGACCGCCGCGCCGTGGCCTGCGCCATCACCTTCAGCATCACGGTGATGTACATGACCACGCCGATCGGCTTCGGCACCATCTTTCTCAACGACATCCTGATGGGCAACATCAACGAGGCCGGACAAGCGCTCGACTTCCAGATCGAGCGCGGCGCCCCGCCCAAGGCGATGATCATTCCGGCCCTGGGCATGGTGCTGGGACTCGCCATTGCCATCTTCATCAGTTACCGCAAGAAACGTACTTACGAAGATCGCCCCATCGACGGCCAGACAGAAAACAAGCAACAGCCTGCCAAGCTCAAGGCCTGGCAACTGGGGGTCATCGTCGCTGCCCTGGTGGTCGCTCTGGTCATACAGCTGTGGAGCGGCTCGATGATCTTCGGCGGCCTGGCGGGCTTCGCGCTGCTGTCATTCAGCGGCATCGTGCGCTGGGACGAGCAGGACGGCGTCTTCACCCAGGGCATGCGCCTGATGGCCATGGTGGGATTCATCATGATCGCCGCCGCCGGATTCGCCGGGGTGATGAAGGCCACCGGCGAGATTCCCGACCTGGTACAAAGCTCCGTGGCATTGATAGGCGACAGCCGTGCCCTGGCGGCTCTGGTGATGCTACTGGTCGGGCTATTCATCACCATGGGCATCGGCTCATCCTTCGCCACCATTCCGATCATCGCTGCCATTTATGTGCCGATGTGCCTGAGCTTCGGCTTCTCGGCACTGGCCACCACTGCCCTGGTGGGCACCGCCGCGGCGCTGGGGGATGCCGGCTCACCCGCCTCGGACTCGACCCTGGGCCCCACCGCAGGCCTGGATGCCGACCACCAGCACGACCATATCTGGGATACCGTGGTACCGACCTTCCTGCACTTCAATATTCCGCTGATCGTCTTTGGCTGGATCGCCGCCATGACTCTCTGATATCGAGGAGAAACACCATGACTCAGAATTCCAATATCGATTCCCTCGTCACCCCCGAGATCGTCGAGGCCTATGCGCGGGATGGCGCCGTATGCATTCGCGGCCTGTTCCACCAGGACCAGATCGACGAGTTGACCCAGGGCATCGAAGAAAACCTGCGCAGCCCCAGCCCACGCGCCAAGGTAGCCAGTGAGCCGGATGATCCCGGCTGGTTCTTCGAGGACTTCTGTAACTGGCAGGACATCGCGGCATACCGGCAATTCATCTTCGACTCTGCCATCGGCGAAGTAGCGGCCCGGCTGATGCAAAGCCAGCAGGCGCGCCTGTACCACGACCATCTGCTGGTCAAGGAGCCGGGCACCCGTCAGCGTACGCCCTGGCATCAGGATCAACCCTACTACAACGTGGAAGGCCATCAGAACGTCAGCATGTGGCTGCCGGTCGACCCGGTGTCTCGCGACGCCACCCTGGAATTCGTCGCCGGCTCCCACAAGGGGCCCTGGTTGATGCCGCGCACCTTCATGGATAACCAGGCCAAGTGGTTTCCCGAAGGCAGCCTCGACGACCTGCCGGACATCGAGGCCAATCGTGATGATTACAAGATCCTCGGCTGGGCGCTGGAGCCCGGGGATGCGGTGTTCTTCAACATGCTGACGCTGCATGCCTCGGCGGGTGTCGATGGTAATCAGCGCCGCCGCGCCTTCTCGGTACGTTTTCTCGGCGACGACATGGTGCACGCGCCGCGCCACTGGACGACCTCGCCCCCATTTCCCGGTCTTGAAAAGGAACTGGAGGCGGGAGCGCCCATGGATCATCCGCTGTTTCCGCTGCTGACTGGCACGCGCCGCGCCGCTTGATGACCACAGCTCTCCAGTTCATTGCTGGAGAGCAGTGATGTCTTCGTCATCGCGATGCTGCAAAGAGCGTTTGCGTTGCAATCGACTGGTTCTTTCCTTGAGAAATAATCCAGCGATGGAACCGACGACAATGCGCACTATCGAATACAGGATTCGACCAGGTCAAATAGTAAGATGACGGTAATGATAACGGCGACAAAAAGGGAGCTATCAACCTTCCTTTCTCCAAATCTCGGCCAACCATTGCATATTGCGCCAGCACAAAACCCTGTCCGTCAATTGCCGCCTGAATTGCCATGGCGGATAGCGAATAGGCCCGATAGCTGTCGTTGATATTACAATTCTTCACCCCTTTAGATTTGAACCAGTCCTGCCAGGAAGGCGGCGATGAAAACTTGGGTAACCAATCGATGGATAGCAACGGATATTGCAGAATATCCTCGGGTTTTTTTAAAGGAATTTTCCCGGTCAATAGTGCTGGACTACATACCGGAAGGACACAGTCTCGAAAAAGTTCCGCCGAGTTTTCCGCTTCTCTCGCCCTATCACTATAGGTAATCCGGAAGTCGACTTCATTATGGCCGGGTGACGGTTCAGCATGACTGCCATCCAGATGCATGTTGAGCGTTGGGTTTTGACGATGCCAGTCATCGGCAAGCGGACAAAGCCAGGTCGACAGAAGTGACGGTAAGGCACTTATTTTCAACCTGTTTTCATTTTTTACGCATTTGGCTTCAGCGCTGGCAACTCTCAGGTTTTCAAAAGCCTTGCTACAGCTTTCATGATACTTTTCACCCGCCTGAGTCAGTCTGATTTTCCGACCGTCTTTTTCAATCAACCGCAGGTCCAACGAATCTTCAAGCAGCTTCATCTGTTGGCTTACTGCGGCAGGTGATATTGCCAAACGTCGTGCCGCTTCAGCAATGCTGACATAGCGCCCGACCGCTTCGAAAACCTGTAATGCGCGCAGGGGAGGAAGATTGCTCATCATCACTCCTTAAGGTCAATGTTTAGTCATTCTAAACAATTCAAGGGCGTTTCTAAATTTTATTTTTTCATCAAGATTCTATACTAAAAATGCAATAAAAAAAGCAGCACAAAACCTGGAAAAACAGACGGTTTGTCAAAATAAAAAAACTGCAATCCCACCGATTACCTAGACCAACAACACAAAAGGTAACCTGATGAAAACAGAATCATGGAGTTCATCCGCTCTAAATTCGAAAAACATCACCTCGGCAGCAGTGATAGTAACAACGGTATCTCTATCGCTGTTATTGCTGTTTCTCACGGACATCAATGCCATTGTACTTGCCGTGGGCATCATGGTGACACTGAGCATGCTGCGCGTCTCCGTGGTGCTTGCCTTGATTCTCTCCGCCATCATCGGCGGCGTTTATGCCGGCATGCCGGTGGCATCGATAGTCGAAGAGTTCAACAATGGCCTCGGCAGTGGAGCGCCGATAGCGCTGGCCCTGGCGACATTGGGCGCTTTCGCCGTCGCGCTTTCGCGAGCCGGTATCGCCACCTACATATCGTCGCGAATGCTCAACCTGGTCGGCAGCCATGATAGTCCCCGCAATATCGAGAAGACGAAGTGGGGAATCTATCTGCTCTTGGTACTGATCAGTGTCGCGTCCGGCACCATCGTCCCGGTGCACATTGCCTTCATACCTCTTCTCATCCCGCCCATGCTCCTCGTTTTCAACAAGATGGAGCTTGATCGTCGCATCATCGCCTGCGTCATCTGTTTCGGCATCGTCGCGAAGTACATGGTCTTTCCGGTGGGTTACGGCGCCATCTACTTGAACGATATCCTCGTCTACAGCATCAATGAGGCGGGTGAAAATTTAGGATTTTCCATTACGCGCGACATGGCGCCTCAAGCAATGATCATCCCTGTTGTTGGCATGCTGGTAGGCCTCCTGGTTGCCATTCTGTTCACCTACAGAAAAAAACGCGCCTATTCGGATACCCCAATCAAAGCCGAAGAGGAAAAGGAAGAGAAAGAAAAAACGCTGCAACCGTTGCAGAAGATTCTGATCCTTGCAGCCATCGTTTCGACTCTGGTCGTTCAGGTAATGACGGGGTCCATGGTGTTCGGCGGCATGGTGGGCTTTTCCATTCTTGCTCTCAGCGGGGTGATGAAATGGAGCGAGCAGGACACCATTTTCGATAATGGCATGCGCATGATGGCCATGGTGGGCTTCATCATGGTTGCCGCAGCCGGCTTTGCTGCCGTGATGCGTGCTACCGGGGAGGTTCCGCTACTGGTCCAGCAGGCCGTGGAATTGATTGGCGATAGCCGTGCACTGGCCGCGCTTTCCATGTTGCTCGTCGGGTTGATCATTACCATGGGTATCGGCTCGTCCTTTTCCACCGTGCCGATCATCGCGGCGATATTCGTCCCCCTGGGTCTGGAGTATGGCTTTTCCGCCATGGCCATCATTGCCCTGATCGGCACCGCCGGCGCACTCGGCGATGCTGGCTCACCGGTTTCCGACTCCACCCTGGGGCCCACCGCGGGTCTCAATGTCGACAGGCAGCATGATCATATCTGGGACACGGTGGTACCCACCTTCATTCACTTCAATATTCCCCTGATCATTTTTGGCTGGATCGCCGCGATGGTGTTGTGAGGCGCTCCGGTGCCGCTAACAGCAAGCAATATCGGGATATCCCGATCAAAAAAGGAAGAACATCATGTCAAATACAATGACTCAAGACCGCCCTGCTTACGCCGATGTCGTCGACCTCGACAAGTATCCCATTCACGAACTTGACGGTAGCGAAGGCAAGGCACTGATCGATAGTTGCCGCACGGAATTGGCCAAGGATGGTTGCTGCACGCTCAAGGACTTCATCAAACCTGAAGCGATAGCCAGGATGGTGGAATTGGCCAACCAATTGGAAGACAAGGCCTGGGTGAGCGATAGAACACACAACGTCTATTTCGAACCCTTCGATGAAACCGTCAAGCTGGATCACCCCTTGGCACACCCTGTACGCTCAGCCAAACATGGCATCGCCTATGATCATATACCCGGGGATGCTCCGCTACGGCGCCTGTACGAATCGGATGACCTGACACGCTTCATTGCTCTGGTACTGGAAAAGCCGGTGCTATACCGTAGCGCCGACCCGCTCGATGCGCTGCAAATCACCCTCTTCAAGCCGGGCGAAGAGCTGGGCTGGCATTACGATCGTAGCGAGTTTTCGGTCACGGTCATGTACCAGCAGGCCGAACTGGGTGGAGATTTCGAATACGTACCGGCGCTGCGTACCAAGAGCGACGAATGCTACGAGGAAGTCAGGAAAGTGCTTCAGGGCGACCGATCGAGAATCAAGGTCCAGACCGGTGCACCTGGCACACTCGCTTTCTTTCATGGTGATTGCGCCATGCACCGGGTCACGCTGGTAGAGGGGGATACACCACGCATCAACTCCGTGCTCACTTACGGCGAACACGACAACATGCGCCTCAACGATCTCACTTCGGAGCTGTTCTATGGTCGTACTTCATCGGCGCCCTCATAGCGTCAGCCTAAAGCATTGAGTGGAATCCAAATGCAGTAGCCCGCTTTATAGCGGGCTACTGTTTATTCCTCATGCGGAACTCATGTGCAGCATTCTCATTCGATGATAAGACTATCCCGCTTACGCGAACCCGGGGCTTCGATACGCGGCTCTCGCCCACCCCGCAGAATGGAGTTACCTTCGTACAGGGTGCGCTGATCGATCTCCGGCGGGTTCAACCAATCCGATTCTTGAATCTGACCGCTCTTGCCGTAGACCTCCAAAGTATTGGCGTAGGTGACCTTGCGCACCGTTTCTGCAGGGATACCGTTTTTCAATGCCAGCATGGCGGTCTTGGCTACTGCCAAGGGATCGGAGATACCCCAATCGCAGGCGCTATCGACAATGATGCGTTCGCTACCATACTGCTTGAGCAGCTCCACCATGCGCACGGTGCCCATCTTGGTCGAAGGATAGATCGAAAACCCTGCCCAGAACCCTCTATCCAACGTCTCCTGCACGGTCTCTTCGTTGTTGTGATCAATGACTACCCAAGATGGATCGATGCCCATCTCTTCACACACATCCATGGAGCGTGAGGTGCCCTGCTTCTTGTCCCGATGCGGCGTGTGCACCATGACCGGCAATTGCAGCTCCTTGGCCAGCGCCAGCTGAGCGCGGAAATACTTGTCTTCCAGCGGCGTCTGTTCGTCATAGCCGATCTCGCCAATGGCTACGACCCCTTCCTTGAGGGCAAAGCGCGGCAACCATTCCATGACGCCTTCGGCCAACTCTTCATTATTGGCCTCCTTGGAATTGAGCCCCACGGTGCAGTAGTGGCGAATACCAAACTGCCCGGCGCGGAACCGCTCGAAACCAATGATGGTAGAAAGATAATCCACGTAGGTACCGACAAACGTACGCGGCTGGCCCAGCCAGAAAGCCGGCTCGATCACGGCAACGATACCTGCGGCGGCCATGGCTTCGTAATCATCGGTGGTGCGTGAAATCATATGGGCATGGGGGTCGATGAACATCTCAGACAACCTCGTTTCGTGAAATATTGGCCTGTTCCACCTGGTGTTCGGCGATTTTGGCGGCAGCAGCGGGATGCGCGGCAAGTAATGACCTGGCTTGTGGCGATGGATTTCTAGCTAGCGCCCCAGCTGCGGCTGCCTGTTCCCGAGGCTCGCCGGTTAACGCCTTCTCGAACTCGTCGAGAGCGCCCACCTCGACGGCATAGGGGCCGATGCAGCGCCATACTTCCGGCGAAATACCACGTCCGGCAGCCCAGCGCTCATGCACATGATCGAGCAGCTGTCGCGCCAGCTCCGGATTATTCCGCTCATCAAGACCCACGATATTAGCCAGACTGCTATTGACGAACAGCGCCTTGAGAATCATGTGATTCCAGCGATGCTCATCGAAATGAAGTCGGGGATAAGGGTTATGCTGAGTAATGGCCTCAAAAACGCCCAGCATGTTGGAACGCAGCCCTTCGCCCACCTCGAACGCTAAACTTTCAGGCTCCGGGTATAGCGGCAACCCTCGGTAGAGCGCCACCAGTTCCCTGGCATCCGCGGTGCGTCGCAGATCCTTGAATATCTCTGCGAAAGGTCGCTCGCCACGATACATCGTCAATGCCACGATTCTAGCGGCACCGTCGATGCTCAAACCCTCGGGCTGCCAGCCTTCCAGGGCACCATTCGCCTGACTAAGATCCTCAATCGACAAAGCAAGCTCCGCCTTGCCCAATAGCCGCGGCGCCAATCCCATCACCATATGCAGTTCACGCTCCGGAGCCCCCTCCGCAAGCGCATTGACGCGCTCTTCGAACCATGCACTCTGCTCTTTCGCCTGGCGCAGAATCCAGTGATGTAGCAGATCGATCGGTTTTTCAGACATTGCTCACCTCAGTACTTGTAAACAGGTGTATTCAATCCTTGGCTCATCCTGGCTCAGCAGAATGGCCTAGTACCATCTCACATCAAAATTAACACAAAGTTACCTTATTTTACCAAATAATGTTAGTGTATCTAATTGTATTTTTACGGCTCAGTTTTCCGAATCTCATTCGATATGGCAGCAACGATGAATAAAACCCTGGTAATCCTTGTGGTGGGCCTGGCGCCCAATATGGTCGGCACCCACACCCCAAACCTTGCAGCGCTGGCAAAACGAGGCGCCATGCGCCCGCTCAATACGGTCACACCTGCGGTCACCTGCACCGTGCAATCCACCCTGGTGACGGGCCTGACACCCGCCGAGCACGGCATCGTGGCCAACGGCTGGTACTTTCGCGATCTCTCTGAGGTCTGGCTGTGGCGTCAATCGAATCGGCTGGTGGGCGGGGAAAAGATCTGGGAAGCCGGCAAGGCACGCAATCCTGACTTTACCTGCGCCAAGATGTTCTGGTGGTACAACATGTACTCCAGCGCAGACTGGAGTGCCACGCCACGTCCCATGTATCCAGCGGATGGGCGCAAGATTCCTGATCATTACACCTACCCCGCCGAACTGCATGACGAGCTCGACGCCAAGCTGGGTCAGTTCCCGCTGTTCACCTTCTGGGGCCCGGTCGCGGATATCACCTCGAGCGATTGGATCGCCAAGTCGACCTTGCACGTCATGGAGACTCGGGATCCGACCCTGACCCTGACCTATCTGCCTCATCTGGATTACAACCTGCAGCGGCTGGGGCCGGACCTTTCTCATCCGCGTATCCAGCAGGATCTTCGGGAAATCGATACGCTGTGCGGTGAGCTGATCGACGCCGCCGAGCGGGATGATAGACGTGTCATCGTCGTCTCCGAGTACGGCATCACACCCACCACGGATGCGGTGCATATCAATCGTGCGCTGCGAGAAGCCGGGCATGTCGCCGTGCGAGTAGAGGAACACGGCCGCGAGCAGCTTGATCCAGGCGCTTCCCAGGCATTCGCCGTGGCGGATCATCAGCTTGCCCATGTGTACATTCAGGACCCGGCGAAGGTTGCCGAGATCAAGGCCCTACTCGAAGGATTGGACGGGGTGGAAAGCGTCTGGGATGCGGAAGGCATCGAAGCCAATGGCCTCGCTCATCCCAACGCCGGGGAACTGGTTGCCATCGCCAAACCGGATCGCTGGTTCAGCTACTACTACTGGCTGGACGAGTCTCGCGCACCGGACTATGCGCGCACCGTGGATATCCATCGCAAGCCCGGCTACGACCCGGTGGAGCTGTTCTTCGATCCGAAGATCAAGCGACCCAAACTTGCGGCGGGCTGGCGGGTTGGCAAGCGCAAGCTCGGCATGCGCCAGCTGCTCGATGTCATCTCGCTCAAGGACACCCAACTGGTCAAGGGCTCTCATGGGCGCATCACCGACGACCCGAACGACGGGCCGCTGGTGATCTCATCTCAGGCTAACTTGATGCCGGAAGGCGCAGTGGAGGCAATGGATTTCAAAGCCCTGACCTTGGCTCATGTGTTTGAAGATTGAATGCTTTGATTACGTCCCTGGCGCTACGCGCTGTAGCGCCAGGGTGACCCCAAAGCCTGCTATGGAAAGCAACGCCAGCCCCAACATCCCCGTTCCGGCTATCAGTACCGCATCATAAAGCGCGATACCTGCGATCAGGCTGACCACCGCCTTGGGCACGTCCCCGGGGCGACGGCGGAAAAGCAGGCTAAGCGCCCAACCGCCCCATGCTAGATAGAGTGCCAGCAACATGATGGCCAGGTTGTCGGCAAGCATGAACCCCAGAACCAGTACTGGTACCGCCATTACCAGCAGCGGCCAGGCATTGCCGATCCTGTCGTAGGCTTCCTGCTTGGCCGCATAGGTCAGCCCCACCACGTGACAGAACAGCCCTAACCCACCAATCAGCACCATCCAGCTCAATCCACCTGCTGCCAATGCCGCCGTCACATAGGTCAAAAGTCGGCAAGCTCCCATGATGATCGGTCCCCAGGCTATGCGCTTATGCAGCCAGTCATAGGCCACGATAGTCGCCGCCAGGGCCAATCCTGCCAGGCCAGCAAAAACTCCCAGTGTAAACATCAACAGTGCGCCGAGAGCGAGCATGCCCGCCCCCAGCACAAAGACCGTGACTTGCGACACCTCGCCTTGAGGAATAGGCCGATTGGCGCGCTCTCGGGCATCGATCTCTGCATCGAAGGCATCGTTGAGATACATGCCCCCAACATAAAACAGTGATAGCGCAATCAGCAGTAGTAGCAGTCTCGTGCCATCGAACGCATTGCCAGACAGCACCCAACCTGCCAGGCCATTGGTCCACACCGTGGGTAAATTCGATATACGCCCAAGCTTGAGCCACATGCGCCAATTCAACATGGCTGCCCTGTCAACATAACTGCTCTCTAACATAGCTGCTCTCTCAACATAACTGCCTCAACATAGCTACTCTCTTGATATAGCTACTCTCTTGATATAGCTACTCTCTTGACATAACTGACCTTGAACCCACTGCATCTCGCGAATGATGGCGTCCTCCACGCTTGCGCCCTTGAGCGCCTCGGGTAGCACATGCCAGGTATAGGTTTCGACTTCCAGATGAGGGGCGATGGGCTCGCGGCGATGCAGCGCCAGCACCTCGGCCAAGAACGCCTGGGTCGTCTCGAAGCGGCCAAGGGTTTCGGTGAAGATCGGTACGTGGTAGTGGATGCGCCACTCTTCACCGTTTGCTTGCTCCCCTCGGGCCAATGCCTCGGGCAAATCCGCATGGCGTGTCAGCCCCTTCTGACCTGACGCTACGACCTGATGCAGATAGGTAGGCTCACAAAACGCCTCGAGTGCATGCCTGGCTTCGGCATTGATCTTTGGGATTCGCAATGCCGCACTTAACTGCAGCTTGTGGATAGGGACACCGGCAGCGCGCAGCGCCTTGATGCTTGCCTGCGGATTTTCGAACTCCACCGCCGCATGACAAACGTCATAGCAAAGCCCCAGATGACGTGGCAACGCGCTGGCGGCTTGGCTTGCCGTCAATCCGGTCATCTCCATCAGGCGCTTTACCGCTTCGTCGCTATAGAGATAGCGATCGAAGAAGGCGATCGCTTCATTGATGGTTTCCAGAAAGCAATAGGGTTCCGGCTCGAGAGCAATCGCCACGGTGACGCCGGTGCGCTGCTCAAGTTCTACACAGTGCGCCGTCGCCTTGAGCAGATTGTCCGCCATCAGTGCTTCTGCCCCTCGCCCGAAGGGCTTGAACGTCCCGGGCACCGTGCTGAGGCTGAGGGTATCGCCCGGGGCGCCCAGTTCCGCCATCAGCGTCGCCAAGCCGCAGGTGTAGTCGAGCCGCTCGGCGAATCGCCAGTCCGGCTGATAGACCTCCTCCTTCACTCGAGCGCCATGAAAGACACCATAGGGAAAGCCATTGACGGTCAATGCTCGATACCCCTGCTCTGCAAGCAGCGCCTTGAGTTCGGCTCGGGAAGCCGGCTCTTCCAGTGAGCGCAGTGCCTGAGCGGAAAAACGCAGCCCGACCGCAAAGGGTGTTTGCGGCGCAAGTACCTGCTTGACCTTGCGTACCGGTCCTTGCAACGCGGCGCGGACTTCTTCCCAGGATTGAGCGGGGTGAATATTAAGGCAATAGGTGAGCTGGCCGAGATTATTGGGCAGTTGCATCGCGATCCTCTCGTACCTGGAGCCACGCAATGGACGCCATGACCAGCTTATTGTCGATGGTGTTCACCTCAACACCCTGGCCAATGCCAGACAGCAACGTTACGGTCAGCTCCCCTCCCAGATGCTCCTGAAATTCACGTAGGCCCGCGAGTATGGCGGATTCGCCTTCTGCGGTAGGCTCGATCAGCTGAGGATGGAAAGTGCGCAAGCCGAGTCCTTCCAGCAGTTCGACGATACGCAGCTCTTCGCCTTCGGGTAACAGCCCTGCAAGCACCGAATAGCGGGCATCCAGGGCAATGCCAATCGCCACCGCCTCGCCATGATGTACCTCATGACGAGTCATGGCCTCGAGCTTGTGAGCGGACCAATGACCAAAATCCAGCGGGCGACCGGACCCCTGCTCAAACGGATCGCCACCGTGAGCGATCTGACGCATGTGCAGCGCAGCACCACGGCGGATCATGATTTCTTCCGTTTCCGAATCAAACGTTTTCAACTGCTCGACGTTCGCTTCCATCCAATCAAAGAACTCTTTATCCCGAATGAGCGCCACCTTGACCGCTTCGGCAATACCCCCGATACGCTCGCGTCGCTCAAGAGTCTTCAATAGGGTGAAGTCGTTGAGCACGGCCCAAGGGGGCGCAAACGATCCCATGAAGTTTTTCACGCCGTTGAAATTGATACCGTTCTTCACCCCAACGCCGCTGTCGTTTTGTGACAGCACCGTGCTGGGCACGCGAATATGGCGCACACCGCGATGGGCCGTAGCGGCGGCGAACCCGATGGCATCCAGCACTGCCCCGCCGCCGATCGCAATGACATAGGAATGGCGATCAACGCCTAGGCGATGTATCGCTTTTTGTGCAGCAATCACATGGGACGGGCATATCTTGATCTGCTCACCGCCGGGAACCACCTGGGGAGCTTCGACGAGTTTCATGCGTGAGGCGTGCGCGGCAAAATAGTCCTGGATGCGTTCGACGAGATCAGGCTGGGCCGTTGCAACGCCGTCATCAATGTAGATAAGGCAGCGATGCTGCTTCTCTTCCTTTTGCAGCGACAGCATTTCGACCAGCAGTGGGTTCTCTTGTCTGAAAAGACCGTGTGTGAAAGCTACCGGATACTCGAAGGGAACCGAAAAACGCTGCCAATGAATGCTCGTAAGTCGATTTCTTACAGGGACTCCCTCTTGGGTACGCAAGCGCTGGGTCGGGAACCCAGCAGCGGGATTGGTGGGAGCATCTGTTGAAACTGTTATTGAGTTCGTATGCATGAATTGCCGCCTTGCTACCGGAACAGGTTATGACACAAAAACACGATTGGTAACGTTATGTTACTAATTACAATGGATATCTTCAGCATTAAAAAACCAGTCATAATTCAGCCAAGCTAGAACTAATAAACTCATCAGCCGCTTTCAACTACCTACTATTAAAGGCCTTTTAAGTAATTGTTGTCTCTGTTTTGTCTAATTGCAGGGCTGAACTTTTGATGTTTTACCGAGCAAATCGTGAAAGTTGCGAATAAACTTGTTCAAATAGAAAATATTGCATAACTTTTGTATAGAAAAATATCACCAGCAAAAGGCCTATATCATGAACGTCAGCGTTGAAACCAACGACAATGTAATGTCGCCCTTCACCCAACCTCTGACCGAGCGGGTCACTTTTGAAGCGCTTTCTCGTTGGATCGCCCACGGCAATAATCCTATTGTCGAAATTCAGTCCATCGACATGGGCTACTATCTGGTGCGTTTTCATCATGCTCACGGGGTCAGCCAACTGGTCGATGAAGATTCCAACCCACGCCGTTTTACGGGTACCCAATGGATCAGCCGCCTTCTGGCACCGCTGGGTTTGACCCACGGCTTGCTGACCTGGCCAGAAATTACCGACGAAATGATTGGTTTGCCTGCGCAACCAATTGACCCGGACGACGTGCTTGCCCACGGCACTCGGGTGGCTTTTCAAACACGTTGATATCGTCTGCCTGGTTTATCTGCGTCTCGTGACGGTCCGCAAGAAGATTGAACTTACGCCAGACGCATGAAGCGTTCGGCTAGACTCAGGCGTCTTGCCAGGGATTGACGGGTCGATTCCTGTCCCATGCTGGTATCGCGTGACCACGCCCGCAATGTTGCGAGAAAAAGTCCGGTAAGCGCTACTTCTTCTAGCTGGGCGCGACGGCTGCCATAAGGGGCGCTCAGCGCTGCAGCCTGGCGCAGCCATTGGATGAGTCTGGAGAGATCGAACACCATGGGTACCCAGGTATGGGGATGTGGTGCATGTACCTTGGTATGTAACATTTCCACAGTTACTTGATGATGTGAGGCTAAAGCATCGAACCAGGCAAAGAGACAGTATTCGAAACGCTCTTTTCCTGACCACATGACGAAGTTCTCAGGCTTTTCGTCGAGCATGGCTTTTAGACCTCGCTGAAACCAGGCATTAGCGACAGCGTCCAGATCACGATAGTGATCGAGTATGCGATGAGCGGGAAGTCCCAGCTGATGGGCTACCTGGGTAAGCTCAACCGTCTGCCATCCTCGTTCTTCACCCAGCAACAAAGCGGTATTCAGGATACGCTCGGCTAAATCCAATTCATGATCCGCATCTACGTTACGCATGCTTGCCGACATGATGACACCCCTCGCTTCACATAACGTAAGTGGTAGCCGCTGAACTTTACTTTATCGACTCTACTTTATGGACTCTACTTTTATTGAGCCCAGTGTCATTGGCCAGAATATGATGGGCTAATTACTACGACAACACGTCTATAGCTGCTATATATGAGGATGCTCAACGTCGTTGACCCTCAATAGATATAGTTCGATTGTTCATCGGATAACCGCTTTGAAGGAGTAGCGTCTCGTGTCATTGCTTGATCGGTTAGCGGAAGCCTATATTCAGAAAGCTATCGAGAACGGCGAGCTGGAGCACTTACCCGGTAAAGGAAAACCGTTGCAGCTCGATGATGACAGCATGATTCCGCGGGAATTGCGTGCAGGTTATCGGCTTTTGAAGAATTCGGGCTTCTTGCCACCGGAATTGGAGCTGGCCAGGGAAATCAAAGAGGTGGAGAGCCTGATCCTGCGTATGGATCATGGCGAAGAACGTGAAAAGGCATGCGTTCGTCTCAGTCTGCTACGTACCCGTTTGCAGCAGCAAGGCCATAATTTGAGCCCTTTGCTACAGCGTGGCGATTACCATGACAAGCTGATCCAGCAATGGGACAAGGAATAGTATGTCTGGCAATCCACGATCGATTTACGGAGCATTCGTAATTTCGACTCTGATTATCAGGGTCGTACCAGCCATGTGGGCAGTTGCCCGGTTCTGGCCATGGTTGATCATGCCGGCGTTGGCAGTAGTCGGTGTCGAGGATCTACGCGCTCATCGGAATGTATTGCGCAACTACTCGATAATCGATCATCTACGTTACATGCTCAAATTCGTGAGCAGGCATCCTATCATATGAACAAACGACTGCTGATCGTGGCCCATGCGCCTTCACCGAATACTCTCGCCTTACGCGAGGCGGCAGAACGCGGCGCAACCCATACGGATATCGAAAACGTCGAGGTGACGGTCAAGGCGCCCCTGGAAGCAGGCCCCGATGATGTCCTGAACTGCGATGCCATTCTGCTTGGCACCACCGAAAACCTGGGCTACATGAGTGGCGCGCTAAAGGATTTCTTCGATCGCAGCTACTATCCGGTGCTGGAAGAAAAGCAGGGGCTGCCCTGCGCGCTTTATATCCGCGCCGGATTGGATGGCACCGGTACTCGGCGGGCGGTGGAAAGCATTGTTACCGGACTGCGCTGGCGGTGGATGCAGGAACCGCTGACATTGCGCGGCGAATGGCAGGAAGTCTTCGTTGATCAGGTCGAGGAACTGGGTTTGACCATGGCCGCTGCCTTGGACAGCGGCATGATCTGATCGGAGGTGAATTTACAGGCCAGCGCCGGAACCCCCCATCACCCCATTACGCAGCGACTGGGCCTTGTTCAATGAAGTGACAGCGTCCTCGGGAGAACCCGCCACCTCGCGCAGCGCACTCATCGACCCCAACAGCGCCGAGGCTTCGTAAGGCACGAGCACCTTTTCCCCCTCCTTCGCGATATTAGGCAGCGTCTTGATGTAGCTCTGGCCCAGCAGATAACCGATAACGGAACGCTTGTTCTCATCGGACTGACCGAGCGCCTCGAGTACCAGCGCGATCGAGCGCTTCTCCCCTTCGGCCCGCAGGATAGCTGACTCCTTGTCGCCCTGGGCGTTGAGAATGGCAGATTCACGTTGGCCCTGGGCCTTGGCGATCGCCGCTGACTTCTCGCCTTCTGCTTCCGTCACGGTGGCGCGTCGCTTACGTTCGGCGGCCATTTGCAGTCGCATGGCCTCTTCCACTTCCTCAGGCATGGAAATATCCTGCACCTCGACCCGGGAAATCTTCACTCCCCACTTGGAGGCGGGTTCCTCAAGCTCCGCCTGAATGGCGCTGTTGACCTCGGCACGGGACTCGAAAAGCTTGTCGAGTTCCATCTTGCCCACCACAGAACGCAAAGTGGTCTTGGCCAGCACCTCGACGGCCTGACTCATGTTTTCGACCTCATAAACCGCCCGTTTGGGATCGATGACCTGGAAATAGAGGGCGCCATTGATTCGCACCGTCACGTTGTCCGTGGTCACCACCGGCTGGCCGGGGAAGTCCATCACCGTTTCACGCCGATCGATACGCGTTTCTTCGCTGGTAATGGGAAAGTACTCATCGCCTTGGCGACGATACCGGATCATGGTGATTGGGCGCGCCTGCTCGATGAAAGGAATGATGAGATTGATGCCGCTTTCCAGCGTCCGATGATAAGAGCCTAGACGTTCGATCACCATGACTTCGGATTGGCGAACGACGACCAATCCCTTGACCAGCATGAGGATAGCAATGGCCGATAGAATGACGGCCAGAATCAGGCCTGGAGAGATTCCCATATCCATTTAGATTTTCCTAAGATAGTGTAATTGAAAAGCGTTACTTCACGGCGGGTTTGACGACAGCCACTGTGCCTTCAAAACGCAGCAGCACGACTCGAATATTTTCTTCAGGGTCTCTTTCATCCTCAAAGCGGGCGCGATAGAGATCGCCATTGATCTTGACGCTGATCGCCTGATCGAAATCCCGTCGCGTGGTAAGGAAGTATTGACCGATCTCGGCCCCGGAACCGGTCGTGCCGTAGCGCACACCCTTTGGAGAAAAGCGGGGGCGGATGAGGCGAATGACGATGGGAATGAGCACCCCTGCCAATAGCGCCAATGCGATGGCTTGTATCGTGAAGCCGAATCCGAGATATGCCACCACTCCGGCACCGGCTGCGGCGAACGCTAGCGCCAGCAATACCAGCGCTCCGGAGGTAAGTTCCAGCAGTCCCAATATCAATGCTAATGCCAACCAGCTATGTGCCACGGTCCATTGCATCCTGTGCTCTCTTTATTGCGGCCATGTTGAATCCTATGATATCGGCAAGATGACTACTCGACTTAAGCAGACTCGCGCAAGGACAGCGCCTTGATCACGACAGCGATCCTGAACCTTCTTACAGCATATCGCCCGCTGCTTCATTCATCTCAACTCCCACCAGACTGACGCTGTCACTCATTGAAATATCATCGTCGCTGACTGAGAGCCCTCCATCGAAAACCGCTTCGACGCCTTCGACAACGAACATGTTGTCGTTGTAGTCATAGTTGATGCCGGTGTAATCCATGACCCCCAGATAGGTATTGGGAATCACGTTGCCGTCCGCCTCCAAGGCCTGAAACATCCTCACGGTATAGCCGCGCTCGATACCTTCTGCATCAGCCGGTACCGTGCCGCCGCCAGAAGGGTTGAGAGAAGGATCCGTGGACAGGTTGGCAACTTCGATACCGAAGATGTCGTTGCCAAGCCAGCCCTCCGGAATCTGCTCAGGGGTGATCGTCGCCGTGGCAAATTGACCATCACTCTCGGTGGGTAAAAGGGACTGGTTGTTGTCGCCGGCATGCTTGGACAGGATGATATCGGCATTCTTGTTGCCGGGATTGTGAATCCCCAGGGTCGCCCCGCCGTCACCATGGAAAGCGGCAATCTGAGTGATCTTGGCGGACTCGACGCCGTCCGCAATCTTCCAGTAGCGCGACAGCACTTCATCGTCGTTGACAGGGCGATACAGATCGAAGTCGTCTAGCACCGATCTCTGCCCGCCACCCTGGGTGCTCAACCCTTCGATCGCGTTGCCGAAACCGAAGACCTCCCATACTTCGTTGATATTGGGCTCCCAACCCCCTTCGTCCCGGGCCTGCCAGAAGCCCGCCAGTTGCACCTCGGCAACCGGTGTATCCGCGTCATTGGTAACCAATCGCAATGCACCCCCGAAGACGCCATCATCCGCATTGTTAGTCGGCGGCGTATAGACGTCGCGATCGAAAAGAATCTCGACCGTGACAGACTCCCCTGCTTCCAGGGTCAAATCGTTGAAGATATCCGGTTCTGTCAGCGCAAAGGGCCCGGTCAGTTCCGCCTCGATGATCGACAGTTTCGCGGTACCGATGTTGCTGATCACGACGCTACCTCCCTCCTTGAAGTCGCGGTCCGGGTTCGAGGCGTTATTGTTCTCCAGATAGTTGAACTGCAGTCGATCGGGAAAATGGGCCGCATCGTTGCTCTGAATGGCAATCTCCGCATTCGAATCGTCCGGTGTGCTGTCCTGGGGCTGCTGGAGGATTTGCAGCTGATCGATGTTGGGTCCGGTTGCCGCAACGGCCTGAAAGCGTACCGTATTGAGCCCCGAGACCAGTTCCGCCGGAATATTCAGCGTCTGCCAGATATTCCAGGCGTCGTCCTCAGTTGTTTCGCTGGGTGGGGTGAAGGCAAAGGTGCCGATACTGGCGCCATTGACGAACACTTCCAGCGGACGGCTAGCGTCCGAGCCATTGGCGTAGCGCACCTGAAGCACCGAATCGCCGGCCTGATCGCCAGACAACTCAAAGTCAAAGGTCAAAAAGTCCGCATTGGTAAAGCCAAAGTCTGCGTAGCCCCCGGCGATACTGTCCGTATCATCGGTATTGCCATCGACGCCGAAAGACCCTGGCCGCAGACCGGTAGGCTGCAGCGACAGGCTCGACTCCGGGTTGGCCAGGGTACGAATTTCGATCTGCGCATCCTCGCCGTTGGCTATCGTGACCGAGGTGCCATCATCAGGAATATTGCCCTCGGCCTGGATGGTCAGAACCGGAACAAGCTCGCCATTATCGTCATCGTCTGGCCCGTCGATCACGCGGCCCGGGGTCGGATCAAGACGCAGGATTTGACTCTGGCCGTTGTTTCGATTCAGGGTCAAGAGATAAAGCTGGCCGGTCGCCGGGTTCTCGATGATATCCAGCGGATCGATATAGCTGATCACGTTACCCTCCATATCCCGCAGCACGTCATCACCAATGACGTTGCCATCGGCATCGAGGGTGATCGAACGAATGTCGTCGCCACCGGAGTACTCGGCGAACAACAGGTTACCTTGCAGGTTGCCGCCGAATACGCCGCTTGTGTATTCCGTCGCGCCATTGGGTGAGCGGTTCTCGCCTAGGGAGTAGGCCTCCTCGATGCGATAGTTGGCGTCCGGCTCTATCCCTGCCGAGTACCTGTCTACCTGGTTGATGTCGTTATCCGGCGTCGGGTTGCCGCCGTTGAGAATGTATTCGCCCCGCAGCTTGTTCGGGTGCCCGTAATAACCGCCTTCCTGAACCTTGAACAGGTAGTCGTCCTGCTTTTCGACGCCTTCAAAAAACTCGTTTTCAGGCGTGGCGGGATCGTCCGGCGTGTTACCGCCTGCGGCGGAACCGTTGGTGGGCACGTAAAGCGATCCATTGGAGTGCCAGACCAGATCGTAGGCGTTGCGCGTACCGGTAGCGAAGAGCTTGACCACCGCATCATCGGCAAACGGGTCGTAGAAGCGCTCGAGGATATTGCCGGCGCCGTCCTGCACTGTGGCGGTGCCATTTTCGGCAAAGACCAGGAACTGGCCGTTATCCATAGGAATAGGCCCATTCTTGGGATAACCATCGGGATCATCGAAGCGGCGATTGAACCCATCGCTGGGTAGTGGCTCCGTGGAGACATCGAAGCCCCCTTCCGGTGCGTTTCGCGTAGGATCGATCTCCATGACCGAGGCGTTCAGCAAGCGTTCCGGGCGTTCGCCCCAGGCGCTATCCGGCTCGCCCATGGCGGTATTGGAGCCCTGGATCAAGTACAGCAGATGCGACGGCACTTCCGGGTTGATCGCGGCGTCATAATCCGGATTGGCTCGAAACTCAAGGCTATTGGTGACGTGATCGCCGTTCGAGCGCGGTAGCCCTGTGATGTAGGTTTCCGCCGTGCCGGTAAAATCGTTTCCTTCTCCAAGCGTGATCTTGCTTACACGCCCGCTGAAGTCCGGCACGCCATTGTCTCGACCGGTCAGTGGAATGGGATAGTTGTCGCTGACCCAGAGAACGTTGGAATCCCTGGGATCGAAGGCAAGCCCTATGATGCCGCGGTTCTGTTCCACGCCCGGCTGGTCGAAGTAGTCCAACGACAGGACCTGCTCGTTGGACAATCCACCGGTGATCGGATCCACATCGTAACGCTTGATATCTCCGGTGATGGTGGCGATATACATCTTCGTGCCGTCCGGCGAGATCTCCAGGGAAGTGAAACCAAAGGCCCCATCCGCCGCACCATTCAACTCGATGACATCCTTGAAGGCTACTTCTCGCGCCACGACTGCCAGCGCTTCGCCGGTGACGAAGGTATTGGTGAATTTCTGGAATTCCCGGGTTGGCGCATCAGGATTGTCGTTATCGCCACGATCCTTGAAACCGTCGATTGTCAGCGTGTAGCTGGTGAACTTCTTGAGCCCGCCGATGGGCGAGACGGTCAATGAATCGAAGCCTCCAGTGGTATTGACGTTGAATGTCACCTCTTCGCCACTGAGAGTCTCGAACAACCGCACCGACCCATCCTCAAGACTCTCTAACAAGGCGCCGCCGCGGCCATCCACTACGGAGATGCCCAGGAAAATATCCGAGTTCGGATCGACCCCTACCGGTGCGCTACCGTCCAGGGGATCGAGATCGACTGAAATTTCATTCGCACCTACCCCCGCAATCGCTCTCGGGTCGGTAAAGAAGGCATAGTCTTCCGGAGCATCACGGTCATCCTCCGGGGTGAGATCCGGCAGCACCTGAATTTCCAGGTACTGAATCTCGGTATTGGCACTATCCATGCCGATGGAATCGAGGGTCAAACGACCATCGGTGACCTGTACGACTCTGGTCACCAGATCAGAGCGGAAACCTTCAGTATCATCAGATGGATTGTCATCTGCCGGAAAGTCATCAGGACGAAACGGCGTGAACGGGTCGTTGAACAACTCATCTTCGGCATTGAGCACGTAATTGCTGTCAAACGGCCCCGAAGCATCACCGATCGAAGCGGTAACCTCATAAAAGCCGTTTTCAAGCTCGATCTCCCAACCGGCTTTCTCGGCGTAGCTTGGCAACGCAAAGTGTGCATAGGTGCCCTGCCGCGGATCGAGCCCGGCAATGTCGTCGGTGCGATTATTGACGGCGACACTTGACTGATCATTGATGGCCAAGGGCGTGGTGCCGTTGTCAGTTCCATCGGCAATCGATGTTTCGCTGACCCAACCGTACTGGTGAATCTGGCCATCGACTTCAATGGACTGCTCGCCAAAGGCCAGGCCGGTATCCGCCACATAGCCGTTCGGCGTAGCAACGTCATCCGGCTGGAAGTTGACCTTGACCGTGAAGCGCTCACCGGGTTCAGATATCGGCTCTTCTGGTGGTGACGTGATATTTCGACTGACCGACAATCTGTCGATGTTAGGGCCGTTATCACTTAGGTTCTGCAGGCGAAGGGTGTTGCTGCCGGCGGCAAGTTCGAGATCAATGGTCGCATCGGTCCAGTTCAGCCAGCCTGCGTCACCCGCACCGGTTCCAGGAAAAACCATCGTGCCCTGGGAGGCGCCGCCCACCAGGATATCCATCGGGCGATCGACCTGAGCCTTGGCACCATTGGCATAGCGTACGCTCAGGGTATAAGCACCCGCTTCTTCGACGCTGACATTAAATAAAGCCGCATCGCCGATATCTGCACCCAAATCCAGATAGCCGTTACCGGTGTAGCCATCCCAGAGACCATCAGCACCAGTGCCAGGGTTGCTTTCCGGATTGCCGGCATCGCGTACCACGGTATCCGGGTTTTCCTCGTTTTCCTCGATCGTCAGCGCTTCACCCTGAATCTCAAACAGAAAGGGGTCTTCAATAGTCTCGTCACTTTCGGCTAGCGCCCAGGTACCCGTCTGCGCCACACCGATATCTAAATTGATCGCATCAGCCGCCGTGTCACCAAAATCGACGACACTATCTTTGTTCTCTTCCAGACTGTTTACTCGCACACCAGTCGATGTATCGATGCGTGAAATGGAAACCATCAGCTACCTCACGGAATCTATTTTTTATAAAACGCTTTTATGTGCCGCTTGCCGTGGAGGCTCGGGCAGTATCGTTGCTACGTTTGATCAATGAGCATGAATCTTATTACGTCCCTTAATAATACTTGGAATTCAGTTTCTTAAGAAAAAATGACCACTGGAACAAAACCAGTCACACGAAAATATTTGCAGCATCATCGCTCATGTTACTAATCTTTTTAGTATTAAATTTATAATAATAATGTTTGAATAAAATTTAAATAAGCAAAAAAATAGTTTTAATTGTTAATCAGCACCGGCATGCATTACGTAACACTCACAGTTTGGCTGTATCATTCATCAAAATAGTACTCACGTCATCGATATTGATCCTGTCAAGGTGACGGGAATAGGGAATGGCGCGTAACGCCTTCCTGAGTCGCAAGCATTGGTAGGATATTTCAAGCATCAAAAACACACGCCCTTTTGCCGAGACCCAGGAGCCCAGTACATGAGCGACGACGACAAGCATAACGCTGCTGATTTCATTCCCGCCGAGGCGCCGACAACGCATGCTGACGCAGAGCCAACCGCTGCCCGGCCTGCAGCGCTCCCTACGCAAGATACGGGCTATCGCCGTCTAGGCCTGTTGTTACTGCTTCTGGGTTTTGTCGGCTTCGGGGGTTGGGCCATGACTGCTAATCTGGCGGTTGCCGTGGTGGCGCCGGGTGCGGTGTCGGTGGAGACATCGAAGAAGACCGTGCAGCATTTCGAGGGCGGCATCGTCAAGGAAATTCGGGTGAGGGACGGCGATCGTATCGATGCCGGAACGATACTGATGGTGCTCGACGACACCCAGTCCCGCTCTCGACTCAAGATCGCCGAATCTGAGTATCATATTGCTCGCGCCAGCCTGATCCGCTTGATGGCAGAACAGTCCGGCAAGCAGAGCCTGAGATTTCCCGAGGAGCTGTTGAACGCCGATTCACAACGGGTTCAAGCGGTGCTCAGCGTGCAGCAGCGCCTGTTCGAAGCGCGACGCGAATCGCTCCAGGGAACGCTGGCAGCCCTTGATGAACAGGTCGTACAGATGCGAGAACAGATTGCGGGGCTTGAAACCACCAAAACGATCAACCTCTCGCGCATTCGCTCTCTCACCGACGAGGCAGGCAATCACCGTTCGCTGTTCAAGGAAGGGCTGGGCAATAACCAGAGACTGCGCGAACTCGAACGTCAGGTGCTGCAATTTCAAGGTGAAAACACCCAGTACGACTCTGACATTGCACGCCTGAAATCACAGATCATCGAGAATCGCCTGCAGAAGGAGATCCGTCGTCAGGAATTTCAGAGGGATATCGGCGAGCGATTGCGCGAGGCCCAATCGACGATCGCCGACAGCGGTGAGCGTATCACGGCCCTTGGGGACCAGGTACGCCGCACCCATATTCTGGCACCGGTTTCCGGCACGGTGGTCGGCCTGCAGATTCATACGCTGGGGGCAGTGGTTCGCTCCGGCGATCCGCTGATGGACATCGTGCCGTCCGGAGAGGACTTTATTGTCGAGGCAAGAGTGCCGGATGGCGATATCGATAATATTTATGCTGGCCTGCAGGCCGAGATTCGTTTCAGTGCCTTCAACCAGCGGCTATCCAACGTCATCGACGGCGAAATCGTGCATGTGTCCGCGGATAGCTTCGAGGATGAAGTCACCCGAACCCGCTATTACAAGGCCAAGGTAAAGGTTACAGAGCGTGGCATGGCCAACATGACCGATACCATGCAGCTCCTGGCAGGCATGCCCGCGGAGGTGATGATTCGCACCGGCGAACGAACCTTCGCAAGTTATATCACAAAACCTCTCGGCGACATGCTGGCTCGCGCAATACAGGAAGAGTGACGTCAAACGACTTCATCGGAAAACAGCATGGACTGCCCTTGTCTGTTGCAGACTGGGCAAGTAACCAATCTTGTACTTCAGCTTTCCAGCACAGTATAGGTTCAGGCAGGATAAGCGCAGAATTTCGTGATCAGAGCCTTCTTGTATGTCCTTTTGCATCAGCATCGTCGCCCCTGCTTCCTATACTGACCCAAGAACCATCGATGCCGCTGCCGTGGCGCTCGAACAACTGGGCATCGAGGCTCGAATACCTACCGGGCTGCAATCACCGGAACGCTATCTTGCGGGCAACATGACGCATCGCCTGGAAGGGCTTTACGACGCCTATGCGGACCCTGACACCCAGGCGGTCTGGGCGGTGCGCGGCGGCTACGGCTGCGCTCAGTTGATCGAACACCTCGACTGGCCGCGATTGTCCTCTGCCAAACCCCTGATCGGCTACTCCGATATCACCGTATTGCTGGATCAATGCTATCGGCAGGGCTTGCCAGCCATTCATGGCCCGGTCATGAAGGAAGCAGCCTTGATGCAGCACGAATCCATGGAGCAGCGCCAGGTCGCCCGATGCCAGATCGAAGAGCTGATGGCGTTGTTGCAGAACGGCACCTCCGCTCCTTTTCCATTGAAACAACATGATGCCGGCAGCGCTTCTTCCCGAGAAACCAACCTCGAGGGGCCAGTGGTGGGCGGCAATCTGATGACGCTTGCCTGCGTTGCCGGAACACCGCTTCAGTTCAAGGCGCCCCCGAGCGCCCTGGTGATTCTCGAGGATGTCGGCGAGCCCTACTATCGCCTTGAGCGCGCCCTGTGGCAGCTGGTTTATTCCGGCGCTTTCGATCAGGCCGGTGCGATCTGCCTGGGTACTTTCGAGGGCTGCTCCCCCTACGGCGACACGCCTCTCGAAGCGATCTTCGCCGAGGTGCTTCGCCCGCTTTCACTGCCGCTTTTCAGCGGCCTGCCGGTAGGCCATGGGATGCATAACCGTCCCTGGCGCTATGGAACGCAAGGTCGTATCGCCAATGGCCATCTTGAACTAAAGGGTTAGTTGATCAAACGCTCGTTGGAGCCTCACACTACCGCCATGGCGCAGTGCCGAAGCGTGCTTGATTTCGGGCTGTGCCAATCCCTTACGTACCCTGCAGGAGAGTAACAATGAAAAAAACACTGCTGGCAGCCGGCATTGCTGCTTTTGCGATCGGAGCGACCCCGGTCATGGCCAAGACGCTGGTATTCTGCTCCGAAGGTTCGCCGGAAGGCTTCGATCCCTCGCTTTACACCACCGGCACCACCCTCGATGCAACGGATCAGGCCATCTATAATCGCCTGACCGACTTCAAGCCCGGCACTACCGAATTGCAGCCCGCCATCGCCAAGAGCTGGGAAGTCTCCGAGGACGGCAAGGAGATCACCTTCAATCTGCGCGACGACGTCCAGTTTCATACCACCGACTACTTTACCCCCAGTCGGCCACTGAATGCCGATGATGTCATCTACTCTTTTGCTCGTCAGATGGACAAGGACAACGCCTATTATCAGCACAACAACGGCAATTATGAATACTTCAACGCCATGTCCATGGGTGAACTGATCGACGAGATCATCAAGATCGACGATCACACGGTCAAGTTCAAGCTCACCCGCCCCGAAGCGCCTTTCCTGGCCAACCTGGCGATGGGCTTCGCCTCGATCCATTCCAAGGAGTACGGCGACAAGATGCTCGAGGCAGGCACGCCGGAAAGGATCAACCAGCAGCCCATCGGCACCGGCCCCTTCCAGTTCGTCAACTACCGTGAAGACGCGGCGATTCGCTATTCCGCCAACCCGGACTACTTTCGCGGTAAACAACCCCTGGACAATCTGATATTCGCCATCACCTCGGATGCCCAGGTGCGCTATCAGAAGCTGCGCGCCGGGGAGTGCCATGTCATGCCCTACCCCAACCCTTCCGACATCGACGAGATGAAGCAGAACGACGATATCAAGGTGCTTGAAGAGCCGGGCCTGAACGTTGCCTATCTCGCCTACAACACTCAGCAAGAGCCTTTTGACAATCCCGACGTGCGCAAGGCCCTGAACATGGCGGTCAACAAGGATGCGATCATCGATGCGGTGTTCCAGGGCGCGGGCCAGGTCGCCAAGAACCCGATCCCACCCACCATGTGGGGCTACAACGAAGCCATCGAGGATGACGTCTACGACCCGGAAAAAGCCGAGCAGATACTGAAGGACGCCGGCGTCGAGAATCTCAAGATGAACCTCTGGGCCATGCCGGTACAGCGCCCTTACATGCCCAACGCCCGGCGCACCGCAGAGCTGATGCAGGCGGACCTGGCAAAGGTCGGAGTGGATGCGGAAATCGTCACCTATGAATGGGGCGAGTATCTTAAGCGTGCGGCAAACGTGGATCGCGAAGGCGCGGTGATCCTCGGCTGGACCGGGGACAACGGCGATCCCGACAACTTCCTGGCGGTGCTGCTGGGCTGCGATGCGGTGGGCGGGGCTAACCGTGCCCAGTGGTGCCATGAGCCTTTTGACGAGCTGATCAATGAGGCCAAGTCGCTGGACGATCAGGACAAGCGTGCAGAGCTCTACAAGCAGGCCCAGGTCATTTTCAAGAAGCAGGCGCCCTGGAACACCATCGCCCATTCGACGGTGTTCATGCCGATGCGCAAGGAGGTTACCGGCTATACGATCAACCCTCTCGGCGTTCATAGCTTTGAAGGCGTCGATCTCGAGTAACGCTTTTTACGTGCCATTTCCCGGACGGTCATTGCAGCCGTCCGGGTTCTTTTCGTCGTTCGACCTGACTGACACGACCCCATGTTCAAATTCGTTCTGCTCAAGCTGGCACAGCTGATACCGACCTTTATCGGTGTCACCATCGTTGCCTTCGCCTTTATCCGTCTATTGCCCGGCGATCCCATTCTATTGATGGCCGGGGAGCGAGGCATTTCCCCGGAGCGCTACGCCCAACTCGAAACCCAGCTCGGTTTCGATCGCTCGGTGTTTGCGCAATATTTCGATTTTCTTGGCAATCTCGTACAGGGCGATCTGGGCACCTCTCTGGTGACTCATACACCGGTGATGAGCGAGTTCATGAGCCGCTTCCCGGCCACGGTGGAACTCTCGGCATTCGCTCTGCTGTTCGCCATTCTCATCGGCCTGCCTGCCGGGGTGATCGCCGCCACCCGCCGTGGCACCGCCATCGATCATACCGTCATGGGCATCAGCTTGACCGGCTACTCCATGCCGATCTTCTGGTGGGGGCTTTTGTTGATCATGTTCTTTTCCAGCACCCTGGGCTGGACGCCGGTATCCGGACGTATTTCCTTTCTTTATTTCGTCGACCCAATCACCGGCTTCATGACCATCGACACCCTGTTGGCCGGGGATTGGCCGGCGTTCCTCTCGGCGCTGCACTACCTGATCCTGCCGGCCATCGTGCTGGGCACCATTCCCATGGCGGTGATCGCTCGCCAGACCCGCTCCTCGATGCTCGAGGTACTGGGCGAAGACTATGTACGTACCGCCCGGGCCAAGGGACTCTCGAATTTCCGCGTGATCATGGTGCACACCCTGCGCAATGCGCTGATCACGGTGGTCACGGTGATCGGGCTGCAGGTCGGGGTGCTGTTGGCCGGCGCCATCCTCACCGAGACGATCTTTTCCTGGCCGGGGATTGGCAAATGGATGATCGATGCCATCTCGCGCCGCGATTACCCCGCGGTCCAGGGGGGCCTGGTGCTGATCGCCTTCATCGTCATGATCGTCAACCTGCTGGTGGATGTCGCCTACGGCGTCATCAACCCGCGCATTCGCTACTAGGAGGCGGACATGAGTACGTCAACGACCGCTGTAGCCCCAGGCACGTTTCGCTACCAGTTTGCGGAGTTCTGGGGCTACTTCAGCGCCAGCCGTGGCGCCTTGGTAGGCCTGATCTTCATCGCCACGATCCTCGTCGTCGCCCTGCTGGCCCCCTGGGTCGCGCCCCACGATCCCGCCCTGCAGAATCGCGAGGCTTTCCTGGTGCCGCCGGTGTGGCACGCGGAAGGCACCTGGCGCTATATCCTGGGCACGGATGCAGTAGGCCGGGATATCCTGTCACGATTGATCTTCGGCGCCCGTTATTCGCTGTTCATCAGCGCCATGGTGGTGTTGCTGTCCATGGTGATAGGCATTTTCCTGGGCTTGCTGGCAGGCTACTTTCGCGGCTGGCTCGAAGTACTCATCACTCGTGCCATGGACGTGGTGCTGGCCTTCCCCAGCCTGCTGCTGGCCCTGGGGCTGGTCGCAGTGCTGAGCCCGGGACTTACCAGCGCGATGATCGCCATCGCCGTGGTGCAACTGCCTTACTTCGTGCGCCTGACCCGCGCGGCAGTGATGAGCGAGAAGGATCGTGAATACGTCATCGCCAGTCGCCTGGCCGGCGCCGGCCACACTCGGCTGATGTTCAACACGCTGCTGCCCAACTGCATGGCGCCGTTGATCGTTCAAGCCACATTGTCGTTCTCCACCGCCATTCTTGATATCGCCGCACTCGGCTTTCTGGGTATGGGAGTGCAGCCGCCGACCCCGGAATGGGGCGCCATGCTGGCCAACGCCCGGGAGTTCATGGGTAGCGCCTACTGGGCGGTAACCTTTCCCGGGCTGGTGATCCTGCTGACGGTGTTGATGATCAACCTGATGGGCGATGGTCTAAGGGATGCGCTGGACCCGAAGATGAAACGCTCTTAAGAATAACGAGACACTCATGGCACTACTGGAAATCGAAGGGCTGGACGTGCGCTTTCGCACCAACAGCGGTCTGTTCCCGGCGGTCGAGAACGCCAACATCACCATCGACAAGGGTGAAGTTCTGGCCATCGTCGGTGAATCCGGGTCGGGCAAGTCGGTCTCGATGCTGGCCACCATGGGCCTGCTACCCTGGACCGCCCAGGTGACCGCGGAAAAAATGCTGTTCGACGGTCAGGAATTGCGCCAGCTCAGTTCCCGCCAACGGCGTCAGATCGTCGGCGGGGAAATGTCGATGATCTTTCAGGAACCGATGAGCAGCCTCAACCCCTGCTTCACCGTCGGCACCCAGATCGATGAGATGCTCAAGCAACATCGTGGCGGCTCGCGCAAGCAGCGCAAGGAGCGCACGCTGGATCTCCTGGCCCAGGTGGGCATCCCCGATCCGCGCAAACGCATCGATGCCTACCCGCACCAGCTCTCCGGGGGCATGAGCCAGCGGGTGATGATCGCCATGGCGATCTCCTGCAACCCGCGCCTGCTGATTGCCGACGAGCCCACCACGGCACTTGATGTGACCATTCAGGCGCAGATACTGGACCTGTTGCTCCAATTGCAGCAGGAACATGATATGGCCTTGATCCTGATCACTCACGATATGGGCGTGGTCGCCGAGACGGCGCAGCAGGTGATCGTCCAGTATGCCGGGCGTCAGGTCGAGCGCCAGGAAGTGAAGGCGCTGTTCGCTCATCCGCGTCACCCCTATACCGAGGCGCTGCTCTCGGCGCTGCCGGAACGTGCCGGAGGTCAGGATCGCCTGCCGACGATTCCCGGTGTGGTGCCGGGTCAGCACAATCGGCCCGAGGGCTGTCTGTTCAACCCGCGCTGCCGTTACGCCACGGAGCATTGCCGCGAGGTGGAGCCGCGCCCTGCTCCCGACGATCCGGCCCGGACGCTGTGTCACTATCCTTTATAAACTTCGTCTTCAAACAATCCTTTACAAAAAAGTCTCTTATGAACAGCCAAGAACGCCAAAAGGATACTGCGATGCGTGACGACGCCGTCATCAATGCCGTCAATCTGACGCGTCATTATCACGTCAAGACAGGGCCTTTCTCGCCCTCGGCGGTGGTCAAGGCGCTCAACGAGGCAAGCTTCGATCTCTACCCCGGTCAGACCCTGGCAGTGGTCGGCGAATCCGGCTGCGGCAAGTCGACCCTGGCCCGGGTACTGACGATGATCGAGCCACCCACCAGCGGGCAATTGACCATCAACGGTCAGCGAGTGGAACTCAAGGAAGGACAGCGACCGCCTCGGGAGCTGCGCCGCGAGGTGCAGATCATCTTCCAGAACCCCTACGGCTCATTGAATCCGCGCAAGACCGTGGCGGCTATGCTGGAAGAGCCGCTCAAGCTCAATAAGTCCGATGTGGATGCAAAGCAAAGGCGGCAGAAGGCCCTGGAGATGATCGAGAAGGTCGGGCTGCGCCCGGAGCACATCGACCGCTACCCGCACATGTTCTCCGGCGGCCAGCGCCAGCGTATTGCCATCGCCCGTGCATTGATGCTCAACCCCAAGATTCTGGTACTGGATGAGCCGGTCTCCGCGCTAGATCTGTCGATTCAGGCCCAGGTGCTGAATCTGCTGAGCGATCTGCAGGACGAGTTCGGACTCGCCTACGTGTTCATTTCTCACGATCTGTCCGTGGTCCAACGCATCGCCGACGATGTGATCGTCATGTACTTCGGCCAGCCGGTGGAGACCGGGCCAGCCTCGGAAGTCTTCACCAAACCGCGCCACCCTTATACCCAGGCGCTCTTTTCCGCGACACCGGTAGCCGATCCGAATCGGCGTAAGGAGCGAGTCAAACTTAAGGGCGAGCCACCCTCACCACTCAATCCACCGCCCGGCTGCCCTTTTGCACCGCGCTGTTTCATGGCCACCGAAGAATGCACCCATGGCGACCCACCCCTTGAGGCGGTTACTCCTCGGGTCAAGGTCGCCTGTATTCACGTAGAGAAGGAAGGCGCGACCTGATCAGGGCGCGATGGCGGTGATTTCGATTTCGATGGCGCCACTGGGTTTCGGCCAGGTAGTAATATCACCCTCTTCACAGCCCAGCAGCGCCCGTCCAAGCGGCGAAGCCCAACTGACCAGGGCGTCGTCTTCGTCATCACGTGGCGATAACGCTTCGTCCTCACCGACAATACGATAACGATAGGTTTTATCATCATCATCGACAAACTCGACCCGGCAACCAAAGATTACTTTCCCTGGCGCCTCACTCCTGGGTTCGATGACCCGGGCGGATTGCAACCGCGCCTGACAGTAACGAATATCACGCTCCAGCATCGGGATACGTGACTGCGCTTGTAAATCGCCACCCTGCAAGGCATCTCGTTCGGCGATCAAATCAGCACGCCATTGCTGCAAGGCACGATGTCCTCTCGGAGTCATGTAATTGGGCAATTGACTGACCGCACGCTCCGGAAGACTCTCGGGGCCGTCATTGTCTTCCTTGACGAAAGCTCGGCTCATGAAATTGACCTCCTGCCATGGTTCAAAAGATTCACCATAATAGCGATAGGTATAATCGCATCGCTTTACTATAGTGGTATCTTAACCCCCATATGTGTCTTGGCGCAGGGTTCCCGCAATATTGATCGGCAGACTCACGTCAGGCGAAATTTTCAGGAAGCGCAAGCGTCAAACGAGGACAGCAGCATGCATGATATCCGCCTCAAGCGAATCTATAGTGAAGCCGACCCGGAGGATGGTGCGCGGGTACTGGTGGACCGGCTGTGGCCCCGAGGCAAGCGTCGCGACACCCTGTCGCTGACCGACTGGTATCGCGATGCATCCCCTTCCAACGTACTGCGACGCCAGTGGCAACAGGGGGAAATCAGCCATGCCGTGTTCATCCGTCGCTATCGCTGGGAGATGGCAGATGCCAAGGGCTGTCTGGCGCCGCTGATGCGCTGGTGTCGTGAAGGTCGGCTCACCCTTCTAAGTGGCGCCCGAAACCTCGATCAGTCTCATCTGCCCATTTTGCGCGATGCTATCCTCGATGCCTTGGGCAACAACGCTGCTTACGCCAGTAGTATCGAACTTAGCTCATCACCCTGTTACGCAGAACAATTTTCTCAATACTCGAAGTAACCAGTTTCATAATGCAAAGCGCCATTCCCGCGGGAATGGCGCTTTTCTTAGTGCCGGAAAGTTACGCTAGAACAGATTGCCTTATGAATATTGTTGGCTTACCTGAGACGCTCGAATACCGTCGCAACCCCCTGACCCATACCGATACACATGGTCGCCAGACCCAAGGTGGCATCCTGCTGCTGCATCACGTTGAGTAGCGTGGTGCAGATGCGGGCGCCGGAGCAACCCAGCGGATGACCCAGCGCGATGGCGCCACCATTGAGATTGACCGCCTCATCCATGCGATCCCGTAGTTTCAGATCCTTGAGCACCGCCAGGGACTGGGCAGCGAACGCTTCATTCAGTTCGATGCTCTGAATGTCATCGATGGTCAAACCCGCCGCCTTTAGCGCCTTCTGCGAAGCAGGCACCGGCCCATAGCCCATGATCGAAGGATCGCAACCGGCAACGCCGGTGGACACGACCTTGGCGATAGGCGTCAGGCCCAGGGCCTGAGCGCTCTCGTAACTCATCACCGCCATGGCGGACGCCCCGACGGATAGCGCGGACGAGGTGGCCGCCGTCACGGTGCCGTTACGCGGATCGAATACCGGCTTGAGCTTGGCCATGTCCTCGAGACTGGCATCCGCCCGCACCACTTCATCCCGGGTCACGAGCTGGAGGAAGCCATCCGCGTCATGGCCTTCCACACCGATGATCTCGTTGTTGAAATAGCCCTTCTCGTTGGCGGCCAGGGCGCGCTGGTGTGAGCGCACGCCGAAGGCATCCTGATCCTCCCGGGAGATGCCATGCATCTTTCCCAGTAGCTCCGCGGTCAGGCCCATCATCATGGCAGCCTTGGCAACATGCTTGCTGGCGGCGGGATTGACATCGACCCCGTGAGTCATGGGTACGTGCTCCATGTGCTCGACGCCGCCGATGACATAGAAATCGCCCATGCCGGCCTTGATGTTGGCGCTGGCGATGTGCAGCGCACTCATGGAGGAGCCGCATAGACGATTGACGGTCTGGGCCGGCACGCTATGCGGAATACCGGTCAGGACCGCCGCGTTACGGGCAATGTTCATGGCCTGTTCCAGTGTCTGATTGACACAGCCCCAGATCACATCATCGACCCGAGCTGGATCGAGCCCGGCATTGCGTTCAAACAGCGCCTGCATCACCGCCGCGGAAAGATTCTCGGCGCGCACGTTGCGAAAGGCCCCATTTTTGGCCTTGGCCATGGCGGTACGCACGGCATCGACCACCACGATATCTCTTGGGTTCAGACTCATTGTGACTCTCCTAAATGCGTGGTGGTTTATGCCTGGGCCTGGTTGACCTGAGCGTCGCTGGCGTAAAAGCGCTCGCCTTTCTCGGCCATCTGGCGCAGCTTGTCCGTGGGCGCATAGAGCGGACCCAGCTCGGCGGACAACCTGTCGGCCAACTCTACGAACTCAGCCACCCCCTGGGCATCGATATAGCGCAGGGCGCCGCCACGAAATGGCGGAAAGCCGATGCCATAAATCAGTGCGATATCCGCCTCCGCCGGCGTGCCAACGATGTCATCCTCCAGGCAACGCACGGCCTCGAGACACAAGGGCACCATCATGCGTGCAATGATGTCGTCATCGCTGAACTCCTGACGGTCGCTCGCAACCTGTTTGACCAAGGAATGCGCTTGATCGTCGGAGACCTTCTTTGGCTTGCCCTTGCGATCCTCTTCGTAGACATAGAAGCCTTTAGCATTTTTCTGGCCCAAGCGGTCGTTCTCGAACATGACCTGTATGGCGGTTTTGCCTTCGTTCTTGCCTTTCTGAGCCATACGCTCCGGGAAGCCTTGCGCCATCACCTCGCCTGCATGCACCGCGGTGTCCATGCCGACCACATCGAGCAAGTATGCCGGGCCCATGGGCCAGCCGAACTTCTCCATGACCTTGTCGACGCGCTCAAAATCCGCGCCCTGTTCTACCAATAGGCTGAAACCACCGAAATAAGGGAACAGGATGCGATTGACCAGGAACCCCGGGCAGTCGTTGACCACGATCGGTGTCTTGCCCATCTTGCGGGCGTAGGCCACGGTAGCGGCGATCGCCGCGTCGCTGCTCTTCTCGCCGCGAATTACCTCGACCAGCGGCATTCTGTGCACCGGGTTGAAAAAGTGCATGCCGCAGAAGTTCTCGGGACGCGTAAGGTTCTGGGCAAGCTGGGTGATCGAGATGGTCGAGGTGTTGGAGGTCAGGATGGTCTTTTCATCCACGTGCCCTTCGACTTCGCTGAGCACCGCTCCCTTGATCTTGGGATTCTCGACTACCGCCTCGACCACCAGGTCGACCTCACCGAAGTCGCCATAGGAGAGGGTTGGGCGAATATTGCTCAAGATCTCGGCCAGTTTCTCGGTGGTCAACTTGCCTCGCTCCACCTGCTTGGAAAGCAGCTTGCGCGCCTCCTTGAGGCCCAGTTCGATCGCCTCGTCCTTTATATCCTTCATGAAGATGGGGGTGCCCTTGTAGGCACTCTGGTAGGCAATGCCGCCGCCCATGATGCCTGCGCCAAGAACAGCGGTCTGTTCTACCGCCATCGCCTGCTTCTCGTATTTGCTGCCTTTCTTCTTCACCAGTTGGTCGTTGAGGAACAGACCCACCAGATTGAAGCAGACATCGGTCTTGGCAAGCTTGGCGAAGGCCTTGGCCTCAATCGCCTGGGCGCGCTCTCGGCTCTCACCCGCGCCTTTCTGGATCACTTTGATGGCTTCGACGGGGGCCGGATAATGTGGCCCGGCCTTGCCAGCCACATAGCCCTTGGCGGTTTCGAAGGCCATCATCTGTTCGATGGCGTTGAGCTTGAGGGGGCTCTTTTTCTCTTCTCTGCGCGCCTGGTAGTTCAATTCATCGGCGTTGGCCCGGGCGAGCATATCCAGCGCGGCCGCCTCCAGACGCTCCAATGGCACTACCGCATCCACGACGCCGTTCTTGAGGGCAGCATCCGCCTTGTTCTGGGTGCCGCCGGCAATCCATTCGATGGCGTTGTCGGCGCCTGCCAGGCGTGGCAATCGTACGCAGCCTCCCCACCCGGGCAGGATACCCAGCTTGGTTTCCGGCAGGCCGATCTGCGCCTTTTCTGCCATCGCGCGAAAATCCGTGGTCAGCGTCAATTCACAACCGCCTCCAAGCGCCAGACCGTTGATGGCAGTAACGGTGGGAAACGGCAGGTCTTCGATAGCATTGAACAGGGAATGAACTTCCTGATTCATGTTGAACAGGAATTCCTCGTCCTTGGCGAACATGCCATGGAATTCGGTGATATCTGCACCAACGATGAACGCATCCTTGGCACTTTTGATCATCAACCCACGCAAGCCCTTCTCGGACTGAATGTTTTTCACGGCGTCCTGCAGCTCCCGAATGACGGCGCTGGACAGTTTGTTGATGGATTCGCCCTGCAGATCGAGGGTGAGTATGGCGATGCCGTCGCCATTGTTCGCCACAGAGAGGGCGTTGCCTTGATAGATCATCGAGAAATCTCCACGAGGGGTTGGGCAGAGAAAGATTTCATACAACCGTTTGAATGCAATCAGCTTGCGTCAGTGCGGCGTCTGCGTCAAGCAGATACGCTTATTCGTCGTATAGACAAAAGGTATAGCTGATAAGATGCCGCTGCAGAAAATCTCATGATTCGAGCCTGGATATACCATGACCGTCGACACCTCTTCCCGCTGGATCTCGTTGCACCAGCACGCCGAGCGCTGGATAGAGCGACTTCGGCCTTATGCCTGGCTATGGCCGCCTTTCGCCTTCCTGCTGGGGGCGCTTAGCTTTTTCCTGGTGGACCGTCAGCAATCCCTGGGTGCCTTGCTGGCCCTAGGGCTGCTATTGGCCTGGGTGCTGCTTATCTCCGAAAATCTGATCGGGCGTTTTCTTGCGCGTCGCGGATCGAAGCTTTTACCAGGCACCGTGACTTCTTTTGTTGCCCAGATGATACATCAGGAAACGCTTTTCTTTACCTTGCCCTTCGTGCTGGCCACCACCGTCTGGTCCAGCGGGCAGGCGGCTTTCACCCTGCTGATGATCGGCTGTGCGCTATTGTCGATTCTCGATCCGCTCTATTTCCGACTGGCACAGCGCCACCGTTGGCTCTATTTCATCTTTCACGCGCAGTGCGTGTTTCTGGTGGTGCTGGTAACACTTCCTATCATGCTGCATTTGACCACCGGAGAAAGTTTCCTGCTCGCGGTGCTGGCTGCCGCGTTTTTCAGCATACCCAGTCTGAGCCACCTGATGCGGCCTAAAGGCATAGTGCGTTGGCTGGCCATACTGGGTTTGATAACAGTGCTGGCAGGGGCCGCCTGGATCAGTCGAGCCTGGGTGCCACCCGTGACACTGTGGCTGACCGGCTCGGCACTCTCACCGGGTTTCGATGAGGCTGCTCGAGAGCCGCGAGGTGAAGTTGCCCTTACGGTACAAGCGCTGGAACGTACCGGGCTCTATGCCTACACCGCTATCCGCGCTCCTCGTGGCCTACGCGAGAAGATCTATCATGAATGGCGTCACGAGGGTGAACTCGTCGATCGCATCGCACTGGTCATCAAGGGGGGGCGCGACAAGGGCTATCGCGCCTGGACCCATAAGCAGCATTTCCCCGAGAACACTCAAGGTGACTGGCGTATCGATGTAATGACCGGCACGGGACAACGCATCGGCGTATTGCGCTTCAAGGTGGTGGAAGAGTCGCAAAATGCGATGCAGGCCGATGGCACCATACGGTCGCCCGGGGGGATTCCGGGGCTAGATATCCGCCGTCTGTTGCCTGGGTCCTAATAACGTTTATTGACAGACTTGCATTGCGCTTCTCAGGCTTGGACAATCCTTCTTATTTAGCCTGCGAAGTGATAACGACAATGTCTGTAATGCCAGAAAGCATCGGTTTCAAACTTTCACGCGTACCCCGCCTTTGGCGTGCCGTTCTCGATGAGCGGCTAGCCCCTCTGGGTCTTACTCAAACCCGCTGGGTCACGCTCTATCACTTGTGGCACATGGGCGGCGGGCAGGCGCAATGCGATCTGGCCCGCGCCATCGGCGTCGAGGCGCCCTCGTTGGTACGCACCCTGGATCAGCTGACAGAGCAAGGCCTCATCGAGCGCCGTCCCTGCAATGATGATCGGCGCACCAAGCGTATCTTTCTTACCAGCAAGGCCGACCCGCTACTGGAACGCATCGACGCCATCGTAATGGAAGCCCGAGGCGAGATGCTCAGCGGCATCACTGAGGAAGAAGTCGCTCTTTTCGAAGACCTGCTGGCCCGTATCGAAAAAAACGGATTGCGCATACAGACCCGAACGGTCAGCGACGTCTGATTCGCTCAGGCTGACTCTTCTGCGCTACGATCTTGAACCAAGCAGCCAAGAGTTTCGCAAACGACAACCAGGGCGGCATGGTTTGCTTTGAATGCTTCCACGCTTTGGGATTCTTCCCACCAAAGCGTCAGGCAGCGTCTATCTGATTCGAGTACTAGAGCATCATCAGGCAGCCCTTCAAGTGCTTGCTCCAAACACAGACGAGCCTTTTCAGGAAGCGATCTGAGGGGCTCGATACGCCAACGCCAGTTTTTACGTTTTTCGTCGAAGGGTTTTAGTACCTCACTCGCGTGGGTCTCCCGTACCAGCACGAAATAAGGCCCTGGGCGGTCCTGCGGATATAGCCATTGATAGCTGACCAAGCCTGCTGGAGGGTTGTACAATGGCGGCTTGGCGAGTTTCACCTTGACGCCTAGATAATGCGCCTGTTGTCGCAGTTGACCGAGACGCCGATCACGGCGCGAAGGACGCAACCACATCATTGGCGAAAGCATTATCAGCAGGGTGAATAGTATGATCAGCCATAGCGTCATCTAAGCGTCCTAAAATTGATTTGCATCAGTTGTGTATCCCACAGGCTCCGCATAAAGTAAAAGCATTCAATCTGCGGTAGAGGAAGACTCGCCATGAGCAATGAATACCGTCACGTGCTGGTTGCGGTGGATCTGACCAAGGATTCACACAAGGTACTGGAACGCGCCATTCCCATCGCTCGACGCAACAATGCCAAACTGTCCATCATCCATACCTTAGAGCCCCTGGGCTTTGCCTATGGGGGCGATATTCCCATGGATCTGACCAGCATTCAGGATCAGCTGGACGATCATGCCAAACAGCGTCTAGCCGAGATCGCCGATCCTGATGACATTCCTCGCGAGGACCAGCATGTAGTGGTGGGGATGCCGGACACGGAGATTCATCGCTTTTCCCGAGAATACGACGTGGATTTGATCGTTGTCGGTTCTCATGGCCGCCACGGCTTTGCCCTGCTGCTCGGCTCTACCTCCACCGGCGTGTTGCATGGCGCCCATTGCGATGTGCTGGCGGTGCGAGTGGGCAAAGAAGGCGAGACCGACGAGTAGCTCAATCGATAACAAGCAATAGACAAATCATCACTGACAAGGGCCGCCTCTACAGCGGCCCTTGTCGTTGTCACGCCACCATCACGAGTTGGCGTCACCACCAGCCTGCGCCTCCAACTCCATCCAGCGCTCCATGGCCGCATCGAGTTCTGCCTGTTTTGCCGACAAAGCCTCCAGTACCCGCGTGACTTCATCACCTTCCTGCTGATAGAACCCCGGATCGCCAACCTGGGCCTCGAAAGAAGCGATCTCTGCTTCGAGCGCTTCGATAGTGGATGGCAGGTTATCCAGTTCGCGTTGCATCTTATAGGAGAGTTTGCTGCCCTTCTTCTTGACCGGTTCCGCCACCGCCTTCGAAGCACTGACAGATGCCTCCTTGCCACTATTGCTCTTGGCCTTCTTCGAGACTACGTTGGCATCGAAATCCCAGGGCGCCGGGGGCAGCTTGCCGCCTTGGCGTACCCAGTCGGAATACCCTCCCACATATTCATGCACCCTGCCTTCGCCTTCGAAAGCCAGCACCTCGGTGACGACGTTGTCCATGAACTGACGATCGTGGGAGACCAGCAACAAGGTGCCGTCGAAATCGAGCAGCAGCTCCTCGAGTAGCTCCAGGGTTTCAACGTCCAGATCATTGGTGGGCTCATCGAGCACCAGCACGTTGGCCGGCTGGGTGAACAGCTTGGCCAGCAGCAGACGGTTCGACTCGCCGCCGGACAATGCCTTGACCGGCTGACGCGCTCGCTCCGGGGTGAATAGAAAGTCCTGCAGATAACTGATGACGTGCTTGTCCTTACCGCCAACGCTGACCCGATCGCTACCCTGGGCCACGTTGTCGTATACGGTCTTTTCCAGCTCGAGCCCTGCCCGCAGCTGATCGAAGTACGCCACTTTCATGTTGGTGCCGAGACGCACCTTGCCTTCGCTTGGCGTAAGCTCCCCCAGCAGGATCTTGAGCAGTGTGGTCTTGCCGGCCCCGTTGCGGCCGATCAAACCGACGCGATCGCCCCGCTGTATTTCCAGGTCCAGATCACGAATCACCCACTCATCGCCAAAACGCTGGCTGACGCCGCTCAACTCGACGACGCGCTTACCGCTACGCTCGCCGGTATCGACGTTGATCGTCGCTCGTCCTTGCCGCTCACGGCGCTCGGAGCGCTCCGAACGCATCTTTTGCAGCGCCCGCACCCGACCTTCGTTGCGGGTTCGTCGAGCCTTGATGCCCTGACGTATCCAGGTTTCTTCCTGAGCCAGCTTCTTGTCGAACTCCGCATTCTCCCGCGCTTCGATCTCGAGCTCGTGGGTTTTCTGCTCTTGATAGCGGGCGTAGTCGCCGGGATAGCGCCCCAGGCGACCACGATCGAGTTCGAGAATGCCGGTGGCCAGGCGCGAAAGAAATGTCCGATCGTGGGTAATGAACAGTACCGCACCGGAAAACGTCAACAACTGCTCTTCGAGCCAGGTGATGGTGTCCAGGTCCAGGTGGTTGGTGGGCTCATCCAGCAGCAACAGATCCGGCTCCGACACCAGCGCACGGGCCAGGGCGACCCGCCTGCGCCAGCCACCGGACAGATCGCTCATGGCGCCATCCGCGGGCAGGCCGAGCTTGGTCAACACCGTGTCGATGCGCTGATGGAACGACCAGCCGTCAATGGACTCTATTTGCGTCTGCAGCTGGGCCATTCGATCCATGTCCGGGTCCGGCGACTGAATCAGATGATGGTACTCCGCCAGCAACGAGCCGGCCTGGGGCAATCCTTGCGCCACCACATCGAAAATGGTCATGCCGCTGGCGGCGGGCAGATCCTGCTCCAGTACGCCGATACGTAGCCCGGGGGCTCGCCAGATCGACCCAGCATCCGGCTGGTTGTCTCCGGACACCAACCCGAGCAGAGTAGACTTGCCAGTGCCGTTACGCCCTACCAGCGCCAGACGCTCTCCCCTTTCCAACACCAGATCGGCACCGTCGAGCAGTACCTGCGGGCCGTAAGCCAACTGCAACTGTTCAAGACGTAACAACGTCACACACCTACCTCGCTCGCCAATATTCCAAGCCGTCTAGTGTAACCCATGACCCGGCTACTGTGGCCCGTCCCGACACGTTACAATGGCTTGCCCATCATCCCAGGAGTCGCATCTTGTCTTCGCCCCTCACTACCGTCGATGAATTTCTACCGCAAGCGCTTCGTTTCACCGCCCCCGCGGAGCTGGTGGATATTGGCGCCAACCTGACCCATCAGAGCTTTGCCGACGACCTGGATGCGGTAATTGCAAGAGCTCGGGCAGCCAATGTCACGACCCTCATTCTCACCGGCACGGATCTCGAACATGCGGAGCAGGCCGTCGAGCTGGCGAAAAGCACGCCCGGCCTCTACGCCACCGCCGGGGTACACCCCCACGACGCCAGTGGCTGGAGTGCAGCGCTTGGAAACGCGATGCGGGATCTACATCGACAGCCGGAAACCGTCGCCGTCGGGGAGTGCGGGCTCGATTTCAATCGCAACTTCTCCACGCCCTCGGATCAGGAACGTGCGTTCGAGGCACAGCTGGGCCTGGCGGTGGAAAGCGGACTTCCGTTGTTCATTCATGAGCGGGATGCGGGTAAACGCATGCTGGAAATACTGCGTGCCTGGCGAGACGACATCGCGGACGCTGTCATTCACTGTTTCACCGGCGAGCGGCAGACCCTTCACGGCTATCTGGATCTCGACCTGCACATTGGACTGACCGGCTGGCTATGTGATGAACGACGCGGCCACCATCTGCGCGAGCTGCTTGGCGACATTCCGTTGCAGCGACTGATGGTGGAAACCGACTGCCCTTATCTGCTGCCGCGCAACCTGCCCGCCAAACTCAAGGGGCGACGTCATGAGCCTGCCCTGCTGCCCTGGATCGTGAAAGAGATTGCCCACTGGCGCAGCACCGATGAAACGGAGTTGGCCCGCGCCACCACCACCACGGCACGCCGTTTCTTTCGTCTGGAGACCCCCTCATGACTGACTTTCCCGGCTTCATTGCCGTCGAGACCGGCGAAGACGAGGCGCTGCCGCTGGCTATCGCCTGGGCGCTGCCGGATGGGCAGATCAAGCACACCCTCATTGAACCCGATGACGACTGGCTGGATGACGAGCTGCTCAAACTGGGTGATTACAGCCTCGAGGAGCTGCGCACTTTCGGTGTCAGCCCCCTGGATGTGCTGCGGGAACTCGAAGGTGATCACTACAGCACGACACTTTATACCGCGGGGGTGAGCGACGACGAGGCGGCCCTGTCGCGCTTGTTCGATGACTTCGGCGTCGACCCCTTCGTCGAACTGGCCCCGGCGGAAAGTCTTTACCCGAACATGAGCAGCGGCGAATGGGCGCGGGCGCGCAATGAACTGTTTGGCGAATTGGGGCTGGAGCCACTGCGACCGGAGCATGAGGTGCAGGTCATGCTGTATCTTCACCAGCGGCTGAGTGAGGCAGAATGACCGGGAGCCACCTGCCTAGGGCAGTTCCTTGCCGCGATGACGCTGCGCATGGCGACGCCCCATGAAGGCCATGAATCCGCCCACGGCCACGGTAGCCATGAAAGCAATGTTGGCGCTACTGGAAACGATCACACCGATCACGCCGATAATCGCCAGGGCCAAGCCGATATAGGGACTCTTGCCGAATAGTGTGATCGCCGCCACGACCAGACTGATCAGCGCGACGCCGGTCTCCAGCCAACCCAGGCCGGCCACGGTCTCTTCCGTAGGGTCGGTCTGCATCCCCACGTCGGTGCCCAGATAAAGCGAGATGCCGGATGCGATGAGTGCCCAGAGTGATGCCAGGATGGCGAGAATGGCACCGATGCGATGTAGCATATATCCCTCCTTGGACGAAGTGCATTGCTGCAAACATTCTACTGTTATCAACTACTACCTTGGCGCATCCCCAAGAAAAATCAAGCCTGTGCATCACACTTCATTGCGGCTCGCAACGATGGTGCGCGAAATGATGATGACCGGAAGCACCCCCACGACGACGATGACCAGTGCCGGCAAGGCCGCCATTTCGAGTAGTGAATCCGAGGCGTATTGATAGACATTGGTCGCCAGGGTATCGAAATTGAACGGGCGTAGCAGCAATGTGGCGGGCAACTCTTTCATGGCATCGACGAATACCACGAGTGCCGCCGTCAACAACCCCGGGCGAATCAGCGGCAAGTGTACGCGCCATAGGGTGCGCAGGGAGTTCTCCCCCAGGGAACGCGACGCCATGTCCATCGATGGCGTTACCTTGTCCAGGCTCGCCTCGATGGCGCCGGCGGAAACCGCCAGGAACCTGACCACGTAGGCGATGATGATGGCGGCCATGGAGCCGGTCAGCAGCAGGCCGGTGCTGATGCCAAAAGTATCGCGCATGAAGGCGTCGACGCCATTGTCGAAACTTGCAAGCGGGATCAGAACTCCAATACCGATAACGGCGCCGGGCATCGCGTAGCCTAGGCTCGATAGCTTGAGAGCGTGCTGTACGGAGCGGGTACGATCAAGCCGCTTGGCGTAGGCCAGCAGCACCCCGATGATCAGCGTCAGCAGCGCAGCGGTGATCGATAGGGTGAAACTGTTGAACGCGTATTCGACGAAGCGATCGGTCCAGGACTGCTCGAAATAGACGATGGCATGGCGTGTCAGTACGCCCACTGGGAAAACGAAACCCAAGCCGAAAGGCAGGAAACAGGCCAGTGAGGCCAGCCATCCCCAGCCCGTCGTCAGACGGGGACGACGGTAGCAGCGAAACTGATCGCCCTTGCCGAATTGACGCTGACGCCGACGAGCATGTCGCTCGATCCAGATCAGCCCGACGATAAATATCATCAAACACAAGGCGATCTGTGCAGCGCCGCGCACGCTGCCCATGTTTAGCCAGACATTGAAAATACCCGCGGTCATGGTGCGGACGGCAAAATAATCCACGGTGCCGAAATCGTTGAGTGCTTCCATCAGGGTCAATGCCAGGCCAACGGCGATGGCGGGCCTCGCACTGGGTAATGCAACCCGCCAGAAACTCTGAAAGCCATTGCAGCCCAGCGTACGGCTGACGTCCCTCAAAGCCGCCGACTGCTCGAGAAACGCCGCACGGGCCAGCATGAATACATAGGGATAAAGCACTAGCGAGAGCATGACCACGGCGCCGCCGAGACTTCTTATCTCGGGGAACCAGTAATCTCGGGGGGAGTTCCAGCCAAACAGGTCGCGTAACACGTTCTGCAACGGGCCGGCATATTCGAGTACATCGGTATAGACATAAGCGATGACATTGGCCGGCACCGCAAAGGGCAACAGCAACGACCATTCATAGAAGCGGCGCAACGGGAACTGATACATCGTGACCAGCCAGGCAGTGATCACACCAATGCTGCCGGTAAGCAACGCAACCCCTACCATCAGCTTGAGACTGGTGGCGATATAGCCCGGCAACACGGTTTCAGCCAGGTGTGCCCAGACACTCCCCCCGCCATCGTGACCGGTAAATGCCAGGAAAATGACCGCGATTACCGGTAATACCACCAGGGCTGCCACGGACCAGGCGGTAATGAACCAGCCCCAATGGGTGCCGATACGCTTCGAGGAAACGGTGTTCTGACGTTCGACGAACTCGTCCGTGGCGATCACCGTACCCTTCATTCAGCGCCTCCCTTGATTGAACGTTCAGCAAACCTAGAAGCAGGCTACTCAACGAACTTTTGGCAATTTTTCAACAGCTTTTCATCAAAAACAGACTGCCGAGCGAATCGGCAGCCTTGAGTGTTACGGCGACTGTACCCATGTGCGGTTCATGTAATCAGTTGTCGAAGCCGACCTCGTTGATCAATTCGGTGGCGCGCCGGCGCAAAGACGCCACCTCCGCCAGAGAAACATCGTCGGCCTTGAAATCGCCCCAGGAAGCCACGGTTTCGGAGGGCTCGACGTCAGGATTGAGCGGATACTCGTAGTTGACGTCCGCGTACATCGACTGGGCGGTCTTTTCGGTTAGAAAGCGCATCAATTCGTAGGCGTTTTCTTCATTGGGCGCATGCTTGGCCAATGCCATCCCGGAAATATTGACGTGAGTGCCACGTCCATCCTGATTGGGGAATTCGATGCGTGCGGCCTCGGCCCAGGAGCGCTGCTCTTCATCCTCCATCATCTTGCCGTAATAGTAGGTATTGCCGATGGCGATGTCGCATACCCCATCACGAATGGCTTTTACCTGGGCCCGATCGTTGCCCTGAGGCTTGCGTGCCAGATTGTTCCTGAAGCCCTCGAGCCACTTCTTGGTCTCTTCCTCACCATGCTCGGCAATCATTGAAGCGACTAGAGCAACGTTATAGGCGTTTGACGCGGGCCGGGTACAGATACGACCTTCGAAGCGCGGATCCGCGAGATCTTCGTAGGTCTCGATCTCACCGGGCTCCATGCGCTCGACGCTGGTGAAGAATATACGGGCGCGACTGGTCAGCCCTACCCATTCGTTGTTTTCACCGAAATACTGCTCGGGGATATTGGATTCGATGGTTTCGTCTTCGATGGGCTGGGTCACATCCTGGTCAACCAGTTCCTGCAGGCGGCCAATGTCCACCGTCAACACCACGTCCGCAGGCGAATTGCGCCCTTCTCGCTTGATGCGCTCCGTCAGCCCTTTGTCGCCAAATATGATGTTGGTTTCGATACCTGTCTCGGCGGTAAATTCTTCGAGAAACGGCTCGATCAGGAATGGCTGACGGTAAGAATAGATGTTGACTTCACCGGGCTCATCCTGAGCGGTTGCCATGCTGGCTGCGAGCGTTCCGGCAAGAGCACCGGATGCTGCCAGGGTGGTCACAAGCAGTTTTTTTGCAGTGGACATGAATTTCCCTTGTGTTGGTGACGGCGGTTGACGTTCTTGCTCATCGGTTAATTGCGAATCATTCTATTTATACTTTCTTTACGCATCAACAACAACACTCAGGCTCCATTAATCCTTCACCGTGACAATATGCCCTCCTCAAGGAGTCGATGTCAGATAGGCTCGCCCTTTGGCGATAGCTGCCTCTCGGCTCGAATGGCAACGATAGTATGCCTGTAGCGTGCAGCGAAATGCCTCTGCCCGCCGGGGCAAGCCCTCGATGCGATACTGCTCGGCCCGGGCCTCGACACGAGAACGAAAGGCACGACGGTCGACGGCTTCCCCATCCAGGTTGTCGATACTGACCTCGAAGCGCCGACCGCTTGCATGGGTGAATAGCAACTCCAGCGCCTGGGGCGCTATCTCGACAGACTCGAAGCGGCCTTGTTGCGCTTTATCGCGCCCGTCCGGCAGATACCAATAGCCATAGTCCTCAAGAGTGCGGCGTTTGGCCCCGGCGATGCACCAGTGGCTTACCTCGTGCAAGGCGCTGGCAAAAAACCCATGGGCAAAAATGATGCGATGGCGCCCATGGTCTGAATCCGCTGGCAAATAGAGGGGCTCGTCCTCCCCTCGAACGAGACAGGTCCGGTAGGTATCGCGAAAAACCCCATCGAACAGTGCGATAAGGTCATTTGAACAGTGGTAAACGGCGTGTGCGTGCATATCGCCATTATACGAACCGGCTACAGAAGCGGGAACCCAGGGTAGTTGCTAACATGGCGCCTTCTTGGCGGTAGACGGGAGTAGTGGCATGGCGAGATCCATCACAACATTGGCGCGGCACAGCCGTCAGGAAAGCGCAGCGCTGTTGAAACTGGCCATGCCTATCTGTGGTGCCCAGCTTGCCCAGTCCGGAATGGGCGTTACCGATGTAATCATGTCCGGGCGGGTAAGTGCTACCGATCTGGCAGCGGTATCCGTCGGTTCCAGCCTATGGTTGCCGTTGATGCTATTCATCACCGGCACCTTGATCGGCCTGACGCCCATCGTCGCACAACTGCTGGGCGGCAAGCGCAGCGAACGCATTAGTCCCTATGTGCATCAGGCGCTTTGGCTGAGCATCGTGCTCGGCATTCTTGCTGCCTTGATGCTGTGGTTTGCCATCGAGCCGATCTTTCGCCTCATGGAGGTACCTGCTCGGGTTACCGAGCTTTCCTCTGCCTATCTGGCGGCGGTCGCCTTCGGCATGCCGGGGGTTGCTCTCTACCAAGCGCTACGCGCTTACTCGGACGGCATGAATCACACCCGACCGGCCCTGTGGATCAGTCTGATTGGACTCTGCATCAACATTCCCAGCAACTATCTGCTGATCTACGGTGGCGATGGTCTGGTAGCACTGTTCGGCGAGATCGTGCCCTCAGGGCTCAGAGCACTGCCCGCTCTTGGCGCCGTCGGCTGCGGCATTGCCACGGCCCTATCCATGTGGGCCATGTGCCTGGCCATGCTGCTGTATACGAAGCGCAGCCGGGCTTATGCTCCGGTAGTACTATGGCAAACTTGGACGCGTCCCTACTGGGGGATGATGAAGGAGCTTCTTCACGTCGGTCTGCCGATCGGGGTGGCCATCTTCGTCGAAGTGACCCTCTTTACCCTGATCGCACTGCTCGTCGCTAGTCTTGGCGAAATCACCGTGGCAGCCCATCAGGTAGCACTCAATTATACGTCCGTGCTGTTCATGTTGCCCTTGTCCCTGGCCATGGCCCTTACCGTGCGCGTGGGCAACACCCTGGGCACGGGCAACCCTGAGCGAGCGCGCTTCGTTGCCTGGAACGGGGTGTTCGTATGCCTGCTTATAGCCTTGCTGAACGATGTAATTCTATGGCTGACCGCAAGACCCGTGCTCGAGCTCTATACGGCCAATCAGAACGTGCAGGCGCTGGCGTTGTCTCTACTCTATCTCGCCATGATCTATCAGGTATCGGACTCTCTACAGGTCAACATGGCCGGTGCGCTGCGGGGCTACAAGGATACCCGCATCATCATGGTGATCACCCTTCTTTCCTACTGGCTGGTGGGGCTAGGCAGCGGTCACCTGCTGGGAAGCACGGGTATTCCGGGAATTACAGATGCCCTAGGCGTCTATGGTTACTGGATAGGATTGATCGCCGGTCTGACAGTATCAGCACTACTGTTGGGCTGGCGGCTGGAACGAGTCAGCAGGAGTGTTGCCGATGGCGCACGACAGGTTTCTCAGAGTTAAGCAACATCTTCTTGGCGCATCGGTACTACTGCTGTTGATCGCATCTGCTGGCTGCGACGATAGATCTGGCGCCGATGCGCTATTCGTCGACTATCAGCAGCGCATTGGCAATGGTCTTGAAATCGACGCCCCCATACCTCAACGGCCCGATAACATCGCCGCCTTTCCGGTTCGGGATGAGCGTCTGTTCGATATTCCCGACCTGCGCCAAGGCATGCTGGATGTCTACGCGCTACGTGAATGCGGTATAACGTCGCTGGTTGCCAGACGTAACAATCAACTGGGCAAGGTCGCCCCTGCCAGCCAGCACTGGCTGTATGAGCTTGCGCTCTGGCGTAAGCTACGAGGCTGCTGGAATACCGATGCGGTAACACGCCTTGATGAAGACGATCGTCAGCGTCTGCTCGACCTGACCAAGACGAAAACCAAACAATTGCCTCTGGCAAGCTGGAACGCATTGTTCGATTCCAGCGAATGGATCGCCAGCTTTTCCCGAGCCAGCAGTCCCTTGGCACCGGGAGCGGCAATCCCTTTGACGGAATCCCTTGCCGCGCTCGACTATCTGCGCCACGCCACGCTCAACCAGTTCAATCCGAGCTGGACGACCCAGTCCAGTACATTGGAATCCCATCTATACACCCTGCAGCGCGAGCCGCTGACGGCAGAAATACTGCGCAGCCTGATGCTGGCCACCCAGCGACTTACGGAAACCACCGCTCTGCTCGAAGCTCGCTTGGCAGAGCGTCAGATCTGTTACAAGAACCACAGCAATCCCAATGCGGATCGCTTGTACGATATCTTCATCGCCACGTTCATTACCGAAGTGCAACCCTATCTGGCCACCTTGTCCCGCACATCGCGGCAATGGCTCGAAGCAATCGATGCATTGCTTGACGCTCATTCGGTCTCGCTGCCAGCCATTGAGCTGTATCGTAGAGACTGGTTATCGCTTAATGAACCCGCAGCGCCTTGGCAACAATTTAATCAGGCAATACAGCGACATGTGGAACTCTGGCAGGATGTATGGCGCAGTTGTGACCTGATGCCCAAGGCAGAGAATGCTTCTGGGGCTTAACTTTGCGTATCGAGCTGTGCTAATAGTTAATCAAGCAAGGCCAAAGCCGAACCAATGTTGCCTAGGAGGGTTGTCATGGGAATCCCACAGTCCCCCCGCACCGCCCAAGTCATCGACCTGGATGCGATGCGTCACCGGCTAAGGGCCAAGCGCCGTCTGGTACGGTTAGCACCGGAACTGGACGGGCTGGAAATGCTTTATCATCTCTCCTCGGATGCGAAAACCCTTTACGGGATGCCGCTTCTGGCCTGGGGGTTGCGCGAAGACGGCGAAGTCGTCGGCTTGGTGCCTTGGATGGAGGCACTCACACCCTGCCACGATCTGGACGACTGCGAGCAGGGATGTTTCGCCGGGTATCGCGATCCCGAGACCGACGAGATTTTTCATAGCGCTCCCGAACACAAGGTGTTCGAACTTGAACATGCTGCGGCGTATTTCGACTATGAAGAAACCAGCGAACCTACTTTGCTACAACAGCTTCCCGATACCCTCGGAACCCATGCCCTGTGCCTGAACGACGATGAAGGCCCTTGGCAGCTCAAGCAGGTGTTCGGCTGGCGTCTTTACAGCAACGGTAGCGTAGAATCGCTTCTGGTCGACGCTACGCTTGTCGACTCGTACCCCGTGCTGGCTGGCGACGACTGCCTCTACCCCGGTCATAGCCGGCATTCCGTTGTCTACTTCTTTCAGCGTGCCATTGCCAATCGCATCCGTCAGGAAGATCCGGTCACTCTGGAAGCACTGGCCTGCATGGTGGCGACCGACGACTAGGCAGAAATTCGGTGATCAGCATTGATCAGCTAAGCCTGATAAAGTAGAGATAGCTATCGTCATTTTCATGCTGAACCAGTAACTCATGACCCAGAAAGCTGCAGAACTTGGGTATATCTCGCGTAGTGGCGGGATCGGTAGCGATGACTTTGAGTACGCTTCCACCTTGCATGTCGCGGACCTGGTTGTGCATCAGCATGATGGGTTCAGGGCAGTACAGCCCTGACGTGTCCAGTTCTGCATCGAAATCAGGAAAAGTGCTCATTGTTCACCTCCAGGAATGGTAGATGGATGAATGGATAAATCGATAGCATGATAAAGATCATTATAGAGCGCCGCATCATGCATGGGCTCGAAGAAGAATATGAGCAGGCGGCAAGAGAGGTCGTTCGTGCTGCCATGAGTGCTCCTGGCTTCATTGCTGGAGAAAGCTTGCAGGAGCATCAGCGCTCGGAACATCGTCTGCTGATTACACTATGGCGAGATCTTCGTGCCTGGAAAGAGTGGCAACGAAGTAGCGCCCGAGCGCATGCCATGCAACGTCTTCTTCCCTTACTGACAGAAGAAGAGCGCGTGACCGCCTACGAACATCCATGAGTGCTGCAAGTCAACAGGTATGAGATCCTCAATCCAGTAGTCGTACATGCACGGTAATTTCTTCACGATCATGATACAGCTGCTTGCCCCGTATCTCCGCACGTACCCCCGCCTGTTTCAGACTCTCATCGAGCCGGGTCAAGCAGCGGCAAACCTCTTTCCAGCGCTGCTTCATGGGCAGCTTGAGATTGAAGATCGCTTCTCGACACCAGCGCTGCACCAACCATCGTTCGACCATTGCGATAACCCGTATGGGCTTGTCGACGATATCGCACACCAGCCACTGAAGTGCTTGTGGTGGTTGCCAAGAAAAACCGTCTTCGCGCAAATGCTCGACTTGCCCGGTGGCCATCAGCGCCTTATCCATAGGGCCATTATCAATGGCAAAGACGAACATCCCCTGCCTTACCAGTTGATACGTCCACCCTCCCGGCGCTGCCCCCAGATCCGCGGCCTGCATGCCTTGGCAGATACGTTCGGGCCACTGCTCTTTAGGTACAAAGACATGCCAGGCCTCTTCGAGCTTGAGGGTCGAACGACTGGGCGCATCGTGAGGGAAACGCAGACGCTTGACGCCGCCCGGATGTTCACTGCGATTGCCGGGAAAACTCATGCCAATCTGCACACTGCTGCCTTGTGTCCAGAATAGATGCAGCCGACGCCCTCCCGCCTTGCGCCTCAGGGCGCCACGCTTGCGTAACAGTGATTCCAGCGGTCTTTGCAATGCCTTCATCAGTCCTGCAAGCGCCTTGGCATCATTGGTGTCAGGGGTTTCCTGACACAATGACTCGAAGCTCCAACCACTGGCAACCACCTGCTCGATGATAGGCGAGAGACGTTCGTCTCTCGTCAAGGTGTCAAGTGGCGCAAGGGCTAGCAACGATTGCCGGGCAAAAATCAGACTGTCGAGAGAAAGAGCCCGATGCAACTCGTTACCAGGCATCTCATCCAGCAGCACAAACCGAATATATCCATCACCTCTATGGGCAACGGGATATCCTGTATAGCCAAACGACGCCGCCTTATTAATAATTTCAGCGCTCAGGTCTTCTTCAAAACCCGAACGGCAATAGAAAAGTAACTGGTTAGGAATCACGTCAGCTCACTTCAGTCAGACTCGAATATCCCCAACAGAATACAGTGATCGCCGAGGCCGTAATATCGGCGTTGGTAGGCCAGAAGCACTCAGTTATTGAACCCGTCGATTTCAAGCATGGGGTATACGCTTGGTGCATAACCCCTAATGCATTATATTAGTGCATCTACATCATTTTTCATTCTCGTCTCAGGATAGGCTCGATGGATTATATTCATGACACTTTATCTAGGCTTCGCCAGAGTAGCCCAGCTCAAAAAGAATTCTATCAGGCCGCCGAGGAAGTGCTCGATTGCCTGCGCCCATTGCTTGAGCAGAATCCCTTCTATCATGATCATGCCATTATCGAGCGTATCGTCGAGCCCGAACGCCAAATCATGTTCAGGGTCTGCTGGACAGATGACGCGGGTAAGGTGCACGTCAACAAAGGCTACCGCATCCAGTTCAATTCCGCGCTGGGTCCCTATAAAGGAGGGCTGCGCTTTCATTCCAGCGTGAACGCAAGCATCATCAAGTTCCTGGGCTTCGAGCAAATATTCAAGAACGCACTGACCGGCTTGCCCATCGGTGGAGGCAAGGGGGGCTCAAACTTCGATCCCAAAGGTAGGTCAGATACCGAGATCATGCGTTTTTGCCAAGCCTTCATGAGCGAACTTTATCGTCATATCGGCCCAAACACCGACGTTCCCGCCGGCGATATCGGCGTCGGAGGCCGTGAAATCGGCTACATGTTCGGTCAATACAAGCGACTCACAGGACAATACGAAGGTGTATTGACAGGCAAGGGACTTGATTGGGGTGGCTCACTGGGTCGCAAGGAGGCCACCGGCTACGGCACCGTCTACTTCGCCCAAGACATGCTCTCGGCGCGAGGTGACGAGATCAAAGGCAAGACCTGTCTCGTTTCTGGAGCAGGCAACGTCGCCATCTACACGATCGAAAAACTCCTTGAGCTAGGCGCCTTGCCGATAAGCTGTTCCGACTCGAACGGGACTATTCATCACCCCGAAGGAATCGATCTCGATACGCTCAAGCTGCTCAAGGAAGTGAAGCGTAGCAGCCTGCGAGAATACGTCGAGCATCACCCCCAGGCGACGTTCATTGATATCAAGGATTACCCCAAGGATGGTCATGCGGTATGGCGACTCAAGGGTGAGCTGGCGTTTCCGTGTGCAACCCAGAATGAAGTCACCGAGGCCGATGCCACTGCATTACTGGAAAGCGGCGTTTACTGCGTAAGCGAAGGCTCAAACATGGCATCGACTGCTGACGCCGTAAGCCGATTACTCGAAGCACAAATCGCTTATGGCCCAGGAAAAGCTGCCAATGCCGGTGGCGTAGCAACTAGTCAGCTCGAGATGGCGCAGAACAGCAGCATGCAACAATGGTCGCTTGCCAAGGTCGATAAAAAACTGCGTACCGTAATGGCGGATATTCATCGCCGATGTGCCGATACTGCGAAAGAGTTCGAGCAGCCCAACAATCTGGTACTCGGTGCCAATATTGCCGGCTTCCGAAAAGTCGCCGACGCCATGATTGCCCAAGGCCACTGTTAATCTTTTTCTCTTGCTTCGAACGAGCCTGCTATCGGGTAGGCTCGTTGCCATTTTACCTGGCTTTTAGGTAAATAGACGAGCAAGCGGGCAAACACAAAAAGCCCCCAGCGTCGTTGACGCTGGGGGCTCGGATAGATGCCTGACGATGACCTACTCTCACATGGGGAGACCCCACACTACCATCGGCGCTGAGCGGTTTCACTGCT
>NZ_CANMTQ010000014.1 GCF_947500835.1 uncultured Halomonas sp.
GATGGCGATAGCTGTGAGTCATGGCAACACCGTACCTGATGGGTCACGTGTTGCACTTGTTCATTGAGACCGCCATGCTTTATGCATTTTATTTTTTGCCATTAGCTAAAATAGACTTGATTGTAGGAAATTGGTACGTCTCCACTCATCCTGAATCACCTTTTAGAAACAAGCTAATAGCATCAAGAGTTGATGAGCATGGCGTAAGACATACTTTGTCGGGTAATAAGTATCAACGCCATCAGGTTGGCCAGCCAAGTCAAAGCAAGATCCTAGATGACGCAGATGAGATATTGATGCAGCTAAAGGACGTGTTCTTGATGGATAGCGTTAGCCAGTTGACGCCAAGTGAGCGTCGAGAACTAACAGTTTTTTTGGAAAACACAGCATAGCCAGCAGGTGGGCATAAATCGATAGTCTCGAGTTTTAGACTCTGCCCTGGTGGCTAGAATTCTGCCCGGGAATGCCGTATCGCCTTCAACCTTGGACAGACGCTGAAGGCGATTTGGCGAGTGGTCGATCTTCCTAACTATCTTCCCTTGTCACTCGCCAGACGACGTTGGATAGATCGTCGGCGATGATCACAGCGCCGTCCGGAGCCACAGTCACGCCAACCGGGCGGCCGCGCGTTTTACTATCTTCAGTGAGAAAGCCCGTCGCGAAGTCGATGGGGTCGCCGTCAGGTTGGCCGTTGCTGAAAGGCACAAAGACTACCTTGTAGCCAACGGGATCGGCGCGGTTCCAGCTGCCGTGCTCGCCGATAAATACGCCTTCCGCGAATTCATCGCCCACGGCAGACGTGGAGAAGTCGAGACCAAGCGGCGCCCGGTGTGAGCCGAGGCTGTAATCGGGTGCAATTGCTGCTTCAACTTTTTCAGGATTCTGTGGCTGCACGCGGGGATCGACGTTCTGCCCCCAGTAGCTGTAGGGCCAGCCGTAGAATCCGCCTTCTTGTACGGAAGTGAGGTAGTCGGGCACCAGGTTCGGCCCTAGTTCGTCGCGTTCGTTCGCTACTGCCCAGAGCTGATTCGTCTCTGGCTGAATAGCCAACGCCGTGGGGTTGCGCACGCCGGTAGCATAAGGTCTGTGCGCGCCGGTTTCGGCATCGATCTGCCATATTTCGGCCCGGTTGACTTCCGCTGCCATGCCGCGCTCGGTGATGTTGCTGTTGGAGCCGATGCCAACATAGAGAAATTGGCCGTCCGCACTGGCGGTGAGCGCCTTGGTCCAGTGGTGATTGATCTCGGAAGGTAGCTGCGTCACTACTTCCGGTGGGCCGCTGGCCTGGGTCTGACCTTCTTCGTAATCGAATCGCACCAGCGCATCCTGATTGGCCACGAAAAGATCATCATCGACCAGGGCAAGCCCGTAGGGCGCGTTGAGGTTTTCGGCGAAAACCGTCTGGTTTTCATAGGTGCCGTCACCATCACTATCGCGCAGCAGTGTCAATCGATCGCCACTTTCGATCGAAGTGGTGCCTTTCGACTTGATGACACCGGCAATGAAATCCTTCGGTCTCGGTTTGGGGGCGTTGCCACCGCCTTTGCCTTCGGCCACCAGGATGTCACCGTTGGGCAGCACCAGTGTCTGGCGCGGTACCTTGAGGTCGGTGGCGATGGCCGTGATCGAATAGCCATCCGGCACCGTGGGTTTCTGGTCGCCCCATGGCGTCGGCTCAGGAATTGTCATGTTGGGCAACAGCCCGCGCTGAGGCTCGGGCAGCGTCGGGTTGGCGCCGTAAAGGTTTTCTACGTCGGCAGCGCTGGCTGCTCCGGCGATCAGGAATATTGAGAGAGTAGTAGCGAAACGAATGTTGAAAAATTTCATGCCTTACCTCCAGCGCCGAGGCGAAAGAAACCGAGCCAGGTCGCTGCGCATGCCAGCACGGTAACAACGATCGAAAGCACGAAACCCGTGGGCATCATGCCCCAGGCATCCTTGGCGTGGACCAGCGCATTGATGAAGCCCACTACCCAGGTGACCAACAGCAGAAAGAAGTAAACGAGGGAAAGCCGACGACGGCCATCGGCCCGAAACAGGCCAATCAGTGCGCATAGCAGCGCGAGGCCGTTGAACACGAGACCGCCTGCAATCAGCCAGGATGCGAAATGGGTCCATTGTATGTAGTAGGTCGAGGCGTAAGCATAGTCGCTCAACGCCGCGCCAAGGTAGAGCGGCAGGATGCTGGCAAGCAATATTCCATGAAGCGGATGCAGCCCGCTTCGATAGGCGCGTTCGGCGGTGGCAATCACGGCAAGCTCCTTTTGCTGACCAGGCGAAGGCATGTCGCTTAGGGCGGCCCGAGCCTTCACTTGGAGGTAATATTTCTGTCCATTCGGCTGGAGTGTAGTTGACTCGTTAGGTTTTTAACAAATCAGTGTCTGAGAAAAGTACTCCAAAAGTACATGAACGGAGAATGACCCGCCCGCCCTGCGCTGGAAGCGCGTCAATCTGAAAAAATTGAAAAACGAGAACCCCTGCAAGCATGTGTTACAGCGGCATGAATCGAGAGCGCTGCCAGCTAAAATAACAAGGATTAAAGAAACTGAAGGCGGAGCATGAGAAATATGCTATCTAACGCATCAGCGTTGCGCTTGCCCATGATGACCGCCTTTTCATGACCCACGTTGAAGTCAGCAGGATGAGTTCCACGCTGTAGGTGGAATACAAGGATGACCCACTGAATTGGTAAAGTACGTATGAAGAAAAATGGCGCGTGGCGGCTGTGGCTGATGGCTGCAGCGGTATTTATCTTTTCCAGCCTGGGCAAGGCGCAAGCCCAGGACGAGGGGGGCGAGGAGACACGCTGGTTTTCCATCGATTCGCTGAACGCGGGACTAAGCGAGGCTCCCAAGGCGGTCAAGCGAACGACGCCTCGCGAAGCGGTCCGGAGTTTCCTGACACTGACGGAAAAGGAGGATTTCGACGCAGCGGCCCATGTGCTCAACCTGTCCGAGCTGCCACCCTCGGAGCAGCGAAAGCAAGGGAGTCAGCTGGCCAAGCAGCTGGCCGAGGTCCTCACCCGTGGCGAGTGGCTCAAGGTTTCCAACCTTTCGGGGCGTCAGGATGCCGCCATCGAAGACCCAGCAGGCAAGCATCCTCAAACCGGCGTGCCGCGTCGCAATCTAAAGCTGGCATCGCTCACGGCCGAAGGCGAAACCTACGATATTCGTCTGGGCCGATATCGGGTAGACGACAAGGAGCCCGTCTGGTTGATCATGCCGGACAGTGTTTCATCGGTTCCTTTGCTTTATGAGGAATATGGCCCCTCCCTGTTCGAGGAATATATCCCCGAGCGGTTGAAGGCTCCTCTGGGGATTCTCAAAATTTGGGAATGGATAGCCATTCCGATTTTCCTGCTGGCGGTTGGCTTGGTGGGGCTGGGAATCCACTACCTGGTGGGGTTGATGGCCCGCTGGTTGCCTTCCGGTTCACCCAGCATCTTCGTCGAGCAAATCCGGATGCCCGTGGTGCTTGTCGTCATGTCGCTGGTGACCCAGATGGCGCTCGACTATGTAGTGTCTTTCTCGGCCGCGGCGACAACCACCTTTCGCGTGCTGCTGATAGCCGTTCTTGCTTGGGGAGGGGGCGCGATCGCGCTTCGCCTTGTCGATACCCTCATGCTGAGAATGACTCGGCGGCTTGTGGAGAAAGATGGCGCTCCCCAATCCCGAGAAGATCGCCGATTGCTGACGTCACTTTACGCGTTGCGTCGGCTCATCATCCTGATCATGGTTACCATTGTTTCGATCTATGTGTTGAGCAAGATTCAGCTCTTCGAGTCGATGGGCCTGTCGCTTCTGGCATCCGCCAGTGTCCTGACGGTGCTGGTGGGTATTGCAGGCCAGGCCGTACTTGGCAACATTCTCTCTTCGTTTCAGTTGTCGTTGGCGAAGCCCATACGCATCGGTGATCTAATAGAGTTCGAAGGTCAGTGGTGCTATGTGGAGGGCATCTTTTACACGTTCATTCGCTTACGGGTCTGGAATGAACGGCGCTTGATCGTGCCGGTCACGTACTTCGTTTCCCGGTCCTTCGAGAACCTGTCGGTCAAGAGTACGGTGGAATACAGAAGCCTGGAGATGATGCTTCACTTGAGCGCCGACATCCAATGCCTTAGAGAAAAGTTCCTGGAGTATGCGAAAGAGGAAGAAGACGTCATCCAGCATCACAAGCTTTCGTGTTATGTGACAGGGCAGACCGAGATGGCCCAGACGGTCGTTTTCTATCTCATGACATCGGACCCCTACTCAGGCTGGATTGCCGAAATGAACCTTCGGGAAAGGTTGATGGCCTTTATCCGGGACAACCATCCTGAGTGGTGGCCGAGAAGTATAATGGTCGTAAGTCAGCAGGATATTGCTCGCGGCGAAGGTCCGAACAGCCCCAAGGTAACCATGACGGACAGTCCCAGTGAGGGCCACCACCGATAACTAGGGAATCACTGCATAAATGCCTGCACGAGCGAATTGCTGCGTTGCGCGGTACTCGAAGACTCGCCTAACTCCGTGTTATGTCTCGTCTTCTGTGCTCCGTGCGCCTTGCACTTCATCTCGCTCGGCGAATTATTCAGCGATTCCCTGGACGAAAGGAGCGTTTGCCCAGAATGACATGGATTCAATGAGCCCGCCTATTCGGCGGGCTCATTGCTTCTGCCGAAATAACAACGGTTAGGCTTGATCACGCTCCACCCGCACCGGTACGGATTTCGAGCCGGGGGTTTTCGAGAGTACGTCGTGATGAGTCACCGGCACCAGCACGTTGCACTCCGGGTAGTAGGACGCCACGGTTCCTAGCGGAAGACGGAAAGGCGTGATCACAAGCCCTCCCAAACGCCGATCCACGCCGTCATCCAGATCCGTGATCAGTTGCACCACGTCGCCTTTCTTTAAGCCCGCGCGTTCGATGTCCTCCGGGTTCATCAAAAGCACGTCCCGGGTGCCTTCGATGCCGTGAAAGCGATCCGAATACCCGTAGATGGTGGTATTGAACTGATCGTTGGAGCGAATCGTGAGCAGGTTGTAGCGGCCCGGCTTCTGATCGTATCCCCGGGACGTCATCATCTTCGGTGTCGTGAACAGGGCCTTCTTTTCCGGAGTCTTCCAGATACGTTTATGGGCGGCGATGCCCCGGTAGAAGCCGCCGGGTTGGAACAGGCGCTTGTTGTAATCGCCGAAGTCGTCCGGGTAGGTCTTCTCGATCAGATCCCGCACCAGGGAGTAGTCCGCGGTCCATTCGTCCCACTTCACCTTGGGGTTGGGGGGCAGCAGCGCCTTGGCGATGCCGGTGACGATGGCAAGTTCGCTCTTCAAGTGACGAGAGGCCGGTGAGCGGCGCCCGGTGGAGCCGCTGATCATGGCAAAGCTGTCTTCCGTCGAGATCGCCTGCGGCCCGGTGGCCTGCCTGTCCACCTCGGCCCGGCCCAGGCAGGGCAGGATATAGGCGACCTTGCCCGGGTAGAGATGGCTGCGATTGAGCTTGGTGGAGACCATCACCGTCAGATTCTGCCGCGACCAGGCCTGTTCGATGCGTTTCTGATCCGGCACCGCCCGCAGCAGGTTGCCGCCCAGGCACATGCTGGCCTTGACCGAGCCGTCGAGGATGCCCTCGACCATATCGACGATGGTGACGCCATCCTTGGTTGGCGGCTCGAAGTCATAGAGTTCGCGCAGCTTGTCCATGGGCACGAGTTCGGCCTTCTCCGCGATGCCCACGGTACGCTGACCCTGAACGTTGGAATGACCGCGTACCGGACAGGCGCCGGCGCCGGGCTTGCCGATGTTGCCCCGCAGCAACAGCAGATTGACCAGCATGCCCACGTTGACGGAGCCATGGGTGTGCTGAGTCAGGCCCATGCCGTACACGCCGATGACGCTCTTGGCCTTCATGTAGACGTCCGCTGCGTCCTTGAGCGCCTCTTTCGTAAGGCCACTGTCGGATTCGATCTCATCCCAGCTTGCCGCTTTCACCGAATCCAGAAAGCTGTCGAACCCTTGGGTGTGCTCCTCGATGAAATCCACATCGAGGATGCGCTTGCCGCCTTCGCGCTTGGCCGCCTCATCCGCGTCGATCACATGCTTGCAGATGCCCATGATGGCGGCCACGTCGCCGCCGGCGCTGAGCTGATGATACTGATCGGAGATCCTTGTCTGATGGCCGGTGGCCATGTCGACGGGGCTCTGAGGGTCGACGAAGGCCACCAAACCCTGCTCGATGATGGGGTTGAAGGTGACGATCTTGGCGCCGCGCTTCTTGGCATCCTTTAGCGGGTGAAGAAAGCGCGGGCTATTGGTGCCTGGGTTCTGGCCGAAGAAGAAAAACGCATCCGCCTGCTCCAGATCCTCCCAGACAATGGTGCCCACCGGGGAGCCGATCACCTTCTTCAAACCCACGGAGGTGGTCTCGTGGCACATGTTGGAACTCTGGGGCAGGTTGTTGTTGCCGTACAGTCGCGCCATCAGGGCATAAAGATAGGAGGCTTCGAGCCCCGCATGACCCGAGGCGTAGAACACCGCGCTTTCCGGCTCAAGCGCCTTGAGTTCCCTGGCGATTTCTTCAAAAGCGGTAGTCCAGTCGACGGCTTCATAGCGGTCGCTTTGTGGATCGTAGCGCATCGGTTGCGTCAATCGACCGGTCTTCTCCAGTTCGTGATCGGTCCAGGAGCGCAACCCTTGTACGGTATGCTCCTTCCAGAACGCGGGGGTGCAACGATCCATCGTCAGCTCCCACATCACCGCCTTTGCGCCGTTTTCACAAAACTCAAAGGCGCTGTAGTTCTTGGGCTTGGGCCAGGCGCAGGAAATACACATGAACCCGCCGGGCTTGTTCATCCTGCGCAGCGTATCCATGGCGCTCGGCGAGGCGGATGCTTCGATGGATATGCGGGTGATGCCTTTCACCGAACCCCAGCCGCCCGCGGGCTCGTTACTCTCAACGACACCGTCTTCCTTGCTCATGCGCGTTCTCCAATGGTGTTCACGTTTCCATGACCCCCACTGTCAAAATCTAATGGCGACAGGAGGGTAAATTCGTGTTGCTTTAATTAGCTCGGTTCCATGAAGCCCTGAAAACACACTGGCAAAAGGGGGGCGATGCTTCTAGTACGCTTGTGAGTTCAGGTCTTGGGTTTAGTCCTGACGGCGACCTGAAAAGTTCATGGCACGCTGATTAAGAATGTGATCAGTGTCCCCTTCCGAACCAATCGTCGCTTGGATATCATCGTCTAGCCCCTGCAACGCCTCTCGCAGCCAACTGCGAAAAGCGCGTATCCGCAGCGTATCCGTCAAGCCTGGCCGTGTGACCAGGTAGTGGCTGAATTCAGTGCGGCGCCAGGGTCGCTTCGGGACGACTGCCTCTCGTCGAATCAGCTCTCGAACTATGGATAGGCGACCAAGACATAGCCCCAGCCCTTGGGAGCAAGCGGCGAGTGCCAAGCCTCCATCAGAGACCGTCAGGCGTCGCAATACATCGGAATTATGCAAGCCGGCTTCGCGCCACCATGGGCCCCACTGGCTCCAGGGTTCGCTTATGACGGTGCTGCTGTCTTCGATGAAGCAGGCGTATCGCCAGTCCCTATTCATCGATTTTCGCAGTCCCCCATCCGCAGGACCCAGCACGGTAATGGCGTCACCCACTAGGTGCTCGGTCTGCAGGCCAGGGTAGTGGCCGGTGCCGAAGCGAATGGCAATATCGGTCTCTTCGTCGTGAAGATTGGCGAGTCGATTATCCCCCACCAGTGTCAGTTCCAGCCCTGGATGTCGGTGAAGCAGGTCGCCTATCCGTGGCAGTAAGGTGTGCTGCAGAAAGGCGTGGGGTGCCGATACTCGTAGTGGACCTTCCAAGCTGGGTTGCTCGAGTTCGCTGGTCGCTTGCTCGATGAGGGTGAATGCTTCCGCGATGCGTTTCCGGTAGCGGGCGCCGGCTTCGGTCAGAGCCACACCTCGCGATTTCCGTTCGAATAGCTGAACGCCGATACTTTCCTCTAGGGCCTTGATGCGATGGCTTATAGCAGCGGCCGTGACGTGCAACTCATTGGCGGCGGCGCTGAAGCTGCTCAAGCGTGCGGCCGCCTCGAAGGCGTGCAGGGTGGCCAATGGGATTCGTGAAGGCATGGCATACTCCAGCTAAGCCTATGGCTGAGAATCGATACATTGTTATTACACCCAGTAAGGTCAGAATGCGAGTCATGGTTCACCGATCAGGAGTACTACTCCCATGACTGGCACCCTCTATCGACTTTCCGCGTTCACTCGTGACCCCTTGGGTGGTAATCCCGCTGGGGTCTGGCTGGGTGAGACGCTACCCGATGCCGCTACCATGCAGCGCATTGCGGCAGAAGTTGGCTATTCCGAGACGGCGTTTGTCGCGCCGCTCCAGGGCAAGGCGCGGAACGTACGGTACTTCAGTCCTCAGGCCGAGGTGAGTTTTTGTGGTCACGCCACCGTGGCTAGCGGCGTTGTGTTGGGACGCCTGAACGGGGAGGGCACCTACGAGTTGAATACCGCCGTGGGCACGGTGCCGGTGGTGGTACGTCAGATAGATGATAGCTGGCAGGCGTCGTTGACCTCGGTGATGCCGGACTACCAGGTCGCCAAGCCAATGCTAGTCGAAGAGGTCTTGGCGATCCTCGACTGGCAGCCTTCGGAGCTCGATACCGAGCTGCCGCCGGTCAAGGCCTATGCCGGCGCTTGGCATCTGGTGCTGGCGGCAGCATCAAGAACACGACTTGACCGGCTGGACTATGATTTCGAGGCGCTCAAAGCACTGATGCTGCGGGAGGATTTGACCACGCTTCAGCTCGTCTGGCGCGAATCCGCATCGTGTTTTCATGCGCGCAATCCCTTTCCAGTGGGTGGCGTGGTGGAAGATCCAGCCACCGGCGCTGCGGCTGCGGCATTGGGCGGTTATCTACGTGAGGCAGGATTGATCGAGGCGCCTGCCCAACTGACGATTCATCAAGGCGCAGCGATGGGGCGGCCAAGCCTGCTTGAGCTCGACATACCATGCGGTGGCGGTATTCAAGTTACGGGTATGGCGGTAGATATTCCGCATCAAACATAGCTTTTGCACCGTCGCGATAGCGCAAATATCGCGCTCGATGGCTAGCAATGCATAATCTGGCATGGCAGAGCGATTTGAAGGCGCATGGCAAATTATAAGTTCGTTTTCTTACTGAGCGGCAACGTCGTCAGAAGGGGCCGAACTACGCCCATCACTTGATACCCAGCGAGTTCAGTTTTTCAGCGGCCACTTGCAGATCCGCCGCGAAGCGTTGGAATTCCCGAGGGTTTTCGCCGCTGCGCAGCAGATGGGCCGGATGCACGGTGACCAGATACTGACGCCCCAGTCCTGCAAGTAGCTTACCCCTGTCCTGGGCGATGCGTACGTTTTTGCCAAGCTGCGCCAGGGCAGCGGTCGCCCCCAGACAGATGATGATGCTCGGCTGCACTTGCTCTATCTCTGCTGCAAGCCACGGGGAGCAAGCATTGATCTCTTCTTCGTGGGGACTCTCATGCAGGCGGCGCCTGCCCTTGGCGCGAAACTTGAAATGCTTGACCGTGTTGGTGAGATACAGCTCCTCGCGGCGCAGGCCCGCAGCGGCCAGGGCACGGTTCAGCAATTCTCCTGCCGGGCCGACGAAGGGCTTGCCGGCAAGGTCTTCACTATCGCCAGGCTGCTCGCCGATCAACATGATCTTGGCCGGCACCGGTCCTTCGCCGAAAACCACCTGGGTGGCGGTCTCACATAGATGGCAGTTGCGGCAGTTCTGTGCCGCCAGCGCCAGGTGCTGGATCGAGCCTGACTCGCTTTGCCGTATCGCCTCGTCCAGTTCTTGGGCAGGAGTTGCAGGGCGCGGACCGCAGCGAAGCCGCTCCGAAGATTTGGCGTTGCGTGCCATGACCGCGACCCGTTTGTCCGCCTCTTGGATCAATGTGGGTATGAGCCGGGACTCCGGCAGATTCTTCCAGTACTTCTGGGGCATTTCCGCCATCATGGCCTGAATCTTCACCCGGGCCGGGTTGAATATATGGCGGTAATAGCAGCGCCAGGTATCCTCCACGACATCTTCCTCGGGGGCCGCTGCCTTGTCGGCTCCTTCGCTGAACCACAGCTCACCGCTGCCTTCCCAATGAGCGCAGCAATCCGGGGTCAGAATCGACCAGCGCATGTTGGCGAATCGGCGCTCAAAGAAAGGGGCGGCGTATTCAACGATGAAGTGATCCGGTTCGAACCAGGCGATATAGCGCTGATCACCGTCTGCGTCATCAACGGCGCGAAAGCGCACGAACGCCTTCATCTTGTGCACGTCGCGACTCACCGACTTGGCATAGTGTCTTAGTTTTGCCACCTGGGGATCGCCGGCGAGCTGCATGAGATGCCGCTCGCCGTGAGTCAGTCGCCACAGAAGATGATACAGCAGCGCCCAGCGCTCATCGCTGCGATGGCAGCTGGCGGCGCGGGCCTGAGCGATGAAGGATTTGGGTACTCGGATGGCGGTATCGCTTGAAGACGTTACGGTGCGCTCTTGGGTGTGATCCGGCTGCCACCAGACCCGCTGCGGCGGCGTCTCATTCATCAAAAGTTGCCGCGCTCGCTGTTGCCAGCTTGAAAAGTCCGGATGAAAGTGCACCGCCGTCAGCGCATCCGTATCCGTGTCATCAAACAGCGAAGGTTGCGTCATGGCGGCAAGCCTTGGTTACAACAGCGACAGCTGCTGGGCAGTTGGGGTATAGCGTGCCCGCAGCCGGTCGCTGTCCAGCTCATTGAGGGATGGATGATGATTGGCGCAGACGATGAAGGGCATCGCCTTCTTCACCCCGGCGCGCATGGCAACAAGATCCTCCAGGCGAACCTTCTGCACCCTTCGAATCTGCAGTATGCGATCGACGCTTCTGACCCCAAGCCCGGGAACCCGCAGCAGCCGTGCTTTGGAGTCACGGTTTATATCCACCGGAAAGAAACCGCGATTGGCAAGCGCCCAGCCGAGCTTGGGATCGACCTCTAAAGAAAGCATGCCTGGGGCCGTACCAGGGTCCGGCGACTGGGTGATCTCGTTGGCTGCGTAGCCGTAGAAGCGCATCAGCCAGTCCGCTTGATACAGCCGATGCTCTCGCAGCAGCGGCGGTTGCTGCACCGGTAGCCGCATGGATGCATCCGGGATGGGGCTGAAGGCGGAATAATAGACGCGGCGCAGCGCATAGCCCGCGTACAAGGCCGATGAGGTTTGCAGGATATGAGCGTCCGTGGAGGGGTCGGCGCCAACGATGATCTGGGTGGACTGGCCGGCGGGGGCGAAAACCGGCGGCTTGCCCTTGCCGGAACGCCGAGGTTGCCGCTGATAGGCGTTCTGATCGGCGACAGACGCTTCACGACGCGCGCGAATGCGCGCCATGGAGAACTTGATAGTGCGCTGGTCTTTTTCCGGCGCCAGCTCGGCAAGCGCCTGCTGGGTAGGCAGTTCGATGTTGATGCTGAGCCTATCCGCGTAACGCCCGGCTGCCGCCAGCAGTTCACCGTCCGCCTCGGGAATCGTCTTGAGATGAATGTAGCCGCGAAAGTCATGCTCTTCGCGCAGCTTGCGCGCCACGGCCACCAGCTGTTCCATGGTGTAGTCCGGGTTACGGATGATGCCGGAGCTCAGGAACAGCCCTTCAATGTAGTTGCGCTTGTAGAAATCCAGGGTCAAATTCACGGCTTCGTCCACGGTGAAGCGCGCACGCCGCACGTTGGACGAGTTGCGATTGACGCAGTAGCTGCATTCGTAGATACAGAAATTCGTGAACAGGATCTTCAGCAGGGAGATGCAACGGCCGTCCGGGGCGTAGGAGTGACAAATTCCCACGCCGTCGGTGGAGCCCACACCGCGGCCCTTGGTCGAGTTCTTGGCTTGCGAGCCGCTGGACGCGCAAGAGGCGTCATATTTGGCGGCATCAGCCAGGATGGCGAGTTTATCGATCAGTTCCATACTGTATTATTGTACAGTATTTTTTGTATTGCACCACCTGATCGTTGCCTTGACGGCAAATGCAGCCTGAATGAATTGATAAATCGAATACCGCGATTTCCTAACACCACCCTATTTGTCACATCTCCTCATCCTTTAGATCTTGCCAATGAGGCCTTGCATCGACAGGCAGGCCAATTCGGTCCATAGTAGCTAAAGGTATTACCCCTAGCTACGGAGGCCGTCATGGCAACACCAACGTCCATCAAGCTCGACGACAGCCTGAAAGAGCGGGTCCAGCACCTCGCCGACACTCGCCGGCGTTCCGCACATTAGCTCATGCGTGAAGCAATCGAACAGTATGTGGAGCGCGAAGAGAGGCGAGAGAACTTCAGGCAAGACACTCTCAAGGCTTGGGAGGACTACCAGGCTACCGGCTTGCACGCGAGCGCTGACGAAGTGGAGAAGTGGCTGGCCAGCTGGGGAACGGATGACGAGGTGCCGGCCCCGACATGTCACAAGTGATCTTCGCCCCAGCAGCGCTCCGGGATCTGGAGCGGCTGCGCGAGTTCCTGCGGCCGAAGAATCCTGCAGCGGCTGAGCGAGCCGCTACAGCCATCATCCAGGGTGTTCAGGCACTCGCAGAACTGCCACGCATTGGGCGCCCTGTTGACGACCTGCCCGAGGAGTTCCGGGACTGGCTGGTTGACTTCGGTGATAGCGGCTATGTCGCACGGTATCGCATCGAGGGGGACACTGTCGTAGTGTTGGCTATCCGTCACCAAAAAGAAGCTGGCCTCTAGGGCCTGTTGACGTTTCATCGCGAACCGCGTTGCTGCATCAAAAAGTGTCAGTCAAGGCGCGAAGCGCAGGGAAGGGTTATTCCCTTTTCAAGTTTCGCAACGCAGAATGGCGCTTTTTGCTGCGCAACCCGAAGGGCTGGGCCAGTTTTTATCCGCTGCTGCGTTAGTCGTCGTTCATTTGGAATAACCAAATTTCTCTCCTCCTGCCTTGCCCCGAATAAAAACTGGCGCCAGCGCGGCCGTGAATGAAACGTCAACAGGCCCTAGTTTTCGTGCGCCCAAAAAACACCTTTTTTCTTTAGCCAACATCACATGTCTTTCAATGATCCTCTTCAGGGTCATGATAAAAAGCCAGGGTCATGATAAAAAGCGGTGTTTCAGCTTTCACTGAAACACCGCTTTTGCTTTTCAATCATCTACATATGGACGTGCAGATGACGCTCACGCCAGGTCGAAGCGGTCCGCGTTCATCACCTTGGTCCAGGCGGTGATGAAGTCTTTCACGAATTTCTCCTGGGCATCGCTTTGGGCATAGACTTCCGCCAGGGCCCGCAGCTGGGAGTTGGCGCCGAAGACGAGATCCACCCGGGTGCCGGTCCATTTGACTTCGCCAGTCTTGCGATCGCGGCCTTCGAACAGGTCCGGGTCCTCCGAGGTCGGTTTCCATTCCGTGTTCATGTCCATCAGATTGACGAAGAAGTCGTTAGTGAGGGTTTCCGGACGCTGGGTGAACACCCCATGGGATGTTTGGCCGACATTTGCGTTCAGTGCTCGCATACCGCCCACCAGCACGGTCATTTCAGGAGCGCTCAGCTCCAGCAGCTGCGCCTTGTCGATCAGCATCTCCTCATCGGGGATGGTAAAGGCGGTGCGGCGATAGTTGCGAAAACCGTCCGCTTCCGGCTCCAGGGGCTCGAAGGAGTCGACATCGGTCTGCTCCTGAGTGGCGTCGGTGCGTCCGGGCGCAAACGGCACCTCGACCTGGTGGCCTGCATCCTTAGCCGCCTTCTCGATGGCGGCAACGCCACCCAGCACGATCAGATCCGCAAGTGATACCTTTTTGTTACCCGATTGAGCATCATTGAAAGCACTTTGGATACCTTCAAGCGTCTTGAGTACCTTGGCCAGCTGCTCGGGCTGATTGGCTTGCCAATCCTTTTGTGGCGCCAGGCGAATACGCGCACCGTTGGCGCCGCCGCGCATGTCGGAGCCGCGATAGGTCGAGGCGGATGCCCAGGCGGTGGCGACCAGTTCCGACACGGAGAGTCCGGAATCAAGAAGCCTGCTCTTGAGGTCTGAAATGTCCTGGGCATCGATCAGTTCATGATCTACTGCCGGGACCGGGTCCTGCCAGATCAGCTCTTCCGCGGGCACTTCCGGACCCAGATAGCGCACCTTGGGGCCCATGTCCCGGTGGGTCAGCTTGAACCAGGCCCGGGCGAAGGCATCGGCGAACTCCTCCGGATTTTCATGAAAGTGCTGGCAGATCTTGCGATAGGACGGGTCTTCCTTCATCGCTATGTCCGCGGTGGTCATCATGAGAGGCGCGGACCGGGAGGCGTCCTCCGCATCCGGGGCGTGGTCCTTGTCCGCCAGGCCCTTGGCCTGCCACTGATGAGCCCCCGCCGGGCTCTTGGTCAGCTCCCACTCGTAGCCGAACAGCATATCGAGATAGCTCATGTCCCATTGGGTCGGGGTGGGGGTCCAGGGGCCTTCCAGGCCGCTGGTGATGGCGTCACGCCCCCTCCCGCTGGCATGGCTGCTCAGCCAGCCAAGCCCCATGCTTTCCAGAGGGCCGGCTTCCGGCTCCGGCCCTACATGAGACGGATCACCCGCGCCGTGGGTCTTGCCGAAGGTATGGCCCCCGGCAGTCAAGGCCGCTGTCTCGTAGTCGTTCATCGCCATGCGGGCGAAGGTCTCGCGAATGTCCTTGGCGGAGCCCAGCGGGTCCGGGTTGCCGTCCGGACCTTCCGGATTGACGTAGATCAGTCCCATCTGCACCGCCGCCAGCGGGTTCTCGAGCTCTCGTTCGCCGCTATAGCGGCTGTCGTCCGTGTCGCTTGTCGCCAGCCACTCCTTTTCCGCGCCCCAGTAGATGTCCTCTTCCGGCTGATAGATATCTTCCCGACCGCCGGCGAAGCCGAAGGTCTTGAAGCCCATGGATTCCAGCGCGACATTGCCGGTGAGTACGAACAGATCCGCCCAGGAGAGTTTGTTACCGTACTTCTGCTTGATCGGCCACAGCAGGCGGCGGGCCTTGTCCAGGTTGCCGTTGTCTGGCCAGCTGCCGAGGGGCGCGAAGCGCTGAGCGCCGGTGCCGGCGCCGCCGCGGCCGTCGCCGATGCGATAGGTGCCGGCGCTGTGCCAGGCCATGCGAATGAAGAACGGGCCGTAGTGGCCGTAGTCCGCCGGCCACCAAGGCTGGGAGTCAGTCATCAGGGCTTCGAGGTCTTTCTTTACCGCCGGCAGGTCGAGCTGCTTGAAGGCTTCTGCATAGTTGAAATCCTCATTCATGGGATTGGAACGGGACCCATGCTGGTGAAGAATGCCGAGATTGAGCTGGTTGGGCCACCAGTAGTCGTTGGGTGTGCCCTGACCGCTCATTCTGGTCTGGGCGCCGTGCATGACCGGGCAGCGGCCGGCGGGGTTAGGAGCATTTGCATCCATGTCGTTTTCCTCGTTGTTGTGACAATGGAACAACTCTTCTCATGACGGTACACCCAGGGTTTCTGATGCGCCGGGCAATTCTCGGTATTGTTTTGATAGTCTCAGGCTATGCGGAAGATGCTTTGAAGTGGAAACGTTAACCGACTATGGTTTGTCACAAAGGCACGTCTCGCCACTACCTGCAAGGAGTCAGCATGAGCCAGGAAAACGACTACACGCCGCCGAAGGTCTGGACGTGGGAAAAGGAGAGTGGCGGTCAATTCGCCAGTACCAATCGCCCTGTGGCCGGGCCCACCCATGACAAGGAGTTGCCCGTCGGCAAGCATCCGTTTCAGCTTTATTCCCTGGCCACGCCCAATGGCGTGAAAGCTACGGTGATGCTCGAGGAACTACTCGACAAGGGTTATAAGGAGGCGGAATACGATGCCTGGCTGATTGATATCGGCGAAGGCGATCAGTTCGGCAGCGGTTTCGTCGAGATCAACCCCAACTCCAAGATCCCGGCGCTGATGGATCACACCACCACGCCGCCGACCCGGGTGTTCGAGTCCGGGTCGATTCTTTTGTATCTTGCGGAGAAGTTCGGCGCCTTTCTGCCGACGGATCACGCTGCCCGCACGGAAACGCTCAACTGGCTGTTCTGGCAGATGGGCAGCGCGCCGTTTCTTGGCGGCGGCTTCGGGCACTTCTACGCCTATGCGCCGGAGAAGCTGGAGTATCCCATCGACCGCTACGCCATGGAGACCAAGCGCCAGCTGGACGTGCTTGATCGCCACTTGAGCGAGAGGCGCTATCTCGCCGGAGATGAGTACACCATCGCCGATATTGCCAACTGGACCTGGTATGGCCAGCTGGCCCTGGGGCGGCTTTACGATGCCGGGGAGTTCCTGCAGGTGCAGGAATACGAAAACGTGCAACGCTGGGCAAAAGAGATAGACGCTCGTCCGGCGGTGCAGCGCGGTCGCATGGTCAACCGCACCTTCGGCGAGCCCGAGATGCAGCTGCACGAGCGTCATGATGCCAGCGACTTCGAGCACAAGACCCAGGACAAGCTTGGGTAGCGTTGATGACCATTCCAGGCAGCCTGCGCACCCGGCGGCCATAGCGGCTGATGACCAGGCTGGCCTTTGATCGTCTGCTTCACGCGGACTGGAGCCGTACGCCGGACAAGCGTTGGGTGGCAGAGGCTCGCTGGGATGACGCCAAACAGCACTGGCGGGTATCGGCCCCGCATCGCGTCGGCAATATCAATGCCTGGCTGAGCACATTTTTAGAAAAGGAAGAGGGCAGCGCAACGCTGGCGGGCTTTGATTTTCCCCTTGGCGTGCCCGCACGCTGGGCGCATCAGGTCGGAATCGAAACTTTCGGCGGGTTTCTCGATCAGCTCGCGGCGGGGCAATGGCCGGACTTCTTTCACGTGGCGGAAACACCGCAGGATATTGCCCTCGATCGGCCTTTCTATCCGAATGGATCTCGCCGGGGCATGCGTCAGGCCGAACTCGTCAGCGCTCTCGGTGTTGCCACGTTCGACGACCTGCGCCGAGAGTGCGAGCGGCGAACACCGGGCCGACTGCCCTGTCCGCTGTTCTGGACGCTAGGCGCCAATCAGGTCGGCAAGGCCGCCATTGCCGGCTGGCGCGAGGTGGTTATTTCAGCTCGAAGCCAGGGCGCGACGCTATGGCCCTTCGATGGCGATCTTGTCTCTCTGGCTGAGCGTTCCCGTTGCGTGCTGTGTGAAACCTGGCCGACCCTGGCGGCGCACCTGCTGGGTGTCGGCATGGGGGCAGGGCAGAGCAAGCGTCGCCAGGCGGATCGCATCCAGAAGGGTCGGCAATTGCTGGCGGATACACAACGCGTCACCTGGGACAACGACGCCAAAGAGCAACTCGCCGATGGCTTTGGCACGAGCGCAGGCGGCGAAGATCCCTTCGATGCCCTGCTGGGGCTCTTGATGATGATCGAGATAGCCGACGGGCGTCTGGCGGCAGCGCCAAGGCTCACGTCCTCTCAACGCAATCTGGAAGGCTGGATATTGGGGCTCGATAACCCCGGGGACTGACGGCATTTACCCTCCCGCCCATATCCATCACAATCGGCGCCATCATGGACGAGGAACCCACATCATGGCATCAGCACACGCTTCGCTTTTTACAGCATCTCATGCATCGGTGCAGATGGGCGCCGATCAATGAAAAAACTGCTGCGTATCTATTTCGATGCCTCGCTGATTCTTCGCGTCACCATTGCACTGGTGCTCGGTGTCATCGTCGGGCTGATCGGCGGTCAACCCGTTGCGGAATGGCTCGGGCCTTTCGGCGATCTATTGCTGCGGCTGCTGAAGTTTCTCATCGTGCCCATCGTGCTGTTCACCCTCATGGTGGGCATCAATCAGGCGCAGCTCGGCAGCATGGGGCGCATGGGTCGCAAGCTGTTTGGCTACTACGTGGCCACCTCCGCGCTTGCGATCATCGTCGGGCTTGCCGTCGCGACCCTGTTCGAGCCGGGTAGCGGCTTGACGCTGGATGAAGATGCCCAGATAGACGTGCCGGACAATCCCGGCGTTGCCCAGGTACTGTTGGCCATCGTGCCGGACAACATCTTTACAGCCTTCACCGAGGTGAATCTGCTGGGCATCATCTTCACGGCCTTTGTCTTTGGTATCGCGCTGCTCAAGCTGCGCGCATCGAAGACTCACGGCGAGCTTGGCGAGCATCTTTACCGCACGGTGGAAGGGCTCAATCAAATCACCCTGAAGGTCATGACCGGCGTACTTCAGTACGTTCCCATCGGCGTTTTCGCGATCGTCGCCGAGACCGTGGGCAAGCAGGGGGTGAACACGATTCTGTCCCTGGGCAACATGGTGGCGGTGCTCTATGTCGCCCTGGCGGTTCAGCTCGTTCTCTACTGCGTGCTGATGAAGGTGTTCGGCGTTGGGTTACGCGGGTTTTTCCGGGAGGCGCGCACCCCCATGGCCACGGCCTTCGCCACCCAAAGCAGCACCGGCACGCTGCCGCTGACCCTGGACGCCGCTCGGCGGCTGAACATACCCCGCAGCCTGTACGGTTTCAGCTTGCCCCTGGGGGCCACCATCAACATGGACGGCGCGGCCATCCGAATCGCCATTTCCGCTGTCTTTGCGGCAAACGTGGTGGGGGTGCCGCTGAGTTTCATGAACATGATCGAGATCGTGCTGATCGGTACCCTCACCTCCATCGGCACCGCCGGGGTGCCCGGTGCGGGCATCGTCATGATCGCCACGGTCTTTGCCCAGGTAGGACTGCCCATCGAGACCGTGGCGCTTTTGACCTCCATCGACGCCCTTGTCGGCATGGGCGCGACGGGGCTCAACGTGACCGGCGATCTGGTGGGGTCATCGATCATCGCCCGCACCGAGCGCAAGCGCGGGGCCATTGCTGAGGAGCCGGAAGAGGAATCGAGTGCTTAGCTTGCTCCCATGGAACGTCAGTTGGTAAACGCGATCCAGGGCACGCCGATCGCCAGCCAGCTGATCAGGAACAGCAGTCCGAAGATCGCGCCCAGACGCCACCAGAGCGGACCGGGCAGATAGCCGCTGCCGTAGTAGACCGGGCTTGGTCCTGTCGCGTAGGGAGTGAGAATCCCCATGAAGCCCAGTGTCGGTAGCAGCATGAGAATGAACATGTGCAGATCCACCCCGGGTATGCCGGACGCCGCCGCCAGCATGACCGGCAGCAGCGCGGTGGTATGGGCGGTGGTGCTGGCGAAGAAGTAATGCAATAGATAGAAGACCGTCGTCAGCAGGATCATCGCCATCATGGGGCCGAAGTCGCTGATGCGACTGCCGATCAGGTTGCCAAACCATCCCACGAAGCCAACCTCGTTGAGTCCGCCCGCCAGGGCGACAAGCGTGGCAAACCAGAAAAAGGTGTTCCAGGCGGCCTTGTTGGCCAGGATGTCGTCCCACTTCAAGATGCCGGTCAGCAGCATGGCACATATCACCAGAATGCCCACCAGGGCCGGTGCCAGAATGCTGGAGGCAAAGATCCACAGGGTCAGCGCTATCAGTACGAAAACGATCAACAGGATCTCGTTGCGTGAAAGGCGTCCGAGTTTCTTGATTTCCTCGCCGGCCCAGTCGGATACCACATTGCCGGACTTGACCTCCGGCGGGCACAGCCAGTAGCACAGCAAAGGCACTATCAGCACCAGCAGGATACCCACCGGCGCCGTGGCAATGAACCACTCTCCCCAGCCGATACGAATACCCGTGGTGGTTTCAGTGAGTGCGACCGCAAGCAGGTTGGGGGCAAGGGCGGTCAGAAACAGCGAGCTTGTCACGCAGGTGGAGGCGATCGCTGTCCACATTAAAAAACTCCCCATGCGCTTCATGCTCGGGTCGTTCGGGTGCGAGTCGTAAAGCTCAGGCAGGTTACGCACCACCGGGTAGATCGTGCCGGCACTGCGCGCCGTGTTGGACGGTGTAAAGGGCGCCAATATGGTGTCCGCAAGCATGACCGCGTACCCCAGGGTCAGGGTCCGTCGACCCATCTTCTTGACCAGCCACAAGGCAATGCGCCGACCGAGCCCTGTCTTTTCATACCCCAGGGCGAACATGAAGGCGCCGAAGATCAGCCATACCGTGGCGTTGGTAAACCCGGACACCGCCCAGGCAAAGGCGCTGCTGCCCAGCTTGAAACCGGGTGCGGCGAGCGCCTCGGGAGAGAACAGCACCCAAGGCGCCAGAAGCGCCGCCACGGCGACACCGATCAGGCCGATTACCGCGCCGGGCAGCGGCTCGAACACCAGTCCCACCACTACGCCCAGAAAGATCGCGAAGAAATACCAGGCGTGGGGCGCGAGCCCCTCGGGCACCGGGAAGAGCGCCACGACGATAGGGACGACAAGGGGGGCGAAAAGCTTCAATCGATGGATCATGGGGGTGTCCTGTTTGCGGCGCGCGTCTTCTTGTTTTGCCCACGCACCGCCGTTGGGTTGTCATGTCACGAGCGAGGCTGCATGGGGCTGGTCATGCGGCTCGGCTCCAGAAGCTCATCGAGCTGATCCTTGCTCAACCAGCCCTTCTCGATGACCAGGTCATAGACGCTGCCGCCGGTGTTCAATGCCTCCTTGGCCACCTGGGAAGAACGCTCGTAGCCGAGCACCGGGTTGAGCGCGGTGACAAGACCGATCGAGCGCTGCACATAGCCCAGGCAGACGTCCCGGTTGGCGGTGATGCCCTTCACGCAGCGGTTGGTGAGCACGATGGTGGCGTTGTTGAGGATGGTCAGTCCTTGCAGCAGGTCATAGGCCATGATGGGCTCCGCCATGTTCAGTTCGAGCTCAGTGGCCTCGGCGGCGATACCCACCGTGGCGTCGAAACCGATGATCTTGTAGCAGACCTGGTTGACCATTTCCGGTACCACCGGGTTGACCTTGCCCGGCATGATGGAAGACCCCGGCTGCATGGGGGGAAGATTGATCTCATTGAGCCCCGCCCGCGGCCCGCTTGAGAGCCAGCGAAGGTCATTGCAGATCTTGGAGACTTTGATCGCCGCGCGCTTCATTGCGCCAGACAGGTGGGTGAACGCCCCGGAGTCCTGGGTGGCTTCCACCAGATCCTCCGCCAGGGTCAATGGCAGGCCGGAGACGACGGCAAGCCTGTCGGTCGCCAACTGGGCGTAGCCTGCTGGGCTGTTCAGGCCGGTGCCGATGGCCGTGGCGCCCAGGTTGATCACGTGCATTTCCTGAGTCGCGTGCGCAAGCGCGCGGCGCGCGGATGCGACCATCCCGGCATAGGCGCCGAACTCCTGACCCAATGTCATCGGAACGGCGTCCTGGTTTTCCGTGCGACCCATCTTCAATACATCGGCGAATTCATCGGCCTTTGTCTGCAAGGCGCTGGATAGTCCATCCAGCGAATCCAGCGTTTGCTTGACGGTCAGCAGCAGGGCGATCTTCACGGCGGTGGGGTAGGCGTCGTTGGTGGACTGGGACAGATTGACATGATCCAGCGGGTGCAGGTGCCCGTAGTCGCCACGCTTGCGGCCCAACAGCTCCAGGGCACGGTTGGCGATGACCTCGTTGGCGTTCATGTTCGTCGAGGTGCCGGCGCCGCCTTGAATCATGTCCAGCACGAAGTGTCGGCGCAGCTTGCCCGCGATGATCTCGTCGCAGGCGGCGGCGATGGCCTTCGCCTTGTCGGGGGCGAGCACGCCCAGTTCCTGGTTGGCTTGCGCGGCGGCCTTCTTGACCATGGCCAGCCCGGCGCACAGATTGCCGTAGTGGTTCAGGTGCTGACCGGAGATGGGGAAGTTCTCCATGGCCCGCAGCGTCTGGATGCCGTAGTAGGCATCCGCCGGAATCTCGCGCTCACCCAGGGAATCATGCTCCATGCGGGTGGTGCCGATCGCGAACTCAGGCTCCCCCTGTTCGGCCATCTGGGCTGTGGTCCCTCGTAGCCGTGCGCGCAGGCGCATCGCCACCCGCAGGATCAGGTCGTTCCACACATCCGGTCGTTCCTGCTGCAGACGTTGCTTGGCATCAGCGTCCAGCACCAGCAGCTGGCCGTCCACGGCGGCCCTGGTGGAGAGTCGGTGAGGGTTCTGATCGTCCATCAAGAAACCTTCGAAGACCATGGCCCCCGGCCCCAGAAGCCCGACCCGCCGCGGGTCGGCGTAACGCCCGTAGAGCAGTTCCAGCTCGCCGGAAAGCAGCACCGCAAACCATTCCCGGGGCGTACCCTCCTGGCTGATCCAGTCACCCTCGGAAAACGACTGGAGGCGACCGTATGCCTGTAGGTCATCGACGATGCATTGGTCGGTGTCATCGATCTCGGTCACCGCCGCAAGGCCCTTGTCGGATGTTCCGTTGTCGTTCATGTCACGTCTCCTTGGCAATAGCGAGGGTCAGAAGAACTGGGCGATGAGCAACCCGATAAGAATCGGGCCTGAAGCCTTCGCAGCCTGGGACGGTCCCTGTTCATGGTTTTTTCCAAGGGTTTGATAATCACCCTAGCTCCGTACTAGTGGAGCATTGTTGATATAGATCAATATTTAGTCGGTTTATTACTTTTAGGCGTGGTGGTTGTCCAGGACCTGTGCAAGGCTTTATTTGAAGGCGACCTAATGGAGATAGACAGTCGTGCTCCTTCCAGCCGCCGGATAGCCGACGAGGATAGCCATGCAACATCAAGATGCGGATATCGTGATCGTGGGGGGAGGGGGCGCTGGACTGCGCGCTGCGATTGCCGCGGCGGAACATGCCAGGAAGGAAGGCATTGAACAACGCATCCTGATGCTCTCGAAGGTGTATCCCATGCGTTCCCATACCGTCGCGGCGGAAGGCGGGGCTGCGGCCGTGACCAGCGAGGAGGACACCCTGGAGGCCCACTTCGAGGATACCGTCGCCGGCAGCGACTGGCTGGCGGAGCAGGGAGTGGTCGATTACTTCATCCGTCATGCCCATCGGGAACTGGTGCAGCTGGAGCGCTGGGGCTGCCCCTGGAGCCGTAAACCGGACGGCTCGATACAGGTGCGCCGCTTTGGCGGAATGAAGACCGCGCGCACCTGGTTTGCCGCGGACAAGACCGGCTTTCACATCCTGCACACCCTGTTTCAGACGTCATTGAAATATCCTGAAATCGAGCGGCTCGACGAATATTTCGTGCTCGACGTGGCGACCGTGGGCGGCGAGGTGGCCGGCGTCATCGCACTGCAGGTCGCCACCGGCGAGTTGATCGCCCTGCGGGCCAAATCCGTGATCATTGCCACCGGCGGCGCCGGGCGTCTGTTTCAGTTCAATACCAACGCCGGCATCGTGACCGGCGACGGCATGGCCATGGCTTTTCGTCACGGGGTGGCCCTGCGGGACATGGAATTCGTGCAGTATCACCCCACGGGTCTGCCGGGCACGGGCATCCTGATCACCGAAGCCTGTCGCGGGGAAGGCGGATTATTGTTGAACAAGGACGGCTATCGCTATCTGCAGGATTACGGCCTGGGTCCGGAAACACCCCTGGGCGAGCCGAAGAACAAGTACATGGAGCTGGGTCCAAGAGACAAGCTGTCCCAGGCTTTCTGGCAGGAGCAGAAAGCCGGGCGTACCGGTAAATTTGCCGACAGCGACGTGGTGTATCTGGACCTGCGCCACCTGGGCAAGGCGTACCTGCACGAGCGCCTGCCCTTTATCTGCGAGCTGGCCCAGGCCTATATCAACGTCGATCCGGTCACCGAACCCATCCCGATTCGCCCGGCGGTGCATTACACCATGGGCGGCATCGAGACGGACGCCCAGTGTGAAACCAGCCTGAAAGGCCTGTACGCGGCGGGAGAATGCGCTTCCGTGGGGCTGCATGGCGCCAATCGACTGGGCTCGAACTCGCTTTCGGAGCTGCTGGTCTTCGGCCGCCTGGCAGGGGAGCAGGCAAGTCAGCGCGCCACCGCCACCGCTTACGCCGACATCGAGTCACTTCAACAGCAGGTTCAGGATCAGGAGAAACAGGTGGCCCGGTTGCGCGAGGCCAATGGCTCGGAGACCTGGGTTGGTTTGAAGCGCGAGATGGTCCAGGCCATGGAAGACGGTTGTGGTATCTATCGGGACGAACAGGGCATGCAGCGCGCCTTGGACACCATTCGCGAACTCAAGTCACGCTATCAGGACATCAAGTTGAGCGATCGAAGCCGCATCTACAATACCGAGCTGCTGCAATGCATCGAACTGGGGTTTGGCCTGGACATCGCCGAGGCGACCTGTCTGGCGGCCCTGGGTCGCCGAGAGTCTCGGGGTGCTCATCAGCGCCTAGATGAGGGTCTGCAGGAGCGCGACGATATCAATTTTCTCCAGCATAGCCTGGTGTTCTTCAACGTCGATGCCCCGGCGCAGTTGCGCTGGCAGGATGTGGATACCCGCTTCTCGGCACCTGCGGTGCGCGCCTATGGCGATGCGGGTAAAGGAGCATAGCAATGACCACCAAGCGCCTGAGTATCCAACGCTACCTGCCGGAGCAGAGCAAGACGCCTTTCTGGCAGGAGTTTGAGGTTCCTTTCGATGACAGCACCTCCATTCTCGAGGCGCTCAATCATATCAAGGAGGACATGGACGGTAGCCTGAGCTATCGCTGGTCTTGCCGCATGGCGATCTGCGGCTCCTGCGGGGTGATGGTGAACGGCGAGCCCAAGCTCGGTTGCAAGAGCTTCCTGCGAGAGTATCCGGGCACGATCAGCATAGAACCCCTGGCGCATTTTCCCGTGCAGAAAGACCTTATCATCGACATGGAGATCTTCCTCGAGCATCTGGCGGCAGTGCAGCCCTATCTGATCAACGATTCGCAAGACAGCAACCAGACCCACAAGCAGACCCCGGCCCAGCTGGCCAAGTATCTCACGTTTTCCGATTGCATCAACTGCGGCCTGTGTTATTCCGCCTGTCCGCAGTTTGGTCTGAATCCGGAATTTTTGGGGCCTGCGGCGCTGACCCTGGCGCACCGTTACAACCTGGACAGCCGGGATCAGGGCAAGGCGCAGCGCATGGTGCAGCTCAACCGTGAAGAAGGCGTGTGGACCTGCACCTTCGTGGGCTACTGCTCGGAGGTGTGTCCGAAGAGCGTCGATCCGGCAGCGGCGGTGAACCAGGGCAAGGTCGAATCCGCCAAGGATCTCTTGATCAACTTGTTCAAACGCTAGGAGATCACAATGGCAAAGCACGTTGGGTACTTTCCCGAATTAAAACGCAACTGGTGGCTGAAGAACCGCTACTTCACGCTCTACATGGTCCGGGAAGCCACGGTGTTGCCCCTGGTGTTTTTCATTGCCTGTCTGCTGGCGGGGCTTTACAGCCTGCTGCAGGGACAGCAAAGCTTTCAGGGGTGGCTGCAGTTCATGCAAAACCCCATTACCATCGTCATCAACCTGCTGGCGCTCGTTGCCAGTCTTTTCCATGCGGCAACCTTCTTCACGCTATTTCCCCGGGTCATGCCATTGCGGGTGGGCGGGAAGGCGATTCCGGCCAAATGGATCATCCTGGGGCAGTGGTTCGGCGTGCTTCTGGTGATGGTGCTTTTTGCCTGGGTATTCGGGAGGGGAGTATGATGGAAAAGCGCGTCAAGAGAAGCGACGAGCCGATCTGGTGGGCCTTGTTCAGCGCCGGCGGCGTCTGCTTCGCGGTGTTCGTGCCCGCTGCCATTCTGTTTATTGCCCTGCTGATTCCTCTGGGGCTATTACCCGCAGAGACGCTGGATTTCGAGCGCAGCCGCGGCCTGCTGTTCAGCTTTCCCGGTCTGATATTCATCGGTGTGGTCATCTGTCTGCCGCTGTTCCATGCCATGCACCGTATTCGTCACGGCCTGCACGACCTGAAACTGGGCCGCGACAAGACCAACAAGGTCATCGCCTATGGCGCCGCCATTGTGTTCAGCCTGCTGGCGCTGCTGGGGTTCGTCCTGGGGATCATGTAACGTCGAAAGCATCCGATCAGGCGGATATACCAGCTTTCATTGATGGCTATTGCCCATCGATGACACGCTGGCGTCACTTGTCATACTGAGTAAACCGTTCATGTCATCCCTTATGTCATCATCATCGATTGTCGCGGTAACCCGGGCGTCACGTCCGAGTTTTCTGATATTGGCGCCGCTGTGCGTGCTGCTGGGGATAAGCCTTGCGGCCAACCAGCCCATCACCCTTCATGGGCTCGATATTGCACTGGTGTTGATCGGTGGACTGCTGGCCCATGCCGGGGTCAATCTGCTCAACGAATATGACGATTTCCACTCCGGGTTGGATTTCATCACGCGCCGCACCCCGTTTTCCGGGGGTAGCGGCGCCTTGCCGGAACACCCGTCCGCGGCGCCTCAAGTATTGATAGCGGCCATTGCCATGCTCGTCGGCATAGCAGCGATCGGTATGTATTTTCTATGGCTGCGCGGCTGGCCAATGCTGATTATTGGCGTCAGCGGCGTGTTCCTGATGATCGCCTATACCCGCTGGCTGACCCGTTCGCCGCTGTGGTGCCTGCTGGCGCCGGGGCTGGGTTTTGGGCCGATCATGGTATTGGGCACCCTGGTTGCCCTCGGCGGGCGCGTCGATGAGACGGCGCTGGTGGGGTCGTCGGTGGTGCTGCTGCTGGTCAGCGAGCTGTTGTTGATTAATCAGTTTCCCGATGTGGAGGCGGATAGGCGCATTGGTCGTCGCCATTTGCCTATCGTGGTGGGCTTGCCTATCGCTTCGCGCTGGGTGGCGGCACTGCTGCTCGGCGCCTTTGTGCTGATCGCCTTTGGCCAGCTATACGAGTTGCTGCCCAGGAACGCCTGGCTTGCCTTGCTGGCGTTTCCCTCCGCGCTATGGGTTGCCTTGCGCCTGCCCAAAGCACTTGAAGATGAAGAAGCATTGCAGAGAATCATGAGCGTCAATGTGGGAACGCTATTGGCAACGCTGCTGCTGTTGGCAGTGGGCGTGTGGCTAGCGTAAGGAACGATGAAAACTTCCGATAGGATGGATAAGGCTGGTCTATGAAGCCATCTCTGCTGCCACGGGCGTATTATACTCGAGAGCCCGCTACACGGAGTTTGCAGGCAGTTTAGCCGACTCATGATCGATGAATCCCCTTGACAATATTTCGCTCGGTGACGTCTGCGGCTTTTGACCCCGTAGACAGTTGGCCTGTTTTCCCTTTACATGGTTCTGGAGTCAGGAACATGCGTCGCTGGTATCGGTCTATACTGTGTAGGCCAAGCAAGTAAACGTGACTGCTAGCGATAGAATGAGCGTGGCCATCGTTGCCACGGGCATATCAAGGAGATGAATTTTTATGGCAAATGACGATCGCAAGCCAACCACTACGGACGCTGGCATTGGGGTAGCAAGCGATGAGCTTTCCCTGTCCGTCGGTCCCGACGGCCCCATCGTGCTGCACGATCATTACTTGATTGAGCAGATGGCCCAGTTCAACCGGGAGCGTATCCCGGAGCGTCAGCCTCACGCCAAGGGCAGCGGCGCCTTCGGTCATTTCGAGACCACGGAAGACGTCAGCCAGTACACCAAGGCCGCCCTGTTCCAGCCCGGGGTCAAGACCGAGATGCTGGCGCGGTTTTCTACCGTGGCCGGCGAGCGCGGTAGCCCGGATACCTGGCGCGACCCGCGGGGCTTCTCGCTGAAGTTCTACACCAGCGAAGGCAACTACGACATGGTGGGCAACAACACGCCTATCTTTTTCATTCGTGATCCGATGAAGTTCCAGCACTTCATTCGCTCCCAGAAGCGGCGTGCGGACAACAATCTGCGCGATCACGACATGCAGTGGGACTTCTGGACCCTGTCGCCGGAATCCGCGCATCAGGTCACCTGGCTGATGGGGGATCGCGGCATTCCCAAGACCTGGCGCCACATGAACGGCTACTCCAGCCACACCTACATGTGGGTGAACGCTCAAGGCGAACGTTCCTGGGTCAAGTACCACTTCAAGACGGATCAGGGCATCGAGTGCCTGACCGAGGAAGAAGGGGTCGAGCTCACTCACGGGGACGGCGATTATCACACCCGCGATCTGTTCGAGTCGATCCAGAACGGCAACTTCCCGTCCTGGACCCTGTACGTGCAGATCATGCCCTTCGAGGATGCCAAGACCTATCGGCTCAATCCGTTCGATTTGACCAAGGTCTGGCCTCACGAGGACTATCCGCTGATCAAGGTTGGCAAGATGACCTTGAATCGTAACGCCACGGATAACCACGCGGAGATCGAGCAGGCGGCCTTCGAGCCCAACAACCTGGTACCGGGGATTGGACTCTCGCCGGACAAGATGCTGCTGGCCCGTGGTTTCTCCTATGCGGACGCTCACCGTGCACGCTTGGGGGCTAACTACAAGCAGATTCCGGTGAACTCCCCGGTTGCCCCGGTGCATAGCTACTCGAAAGATGGCGCCATGCGCATCAACAAGGTGTCCGATCCGGTCTATGCCCCCAACACCAAGGGTGGCCCGGCGGCGGATCCGGAGCGCTATCCGGAAGACACCACCTGGTACGCGGACGGCGAGATGGTACGTGCTGCCTACACCCAGCGTCCGGACGATGACGATGTCACCCAGGCCAATAAACTGATCAATGAGGTCATGGATGATGCGGCGCGGGAGCGACTGGTCAGCAATGCAGCGGGTCATATCAAGCAAGGCGTGAAGGAACCCGTGCTGTCCCGGGTGTTCGAGTACTGGAAGAACATTGACAAGGACATTGGTGCGCGCATCGAGCAAGCCGTCAAGGAAGGCTGATCGCGTTTCATTTGGCCAAGTCCCAGGCCCGCTCACCGCAAGGTGAGCGGGCCTTTTTGTTGCTACTGTTTATAGGGTAGCCGCAGCAAGCTCGAAGATCGGGAGGATAAGCGAATGTCGGATACGATGCGCACACTGGTCGTGAAGGGAGATGAGCTGGAGCCCTGGCTTGGGGACGTCGCGGATCTTCGCATAAGGGTCTTTCGCGATTTTCCTTATCTCTATGATGGTTCTCGGGACTACGAAGAGGCCTATTTGCATACCTATACCAAGACCGACACCTCGATCTGCGTGCTGGCTCTGGACGGCGAGCGCGTAGTGGGCGCCTCTACGGGGCTTGCGATGGCGGATGAAACCGAGGAATTTCGTCAGCCACTGCTCGATGCCGGTTGGGATATCGAATCGATCTTTTACTGTGCCGAATCCACGCTATTGCCCGAGTACCGCGGGCGAGGGCTGTATCGGGCCTTTTTCGACGAGCGCGAAGCCCATGCGCGCCATCTTGGCAAACGAACGAGCATGTTCTGTGCGGTACAGCGACCCATTGATCATCCCTTGCGACCGGCCGACTACCAGCCATTGGACAGTATCTGGCGGCATTTCGGTTATCAGCCGATGCCCGATAGAATGGCCAGCTTTCGCTGGAAAGACATCGATCAATCCCAGGAAACCGACAAGCAGCTGCTGTTTTACCAAAAGGCGCTGTAGTTCCCTTGAAGTGGGTCAAGGGCTTGTCGGTACAGGAGTTTCCGCCACATAACATGGAGAGATCATGAGCAACCCCCAGGACGTCAGCAGTACTGAAACGAAGCGACAATTCTTCGGCCATCCTTGGCCGCTGGCCACGCTGTTCGGCATGGAAGTGTGGGAGCGCTTCTCGTTTTATGGGATGCAGGCGATCCTGCTCATCTATCTCTATTACGAGACCTCCCAAGGCGGGCTGGACATCAGCCAGTCCGTTGCCATCGGCATCGTCGGGGCCTACGGCAGCGGGGTTTATCTGGCGGCTATTCTCGGCGGCTGGTTTGCCGATCGGGTCTTCGGCGCGGAGCGCACCCTGTTCTACGCCGGTGTGGTCGTCATGCTGGGGCATATTTCCCTGGCAATCCTGCCCGGGGTGTATGGCGTCACTGCGGGTCTCATCCTCGTGGCGCTGGGCAGCGGCGGGGTGAAATCCACCTGTTCGTCTTTGGTCGGCTCGCTTTACGAACCGGGCAGTCCCAGGCGAGATGCGGGTTTTTCGATCTTTTATCTGGGTATCAACATTGGTGGGTTCGTGGGGCCGCTGCTGACCGGGCTGCTGCAGCAGAATGTGGGCTTTCACTACGGCTTCGGCATCGCCGCCATCGGCATGGCCATCGGGCTCTTCCAATACGCCCGAGGGCGCAAGCAGCTTCCCGACGACCAGCGCAAGCCACCAATGCCTCTCGAGGCGGGTAGCGTCAAGTATCACGTCGCCGGGGCCGTCATCGCCCTTGCCATTCTGCTGTTGGCCATCAGCCTTGGCTGGGTTCGCGCAGACAATTTGGCGGACGTACTGCTCGGCATCATTGCCATCGTGTCCGTCATCTATTTCTACCTCATTCTGCGTTCGAGCCGAATCAGTGCAGAAGAACGCGGTCGGGTCTATGCCTTCGTTCCGCTGTTCTTGACCAGCGCCATCTACTGGGCGCTGTACAGCCAGTCCTATACCGTGATCACGGCGTTCTTCGATCAGCGAGTGGATCGCGTCGTGTGGGGCTGGACCGTTCCCGTGGGCTGGCTGGTCTCGATCCAGGCGCTGTGCGTCATCGTTTTCTCCGGTGTCTTTGCCTGGCTGTGGACGACCCTGGGCAAGCGCCAACCCTCTTCCACCGTCAAGTTCGTCATTGCCATGCTCATCATCGGGCTCACCTTCCTGGGGTATCTGCCTTATCTAGGCGCCGAGGGGGTCAGCATGCCGTTGATCATGCTGGTCATCTTGTTGATTGGCTTTACCGCCTCGGAGCTGTGCCTGTCGCCCATTGGCCTGTCGGTTTCCACCAAACTTGCCCCGGTAGCCTTCCAGACCCAGATGCTGGCGCTGTTTTACATGTCGCTGTCGCTCGGGTTCGCCGCCGGCGGAAAGCTAGGCACTTTCTATACAGAAGAAACGGAAGTGAGATATTTCATTGCCATGGCGGTAATCGGCATGGTGACCGCGGTCTTGCTGCTGATCTGTCTGCCTTTTATCAAACGAGCGTCTCAGGGCGCGGATTAACCCTCTGTCCACAACCTGCTGCACTCGCCGATGGAGCACTTCATCATGGAAATTGACGACTACCGTCTTGTCGGAATGCACGTTACCGACCGTCGCCTGGAGGTGCCGCTTGACTGGATGAATCCGGATGACGGCAGGACGATCTCGGTCTTCTTTCGGGAGGTCTGTGATCCCGCGCAAAAGGACACTCAGCTTCCGCTGCTGGTGTTTCTTCAAGGCGGACCCGGCGGCAAATCCCCTAGGCCCACCTCCAGCGGCCCGGGGTGGCTATTGGACGCCGTAAAGAAGTATCGCGTCATTCTGCCAGATCAGCGCGGCACCGGTCGCAGCAGCCGAATCACCGGCGCCACCATGGAAGCGATGAATGACGCCCAGGCCGCCGCGGGCTATCTTGCCTGTTTTGACGCCCATGCCATCGTGGCGGACCTGGAGTACATCAGGAAAAACGTCTATCAGGACGCGTGCTGGGAAACCCTGGGGCAGAGCTACGGCGGTTTTCTGACCCTGACCTATCTTTCTTATGCACCGGAAGGCCTGGCGAAATGCTATATCGCCGGGGGCATCCCGAGCCTTTCCCCCGATCCGGACGAGGTCTATCGGCGCACCTACGCCCAGGTGGAAAAGAAGATGCGGGCCTACTACGCACGCTTTCCCTCGGATAAACAAAAACTCAACGATATCGCCGATCATATTCAGGCCCATCAGCCCCGCTTGCCCAACGGCGATATGCTGACCGTCCGACGCTTCCAGAGCCTGGGGCTCATGATCGGCATGGGAGAGGGGGCACAGCGGCTGCACTGGCTGATCGAAGAGGCCTTCACCGATGAGCAACAAAAGGCGCTGAACCCGCATTTCCTGCTGGAAGTGATGGTATTGACGGGCTTCGATGAGAATCCGCTGTTTGCCGCCCTGCACGAGAACATCTATGCGTCGCCGGATGCGCAAAGCGCCTGGTCCGCGGCGCGGGAGCGACAGCAGCATCCTGAGTTCGCCGAGGATCATCGCCCGCTCTATCTGACCGGGGAGATGATCTACCCCTGGATGTTCGAGGAGATCAGCGCACTGAAGCCTTTTCGAGAAGCGGTCGAAGCACTTGCCCACCGTCCCCTGTCAAAGCCGTTCTATGATCGAGCGCGTCTGGCCCGTAACAGGGTGCCGGTGGCGGCTGCCATCTACTTCGACGACATGTACGTGGATGTCGAGCTGTCGCTGCAGACCGTCGAGGCGGTCGACAATCTGACCTACTGGCTGACCAACGAATATCAGCATGACGGCCTGCGTCAGGACCCCAAGGTCTTCGAGAAGCTGCAGTCGCTTGTGCAGAATCAGTGATGTTGGCCGACACTGATTCCGGTGCTACCACAATAACCACCGCTTATCGGGAAAGGACGCCGCCATGATTTTCTTGCGCTTGATCGCCTTCGGATTTTTTGCATTCACCCTGGCGGGCTGTGGCGAAACCGCCACGTTGCCGGTCTCCGCCGGCACCGGGCCCAATCCGCAGCTACCCGAACCCAACGAGACACTGATCCCCACGGTGAATATCGCCCCGGCCACGGGCTGGCCCGCCGGCGCCAAGCCGGAGGCCATTGAAGGGGTCGAGGTAAAGGCGTTTGCCGATGGGCTCGATCATCCCAGGTGGCTGTACGTGTTGCCCAATGGGGATGTGCTGGTGGCGGAAACCAACCGTCCCCCCAAGGAGTCAGGTGGCATCAAGTCCTGGATCATGGGCTACTTCATGAAACGCGCCGGCGCCGGCGTTGAAAGCGCCAATCGCATTACCCTGTTGAGAGATACCGACGGAGACGGCGTGGCGGATCAACGCTCGATCTTTCTCGATGATCTATATTCGCCCTTTGGCATGGCCCTGGTGGGCAATGACTTTTACGTGGCCAACGCGGATGCGGTGCTTCGCTTTCCCTATGAGCAGGGCCAGACTCAAATCACCGCCGTCGGTGAGAAGATTACCGATCTGCCCGGCGGGCCGATCAATCATCACTGGACCAAGAGCCTGATCGCGAGCCCGGATGGCAGCAAGCTCTATGTCGGCGTGGGCTCCAATAGCAACGTGGGTGAAAACGGTCTGGAAAACGAAGAGGGCCGGGCGGCGATCTGGGAGATCGATCCCGAGTCCGGCGAGCACCGCGTATTTGCCTCGGGGCTGCGCAACCCGGTGGGCATGGCCTGGCAGCCTGAAAGCGGCGCGCTGTGGGTCGCGATCAATGAGCGAGACGCGCTGGGAAGCGACCTGGTACCGGACTACATGACTTCCGTCCAGGAAGGTGGTTTCTACGGCTGGCCCTTCAGCTATTACGGACAGCACGTGGATGAACGGGTCGAGCCACAAAACCCCGATCTCGTCGCCAGCGCCATCGTGCCGGATTACGCTCTCGGGCCCCACACCGCGTCCTTGGGTTTGACCGCTGCCGAGGGCAATAGCCTGCCGGAGCGATTTGATGAGGGCATGTTCATCGGCCAGCATGGCTCCTGGAATCGCAGGCCTCGAAGCGGCTACAAGGTGATCTTCGTGCCCTTCGAGGACGGCATGCCCGCCGGCGAGCCGATCGATGTGCTGACCGGGTTCCTCGACGAGGAGGGTAAGGCGCAAGGCAGGCCGGTGGGTGTGGTCATCGATCAGCGGGGTGGATTGCTGGTGGCGGACGATGTGGGCAACGTTATCTGGCGAGTGAGCGATGGGGGTAGTTGATTCGTTGTCGCTCGAATCTCATTGGCATATTATGCCAATGAGATTTTTAGAGAGGATTTGTCATGCCGACTCGCAACGTAGTGTTGACCGATGCTCAGGCCAGTTTGCTGGAACGACTGGTGAACTCAGGGCGTTATCAGAATGCCAGCGAAGTCTTACGCGAAGGATTACGGCTGATCGAAAGCCGAGAGCGGGAGGAAACTGCTCGGCTAGAGGCCTTGCGACAGGCGGCGGCTAGGGGGATTGCCGACATGGAAACAGGACGCTTTCGCGCCTTCGAAACGATGGATTCACTGCAAGAGCATCTGACAGCCCTAGCCAAAGAGGCCATCGACGACAGCAGCACGATATGACGCAATCTGCACAATGGACAGTTCTTCTTGCAGCGACTGCCGAAGAGGATTTTCAGAATATCGCGGCCTGGACAGCCAGACATTTCGGTAAAGCTCAGGCACGGATTTATGCTGAAACACTCACGAGTGCAATAACGTTATTGACCGCAGGTCCGGATGTTGTAGGCGCTCGATCGCGAGACGATATCCATATAGGCATCAGAGTGCTCCATGTTGCCCGGCATGGACGAAGAGGACGACATTTTCTGATGTTTCGGGCGAGCGAGGAAAAGAGCGGAAGCACTATTGAAGTGTTGCGTATCCTGCATGACGCCATGGATCTGGCACGACACTTTCCTCACTCATCGGAAACGCAGTAAGACCGCGATAATTCCATGGTGCTGAATCAGTATTGCGGCCCATCATGCTTTCCTTAGGGCAAGCTATCCTGAACTGTAAATATCCAGGGAGCAGCAACCATGACTCACGCTATCGAGTGCCAGTGCGGCAAACTGAAGGGCACGCTCGAACCCCTCAAGCACTACATTCGCTGCGTCTGCTATTGCACGGACTGTCAGGCATTTCCTCGGTTTCTAGGTAAAGGAAATGAGACTCTTGACGACGCCGGCGGCACCGAACTCATTCAAACCACTCCAGAGAATCTGAGCTTCAGCGAAGGCATCGAAAACCTGGCCTGTCTGCGCCTGACCTCGAAAGGACTGCTGCGCTGGTATGCCAGTTGTTGCAACACGCCCATTGCGAATACGCCGTCAAACTACAATATGCCTTTCGTGGGCCTGGTTCATACCTGTCTTCGACATGAAGTCGGTTCACTTGATAATGCGTTTGGCCCGATCCGCATGCGGGTATTCACCAAGTCTGCTCTGGGCGAACCCAAGCCTTCATCTCAGGGACTGATCGGCTGCGGTGCCCAGGCCGCGGGCATGATTACCAAGGCGCGTCTCGATGGAAGCTACAAGCGCACGCCGTTTTTTGATGGGCAGTCCGGCAAGTGCGTCGTTACCCCGAGAATACTCAGCGAGCAGGAATTGAAGAGCGCCAAGACGCCCACCAACCAGACGAATACGAAAGGGAGCTGAATCATGCGGCTGCAACTGGCCACCTGGCAGGAAGTGGAAGCCTATCTTCAGCGCTCCACGGGCATCATCATTCCCATTGGCTCGACGGAACAGCACGGTCCCAACGGCTTGATAGGCACCGACGCGATCTGTCCGGAAGCAATCGCCTGGACCCTGGGCGAGCGACACGATGTGCTGATCGGACCGACCCAGAACCTGGGCATGGCCCAGCATCATCTGGCCTTTCCCGGGTCCATCAGCCTGCGCCCCAGCACCTTGATGGCGGTGCTGAAAGACACCGTGGAGTCGCTAGCGCGCCATGGCTTCACCCATGTGTTCTTTCTCAATGGCCACGGCGGCAATATTGCAACGGTAAGCGCGGCCTTTGCCGAAATTCTTTCCGAAAGGAGCATGTCCGAACGAAGCCTGTCCCAGCTTAGCCAGAGCGAGCAGTCGAAGGATGCGCTGCAGCTGTCACTTTATAGCTGGTTTACCGGTCGTCGTGGGCGCGAGATCGCCAAGGAGCTGTATGGCGATGCGGAAGGCGGCCACGCCACGCCCTCGGAGGTATCGCTGTCCTGGGCGGCGCATCCCGAGGCGGTCAAGGAGGCGGCCATGTCGCCGCATATCGCGCCGGGTGGAAGCGCCCAGTGCGATGCCCGGACTTTTCGGCAGCGCTTTCCGGATGGGCGCATGGGCTCGGCGCCGTCCTTGGCCTGCGTCGAGCACGGCCGGCGTTTCCTGGAAGCCGGCGTGGAAGATGTATTAGAGGCGTATAGGGCGTTTCTAGAATGAGTGCCGCAGAAAAGCAGGACATACCCCAGGAAGTCGATCTGGATTTTGGCGCATCCTTCGAGCGTATCGACAGCTGGGTCGACGGCGCCATTCGCCTGCTGCCCAATATCGTGGTGGCGATCGTGCTGCTGGCGCTGTTCTACGCCATAGGCTTGCTCGTACGCCGAATCATTCGCCGCCAGTCGATACGCCGGCAGCGCGCCAACCTGGGCGATGTGCTGGGCGGATTCGTCAAATGGGTGATCGTGCTGGTGGGCTTTCTGTTTGCCGCCACCATCGTGATTCCCACCCTGAAGCCCGGGGATCTATTTGCGGGCTTGGGGGTCAGCTCCGTGGCGATCGGTTTCGCCTTCAAGGATATCCTGCAGAACTGGATGGCAGGCCTGCTTATCCTGCTGCGTCAGCCCTTCAATATCGACGATCAGGTCGAGGTCAACGGCTATGAAGGCACCGTGGAGCGCATCGAAACCCGAGCCACCATCATCAGGACCTATGACGGTCAGCGCATCGTGGTGCCCAACAGCGACATCTACACCAACGCGGTGCAGGTCAAGACCGCCTATGAGAAACGCCGCAGCCAGTACGATATCGGCATCGGCTACGGCGATGGCATGGACGAGGCCTGTGAGGTGATAACCGAGGCGGTGGCGAGGGTAGACGGCGTCGAAAGCGAGCCGGCGCCGGAGGCGCTACCTTGGGATCTTGCCGCCAGCTGGGTGACGATCCGGGTGCGCTGGTGGACCCATAGCCGCCGCGCCGACGTGGTCCATGTGCGTGCACGGGTCGTCAAGGCCATCAAGCTGGCCCTGGACGAGGCGCGCATCGACATGCCCTACGACACTACCGTCCAGCTGTTTCACGACCAAACCGAGGCCACGGACGGCGATCGGGGGTCCCAGCGGGAAGGTTGGCCCGCGCCTCATGAAGGCCCACCGCCGCCACGCTGGAGGGTGCAGGAGAAGGGACAAGCAGAGGTGCAAGAGAAAGCACCGCCCTAGCAACGAATCAGCATACCTTCCTGGTCATGGGCGAGATGCAGCCGATCATGATCCGGTTCCGCGACATCACACCTCGGCGTTGTGATAGACGTTTTGCACGTCGTCCAGATCGTTGAGCATGTCGAGAAGTTTCTCGAACATCGCGACGTCGTCGCCTTCAAGCGGCGTGACGGTCTGGGGAACGAACTGAATTTCGTCCGTCTCGAAGTCGATCTCGCCGAAGGCATCGAGCAGCGCCTGCTTGGTCTTGGCGTATTCGGTGTGGGGAGCGAACACGGTCAGTTTCCCGTCTTCGTTTTCGATGTCCGTAACATCCACGTCCGCTTCCATCAGCGCTTCGAGGGTGGCGTCTTCATCGTCGCCGGCAAAAACGAAGATCGCGCAGTGATCGAACAGGTGGCTGACGCTGCCCGGGGTGCCGATCTTGCTCTTGGTCTTGGTGAAACAGCCGCGCACGTCGCCAAAGGTGCGGTTGGGATTGTCCGTCAGGCAGTCGACGATCACCATGCAGCTGCCCGGACCGAAGCCCTCGTAGCGGGCCGGTGAAAAGTCCTCGCCGCCGGCGCCGGCAGCCTTGTCCAAAGCCTTGTCGATGACATGAGAGGGCACCTGGTCCTTCTTGGCGCGATCGATCAAACCGCGCAGGCTCAGATTGCCCGCAGGATCGGTGCCGCCGGATTTGGCGCACACATAAATCTCGCGGCCGTACTTGCTGTACACCTTGGTCTTGGCGTCGGCCGTCTTGGCCATGGATTCCTTGCGGTTCTGAAAGGCCCTGCCCATGTTGTGTTCCCGTGACGTCTGTTTAAAACACAGGATTTTACGCAAGCAGAGAAATGGGGAACAGGATTAATTAACCAGGAAGTTCTGCAGGGGTGAAGAACATCTTTGAAAACTCCCCGACCGGTTGGCCGGGGAGTTGGCTGGCCAGTGGAAAGGGCGTTTAGTCCAGCTGTTCCTGATTGCCGATACGCGCGAGCATTTCCGTGAACATCTGGATATCCAGCATCAGGTTGTCCACCTTCTTGAACTCATTGGCGGTGTGGCCGGTGTACTCCTCACCGGGCATGGAAGGGCCGAAATTGATGGCGTTGGGCAAGAGCTTGGCGGTGGTGCTGCCGGCGGAGGCGATGGGCTCCGCCTTCATGCCAGTGGTGTCACCGAAGATGTTGAGCAGGGTCTGCAACCAGGCGCCTTGAGGGTCCCGCATCATCCAGTCGCTGATCTCGATGTCGACGTCCATGTCCAGGTCGTTTTGCTGGGCATAGGCCGCAAGCTTGTCATCGATGCTTTGCGCCAGCTCTTCCACGGACTGATCGCCCTTGGGGGCGCGCACGTTGACCGCCACCCGCAGTTTGCCCTCCTGCTCCTCCAGGTAGGTAGGGGTAAGCGTCAAGGGGCCCATGAAGTCGTGGCCATAGCCGACGCCCAGTTTTTCACCCTTGAAGTTCAGGCCGTAGTTGTCGTCGATGTAGTGAATGGCCCGGGTGTATTGATTCTCCTGGAAATCGATATCGGAGTTTGCCAGCAGTCCAGCCAGGCGAGGCACCGGATTGACGCCGGACTGGGGCCGGGAGGAGTGGGCCGACTGACCCTTGACCGTCAGGGTGACGGTATCGTCCATGACCTCCGTACTCACCTCGAAGTCGCCGCCGTTATCTTGTGCATAGGCCTGACCCTGGGCCTGGAGCTTCTGGCTCAACATCTTGGGATCGTCGCTTTCGATGGTGGCGATGGAGTTGGAAGGAATCTGGTTGGTGGCAAGGCCGCCGGTGATCTTGGTGATGACCGGGCCCTCCCCATCGGCTTCAGTCATGGGAAAGTAGGTGTCGATGGTGCCAAAGCCTTTTTCCGCGATGACCGCCGGGTAGCCGCTATCCAGCACGATGTTGTAGGCGGGCAGCTCGGTTTGCTGCTTGTAGTACTCGAAGCCTTCTCCACCGGTTTCTTCCGTGGTTTCGATCATCAGCCGGATGCTGCGCTTGAGCGGAACGTCGTTCTCCTCGATGGCCTTCATGGCGTAGAGGGAGGCGGCGATGGAGGCCTTGTCGTCCTCGGTGCCCCGACCGTAGATCCTCCCGTCCTTGATCGTGGTGGTGAAAGGGTCGAGCTGAGTGCCATCGTCCAGCACCCAGTCATCCGGATTGGCGGGCACGGTATCGCTGTGGGTCAGGATGCCGAAGGCCTCATCGGTGCTGCCGGGAAGGGTCACCTCGAAAATGCGGTTGTCCACGTTGTTGAACTCAAGCCCGAAGTCTTCCGCCTTGCGCTTGACCAACTCGCCGAACTCGGCGATCCCCGGGTTTTCGTGCTGGGGCGTGTCGCCCTGCTTGCCGGTCTTGACCGCGACCATCTCGCTCAGCAGATCGACCACCTCGTCACCGTAGTGCAGGCGGGTGTAAAGCCCCAGCAAGCGGTAGACGTTGATGAAGTCGTTACCTTCCAGGGTTTCACCCTGGCGATAGCGGTCGATGGCGCTTTCCAAGGTGTCGTTGTCGGTTTTGTCTTGCACTTGCTGAAGAAAGTCATCGAAGCTCTCGAAGGAGGCATCCGCGTAGGTCTTCTGCAAATCTTCGAGGGTGTCGCGCTTGATGGTATCCGTGTCCGCGGCGCTGATCGGGCCTGCCAGGCTCAGGGCCAAAGCCGATACGGTGAACATCGCAAGAGGCTTGTTCATTGGAGCGTTCCTTTTTCCATGGGCTACATAAAAGCAGGCTGCGCAAAAGATAGGTATAAGACTTTATGCAATCCGCCTCAGCCAATCATAGTTTCTACTAGGCGATTCCGCAGCCTTAAAGGCTCGCCAGGCGTGTATGAAAGGGGTGTTGGTGCTGCTGAAACGACGTCTCAAGGACGCATGCGGATCAACCCTTCCTGAGCGCTGGACGCTACCAGCCGGCCCTGCTGGTCGTAGATACTGCCCCGAGCAAAGCCGCGAGCGTCACCGGCCCAGGGGCTGTCCATGTCGTACAGCAGCCAGTCGTTTATCTTGGCATCCCGATGAAACCACAGGGAATGATCGAGGCTTGCGATCTGCAGCTTGGGATCGCCGAACTTGATGCCATGAGGCACCAGACTCGTGGTCAGCAGATTGAAATCGGAGCTGTAGGCGAGCAGATAGCGATTGAGGCTCGCATCCTCCGGGAGCTCGCCGGCCAGACGAAACCATAAGCGCTGGCGGGCAACCGCTTTGTCCTCCGGGAAGTGCAGAAACTCGATGGGATGACTCTTGAAGTTCATCACCTTGACGCCGGATTTCATCAATTCATCGGGACTGGCTACTTCCGGCATCGTCGACTGATGATGAAGGCCTTCTTCTTCGCCTTGAAAGGAGGCGCTGCAAAAGAAGATCGTCTTGCCGTTTTGAACGGCGCTGATGCGCCGGGTGGTGAAGCTGCCACCGTCCCGCACACGATCGACCTGGTAGACCACCGGGCGCTTGGCGTCCCCGGGGCGCAAAAAATACCCATGCAGCGAGTGCACGCGACGTACCGGGTCTACCGTCTGACTGGCTGCGGAAAGGGCCTGCCCCAGTACCTGGCCGCCGAACAGCTGGGGAAAGCCCAGGTCCTGGCTATGGCCTCGGAACAGGTTTTCCTCGAGAGTTTCAAGCCTCAGCAGGGTGACGAGGGTATCCAAGGTGTGCGTCATGTAGGTGTCTCTTTGATTGAATCTATCGAATGGCAGCAGTATAGAGGCTGCAACATACTGGCTAGCAGCATAATAGAGAGCGATACCATGCGCAGTGATGAATTTTACATGCACCGGGCACTGGATCAGGCCCGGCAGGCGCTAAAAGCGGGTGAAGTACCCGTGGGGGCGGTGCTGGTGGATTCTCGGGGCGAGATCATAGGCAGCGGCCATAATGCGCCGATCTCCCGCTGCGACCCCAGCGCCCATGCCGAAATTCAGGCGCTGCGTGACGCGGCCCAGCGTCTTGGCAACTATCGCCTCGACGACTGTACGCTCTATGTGACCCTGGAGCCCTGCATGATGTGCAGCGGCGCGATCATACATGCGCGTTTGGCAAGACTGGTTTATGGGGCGGCGGAAGCGCAGACCGGAATGGTCGAGTCTCGCGCCAACCTCATCGCCCAGCCCTGGCACAATCATCGGGTCACGGTCGTAGGCGGTGTATTGGCATCGCGCTCGAAAAAGCTTTTGCAGACATTTTTTGCCCAAAAACGTGATCAAGGCATCGGCGGTACGATATCCAACAGCTGAGTTCTTTCTGCGTCATTCAGGATGCGTCGATCAAGCTGGTAGAACTCCTGCTGACTGCGAGTGACGTAATTGAGAATTTCAAGGTAGCGCCGAATGTTGCGCACATAGATGACCGGCTCACCGCCCCGGGCATAGCCATAACGGCCTTTCGAGTACCACTGCTTCTGCTGTAACAGCGGCAGTGCCTCGCGCACGTCTTCCCAGCTGTAAGGGTCACCACCGCGAATGTCGGCGATCTTTTGCGCATCGTAAACATGACCCAGGCCGACATTGTAGGCCGCAAGCGCCATCCAGGTGCGATCCGGCTCCGTTATCTGGGGCTGCAGGCGTTTTTTCACGCTGACCAGATAGCGCGCGCCCCCATCGATGCTCTGCAAGGGATCGAGTCGATTGGCGACCCCCACCTGCTTGGCGGTGGATTCCGTCAGCATCATCAGGCCGCGTACCCCCGTCGGGGAGGTGGCGTCAGGTTTCCAGTGGGACTCCTGATAGCCAAGCGCCGCCAGCAGCTTCCAGTCGAACCCGGTCTCTCGGGCAGCTTCCTTGAAGGCGCTTTCATACTGGGGCAGGCGTTTTTGCACGTGGCGAATGAACAGCCGGGCACCGACGTACTCGAGATAGTCGTCATGGCCGAAATAGCGTTCGATCAAGGCATCGAGAACGCCCTGTTCACGCAACTCGTCGAGAAAGCGATTGGCTTCCTGCATCAGGCCAAGCCCATTGCTGGAAGGTAGTGCCCATACCAGGCTCATGGGTTTACCCAGGGTAAAACCGTCCTCAACGCCAGGATAGAACAGGCGATTGAGCTTGAACTGGTGCTGGTACATCACCGCCGCATCGAGTTCTTGCTGTTCGATCATATGCAATAGATCGGCAACCTCGAGATCGACGGACTCCTGCCATCCGAGCTTCGGCAGGTGTGATTGCAGTTCGAGTAGCGCGGCCCTGGGGCCGGAACCGGCTATTACCCCGATCTTGAGTCCGATCAGATCCGCGGGCTCCCGGACCACCGGCAGATCGCGCCGATAGACCACCAAAGGCTGCAACTCGAGTATCGGTCGACTGTAATGGATGCCCGGGGGAAGGGGGCCCATGGGCAAGGCGGCGGCTCCCAGGTCCGCATTGCCCTCACGCAGGGTTGTCAGAACGCTGTCGATACTGTCGGTGGTATCGACGGCCAGGCTTACCCCCAGTTGATCGGCAAAACGGCGCAACAGCTCGAACTCGAAGCCGGTTGGCCCTTGGCGGCCCTGATAATAGGTGGCCGGCGTATCCCGAGTGATGACCTGAAGAAAATCGCGCCGTTGAATGTCGTTCAGCAGAGAATCGGACCCTTTCCGAACGCCGTTTGGCACCAATGTCAGCAGGACAATCAGCAACGGAATTTTCCACCAGCGGGGATCCTGAGCTAAAACCTTGTACATGGAGCATGATCGATAATAGGGAATCAGTACCATACCGCTCACCCGAGTTGCTGTCATGTCGGCTGAGCCGATGGATTTCTCGCAGCCTCTGCTTTCCAGTATCATGTGGCCCTTCGCCGCCGCCGCTCGCGGCCCCATTCAGGCTTTGTGCAGAGGCTTTTTCCGAGATGCTCGAACTGCGAGGCGCGTCCGCCCTTTCCGCTTTCCGTCATGCCAAGCTGCTTGCCGCCCTGCGTGACCGGGTACCCGAGGTGGACTCTTTCGACGCGGACTATGTCCACTTCATCGATCACGCAGGCGAGTTGACAGACGATGCCCGCGACGTCCTTGAAGACCTGCTTGATTACGGCACTCATCGCGTCCAACACCACAGCACCTCTCACAGCCATCTGTTTCTGATCGTGCCGCGTCTGGGGACTCAGTCGCCCTGGTCGTCCAAGGCCACGGATATCGCCCGTAATTGTGGCTTGAATCAAGTCAGGCGCATCGAGCGGGGCATCTCGTACAAGGTGCGGTTGCGGGGGATGCTAAGTGAAGAGGCCTTCAATACCATCATTGCCACCCTGCACGACCGCATGACCGAGTCGGTACTGACTAACGCCTCGGATGCGATCAAGCTCTTTTCCCAACAGGCGCCTGCGCCACTGGGTCAGGTGGATATCCTGGGGGGAGGCCGTGCCGCCCTGGCGATCGCCAATGATGAGTTGGGACTGGCCCTGGCGGAAGACGAGATCGATTATCTGCTCGCAGCCTTCGAGGAGCTGGGTCGTAACCCCAGCGACGTCGAACTGATGATGTTCGCCCAGGCCAACTCCGAGCATTGCCGGCACAAGATATTCAATGCGGACTGGATCATCGACGGGCAAGCGCAGCAGCGCTCCCTGTTCAAGATGATCAAGCACACCCATGAGTGCGCCAGTGACGGCATTCTCTCTGCCTACAGCGATAATGCCGCGGTCATCAAGGGCGCCGAGGCCGGGCGCTTCTTTCCTACACCCTTGACTGGGCAGGCAGGCGAGCAGGCACGCTATGCGACGCATCAGGAGCCGATTCATATTCTGATGAAGGTGGAGACCCATAATCATCCCACCGCCATCGCACCGTTTCCCGGAGCGGCCACTGGCGCCGGCGGTGAAATTCGCGACGAGGGCGCGACCGGCATCGGCGGCAAGCCCAAGGCGGGGCTGACCGGTTTCGCCGTTTCCAATCTGCGCATCCCTGAGTTCGTGCAGCCCTGGGAAGCCTTCGACTACGGCAGGCCCGAGCGCATCAAATCCGCCCTGGAGATCATGCTTGAAGCGCCCATCGGCGGCGCGGCCTTCAACAATGAGTTCGGCCGGCCCAATCTGGCCGGTTATTTTCGCAGCTACGAGCAGGATATCGTCGGCGTCGACGGTATCGAACGGCGTGGCTATCACAAGCCGATCATGTTGGCCGGGGGGTACGGCAACATCCGCGAAGGCCATGTCCAGAAAGGCGAAATCCCTGTTGGCGCCAAGCTGATCGTGATGGGCGGGCCGGCCATGCTGATCGGCCTTGGGGGCGGGGCGGCGTCCAGCATGGCCTCAGGGCGTTCCAGTGCGGATCTCGACTTCGCCTCGGTGCAGCGGGACAACCCGGAGATGGAGCGCCGCGCCCAGGAGGTCATCGATCGCTGCTGGGCATTGGGGGAGGGTAACCCCATTCGCTTCATTCACGATGTCGGTGCCGGCGGGCTCTCCAATGCCTTGCCGGAACTGGTCAAGGATGGCGATCGTGGTGGGCGTTTCGAGCTTCGCGCCGTGCCCAATGCAGAGCCTGGCATGAGCCCCCTGGAAATCTGGTGCAGTGAGGCCCAGGAGCGTTATGTGCTGGCGGTGGCCCCGGAAAACATCGCTACCTTCGAGGCCCTGTGTGCCCGGGAGCGCTGCCCCTATGCAATAGTCGGCGAAGCGATCGAAGCGCATCACTTGACCGTGCGAGACGCGCATTTTGCAACGACGCCGATCGATCTTCCCATGAGCGTGCTGTTCGGCAAGCCGCCGAAAATGCAGCGCGCGTTCGAGCGCCACAGCCTGGAAGTCCCCGGGGCGGACTTCGACAATCTGGACCTGCGCGAGGCGCTGGATCGGGTGCTGCGGCTGCCAGCGGTGGCCTCGAAAAGCTTTCTGATCACCATTGGCGATCGTTCCGTCACCGGTCAGGTGGCTCGCGATCAGATGGTCGGCCCCTGGCAGGTGCCCGTGGCGGATGTGGCGGTAACCACGGCAAGCTTCGATACCCATGCCGGCGAGGCCATGGCACTCGGCGAGCGCCCACCGGTGGCGCTGATCGACCCGGCGGCAAGCGCTCGTCTGGCGGTGGCGGAGGCGATCACCAACCTGGCGGCGGCGCCCATTGCCAAGCTCGGTGACGTCAAACTCTCCGCCAACTGGATGAGCGCCGCGGATCATCCCGGCGAGAACCAGGCGTTGTTTGATGCGGTACACGCAATCGGCATGGAGCTGTGTCCGGCGCTTGGCATTGCCATTCCCGTGGGCAAGGACTCCATGTCCATGCGCACCGCCTGGCAGGAAAATGAGGCCGAGAACGGTAATGTCGAACACAAGGCGGTCACCTCGCCGCTGTCATTGAACGTGACCGGCTTTGCCCCGGTGACGGATGCACTCAAGACCCTGACCCCTCAGATACGTCTGGATCAGGATGAGAGCGATCTGATTCTGATCGACTTGGGGAGCGGCCAGCATCGTCTGGGAGGCTCCGCCCTGGCCCAGGTCTATGGTCAGGTGGGCAATGTGTGCCCGGACCTGGACGACCCGGAAGACTTGAAAGCGTTTTTCAGCGTCATTCAAGGCCTCAATGCGGACGACAAGTTGCTGGCCTATCACGATCGCAGCGACGGCGGGCTGTTGGTCACCTTGCTGGAAATGGCCTTTGCCGCCCGGGGCGGGCTCGAGATCAAGCTCGACTGGTTGATCGACGATGCCTTCGAGGCGGCGAATGCGCTGTTCGCCGAGGAGTTGGGGGCGGTAATACAGGTCAATCGCAAGGATACCGAGTTCGTGCTGGCCCAGTTTGCGGCGGCGGGCATCGATACCTGCGGCGTTATCGCTCGGCCACGCTACGACGATCAGATTCGGGTAACCCTGTTCGAGCAGCCCTTGCTCGAGACTGCCCGCAGTCTGACCCAGCGAACCTGGACCGAGACCAGCTATCGGCTGCAGGCGCTCAGAGACAATCCCGACTGCGCCAAATCCGAGTTCGACGATCTGCTCGATCTGCGTGATCCAGGCCTCTCCGCCACGCCCACCTTCGAGGTGAACGAGAACGTGGCCGCACCTTTTATCAACACTGCTCGGCCGCGACTGGCGATTCTGCGGGAGCAGGGGGTCAACGGCCATGTGGAGATGGCGGCGGCCTTCGACAAGGCCGGCTTCGAGTCCATTGACGTTCACATGAGCGATATTCTCAGCGGGCGTCAGTCGCTCACGGATTTCAAGGGGCTGGTGGCCTGCGGCGGTTTCTCCTTTGGTGATGTGCTGGGTGCTGGTGGCGGCTGGGCCAAGTCGGTATTGTTCAATGCTCGGGCAAGGGAACAATTTGCCGATTTCTTCGCCCGGGATGACCGGTTCGCGCTAGGGGTATGCAACGGCTGTCAGATGCTTTCCCAGCTCCGGGAGCTGATTCCCGGCGCCGAGAACTGGCCGCACTTTCTGCGCAACGAATCCGAGCAGTTCGAGGCGCGTCTCTCCATGGTTCAGATCGAGAAGAGTCCGTCGATTCTACTGGCGGGCATGGAAGGCTCGCGTCTGCCGATCGCCGTGGCACATGGGGAAGGGCGGGCCGAGTTCCGTGACAGTGCCCATCTTCGCACCATGCAAAGTGGTGGGCAGATAGCGCTGCGCTACGTGGACAACTACGGCCAGGTGACGACTCGCTACCCGGCCAACCCCAACGGCTCGCCGGCGGGTATCACCGGGCTGACCACGCCAGATGGTCGGGTCACGGTGATGATGCCGCATCCAGAACGGGTCGCCCGGGCGGTGACCAATTCCTGGCGGCCCCTGGAGTGGACGCAAGACGGTGCCTGGATGCGGCTGTTTCGCAATGCCAGAGTCTGGCTGGGCTAGCGACATTCCGGCTGAACTGAAAAAATCCGCAACCAGTCAGGTTGCGGATTTTTCGTATTGGCCGGTTATTGCTTGTGAGTGGGGGTGCCTTGCTCGTCTACCGGGGTATGGCTGACACCCAGTTTGCGTTCCAGGTCGTCGAGAATGTGGTTGAAGTTGTTGGCCAGGGTATCGAAGCGACCGAAGTCATAATTGCATTGCTCGCAGAAGACGTGGTATTGGCCTTCGCGGCCGGGAGGAAAGCGCTTTTCCTTGCAACCACATTCAGGGCACTCGGGGCCGGTTGCGGCCTTGGCGGGAAATTTCATGAGCGTTTACTCCTCTCTAGAAGCAGGACAGGCATAATGGCCTATCCCACTCTTCAGTCTAGTGCGTGACGCAGCCTGCGTCATTGTGAGGCGATCAATCGAAATCCGCGTAAGGCGATAGTGCCGATGTGGGCAGATCAAGCTCACCCTGCCAGCCCTCGAAGTTATAGCGCAGCGTCAGGTTGACCATGTTGGGGGAATAGTCCTCGGCTTCCTGCAGCGCGAAGCCTGCACTTGCCGACCAGTGATCTCCCAGCCGGCGTTCGACCTGACCCCGCAATCCATAGCCGAAATCCCCTCCGGAACCGCCGGTACGGGTGGCGTTTGCGTCCGCAAGCGAGGCTACGTCATTGCCCCCCAGAGGGTAGCGATCGCTGTCGTCGCTGTCGGACCAGGACTGGGAGATCGAGGCGCCGATCTCCCAGGACCATTCCTCGGTACGCCGGGCATAGGTCACCGGCAGCGCCAGGGAAACATATTGCTGGGGGCTGTAATACCCGCCTTGCCCCAGAGTGTAGCCGCCAAGCTCCTTGTCGTAGTGCATGTACATGGTGCTGACGCCGACGCTCAAGCGCTCGTCCGGACGATTGATCAGCTTGCGGTAGACGCCCCCCATGGCCTGCACGCGGCTATTGTCCTCGACGTTCTTGCCCTCAAGATGATGTACGCCGAACTTCGACCACACGCCCCAGGGGCCTCCCTGATCGTAACCCAGCCCGATGCTGACCCCGTTGGCGCGAACGCCGCCCCAGGTGGTGCCGGTACGCGGGTCCTCGACCCCGGCATAGGCCAGTATGGAGTCGTCCAGGGCGCGTCGGGACAGCGTGGCGTCAAACCACAGCGGACCCACGTCGCCGTTGTAGGTCACGCCGCCGACCACATCGGTGACCTCGAAGCCCATCGGGGTTGTGCCGATATCTACCCGCCAGGTTTCGTTGTACCAGCCGACGCCCACGCTCACCCCGGTCTGCTGCTGTTTGAAGTCGTCGTTGCAGCCGGCCTCGGCGCAGGTACCGAAGGTATCGCGGTTGAAACCGTCGATTTCCCGATCCAGGCGTCCCGCATCGAGGCGCACCCGATCGACTCGCAGAAGCCCACGCCCTCCGGCCAGCGGGGTATCGACTTCGAGCATGTCGACGTCCGTGGTCAATTCGGAAACCCCGGACGTACCGCTTTCATGATCTCGCTGATGACCATAGCGCACGCGGGTGTTCTGGGATTGATAGACCTCGGCGGCAGAAGAGCGCAGGCTGGACACCAGCCAGTCGTCTCCCGGTCTAGAGCGTGTCTGCCGTGTAAAGGCGGCATTGTCATCCAGACTCTCCTGATCGCCCAACTCTGCAGCAACCATGGCCTGACGATAACGCTGCAGCGCCTGGTCCGATTGCCCCCGGGCCTGAGCCAGGCGACCCGCATCCCGCAACGTCAGGGCATCCTTGGACGCTTCTTCGTCCGCCAGCAGCTCATCCATCATGTTCTGGGCGCGCTGATTCTCACCCAGCGCTGCCCAGGCGTTGACCTGGCGACGCCGTGCATTGAGATCTTCCTGGGGGGGATCGATCGTCTCGAGTTGGCGACGAGCAGCCACCCAATCGCCTTGAGCCAGGGCCGTATCGACCAGCCCCAGGCGCGCGGAGGTGCTATCGGGTTCGAGTTCCAGGGCGCGGCGGTAATAGGTGTCTGCCTCGGTGTAATCGTTGCGCTCCTGGGCCCAGTCCCCTAGACGCAAGGTAACATCGGCGTGGGCGGGAGCATTCTGTAGCATGGCGATGGCGCTGGGTTCATTGCCTTGGGCCCGGCGCTGTTCGGCCCGGAACAATAATTGACTGCGCTCGAGCCGTGTCTGAAGACTTTGGATACTGTCATCTCGCTGGTCTTGTGGAATGCGATCCAGGGCATCGAGAGCCAGGATCTCGCGATCGTCGCTGGACAGATAAAGCGCCTGGGCGTAGCGACCCTGGGAGCGTTCTTCCGGCGTGTCCAGATGAGAGAAGAGTTCGCTGAAGACCTGGTCGGCCTCGGTCTGGCGGTTCTGAGCAGCCAGGGTATTGGCCAGGGCATAGGTCACCCACACGTTGCCTGGATCGAGCTTTCTGGCTTGCTTGAAGCGCCCACTGGCCTGGGACCAACGTGATTGTGCGATCAGCTCTTCACCCTCGGCACGCAGAATGGCGACCTGCAAACGACGTCGGGTGTCTTCCAGCGCCAGCTGTTGAGTCGGTGGCAGGCTGTCGATGAAATCAAGTCCGGCCTGAGGAGACTCTTCGGCGTATAGCGCGGTCAGGCGTTCCAGGGCGGTGGTGTAGCCGGGTTCAAGACGCAGCGCCTGGCGGTAAGCGCTCTCGGCGCTCTCACGATCATTGCGATAGCGGGCGACATCCCCCAGGCCAACCCAGGCTTCGTTGGCCTTGGCGATCTGTTGCCGAGCCAGCTCGAACGCCCGTTCCGCGCTTCGGTCATCCTCGTTGGCTAACGCCTCATCACCCTGCTTGATCTGTTGCCAGTAGGTGGCGGTGGCAATCAGATTGCTCCATTTGTCACTGGCATAGGGGCTGTCATCGAGTTGCTCACCGCGGCGAAACAGTGCCAGGGCTTCGTCGTGACGACCTTGGCGCAGGCGGATGGTGCCCAGCACGCCAAGAAGCTCGATATCGTCCGGATATGCCGCCAGTGCGCGTCGGATGTCGGCCTCACCTGCTTCACCACCCTCGGCTTCATTACGCGCCAGACCTCGCAGACGCGCCTGATAGTTGGGATCTGCCAGCAGGTCGCGATGACGTGTCAGGGTCTGCTGTGCTTCCTCGGCGTAATCCGTGTCGCCGAAAACCGTGAGAAACCGCTCCCAGCCGGCCACGCTCTCCTCGCTTGCCTCCATTTCTCGCAGGGCATCACGCCATTGCCGCGCCGCGTCCTTGCGCGAGTAGGGGTTATCGGCGAGCTGTTCCAGGCGCGTGAAGGCTTCTTCGTTGCGATCCTCGCTGAACAGTAAACGGGCCAGGGTAAACCGCAGCTCGGGACTTTGCGGGTAACGTTCGTCCAAGGCCTGCAGCTCTTCTATGGCCCGAGGCGTGCCCCCCGGCAACTGAGCGATCATTTGCCAATATTCCAGCGCCAGGGGCAGCGTCGGCAGCCCTTCGGCCAGGACGTCGTCGTAAATGGTCTTGGCCTGTTCCGCCTGACCCGTGGCAGCAAGCAACCGGGCCTTGCTCAAGGCACTGCGCTGCTCGGGCTCGGTGACGGCAAGGTTGAGCCGGGCCAAGCGATAGGCGTCGCTGTTCGGGGCTTCTTGGGAAAGCCGCTCTACCAACCGCTGGGCTTTTTCGAGATCGTCTTCCCGCACCGCCTTGCGGACCTCGGCCTGGAGAACGCGAGGGTCGTTTGGAGCGGTGGTCTTCAAGCGCTCAAGGGCCTGTTTCACTAATACATCGTTTTGCCGCGCCTCGCCCAGACGTAGCTGCTGCAGCAGCCATTCTTCCGGGGATACGGCGCCTGTTCGATTGGCTTGATTTTCATTGGCCCTGTTTTCGTTGGGAATGGGCGTTACGTCGGTTTGGGCATGCAAGGGCGATGCGATCACGCCGCTAGCCAGCAAGCATAGGGAGAGAGGCCAATGGGAACGGGTCGGCTTCACGGTGAACTCCATTCAGGTTGTAAAGTGCCATCATTGGCAAAACGGTAACGCCCCTGGTCCCAGCCGAACCCAAACAGGGTCAGTACTTGAGCGTAATAGGCGTCTTGTGCGGGGGGATCGTCAAGCAGACGCTGACGCTGGTCCTCGAGAAAGGGGGTGTCCGCTAGAAATGGCAGCAGCGCAGCGGAGAAACTGGCATTGCCGAGATTCTCGTGACCGCCGCTTTGGGCATCGATACTCTCTGGTGGTGCACCAAGACGTTTGGTCAGCAGCGCCATGGGCGCGAAATGAACCAGCAGCGCCTCGCGACCGGGAGCGTCCTCGGCCAACATGCCCAGCCATAGGTAGACCCGGATAGCGTCATAATCGCCTTCGGCGCCATGCACCGGGTCGATTTGCCAGCCCTCATCTGCACCCCAGGCTGCCCAATCCGGTGCCAACCCATGGGGTGCAGTGTCTTTGAGCAAGTCCGGCAGGTTCTCGGCGACCTCGGGCCAGGGGGCGCCCAATGCACTCAAGCGGCTGAGCAACTGGGGCGGCATATAGCTTGGGTTGACGCGCCAGCGAGGAGGGTCCGCAAAGCCGCGGTTGCCGGGTAGCAGCATGGGACCGAACCCCTCCAGATCCGCAACTTCCTGATCGGCGATAAGACGTGCCATGCGCGTTCCCAGCACCTGATAATCCCGGCGCTGCCATAGACTTCCAGCTTCCAGCAACGCATAGGCAATCCACAGGTCTGCATCCGAGGCACTGTTGCCATCCAGCACGCCCCAGCGATCCTCGTCCTTATCATGTCCCCATAGCCAGGCAGGCAATCTGGCCCCCAGGTCACTCTCGGCCAGGTTGTCCTGCGTCCAGGCGAGCAGTCGCTCGAAGGTATCCTGATCGTTGGCCACCAGGGCGAAGAACAGCGCATAAGACTGGCCCTCCGAGGTGGTGATCATGCGTTCGTCGGACGCATCGATCACGCGACCGTCATTGCTTATCAGGGCGTTCTTGAAACGTTCCCACTGCGGCCATTCGACGCTTGCGGCCTGAGTGTTCCACGCCAGCAGACACAGTCCTAGCAAACAGTACTTCAGCAGACAGAACAGTATGCGCACGGCTTAGTCCTCGTCCCTGCTCAGGCGCCGCGTACCCAAACGACGCAGCAGCATCCACAGCATCAACGCCACCAGTAGTATTGCAATCAAGGCAATGAATGCCATCAGCTTGGGGTGAGTAGAAAGGTGATACCACAGCCAGGTGGCCCAGGGCAGTTTGCCCACATGATAACGTTCCCCCACCACGTCGCTGCGGACACCGGAATCCCGAATCACCGCGATCGAGCCGCGTATCTGGGAAATCACCACGGGATCGTTCATCGACTCGTTGAGCAGGCGATAGTCCGCCGGCGTATTGGCCAACAGGGCAACGATGCTACGTTGATCGAAGTAGGGTGATTTCAATTCGACCAGGGCGGCGATAGGGCCATGGGCGGTCACGCTGATTTCACTATCCACCTCCGAGGCAGCGGCCTGCATGTTGCCGGATGCATCGCTCTCATTGCTGACCGCGCCCAAGCGCAAGCGGCTACGGGCATCGTCGCCCAGAGCCACGACCTGATCGGTGTCATCCAGATCTTCAGGAAGTGAACCAAAGGCGAGAATGTCCGCATCGGTCTCCTCGGCGCTCGCCCAGTCATCGCTGATGCTAAGCGCCACACCCGGGTAGCCGGTCTGGGCGCCGATACGGCCCAGGGTGTCGAACAGAGCGGTCAGCTCCAGCTCCGAAGGCGACTTGGGCATGATCACCAGGGTTTCAGAAAGATCCGCCAGCCGACTGAAGGGGAAACCGGCATAGGTGAAGGTGCGCAGCGCCGGCATGGACAGATAGTGGGGGTAGCTCGAGAAGTCCAGGCTCGAGCTCTTGTCGATGCTGGCCTGATGAGGTACCGAGATGAGCGGGCGGCATTGCTCCTCGGAGCCGGACATGCCCACCCGATTGGCATAGGCAAAGTCGAAGCTCAGTTGATTGCGGGTACCGATCTTCAGGGCCGGAATATCCGTCTCCTGTTCCGGCAGCAACCAGTTCTTGAGTAGCGGCACCTGCAGCAGGCTGCGCTGGTTTTCACTGCCGTCCTGATCGAGTACCAGGGACTTCAGGAACTCATCGTTGATACTGATATCGAGCCGTGAGGTGGCATCCTTCACCGGCTGGCTATAGCGATAATCAAGATTCAGCCTGATCAGCTCGTTCTGCCAGATGAACAGATCCGGCGGCAGGCGCAGATTGACGCTCAGGACACTGGGCGTACGGCCCTGGGTCTGCAACTGTGCAGGATAGTCGATCAGTTCGGCGAAGGTCACCGGTCGGTCCGTGGGTATCCAGGCCGGGGCGTCATAGGGCTTGCGCGGCGCCAGAGTGTCGAGCCCGTCGATACGCGCACTCTGACCCCGCAACAGCGTGTTGCCCAAGGCCAGTGCCTGGGCGGCGGTCACCAGTTCCGCATCGTCGCGACCCATCACTACCAACAGCTTGTCATAGGGGGAGTCGGGATGACTGATCATCTCGATGGTGGGTCCATCCACGGCGGGATAGTCCGCCAGTACGGCTGGTCGCTGCTCGTTGGTCGCCAGCAGGATGGCGTGCCCTTCAGGTGGCGTATCGAAAAAGACCGGGAACCGCTGACCACGCCAACCGGCCTGGGAGCCAAAATAAGAGGCCACGATACTGCCCGCACGCTGAACGCCCAGAGAGGGATTCTGGGATAACACCAGGGGAAGCTCCAACGCTGCATCGTCGTTGGCATCGAAGAAGGGCCGTGGCAGGTTGGCCAGATTGTTGGCCACCGGCAGTTTTTGCTGTTGCAGGGTCAGGGTGCTGTCGCCGGCAATGTTGACCCAGACACTGGAATGGGTAGGGTCTTCGCAAATCTTGCTGTAATGACCGACCAGCTCCAGGTTCAGGCGATTGAAATCGCTGATCAGCCGAGGGTCCAGGGATATCGTCTGTCGCTGAGCCTCTCCCGGTGCGCTTGCATCGATGGATACGACGCCCATCAGCTCGTCGTTGAGATACACCTTGATATGCGATACGTCCGCCAGCAAAGAGGGAGAGGGTGTATAGCCAAGCTCCAGTGTGGCGTCGGTCACCAGTTGATCACCCCGTATCTTGAATTCGATCTGGCGTTCCGGCGACATGCCGCTCAGCTCCAGATCCTCTTGGGCCAGCTCTTCCAGACTCAATGTGCGTTCCTGAGTCGGTGTTGCCGATTGCTCAGCGCCCGGCGCCTCCATCGACGCAGAGGGTGATGGTTGAGCCCAGGCGGGTAGGGCGATCAGCAGTGAAAGCAGGATCCAGCGATGACGCATGTTGTGAACATTCCTATTCGATGAGACGTAATCCGTTATATGGACGGCGATCAAGATGCTTCGTGTGGACGCTGCGGTATGAAAGAACCCAGCCAGGACACCGGGGCGCGCACGACTCGAGGCGCATGCTGGAAAAGCCGCCGGTAGCCTTCAAAACCCAGGCAAACCACATCGATCATGCTTTTCATGGGCCGATCCGCTGGCAGATCATCACGCCACAAGGACCAGGTATCCGCCCGGGCGAAGGTGCACTGGATATAATCCACATGCTTTGCCAAGGGCATCTTCTCCAGTTCCAGACCGGCCCGTTCGCCGCTGGCATTGACTACTCGGGCAGCGAAGGCATGCTCCTGCTGACCGCGTTGCAACAACAGCGTGAGGGTGTCACCGACGTTGACCAGCCCGGCTGCTGGCAGAACGATACCCAGGCCCCCCTCGGCATAATCTTGCAGCGTGCAGGGATAGGCGTAGCCGCCAGGAAGCTGCACCGCCCCCGGGAGCGTAATGCTGACCCGATGATTGCGCCTGACCTGGCGTGCTTCCGCCGCCACGGCAATGGCGCCTCCCAGGATCACCAGGTTGTAGAACACCCATACCAGGCTGACCAGTACCGTGGGGATCTCATCCGCGGGGCCACTCTGCAAACGCCAGATGGCGGCCACGACACCGGACAGGTTGAGCAGGATCAGCAACAGATAGGGGCGTGAAATACTCCAGTCGAAATACTGCCTGTCCACCAGGCCGCCCTTGGCGGTGACGTTGAACTTGCCCTTGCGTGGATTGATCAGCGCCACGGTAGTAGGCAGGGCGATGTACCAGGCCAGCACCGTGTCGTAGACCTCGCTCCAGAAGCTGTGGCGATAGCGGCCCTGGATATGGGAATTGGTGAGCCCGGAATGCAGCATGTGGGGTATCACGAAAGCCAGCAGCAGCACGGCCGGGGCATAGATGATGTAGGCATGCAGCAAGAGAAAGGCCAGCGGAGCGGTCAGGAAGATCAAGCGCGGCACCCCGGCCAGAAAATGCAGCATGGCATTGACGTAGCACAGGCGCTGGCTCAAGCGCAGGCCGGGTCCGAAAAGCGGATTGTCGAGACGAAATATTTGCACCATGCCTCGGGCCCAGCGAATGCGCTGGCCGATATGGGCCGACACGCTCTCGGTAGCCAGACCGGCTGCCTGGGGAATGCGCAGATAGGCGGAGGTGAACCCCTTGCGATGCAGACGCAGCGAAGTGTGAGCGTCTTCCGTGACGGTCTCCACCGCAAAACCGCCAATAGCCTCGATGGCGCGACGCTTGAGCACCGCGCAGGAGCCACAGAAGAAGGCCGCGTCCCACAGGTCGTTGCCATCCTGTACCAGGCCGTAGAACAGGGTGCCTTCGTTGGGCATGCGTCTGAAGCGATCGAGATTGCGCTCAAAAGGATCCGGCGAGAAAAAGTGGTGCGGTGTCTGTATCAGGCCAAGCTTGGGATCCTTCAGGAACCAGCCCATGGTCATCTGCAAGAAAGAACGTTGGGGAACGTGATCGCAGTCGAAAATGGCGATGTAATCGCCCTGGGTCACGGTCAAGGCATGATTGAGGTTGCCCGCCTTGGCATGATTGTTGTCGTCCCGGGTGATATAGCCAACGCCCACGTCCGCGGCGAAGTCACGAAACGCCGCACGCTTGCCGTCATCGAGCAGATAGATGTTGATCTTGTCCTTGGGCCAATCGAGTCCGAGTGCCGCCAGTACCGTTGGCCGCACGACTTCTAGAGACTCGTTGTAGGTAGGAATCATCAGATCGACGCTCGGCCACTCACGGGTGTCCTCGGGCAGGGACACCGGCTTGCGATTGAGGGGCCACAGGGTCTGGAAATATCCCAATATGAGCACCAGCCAGGAATAGGTTTCGGCGCCCAGCAAGAGCAGGCCGAAGGTCATGTCCAGGCCGTCGTCCCAATTGAGGGTGGAAGTGTAGCGCCACCACAGATAACGACAGGACACCGTAAGGGACAGTACTACCAGGATGAGCGTGGAGAAACGCCCCGGCAGACGGCGTACGATCAGGGCGATGATCCATAGCAGCACGGAAAACAGGGCTTGGGCCGGCAAGGTGAAGGGCTGGGTGATGACCAGCAGCATCAGTATGGCGGTCGTTCCGCCCATGAGTATCAATAGCCAGCGAGTGTTCCGGGTAGCAGCGCTGCCATCGGGATTATCGCCTTCGAAAGTGCTCAGCGCCGGACGCAAATGGCGCTCGACACGCTGGGCTACCTTGTTCGCCCGGGGATACAGGAACCCGCGGGCACGAGCCAACGGTTTGAATCGTTCACGACGAGACGCGCGCGCCGCATGGGAGCGACGCGGTCGTACGAGTAACAGCCATAGGAACTGAAGCCCATAGCGCAGCGGGTCTGCAATGCCTGGACGACGGCGCTGCAAATGCGTAAAGCCTCCGGAATGGGATGACAGAAGGCTCTGCCAGCGCCCCGATTCCAGCGGCAGGAAGCACCAGGCGACGGCCCAGGCAAGTGTCAGCAGCACTGCAGTGGGTGGCGTGGCGCCTCGTCTATCGCGCAGATGCCGATAGTGGCGTCTCCATTGGGCTTGCGCGCCGGGTTGCAGCCACAGACTCATGCGGCTTCCTCATGACGAGCTAGTAGCCACGCTGCCAGGTTGCGAATTCCCTGCGCCGCAAGACAATCTGATCGATAGGCGGTAACGCTACGTTTGTGCGCCAGCGCCTCGAACATGGCTTCATCCTGGTGAATGGCCCAGGGCAATAGACAGTCGGAATACTGAGCCTGCCATAGAGTGTACAGATCGTTTTGCAGAAGGCTGGAAGGAGCGAAGTGATTGATCAGTAAATAGTCGTTTTCTTGAAATTGACGCTTGGCCAACAAGGCGTGACAGGCGGGATCGGCATGCACCACGGTAAGTGTCACATCCGCCGGAAAATGATCCTGCGCGCACGAAGACGCAGGTAGATCAAGTAATACCCAGCGGTAGGCATCCTCATCGAGTTCCTTGAGGCGTTGCCGCCAGTCATCGCCATGCAAGATATTGGTAGGCGTGACATCAATATCGCTGTGACCGTAGGGCAGAAAATGCAAGTGCGATCCAAGAGCGAAGGCGGCGGTATGCCAGGTCTGACCGTTATTCACTGCGTTGGCCCAGCCGTGACCATCCCGCCAGTCATGGTTGAAATGCAGGCGCAGCAGGTTGTGCGGATCGAGGTCGATACACAATACCCGTTCACCGGCATTCACCAGGGCCTGGGCCAGTCCTGCTACGATGCTGCTGGCACCCGTACCGCCCCGACACCCTTGGACCGCCACGCAGATCATGCGAAAGGCTCTCGCTGCGAAAGGGTGAGCTCTGCCAGCAATGGCCAGCGGGTGCCGATCGCCTTGAGGCGATCGAGCTGTGCCAGGTTACGGTAGTCGAATTCTGTTAAGTCTGAGTTTTCTAATAGCGAGGATATGTCTTCGTCGTACTTTTTTAATTTATTTTGTACTGCGCTATTAAAACTTTTTTCTGCATCCATATTAAAAGCCAGTAGTAAAAGTTAATTAATAAAATAAAAAAATACGTAAACACATGTTTTACATGTGAAATTATTATTTCAAATAAGTGAACTCTTTGTGGGGGCATAATATTAAGCGCAGCAAGTTTTGTTTACAATAATGGCGGTTTTATTAAGTAAATTAAGTAAATAACGGAAGCTTCATACATGCAGGGACTGCCAGGTGTTGTGAAACGCCCTCATTTTTCCCTGGGGTTGCAAGAGGCGTTACCAGAATTCGATGCCCTGCGCTGCCCCGGTTTTTATACGGTACTGGCAGACTCAGAAGATCAAGCCAAGCGCATGGGACAAGGGGTGCTGGTAGCCCAACCTCACCATACGACGGCAGACTGGATAGCGCCGGATGAGGATGCGCGAGACGTAGTGCGTGCATTACCTGCAGACAGGGGTCCCAAGTCAGTGTCGCAGTGGTCATTGCCCGGTAAACATCTGGGTGAGGCGCTTCATGCCCTGCCCGAAGATTTTTCCGGGGTGCGCCGCAAACGGGGGGCGCCGCGTCTCATCGTGCTTGAAGTACCCGCAGCGGTGCTGCTTGCGTTCAAGGAACGGGTACTGCGGCGCTGGTGCTGGCGATGGCACCTATGGCTCGCGGAGCGCGGTGCCTGTTTGCTGCTGCTGGCCCATGGTCCCGACAGCCTGGCTCTGCGCGAACGACTCGATATCTATAACGACGTCATCGACGGTTTGATGCATCTGCAGCCAAATGCCCAAGAAGCACAATGTCACCTGCTTTACTGGCGTAGTGATCGTGGCGTCTGGGGTGTAGACGACATGCTACTCAGCCCAATTTCTATCGGGTGGCGCAGACAGAGCGATGCCGGCGCTTCTCTTCGCGGTAGTAGCGATGAACATCTGTATCTTGTTCAGCGAGCGGTAGTTGCCGACACATCGGTGTCCTTGGCCAACTGGCAGATTTTCGAACAGATTGATGAGGTCATCGTCCATGCTACGCGCGCCCGGGCGGCCACGGTGATCGTCGGCATCGATCGGAGCGAGGATATCGAGCCTCTGGCGCGCAAGCTGCACGGCCTGCGCAAGTCCCGAGGTGGCGCGCTCAAGCTGGTGGTTCGCGAACTCGTACCGTGCCTGCGTTACCAGGATGAACGACTGCTGATCCTGAGCGGCATCAACATGGTGATAAGAAGCAACGTGTCGTTTTCCCATTTCTTCAGCCGGATCGAGGCATTGCAAGGTCAACGTTTGACGCGGCCGGTGAACGATGATGTGGAAAGGTTGATCAAGGCGATGCATCCAGAGGGCATGAGTGGGCGTTGCCCGCCCGCTGCATTCATCCATCACCTGCAGGCTTGGTTGGAAAATGATTCCGCAGCGCTGGTATCAGGCCTTCTAATAACGCTTGTACCCGCTGGCGGGCTTTCATGCTCACAAGCGTTTGCCCAGTGTCGAATTCATCGCAAGGGCGACATGATTACGGTGATGGAAGGACGTCTATACCTGTTTTTGTTCGGCTGTCGGCAAAGCGATAGCGATATGGCGCTGCAGCGCCTGTTTGGCATGCCTGCCGCTACGCTATTCAGTGAGCGGACCATTCGTGAAGATCATGTCGCAATCGCTGAGGAAATGCAGCGTTTGACGCAGCTTGGCTGGTCACAACAGCAACATCTTCCTGTCTTTACCGATGTGGAATACGCAGGAGAGAAAGCAGCCGATACAGCGTATGAGCATTACCACGGCGTCCCCAGGCCTTCCCCCCTGAGGTTGAGCGCGGAGCGCCAGAAATGAATGAACTTCTCATGGTGATGGCGCTAGGCGGTTTTATCCTTGGGCTTGCCCTGCACTGGATATGGCGCCGGATGAATCAAATTTGGCCACGACGCCCGCGGTATGTGTCAAGGCTGGGTGTACGACGTCGCGTGCAGGACAAGAAGGGAGTGGGTAACAAGGGTATGGGTGTCAATGAGTTACGCTGAACAGACATTGAATACGCATTCTCCTGCAGCCAACCGCTACTGGCGGGGCCTGGGAGCATGGAACATCTATTTCATTTTCAAGCTGGCGCTTTACTGGCAGGGCGTGATCGATTTCAACGCGCTGACCAACCTGGCCTTCGCCGCCTTCCTGCTGGTGCCTTTACCGCCTCTCTGGTTGCATCGGACACGTCATATCCTGGCCATTCCCCTTGGAGTCGCCCTGTTCTATCAGGATAGCTGGCTGCCACCGTTCAGCCGCTTGCTGGCCCAGTCGTCTCAGGTATCGGCCTTCAGTTTGGACTATCTCATCGAGCTCGCCAGCCGGTTCATCAATTGGGACTGGATGGCGGTGCTGTTCGTGCTGGCGGTGGGGTATGCCTTCATCGCTGGCTGGATTAGGGTCACGGTGCCGGTGATGTTGGGGCTGATCTGGGTAGCCATGCTGCCGGTATTGAGCATGATCGGCGCGACCTCCTTTCTGCCTACGGCGCCAACCGCCACCATGGCCCCTGTGGGAGATGCTGCAAATGGCGTGGCGGCCGTCGAGCAGAATACGGCGCCAGCGCCTGCCCCCGCTGCCATTCCCAAGGACCCGGAACTCGATGCCCGGCTCAAGGACTTCTATGCCAGCGAGAGCGAGCGACAGGTAGCGTTTTCAGCAGCGCCGTCGCAGCCCTTCGATGTGCTGATCGTCAATGTCTGCTCGCTATCCTGGGACGATATGGAAGAAGCCGGCGTCACGAATCATCCGCTATTCGACTATCTGGACGTGGTCTTCGACAACTTCAATTCGGCGACTTCTTATAGTGGCCCAGCCAGCCTGCGTCTGTTGCGCGCCAGCTGCGGTCAGATTCCCCATGAGGAACTCTATGGCGAGGCGCCACAGCAGTGCCATCTGTTCGAGAACTTGGCCGAACAGGGCTTCGCCACGGAGCTGGCGCTCAATCACGACGGAATATTCGATGACTATCTCAAGACGATCCGCGAGCAGGGCGGTATCGAAGCGCCGATGCTGTCCCAGGACAGCATCGAGCCTCAGATGACAGCCTTTGATGATTCGCCGATATACCGTGACCGCGATATGTTCGATACCTGGATGGCAAAGCAGGACAGGGACAATCCCAGTGCCACTTTCTACAACACGGTGACGCTGCACGATGGTAATCGCATTGTCGGTGAAAAGGGCTTCGCGGATTATGGGCCGCTGTTGCAGCAACTGTTCGATGACTTGCTTGCGTTCTTGAGGCGTCTGGAAAGTGAAGGACGCCAAGTGGCGGTGTTGATCGTACCGGAACATGGGGCGGCCCTCAGCGGCGACAAGATGCAGTTTGCCGGCATGCGGGAGATTCCCACCCCGGCCATTACCCATGTACCCGTCGGCGTCAAACTCACCGGTCTGAAGCAGCCTGGCGACGAGGCGCCCATCCATATCGAGGCGCCAAGCAGTTACCTCGCGGTATCCGAGCTGGTCAAACGGCTTCTGGAGCAAGACGTCTATGCGCAGGAGGAAGTGGATTGGCAGGCTTTGACTGCAGATCTGCCTGCAACGAAGCCAATATCCGCCAACGATGGGGTGGTGGTGATGCCGGTGAACGAAACGCCTTACATTCGCTTGAAAGGCGATGGATGGATGGCCTATCCGCAGTAGAATGACGCCCTTTGGGAACCACTGACTAAATGCCTGCACGAACGAATCGCTTCGTTGCGCGGTGCTCAAAATCTCGCCTAACACCAGTTATGTCTCGCCTTTTGTGCTCCGTGCGCCTCGCGCTTCATTTCGTTCGGCAATTTAGTTAGCGATTCCCTAACCAAGGAGCGTCATGCCGGATAGCACTCTCAAAGCCACCACTCCGCCCACGCTGCGGCCCTATCAGCAACAGGCCGTAACGCGGGTGATCGAGCATTTTCGCGAGACCGATGACCCGGCGGTGGTGGTGTTGCCCACCGGCAGCGGTAAATCCCTGGTGATCGCGGAGCTTGCACGATTGGCGCGAGGCCGGGTGCTGGTATTGGCCCACGTGCGCGAACTGGTGGAGCAGAATCACGCCAAGTATCAGGCCTACGGCCTTGACGCAGACATCTTCAGCGCGGGGCTCAAGCGCAAGGAGGCGAGTCGGCAGGTGGTATTTGGCTCCGTGCAGTCCGTGGTGCGCAATCTGGATAGCTTCAACGACGGCGGCTTCACCCTGCTGGTGATCGACGAGTGCCATCGGGTTTCGCCGGACAAGGATGCCAGCTATCGTCAGGTCATCGACCATCTACGCCAGGCCAATCCGCGTCTCAAGATTCTCGGCCTGACCGCCACGCCCTATCGCCTGGGTCAGGGGTTCATCTATCACCGCCATTATCACGGCATGGTACGCGGCGAAGCGGACTGCTTCTTCCAGGACTGCGTGTTTGAACAGCCCCTGCGGCTGATGGTGAAACAGGGCTATCTGGCAGCACCGACCCGGGTGGATGCAGCGGTCGAGCGTTATGACTTTTCCCAGCTTGCCCCCAATCTGCGCGGCCTGTTCGCCGAGGAAGAACTCAATCGGGTGGTGCGGGGCAATCGAGCCACACCCACCATCATCGAGGAAATCGTCGCGCGCGCCCGGGATCGCCGCGGGGTGATGCTGTTCGCCGCTACCGTGGATCATGCGGAGGAGATTCTTGGCTATCTGCCTGCGGATGAGGCGGCGCTCATCACCGGTGCGACGCCCTCGAAAGAGCGTCAACGGCTGATCGAGGCGTTCAAGGCCGAGCGCTTGAAGTATCTGGTCAATGTCGCGGTGCTGACCACCGGTTTCGATGCGCCCCATGTGGATCTGATCGCCATCCTGCGACCCACGGAATCCGTGGGGCTCTATCAGCAGATCGTCGGTCGCGGCCTGCGCCTGGCGCCAGGCAAGAATGATTGTCTGATTCTCGATTACGCCGGCAACCCCTGGGATCTCTACGCCCCGGAGATTGGTGCGCCCAAGCCGGACAGCGACTGCGAACCGGTGCAGGTGGAATGCCCGGCCTGTGGCCATGCCAACCTGTTCTGGGGCAAGCGAGATGGCGATATCGTCATCGAGCATCATGGCCGGCGCTGCCAAGGGCTTGTGCTTTCTAATCGCGCCCACCTTCTTGACAGCGTCCGAACACGCGCTAAAAGCGAAAACGATAGGCAGCGTGGCGCGGGTTTGGGCGCCTGTGAAGAGCCAGACGCGGCTTTGGGCGCCTATAAAAAGCACCAGTGTAATTTCCGCTTTCGCTTCAAGACCTGCGAAGCCTGCGGTGCCGAGAACGACATCGCCGCGCGGCGATGTCACGGCTGTGGCGAGCGGTTGGTGGACCCGGACGACAAACTAAAAGATGCACTACGTCTGAAGGACGCTCGGGTGCTGCGAGTCAGCGGCATGCAGCTCGCCGCGACCGTGAATGGTCGCGGCCTGCCTCGACTCAAGGTGACTTATCATGACGAGGATGGCGCCACTTTGGATGAATGGTACGCCCTGGAAACAGCGGCCCAGCGGGCCGCTTTCGCGGCGGCCTTTCTCCGCCATCATTTGCGGGCGCCGGGAGCAAATTGGCGGCCCACGTCGCCGGAAGCAGTCATCGCGGAAGAGTGGCGTCTCAAGGCGCCGGATTTCGTCATTGGCCGCCGGGTAGGGCGCCATTGGCAGGTGCGTGAAAAACTCTTCGATTATGTCGGGCGTTATCGCAAGGGAAACGCCGAATAAATATCCGTGCGCTTCGCAAGGCTTAGGTCACTAGGGAAGAAGTATGAATGCATGGCAATTCGGCGTTCTGCCCAACGTCTAGTTTCGTTACACTCTGCAGGCGCGAAATCTGCCAGGAGTGTGTGCAAGCGTGAGTGACATGTCGGATATCGTCGAATCGCCGGATCAGGCCGCCGTTCAGGAAACGGCGGCGGTCTTGGCGCGCTTGCACGATCAACCGATCACCGAAATGCCCCAGGATCTCTACATTCCCCCGGAGGCGCTGCGGGTTTTCCTCGAGACCTTCGAGGGGCCGCTGGACTTGCTGCTTTATCTGATTCGCCGCCAGAACCTGGATATTCTGTCCATCAATGTGGCCGTCATCACTCATCAGTACATCGAGTACGTCGAGCTGATGAAGGCAATGGAGATCGAACTGGCCGGCGAGTACCTGCTGATGGCGGCGATGCTCGCCGAGATCAAGTCGCGCACGCTGCTGCCGCGACCGCCCAAGCAGGATGAAGAAGGCGACGAAGAAGACCCACGCGCCGAACTGATTCGCCGCTTGCAGGAGTACGAGCGCTTGAAGCTCGCCGCGGAAGGATTGGATGAGCTGCCGCGACTGGGCCGGGACTGGTTCGGTGCCAGTGCGGGACTGCCCCCGCTGGAAACTCGGGTAGTGCATCCGGAGGTCGAACTCGACGAGCTTCTGGGCGCCCTGTCGGGTATTCTGCGCCGCGCGGAGCTCAATCAGTCCCACAACATCAGCCGCGAGGTGCTTTCGACCCGGGATCGCATGCTGGCCATCATGGAGCGTCTCAATCACGAACACTTCACGACCTTCGAGTCGTTGTTCAACCTTGAGGAGGGGCGCGCCGGAGTGATCGTGACCTTCATGGCAATTCTGGAACTGGCCAAGGAGATGATGATCGAGATCGTGCAGAATGCGCCGCTATCGTCGATCCATGTGCGGGCGCGTCAGCCCGTAGAGGCATCAGAAGATATCGATGAGTTCGTGGTTGGCGACGATCACGACGGCGAAAGCGCCTTCGAGGAGGATACGTGAACCATAACGTCCGACTCGACGAGATTCTTGAAGCGGCGCTGCTGGCGGCGGGGGAGCCGCTACCGGTGGAACGCTTGGAAGGCCTGTTCGACGAGCAGGAATGTCCGCCCCGCAGCGAGTTGCGCGACGCCTTGGCAGAACTGACGACTCGGTTGGAAAGCTCCGCGCTGGAGTTGATCGAGTCCGCATCCGGTTTCCAGGTACGCATCCGTCCGCGTCTCTCGCCCTGGGTGTCACGACTATGGGATGAACGTCCGCAGCGCTACTCTCGAGCATTGCTCGAAACCCTGGCGCTGATTGCCTATCGCCAGCCGGTGACTCGAGGCGATATCGAGGAAGTGCGCGGCGTGACGGTGAGTAGTTCGATCATGCGCACCTTGGGCGAACGCGGCTGGATTCGGGTGGTCGGCCATCGCGATGTGCCGGGGCGCCCGGCGGTCTATGCTACTACACGTCAGTTTCTCGATGATTTCGGCCTCAAGACCTTGGATGCCCTGCCACCCATGCACGAACTCAAGGGCTTCGACATGCTCGAAGAGACCCTGTATGAAGATGAGATTGACCTTCAGGGCGCACAGGCAAACACTGAAATCGCGGCCTCGGATGAAGCAGACATCGATGATGGCTCGATAGATGATACTGTCGAGGATGTTTCTGCACCGAGCGAACAGGAAAAATCACAGCCGGTACAAAAGCAGCAAGAGCTGCGAAAAGAGCAACAAACGAAGGCCGGGATGGCTGACGAAGACCCTCACGCCGGGATGGCGTCCGATCGGCCCAGGCTCAGCTTCGCGGATCTCGAAGCGCGCTTGGCCGAACGCGCCCGCAATCAGACCGTCGACAGCGAAAGCGATGATGACGGCCAGGCGGACGCGGAAAACTCATCAGACGAGAATACGTCCGACTCATGAACACCACGAACACGACCACCGAAAAGCTGCAGAAAGTTCTCGCCCGAGCCGGCCTGGGATCGCGCCGCGAGATGGAAACCGCCATCAGCGCCGGGCGCGTCAAGGTCAACGGCCAGGTCGCCACCTTGGGCGACCGCATCGAAACGCGGGACAAGGTCACTTTTGATGATCGTCCGCTCAATCTGCGCGGCGCCGAAGAGGTGCCGCGCCGGGTCATCATGTACAACAAACCGGAAGGTGAGCTGTGTACCCGCAAAGACCCGGAAGGCCGGCGCACCGTGTTCGACCGACTGCCGCGCTTGAAAGGTGAGCGCTGGATCGCCATCGGCCGTCTGGATATCAATACCAGTGGCCTGCTGCTGTTCACCACCGATGGCGAACTGGCCAATCGCCTGATGCACCCCTCGACCCAGGTCGATCGTGAATACGCCGTGCGCATCATGGGCAACGTCAAACGCGAGCAGATCGTGGCCATGGTCGAAGGGGTGATGCTCGAGGATGGCCCGGCGCGCTTCACCGACGTGCAGGAGTTCGGTGGCGAAGGCATCAACACCTGGTTCCACGTGGTGATCATGGAAGGGCGCAACCGCGAGGTGCGCAGGCTGTGGGAATCCCAGGGACTCACCGTCAGCCGCCTGAAGCGGGTGCGCTACGGCAACATTTTCATCGACAAGCGAGCCAAGGCCGGCGAATGGGTCGAGCTCACCCAGGATGAGATCGACGATCTCTCCAACCTGGCGGGGCTGGAGCCGCGCAAGGTGCCGGATCTGACCCCGGACGAGCAGAACCGCTGGAGCCGGGACAAGAACAAGCGCCGCCCGGTGCGGGCCATGCGCAAACCGAAGGAGCCGCGGCATAGGCGGTAAATCGATTATTGTTTTCTAGGAATGTCTTCCGGCTCCACATGCCGCCTCTTGTGGATCACGGCTAGCATTTCGACCAGGTCATCGGGCTTTATCTCGTACAGAATTCGGTAGGAGTAAAGCCCCAGCTCTCGCACGGCGTCTTCGTTTAGTTCCGACACCATACGTCCTTTATGGGGTAGTTCGTCGAGACTAAGGTTTTTTGCACCAGTTCTTCACTGACGCGCTTGGCATGGAGCGGTGAGTCCTGGGCAATGTAATCATGGATATGGCGAAGCTGGATTTTGGCATGGGCCGTCCACCTCACCATGATCGAATATCCTTGAGCACCTCTTCAGCCGATTGTGTTTTGCCTTCGGCGGAATCTTGCTGGCCACGGCGTATATTCTCCAGCACATGGAGCCGGTACATGATCTCTTCGGTATCGACGCTATCGGGTAGTCGCTGGATGGCGTCCAATGCTTCCTGTTTGGCGGTATGAATTTGCTGCATGAGTTCATCTCCTTGATGAACGGCTAATGAGTTTAGATGTCATCTGGCCCTCACTAGGATGGCCTTCTGTGGATCGACGCTCTGTTCGGTGGCACGTCTTTCAATGTGATGAGTATAAAAATTACTTTCTGACCAGGCAATTAAACAGATTCGTCGCTCCACGCTAAATTTTACTTTGTGATTCAATCCGGGTATTAGCAATCGGGTTCTTCCGTTGGTGGGCCGAGTCGATTCATGCTGTCCGGGTTCATGTACCGAATGCATCGAACGGCATGTTTAACGCTTACCACGGGAAACGCACATGGATCAGGAAACAATAGCATTACCGACCCGCGTGCTGGGGCAGGGCTTTTCTGTCTCGGCGATTGGCTATGGCGCCATGGGCCTCAGCGAATTCTATGGCCCGTCGGACGATACCCAATCCCTGGCAATGCTCGATGAGGTAGCCGATGCCGGCGTGACTCTGATCGATACGGCGGACATGTACGGTCGCGGTCACAACGAGGCGTTGATCGGTCGCTTTCTCTCTGCTCGGAGCTCCGCTGCAGACTCGATCAAGGTTGCGACCAAATGCGGTATCGATCGGCCCAAGGAGGCGGAGTACGCCCGAGGCATCAACAATCGCCCCGAGTATATTCGCGCTTGCTGCGACGCCTCGCTGAAGCGCCTGGGCGTCGAGCGAATCGATCTGTACTACATCCATCGAGTGGACCCGCAGGCGGATATCACCGAAACCATGGATGCGCTGAAGGGCCTGGTCGAGGAGGGTAAGATCGCCCATGTCGGGCTATGCGAGGTCTCTGCAGCCACTTTGGAAAAGGCTCATGCGGTGTATCCGATCACGGCGCTGCAAACGGAGTACTCGCTGTGGACGCGGGATGTCGAGCAGAGCATTCTGCCCAAGGCCCAGGAGTTGGGAATTGGCCTGGTCGCCTATTCACCGCTTGGTCGTGGCTTTCTTACTGGCCATATCGCCTCGACGCAGGAACTGGCAGACGATGATTTTCGGCGCAACAATCCCCGTTTTCAGCAGGATAGTCTTGCGCATAATCTGCAACTGCTCGAGTCCGTCAAGACGGTAGCCGAGCGTCATGGGGCAACTCCCGGTCAGGTAGCGCTTGCCTGGTTATTGGCACAAGGGGATCACATCGTGCCTATTCCAGGCACGCGCCGCTCGCGCTATCTTCAGGAAAATCTTGCTGCCGCCGAGCTTGAGCTATCGGCAGAAGATAAGCGTGAACTGGAAAAGATATTCACATCAGGCAGCGTGCGGGGCGAACGTTATGGGAAGGAGGGTATGAAAGGAGTGAATGCCTGAGCATCGGCAGTTGCAAGTAGCTTGTTTACCACATCAAGCACCGCATCGTTTTGCTCATTGGCACGCCATATCAGATGAATATCCATGCGCAGGCGCGCCTCGATATTGTCGGTGAATGCACGATATACCACTCCGCTGCGTCGCGCGGCTTTCATTGAGCAGGGTAGGAATCCCATGCCTTCGCCTGCCGCGATGCGAGCAAGTAAATCGACGTGTTCCTTGGGTTCCGGTTTGCGAGGCGCAGAAAACCCCACCTGATCGAACAGGGCTTCGCAGCGATCAAAAAAGGTGGGGTTATCGACCCGTGGAAACCAGAATAGCGGTGTATCCGCGACGTCTTCCAGATCAATGCATTCCTTGCCGGCAGCGGCATGGGACGCCGGCAGCCCCACCATCATCTTGTCCTCGCCAATCTTATGACTCTTGAGAGCAGGGGACGCACTGGCGAATACGCCGACGATCGCCAAATCGATCTGCGAGGCCAGCACGCGCTCGACGAGCCGCTTGGAGTAGGCCCGCTCCTGGTGAATACCCTGATTGAATGATGGGTTAGCGAGTAGGACGTTCAGCGCGGGGAGCTGACTGAAATCCATTACGCTGGTCAGGCCGAACCGGATGTTTTCTTGATACGTTGCTGCGCTATCCCGTAATGATGTGACCGCGTCGTCCAACCCCACAAGCAAGCGGTGCGCTTCGTTAACGAAGTGCTTGCCGGCTGCCGTCAATGCAACCCGATGGGTATCTCGCTCGATCAATGTGACGCCCAGCAGCGTCTCCAGGCCGCGCACCTGTCTTGATAGCGGTGGTTGCGATATATGCAAGCGCTCCGCAGCCCGCCGAAAGTTGAGCTCTTCCGCCACGGCGACGAAGCACTGCAACTGCCGGATGGTGGGTAAGCGGTTGGAGAGTATCGCCATGTTGGAATCTTCTCCGTCAAATCCGGTGAGTGAAATACGCTGTCATTTATTGGGTGTTTTCTTGCATGCCAGCAGCGCTCGGAACAATGTGCCCATCATCACCGGTTCATCACGCTCGATGCGAAATCCCGCCCCTTCCAGCAACGGTCGCGCCTGACGTGTGATATCCGTTGCAATGGCACTGGTTGCGAGATTGAGCGTGCGACGTCCCCAGCTCGCCCGATGACTGTCGGGCTGAAACTTGTCCATTACACATAGCTGCCCATCGCCACAAAGCACGCGATGAGCCTCGGAAAGTCCCCGGGTCGGATCCGGCATCACCGCCAGAATCAGATGCATGATCACCACGTCGAAATGATTATCGGGATAGTCGAGTTGTTCGGCGTCCATGGTTCGGGTGGTGAAATCGAAACCAAGTTCGTCTGCCCGTGCCCGAAAGCGGGTAATCATGGCGGGTGAGAGATCGGTACCGTGTAGTTCGATATCTCGCGGCAGATAGGGCAGGTCCAACCCGGTGCCCGCACCGACGATCAGTACTCGTTGCCCAGGGCTCCAGTCCACTGCTTCCAGAGCCTTGCGCCTCGCAGCGCGAAAGGCGCGATCCGCGACCAGGTCATAGACCGGCGCATAGACGTTGTAGCGTAGCCGGTTCCAGGCCGTTGTGTTGGGCATGGCATCACCTCTCGTGGGTGCGCTGATGAAGCAGGTAAGTTCAAGAAGACCGGCCCTTGTGTTGGGCATAGGCGCCGGTGTATCCGTTATGCGACGAGTTTAAGCGTCTCACGGTACAACTCAGTTCTTGTGGCTATACTGCCCCACCGAGCGTTGGCAATGGGACCTCAGGCCAACGATAAAGTAACGCATGCAGTGGCAGTGAACCTTTTGCCTGTCCGTATGATTTCAGTATATCTGAGCCTGTAAGGCGGCTGAGTGACCTACTCGATCAAGAAAAAATTTGCGTAACTACGTCAAGCAACTTATCAAAAGCAAGTTCGTGCGCAATGTCGCTGTCGTGGCCAGTGGCACTGCCGGCGCCCAAGCAATCGGGGTGGCCTTTTCTCCCATTATCACCCGCCTGTACGGTCCGGACGCTTTTGGTGTCTTGGGTACCTTCGCGGCCATGCTTGCGGTGATAACACCATTGGCAGCGCTAAGCTATCCGATTGCCATCGTACTGCCCAAAAAAGATGTTGATGCCTTAGGCTTGGTCAAACTGTCCCTTGGGATCGCGTTGACGAGCTCCTTTCTTGTCGCATTGTTTCTACTGGGCTTCAAAGACTCCATTGTCAACGCTTTCAATCTACAAGCGGTTGAATCTTTCATCCTGTTGCTACCGGTGGCCATGCTGTTCTCGGCATGTCTGGCGATAGCCACCCAGTGGGTGATCCGCAAGAAGCTGTTCAAGCTCCAGGCCAAGGTGGCTGTGCTGCAGGCATTACTGATGAATGGTGGGAAAGCCGGTATTGGTCTATTGGCACCGTTGGCGTCTGTGCTGGTAGTGTTCGCCACCTTGGGTAGTGCGCTTCAAGCCTCCATGCTTTATAGAGGTATCAGGAAGAAAAGAGCAGATACAGTGGTTGATGCTGGATGGGATGCATCGGAAACTCAGGCGACGTACAAGACATTGGCCTTTCGCCACCGGGATTTTGCCTACTACCGTACGCCTCAGGTTTTTCTAAATGCCGTTTCCCAAAGCATGCCGGTGCTTATGCTCGCAAGTTTTTTTGGTCCGGCAGTAGCTGGTTTTTATTCCTTGGGAAAGATGGTGCTGGGTGTTCCTTCAACGTTGATCGGACAATCCGTTGCTTCCGTTTTTTACCCGCGAATAAATGAAGCTGCACACGCCGGTGAAAATACGCGTCAGCTAATGTTGAAAGCGACGCTGGCATTGGCTGCCGTCGGCATAGTGCCCTATGGGATAGTGATTGTTTTTGGTCCGTGGCTATTCTCCTTTGTATTTGGTGATGAGTGGGAGCTGGCAGGCGTGTATGCTCAGTGGCTGGCGCTATGGTCATACTTCGGTTTCATGAATAGACCAAGTGTCGGAGCGATACCGGTGCTTTCATTGCAAAGGTTTTTCCTTATTTATGAGGTGGCGAGTGTCGCATTGAGAGCCTTATCATTGTTTCTGGGTTTTTTCATTTTCGAAAGTGCGTTAATGGCGATAGCGACGTTCAGTATTGTCAGTTCTGGCTTGAATGCCTTGTTGATAGTTTCGACGTTAATGGCAGCAAAAAAGCATGATGATTCCCGGAGGGATCATGAGTGATTTTTTATTCGTTTCCAAGCAAGAAAAACAAGGAAAGCTTTCTCGATATCTGAATGAAATTCATCAGAAATCCGGGATCGAAAGTAGTGAATTTCACGGCGATTGGGGCTCACTTGCAGTTAGCCGGTCTCAGTATAATGGCTACGATCCGCTAATCGACGAACGTTACATTTGTATCGTCATTGGTGGGCCGGTGCTTTATTTTCGAGACAACCGATTTTTTTCAGTAGAAAATAGCGACGCCGGCACCCGAGCGATCTTTGATCGTTGGCTAAGTGGCAACATGGACTGGAGCGAAGATCTCAGCGGTCCTTTTGTAATATTGATCATAGACAAGTCGTCTCACGACGTCTTTTGCATTACCGACCTGATGATGTTCATTCCGATCTATCAATATCAGGATATACAGGGTGTCGCTATTGGCACCCATATAGACGCGCTTGCCAGGGCTTGCGGTCAGCAAGATCAATTCGACGAGGTATCGCTGGCTGACTTCATTCTGCATGAAGTCGTGACTTATCCCTACACGGCTTATAAAGCCATTCGTCAAGGCCATCCTGGAGCAAAGCATCGGTACGGTGTTGACCAACATCTTCAGGTATTGCAAGCCCAAGCACCAGATCCTTACTGGTTGCCCGAAGAAAACGGGTCTTATCAAGACTTGGACGAGGCGGCAAATATACTAAGAGACGGGGTCGTGGGTTACGTAGAGCGTGTCACCGAATCGATGAATCATGTGGCGCAGTTTACTAGTGCCGGCGAAGACTCCCGAGCATTGTCAGGGATCATTCCGCAACGATTGCAGCGAGATGCTTTTATCTTTCTGGACCATATGAACCGGGAAGGTAAAATTGCAGAAAAAGTCGCAACGGCATATGGCGCCAACTTCAAGCCGGCATTTCGCAGCCTGGTACACTATATCTCTATTCTGCCGGAAGCCTCATCGCTTATAGGAAGCGGTCATCAATACGTACATGCGCATGCGCTTGGGTTCGACCGAACATGTCGCCTGGACGACTACACGGCAGTCTTTGGTGGATACCTTGCAGATTCACTTATCAAAGCTCAATACGCCCGCAAACCAAGAGTCATGCGTCGCTTTGGTTTCATTCCTCAAGTAGGCCTGGAAGGTGAGTCACGTAGTAGGAAGGTTACAAGCCCGCTGTTTTCGGAAAAGCTGATGAATGAGCTGACCCAGCGTCGACGCGAACATCTGGATCGGGTTCAATCATTCAGGTCGACGAATGCCCATGAATGGTTCGTGCTCTGGCCGATGACGATGAGACTGGCAATGCCGAATTTTTATAGTAGCCGACGTTTGTTTGCGAGCTTCGAGCCTTTCATGTCGAAGGAAGCTGTCAAGGTGGGCGCAGGTATTCCTACCGATTGGAAACTGAATCGGCGCTTATTCAACAAGGCCTTCCGCCCCTTCCTGGCCAAGACACGCTGGTTACATCATGCAGATGGCCGTCTTCCTTATTATCCTTGGTATGTAAATTCACCGATACAGTTTGCTACCTGGCTTTATCGTCAGCTGGAAAGACGTTTGGGGCTGCAAGAAAAGGGTCACCAGGGTCCTTGGGGTGATTGGTCAAACGTGATGAAAAGTTCGGAATGGCAAGAGGCGGTCGACAAGGCCCTGTTTGAAGCAGAAGGCTTGCCTGAGATTCAGCAGGCAATAAGACAGGGTGCTCTTTCGCAAAGTGAGTTGAAGATCTCGCAGAAAGTAAACTTGTTACAGACTGTCTATTTGGCGGACAGCATGAAAAGAAGCAAAAAAAAGCGAGAGAACATCGAGTACTGATATAAAGAACGAAAGATCTAGCCGTTCTTTCTGTATGGCTTTATATAACTATTACATTTAACAGTCGTTCAGGTTCTCGAATGACGGGCATGTCATGGTAGCGATAATACTATTTTCCCTCCCAGGTGCTGCTTCTGTAGCCGCTTTCTATAATTCGCCGTCCCATCCTTGAAAGCTTGAGCGCACCCGTTTCTCTATAATCAATGCATTAACCAACTTGATTGGATGGAGAGTGACATGGCTCATACCCCGACTCGCGAAGATTTCGATCGTTACATGGTGCCCAACTATGCACCGCAGAAAGTGATCCCGGTACGCGGTGAGGGGAGCCGCCTATGGGATCAGGAAGGTCGTGAATACATCGATTTCGCTGGGGGTATCGCGGTCAACTCCCTGGGCCATTGCCATCCGGTGCTGGTCAACGCCCTCAAGGAGCAGAGCGAGAAGCTCTGGCATCTGTCCAACGTCTATACCAACGAGCCGGCTCTCAAGCTCGCCAAGTCGCTGGTCGAACGTACCTTCGCCGAGAAGGTCTATCTCTGCTCTTCCGGTGGCGAGGCCAATGAAGCCGCGCTCAAGCTGGCCCGGCGCTGGGCTCATGACAATCATGGCGAACACAAGGACAAGATTATCTCCTTCCGCCAGTCCTTCCACGGGCGCACTTTCTTCACCGTCAGTGTCGGCGGTCAGCCCAAGTATTCTCAAGGCTTCGGCCCGGTGCCTGGCGGCATCCTGCATGCAGAATTCAACAATCTCGACAGCGTGCGCGAACTGATGGGCGACGATACCTGCGCGATCATGGTGGAGCCGATGCAGGGTGAGGGCGGCATTGTGCCCGCCACCCAGGAATTCCTTGAAGGCTTGAGAGAGCTGTGCGATCAGCACAATGCGTTGCTGCTCTTTGATGAGGTACAGTCCGGCATGGGCCGCCCGGGCACGCTGTTTGCCTATATGCGCTACGATGTGACCCCCGATATCCTGACCAGCGCCAAGTCCCTGGGCGGCGGCTTTCCGGTAGGCGCGATGCTGACGTCTGAGGCCATCGCCAAGGTCTTTGGTATCGGCACTCACGGCTCTACCTATGGCGGTAACGCCTTGGCTTCCGCCGTGGCGCTTGCCGCGCTCGAAACCATCGATACTCCCGAGGTGCTGGAAGGCGTTCAGCGCCGCCACGATCTGTTCCGGGAGCATCTTGGTGTCATCAACAGCAAGTACGCTGTATTCAAGGAAGTACGCGGTATGGGTTTGCTGATGGGCGCGCAGATGGCGCCGCAGTATGAAGGTCGTGCCAAGGACATTCTGCCGCTGGCCATCGAAGAAGGTGTAATGGCATTGATTGCCGGCCCAGACGTGCTGCGCATGGCGCCGTCGCTGGTGATTCCCGAGGAAGACATTGCCGAAGGCATGGTGCGTCTCGAGCGAGCCATCGCGCGTTTTGTCGAGAACGCATGATCCGGATGTTCGATCATACCTCGCAAAAAGGAAACGCCATGTTGGTCATTCGCCCTGTCAAACTTTCGGATCTGCCGGGCCTGGAACGTCTGGCTGGCTCCGCCACACCGCGCCTGACTAATCTGCCCGCCCATCGCGATCGCCTCGAGGAGCGTGTTACGCGCTCCCAGCAGGCATTGGCCAAGCATGTCGATTTTCCCGCGGATGAAAGCTATACCTTCGTGCTGGAGGACCGTGAGCGTGGTGAGGTGGTGGGCACCGCTTCCATTCGCGCCCAGGCCGGCGCGCAGGAGGCTTATTACACCTATCGCCAAGAGACGTTGATTCACGCCTCCCAGCAGCTCAACGTGCGCCGCGAAGTGCAGACCCTGGCGCTGTCCCATGAGGTCTCCGAGGCCAGTCTGCTATGCGCGTTTTCCCTTGATGCCCGCTACAAGGGCACCAGTGCCGAGAGCTTGCTGCGTCGGGCTCGGCTGATGTTCATCGCCCAGTATCCAGAGCGTTTCGCCGAGATCCTTGCCCTGGCATTTCCGGGCTATCTTGATGATGACGGTGAATCGCCTTTCTGGAACAGCGTGGGGCGCCACTTCTTCGTACGTAGCTATCAAGACATCAACCATTTTGCCGGTGTGCGCTCAAAGAGTTTCATCGCCGAGGTGATGCCGCAGTTTCCGCTTTATCTACCGTTGCTTACACCCCAGGCCCAGGCCGCCATTGGCCGAGAACATCCGGATCATGAGACAGCCATGAGCGAGATGCTGGCGGAGGGTTTTGTGCGCTCGCGGCATGTCGATATCTTCGATGCAGGCCCGGTGATCAAGGCCGAGCGCGACCGATTGGAGACCTTTCAGCGCAGTATCTGGCATCCAGTGCGTATTCGGCCGGCGGCATCATTGCCAGACGCGGAGCCGGCGATGGTCGCCAATCAGAAGCTGGATGGCTTTCGTTGCATGGTGGCGCGCTATGCGCTGTCGCCCACCGGCCAGCTGATGTTGTCGCCGGAACACGCCGAGCTATTGGGAGTGGAAGAAGGGCGAGCGGTACTGGTTGCGCCGCTGACGCTTCCCGCCCATGAAGACATCCTCGACGAGGGAGAACTCTGATGCGCATTCGACCCATCGCCCGGGATGATCTGGATGAATTACAGCAGCTGGCCCGAGAGACCGGGGTCGGCTTTACGTCGCTCCCGGATAATCGCGAGTTCCTGGCCAGCAAGATCGAAGGTGCGGCCCGAGCTTTTGAACAGCGCACACAGATAGACAATCGCCTCTACTTCTTCGTGCTGGAAGACGAGGAGACCGGCAAATTGGCTGGCTGCTGCGCCATCGATGGACAGGTAGGGCGAGAAGTACCGTTTTATCACTACCGGGTCGGTACCCTGGCCCACTCCTCGGTGCAGCTCGATATGCATCGCACTATCGATACGCTGTTTCTGAGCTCGGATCACACCGGGGATGCGGAGGTGGCCTCGCTCTATCTACGACCCGAGTTTCGCGGAGGAGACCAGCGCGGCAATCGGAACGGCGCGCTTTTATCCAAGGCACGCTGGCTGTTCATGGCCCAGTTCCGCGACCAGTTTCCCGACAAGGTGCTGGCGGAAATGCGCGGCGTATTCGACAAGAACGGCATCAGCCCTTTCTGGAAGTGCCTGGGCAGCCATTTCTTTCCCATGGATTTCGACGAAGCGGATCGCCTCACCGGCATGGGCCAGAAAAGCTTCATCGGCGAATTGATGCCCAAGTTCCCGATCTACACGCCTTTCCTGACCGAGGAGGCCCGGGCCTGCATCGGCCAGGTGCACGAGCACACTCGTCCGGCCCTGGAGATGCTCAAGAAGGAAGGGTTGCGCTGGGAAGGCTATATCGACATCTTCGATGGCGGCCCCACGGTGGAGGCCTATATCGACGACGTGCGCGCGATACGTCTGTCACGACTGTGCCCGGTGGAAATCGCCTCGAATCTCGAAAGTAGTGAACGCCCGCAATGGCTGGTCTCGACCACTGCCATGGTCGATTTTCGCGCCGCCTGGGTCGGTCGTGGCCCCGGCGAGGATGGCACTCTGGCGTTAACCAAGGAAGAAGCGCGGCGGCTCGATGTCAACGCCGGCGATTTCCTGCGCGTATTGGAAACATAGGAGGTAAGGATGCACGCCAAGCAGCAACTACTGATCGGTGGTATCTGGATTGACGGTGAGGCGGACACCTTCGCCAAACGCGATCCGGTGACTCACGAGACGCTCTGGCAGGCCAGCGCCGCCAGCCCGGCCCAGGTCGAACAGGCCGTGGTCGCTGCCCGCCAGGCGTTTCCTGCCTGGGCGCGGCGTAGCGCCAGTGAGCGTCAGACGGTCATCGAGCGCTTCCGCAACGAGCTCGAGAAGAACCGCGAGCCGCTGGCCGAGTGCATTGCCCATGAGACCGGCAAGCCTCTGTGGGAGGCGCGCACCGAAGTCGGCGCGATGATCGGCAAGGTCGCCATTTCGGTGACTGCCTACCAGGAACGCACCGGCGAACGCAGCCGCGATGTGGCGGGGGCGCAAGCAGTGCTGCGTCATCGTCCGCACGGCGTGCTGGCGGTATTCGGCCCCTACAACTTTCCCGGCCATCTGCCCAACGGGCACATGGTGCCGGCGCTGCTGGCTGGCAATACGGTGGTGTTCAAGCCCAGCGAGCAGACCCCGATGACCGCCGATTTGACCCTGCAGTGCTGGCAGGCCGCCGGTTTGCCGGAAGGCGTGATCAATCTGGTGCAGGGGGCCGCACCGGTGGGGCAGGCTTTGGCCGGCGCCAGCGACATCGACGGCCTGCTGTTCACCGGCAGCGCCAAGATCGGCAAGCTGCTGCACGAACAGTTCGCCGGTCAGGTCGACAAGATCCTGGCCCTGGAGCTGGGTGGCAACAACCCGCTGGTGGTCAAGGACGTGCCGGATCAGGCCGCCGCGGTGCTGGCGATCCTGCAATCGGCCTATCTCTCCGGTGGCCAACGCTGTACCTGCGCGCGCCGCCTGATAGTGCCCGAGGGCGAGGTGGGCGATCGCTTGCTCGAGGCGCTGGTTGAGACCATCGGCAAGCTGCACGTTGCCGGGCCCTTCAGCGAGCCGGCACCTTTCTATGGTGGCCTGGTGAGCGTCGAGGCGGCGGATGGTCTGCTCAAGGCTCAGGACGCTCTCGAAGCCAAGGGTGGCACGGTGCTTTCACGCATGCAGCGCCTGGAGGAGGGCACCAGCATCCTCAGCCCGGCGCTGATCGATGTCACCGGCCTCGACGTGCCCGACGAGGAGCACTTTGGCCCGTTGCTCAAGGTGCATCGCTATCGTGACTGGGACGAGGCGATTGCGCTTGCTAACGACACCCGCTACGGCCTCTCCGCAGGGCTGATCGGGGGTGAGCGGGCGGACTGGGACGACTTCCTGCTGCGGATTCGCGCCGGCATCGTCAACTGGAATCGCCAGACCACCGGCGCCTCCGGCGACGCACCCTTCGGTGGCATCGGCGACAGCGGCAACCATCGCCCCAGTGCCTATTACGCGGCGGATTACTGCGCCTACCCGATCGCCTCGATGGAGGCCGACTCCTTGGCACTGCCCGATACCCTGCCGGCGGGGGTGACGTTGTGAAGGAGAACGGGAGCGACGTGCGCGAGGTCAATTTTGATGGACTGGTCGGCCCGACCCACAACTACGCGGGGCTGGCCCACGGCAACGTCGCCTCGATGCGCCACGGCGGTCTGGAATCCAATCCGAAAGAAGCCGCGCTTCAAGGCCTGGCCAAGATGAAGGCCCTGAAGGACTCAGGCTTTGCCCAGGGCGTGCTGCCGCCCCAGCAGCGCCCGGATATTGGCGCGCTGCGCGATCTCGGCTTCTCCGGCAGCAACGCCCAGGTGCTCGAGCGGGCCGCCCTTGACGCGCCTCAACTGCTACGGGCGGTGTGTTCGGCATCAAGCATGTGGACCGCCAACGCCGCTACCGTGACGCCAAGCCTGGATGCCGCGGATTCTCGGGTGCATTTCACTCCGGCCAACCTGCAATCGAGCTTCCATCGCTTCCTCGAACCTCGGACCACCGCGCGGGTGCTGGCGGCGATCTTCCGCGACGAGGCGCGCTTCGCCCATCATCCTGCGCTGCCGGCGACGCCGGCGTTCTCCGACGAGGGGGCGGCCAATCATACCCGGCTTGCCGCGACCCATGGCGAGGCCGGTGTTCATCTCTATGTCTATGGGCGCCAGGCCTTTGGCGGCGGTGACAATCGAAAAGAGCCCGCGCGCTACCCGGCGCGCCAAACCCTGGAGGCCAGCCAGGCTATCGCCCGCCAGCATGGCCTGAATGATGCTCAGACGGTGTTCGCTCAGCAGCACCCGGAGGCCATCGACGCCGGGGTGTTCCACAACGACGTGATCGCCGTGGGCAACGGCCCGGTGCTGCTCTATCACGAGATGGCTTTCCTCCAGGAAGAACGGACTCTGGAGGCGCTGCGCAGCAAGATGGCCGCACCGCTTATTCCGGTGCGCGTGCCGCTCGAGGCCATGAGCCTGGAAAATGCAGTGAGCTCGTATCTCTTTAACTCCCAGCTGCTCTCCGACCCGGATGGCTCCGGCGCCATGACCCTCGTCGTCCCCGGCGAATGCCAGGAAAACGACGCGGTGTGGCGCACCATCCAGGATTTGCTACTGGGCGGCAACAACCCGATCGGTGAGGTGGTGGTCAAGGACGTCAAGCAGAGCATGCGCAACGGCGGCGGCCCAGCCTGTCTGCGTCTACGGGTGGTGCTAAGTCAAGCGGAGCGTGCCGATCTTTCAGGCCGCGTGCTGCTCGATGACGGGCTTTACGGCGATCTTACTGCCTGGGTGGAAAAGCACTATCGCGACCGTCTGACCCCGGAGGATCTCGCCGATCCGCAGCTCGCCGAGGAAACCCTGACGGCGCTGGATGAACTGACCCAGATTCTCGCGATTGGCAACGTCTATCCGTTTCAGTTGGGATAGCGAAAAGAGTGAGCTTGGCCGCGGCTGGTGGTAGAGGTATCAGCGATGCGAAGGTTCACAGGCTCATAGCCCTTCGACCAGATCCGTCAGGCTTTGCGGAATGACACCTTTATCCCGCAGTGCTTCTCTGACGTGTTTCGGTATGGAAGGAGCGATGGCCACATGTTCCTGCTGCCACGTGACGAATCTGGTGTGCAGGTACAGGAATCGCTCGGCGCCTTCCCGTAGCGCTGTCACCGAGCCAGGGAGCTTCTCGGGATTGCGCTTGCAACTGCCGAAACGGATCCTCTGCTCATCTTCATTGATGGCGACCAGATCGATTTCGACATTGGCACGGTCCCAGTAACCGAGAATGCGTTCGCTGAGTGGAAAGTCGCCCACGCTTAGACGGCTGCGCTCTTCATAGAGTTGACCGACAAGGGCTTCTAGGGAATGCCCTTCCACTTCGGCGAGCCGCTGTTCCGTTTGCTGGATGAGAACGTCCATGGGTCGAAACGCGATGGCCGATACCGGCTTTTGCAAGGCCGACAACCAGGCACGCAAGAAATTATCACGAATGTAGTAGCGACCACTGCGCGCCTTGGGACGGGCGAAGATCGGCAGACGACGTTCGATCATGCGGTAGCGCTGACTCAGAACCTTGAGATAACCGCCTACCTGCTTGGCATCGCCTGGTCCCGAAACATTGGCCACCGCCGTCTCGATCTCGGCGTTGTTGCATCCGGGATGGCTTGCCAGGTATTGCAGCACCATGTCGTAGCGCCCACGAAGTTCCCGCAGGAACCAGTTGTCGGCCTCGTTACGCAATGGCGATGAACTGGAGAAGAACAGCTTGCGCAGCACCGTTTCCCGATCGGCATCTAGCACACCCTGCTCGTAGGCGTCGCGATAGAACTTCGGCACACCTTCGAAGAGATTCCACAGGAAAAGCAGCCGCTCGGGAGAGTCATCGGCATGAACACACAGGATTTCCAAGAGAGCGTATATCGAGGTGTCCGAGCTCCAGAGTATCGGTGGTGCGGTTGAACAATGGCGCATCGCGATTATCCAGAAGCGTTGTCATTTCTGCATGCAGGGAGCCCAGAACGATCAGCTCTCCGGTACGTCGGCGGAGCGTGCCGCCAATCGATCCACCTCCGCCTGCAACAGCGAGCAGAAATCGAACAGCTGCCGCCGATGAAAATACTGAAACTCATCAAGCGCAACGACATAACCTGCTTCCACATAAAGTACCTATCAGTCTGGCCAGCTCGCCCAGACTGGAAATGCGCTCGTCAAGCCCGAAGGTTTCCAGGTAGCCGTTACAACTAGCCACCACTCCAGCCGGGTCGGAGTCTGGGATCTGGATATATAGTGTTCTGGTGATTCCCGCTCCTTGCAGCGCTTGCTGGATCAGCGCTGTCTTGCCGATCCGTCGCCTGTCTGAAATCTGCAGAAAGAACCACCGGCGCCGAGCTAGGATGTCCTGAAGCTGTTGCAATTCGGCATGGCGGCCATAGATGGACCAAGGGGCGGCTTTTGTCATGACTAGCAACCCGTATTTAAGGTAAAAATTTTTACCCTATTGCTATAGCGTATGTTATCCCTTGTTTTATATGGCTCTTTGCGGTGGGGTAGGCCTCACGCGATGGACAAGCTGACCCAGATTCTCGCGATTGGCAACGTCTATCCGTTTCAGTTGGGATGAGTCTTCAGCTACCCCGCGGGCCGAACAGAATCACCCCGGCGCCAACCAGGCAGATGCCGGCGCCGAGCATATCCCAACGATCCGGGGCGCGGTGTTCGACCAGCCACAGCCAGAGCAGCGACGTAACGATATAGACGCCGCCGTAAGCCGCATAGGCACGGCCGGCATAATCCGTGTCGATCAGGCTGAGCAACCAGGCGAACAACGCAAGGCTGGCAAGCCCGGGAATCAGCCATGCCATCGATTTATCGAGCCGCCACCAGGCCCAGAACGAGAAGCAGCCGGCAATCTCGGCCAGCGCCGCGGCAAAATAAAGCAGCAGGGATGTCATTCACTCGTCTCAAGATGAAACACAAGGGTTCGTCCAAAGATTTCTATGGCCGCGAGCGCAGCGATGACACGATGTAAGGGCATGGGTGATTATCTGAGGGGTTTACTGGTCAGAGCGATAGCTCACTTAACGGTTGTCCAATGCATCGATCGAAAAGGATAGCCATTGCATCGTAGTCGCAATGGTAGGCCGCTATGCTGGCATGTAACCATTCCTCACGCTGGATACTCTCCCAGGAAATTTCGTAGCCGCTATTGATGACGATATGCTCGAAAAGTAATCGCTGTGTCCTGCCATTGCCTTCTCTGAAAGGATGGATGACATTCAAGTCACCATAGAGCTCTGCTACGGCTACGATAAGTTGGTCGCGCGCCAAGTCGACGTAATAACCCTCATGGGCAAACTGTTCAAAAAGCTTGTGTGCTTCTGGTTCGATACGCTGCACATGGCAGAAGCGTGTCTCGCCCTTGGCGACATCGATGGTGCGAATTTCACCAGCCCAAGAATAAAGGTCCGAAAATAGCTGATGGTGCAAGCCCTTGAGGTAATTGAGATCGTAGGGAGGCGGCGCGAATTGGATATCCTGCGCTGTGATAGTCGTGAGATCGCGTTCAGCTGACTCGAGAGTGAGATCATCGCGAATATTCAGCAAATTCTTGAGGGTGGAAGAACCTTCATAGCAATACGGATCTTGCCCGGTACCATACTTGTCCATCAGGGCTGGCGTTGACGGTACTTTTCTAGAACGGCCGCCTTGTCATTCTTTGGCGGAGAGGCCAACGTTGTGTCAATCCCCTCGAGTCGCATGCTTGCCTCATAATTGGCGCGTTGCATCTTGGCGAAATAAGCCTGCTTATCTTTCAAGGACACCTTTGACATATGGATTCCTTCTTGTCTGAATCATTTTCAATTCTATCGTACCGGGAGTCGCTATGCATGATGCAAGATCGCGTCAAAGAAAAGACGGTCAAATTAATGATCTCTCTCATGAGGCGGCTAGCTTGATTTCCGGCAGGCGCAGGTTGCTAGTCTCAAGAAGAGAGGGTGATCATTGACGACAGATCGTCGCTACAACTAAAGCGTACGATGTCACCTTTGACGCTGTACTGAGCAAGTCCACCGCGTTCGGCGCAGTACTCCAACGCAACATCGTAGGGGTGCTTTCCCGCCGGTGCGGCTCGAGATATTTGTTGAGCTTCTGTGATCATGCTCAGAGCGGTGATGCTTGTAAACGCTAGCAAGGTCATCAAGATGGTGGGCATGGCTGTATATTCCGCGTGTTTTTATCGCAGAAGGCCATCGTATCATTGCCGCGTTCGGTGCAGGATATGACAAGAGATGAGGATGATAATTGCCCTCGCAGTTAGCGAGGGCAGAAGGATCAGATGCGACCGATCAGTTCCATCTCTCCTTTCAGGCCAGCGGGTACGTCCTCAAGCAGTACCAAGTTGATATTGCTGTCACCGTCGTCGTCATAGGCCACACGCTCACCAAGCTGAGTACTGATTTGATCCGGAGACAGGTTGTACATCGCGCCGGTCAGCGGGTCGACGATCAGCCAGCCAATCAATCCTCCGAATAGAATATTGCCGCCGATATACCAGCCGTTAGGTGTAGAGTTGATCATCAAGGTACGCTCTTCATAGCCTTCCTTGGAAATTTCGACGGTGTAGGTCTTGCCACCGAAATAGGATCCATCGGCTTTCTTGAGCTGTACCGTCGTCGGTGTCTGACCGACAAAAATTTGATTGCTGGTTTCATCAGTAATGACGACATCCGCATTGGACGGTGTGCTATTGATGGTCACGGTTTGATCTTTATCGCCAACAATACTGGCACAACCTGAGAGCGCCAGTGCGCCCATTACGGCAATAATAGCTTTGTTCAGTTTCATTTTTCTCTGCTTAATCTTGTGCATGAATGATAAGGTTTTGTTCGCACGAGCAAGGTTAAAGAATTGAAACAGCTGATAATTGCTTAATAAACCGGCTTTTCAAGAGTCTTTTTGCATATTGAGATGCGGCGATACCCAGTCGATATCGCAAAAACTGATATAGCCTTATCCAAGATTTTCAAATGCTATAGCCAAGAGCATCACTACATGATCGAAACCCTGGAAATACGGCGGCTCCTACCGGGTTCGCCCCATCTGTTGATGGTCGGCAAATGGCAATACGAGCAGTGGGGCGACCTGTATCCGGAAACGTCCCAAGAAGCCTGGCAGGAAGAATTGCATCGAGAGTGCGGTACCCGTGGAGTTCCTGCGGTATTTCTCGCCCTGGCAGAAGGGCGGCCGGTGGGCACTGCAAGCCTGGTGAAAGCGGACATGGAGGTACGCCGCGAACTCGGTCCCTGGCTGGCGTCGGTATACGTACTGCCTGAGTGGCGCGGGCAGGGTATTGCCTCGCGGCTGGTCAGGTGTGTAGAGGGTGAGGCCCAAGAAGTGGGGATGACAAGGCTTTATCTGTTCACGCCGGATCAACAAGCGCTCTATCGCCGATTGGGCTGGAAAGACAAGGAGACACTGGACTATCGCGGCATGAATGTGACGATCATGATGCGTAGCCTCGCCACTTGAATGGCGAATCAGCGTTGTTACAACGCCACGGCATCACTTCTCTTCGAGGCCAAGCAAATATTCTTCCGGTGTCACGACCGGGATCGGCGAGCCGTCAAAATCACGCACATTACGCGACAGGATGGTGCTGCAATCCGAAGACTCCGCCGCAGCAGCCATGACCGCATCCTCGAAATCCGACCAGCCAAGCGCCTGAGCGCGTAGTAGCTCCGGTTTTCCCACGGAGGCTACAGTGAAGTGCTTCAACAGCCATTGGATAGCCTGAGCCGCGACGTTTCGGTTCTGGTGACGAGCGATGATGAAATGAATGGTCGTGATGGCATGAGCAGACAGCGCACCGACAGTCTCGCGTCGAATTATTCTTTCTATTACCGCAGCCGATGCCCTGTAATGGGGTTCTCGACGTTGGATGACGTCCAGCACCACGTTGGTATCCAGCAGGATCATCCATGCTTCTCTTGTCGATGCTGGCGGTATTCGGCCTCGACATCCACATCGGATGGCACCAAGCCGGTGATGAAGTCCAGTTCGGGTGATGGCACGCTACTTTCCAGGGCGCGCATGCGTCTGAGATAGCGATCGATTACCTCGGTCACGCTCAAATCATGGGCCTTGGCATAGGCCTTGGCGAACTCCACGTCCTGGCGCGGCAGGCGGATGGTCAGCTTGACGGTCTCTGTTTGCATGCTGTGCCTCTGGTACGGCTATTATATGAATATTGTACGGCTAATGAGCCGCTTGACCAAATAAAATGCTGACTACACTGCCTAGAACCATCACGCCCTCCTCAAGGACTGCTTTGAAATGGGTGTAGCCAAAATGGCATTACCGGTTATCATCGGTAGCGGTCAATCTGGCATGACGCTCACGAAATAGGCCAATGAAATCCTGCGCCAATCGCGAGGCGGGCTGGTCCCGCGGCGTCAACAACGCGAAATCTTCGCCTAAAGAGGGTGAAAAGGGGCACAGCGTCACGCCGTCGCTGCAGAAGGCGCGGGCGCTGATGGGATCGAGAATCGCCACTCCCAGCCCATGGCGCACCAGCCGTATAGCCTGCAAGGCCAGCGAGACCTCCAGGCGCTGCCGTGGCCGTATGCCCTCCCCCTCGAGCAACCGGTCCAACGCCATGCGTAACGGATCATGCGTTTCGAAGCAGATCAGACACTCCCCGGCGAGATCGGCGAGGGTAACGGTTTCCTTCGCTTCGAGAGTATGGCCCGAGGGTAGGGCACAAAGGCTTTCCAACCGAAAGGCTTCCCGATCCATGCGGTCGTCGTTCTCGGCCAGGATAGCGAAGCCCAGGTCGCAACGTTGAGTGATCACCTCTTCCACCACCTGCTCGGAGCGGTAAGTGGATAGCTCGATGTTGGCGTCGGGATGGACCGGCACGAAATCCGCCAGTACATCGGGGATGAAGATCAGACCCAGCAAAGGCATGGCGCTGATGCGCAGACCGCCCACCTCTCTGTCACGAATGCGGCGTGCGGTTTCTTTGAGATGCTCGTTGCCGGCCCAGACGCGGGCCACCTCACGATAAAAAAGCCGTGCTTCCGGGGTCGGTACCAACCGACCACGCTGACGCTCGAATAGCGTAAAGCCGATGTCGTGTTCGAGTTGCTTGAGCAGTCGCGTGACGCCGGGCTGGGCGGTCAGCATGCGCTGAGCCGCGCCGGAGACCGTGCCGCACTCCATGACGTGCTTGAAGGCCACGATCTGCCGGTCGCTGAGATAAGGTTTGGGCATAACAATACGCTATAGGTTGACCAGTTATTGATATTGGATCGTATAGTCTGGCTGTCATATCGTCGAGTCATGGTCTTTGATGGGAGCGTCGAATGGCGCAGCGTGACTTTCTGATCGTCGGCGGTGGCGTGGTGGGCATGGCGGTGGCCTATGGGCTGGCGCGTGCCGGCCTGAGCGTGACCGTGCTCGACGAAAGCGACGATGCGCTGCGCGCCTCCCGGGGCAATGCCGGTCTGGTCTGGGTGCAAGGGAAGGGCGTCGGCATGCCGCGCTACGCCGAGTTGAGCTTCGAGGCGGCCAAGGCCTGGGCCGACTTCGCCAGGGAACTGACCGAGCGCACCGGTATCGATCTCGAATACGAGCAGCGCGGCGGGGTCGATCTGTGCCTCGATGCCGAGGAAGCCCGCTCGCGCCAGCAGGAATACACCACACTTCAGAACGCTTCCTCCTTTCTGACCCAGGAATTTCGCTGGGAATACCTCGATCGCAAGGCGCTGACGCCTTATTTGCCTGGATTGGGCGAGGCCGTGCAGGGCGGCACCTGGTCGCCCCACGACGGCCAGTGCAATCCGCTCTATCTGCTGCGTGCCTTGTACGCCGCCAGCCACTCGCTGGGCGTCGACACGCACCCCGCCAGCGCCGTCGAACGACTCGAGGCAACCGCCAGCGGCTTTCGTGCCACGACGCCTCGGGGCCATTTCGAGGCCGACCGGGTAATCCTCGCGGCGGGCCTGGGTGCGCGGACGCTCGCGCCCATGCTGGGGCTGTCCGATGCGGTGCATCCGGTGCGCGGTCAGGTGCTGGTCACCGAACGGCGCCCACCCGGGGCGCGACTGCCCACGCCGCAGATTCGCCAGACCGCCAGTGGCGGCTACCTGATTGGTGACACCCATGAGGATGCAGGGCTCGACAAGGGCGTGACCCTGGCCATGATGCAGACCCTGGCCGACAAGGCGGTGCGTATCTATCCGGACCTCGGCGAGGCGCGCCTGGTACGCAGTTGGGGCGCGCTGCGGGTGATGACGCCGGACGGCAATCCGCTCTACGAGGCCTCCACCACCCATCCCGGTGCCTATAACATCAATTGCCACAGCGGTATTACCCTGGCGGCGTTTCACGCCGGTGGCTTAAGCGATGCGATCCGCGATGACCGGCTCGCTCAATCCTTTCCGCAATTCTCGGGGGCGCGCTTTCATGTTCCAGCGACTTGACGCTTCAAGCATGCCGGTGCGTCACGTGCAGATCTGGCTGGATGGCACGCCACACCAGGTGCCCGAAACGCTGACGGTGGCCGCCGCCGTCCTGCAGCTGCGCGGCTGGCAAGGCTATCGCCGCCATGTGGATGGCAGCCCCCGAGCACCGCTGTGCATGATGGGCGTCTGCCAGGAATGTCTGATCACCATCGATGGGCGCGCCAATCGGCAGGGTTGCCTGGAACCGGTGGCGGAAGGCATGCGCATCGAACGCCAGGGAGGCAGTGTTCATGATGCCTGATGTGTGCGCTACCGATATCGCCATCATCGGCGCCGGCCCGGCGGGCATGGCGGCGGCGGTGCGCCTTGCAAAAGTAGGGCATCGCCCGGTGGTGTTCGATATGAACGCTACCCCAGGCGGGCAGATCTACCGTCAGCTCAGCGAGCTCCAGGTGAGCGAGGCCGTGATGGGCAAGGATTACGCGCGCGGCCGTGAGCTGATCGACGCCTTCCAGCGGGCCGACATCGATTATCGCCCCGGCACTCGCGTGTGGTGGGCGGACAACGACGCCTTGGGCACCAGCCTGGGCGTGCTGGAAAAGGGGCAGACCCAGCATTGGCAGGCCAGACAGCTGATTCTTGCCGGTGGCGCCATGGAGCGCGGCTGGCCGTTTCGCGGCTGGCAATTGCCCGGTGTCATGAATGCCGGCGCCGCGCAAATCCTGCTCAAGCAAGGGGCGTTGGTACCTGCTACACCACCCGTTTTGGCGGGTACCGGGCCGCTACTCTATTTGCTGGCCTGGCAATACCTGCGTGCCGGCATCCCACCTAGCCTGATTCTGGATACCGCGCCGGCCACACGCTATGGCGAAGTGGTAAGACAATCTCGTCGGGCCTGGTTCGCGCGAAGCTATCTGTTCAAGGGCGCACGCATGATCGGTGCCCTCAAGCGCGCGGGCGTACCCATTCATCAAGGCATCACCACTCTTGAGGCGCAAGGTGACAAGGCCGTCGAGAGCATTGGGTATCGCCATCGGGGGCAATGGAAAACCCACTCGACCGAGCTGCTGCTGACGCACTTTGGCGTGACTCCCGAGCCTCAGCTGGCGCGCAGTCTGGGGCTGACGCACCATTGGCATGCGAGTCAGCAATCCTTCGTGCCCCAGCGTGACGACACTCTGGCGGTCGGTGCCAACCTCTGGATCGCCGGCGACGGGGGTGGCATCGGTGGCGCCATCAACGCCGAGCGAGAAGGCCAACTGGCTGCGCTGGCTGTGTTGGACAAGATCGGGCAAGGCGATCCGGAATGGCAGCGAGAACGGCACGCGCTACTCAAGGCACGCCGCCGTGATCTCGAGGCGCGCAGCCTGCTCGAAAGTATGTTCCGTCTGCCCGAAGCGTGGCTCGATGACCAGCCCGAGGAGACGCTGGTGTGCCGCTGCGAGAGCGTCAGTCGCGGCGAACTCGATCGGGCCATCGCCCAGGGCGGCGCGGGGCCGAATCAACTCAAGGCGTTCACCCGCTGCGGCATGGGGCCGTGCCAGGGGCGCCAGTGCGGCGAGAGCGTCACCCGGCTGCTGGCCCGGCGCCTCGGCTGGACGCCGGAGGCCGTCGGCTACTACCACATTCGCCCGCCGGTTCACTCGATCACCCTCGGGGAACTGGCGACGAAAGAATAACCTCGGGCGTATTCGCAATGGCTCTCTCCCGGGGCTTTGAGTGTCACAACAACAAGTGAGGTAATGATGATGAACAAGACGATAATAGCCGGCCTAGTGGCCACGACCATGCTGCTTGGTGCAAACGCCCAGGCGCAGCAGGACCCGCTTCGAATCGGCGTGGACATTCCTTACGAGCCGTATCAATACAAGCTGCCCGACGGCACCATCACCGGCTTCGAAGTGGAGCTCGTCGAAGCCGCCTGCGAGCAGATGCAGCGCGAATGCCGGTGGGTCGAGCAGGCCTGGGATGGCATCATTCCCGGTCTGCAGGCACGCAAGTACGATTTCATCGCCTCGTCGATGAATATCACCGAGGATCGGTCCCGGCAGGTGCTGTTCTCCGAGCCCTATTTCCAGGTGCCTTCGGTATGGGTCGCCCAGGCGGATGGCGACTTCGACCCGGAGGAGGGCGATCTTGAGGGGGCGACCGTCGGCGTGCAGCAGGGCACCATCCAGGATGAGTACGTCACCCAGTTCTACCCCAAGGCCGAGGTCCGCCGCTATGGGGATTCCGGCGCCGTGGTCAACGACATGCAGGCCCAGCGCCTGGACCTGGTGTTCACCGCCTTTCCGCTGGCCCAGGAAACACTTTTTGGCAACGATCAATTCACCCGCGTCGGCGAACTGGTTACCGGCCCCGAGTCGATCTACGGGCCGGGAATCGGTGCCGCCTTCCGCAAGCGCGACAAGGACCTGGTCGAGTCCTTCAACGCGGCGATGGAAAAGGTCAAGGAAGACGGTACCTTCGACGAACTGCACGAGAAGTATTTCGAGCAGTGAAGCCTGGATTTTCACTTCACCAGCGCAAGCACCTCGCGAAACCGGGGGTGCTTGCAGTGGTGCAGCCATTCGAACACTACCATCTCACTAGTGACGGGCCAGGCGCCGGCGTCCCGGGCGCGTTCGATGGCGGCGGCCTTGTCGAGTGGATTGCGAGAGGCGACAGCATCACTGACCAGCCGCACCCGGTAGTTGTGTCGCAGCAGGCCTAGCACGGTTTGCAGCACGCAGACATGCGCCTCGCAGCCCACCACGATCACCTCGTCTCGCCCAGGCTCGATCGTTTCAAGCAGGGGTGTTTCGATGCAGGCATCAAAATGAATCTTGGTAACCATTTCATCGCACAGTTCGCCTAGCGGCGAAACACTGGGTCCAAGGCTTAGTGGGTTTTGTTCGGTGCCGATGACGGGGATTTCGAGTAGCCTTGCCGCATCGATGAGTACCCGGGCACGGGCGACGATGTTTTCGGCTTCGTGAATCACCGGCATGAGCCGTTCCTGCAAATCCACGACAAGCAGCGTCGAGCGTTCCGCATTACATGGCGCATTCATGATGGTATTTCCTCAAAAAGCGTGATTGCGAGCTAAGGCTTCTATAATCAGAATGCCACATCATTCCATGCCTGCTGTAAGCAGTGTGACTACGTCGCTGCGGTAAATTTCTCAGGCATGTTGTGGCAGCCCCCTTCAGTTTCATGATACGACAGACAAGAGTTCGTTGATCTTGATTTCCAATGCATGGACAGATTGCATGTTTCTCGATGATTACTACACGGTCAGGGATGGACGTTTCTGCATTTCCGCCGAACAGGCCAGTCGTTTCGCCAAGCAGATGGCGGATGACTACAATCCGATTCACGACCCGGATGCGCGGCGTTTTTGCGTGCCTGGGGATCTCCTGTTTGCCTTGGTGCTGGCGCGGTACGGCGTGTCCCAGCAAATGCGCTTCTATTTTCGTGGCATGGTGGGCGCGGACATGCCCCTGGAAATCAATGAGCGCGCCGATAATACCCTTGGCATGAGCGATACGTCCGGCAAGGAGGTGTTGATTGTGGAGCGCAGCGGTGAGGCAAGCGTCGATCCGGCGGTAATCGAAGCCTTCACCTGTCGCTATATCGCCTTTTCCGGGCACAACTTCCCGCACTATCTCCAGCCGCTGATGGAACAGCAGGGGGTCATGTTCAACCCTCAGCGTCCGCTGGTGATCTACGACAGCATGGGCTTCACCTTAAGCTCATTGGATATTGCCTCGCTCGAGGTCGAATTTGCCGGCTCCTCTTTTGAGGTCAACGGCAAGCGAGGCGACGCCCATCTTGAATTCAAGATGGTCAGCCAAGGCGTGACAGTCGGAGAGGGATCGAAGAAGCTGGTGGTCAGTGGCCTTCGCCCCTACGATGCCACGGTCATGGATGAGTTCGTCGATGACTTCGAGCGGCGCAAGGCGCTGTGTGAGCAATTGAATTGAATAAATAAGCTGAGTGAACAAACAGACTGATGTCGAGAGGAAAGTATGGCAATTGCAATCGCATTACACCTATTAGCTGCTGTGGTCTGGGTAGGAGGCATGTTCTTCGCCTATGTGGCGTTGCGCCCGGTGGCGGGTAGCTTGCTCGAACGGCCCATGAGGTTGACGCTCTGGAGCCAGGTATTCCGCCGTTTCTTTCCCTGGGTATGGGTATCGATTGCAGTATTGCTGGCGACCGGTTTCTGGCTGATCTTCGTCGGCTATGGCGGCATGGCCAATGTGGGCGGCCACGTGCATTCGATGCTGGCCCTGGGCATCGTGATGATGCTGATCTTCGCTCATCTCTATTTCGCCCCGTTCAAGCGTTTGAAGAAGGCAGTAAGCGAGCAGACCTGGTCCGAGGGTGGCGCCCAACTCAACAAGATTCGTCTGACGATCGCCATCAATCTGGCGTTGGGGCTGCTGGTCACGGTGATTGGTTCCGCAGGGCGCTATTTGTAGAAAACGCTATCCACAAGGTGATGAAGGGAAAACGTAGGAGATCACGGAATGATCCATATCAAATCGCGTCGCTATCCGCTGCTTGCAATATCTACGGCTCTGATATTGGCCGGCTGTACCGGCATGGGCGATCGGGCGCCGCAAGTAACGCCGCCAGGCAAGCAGGAAACCACCAAGACCAACGTACTCGAAGCCGGGGCGACGGCGTTGCAAACCACCGCGCCTCTCGGGCCGATGAACGTCTATCTGGTCGGCTTTCATCCCATGAAGAACGACCCTGCCCATCAAATGGAAGCGCACCATTTCTGCACCCAGAAGAACGAGGATTTCGCTCAGTGCACGCTTTTCGACGGCAATACCGCCCAGGCCAATCTCAACGGCATCGAGTACATCATCTCCGAGCGCCTGTTCGAGCAGCTTCCCGAACAGGAAAAGCAGTACTGGCACCCGCACAACGGTGAAATTCTCTCGGGTCAGCTCGTCGCACCCGGCCTGCCGGACAAGGCGGATCATGAATTGATGCAGACCAAGATGAATAGCTACGGCAAGACCTGGCATACCTGGGATACCAATCCGGATCAGAGCGGACAGGTTCAGCTGCCCCTGGGTGAGCCGCGTCTGGCCTGGTCATTCAACCGTTTCGGTCAGGCCCGAGAAGAGCTCATCAAGCAGCGTGACCAGAGCATGAACATCGATACCCAGGAGCGTCGCCGCGCACGTCAGGATCTGATTCCCTTGGCCAATCCGCAGCGCGGCGTGGATGCGCTGAAAGGGCAGTTTCCCGGGCCGACGGATCCGATTCCTGGTGTAGTCGACAAGCAAAGCGTCACCACGACGCCCTAGGCGCGGACGGTACTCGTGGAAATCCTTTTTCTCGGCACGTCAGCGGGCGTTCCCACCAAGGCGCGCAACGTCACTGCCGCCGCGATCAAGAAGGCCAAAGGCAAGTCCTGGGTGTTGATCGACTGCGGCGAGGGCACTCAGCAACAGGTGTTGCGGACGTCCTTGTCCCTCATTAGGCTGGACGCCATTCTGATCACCCATGTGCATGGGGATCATTGCTACGGCCTGCCGGGGCTTCTTTCCAGCGCCTCCATGATGGGCAGAAAGTCATCTCTGACGATCATCGGACCGCAGCCGATCAAGGCGTTCCTCGATGCGGTGCAGGCAACCACTGGCCTGCATCTGACCTACCCCATCGAATTCATCGATGTCGAGTCGCTGTTCGACCCTTTCCCCCTTCCCGATTTCAGAATCGAGGCCACGGCGTTATCTCATGGCGTTGCCTCCTACGCCTATGCCTTTACCGAAAAGGATATCGAGCGCAAGCTCGATCCCCAGCGCCTGGAAACGCTGGGAGTGGAGAGAGGTCCAGACTGGGGGCGGCTTCATCGTGGCGAGGAGGTAGTGCTGCAGAACGGTATTCGAGTAACAAAGGATGAGGTGTTACTGCCAGGGCGGCGACCCAGGAAAGTCGTGATCGCTGGTGACAACGACACACCAGGCGTGCTCGAGCATTTTTGTAAGGGCGCCGACGTGCTGGTACACGAGGCTACTTATACGCGAGACATCGTCGAGCGCCTTGGCACCAACAATCGGCATAGCACCGCAGTCGATGTGGCAAGCTTCGCGCAACGTATCGCTGTGGCAAATCTGGTGCTGACCCATTTCAGTCCGCGCTATCAATACGATCGTCGTGCCTCGCCGTCGATCGCGGATATCGAAAACGAGGCTTGCCATCATTATCAGGGACGGTTGTTTCTGGCGGATGACTTTGCCCATTATCAACTCTCCCGAGAAGGCGAGTTGAGCCAAAAGGAGTAAGCATTCATGGAGTCTCAAGTATGGAGCATGTCGTTGGAAAGCTTTCGCGACGCCACGATCAAGCACGCGACGCCGGGATGCGGTGCGGTGGCGGCGGTAACCGCGACCAATGGTCTGGCATTGATACTCAAGGGATTGAGAATCAGCGAATCCAAGCATCCGGATGCCAAGCGGGCGGCGCTGATCGAGGAAGGTGAGGCCTTGCTGAAAAGACTCAGCGGTCATGCGGATGAAGATATCCAGGCCTTTGAAGCGTATCAAGATGCGCTGAAGCAGGTCCATGATGATAATGACAAACAAGCAGGACTGAATGAAGCGACGCAGAGGATCAATCGCGTGCCGCTGGCGATGGCAGAAACCTGCTGCGAGACGTTGAAGGTGGCGGTTTCCTCCCTGGCGCTTACCGATACCAATCTGAAAAGCGATGCGGTTGCGGGGGGCTTGCTACTTCACGCCGGCTTGAGCGCGGTCCTGCTCACCGTTGATGCCAATCTGTCAGGTATCGAGGATGAAGAGCGTCATGCGCAGATGAGCCAGTCCAGGCATACACTGCAAGAAGAGGCGGATCAAAAAATTGATTGGCTCAAGCAAGAACGCGCCAGTCTGTAACTCATCGCGCTATAGTGACACGGTTGTATCGGGAAACATCTATATAATTAACCCTTTATATCTCAACAAGGATAACCAATGGCAGGTGCCAGCTTACTTACGCTACTAGACGATATCGCGGCGATGCTCGATGACGTTTCCGTGATGACCAAGGTCGCCGCCAAGAAAACCGCTGGCGTGTTGGGGGACGATCTCGCGCTCAACGCGCAGCAGGTTACCGGCGTCAGAGCTGCTAGGGAGTTGCCGGTAGTCTGGGAGGTGGCAAAAGGCTCGTTTCGCAACAAGTTCATTCTTGTGCCGGCAGCGCTGTTGATCAGCGCTTTCATCCCTTGGATGGTTACCGTGCTGTTGATGCTAGGGGGCGCTTTTTTGTGCTTTGAGGGCACGGAAAAACTGGCCCACAAGTTTCTGCATCCCGAGGATAAAGATGCCGAGAAGGCCAGAAAGGCCTTGACCGATCCCAACGTCGATCCGCGTCAGTTCGAGCAGAGAAAGATCAAGGCCGCCATTCGCACCGACTTCATACTTTCCGCGGAAATCATCGCCATCACTTTGGGCACCGTGGCTGGCGCCGACATAATGCTGCAGATCATTGTCGTGTCCGGTATTGCCTTGTCGATGACAGTCGGAGTTTTTGGTCTGGTGGCGGGTATCGTCAAGCTCGACGACCTGGGCATCTATCTCAGTGAGAAGAGTAGTTCTTTTGCACAGACCGTCGGCAATGGCATCGTCACCGCCGCGCCGTACCTGATGAAGACGCTATCCTTCGTCGGCACCGCTGCCATGTTCATGGTCGGTGGCGGCATCCTGACCCACGGTCTGCCCCTCGTCGAGCACGCCATAGAAGACATTGTCGACGTTGCCGGCGACATCCCCACTGCGGGCGCCATTTTGCAGCCGCTGGGATCGACGCTGTTCAACATGGCGTTTGGTCTGATCGTCGGCGCGGTAATTTTGGGAATTATCGAAGGGGTCAAACGACTGAGGGGCAAGAGCGCAGCAAGCTCTTGAATATTCATCGAAGACGACTATTGCTTATAAATGTTCTTTCGATGACCGATGCGAAGGACAAGAATTTTGAACGTCGTATCTTGAATATCGGCGACTATAAGATAGTCGCCAACCCGATACCGCCAGAAATCACCTAGCTCGGATCCGCGTAAGGGTTTGCCGTAGAGTCTTGGGTCATCGCAGGTGCGGATCCGCTCATCGAGAAAGCGCAGGATACGCCGGGTAGCTTCCGGATCTATCTTGCGCAGCATTTTTTGGCTTTCACGAGTCAGCTCAATCTTCCAGGCCATGCTCACGCATCACTTCATCAAGAGAAACCGTGCTGGTAGACCCAGCGCGTAGCTCGGTGAGTGCTTTCTCGGCTAAATAGACATCTTCGAGATCATCGAGATTGTCTTCGACCAGCTTGCGTATGTAGAAAGCCTTGGTGCGACCTGTCTGTTCTGCTAGATGAGTCAAACGCAGCTCGAGTTCTTCATCAAGCCTGACACTGGTAGGCATGATGGCCTCCTGAATACGGTGAATACAAGTAGTCTAGTTTGTTTCGACGAATCGCGGAAGTGCTGGCCACTGTCGTTTCATGAACGCCAAGAGTTGTTAGGCATGCATGTTGTACTACAGTATCGATTCACCTTATTCAAACTACAGGAGCAACAATGAACGAGACCGAAACACGACATTTGCGCCGCTGCGTAGAACTTGCCACCGAAGCCCTGGAAGCCGGTGATGAGCCGTTTGGCAGCGTGCTGGTCAGCGCGGAGGGCAAGGTGCTGGCGGAAGATCGTAACCGTATTGCCAATGGGGATTCGACCCGGCATCCGGAATTCGCGCTGGCGCGCTGGGCCGCGGAGAACATGACGCCGGATGAGCGCGCCAAGGCGACCGTCTACACCTCCGGCGAACACTGCCCCATGTGCGCCGCTGCCCATGGCTGGGTAGGGCTAGGGCGTATCGTTTATGTGAGCTCTTCCGAGCAGCTGACGACCTGGCTTGCCGATCTCGGCGTCGGTACGCCGCCAGTACGACCGCTACCCATCCAGACCATCGCGCCGGACATCCCCGTCGAGGGCCCCATTGCGGAGCTCGACGAGGAAGTACATGCCTTACATCGGCGGTTGCATGGCGGCAAATGATAATGCTTAAAACGAGCCGAACAGCGTACCCAAGGTGATGATGCTGATGACCGCCAGCATCGGGATGGCGATGGTTACCATGGCGATATTCAAGTAAGACTGACGATGGGTCAGTCGGCAAATGGAGAGCAGGGTGATCACCGCGCCGCAATGAGGCAGCGTATCGAAGCCGCCAGCGGCAATTACCGCAACCCGGTGCATCAGCTCCGGACTGATGCCCGCCTGCTGAGCCAGCTGTAGATAATCGCTGCCCAGGGTTTCCAGGGCGATGCTGAGCCCGCCGGAAGACGACCCGGTGATGCCCGCCAGGGTGGTCATTGCCACCGCTTCGGAAATCAATGGATTGTTTGGCGCTATCCCCAGCACGGTATCGCGGATGATCATGAAGCCTGCTAGTGACGCAATAACCGCGCCATAGCCCACTTCCGAGGCGGTATTGAAGATCGGCAGCATTGAGCCCGTCGCCCCCCGATTGAGCGTATCCTGCAGGTTGTGCCAGCGATTCAAGCAGGTCACGATCAGCCAGGCGCAGGAAACAAGCAGTGCAATGATGATCGCCCACAGCCCCGTCTGATTGGCTATCTCGAGATCCGGAAACTCATTGTTCAGGTAGCTGAGATCGACATTGGGAAAAATGCCGTAGGTGAACAGCGCATTGACGCCGATCACCAGCACCAGCGGCGCGATGGCCAGCCAGAAGGGCATCGCATCTCGGGCGGCACCAGCGCTCTCGACCGGGTCGAGACTGACCTCACCATCTTCGTTATGCGCGCCATAGCCTTCGCCGGCGGCCTTGGCCTTGCTGGCGCGGCTATTGAGCCACCACCAGCCCACGCTGAACATGATGATGGCCGCAATGATGCCAAGCCCCGGCGCCGCGAAGGCATTGGTACCGTAATAAGGAATCGGGATGGCATTCTGGATTGCCGGCGTGCCGGGCAGGGCGGTCATGGTAAAGGTGAACGAGCCCAGGGCAATGGTCGCCGGAATCAATCGCTTGGGAATATCTGCAGCGCGGAACAGCTCCCGGGCGATGGGGTAGATGGCAAAGGCCACGACGAACAGCGACACCCCGCCATAGGTGAGCAGGCCGCAGGCCAGCACCACCGTCAAAATGGCATGCCTCTCACCGAGTACCCGGGTAATCCAGTTGGCGATGGTACCGGCCGCCCCGGAATCCGCCATCAACTGCCCGAACAGTGCCCCCAGCAGGAAGATCGGGAAGAACTTGAGAAGATAACCCCCCAAGGCGTCCATGAAGGTCTCGGTATAGATCGGCATCATCATGGCGATGTCGCCAGAGAGCAGCACCGCAAGCGTTGCCATCAGCGGCGCCAGCAGCAGCACCGAATAGCCCCGGTAGGCGAAAAACATCAAGCAAAGCAACGATATGACGATAGCAGCGGTACTGAACATGCAAACGCGTCCTTGTGCGACGTGGCGTGACACCAAGCTGTGCATCACCACCGTTCCAGATAGCCGCCTATCCTTTCATGCCTCATGAATAACGCGAAATACGACGAGAGTCGTGTATCTATTTTCAGACGTGTTGGTATTCGCCGGCAGTGGTCGTAAGCTCGTTGTGACGACGCAATAAAACAGCGCGAATTCTGGAGCTTGCCAACATGATCCACGACCCCGAAGGCCATATCAGCCTGCATCCTCATTCTCGGCATGTGCGGGTAGTGGCCGATGAGACATCCATCGCCGATACCCACAACGCCATCGAGCTGCGAGAGAACGGCTATCCCTCGCGTCAGTACATTCCGCGCGAGGACATCGACATGTCCCGCTTGGCCTGCTCTTCAAAGGTGACTTATTGCCCGTTCAAGGGTGACGCCAGCTACTACAGCATCAAAGGGGCTAAGGGAGAGATTGCCGATGTGGCTTGGAGCTACGAACGGCCGTTCGATGCCATGACTGACATCGCCGGCCATCTGGCCTTCGACACGCGGCTGATTGAAGAGAAAGTGGAAGAGAAAATCGACGAATGACGAACAGCGCAGGCCTTTGACGAGAACGCCCCCTGGGCAATATGAGGAATACAGCATGAGTGATTTTGACAGACTGATCCGCAATCTTTCCCGGGCCGGCGGCCTGGCGGCCCGGGCACGCCAAGGCGACAAGCAGGCAATCGACGATCTTATCGGTTCCCTGCGGGCCTACGTTGGCGAAAGGGCCAGCACTTTCCAGGGCGAGACCGCCTCAGAAAACGCCGAGCAACCTGGCGACTCCCGGCAAACCGGCCTCGACAGCACCATCGCCGACTACCTGGCCACCAAGGACGCCATGGCAGCCATCATCGACAAGCACATGCTGCTGGCCTTCGCGGAGATCGAAACCTTGTACGGTACGACGCCTACCGATGTGACGCTTCGTATCGACACCCAGCGCTCGGCGGGTAGCAAGTACCCCAGCGGCAATTACGCGGGCAGCGACGTACATCTAGGCGGGGAGTAGTGGACGCCGCTGACGGCGAAGCTCTGCTTGTTCAGAACATGACACTGCCGAGCCTTGCAGCGCAGTGTCACTCCGTCCGGCCTTTGCGGAGCGGCTCGAGCAGCGGGCTCAGGCCGTTGTGATCGATCTCGTGCATCAAATAGAGCAGTCGCCCGATCTGCCCTTCGGGAAACCCCTTCCGCGCGAACCAGTTGAGATACGGGCCAGGCAGATCGGCGATCAGTGTGCCTTCGTACCTGCCAAAAGGCATGCGTAGAGTAACGAGTCGCTCCAGGTCTTCGGGGTTCACAACCATGTTCCTCTGCTGGTTTGGGTGGCGTCGCGGCTGTGTCCATAGTTTAGGCATATCTATTGAATTTTATATCCCTAATCGGACAAGTTCAGCCCACTGACAGCTCTCCAACAAGTGAATCGTTTGTCGGATGAGCCGAATAGTGCCATTATTCGGCTCATTGCTTGAGCCGAATAAGCAATGCATTCGGCTCACTGATTTTCTAGCGGAGTGCTTGCATGGGGCCACAGCCACCCACCTGGATTTGGCAGCAGCCAGACTGGCCGAACTTCCACTGGCAGGATGACGTAATACAGCCAAAGCTCAATGAAGCTTGGCGTTCGCTGGGCATGTTAATGGGTCGAGTCGGAGGGCTGCCGCTAGGTAATGACCCAGCATTAGCGCTCGATACTCTGCTGCAAAATATCGTGGCGTCCTCCGCGATCGAAGGTGAACGGCTCAATGTGGCCTCGGTACGCTCATCGCTGGCGCGCAGGCTAGGTGTGAAAAACGAATCTGGAGCGGCCTCAGTTCGCTCGGAAGGTCTCGCCGAAATGATGCTCGATGCCATCGGTCAATCCGATAGCGAATTGAACCGAGAGCGACTCCTTAAATGGCATTGCTGGTTGTTTCCCGATGCTGAGGTATCGCTGGTAACACTGCGTGTCGGCCAATGGCGGGGCGATGAGCCAATGCAGGTGATTTCAGGGCGTCTCGACAAACCTAAAGTGCACTTTGAGGCACCGCCCCGCAACGTTCTAGATTATGAAATGACGAGGTTTCTTGAATGGTTCGAGGCTAGCCGCCAGGATCCTACGCTTGACCCTATTTTGCGAGCCGGAATCGCCCATTTCTATTTCGTTACCTTGCATCCTTTCGAAGATGGCAACGGTCGTTTGGCCCGCGCTATTACCGATCGGGCACTAGCCCAGGCCGATCAGCAGAGTATCCGACTCTACGCCATGTCGGCGGCCATCCTAGAACGGCGTCAGGACTATTACCACATTCTCGAAGCCAGCCAGCGGGGTACGCTCGATCTGAGCGACTGGCTTGAGTGGTTTCTCGACACATTGATAGCCAACCTTCAGGAGGCACTCGCAAGAATCGACCGCACCTTGGCCAAGGCGCGCTTCTGGCAACGCTTCGGCGATCGGGGTCTACTACCCCCGCAAGCTAAAGTGCTCAATCGATTACTGGATGGGGGGGAGCGGGGCTTCGAGGGCGGTATCAGTGCTGCGCAGTATCAGAAAGTTGCCAAGGTGAGCAAAGCGACCGCCACCCGCCATCTGGCCGATTTGCTGTGCAAGGGCTGTATCGAGAAACTGCCGGGAGGCGGGCGCAGTACGCGTTACCAGGTTGTGACTGTATAAAGTTTGGTTTATTCCGCTCGCTCACGCAGCGCTTGCAGATAGTTGCGAATCCGTTCGGCGTTGGTGCCCACATCGCTGGCCCCAAGTCGTGATGCCGAGCGCATGTCCACCCGTATACCGTCTTCCACTTCGCTCAGGCGAATCACCACATCGTCCTTGAAGCCGAACCAGAGAGTGGTGGCCGTGGCCTCAAGTTTTGTGTCGCCAACATCGGCTATCTCCCAGCCTTGCTCTTGTGCAGTCGCCTCGACGACGTCCATTGCCTCGCTCAGCGGTAGCTCAAGAATAATCGGCTGAATATCCGGATAGGCCTCGCGCTGCTGCTGCGCGGTGCTTTTGCCGGGGTAGGCCACCTCATTGGGCGCGGCCTCCCGTGCGGATGCCAGCGCAACGAACGCCGGCGGATTCTGCATGTCGGTGGTGATGTCGTGAATCGCCGGCACTTCCTGGGCGCGCTGCTGCATCTGCCAGGGGACGATCATCATCGCCGCGACCGCGACAACCACTACAGCGCCCACCAACGCCGGCTTCAAGCGTTTGCACAGGCTCGCCACGATAAGCGTGATCAATCCAAGAACTGCCGCGCCGATGGCTAGATAGGCCCCTTGGCGCAACCAGGTGAAGGCTGTGCCCAGGTCCGTCATTTCCAGGCGATGGGCCAGTCCTGAACCGGCCATCAATAATGCTGACGCGATTACCACCAGTACGCTTAGCCAAGCCAATAGCCGTGGCCAGCGTCCGCCCCGCAGTCGTTGCGTTCGTGAAGATTTCGTCATGGGTACATGCGCTCCGTTTAACATGCTATTGATTCAGCATACCGATCATTCAAGGAACATCCATAGCGGGGTGGAGATCGCTAAGGTCGATAGCTGGTAATCCACAAAGGCAAAAGTTTCTGTACATCGCATCTTTCAATTTTGGAACGAGGTGAGGCAAAATACATCAAATGATGCAATTCGCCACGGCCATCAAGTAGGTAACTAGGAGAAATTACAGTGAGTACAGCAAGCGTTCGCTTGGATCAGGAACTGGTTGAAAAGGCGACCATCATGGCCAAGGCCATGAATCGCTCCACGCCCAAGCAGATCGAGCATTGGGCGAAAATCGGCGAGATGATGGAAGACAATCCCGACTTACCCTATGAGTTCGTCAGGCAAGCCATTATCGCAAAGGCTGAACTGGACGCTGGCAAGCTCGAACCCTACGAGTTCGGCTGAGCCATGCAGGTTCTTCAAACCCCAACCTTCAAGAAAGCAGTCAAGAAGCTTCACGCCAACCAAAAGGGCGATCTGGACAAGGCTATTCGAGCCTTGATCAAGGACCCTCATCTTGGCGAACAGAAGAAGGGGGATCTAGCGTTTCTGCGTGTCTACAAATTCAAGATGATCAAGCAACTGACCCTGCTCGGTTACCATTACGACGACGGCAAAATCGTACTAACGCTGATGGCGCTGGGCTCGCATGAGAACTTCTATCGCGATGTGAAGAAGCGATAATGCCCAAGCCGCTGGCACGATTAAGCGCCAGGCCCGATTCTGCGCGTCAAAATCGCCAAGGTCATGAATCTGATTTGCTTACTTTCCGGAGAACAGGCGTTTGCTGTAGAGCTTTTCGGTCGCATCGACCAGCTTGATCTTGGAAATATTAAGATGGCGAGGATTGACGACAATGACCCCTTCACCTGCCTTAACGATGGGGACCGTGCAGCTCGGCACCAGCAGACAAAGCGCCGACATGGACACCAACCACTCAGATCCGATGGCCTGAGTTGAAGCAGGGTAAGGAAAATCGTCCCAATCCTTGGGGAGTGAGTCCACAGGCAACGTCTCGACGGTGACGGCATCCGGTAGCTCGTAGACGCCCATCCTGTAGCTTGGCGGTACGTGCCGGGGGGAGTGCAGGTAATTGGCCATCTCCAGTAGAGCGATAGCGGGGGAGCTGGCGAAGTAGATCACCGGTGATCCGATTTCATTCCAGCGCCCCCCATACTGGTAGCTCCCACCCAAGCCATTGAAGGTTTCCAGAAACGCCTTGGGGCCGACGCGGTACAAGTACATCAGGAAAAGTCACCTTGCTCGATCTTGCGCAGCGTGGCGCGTACCAGGGAGCGGCCCTCGAAGGTATCGCAGAGTTCCTCAGGCGCACGGTCCGAGAGTGCGCGGATAGGGGAGCTGAGCCAATCTCGGGCCACTTCATGACTCTCGAAGATGCGTACCGCCTCGCGGTAGATTCGCAGGGTATCGAGCACCTCTTCGGTATCGGTGCGCCCCAAATGCTTCTTCTTGAAGATCCGGCTGAGATTAGCAGAATCGACCTCCAACAGGCGCAGGAATAGCGCGCGATTGTTGCCCATCGCTTTTATCGCCTGTCGGATGACCTCGCCGGAAATACCCTTATAGACGGTATCCAGATAGGCAGCCTGGTCAGTAAACACCTTGGCGGGAACGCTGACCCCCTCGATGCCGATAGCCTGAGTCTCCATATGGGCCTCCTGAAGCAGATGGATAACCCAGCATAGGGTGGTAACGTCTATTTGACAATACGTAGTCATCATTTTGACGAGCATTCTTTTTGAGCAATAACGTCCAAGCCGCCAGTATGATGACCCCTCTACGCTAGGTGAATCAGCGTTCAGGGAGGTGTGGCATGTCAAAGCAGCTTGGCCAGTTTCGGTTCTTGAAGAGTCGGCATGTGTCCAAGGTCACGGTGCTGCATGCGGCGATGGATGATTTCCACTACGACCGCCATGCCCATGAAGAATATGCCTTTGGCGTCACCCTCGCCGGACGCCAGGATTTTTACAGCGGTGGCCAGTTTCATCGCAGCACCCCCGGCAACGTCGTACAGTTCAATCCCGAAGAGGTCCACGATGGGCACTCCGGTGGGGATAGCACGCTGGGGTACGTGATGGTCTACGTGCCGCCGGTTCAGCTCGAAGCAGCGTTTGCCAATGCGGTGGGGCGTGAGGACACCGGCCATTTCAGAAGTGCCGATACCCTGATTCAGGACCATGCGCTACGCGGCGCCATTCTGGAACTGGCCCGACTGGTGACGCACCAGGTCGGCAGTCGCATCGATCAGGAACATGCTCTCCATCGGATCGCCACTCGACTCGTGCAGCGCGAGGGCAGGTTTCAATCAAACGCGGCTGTCGTCAGTCGCCCGGATGCACTGCTAAGCCGCGCCAAGGACTACATCCTTGCGCATCTGGAGGAGGATGTGTCCTTGGACGATCTCAGCCAGGCCGCCCATCTCTCGAAATACCACTTTCTGCGCCTGTTCCGACAGCAGTTCGCCATGACGCCGCACCAGTACGTCCTCAATTGTCGCATCAATGCCGCCCGCCATGCGCTGGATGATGGTGCGCTGCCCAACGAGGTCGCCTTTCGCTACGGCTTTGCCGATCTCAGCCACTTCAATCGCCGCTTCAAGCGCATCTATGGCATGACGCCGCACCAATATCAGCGCAGCATCCTCTAACCGAGAACCCATCATGTTAGCCATCATCGTCTATGCCTTGGGCGTAATGTACTCGCCTGGGCCAGTGAATCTGCTCGGCCTGAATGCGGGGCTAAATGGGCAGGCCAAAGCTTCGCTTGGGTTCTATCTCGGGGTAGGGCTCGCCATGCTGACTTTGTTCTTGTTGTTCGGCTGGGCCGGCGCCGCCTGGGTGCAAGGCGATGTGCTTGTCGTGTTGGCTGCGCTGGGGTGCGGCTATATCTTCTACCTCGCCATCAAGATCGCCAGATCGAGCATCGACTTGGGCGGTGTGCGACAAACACCGCGTTTAATGCGCTTTCGTGACGGCCTGATCATGCAACTGTGCAATCCCAAGGGCATCGTCGCGACACTCCCAATCGCCACGATCCAGTTTCCCGCCGTAGGGATTCACGGCATCAGTTTGGTGCTCTGGTCAATTGGATTGGCCGTGTTAGCAGGTGGAGCCCCCGGCAGCTACGCGCTGATCGGCGCCTTGCTCGGTAAACGCATCGAGAATCCGAGGATTTTAAAGGGATTCAGTCTGGCGATGGCGGTATTGCTGGCAGGCGTTTCCTTGTCGATTGGTTATGAGCATGTGTGGTTGGCGTTGGCGGCGAGAAAGGATTGAGAGGACTGTTTTATGAGCAAGCTAAAAAGATGCCTGAGTTCAAAACTGAAGTAGAAGAACGAGAGTTCTGGGAAACCCACGACTCCACCGACTACCTGGACTGGAGTCAGGCCAAACCAGCTTCGCTTCCCAAGCTGAAACCTTCAACCAAGACAATCTCACTCCGCTTGCCGGAAACCCTGCTTGATCGGATCAAGATCGAAGCCAACAAGCGGGATATGCTCTATCAGTCACTGATCAAGGCGTGGCTTGCGGATGACGTGAACGACAGCCTCGGAGTTAAGGGGCTAGCGCCTTGGTTAGGCACCTCCGCCGCGCCGCGCACTATTTTGGAGTTGTGATAGCAACTTCAATAATGCGGTAAAGTTTGTATCGCCTTTGGTACATATCTTTTTCGAATAACCCGTCAGATCTGGCAGACACATTCTTTCTGGGTCAGGATTACCTGCATAGAATTTAGGTTTTTCAACGGGAAGCCTTGCTAACCTCTCGATAAAATCAGAATCCTTGCTGTCTACCATTCTGAGGTAGTGGTCGACAGAAATTCCTTCGTCATGGCCCGTAATTCCAGAGAAACATTGACCATTCAGAGAACCGAGGCCGAAACAATTCATACTATGCGTCAGTAAACCCAATGAGTTTGGCCAGATCGCGGATATTTCCTTAAGCGCTTCTTCTTTTGAGTGCATAGACCATATGCAGAAACGTCCCTCAACCAACACCTCCCAGGTAGGTGTGTCCTTCGATTTTGGTTGTCCGGACCAATAACCGACAGCTGCAGCTTCCCAATCCGGAAGAAGTTGCCCCTGGTCACTGATGATGTCCTCTATCCAAGCCGCATCAACCCTAGTCGATTTTTTTGCCCAAACGCTAACATCAGCCAAGTACTCGTCTGTAAAATGACCTCCCCATTTATTGGATTCCCAAATTCTGGAGATACTCTCGATATCATCAAAAACGAATACACCACGAAGCCTCGATACACTATTAGGGTTGGTCGCGAGCCGTACCTTCTCCAAGGAAAGTTCCGCCTCCAATCTGCCGACCGACGAACTCTGAAGCATCGACGAAAGTGAGACAGATATAGCAAAGTCTTTTTCTGCGTCTGGCAGCGATCCAACCGAGTCAAATCCGCCACGCACTATGTTCCAAAGTACCGGCGGATAATAGTGATCTAGGTAGACGTGGCCTTCAAAAGTTCTCATTTTGTGTAATGCCTAACGCCTGAATTGGGCGGCGCCATCACGAGTGCCGGGCCCTGATGTCAGAAAGTTTGATACTGGCCACCAACCCTCGGAACTGGCCAATCATTTCCCGCGCCGAGTAGACGTCGCCCTGAATATCGAAGCTCACGTCTTTACGCTTAATGTCGACTCCAGAAAACATGCCCGCAAGGCCAGACAACCCTTTTTCACGTTTAAATTCATGTTTTGCAGGGGCATTCGTAGCTTCGCAAAGTATCTCTTCTGAGAGCACAGCTGTTCTCCCAGTGATTGGGAGAAGCATTCCTTAGCCTGGCACATTGTGCGTAGCACTTCGTAGACTCCAAGCACCCACAGCCAAATCAGCCCGTATACTTTACTCATCAAGGCACCGTCCACATTAGATCCGCCTGTGAATGACGCATCGAGGGTTTCCTCAATAGCACCGGCCATCTCGTCGAGTGATCTGACTTGCATCTCCATTAGAGGAGCGAAAGCCATAAGAGGATGTGCTTCAAACATGGCGGTCTCAATGAACAAGTGCAACACGTGACCCATCAGGTACGGTGTTGCCATGACTCACAGCTATCGCCATC
>NZ_CANMTQ010000015.1 GCF_947500835.1 uncultured Halomonas sp.
CCCGGAGGGCGAGTCTCAGGAGGAGACGAGTAAAGTCCCGGAGTGCCGGCCAGCTCCTCGTCAGGCATCTATCCCAAGCCCCCAGCCTTAAACAGGCTGGGGGTTTTTTGTGCGTGTGATGAAATTAATTTTTGCATCTAGTTTTAATCGTAGGCATGGCGTTTCCGGCAGTCAGGGGCTTCCGGTAGAATCATGGTTTTCAGGTGGAACAACATAGAATGACCACCAGTGAATTGATTCGTTTATTAAGCGATGGTGATTATCATTCCGGCGAGCAGTTGGGTAAACAACTTGGCGTATCACGCACGGCAATATGGAAACAGCTGAAAAAGCTGGAAGTACTGGGCATTTCATCTGAAGCGATTAAAGGACTAGGTTATCGGCTCGTATCACCTATTGAGCTACTTGATGGTCCTAGAATTGTCTCTGCCTTATCCAAAGAACCACGCCAACATCTAGCAAGATTATTCGTGGAAGAGTCAGTGACGTCCACAAATAGCTTTTTGCGTGAGCGTTTCGCCCAAGGTGTTGGTCATGCTGAAATATGTATAGCAGAGGGGCAAAGCGCTGGTCGAGGGCGGCGAGGGCGCCAGTGGCTATCTGCCTGGGGTCAAGGGCTGACATTTTCGATTGCTTGGCGGTTCGACGGCGGTGCCGTTACTCTTAAAGGTTTAAGTCTAGCAATTGGAGTTGTCATTGCTCAGGTGCTTGAACAGCATGGCTTGCGTGTTGCGCTCAAGTGGCCTAACGACGTACTTATGCTTTCTGCTGACGGTGAAAAGCGCAAATTGGCAGGTGTTTTGGTAGAGCTCAACGGTGATGTGTCAGGAGCTTGTGAAATCGTAGCCGGAATCGGTCTTAATATCGTACTGCCATCTTCGCTTCGTGAGCAGCTGGATCAGCCCGTAGCCGCAGTCGCTGACCAGTCGCCTAGGGTATCGCGGAATATTCTAGCAGCGGGTTTGATTGAGGCGTTGCTGAGTTTGATGGCTAGCTTCGAGAAAGATGGTTTTGGTGCGTGGCAAAAAAAATGGAATCAGCGTAACGCTTATTTAGGGTGTGCTATAGAAGTTACACAGAACGCGCAGCGTTATACTGCCATCGATGAAGGAGTCGATGATGAGGGCAACTTGTGTGTTCGTCGAGATAACGAGCTACTTCGTTTGGTGGGCGGCGAGATCAGTCTGCGTGCACGCTCATGATTCTTGATCTCGATATAGGCAATACACTCTCCAAATGGCGACTTAAAGATATTACAAGCAGCGAAATTCGTTCGCGAGGCGCTATATGGACACGCGAAGAGTGGCGTCCAGGGCCTGATATTCCTGACCTGGATGTTGTAACTGCGGTGCGTATTTCTAGTGTTGCGAGACGTGCCGTGCTTGATGATACGGTTGCGCTGCTTCGGCGGCAGGTAAGTAAAGTCTATGTAGCCCGCTCAACACGCGAAAGGCTTGGGGTCGTCAATGGCTACGAAGCGCCATCGCGTTTGGGCGTGGACCGCTGGCTAGGTGCTTTGGCTAGTTACCAGTTAGCTGGAGGTTGTTGTAGCGTCGATTGCGGTAGCGCGATCACGATTGATTTCATACTGCCTGGTGGTCGTCATATTGGTGGCTACATTATTCCGGGCTTGCGGTTGATGAAAGAAAGCCTTCATTTGGGAACGCGCAATGTCGCGATAGACTCGAATAGCGAGGCCGATGCATTACTCGCGCCAGGAAAAAACACGATAGAAGCAGTCAATCATGGAATATTCATGGCTGCAATTAGTGCCGTGAACCGCATCTATTTCGAGGTGTGTGACCGCGAAGATGTTTCTTTACCGTTATTGTTGACAGGAGGAGATGCGCAAGTGGTATCTAGAGGTCTTCGAATTCCCCACGCACTATGGCCGGACATGGTATACGCAGGTCTTGAAGCTTGTTATCCGTTAACAGCTGCAGAGCGGGCGGGACGCTTATCAGGAGCGCCACGTGTGCCTGATGCTGTAGAGCTTGAAAAAATTCGTCTTGGCCTTGCATTCTCCACTTTGCTTTGACACAATTCGCACCGCTTCGGCGCATGAATGATGCAGAATATAAGTTGTTGAATGTAAAGTACTTGACAGTAGTGAATGAAAAGGTAAAATCTTCCGCCTTATTGGAGGGGTTCCCGAGTGGCCAAAGGGAGCAGACTGTAAATCTGCCGCGAAAGCTTCGAAGGTTCGAATCCTTCCCCCTCCACCAGTTTTCGTCGATATGATGTTTGTCGAAATAAAATGCGGGTAAGCGGGCATAGTTTAATGGTAGAACCTCAGCCTTCCAAGCTGATGATGCGGGTTCGATTCCCGCTGCCCGCTCCAAATTGCGTTGAAAGTTGCGCTCATGTAGCTCAGGGGTAGAGCACACCCTTGGTAAGGGTGAGGTCGACGGTTCAAATCCGTCCATGAGCTCCATTGTTTTCTCTGCATTTTAAAAGCGGTTTGATCCTTCTTATATAATTCGTTGGAGCCGAGTGGGGTTGCCAGTGTGAGGCGCATCGGCTATCATTTCGGCCGCTGTTGTATGGCTGTTAAAAAGAAAGTTGTATTTTTTTTATAAAGGCCAGTAGCTCAATTGGCAGAGCAGCGGTCTCCAAAACCGCAGGTTGGGGGTTCGATTCCCTCCTGGCCTGCCAGCTTTCCCCAAGTTGGCATGTTTTTATAAAGATCTTGTTTTCACTGCCGCACCCTGAATGGAGTCCCGCTCTTATGAAACACAACGCCGAGGTGCAAAAAACGCGCCACGACGGGGCAAAATGGGCGGTTGTCGTTATTCTGATTGCCTTGGCTGTTATTGGTAATAGCTATTTTTCGGATCAAGCTCTGTTGTATCGCGTGCTAGGTGTCGTAGTGCTCGGCGTTGCCGCTTCTGCAATTGCTCTAGTGACAACCAAAGGGCGTGAGCTCACCGAATTGGCACGTAGTGCGCGCAAAGAGATTCAGCGTGTTGTATGGCCGACTCGTCAAGAAACCATACAGACTACTGCCATCGTGTTGGTGGCGGTGTTAGTGGTTGGTTTGATGCTATGGTTGATTGATACCATTCTTGGCTGGGCCATGTCCGGCATCATAGGTTAGGAGCACCCATGTCCAAGCGTTGGTATGTCGTACACGCCTATTCCGGTTTTGAGAAACAAGTCATGCGATCGTTGCTTGATCGCGTCAAGCTATACGAAATGGAAGAACAGTTCGGCGATATTCTAGTGCCAACAGAAGAAGTCGTCGAGATGCGCGATGGCAAGCGTCGCAAGAGTGAGCGCAAATTCTATCCTGGCTATGTGCTAGTCGAAATGGAAATGGATGATCGTACCTGGCACCTAGTCAACGAGACGCCTCGAGTAATGGGTTTTATTGGTGGTACGCCAGAAAAGCCAGCGGCGATCACTCAAAAAGAAGCTGAATCCATTTTGCGTCGCGTGCAGGATGGTACTGACAAGCCTCGTCCCAAAACATTGTTCGAGCCAGGCGAGGTTGTGCGCGTTGCCGATGGTCCTTTTGCAGACTTTAATGGTGTCGTCGAAGAGGTCAATTACGAGAAGAGTCGTTTGCAGGTGAGTGTGCTGATTTTTGGTCGTGCTACTCCCGTTGAACTCGAGTTCGCTCAAGTCGAAAAAGATTGATATCGACTGCCAGCTGTATTTAGAACGCACATTATCGAGTCATGGCAATGACTCGAAAACCCGGGGAGCCGCAAGGCGTTATCACCCAACTGGAGAGTAAAAATGGCAAAGAAGGTACAGGCCTACATTAAGCTGCAGGTTGCAGCAGGTAAGGCCAATCCCAGCCCCCCCGTTGGCCCCGCATTGGGTCAGCACGGCGTTAATATCATGGAATTCTGTAAGGCGTTCAACGCTGCTACTCAAGAGATTGAGCCTGGTCTGCCAACGCCAGTGGTAATCACAGTTTATTCCGATCGCAGTTTCACGTTCATCACCAAGACGCCTCCGGCCGCGGTTCTCTTGAAGAAGGCGGCTGGTATCAAATCAGGCTCTGGTGAGCCGAACAAGAAAAAGGTTGGTACCGTGTCTCGGGAGCAGCTTGAAGAGATCGCTAAGACCAAGGAGCCGGATATGACGGCTGCGGATCTCGACGCGGCTGTTCGTACCATTGCTGGTAGTGCCCGTAGCATGGGACTCAACGTGGAGGGCCTCTGATTATGGCGAAACTATCCAAGCGTGCACAGATGATTCGCGAGAAAGTCGACTCTTCCAAGGTCTATTCTCTGGACGAAGCCGTTGCGCTTCTCGGTGAGCTGTCCAAGGTCAATTTCAAGGAATCACTCGACGTCGCCGTCAATCTTGGTGTCGATCCGCGTAAATCCGACCAGGTGGTGCGTGGTGCTACCGTGATGCCTAATGGTACCGGTAAGGACGTTCGTGTCGCGGTCTTTACGCAAGGTGCCAACGAAGAGGCTGCCAAAGAAGCCGGCGCAGATATCGTGGGTATGGACAATCTTGCCGAGCAGGTAAAGAAAGGCAATCTGGACTTTGACGTCGTCATCGCATCTCCGGATGCCATGCGTGTCGTTGGTCAGCTAGGTCAGATTCTAGGCCCGCGCGGTTTGATGCCTAACCCCAAGGTGGGCACGGTGACGCCCGACGTGGCCACTGCAGTTAAGAACGCAAAGGCAGGCCAGGTGCGTTTCCGTACCGACAAGAATGGCATCATTCATACGACGTTGGGCAAGGTGGATTTCTCCGCCGATGCCATTCGCGGCAATCTCGACGCGCTGGTCAATGACCTAAAGCGTCTCAAACCCAGCACGTCCAAGGGTATCTATTTCAAGAAAATGACCCTGTCCACGACCATGGGGCCAGGGTTAACCGTCGACCACTCGAGCTGGGTCTGACGTATTTAAAAGGCAGTAACTTTGCGGTCCCCGTGCCAAGCGGGCGGGGCACCGTCAAAGACCGCAGGTGTCACGTATGAGTGACTTAATGGCTCAATCGATGATGAACTTTGAGCTGCCTGCGCAGATGGTGTGGCCCGCCAGTAAGCTGGTGAGCACCATCAACTAAGACTCCCATGTTTCTTTACATTGGGAGAGATGGTAACCACCGGGATTTCTTCTCTGAAAGTCCCGGCACGAAGGAGTGAATATTGTGCCACTAGCTCTCGAAGGCAAGAAAGCAATTGTCGCTGAGGTCAGTGAAGCCGCCAAGGACGCTCTCTCCGTCGTTGTTGCCGATTCTCGTGGTGTGTCTGTTAGTGCAATGACTAATCTGCGCAAACAAGCTCGCGAGAATGGCGTGCAAATGCGCGTTGTGCGCAATACGTTAGCACGCCGTGCCTTGTCTGGAACCCCTTGGGAGATTTTAGACGAGACATTGACCGGTCCTACTCTATTGGCATTTTCCTATGAGCATCCGGGTGCTGCTGCCCGTTTGATCAAGGACTTTCTCAAAGGGCAAAAGGATTTTGAGGTCAAGGCACTGGCTTACGAAGGCGAGCTGATTCCAGCTTCCGATATTGATCGTCTTGCGACGCTACCTACTTATGACGAAGCTATCGCCAAGCTTATGTCCGTCATGAAGGAAGCGTCTGCAGGCAAGCTGGTTCGGACCCTGGCAGCGCTACGCGATCAAAAGCAGGAAGCCGCATAGGCGGTTTCGCTACGTTTCACAAATGACTATCCAGTCACTGAGCGTCAACTTACGATGTGGGGCGCTCTGCAAAGTTTAGGAAAGTAAACATGGCACTGACTAAAGACGATATCATCAACGCCGTTGCCGACATGTCCGTTATGGAAGTCGCCGAGTTGATCGAAGCTATGGAAGAAAAGTTTGGCGTTTCCGCAGCCGCGGCCGTGGTTGCCGGCCCTGGCGGTGGCGGTGAAGAAGCCGCTGAAGAGCAGACCGAGTTCGACCTGGTGCTGACAAGTGCTGGTGACAAGAAGGTCAACGTCATCAAGGCGGTTCGCGAAATTACTGGGCTTGGCCTGAAAGAAGCCAAGGGTGCCGTCGATGGCGCACCGGCGACCGTCAAGGAAGCCATGTCCAAGGATGACGCCGAAGCAGCCAAGAAGAAGTTGGAAGACGCTGGCGCTACAGTGGAGCTCAAGTAACCCTTGCGTTCTGAGGCTTCACGCCACGCGTGAGCTTCTGCGGCTGGTGGCGGGAAGCCCGCTACCGGCCTTTTTCTGTTGTTACTAGTATTATCAGCGTGGATTTTTTTCGACGCTGAGATACTAGATGAATTTTGACGGCGAGCCTTAACGGCTTGCCGTCAGCGCCTGACGAGGAGGTCTTCGCAGGCGGCGTTGACCACGCATCGGTCACCCATGGTGAACAAGCTGGGGAATACAGATGGCTTACTCATACACTGAGAAAAAACGCATTCGCAAGGATTTCGGCAAACTGCCCCAAGTAATGGATGTGCCTTATTTGCTGGCCATCCAGCTTGATTCCTACCACGACTTCCTTCAGCAGGACCGGGCTCCGCAAGAGCGTCTCGACATTGGTCTCAATGCTGCTTTTAAGTCCGTGTTTCCTATTTCAAGCTTTTCCGGCAACGCCGCGCTTGAATATGTCAGCTATCGTTTCGGAACACCGGCCTTCGATGTCAAGGAGTGTCAACTGCGTGGCGTTACCTACTCGGCGCCATTGCGGGTCAAGGTTCGCTTGATCATCTATGACAAGGAGTCATCGAACAAGGCGATCAAGGACATCAAGGAGCAAGAAGTCTACATGGGGGAAATCCCCCTGATGACCGAGAACGGCACCTTCGTAGTCAATGGTACCGAACGAGTCATCGTTTCTCAGCTACATCGCTCACCTGGTGTGTTCTTCGACCACGATAAAGGCAAGAGTCACTCTTCAGGTAAGCTTTTGTACTCTGCTCGAGTGATTCCCTATCGCGGTTCCTGGCTGGACTTCGAGTTCGACCCCAAAGACAACGTCTTCGTGCGTATCGATCGTCGTCGTAAATTGCCTGCCTCCGTATTGCTGCGTGCGCTTGGCATGAGCACCGAGCAGATTCTCGATACCTTTTTCGAGACCAGTACTTTCCATATCGAGAAGTCTGGCTTCTCTGTGGATCTGGTACCGTCACGCCTGCGCGGTGAAACCGCTACCTTCGACATCAAGGATGGCGATGGCAGCGTGATCGTCGAAGAAGGGCGGCGCATTACCCAGAAACACATCCGCCAGATGGAGAAGGCCGGTCTCGAGCGAATCGAAGTGCCGATGGAATATCTGTTCGGCAAGACCCTGGCCAAGGATCAGGTCGACCCCAATACCGGCGAGCTGATTTGTGAGTGCAACAGCGAGATTACCCCGGAGCTGCTCGAGAAGCTGGCTCAAGCCAAGATCACAACGCTGGAAACGCTTTACACTAACGACCTGGACTGCGGCTCGTTCATCTCCGACACCCTAAGGCTGGACACCACCCGTTCGGCCCTTGAGGCACTGGTTGAGATATACCGCATGATGCGTCCCGGCGAGCCGCCGACCAAGGAAGCCGCCGAGACGTTGTTCAACAACCTGTTCTTCAGCGAAGATCGTTACGACCTGTCTGGTGTCGGGCGGATGAAGTTCAACCGTCGCCTGCGTCGCGAGTCCGACACTGGTTCCGGCGTGCTTGGCAACGACGATATTACTGCCGTTCTCAAAGAGCTGATCAGCATTCGTAACGGTTTTGGTGATGTCGACGATATCGACCACCTGGGTAATCGGCGCATTCGCTGCGTGGGCGAAATGGCGGAAAACCAGTTCCGAGTGGGTCTGGTACGGGTCGAGCGTGCGGTCAAGGAGCGCCTCTCCATGGCCGAGAGCGAAGGCCTCATGCCCCAGGATCTCATCAATGCCAAACCGGTGGCTGCGGCGGTCAAGGAGTTTTTTGGCTCGAGCCAACTGTCACAGTTCATGGATCAGAACAATCCGCTGTCGGAGGTCACTCATAAGCGCCGTGTGTCCGCCTTGGGGCCGGGTGGTCTGACTCGTGAGCGCGCTGGTTTCGAAGTGCGCGACGTTCACACTACGCACTACGGTCGTCTGTGTCCGATCGAAACGCCGGAAGGACCGAACATCGGTCTGATCAACTCTCTGGCGACCTATAGCCACACCAATAGCTATGGCTTCCTCGAGACGCCCTACCGCAAGGTAGTGGATCGTCAGGTAACGGACGAAGTGGTGCATCTGTCCGCGATCGAAGAAGGTGATTTCGTCATCGCCCAGGCTTCGGCCACGGTGGATGGCGACAACAAGCTGGTCGATGACTTGGTGCAGGTGCGCCATCGCGGTGAAACCACCTTTATGGGACCGGACAAGGTCACCTTGATGGATGTCTCTCCGCGTCAGGTGGTCTCTGTGGCGGCGGCCTTGATTCCGTTCCTCGAACACGACGATGCTAACCGCGCCTTGATGGGTTCGAATATGCAGCGTCAGGCGGTGCCGACACTGCGCGCCGACAAGCCGCTAGTGGGCACCGGTATGGAGCGCTTCGTGGCACGCGATTCCGGCGTTTGTGCCGTGGCGCGTCGTGGTGGCGTGATCGACTCGGTGGATGCCAAGCGTATCGTGGTGCGGATCAATGAAGACGAGATCATTGGCGGCGAAGCCGGTGTGGATATCTACAATCTGACCAAGTACACCCGTTCCAACCAGAATACCTGTATGAACCAGCGCCCCATCGTCCGCCCGGGCGACGAAGTGGCCCGGGGCGATATCCTTGCCGATGGCCCCTCCGTGGATATGGGTGATCTGGCACTGGGTCAGAACATGCGTATGGCTTTCATGCCTTGGAACGGTTACAACTTCGAGGACTCGATCCTGGTGTCGGAGCGAGTGGTACAGGAAGATCGCTTCACCACCATTCATATTCAAGAGCTGACCTGCGTATCTCGTGATACCAAACTGGGCGCTGAGGAAATCTCTGCTGACATTCCCAATGTCGGTGAGTCGGCGCTCTCTAAATTGGATGAAGCCGGTGTGGTCTATATCGGTGCTGAAGTCGGTGCCGGTGATATTCTTGTCGGCAAGGTAACGCCCAAGGGCGAAACCCAGCTGACACCGGAGGAGAAGCTGCTGCGTGCCATCTTCGGTGAGAAAGCTTCTGATGTGAAAGATACCTCGCTGCGGGCGCCTACCGGCATGAAGGGTACTGTCATCGATGTTCAGGTCTTCACTCGGGATGGCGTCGAGAAGGATTCCCGGGCGCTATCCATCGAGCAGATGCAGCTTGACGAAGTGCGTCGCGACCTTCAAGAAACCTATCGTATTGCCGAAGATGCGACTTTCGAGCGTTTGAAGCGTGCGCTTTCCGATCAGGCCGTCAACGGTGGGCCCAAGCTCAAGAAGGGCGACCTGCTCTCCGAAGAGTATCTGGAAGAACTGCCGAGGCAACAGTGGTTCAAGCTGCGACTGCAGGATGAAGCCCTGAACGAATTGCTGGCCCAGGCGGATGAGCAGCTAGAGAATCGCCGCAAGGAGATGGACGAGCGTTTCGAGGACAAGAAGCGCAAGCTCACTCAGGGCGACGATCTTGCACCGGGCGTGCTAAAAATCGTCAAGGTCTATCTGGCGGTCAAGCGTCGTATCCAGCCGGGTGACAAGATGGCTGGTCGTCACGGTAACAAGGGTGTTATCTCAGCGATCATGCCCATTGAGGACATGCCTTTCGATGACAATGGTGAGCCGGTTGATGTAGTGCTTAATCCGTTGGGTGTGCCGTCGCGGATGAACGTGGGCCAGATACTCGAGACTCACCTGGGTCTGGCGTCGCGCGGTTTAGGCATGAAGATCGATCACATGCTACGCGACGCGCGATCGCAGCAGGTTGCCGAAATCCGCGAGTTCTTGGGTAAGATCTATAACACCCCGGATACGCGTCAAGAGGATATCGACTCCTTGACTGACGACGAGGTGATCACCCTGGCCAAGAACATGCGTGGCGGTGTGCCTATGTCATCCCCAGTGTTCGATGGCGCCGAGGAGCAGGAAATCAAAGGCTTGCTCAAGTTGGCGGATCTGCCCGAGTCCGGGCAGATGGACCTCTACGACGGACGTACCGGAGAGAAGTTCGATCGCCAGGTAACCGTGGGCTATATGTACATGCTCAAGCTCAATCATCTGGTTGATGACAAGATGCACGCGCGCTCCACCGGTTCTTACTCTTTGGTTACCCAGCAGCCGCTGGGCGGCAAGGCGCAGTTCGGTGGCCAGCGCTTCGGCGAGATGGAAGTCTGGGCACTGGAAGCCTATGGCGCAGCCTACACCCTGCAAGAAATGCTGACGGTCAAGTCCGATGATGTGGAAGGGCGTACCAAGATGTACAAGAGCATCGTCGACGGTGATCACGCTATGCAGGCGGGTATGCCAGAGTCCTTCAATGTGCTGGTGAAGGAGATCCGCTCGCTGGGTATCGATATCGAGCTTGAAGGCTAAGCGCCGCACGCTAGTGAATGACGGTCCGCGGGGCCCCGAATATCCGGCCCCGCCCATGACAACTCCGCGATGGAGCGACCTATGAAAGATTTGGTGAAAGTCCTCAAGTCCCAGGCACAGTCTGAAGAGTTCGACGCGATCAAGATTACCCTCGCGTCGCCGGCCATGATCCGCTCCTGGTCTTTTGGCGAAGTCAAGAAGCCCGAGACCATCAATTACCGTACTTTCAAGCCTGAGCGCGACGGACTCTTCTGTGCGAAGATTTTTGGTCCGGTAAAAGATTATGAGTGTTTGTGCGGCAAGTACAAACGCATGAAGCATCGCGGCATCATCTGCGAGAAGTGTGGCGTCGAAGTGACTCGTGCGGCAGTACGGCGCGAGCGAATGGGCCATATCGAACTGGCTAGCCCGGTAGCGCACATCTGGTTTTTGAAATCACTGCCTTCACGCATTGGCATGTTCCTAGACATGACGTTGCGCGATATCGAGCGTGTGCTTTATTTCGAGAGCTTCGTGGTCATCGATCCAGGCATGACCACTCTAGAGCGTGGTCAACTGCTCAACGACGAGCAGTATTTCGAGGCGCTAGAAGAGTTTGGCGACGACTTCGATGCCCGCATGGGCGCCGAGGCGGTCCAGGCCCTGCTCAAGGATATCGATCTTGAAGAAGAGATCGAGCGTCTGCGTGAAGAAATTCCGCAAACCAACTCCGAAACCAAGATCAAGAAGCTGTCCAAGCGTCTGAAGCTGTTGGAAGCCTTCTACAAGTCCGGCAACGCACCGGCTTGGATGGTCATGGAAGTGCTCCCGGTATTGCCGCCAGATCTGCGTCCGCTTGTACCGCTGGACGGCGGTCGCTTCGCGACTTCGGATCTCAACGATCTGTACCGCCGGGTGATCAACCGCAACAATCGCTTGAAGCGTCTGCTCGATCTCAACGCGCCGGACATTATCGTGCGCAACGAGAAGCGCATGCTGCAGGAGTCCGTCGATGCGCTGCTCGACAATGGTCGCCGCGGCCGCGCCATCACCGGTTCCAACAAGCGTCCGCTGAAGTCGCTGGCCGACATGATCAAGGGTAAGCAAGGGCGTTTCCGCCAGAACTTGCTGGGCAAGCGCGTCGACTACTCCGGACGTTCGGTGATCACCGTGGGGCCGACCCTGCGCTTGCACCAGTGCGGTCTGCCCAAGAAGATGGCGCTCGAGCTGTTCAAGCCGTTCATTTATTCCAAACTGCAGTCGTTGGGCTATGCCTCGACGATCAAGGCGGCCAAGAAGATGGTCGAGCGGGAGCTGCCCGAGGTATGGGATATTCTCGCCGATGTCATTCGCGAGCATCCGGTGCTACTCAACCGCGCACCGACCCTGCACCGCCTTGGCATTCAGGCCTTCGAGCCGCTGCTGATCGAAGGCAAGGCGATTCAGTTGCATCCCCTGGTGTGTGCTGCCTACAACGCCGACTTCGATGGTGACCAGATGGCGGTCCACGTACCGCTGACTCTGGAAGCCCAGCTCGAAGCCCGTGCCTTGATGATGGCCACCAACAACGTACTGTCGCCGGCCAATGGCGAACCTATCATTGTGCCCTCCCAGGACGTGGTGTTGGGTCTGTATTACATGACCCGGGAGAAGATCAACGCCCAGGGTGAAGGCATGGTGTTCGCCAACCTCAAGGAAGTCGAGCGCGCCTTCGGCACCAATAGCGTCTCTCTGCACGCCCGGGTCAAGGTGCGCCTGACCGAATATGTGGCAGAAGAAGAGGGCGGTGAGCTGATCGAGAGGACATCAATCTTCGATACCACCGTCGGTCGCGCATTGCTGTTTCGCATCCTACCCAAGGGCGCGCCTTTCGAGTTGGTCGACCAGCCAATGAAGAAAAAGGCGATCTCGCGGCTGATCAACGAGGTCTACCGCCGCAGTGGTCTCAAGGATGCGGTTATCTTCGCCGACCAGCTGATGTACACCGGTTTCCGCCTGGCAACCTGGTCCGGAGCGTCGATCGGCGTCAATGACTTCGTCATTCCCGATGCGAAAAAAGACATCGTCGAGGGTGCCGAGGACGAAGTGAAAGAGATTGAGGATCAATTCTCATCCGGGCTTGTTACCGCCGGTGAGAAGTACAACAAGGTCATCGATATCTGGTCCAAGGCCAACGACAAGGTAGCCAAGGCCATGATGGCGGGTATTTCCAAGGAAACCGTCATCGATCGCGACGGCAAGGAAGTCGAGCAGGACTCATTTAACAGCGTATTTATCATGGCCGACTCAGGCGCCCGTGGTAGCGCCGCGCAGATTCGCCAGCTTGCGGGAATGCGTGGTCTTATGGCCAAGCCGGATGGCTCGATAATCGAGACCCCTATCGTTGCCAACTTCCGTGAAGGCTTGAACGTACTACAGTACTTCATCTCGACTCACGGTGCGCGCAAAGGTCTGGCCGACACGGCGCTGAAGACTGCTAACTCCGGTTATCTAACTCGACGCCTGGTCGATGTGGCCCAGGATCTAGTGATCACCGAAGAGGACTGTGGTACCGAGGAAGGTCTTACTCTGCATCCGGTTATCGAGGGTGGCGATATCATCGTCTCCTTGGCTCAGCGAGTGCTGGGTCGTGTAGTCGCTCAAGACGTTATAGATCCGGCCAGTGAGGATGTATTGATACCTCGCGGTACGTTGCTTGACGAAGCCTGGTGCGCACAGCTTGATACCATGGGCGTTGATGAAATCATCGTACGCTCAACTATTGCTTGTGAAACTCCTCATGGGGTATGTGCCGCCTGCTATGGTCGCGATTTGGCCCGAGGCCATCGAGTCAATATTGGCGAAGCCGTGGGAGTCATTGCCGCTCAGTCGATCGGTGAGCCGGGCACCCAGCTGACCATGCGTACCTTCCACATCGGCGGCGCAGCTTCGCGCGCCTCTGCGGTGGACAGTGTGCAGGTCAAGCATGGTGGCAAGGTACGTCTGCACAACATGAAGCATGTTGAGCGGAGCGATGGCAAGTTGGTAGTAGTATCGCGTTCCAGCGCTCTTGCAGTAGCGGACGAACATGGTCGCGAGCGTGAATACTACAAGCTGCCTTACGGGGCGGAGCTCTCGATCAAAGATGGCGATCCGGTAGAAGCTGGCCAGACTGTGGCCAAGTGGGATCCGCATACCCACCCGGTCATCGCTGAGGTGGAAGGCCAGGCGCAGTACATGGACATGGACGAAGGAGGCACCATCCATCGTAGCGTGGATGAGATGACTGGTCTGTCGTCCATTGAAGTGATTGAGACCGCGGCACGTCCGGCTTCTGGCCGTGACAAGCGCCCCATGATCATGCTGGTTGATGAAGCCGGTGAGCATGTCACGCTACCAGGCTCAAATACCCCGGTGCAGTACTTGCTACCTGGCAAGGCTATTGTTTCTGCGGATAATGGGGCAAAGATCGGGGTGGGTGAAGTCATTGCTCGTATCCCGGTAGAGGCTTCCAGTAATAAGGATATTACCGGGGGTCTGCCACGAGTCGCCGATCTATTCGAAGCTCGTAAGCCTAAAGAGCCCTCGATTCTTGCTGAGATCACCGGGGTCGTAAGTTTTGGCAAGGAGACCAAGGGTAAGCGTCGTCTAACCATTACTCCCGAGTCTGGTGATCCTTATGAAGCGTTGATTCCGAAATGGCGTCAGATCGCCGTTTTCGAAGGTGAAACGGTCGAAAAAGGTGAAGTGATTTCCGATGGCCCGAGCAATCCGCACGATATTCTGCGGCTGCTAGGCGTTACGGAACTGGCCAAGTACATCACTACCGAGATTCAGGAGGTCTATCGTCTGCAAGGCGTGGGTATCAATGATAAGCACATTGAGGTGATCGTGCGTCAGATGCTGCGCAAGGTAGAGATCGCCGATGCAGGAGATGCCAACTTCATTCCTGGCGATCAGGTTGAACTGGTGCGTGTACTTGAAGAAAATGCAAGGCTTGCTGAGGAAGATAAATTCCCGGCCAAGTATGAGCGAGTCCTGCTGGGTATTACCAAGGCGTCGCTGGCTACCGAATCGTTTATTTCTGCTGCATCTTTCCAGGAAACTACGCGGGTGCTGACAGAAGCGGCGGTCACCGGTAAGCGAGATTACTTGCGTGGTTTGAAGGAGAATGTGGTAGTTGGACGTTTGATTCCCGCAGGTACTGGTTTGACCCACCATGCTGAGCGGCGGCGCAAGCGTGAGGAACTTGAGCACATTCAAAACCATCCTTCTGCTTACGATGTCGAGCAGGAACTGGGCGCGCAGCTCACTGCTCTAGATGCAGACGAAGAGCTTTAGCATCGTTGCATGCTGGTGCCTTTAGGGCACCAGTATTGACGTGGCTTACTGCTAGACATTAGAATGCGCAGCCTTTGATAGTGGGCTGGTGCGCCCCTATCCGTAGGAAAAGTGCCGAAAGGCACGGCAACCATTGGAGTTAGCTACAGACTATGGCAACTATTAATCAGCTCGTGCGTAAGCCGCGCAAGCGCCCCGTCGAAACTAGCGACGTGCCGGCGCTACAGGCCTGCCCACAGCGGCGTGGGGTTTGTACCCGCGTATATACCACTACACCTAAAAAGCCGAACTCCGCACTACGTAAAGTATGTCGTGTGCGTTTGACCAACGGCTATGAAGTGGCTTCCTATATCGGCGGCGAAGGACACAATCTTCAGGAGCACTCCGTGGTCTTGATTCGTGGTGGCCGAGTCAAGGATTTGCCAGGGGTGCGTTATCATACCGTACGCGGCGCTCTGGATACTTCAGGTGTGCAAAACCGTAAGCAGGGTCGTTCCAAGTACGGTACCAAGCGTCCCAAGTCGTAAAATAATACGGCAGTTACACCTAAGCAAAATGCTTAAACGATACGGTCAGATAAGAGTAAGGTCGGGTGACGCTAGAATGATCATTATTGCGTGCTATTCCGAGTTTACCTGAAGGACCCTTCAACAGAGGGCTTATCATGCCTAGAAGAAGAGTTGTTGCTAAGCGCGAGATCCTTCCGGATCCGAAATTCGGAAGCGAGCGCCTGGCGAAGTTCATGAATCATTTGATGGTTAGTGGGAAAAAGTCTGTGGCCGAGCGAATCGTATATGGCGCGCTCGACCGGGTTGCCGAGCGTGGCAAAGACACTCCGCTGGAAACGTTCGACAAGGCGCTGGAAGCCATTCAGCCGATGGTCGAGGTGAAGTCTCGTCGTGTTGGCGGCGCAACCTACCAGGTGCCCGTCGAAGTCCGTCCGTCGCGTCGTCAGGCCTTGGCTATGCGCTGGCTGGTGGATGCGGCTCGTAATCGTGGTGAGAAAACCATGGTGCAGCGCTTGGCGGGCGAGATGCTGGATGCCTCAGAAGGTAAGGGTGCTGCTGTGAAGAAGCGTGAAGACGTGCATCGCATGGCAGAAGCCAACAAGGCCTTCTCACACTATCGCTTCTAACCAACGGGGAATTCTACCTTGGCACGCAAGACACCACTCAAGCGTTACCGTAATATTGGTATCGTGGCTCATGTCGACGCCGGCAAGACCACGACCACCGAGCGTGTCCTGTTCTATACCGGCATTAATCACAAGCTGGGTGAGACCCATGAAGGGGCCTCCACCACGGATTGGATGGAGCAAGAGCAGGAGCGAGGGATTACAATCACCTCCGCAGCGGTGACAACGTTCTGGAAAGGTATGAACCACCAGTTCGATGAGCATCGCATTAACATCATAGACACTCCTGGGCACGTTGACTTCACCATCGAGGTCGAACGTTCTTTGCGCGTACTTGATGGCGCCGTTGTCGTGCTTTGCGGCAGTTCCGGCGTGCAGCCGCAGACCGAAACTGTTTGGCGTCAGGCTAACAAGTATGAAGTGCCGCGCATGGTCTTCGTCAATAAGATGGACCGTGCCGGGGCGGATTTCTTCATGGTCGTCGACCAGTTGAAGGATCGTCTAGGGGCCAATACGGTGCCGATCCAGATCAACTGGGGTAACGAAGAAGACTTCAAGGGAGTCATCGATCTTATCGAGATGAAGGCTATCTTGTGGAACGAGTCTGATTTCGGTGCCACTTACGACCTGTTGGATATTCCTGATGATCTTCAGGCGACCGCCGAAAAGTACCGTGAAGAGATGGTCGAGGCCGCCGCCGAAGCGTCCGAAGAGCTAATGGACAAGTACCTTGAGGAAGGCGAGCTGACCAAGGAAGAGATCAAGGCAGGGTTGCGTCGCCGCACTTTGGACAATGAGATTGTCCTGGTTACCTGTGGTTCTGCGTTCAAGAACAAGGGCGTTCAAGCAGTACTGGATGGCGTAGTCGAATATCTGCCCTCGCCAACCGAGGTCAAGGCAATCGAAGGCGAGCTCGACGACAAGGACGGCACTATCGCTACCCGTGAAGCGGATGACAGTGCGCCGTTCTCTGCATTGGCGTTCAAGATTGCTACCGATCCTTTCGTCGGTACGCTAACCTTCATTCGCGTCTACTCCGGTGTGTTGAAATCCGGCGACAGCGTCTTCAATTCCGTGAAAGAGAAGAAAGAGCGTGTTGGTCGTATTGTGCAGATGCATGCCAATTCACGGGAAGAGATAAAGGAAGTTCTGGCTGGCGATATCGCGGCCTGTATCGGCCTCAAGGATGTCACCACCGGTGATACCCTGTGCGACCTGAACGACAAGATCGTGCTTGAGCGCATGGAATTCCCGGATCCAGTTATTTCTGTCGCCGTCGAGCCAAAATCCAAGGCCGACCAAGAGAAGATGGGCGTCGCGCTGGGCAAGTTGGCTCAGGAAGATCCCTCTTTCCAGGTCAAGACCGATGAAGAGACAGGTCAGACCATCATCTCCGGCATGGGCGAGCTGCATCTTGATATCCTCGTCGATCGCATGCGCCGCGAGTTCAAGGTCGAGGCCAACATCGGTAAGCCTCAGGTGGCCTATCGTGAGACCATTCGCGGTAGCGTCGAGCAGGAAGGAAAGTTCGTTCGTCAGTCCGGTGGTCGTGGCCAGTATGGCCATGTCTACCTGCGCATCGAGCCGCTGACGGCGGAAGACAAGGGCGAGGACGAGGAGATGAGCTTCAAGTTCGCGTCCGAGATCGTGGGCGGCGTGGTTCCCAAGGAATACGTCCCGGCGGTCGAAAAAGGGGCTGCCGAACAGCTAAAGAATGGCGTCGTCGCGGGTTACCCGATGATCGATGTCAAGGTTACACTGTTCGACGGTTCCTACCATGACGTGGACTCCAATGAGACCGCGTTCAAGATCGCCTCTTCCATGGCGGTCAAGGAAGGTGCTCGCAAGGCCAAAGCAGTATTGCTTGAGCCGGTGATGAAAGTTGAAGTCGTGACTCCCGAGGATTTCATGGGTGATGTCATGGGCGATCTTAATCGTCGGCGTGGTCTTGTTCAGGGCATGGATGATTCTTCTATGGGTAAGATCATCCGCGCCACGGTTCCGTTGGCTGAGATGTTCGGTTATGCCACCGATTTGCGTTCTCAGACCCAGGGCCGCGCAAGCTACACCATGGAGTTTGCGAATTACGAAGAGGCGCCGTCCAGCGTCGTCGAAGCCGTCATCAATCAGAACGGTTAACCGTTAGCTAACGTAAAGAGGTTATAGCAGTGGCTAAGGCAAAATTTGAGCGTTCCAAACCGCATATCAACGTCGGCACCATTGGTCACGTCGACCACGGCAAGACCACGCTGACGGCGGCACTAACCCGCGTTTCTGCTGAGGTGTTTGGCGGTGACTGGCGTGAATTCGCTAGCATCGACAATGCGCCGGAGGAGCGCGAGCGCGGTATCACTATCGCAACTTCCCACGTCGAGTATCAGTCCGAAGAGCGCCACTATGCGCACGTCGACTGCCCTGGACACGCCGACTACGTCAAGAACATGATTACGGGTGCGGCCCAGATGGATGGCGCCATTCTCGTATGTTCAGCAGCTGATGGTCCTATGCCGCAGACTCGCGAGCACATCCTGCTATCCCGTCAGGTCGGTGTTCCTTTCATCGTCGTTTTTCTGAACAAAGCCGACATGGTCGATGACGAAGAGCTGCTCGAGCTGGTGGAAATGGAAGTGCGCGAGCTTCTTAGCGAGTACGACTTCCCCGGTGACGATACTCCAATCATCATTGGTTCTGCTCTGATGGCGCTTGAAGGTAAAGACGACAACGGCATGGGTACCACCGCTGTTGCCAGTCTCATCAAAGCGTTGGATGACTATATCCCAGAGCCCGAGCGTGCCATCGATCAGCCCTTCCTGATGCCGATAGAAGACGTATTCTCAATCTCTGGCCGCGGCACAGTGGTCACTGGTCGTATCGAGCGCGGTATCGTCAAGACAGGCGATGAAGTAGAAATCGTCGGTCTCAAGGATACTACTAAGACCATCGTAACCGGCGTCGAGATGTTCCGTAAGCTGCTTGATGAAGGGCGTGCGGGTGAAAACGTTGGCGCGCTGCTGCGTGGTACCAAGCGTGACGACGTCGAGCGTGGTCAGGTATTGGCCAAGCCAGGCTCGATCACTCCGCATACCAAGTTCGAGTCGGAAGTCTATATCCTATCCAAGGAAGAAGGCGGTCGTCATACGCCATTCTTCAAAGGCTATCGCCCGCAGTTCTACTTCCGTACCACTGACGTAACCGGTACCTGTGAGCTGCCGGAAGGCGTTGAGATGGTCATGCCAGGCGATAACGTGCAAATGGTCGTTACCTTGATTGCACCGATCGCCATGGAAGACGGTCTGCGTTTTGCCATCCGTGAAGGTGGTCGTACCGTCGGTGCAGGCGTCGTCGCCAAGATCGTCGAGTAAGCGGTACTCTCAGTAAGACTGAAGGGGCTCCTTAAGGAGCCCCTTTTCTATATCGTGTTTGACTCTCGTCTCAAGCATGCCTATAATTCGCATCCTTTAAATGCGTGGGTAGACGGCTCGCGCCGTCGTCATCCATTGGAGTTCAGGGCTAATGCAGAACCAGAAGATTCGCATTCGGTTGAAAGCCTTCGACCATCGCTTGATTGATCAGTCCGCTCAAGAAATCGTGGATACCGCGAAGCGTACTGGTGCCCAAGTGCGTGGACCGATCCCGCTACCAACCAATCGTGAGCGCTATACAGTGCTGATTTCACCGCACGTCAACAAGGATGCGCGGGATCAGTATGAAATTCGCACTCATAAGCGGGTGCTCGATATTGTCGAGCCAACGGAAAAAACCGTTGATGCACTAATGAAACTCGACCTCGCTGCTGGCGTGGACGTCCAGATCAAGCTTGATTAATCACACTAGACACTTACGGTAAGCAACTCTCAATCCAGTTGCTGCCGCCGCGCCGGGATGGCGCCATACAATGTGCTAGTGGAATGCTCTGGAAAGGGCAGCCATAGCGGGTGATAGCCCCGTACACTAAAGGAGACTGAACATGACTATCGGTTTAGTCGGTAAAAAGAGCGGTATGACCCGCGTTTTTACCGAGACTGGCGATTCCGTGCCTGTAACCGTTATCGAGGTTGAGCCTAACCGCGTTACTCTTGTCAAGACTCTTGAGTCAGATGGGTATCGTGCGGTGCAGGTTACCACCGGTTCCCGCAAAGCCAAACACTTGACCAAGGCGGCCGCAGGCCAATATGCCAAGGCAGGTATCGAGGCTGGTCGTTCGCTGATGGAATTTCGCCTAGATGAAGGCGACGACATTCCTGAGGTGGGTGGCGAATTCACCGTATCCCTCTTTGAAGCTGGTCAAAAGATCGACGTGACCGGCACTTCTAAAGGCAAAGGCTTCCAGGGCGCCGTCAAGCGCTGGAACTTCCGTACCCAGGACATGACCCACGGTAACTCCCTGTCGCATCGTGCGCCGGGTTCTATCGGCATGTGCCAGACGCCTGGGCGTGTCTTCAAGGGCAAGAAGATGGCCGGCCAACTCGGCAACGGGCGTGTCACCGTCCAGAGTCTGGAAGTTATCCGTGTCGATACCGAACGCAATCTGCTTCTGGTCAAAGGCGCCGTACCTGGCGCACCGGGTGGCGATGTAATCGTTCGTCGTGCCGTCAAAGCTCGCTGAGGGGTAAAGATTAATGAATCTCAATCTTGCAGGTGCTAGCGCCGGCACCGTTGAAATCGCCGACGCCACCTTTGGTAAAGAGTTCAATGAAGCACTAGTGCACCAGGTCGTGACTGCCTATCTTGCTGCTGGTCGCCAGGGTACACGTGCTCAGAAGACTCGCTCTGAAGTGAGTGGCGGCGGCAAGAAGCCTTGGCGTCAGAAGGGTACTGGTCGTGCTCGTGCCGGCACCATACGCTCGCCTTTGTGGCGTAGTGGCGGTGTTACCTTTGCAGCACGCCCCCAGGACTACACTCAGAAAGTCAATCGCAAGATGTACCGTGCGGCAATGCGTTCGATTCTTTCAGAGCTGGTGCGTCAGGATCGCCTGGTGGCCGTTGAGGAGTTCGTTGTCGATTCGCCGAAGACCAAGCAATTGGTCGGTAAGCTAAAAGAACTCGATCTAGAGAAAGTGTTGATCGTAACCGACGAGATTGACGAAAAGCTTTACTTGGCCGCGCGTAACAATCCCCATGTAGATGTGGTCAATGTCGCTGCCGCTGATCCAGTGCGCCTAGTTGCCTTCGACAAGGTGCTGGTCACGGTCTCTGCATTGCGTAAATTCGAGGAGAAGCTGGCATGAACCAAGAGCGCGTATTTAAGGTTCTGCTCGGGCCTCATATGACTGAGAAAGCCGCCTTTGCTGCCGAGAACAATCAGTATGTGTTCAAGGTAGCCAAGGATGCGACCAAGCCCGAGATCAAGAAAGCCGTTGAAGCCCTCTTCGATAAAAAAGTTGATCGCGTGCAAGTCCTGAACATGAAGGGTAAGACCAAGCGCACCGCGCACGGTACAGGCTTGCGCAAGGGATATCGCAAGGCCTACGTGACGTTAGCCGCTGGCGAGACTCTCGAAGACTTCTCTGGCGTCGAATAAGGCAGGAGCAAGGATCATGGCAGTAGTTAAGACCAAACCCACATCCGCCGGCCGTCGCCATCTGGTCAAGGTCGTCAGCGATGAACTCCACAAGGGGCGGCCCCATGCTGCGCTAGTGGAGAAGCAGTCCAAGTCCGGTGGACGTAATAATCATGGGCGTATCACCACCCGTCATATTGGTGGTGGTCATCGTCATCATTATCGTCTGATCGATTTCAAGCGCATCAAGGATGGCATTCCTGCTGTCGTCGAACGCCTTGAATACGATCCGAATCGTAGCGCCCATATCGCATTGCTCAAGTATCGTGATGGCGAGCGCCGTTACGTTATCGCTCCCAAGGGCCTGAGTGCCGGCGATATGGTTGAGTCCGGAGTCAACGCTGCGATTAAGCGTGGCAACGCCTTGCCGCTACGCAATATTCCAGTGGGTTCCACCGTGCATTGTATCGAGCTCAAGCCTGGCAAAGGTGCCCAGATAGCTCGTAGCGCCGGTACTAGCGCTCAACTGGTTGCCCGGGAAGGCAACTATGCCACTCTACGTCTTCGCTCCGGCGAGACGCGTAGAATTTTGGCTGAATGTCGCGCAACCCTGGGTGAAGTAAGCAATTCTGAGCACAGCCTTCGTCAGTTGGGTAAGGCCGGTGCCAAGCGTTGGCGTGGTGTACGTCCAACGGTTCGCGGTGTTGCTATGAACCCAGTCGATCACCCACACGGTGGTGGTGAAGGCCGTACAAGTGGCGGTCGGCATCCAGTTACCCCGTGGGGCGTTCCTACCAAGGGTCATAAGACTCGTAAGAACAAGCGCACCGACAAGCTCATCATCCGTCGCCGCAAGCTTCGGAACTGAGATTAAAAGTTTAGATATCAAGAGGTAACGGCTGTGCCACGTTCACTGAAGAAAGGTCCCTTTATTGACCTTCATCTGCTGAAGAAGGTTGAGACTGCAGTGGAGAAGAGCGATCGCAAACCGATCAAGACCTGGTCGCGTCGCTCCATGATCCTGCCCAATATGGTCGGGCTCACCATTGCCGTCCATAACGGTCGCCAGCACGTCCCGGTGCATGTCTCCGAGGAAATGGTTGGCCACAAGCTGGGCGAATTCGCTGCCACCCGCACCTATCGCGGCCATGCGGCGGACAGAAAAGCCAAACGGTAAGCCAGAGAGGATTAGAGATGGAAGTCACAGCTAAGCTGCGTGGCGCTCGTTTATCCGCACAGAAGGCCCGTTTGGTGGCTGATCTGGTTCGCGGTAGACCGGTCGCCGAAGCGCTCGACCTGCTGACCTTCTCACCAAAGAAGGCAGCCAAACTGGTCAAGAAGACGCTTCAGTCCGCCATTGCGAACGCGGAAGAAAATAACGGCATGGACATCGATGAGCTGCGCGTCTCGACCATCTGTGTCGATGAAGGCATGACGCTCAAGCGTATCCAGCCGCGCGCCAAAGGCCGTGCGGATCGCATTTTGAAGCGTACTTGCCATATCACCGTCAAGGTAGCCGAGAAGTAGGAGTCGACCACATGGGTCAGAAAGTACATCCGACAGGTATTCGGCTGGGCATCGTCAAGGACCATACGTCGGTCTGGTATGCCGAGCGCGGTGCTTATGCCGATAAATTGAACAACGACCTCGAAGTACGTCGTTTCCTTGAGCAGCGACTGAAAAACGCCTCCGTGAGTCGCATTACCATTGAGCGTCCGGCGAACAATGCTCGTATCACCATTCACACTGCTCGTCCGGGCATCGTGATTGGCAAGAAAGGCGAAGATGTTGATCGTCTGCGGCGCGAAGTGGCCGATATGATGGGTGTTCCGGTACACGTCAATATCGAAGAAGTGCGTAAGCCGGAGCTGGATGCGGCACTGGTAGCTCAGAACGTTGCTGGTCAGCTCGAGCGTCGTGTCATGTTCCGTCGCGCAATGAAACGCGCGGTACAAAACGCCATGCGTCTAGGCGCTGGTGGTATCAAAATTCAACTGTCCGGTCGTCTTGGTGGTGCGGAAATCGCACGGACCGAGTGGTACCGCGAAGGTCGTGTACCGTTGCACACATTGCGTGCAGATATTGACTACGCCACCTACGAAGCTCACACCACTTATGGCGTAATCGGCGTTAAGGTGTGGATCTTCAAGGGTGAAATCCTCGGGGGCATCGAAGAGGTGCGCGCTAAGCAGAAACAGCCGCAAAGTCAGCCCGCACCCAAGAAGAAAGGTTCCAAGTAAGGGGAGATGTAGTCAATGTTGCAACCCAAGCGTATGAAGTTCCGCAAGATGATGAAGGGCCGCAATCGCGGTCTGGCACATCGCGGAAGCAAGGTGAGCTTCGGTGAGTACGGTCTCAAGGCGATCGGCCGCGGCCGTATCACCGCTCGTCAGATCGAGGCCGGTCGTCGTGCCATCACACGCCACGTTAAGCGTGGCGGTAAAATCTGGATCCGCGTTTTCCCAGACAAGCCGATAACTGAGAAGCCGCTTGAAGTCCGGATGGGTAAGGGTAAAGGCTCCGTCGAGTACTGGGTCGCGCAGATTCAGCCAGGCAGAGTGCTTTATGAAATCGAGGGCGTTTCTGAAGAGCTGGCGCGTGAGGCGTTCACTCTTGCAGCACGCAAGATGCCCGTCTCCACCACCTTTGTGAAACGGACGGTGATGTGATGAAAGCTCAGGAAATTCGCGAGAAGTCGGCTGATGCACTGCAGGAGCAGCTTTTCGAGCTCCTCCGCGAGCAGTTCAACCTGCGCATGCAGAAGGCTACCGGCCAATTGAGCCAGACCCATCTGCTCAAGCAGGTGCGCCGGGATATCGCCCGCGTGAAGACGGTGCTCAACGAGAAGGCAGGTAACTGAGATGGCCGAAGAAAAGAAAGCCCGTACGCTCACCGGCAGGGTAGTGAGCGACAAGATGGACAAGTCCATCGTCGTAATGATCGAGCGCCGCGAGCGTCATCCGATCTATGGCAAATACGTTAAGCGCTCCACCAAGCTGCACGCCCACGATGAGGCGAACCAGGCGAAGCAGGGCGATACGGTTTCCATCGAGGAGTGCCGCCCGCTGTCGAAGAAAAAGTCCTGGACACTAGTCGAGGTAGTTGAACAAGCCCGTGGCTGAGTTCGACGAGATACTTCGCAATCAGTGTAGCCAGATTAGGTTTGGAGAAAACCGATGATTCAGACACAGACAATGCTGGATGTCGCAGACAACAGCGGCGCGCGCCGGGTGCAATGCATCAAGGTGCTCGGCGGCTCTCATCGCCGCTACGCCCGTGTTGGTGACATCATAAAGGTGACGGTTAAGGAAGCCATACCACGTGGCAAGGTCAAGAAGGGCCAGGTCATGAAGGCTGTGGTTGTCCGTACCAGGAGTGGCGTCCGTCGTTCTGACGGGTCGCTGATTCGCTTCGACGGAAATGCGGCAGTTCTGTTGAACAATACCAACGAACAGCCAATCGGAACCCGTATCTTCGGACCGGTAACTCGTGAACTGCGTAACGAAAAGTTCATGAAGATCATTTCCTTGGCGCCTGAAGTGCTGTAAGGAGCGAGGCGGATATGCAAAAGATCAAACGTGACGATGAAGTGATCGTCATTGCCGGCAAGGACAAGGGCAAGCGTGGCACGATCAAGCGGGTTCTTCAGAACAGCCGCTATGTCGTGTCCGGTGTGAATATGATCAAGCGTCACACCAAGCCCAACCCCATGGCTGGCAATCAAGGGGGTATCGTCGAGCGCGAGGCTCCGATTCACGCGTCCAACGTGGCTATCTTCAATTCGGAGACCGGCAAAGCGGACCGCGTCGGCTTCCAAATTTCGGAAGACGGTACCAAGGTACGTATCTACAAGTCGACGCAGAAGCAGATCGACGCCTAACGCGAGTCGGGTAGCAAAATGGCGAACTTGAAAGAACGTTATCAAAACGAAGTAATGGCAGGGCTCAAAGAGCAGTTCAGCTATGCCAATGTAATGCAGGTGCCGCGGATTACCAAAGTGACCCTCAACATGGGCATTGGTGAGGCAACCAGCGATAAAAAGCTGATCGACAATGCTGTTGCCGATATGCAAAAGCTCTCTGGGCAAAAGCCGGTAGTCACCAAGGCGCGCAAATCCATCGCGGGCTTTAAGGTCCGCGAAGGTTGGCCGATCGGTATCAAAGTAACTTTGCGTAGCGAGCGCATGTGGGATTTTCTGGATCGTCTAGTAAATATCGCGATCCCTCGGGTAAGAGACTTTCGTGGCCTCAACCCTAAATCCTTCGATGGGCGTGGCAACTACTCAATGGGTGTGCGTGAGCAGATCATCTTCCCCGAGCTCGAGTATGATAAAATCGATCGGATTCGCGGACTGGATGTGACGATTACCACGACTGCCACCAGCGATGAAGAAGGTCGTGCGCTGCTGAGCGCGCTGAACTTCCCGTTCAAGAAATAAGGGTAGCATCATGGCAAAGAAAAGCATGATCGAGCGTGAGCTCAAGCGCGCGCAGCTGGTCGAGAAGTATGCCGCCAAACGCGCGCAGCTCAAAGCCATCATTCATGACGTCAACGCTTCTGACGAAGAGCATTTCGATGCTCAGCTAAAGCTGCAGTCGTTGCCGCGGGATTCGAGTCCGGTCCGCCGTACCAACAGATGCCGGATCACGGGTCGTCCCCACGGCTTCTACAACAAATTCGGGCTGGGCCGCAATAAGCTGCGCGAAGCCGCGATGCGTGGTGATGTCCCTGGACTCAAGAAGTCCAGTTGGTAACACCACGTCGAGAATCAGGAGCGTAACGTAATGAGTATGCAAGATACGTTGGCGGATATGTGTACACGTATCCGCAACGCGCAGATGGCCACTAAGGAAGCGGTTAGTATGCCCTCTTCCAAGCTCAAGGTAGAAGTGGCCCGCGTGTTGAAGCAAGAAGGTTACATCAACGACTTTGCGGTGGCTGAGGGCGTCAAACCTGAACTGTCCGTTACTCTCAAGTATTTTGAGGGTAAGCCGGTAATCGAGCACATTCAGCGAGTTTCCAAGCCGTCTTTGCGGATTTACAAAGGCAAGGGTGAGCTTCCGAAAGTTGCGGATGGTCTCGGCGTTGCGATCGTATCCACCTCCCAAGGCGTGATGACGGATCGAGCGGCGCGTCATGCTGGCGTTGGCGGCGAAGTCATCTGCACCGTATTCTAGGAGTGACGAATGTCCCGCATAGCCAAGTATCCGGTTAAATTGCCCAGCGGCGTCGAGACCAAGCTCGACGGCGACAAGCTTACCGTCAAGGGTGGCCAGGGCACACTTGGAATGACCGTTCATCCCGACGTGGTGATCGGTCAGGAAGACGGCCAGTTGACCTTCAATCCGAGCGAGAAAGCCAAGAGCTGGGCGATGGCTGGTACTACTCGCGCTCTGGTCCAGAACATGGTGACTGGTGTATCTGAGGGTTTTACCAAATCCCTCGAAATCAACGGCGTCGGCTATCGTGCCCAGGCAAATGGCAAGACGCTAAACTTGACATTGGGCTTCTCCCATCCGGTCGAGTACACGCTGCCTGAGGGTGTGTCGGTGGAAACGCCGAAAAACACCGTCATCGTGCTGAAAAGCTCTGATAAGCAGCAACTCGGTCAGGTCGCTGCGGAAATCCGTGCCTTCCGTCCCCCCGAACCCTATAAGGGTAAGGGAATTCGGTATGGTGACGAGCAGGTCCGCCGCAAAGAAGCCAAGAAGAAGTAAGGCAGGGTTATGAACGCGAAGAAAGAATCTCGTCTCCGTCGTGCCCGCCGCGCTCGCGCCAAGATTCGCGAGCTGGGCGTGTATCGCCTGTGTGTCAACCGTACTCCGCGTCATATCTATGCGCAGATCATTTCGCCTCAAGGTGACAAGGTTCTGGTCAGCGCTTCCACGCTGGACAAGTCATTGCGTGAGAGTGGCACGGGTAATGCGGATGCAGCAGCCAAAGTGGGTGCATTGATTGCCGAGCGCGCTAAGGAAGCAGGCGTCAAACAAGTTGCCTTCGACCGCGCCGGGTTCAAGTACCACGGTCGGGTCAAGGCCCTGGCCGATGCCGCTCGTGAGGGCGGCCTGGAATTCTAAAGGGTTTTACGATGGCGAAGAACGAACAGCAAAGCGGTGATTTGCAAGAGAAACTCGTGCAGGTCAACCGTGTCGCCAAGGTGGTCAAAGGTGGCCGAATCTTCGGTTTTACCGCGCTGACTGTCGTTGGCGATGGCAATGGTCGTGTGGGTTTCGGTCGTGGTAAGGCGCGGGAAGTGCCGGTCGCGATTCAGAAAGCCATGGATCAGGCACGTCGCAACATGATCAAGGTCAGTCTCAGCGGCCATACACTGCAGTACCCGGTTAAGGCACGACACGGTGCTTCCAAGGTATACATGCAGCCGGCCTCTGAGGGTACCGGGATCATTGCGGGTGGTGCCATGCGCTCCGTACTCGAATTAGCTGGCGTCCATGACGTCCTAGCAAAGTGCTACGGTTCTACTAACCCGGTGAATGTGGTGCGAGCGACTATCAATGGTCTCTCTGCCATGCAGGCGCCGGATGACATTGCCGCCAAGCGTGGCTTGTCCGTCGAAGAGATCGCGGGGTAAGGCAATCATGGCAGCTTCGATTAAAGTCACTCAGACGCGTAGCACTATCGGCGTGTTGGAAAAGCACAAGTCCACTATGAAAGGGCTTGGGTTGCGTCGTATCGGTCATACGGTCGAGTTGGAAGACACCCCAGCCGTACGCGGCATGGTTAACAAGGTTAATTACCTTGTACGTGTTGAGGGAGAGTAATCCATGAAACTCAATAGTTTGAGCCCGGCAGCGGGCTCCAAGCACTCTGCCAAGCGTGTCGGACGTGGCATTGGCTCCGGTCTTGGTAAGACAGGTGGCCGTGGTCACAAAGGTCTCAAATCCCGTTCAGGTGGCAGCGTCAAGCCTGGTTTCGAGGGTGGTCAGATGCCTTTGCAGCGGCGCCTGCCCAAGTACGGCTTCACCTCTGCCAAGTCCCTGGTGTCGGAAGAGGTGCGTCTGGCAGAGCTTGGAAAAGTCGATAGCGATATCATCGATTTGGCCGCGCTAAAAAAGGCCAACGTGCTCAAGAATGCCACGCAGTATGCGAAGGTCATTCTGTCTGGTGAACTGAACAAGGCGGTTACCGTAAAGGGTCTCAAGGTCACCAAAGGTGCCCGTGATGCTATCGAAGCCGCTGGTGGCAAGGTCGAGGACTAAATGGCTAAATCAGGAAACATGCCGGCAACGGGTAGTGGTTTGAGTGAACTCTGGGCGCGGCTACGTTTCGTGTTCATTGCCATTGTGGTGTACCGCATTGGTGCTCATATCCCTGTTCCGGGCATCAATCCTGATCAGCTTGCTGCCTTGTTCAGAGAGAATCAGGGCACTATCCTGAGCTTGTTCAACATGTTTTCGGGTGGTGCGCTGGAGCGCATGAGTATCCTCGCATTGGGCATAATGCCCTACATTTCCGCGTCGATTATCATGCAGCTTCTGACAGCAACCTCGCCTCGTCTAGAGCAGCTAAAGAAGGAAGGCGAGGCCGGGCGTCGTAAAATTAGCCAGTACACCCGCTACGGCACCGTCGTGCTGGCTTTGATTCAGGCGACCGGTATGGCAGTTGGTCTGGTCGGGCAAGGTGTCACTTATACCAGCGACTTCAGCTTCTACTTCACTGCGATTGTTTCCTTTGTCGCCGGTGCAGTTTTCCTGATGTGGTTGGGTGAGCAAATCACCGAGAAAGGGATTGGCAATGGCATCTCGTTGCTGATTTTTGCAGGTATAGTCGCAGGTCTTCCAGGAGCGATTGGACAGTCCTTTGAACTGGCGCGTAACGATGGCGCATGGAATGTGTTGCCCCTATTGGCGCTAACGGCATTGGCAATCGCAACCGTTGCGTTCGTGGTTTTCATTGAGCGCGGCCAACGCCGCATCACTGTGAATTATCCACGACGCCAAGTTGGCAACAAGATGTATGCAGGTCAAAGTAGCTATTTGCCGCTAAAGGTTAATATGGCAGGTGTTATTCCGGCGATCTTTGCCTCCAGTATCCTGCTATTTCCAGCGTCAATTGGCCAGTGGGTTGGTTCTGCCGAAGGCTTTGAATGGCTGCAGGCTGCGTCTCAATCCTTAGGACCTGGACAGCCACTATACATCTTGCTTTTTGCCGCTGCGGTGGTATTCTTCTGCTTCTTTTATACAGCGCTGGTCTTCAATCCCAAGGACGTAGCCGATAACCTCAAAAAATCGGGTGCTTTCCTGCCGGGTATTCGCCCTGGTGAGCAGACTGCTCGCTATATCGACAAAGTCATGACGCGTTTAACTTTGTTCGGTGCCCTTTATATCACTGCGGTTTCCTTGATGCCCCAATTCTTGATCATCGCCTGGAATGTGCCCTTTTTCTTTGGTGGCACCTCTCTGCTGATCGTTGTGGTGGTAATCATGGATTTCATGGCACAAGTACAATCACACTTGATGTCGCATCAATATGAATCGGTGATGAAGAAGTCCAACCTAAAAGGCTATGGTAGCGGCGGTTTGATGCGCTAAGTGCGTAAGCCACCGTGTAATGGAGAGAACGATGAAGGTTCGAGCTTCCGTCAAGAAGATGTGTCGCAATTGCAAGATCATTCGGCGTAATGGCGCAGTTCGCGTTATTTGCATCGAGCCGCGGCATAAACAGCGTCAGGGTTAAGGCCCAACGCTAATGAAGGTGGGTGTAGGCATACCCAGTTGCTCTTTTTTGGGCAAAAGGGTATGCTATTGCGCCTTTTGTGGACGATAAACCGAGCAAGCCGCTCAAATTTCGGAGTAAGCTGATGGCCCGTATTGCAGGCGTCAATATCCCGGACAACAAGCACGCGGCGATCTCGCTGACCTATATCTTCGGGATTGGCCGTACGCGTGCACAGGCAGTCTGTGCAGCCGCCGGCATTACGCCGACCACCAAGATCCAGGAGTTATCCGCTGAAGAGCTGGATACCCTGCGGTCTGAAGTCGGCAAATATACCGTTGAGGGCGACCTACGCCGTGATGTCACGCTGAATATCAAGCGTCTCATGGATCTGGGTTGCTACCGTGGTCTGCGTCATCGCCGTGGTCTTCCGTTGCGTGGACAGCGCACCAAGACCAACGCGCGTACCCGTAAAGGTCCGCGTAAGCCGATTCGCAAATAATACGCATGTTCTGGCGTTTAGACAGGAAGAAACATCAACATGGCTAACCCGCGCAGTAACCGTAAGAAGGTTAAAAAGCAGGTTGTGGATGCGATTGCGCATATCCATGCCTCTTTTAACAATACGATCGTGACGATCACAGACCGCCAAGGGAATGCCCTTTCATGGGCAACTTCCGGTGGTTCGGGTTTTCGTGGTTCTCGCAAGAGCACCCCGTTCGCTGCTCAAGTAGCAAGTGAACGTGCAGCAACTGCTGCAGCCGAGTATGGTGTGAAAAACGTTGACGTACTGGTCAAGGGCCCCGGTCCTGGCCGTGAGTCCGCCGTGCGCGCATTGAATGCCGCCGGCTTTCGCGTGCAAAGCATCACCGACGCGACGCCCGTTCCCCACAACGGCTGTCGTCCGCCGAAGAAACGCCGCGTTTAAGGAGAAAGACTCATGGCACGTTATATTGGACCGAAGTGCAAACTGTCTCGTCGTGAGGGTACCGATCTCTTTTTGAAGAGTGGTGTTACTCCCTTCGAGAAGAAGTGCAAATCCGAACAAATTCCGGGTGTGCATGGCCAGCGCCGTCAGCGTCTTTCCGACTACGGCTTGCAGCTTCGCGAGAAGCAGAAGGTACGTCGCATTTATGGCGTACTCGAGAAGCAGTTCCGCAACTACTATAAGGAAGCCGCCCGTTTGAAGGGGGCGACTGGTGAGTCGTTGCTTCAGCTGCTCGAATCCCGACTGGACAATGTCGTTTATCGCATGGGCTTTGGTTCGACTCGCTCAGAAGCTCGACAGCTGGTCAGCCACAAGGCGATCACTGTGAACGGTAAGCGTGTCAACATCGCGTCCTACCAGGTCAAGCCTGGTGATGTCGTCGCAGTTCGTGAAAAATCGAAGAATCAAGCGCGTATTCAGCACGCTCTGCAGCTGGCTGGCCAGCGCGGTGACGTAACCTGGATCGATGTCGATTCCAAGAAGATGGAAGGCACTTTCAAGGCTGTCCCGGAACGCGGCGACTTGTCTGCCGACATCAACGAAAATCTGATCGTCGAGCTGTACTCGAAGTAAACTCATTTGTTTATGTTTGAAGCCGAACCTGAAGTATTGGTTCGGCAATAGAGTACCGAGTATCCGTTTGGCAGCCTGAAAGGTGTTCATATGCAGCGTTCAGTAACAGAGTTTCTTCGTCCTCGGGATATCAAGGTCGAAGAGATCAGTGCACACCACGCCAAAATCGTGCTCGAACCTTTCGAGCGTGGTTTTGGCCACACTCTGGGTAACGCCCTGCGTCGCATTTTGCTTTCTTCCATGCCCGGTTGTGCCGTGGTGGAAGTTGAAATTGCAGGTGTCGATCACGAATATAGCGCGATCGAAGGTGTCCAGGAAGACGTTATTGAGATTCTTCTGAATCTCAAGGACGTGTCGGTTAAAATGCATAGTCGTGATGAAGCCACTCTGTCTTTGAACAAGCAGGGGCCGGGTATCGTGACGGCAGGTGACATTGCTACCGACCACGATGTGGATATTGTCAATCCCGATCATGTGATCGCTCATATCAATGAGGGCGCTGAGCTGAAGATGCAGCTCCGGATTGCACGGGGCCGTGGTTACGAGCCTGCGGATGTGCGTGCAGAAGTTGATGATGAAGCTCGCACTATTGGTCGTCTGCAGTTGGATGCAACGTTTAGTCCGGTACGTCGTGTTTCTTATTCAGTCGAAGCTGCACGTGTCGAGCAACGTACCGATCTCGATAAGCTGATTATCGATCTCGAGACCGATGGTACCCTGGATCCTGAAGAAGCGATCCGCCGCAGTGCTACGATCCTCCAAGAGCAACTGGGGGCATTCGTCGATCTGGAAGTCGATAAGGAACAGGAAAACGAAGTGGAAGAGGATCATGTTGATCCCATTCTGCTGCGTCCTGTAGATGACCTCGAGCTGACGGTTCGCAGTGCCAACTGCCTCAAGGCTGAGAACATCTATTATATCGGCGATCTGATTCAGCGTACCGAGGTGGAGCTGTTGAAGACCCCTAATCTCGGTAAGAAGTCCCTGAATGAAATCAAGGACGTGTTGGCAGCTCGTGGTTTGTCACTTGGCATGCGGCTGGAGAACTGGCCGCCTTCTAGCTTGAAGGACGAAAAGGCTTCCGCGTGAGCGCCGACTCGAGTCCCCGTTTGGTAAGGAATTACAACCATGCGTCATCGTAAGAGTGGTCGTCATCTGAATCGTACCAGCTCGCACCGCCAGGCCATGTTCAAGAACATGTGTGTCTCGCTGGTCGAGCACGAGGTCATCAAGACGACCCTACCCAAAGCCAAGGAACTGCGGCGTCATATTGAGCCGCTGATCACCTTGTCCAAGCAAGACAGCGTCGCCAATCGGCGATTAGCGTTCAGCCGTACGCTCTCGAAGGAAGCGGTGGGTAAGCTATTTAATGAGCTGGGCCCGCGCTACGTCAATCGCCCTGGTGGCTATGTGCGTATCCTCAAGTGTGGCTTTCGCACCGGTGACAACGCGCCCATGGCGTTTGTCGAATTGGTGGATCGTCCTGTAGTCGACGAAGCAGCTGGCGAAGAGTGAGCTTTTCTGGCACTTGATATTCAACGAAAGTGCAGTATCTAAACCGGTCTATCAGGACCGGTTTTTTTGTGATGGCATTTTGATTCGAGGACGCGGTTGAAACTGGCGAAGGGCAGGGCCGGTTGCTGTCCGGCCCATTCGCTGCAAGAGGACGGGTCAGGCGCTACTGGCGGCAATGTCCTTGGCTCGGGACTTGCTGCCCTTGCCGCCTGATTTGCGCGCCAGCAGTGGCTTGAGAAAACGGCCGGTATGTGATCTCTCTATGTTGGCGACCTGCTCTGGGGTGCCTTCGGCGATAATGCGACCACCGCCGGATCCTCCTTCAGGACCTAGGTCCGTCACCCAGTCGGCGGTCTTGACGACATCCAAGTTGTGTTCGATGACCACGATGGTGTTGCCGTGATCGCGCAAGCGGTGGAGCACCGTCAATAGTTGACGTATATCCTCAAAATGCAGTCCGGTCGTTGGCTCGTCGAGAATATAGAGGGTCTGGCCGGTATCGCGTTTGGCAAGCTCCCTGGCCAGCTTGACTCGCTGCGCTTCGCCGCCAGAAAGAGTCGTGGCGCTCTGGCCTAGACGTACATAGGAAAGCCCCACATCGATCAAGGTCTGTAGACGCCGTGCGATTACCGGGACCGGGCTGAAGAACTCCAATGCTTCCTCGACAGTCATCTCCAGTACTTCGTGGATATTCTTATCCTTGTAGTTGACCTCAAGCGTTTCCCGATTGTAGCGCTTGCCCTTGCATACATCGCAGGGAACGTAGATATCTGGAAGGAAGTGCATTTCGACCTTGATCATGCCCTCGCCTTGGCAAGCCTCACAGCGTCCACCCTTGACGTTGAAGGAAAAACGCCCTGGCTTGTAGCCTCTGGAGCGTGCTTCTTGAGTGCCGGCGAAGAGTTCACGAATTGGCGTAAAGATACCGGTGTAGGTTGCCGGGTTGGAGCGGGGCGTGCGACCGATGGGACTCTGGTCGATATCGATGATCTTGTCGAGCTTATCGAGGCCCTCGATCTTTTTATAGGGTGCCGGTGTCAGGGTGGTGGCGCGGTTTAGCTCGCAGGCGGCAATCGGCATCAGGGTCGAGTTGATCAAGGTCGATTTCCCCGACCCCGAGACCCCGGTCACGCAAATGAACAAGCCTAGGGGGAGCTCCAGGGTAACATCTTGCAGATTGTTCCCGGTTGCACCGCTCAAGCGCAGCATCTTCTCAGGGTTGCACGGGATTCGATGAGGCGGAATCTCGATGCGTCGCGAGCCCGCAAGATACTGACCGGTAAGAGACTCTTCGCTGCTTTCGATATCGTCCGGTGTGCCTTGAGCCACGACACGACCGCCATGCACGCCAGCGCCAGGGCCAATATCCAGCACATGATCCGCGGCGCGGATGGCGTCTTCGTCATGCTCGACCACGATTACCGTATTGCCCAGGTCCCGCAAATGCACGAGGGTCTTGAGCAAACGATCATTGTCGCGTTGATGAAGGCCGATAGAAGGCTCATCCAGGATATACATGACGCCGACAAGCCCTGCTCCAATCTGACTTGCCAGTCGTATACGCTGAGCTTCACCACCGGAAAGCGTATCCGCGCTGCGCTCCAGGTTAAGATAATCAAGCCCTACGTTGACCAGAAATTCCAATCGTGCATGAATCTCGTTAACGATCTTGAGGGCGATCTCGCCTTTGCGTCCGGGAAGCGTCAGTGTCTTGAAATACTGCCAGGCCTCACCAATCGGCAAGCGCACCATCTGGGGCAGGGTGTAATCATCGACGAAAACATGACGCGACTCTTTTCGTAGACGGCTACCTTGGCACGTCGGACAGGGCTGCACGGCCAGATACTTGGCGAGATCATCCCGCACCATGTTCGATTCAGTCTCGCGGTAGCGCCGCTGCATGTTGGGCAGCACACCTTCGAAAGGATGTTCGCGAGTAACCTTGCGTCCCCGGTCATTGACATAGCTGAAGGCAACGACGTCATCGCCGCTGCCGTTGAGCACGATATCGCGCTCATGCCGGGCAAGCTCAGCCCAGGGTGTCTCCAGTTTGAATCGATAATGCGCGGCCAGTGCCTGTAGCTGATTGAAGTAGTAAACGCTGCGTCGATCCCAGCCTTTGATTGCTCCTTCAGCCAAGGAGAGTTCAGGATGACTGATCAGCTTCTCTGCATCGAAGAACTGCTGCACGCCAAGGCCATCGCAGGTCGGACAGGCGCCTGCCGGGTTGTTGAAGGAAAACATCCTCGGCTCTAGCTCGGCAATGGAGTAACCGCAGACCGGGCAGGCAAACCGTGCCGAAAAAGTGATGTCCTCCTGTTCATCGTCCATGAAATGTACCAGGGCGATGCCGTCGGCCAAGTTAAGAGCGGTCTCGAAGGATTCGGCCAAGCGCTGTTGCAAGTCTTCGCGGACCTTGATGCGATCCACCACTACGCTGATATCGTGTTTCTTGTTCTTTTCCAGGGGCGCGATGTCGTCGAGTTCCAATACCTGACCATCGATCATGGCGCGCACGAACCCTTGAGCTCGAAGCTCGCTGATCAGTTGCAGATGCTCGCCTTTGCGGCCCTTGACGACAGGGGCCATAAGCATCAGCTTACTGCCTTCAGGCAGAGTCAGAACCTGATCGACCATCTGGGAAATGGTCTGGGCCTCTAGATCGGTACCATGCTGTGGACAGCGTGGCGTGCCAGCCCGGGCGAACAGCAAACGTAGATAATCGTAGATTTCGGTAATCGTTCCGACAGTGGAGCGCGGATTATGAGACGTGGATTTTTGCTCGATGGAAATCGCAGGTGACAGCCCTTCGATATGATCCATGTCGGGCTTTTCCATCATCGACAGGAACTGGCGGGCATAGGTGGATAGCGACTCGACGTAGCGGCGTTGCCCCTCGGCGTACAGCGTGTCGAAAGCGAGCGACGACTTGCCGGAACCTGATAGCCCGGTCACCACGATCAATTTGTCTCGCGGCAATTCGACATCGATGTTCTTGAGGTTGTGAGTGCGTGCACCCCTGACCAGAATCTTGTCCATTACCACCTCGGTAGCGCAAAAGCTCGATTATACGCTTCCCTAATGAGGCGGCAAAACGATGTCGTGCTTTTCCTAATAGCGGCGGTATCGGTAGAATACCCGATCTACCGCTGGGCTTCTTTTTCGCCCTACTTGACGTTTATCGTCCTGTACCACGGCCCAACGAACCGCTTTTCATTCAGTATGCGACTTGCTCATGACCATTCGTTTGCTTTCTACCGAGCGCCGGGCCATCGTCGGTTTGGCCAGTCTATATGCCACGCGCATGCTTGGGCTGTTCATGGTGCTTCCGGTTTTAGCGCTGTATGCCGACGACCTGGCCGGCGCTACGCCTTTACTGATTGGTTTGGCACTGGGAATCTATGGTCTGACCCAGGCTGTGCTGCAGATCCCTTTCGGGCTGCTGTCCGATCGTATCGGGCGCAAAAGTGTGATCGCCGGTGGTCTGATGCTATTCGCCTTGGGCAGTATCGTCGCTGCGGAGGCGACTACCATTGGTGGCGTCATTTTTGGGCGTTGCCTACAAGGAAGCGGCGCCGTAGCCGGTGCCATCATGGCTTTGCTCGCGGATCAGACTCGAGAAGAAATTCGTACCGCGGCGATGGCCACCATTGGCCTGTCGATTGGCGTGGCGTTTGCCGTGGCCATGGTGCTTGGACCTTTGTTAGCAGCCTCCTTCGGTCTTGCCGGCGTGTTCTGGTTTACTGCAGGGCTGGCCCTGCTGAGCCTGCTGGTGCTGTGGCGACTGGTGCCGGCAGCGCCGCGACGAGCGCGGCATCGCGACGTGGGAATGGATCGCAGTCAGCTGCGGGATACACTGACGCGTAGCGACCTGCTACGTCTAGATTTTTCGATCTTTGCCCTGCATCTGATCTTGATGGCGGTGTTCGTGGCGGTACCATTTCGACTGGTCGATGTTGGTATCGAGGCTGCGCAGCAGGGTTGGGTCTATTTGGGAGTAATGGCGTTGGCTTTTATCGGCATGGTGCCTTTGGTCATCATTGCCGAAAAATACCGGCGCATGCGCGTTACCTTTATCGGAGCGGTGGCCAGTATGGTGCTGGTATTGCTGCTACTGGGAGAGGTCAGTCATCAGCGCTGGATACTGATCGCCTTGCTGTGGGCCTTTTTTGTCGCCTTCAATCTAATGGAGGCGACGTTGCCGTCAATGATCAGTAAATTGGCCCCGGCGGGCGCCAAGGGAACCGCTATGGGGGTGTACTCCACCAGCCAATTCCTGGGAGCCTTTCTGGGTGGTGTGCTCGGGGGCGCGTTATCCCAGCATTTTGGCTATGACGCGGTGTTTCTGGGGGCTGCCGGGCTTGCTCTGGTGTGGCTGTTAATCATCTGGAGGATGCCTGCGCCTCGTCATTTGTCCAGTGAAGTGGTGGCGCTCGACTCGACGCATCATGACGACGCTCTCGATACCTTGATGGCTAGCTTTGCAGGCGTCGCCGGCGTCGAAGATGTATTGGTCGTACCCGAGGAGCGCGTCGCTTATCTCAAGGTGGACCGTCAGTGCCTTGATACTCAAGCATTGGCTCGAGTGATAGGTACCCAGCAGGACCGCAAGGGCGCCTGACGTTAAATCATCTTCTCGTTTCGTAACGCGCGGCGCTTGTAGCATTTGTGTATCATTCGGCAATCGTCAAAACTATCGTTCCATGACGTTCTAGGTTGCCTGACAGCCATCGACTTCATCATCGTTGTCCCGAACGGAGGCGATGACCGTCTTGGGTTTCCAATTAATTGATTGTAGAAGGAAAGGTGATTAACTATGGCTAGAGGCGTAAACAAGGTCATCCTGATTGGCAATCTGGGACAGGATCCGGATGTGCGGTTTTTACCCTCCGGCAATCCGGTCGCCAATCTACGCATCGCGACTACCGATAGCTGGACCGACAAGCAAAGCGGACAGCGTCAGGAACGCACCGAATGGCACAGCGTCGTGCTTTTCAACAAGCTGGCGGAGATCGCCCAGCAGTATGTCAAGAAGGGATCGCGTATTTACATTGAAGGGCGTCTACAAACCCGTAAATGGCAGGGGCAGGACGGGCAGGATCGCTACAGCACCGAGATTGTGGGCAACGACATGCAGATGCTCGACTCCCGTGGTGCTCAAGGCGGCGGTGACTACGCGCAGCAGCCACAAGGTAATTATGGCGTCCAGCAGAACAGTTATGGCCAGCAGGGCGGCGGTCAAGGAGGTCAGAGCCCGCGCCCCGCGCAACAGCCTCCCGCGCAGGGTGGCCAAGGAAATGCCGGACAGCAAGGTAATAACTACGGCGCGCCTAATCCTGGCAGTTTCGATGATTTCGATGACGAAATCCCGTTCTAGTCATTTGCTTGAAAATGCATCATTTCGTTGAGTTCGGCTGATGCCGTAGGCGCCAGGGAGCTTCCCGGTCCTTGGGTTCGGCGTAGGGAATGCCGACCCGAGGGCCGGTAATGACGTTACGATCTTCAACAGGCGTGCCCTGAGCGAGCCAGAGATGTTTTCCTAGGCATAAATCGTGGCGGTTGAACTCAGCCACGGTGATACCCATTGCCTGGGTGAGTTTGCCAGGGCCATTCGCGAGATTGCGGCCATTCTTGCCACTGCGACGAGCGAGCATGGTCGCCTCGCCGGTAACTGGAACGATGGCTCTCAACAAAACGGCGCCTGCCCGGCCTGATGATTCGGTAACCAGGTTGAACATGTCATGGATACCATATATCAGGTAGACATAGGCATGCCCTGGGCGGCCAAACATGGGCGCGCTGCGAGGCGTAAGACCCCGGGCAGCATGGCTGGCGCTGTCTTCGGTTCCGCCGTAGGCTTCTGTTTCGACAATACGGCCTACCAGGCGCTCATTACCGTATACGCGCACAAGATGGCGCCCTAGCAAATCCCGAGCGACTTCCAAGGTTGGGCGCGCATAGAAGCCTTGGGTTAACGGCCCGTCGTTGATCATTGTCAAAGAGCCCCCATCATCATGATATTGAGCCTGCATTCTTGGAGAAGGAAGTGCCGTGAAGTTGTTGATTCTTGATGCAGGGCATTGTTTGAGTCTGGCATTTATGCGTCAAGCCAATCGGCGCAACGATACTGAGCTAGTAATTGTGCAGGCGTTGACGCTCACCTCCGAGCAGCTTGAAGAAGTAGCCCCAGATGCCTTGATCATCCCGCCCTTGGCATCCCCCAGCGATGCGACTCCGGCATTGGTGGAGTCTCACGCTAAAGCCGTGGAGAACTGTCTGGCATTGTGTCGCCATGCCGGTGTGCCCTTGGTATGGTGTGTCTCGGACGAACTCTACGAAGATGGCGCCGAGCTACCCATTGATGAGCATGTGATTCCCCACCCACGGGATGAAAGCCTGCGTCGGTTGATTGCCACCGGCAATCGCATTCGCACAGACCTTACTGAGCATCTGATCGTGCGGCTAGGGCCGCTGTTTGCTCTTGAGGGCGGCGGCGCCTGGCTGTCTGAGCTGATCGAGCAGCTTTTGCAGGGGCGCAGTGTACGCGCCGCGGAAGATATCGTTTTTTGTCCAATCTCAGCAGATGCCGTGGCCATGGCGTTGATCGGTATGCTGCATCAATTGAGCTGTAATGCGACAGCCTGGGGAGCCTACCATCTGGCAGGCATCGAACCTGTCAGTGCCTATACTTTTACATCGACAGTACGCATGCAGCTCGATACGCGTCTGGCAGGGATGGGCGAGAAGGTGGCATTGGGCGATCTCAAAGCGCTTAATCATCATCATGATCAGCCACTACGGCGCGTGCTCAACTGTCAACGTGTACTCGATGTCTTCGGTGTGCATCAAAAACCCTGGCGGATTGAATTGGGTCGGATGCTGGACATCTGGTGTCACGCTTATCAGGCGAAGGAGAAAAACGCATGAACACGCTACGCAGCCTGATATTTTATCTGGTCTATTTTCTTGCCATTCTATTCTTTGGATTGGTTTGTCTGCCGATTACGCCACTGTTGCCCCTGAGGGGTCGCTACAAGCTACTTAATCTCTACAATCATTTCATCATTGGCTGGTTCGCATTCATCTGCGGGGTACGCTACGAAGTGCATGGTCGGGAGAACGTGCCCAAAGGGCCGGTGGTGATTCTGGCGAATCACCAGTGTGAATGGGAAACGCTTTTCCTGCAGGTGCTCAAGCCTCCCGTTTGCACCGTGCTCAAGCAAGAACTCTTGCGTCTGCCGCTGTTTGGCTGGGCGCTGCGACTGCTTCATCCTATTGCTCTGGATCGTTCGCGCCCTTCACGCGCCATGAAACAGGTGCTGTCACAGGGGCCCAAGCGGTTGAAAGAAGGGCTATCGGTACTGATTTTTCCTGAAGGCACTCGGGTCGAGCCAGGGCAGCGGCGGCGTTATAACAAGAGCGGTGCGGTGATTGCCTGTCGCGCCGGAGTTCCTGTGATGCCAGTGGCTCACAATGGAGGAGAGCGCTGGCCGGGGCGGCACTGGGTCAAGAATCCTGGGCGTTTGTCGGTGGTGGTGGGTGAGCCTATCGCGACGCAGGGGCGCACCCCGGAAGAGGTGCTGGTGAGGGTCGAAGAATGGATCGAGTCGCAGCTGACCCTGATTTCAGAAGTCCCACGACCGACGCGGGTTACTGACAAGCCCGCATCACAACTTCCTACCTAGAAAAACCTATCCATATAAAAAAGGGCGCCCAACGAGGCGCCCTTAAGCTATTTATCGGTTTAACGATGCAACAATCAGATATCTAGCCGTTGCATGACCAGGCAGGCATTGGTGCCACCGAAGCCGAAGCTGTTGGTCATTGCCCTCTCTATGGTTACATTGTCGCGTCGTGTTTGCACGATATCGACACCTTCAGCCTGATCATCGAGTTCGTCGATGTTTGCCGAGGCGGCGATGAACCCATGCTCCATCATCAGCAAGGAGTAGATGGCTTCCTGCACGCCGGTGGCGCCCAGTGAATGTCCGGTCAAGGATTTGGTCGAACTTATCGCCGGCGTCTGGTTGCCAAAAATCTCACGGATCGCTCTGAGTTCAGAAATATCGCCTACCGGGGTCGAGGTGCCATGCGTATTGATATAGTCGATATTGCCTTCCAATCCGGCCATGGCTTGACGCATACAGCGTACGGCGCCTTCACCGGAGGGAGCAACCATATCGTAGCCATCCGACGTGGCGCCGTAACCGACAAGCTCCGCGTAGATCTTGGCGCCGCGAGCCTTGGCATGTTCCAGCTCTTCAAGGACCAGCATGCCACCGCCACCGGCAATGACGAAGCCGTCTCGTGCCTTGTCGTAGGGGCGTGACGCCTTTTCAGGCGTGGCGTTATAGCTGCTACTCAAAGCCCCCATGGCGTCGAACAGACAGGATAGCGTCCAGTGCTCCTCCTCGCCGCCACCGGCGAACACGATATCCTGCTTGCCCATCTGGATCTGTTCCATGGCGTTGCCGATACAGTGCACCGACGTAGCACAGGCGGAGGAAATCGAGTAGTTGATGCCCTTTATTTGAAAGGGCGTGGCCAGGCAGGCGGAAACCGTGCTGCCCATGGTGCGGGTTACGCGATAAGGACCAATGCGGCGCAGTCCTTTTTCACGTAGCACGTCTGCTGCCTCGACCTGATTGGCGCTGGAAGCCCCGCCGGAGCCGGCAATCAAGCCGGTGCGCTCGTTGGAAATCTGCTCCGGCGCGAGCCCGGCGTCCTCTATGGCCTGAGCCATGGAGACATAGGCGTATGCCGCTGCATCGCCCATGAAGCGGCGCTGCTTGCGATCGACCAGAGCGTCCAGATCGATATCGATTGTGCCAGCCACATGGCTACGAAAGCCACGCTCGGCGTACTCTTCTTTGAAGCGGATACCTGAACGACCTGCCTTGAGCGCATCCAGCACCTGGTGCTGATCATTGCCAAGACAGGAGACGATGCCCAGGCCAGTGACGACCACTCGTCGCATGGAAGCCTCCTGATCAGAAGTTCGCAGTGGAGGTGAACAGACCGACACGCAAGTCATTGGCCTGATAGATCTCGCGGCCATCGACCGCGACAGTGCCGTCAGCAATGCCCAGAATGAGGCGTCGCGTAATGATCCGTTTCACGTGAATATGGTAAGTGACTTTTTCCGCGTCCGGCATAATCTGGCCGGAAAACTTGACTTCGCCACAGCCCAGGGCGCGTCCACGTCCCGGATGACCGAGCCAGCCTAGGTAAAAGCCGACCAGCTGCCACATGGCATCCAGGCCCAAGCACCCTGGCATTACCGGGTCGCCAGGAAAATGGCAGTCGAAGAACCATAGATCGGGCCGAATATCCAGCTCGGCGATCAGTTCACCCTTGTCATAGCGGCCACCGGCTTCGTCGATACGGATTATACGATCCAACATTAGCATATTGGGGGCCGGCAATTGGGCGTTGCCGGGGCCAAATAGCTTGCCCTGGCTGCAGGCTAGCAGCTCTTCATATGCAAAGGAGTGTTGCTCGGTCACTGAGTCGTTCCAAGTGTCAGAAGTGTCGTGTGCCACGCTGCGCGCGGACGCGCTTAGTTTACTGGCAGTAGGGAATGAATGCACGTCGACCAATGGAGATATCACTCGAGTCGAAAATCGATTGACGCCAAGCCGCAAGCATTAATTCGACGTTACAATCGTTGTAACGCCTGCTCTTGCGCCCGAGTAAGACTGCAAGGCATGATGCCCGCTCAGTCCGCAACCTAGTATTATAATGAAAAATTATGTGGCCTCCTTTTTCTCTTAACCGCCCACTGGTCTGGCTAGGCATCATCGCCCTGGGGGTGTTGCCGTTGTTGCCTCTCATGACACTGCGACTGGTAGCGCTGGCGGTCGTGATCCTGGCGCTTTTGTATGTGATGGGAAAGATACGCCAGGAGCACCGTTGCCGTCGACTGAGCGAAAAAGCACTAGAACTCTCTGAAGATGGCGTCATGATCTGCGATGCCGACAATCGTATCATCAGCGTCAATGCCGCCTTCACTCGCATCACTGGCTTCCAGCATCAGGAAGTCATGGGTTCCAATCCCTCATTATTGTCTTCGGGCCGTCATGACAAGGGGTTTTACGAGCGCTATTGGCACGCCCTCGACACCACCGGTCGCTGGGAAGGTGAAATATGGAACCAGCGCAAGCGCGGTGAGCAGTATCCTGAATGGCTGCGGGTCCAGGCCTATCCGAATCGACGTGGCCGCGCTGAATACTACATTGCGCTGTTTACCGATATTTCCAAGCACAAGGCGCGAGAACAGGATCTCAAGCGTGTTGGCTTCGAGGACCCCTTGACCGGCCTGCCCAATCGACGGCGGCTACACGATATTCTTACGTCGCGGTTGCAGCATTTACGCGCCGGCGAAGGACTTGATCTGGCGCTTATCGATATCGATGGTTTCAAGTCGGTCAACGATGGACTCGGGGTCGATGGCGGGGATCGGCTGTTGGCGCGCTTCGGCCAGCGGTTGTCCGCCGTGGCTGCTCAAGCGACGGTGGGACGTCTTGGAGGGGATGAGTTCATGCTGATTCGCACCACGACCTTTGACGATCACGAGAAATGGATTGCCGGCCTGCGCGAGCATCTTAGTGAGCCCTTCGAGTATAACAGTCACTCCTTGCGACTTGGCTTTTCCATTGGCAGCTGCCGAGTGCCGGAAGATGGCAATGATCCAGGGCTCTTGTTTCAACGTCTCGAATCAGCGCTTTACAGCGCCAAACATCATGGTCGTAGCCATGATCAACGTTTCCAGCCTTCTCTTGAAGTCAAGGGAGACCGGCAGTTGACGCTGGTCAACGATCTGCGTCGCGCTCTGATTCAGGGCAATCAGCTGGAGCTTCATTATCAGACGCAACACCGGCTTGCAGATGATTCTCTGGTGGGAATGGAGGCGTTATTACGCTGGCGTCATCCTGAGCATGGCATGATATCGCCTGTCGACTTTATCCCCTTGGCGGAGCGTCAAGGCTTGATGAACGCCGTGGGGAGTTGGGTTATCGAGCAGGCCGTGGCACAACAGGCCAAATGGCTTGTAAGAAACGATACCTGCGTACCCATATGGATCAATATTTCGGTGTTGCAATTGATTCAGGGAGATCTTGAGTCGCGTATCGCTGCCTCCTTGGCCCAGCATGGAGTGCCTGCTCGATTGATAGGGCTCGAATTGACTGAATCGGTGCTGCTGGACGAGCGTGCCGGCGATATCTCACCGCGACTCAATGCACTGCGTGACAGTGGTCATCTCATCGCTATCGATGATTTCGGGACCGGTTACTCCTCATTGGCCTATCTCAAGCACCTGCCGGTGGATAAGCTCAAACTGGATCGCATGTTCATTCGCGCCTTGCCCGAGGACTCCGGCGACGCCGCCATCGTCAAAGCCGTGCTGGCAATGGCTCGCGGGTTGAAGTTGGAAGTCATCGCCGAAGGCGTGGAAACCTTGGCTCAGCGCGATCATTTGACGACGGAAGGGTGCCAGCTTTGTCAGGGCTTCTTGTTTTCGAACCCGGAAACGGCAAGCGATATCGAGGCCCGCTATCCCATTAGCCCATGATCCGCAAAATTTAAACTCGATGCTTCAAGCGATGACATAGCCATAGGCACAGCAGTGCCCAGATCACTGCTTGGGCGGGCAGTAGCCAAGGGGCCAGCGTGATTTCGGCGAGTTCAGCGCCGCCTAAGTAGGACAGAGGGCCGCTGATGGCGCCACACAGCATGGCGAGTACCGGATAGCGCCAGAGCCAGGTCAAGGAGTGCAGCAATAGCGTTGCAAACAGTGGCCATAAAGCCCACAGCCAAGGTGGTAGGGGTAATGGCCACCAGTGCGGGTTTGCGAACGTGAAGCCGCCTATCAGGGTCAAGCCGCCATCAACGATCAAACCCAGCAGGGCAAATCCCACTATCCAGCGCCATTCCCCAGGATACGCCAACCAGATTAAATGTACTGCAATGATCACGCTGACGACCAAGCCTCCGATCAATGAGCCTCCTAATACGCAGGCAAGCCAGCCAACCTCGAAGGCGATCAGATTGAACAGCGTAAGTAGCATCCTGGCCTTACACTGCGCCAATCAAGGTCGTGGGCCGGGCACCAGGCTTGGCCAGCAGCAGATGACAGGTACCGATCGAGCGCTCGAGAAATCCCCCTTCGCAGTAGCATAGATAATAGCGCCACATGCGAATGAAGCGTTCGTCATAACCCAGGCGACGGACTCGTTCCAGATTTGCCTCGAAGCGTTTCCGCCATTCTTGCAGCGTGCGGGCATAGTGCAGACCGATCTCATCGAGAGACAATACGTTGAGCGACGTCTTGCGCGCGACATTATTCAAGATGGCGGTATGGGAGGGCAGAAAGCCGCCGGGAAAGATATAGCGTTTGATGAAGTCCATCTCGCGCTTGGCCGCCTCGAAACGCTGATCGCGAATGGTGATCGCCTGCAGCACCGCCATCCCATCGTTCGTCAGCAGACGATCTAGCGTGGCCAGGTAGGTGCCAAGATACTGATGCCCAACGGCTTCGACCATCTCCACGGAGATCAATCGATCGTAACGACCCTCGAGTTCACGATAGTCCTGTTTGAGCAACGTGATGCGCTCATCAAGCCCCTCTTCCTTGATGCGTCTTGCCGTGTGAGTGTATTGCGCTTCCGAGATGGTGGTGGTGGTCACCCGGCAGCCCCGGGTCTTGGCAGCATGGATTGCCAGACCGCCCCAACCGGTGCCAATTTCGAGCAGATGGTGCTCAGGACGAACGTCGAGCTTGTCGAGCAGGCGTTCGAGCTTATAGGTCGACGCCTCCTCAAGGCTCGCATCGCGGCGAGGAAAGACAGCGCTGGAGTACAGCCAGTGCTCACTGTCGAGAAAGGTGGCGAACAGGTCGTTGCCAATATCGTAATGAGCGCCGATATTGCGCTTCGAGCCACGCTGAGTATTGCGCTGTAGAGTATAGAGAGCCGTCAGCAGCCAGCGTCCTAAGCGCGCACTGCCGTTCTCCACCTCGCCATTGACTTGCTCCATGTTGGCGGCAAACAGCCGTGTCAGCGTCACCAGATCATCGGCTTCCCAGTCGCCCTCTATATAGGCCTCTGCCGCACCTACCGTGCCACCCAAGGCAAGCCGTCGCCAGGCACGCTCCTGATTCACGATCACACATACCTGCAAAGGACCGCCCTGGCCCAGACAAGAGCTCTGATCGCCCTCGATCAGGGTGATATTGCCCCCTTGCAGTCGTTCGAGTTGCGCGAAAAGCCGCGGCCTAAGCCAGCGCGCCAGGCGATCGCCGGAGGTCGATGGCTCGCGGGAAGTGGCAGAGGGAAAGGTGGTCATGGTGAGATCTCCCTGCGCTTGGGATGGTCGAAAATCGGCACGCGTTTCAGCCATAGTCGAAATGCTTCAAAGTAGATCCCAGCCAGGGTCTTGATGCTCATCCAAGGCTGGCGGGCCAGGGTAGCCAGCAGTACAGCGCGCGTTGCCGGCTGCGCTTTCAATGTCAGCGTAGCGTCGAAATGACGCTGCTCGTTCTGCCAGTTTTCCATGTGTAGGTAGAGCTGCTCATTCGGAGTGTTGAAGCGCCAGCGATAGTCCATATCCATGGGGTTGAACGGAGAGACATGCATGGATTTGGCAAAGCGAGCCGAGTGACTATGACGCATTGGGTCGACGGCACAGGCATAGCACTGGCGTTCTCCCCAAGGGGTATTGCTGACTTCGCTCAGCACCGCCTGAAGCCGTTCGCTGCGATCATAGACGTAGTAAAGCGTGATGGGGTTGAAGACGATGCCGCACAGACGCAGCTGGGTAAGCACAAAGATCGCGCCGTCCGCCCTGGCTGCCAGTGTCTGGCCGAGCTCTTGGCCCAGGCGTTGCCGCACCGCTTGCTTGAGCGGCAAGTCGTGGGGCGCCAGATAGTCCTCACGGCGAAAGCGTGCCAGGGCACGATGCCGCACGCTGAATCCCGGCACCTTGTCAAACAGCCGAGGCAGTTCGTCCAGGTCGAGCCAGGCCATCCATAGGCGATAGGAGAACCGATGGCTCGTGGGCACGAAACGCCGATGCCGCAAGGTGCCCTGGTAGATACGGCTACGCGGCATGGTAATCACGACAGCGATTCCTCTGCTAAGGGGGCGTTTATCTCCCGAACGTCGCCTTCCTGTGCGTCGTTCCAGCTCTGACAGCCAAGCGCCTGAGCTACCCGCAGTGCACTCCACAACCCGTCCTCATGAAACCCATTGCGCCAGTAGGCGCCACAGTAATGGGTGCGGCGTTCAAGCGCCGAAATTTCCCCATGCCGTGCCTGAGCCTGTTGCCCTTTGAGAGTGAAGCAAGGATGGGCGTAGCTGAAGCGCTGGATGATCCGGGCAGGATCGATTGCTGCGCTGTCGTTCAGGGTGACGCAGAAGGTATAGGGCGCCTCGATATGCTGCAGAATGTTCATGGCATAGGTCACGGAAACCCGTGCCGCATCGCCTCGTCCATCCACGCGATAATTCCAGCTGGCCCAGGCTCGACGACGACGGGGTAAAAGACGCTCGTCCGTATGCAGCACCACCTCGTTATCCTGATAGGGCATGGCGCAAAGAATGCTGCGTTCATCGCTGCTGGGATCCGCTAGTAGCGCCAGGGATTGATCCGCATGACAGGCCAGCACCACCTGATCGAAGCGCTCCTCGCCCCGAGGCGATCTTAGCGTCACCCCTGTCTCGTCGCGCTGAAGGGAATGAACCGGGCAGTTCAGATGAATGCGCTCGGCATAGGGCGCTGTCAGGGCCGGAATATAGCTGCGTGATCCGCCGGTCAAGGTATACCACTGAGGGCGATGATCGACAGACAAGAGGCCGTGGTTATGAAAGAAGCGCAGAAAGAAAAGCGCGGGAAATCCTTTCAGGTCCTCAGGACTTGCCGACCAGATGGCAGCGCCCATGGGCAACAGATAGCGGTCACGAAAGTCCAGGCCAAAGTGGCCGCGCTCAAGATAGTCGCCCAAGGTGATAGTGGTATCGAGATGCCCGGTTTCCATATCCTGTCGCGCCTGACGATTGAAGCGCAGTATTTCCGCCAGCATGCGATAGAAACGTGGACGCAACAGATTGCGCCGCTGCGCAAACAAGGTGGCCAGGGTGTGGCCGTTGTACTCGAAATCCTGGCGGGCATCGTGCACCGAAAAGCTCATTTCCGTAGGCTGGGAGGCCACGTTCAAGTGTGCCATCAGCCCCTGGAAGAGAGGATAGGTCCAGTCGTTGAAGACGATGAATCCGGTATCCACTGCATACGTCTTGCCATCGAGCAGCACGTCGATGGTAGCGGTATGGCCGCCCAAGCGCGGAGCCGCTTCAAACAGGCTCACCCGATGGCGTTGAGAGAGCAGGTAGGCGGCACTCATGCCGCTGATGCCGCTCCCCACTACAGCAATGTGCTGACCCGGCGACTGGGCGCCTACTGATGCGGAAGAGTCGTATCGTTCAGTCATTGTTTTTACGTATCATGGTGAGGCCGATGCGACGGCGCAGTGTTGGCGGCAGGATGCCCAGTAGCTTGACGCCAGAGGTGAAGCGCTTGGGAAAGTGGATATCCAATGTACGTTTTTCCAGCCCCTCAATGATGGCTTTTGCCGCAAAGTCACTGCTCACTTGCATGGGCATGGGAAAATCGTTGCGCTGAGTGAGCGGTGTTTCCACGAAGCCTGGATGAATGATGCTGACATCGATATTTTCCGCGGCCAGATCAAGACGCAGGGACTCGAGGAAATGACTCAAGGCAGCTTTCGATGCGCCATAGGCCTCGGCTCGGGGCAGCGGAACATAGGCCGAGGCGCTCGATACCGCTGCAAACAGAGGCTGGCTGCCATCGTCGTCTCGAGCGCGACGTAAAAGCGGTAAGGCGGCGTCGAGAGTGTATATTGCGCCATTGAAATTGGTGGCAAGAACGCGTTCGATCAGATCGACGTCGAAATGGCCCACGTCGAGATATTCGCAGGTGCCGGCGTTATGAATCACTAGATCCAAACCAGCGAATTCTTCATCGATCTTTTGTCCGGCAGCCTGTACCGATTGGCGGTCGCTCAAGTCCAATGGTACCGCCAGGGTGTTTTCATATTCCTTGGCAATCTCGTCAAGCGCTTCTTGGCCTCGTGCGCTCAGTGCCACACGATGCCCCTCCTTGAGCAGGCGCCGGGCAAGTGCCAGCCCGATACCCGAGGTGGCGCCAATCAACCAGATACGCCGTTTTCCTGTCAACGAAGCCATTCTGTTTGCGTCTCCTTGAAGGCGAAGAAGCGGACGAATAAACGACACACCGATAGGGTTGAGCTTTTTGTTTAAGACCATGAACATCAAACGAAGTTGAGTGTTCAGTCGAGAAGCTCACGTCGCGCACAGCATCAGTGTAAACTCCTGATAAGCAGTTTGTACAATAACTGTATAATTAATTTAGACAGGCCTGCGGAGTGGTCGCCACAGGTGTGTACTTGTGCCGATCACGGGTGAGTCAGGTATCAAGCGTCGTTCTTGAGCGCTTTGAAAGCATCCAGAGCTCGGGCACGGGCTGCCTTGTGATCAACGATGGGTGCGGGATAATCGACTTCCTTGAGCATATCCTTGGGCGGCGCATGGCGCGCCTTTTCAGGCAGCTTTTCAAGCTCCGGCAGGAATTCGGCGATAAACTCGCCCTGGGGGTCAAAGCGTCGAGACTGAGTCGTCGGGTTGAAGATTCGAAAATAGGGTGCCGCATCGGTGCCGGTGGAGGCCGCCCACTGCCAACCGCCGTTGTTGGAGGCAAAGTCTCCATCGATCAGATGCTTCATGAAGAACGCCTCGCCGCGACGCCAGTCGATCAACAGATGCTTGCTCAGGAACATGGCGGTCACCATGCGAAGGCGATTGTGCATCCAGCCACGCTGCAACAGCTGATGCATGGCGGCGTCCACCAGGGGATAGCCGGTGCGTCCTTCGCACCAAGCGGCAAAGGCCTCATCGTCATCCCGCCAAGCCAGTTTCTCGGTGTAGCGCTGGAAAGGTTTATGCCGACAAATGTCTGGATAACCAAACACGATATGCTGATAAAACTCTCGCCAGATGAGCTCGCTGACCCAGCTGGTCAGGCCGTCATCGCCATCTGCGAGACTGCCGCCATTAGCGCTCATCGCTGCCTGCAGGCACTGCCGATGGGAAATCATGCCCAGGGACAGATAGGCAGACAGCTCGCTGGTACCTCGAATGGCAGGGAAATTGCGCTGATCCTCGTAGCGATGCGCCCGGTAGTGCAGAAAGCGCTCGAGGCGATCCGCGGCAGCGTCCTGGCCCGCGGGCCAGTGCTTGGTATCCACTGGCTTGCCATCGAGCTTGCTTTCAAGCCTGGATAGCGCAGGGATGCGATCGTTGTCGATGCCGAGGCGTTGCTGCGCTTCAGGAGAATCCCGCAGTGCGAGACGCTCAGAATTTATTTCTCGGTGCCAGGCCTTGGCGAACGGCGTGAAAACGCTGTAGTAGTCGCCTTGACCGGTCAGCAGCTCTCCTGGCGCAAAGGCCACCGCATCGGTATGAGGCTGTACCGCGCGATCTTTCTGCCTGAAGGCTTTTATTACCGCCTCGTCCCGACGCCACTCGTTGAGCGGATATTCACGATTGAAGTGCAGGCCCCCATCGATGTCGTACTCTTCGGCAATGTTCAACAGTGCCTCGGGCGCCTCACCGAAGGACTCGATGTCGCGATGCAGCAATGGAATGTTGAGTCCATTCAGATCGTCACCCAGGGCGCGAACGCCACGATGCCAGAAGTCGATCTTGTTGATGCCATGATCCTGGGCTTGCCACTGGGGCACGCTGCGAAGAAAGACTGCGATGACGGGTCCGGCCTTGGCGGCGGTGGCCAAGGCGGTGTTGTCGAGGGTGCGAAGGTCGCTACGAAACCAGACGAGTTGGCGTTGCATAAAAACGATCGCTCTCTTATTGGCTCAATAGTGGACGAAGCCGGCTGACTGACTGTACAGGGTCGTCGCTGAGTAGCTCCACGCCACTATCAAGGAGTTCGCTGGCGCGGATTCGAGTGATCGGTCCGGTCAGGCACACCGGTACCGTGAGTTGATCCGCTAGACGCGGCAATTGGCGCCGGATCAACTCACTGGGTTCTGCCCGTCCGCTCGCCAGTACCAGCGCAGAAAAACGCAGGCGATTGACCGCCAAACCCAACTCTCCCGGTGCAAGCGGAGCATCGAGCAGTACCACGCGATAACCCGAATCTATCGCCGCCAGGGTGAACAACAGTGGCCACAGTGCGCCGCTCTCTTCGGAAAGATGAGTGATCAGCAATTGGGGGCCGTGGCTTGCCAGATTGGCGTGATAAAGCCGTGTGCCAATGCGGGTACGTAAAAATCCTTCGAGTAGACGCTGTTGCAGCAAGGCGCCGAGCTGGCCATTCCAGCGTTCTTCGAGCTGCAGGATCGCCGGCTGCCATAGTTCGTGCAGGCAAATGCTTACCGGGTAGAGCGCCAGGGCCTGATTGTATAGCGTATCCAGGCGTTCCAGATCCAGGGCTTCTACTGCCAAAATCAACTGTTCGCGCTGATTGGGCCAATCTCCCGCCTCGGGTACCGGAATTTCCACGCTCATGGGTTGATCCAGCAGGTCATGGACCTGGCTGACCGGAACGCCTCGGTTGAGCCATTGCAAAATCAATTCGATACGATCGATATCGTGACGCGCGTATAGTCGATGTCCTTTTGGGGTGCGCTGAGGGCGAATCAACCCGTAGCGGCGCTCCCAGGCGCGCAACGTCACCGAGTTGACACCGGTGAGGCGCGATACTTCTCGAATTGGATAGAGCGGCGCATGGGTCGGGTCTATCGCCTTGTCACTCATGCGTAATCAGCCTCCCTATGGAGCACGTACCCGGCGTGGAGTATCGAGTCATATTCTTTTACCGAATCCTGAGTTCATTTATCCTGAACCCGACATTGTACAATTCGAACGCCCTGTACAACTAGGGCGCAAGCTGCTCTGAATACTGCACTCATTCATGGCGTTTGAGCATGCTGAGTGCGACCTTCAATGATGCTGGTCAGAGCATCGACGAAAGCAGGATGCTCGCCTACCGGCGCCAGCAGTTCAATGGTCAAGGTCTTGTGCTCCTCATGCAGGGCATCGATCTGACGGGGCACGTCTTCTCTCAAATGACGTCCGGCGGCAAAGAACAATGGCAATACATCGGCCCGAGAATAGCCGGCTTCGGCGAGTTCGGCGGCAACATGCTCAAGAGAAGGGTCGCACAGTTCCATATAGGCCAGTCTCAGAGGGACCTCGAGCCGACTGCTCAGTGAGTCCGCCAAGGCGTCGAAAGGCGCACGCCAGCGTGGATCACGAGAGCCGTGGGCCAATAAAATCAAGGGATCGTTCATACAGTTGTCTCCATGCAGGTGCTCAGGTGATTGCCGAGATGATGGCCCGAGAGCCAAGCATTTTCGACACGTCCGGTACTCATTCCATCGCCACACAAGGCAAGCCCGCATGGATCCGTCTGAAAATCCTGCCTATCAGTTTTCCCAGAAGGCTCGGCTTTGGTTCCGGGCCTGGTTTCGGTGCCGATCAGGGGTTGGGAAAAGCGCCAGCGATGTGCGTTTACTAATTGAGCGTCAGGTAGCGGTGCCGGATAACGCTCGGCAAAGGCTTCCAGAAGCTGGGTGGCAACCCAATTGGCGTCACGCTCGAGATGCGCTTGACTCCACTCGGATGTCGCCAACAGAGAAAGGCTTTCGCCCTGACCGCCGCGCCCAGGCTTGCTGTCGTTACGGGTCACGAAGCGCAATGGCCCTCCGTTCATGAAGGCCGCTTGCCACTGGGGGGCAGGTGTTTCAAGCGCCGGTAGTGGTGTTTCGAACAAGGCATAGGCGGTCCAGCAAGGGCTCATTTCAATGCGTTGACAAGCCTTTGCTAATACCAGGCTGTGAGGTGTCAACAAGGGCTGCGCCTGAGGAGCGGGAATGGCCAGGATTACTTGACCGAAGGGGCCATGGCGAAATCCTTGATCATCCTGTAACCACCATATTGATTCTTCTCGATGTAGATGTTCGATGCGACACTGAGTATGTAAGTCAAGATCTTGGGATAAATGACGAGTCAGGGCGCTCATGCGAGGGGTGCCAACCCAGCGAATCTGATCGTCTTGCTTACACTGCCATTCGCCATTGTCACAAACCCAAAGCGACCGCGGCCAGGCTGCGATCACGTTGGCTTGTTGCCACGTTTCGAGTTCGCGCTGAAATTCCGGGGAGCGTGCGGTGAAGTACTGAGCGCCCAGATCGAAGGTGGCCGAAGGTGCGCGCCGGCTTGCCAAGCGCCCGCCAGGGCCACGGCTTTTTTCGAATAGATGTACCTGATGACCATGCCGAATCAGTGCCCGAGCACAGGCCAGTCCAGAAATACCGCCACCGATAATGGCGAAATGAGAATCATGCATGACATACCGCCTTGTGGTTAGGCGTGAAGATCGAATACCGGCTAGACTGTGTTACGGTAACAGCTTAGTACAATAGTTGTATAACATGATAGCAATGCGTCAAGGAGGGAGTCGATGCGCATTCTCATCACCGGCGGTAGCGGGTTCGTCGGTCAATTGCTTTGCAAACGTCTACGCGAGCAGGGCCATAGCCTGCTGGTGGTTTCGCGTTCACCAGACAAGACCCGGCGGTTGCTACCACCGGATACCGATATTCGCCACCGGGTGCACGATTTTGACGATACCCAGGTCGATGCCATCGTCAACCTGGCCGGTGAGTCTATTGCCGGCAAGCGCTGGAGCGAAGAACAGAAAAAGAAACTGGTCGAATCGCGTCTCTCGATCACAAGCGATCTTGTTACCCTTTGTGGCAAGCAGGAAACGCCGCCAAAGGTGATGGTCTCCGGCTCCGCCATGGGCTATTACGGCGCCCAAGGTCAACGACCGGTCGATGAAGACACGACGCCCCAGGATGAATTCGCCCATCGCCTGTGTGCCGGCTGGGAAGCAGCGGCCAAGGAAGCAGAGGCCTACAGCGTGCGTGTTGCGTTACTGCGTACCGGCCTGGTGCTCGATCGCAACGGCGGGGCACTCAAGCAGATGTTGCCGCCCTTCAAGATGGGCTTGGGCGGGCGCATCGGCGATGGTCGACAGTATATGCCCTGGATTCATCGTCTTGATATGGTCCGCATCATCGAGTTCCTACTGGAACAAGATACCTTGAGCGGTCCTTTCAACTGTTCCGCTCCGAATCCGGTCACCAACGACGAGTTCGTCCACACCCTGGCGAAGCATCTTCATCGGCCGGCAATGATTCCAATGCCGGCGGGGGTGCTCAAGGCACTGCTGGGCGAAATGTCACATTTGCTGCTGACCGGCGCCGCCATGCAGCCCAAGCGCCTGGAAGAGGCCGGATTCACCTTCGAGTATCCGACTCTCGATCAGGCAATGCAGGAGATTTTAGGCAGCTAGCGCCGGCTGTTCTCATCTACCGTCACGATCACCCGCACCGCGTCCAGACGCAGTCGGGTGCCGTCGATGGCGGTGTCCAGCGCTGCGCGCTCTTCCTGCAATGCTTGTATTTCGTCATCGCGAACCGCGGGGTTGTGTTGTGCTAGCGCCCTGAGGCGGGTCAGTTCGCCATCCAGTTCGGCCCTCATGCGCTGCTGGGCCGCTTCGATGATAGTGGGCAATTCGTTTTCCGCTTCGTCCTCGCCCTGAGTCAGCAGCATGCGCAACTGCTCCTGGCGCGACTTGACCAGATCCCGGGCCACCGACTTCTTGACCTTGCGCAGGTTCTTGGCAAGTCCGGTAAAAGAGACCTTGGAAGATAGATTGGCACCGGACTCGTGGAGCAGTACCCGAATGGCCGTGGGTGGTATGAACCGATTGATGTGCAAGCGTTTGGGAGCCGGACAGTAGGTGCTGAACACCAGTTCGGCCATCAATCGTCCTGCCGGAATGGCAGGATGGGCAAGCAGCGCCACCGCCGTATTGCCTAGGGTGCCATCGAGAACGCGGCCCATCATCTCGCGTATCAGCGGATGCTCCCAGGAGAGATGCTGCACGTCGTCTCGAATCAGCGCTTGCTGGCGCGACGCGGTAGCAGTAAAGCCTTCTTCGCCTTTTGCCAGGCCCGGCAGGCCATCTAGCATGTGGGAGCCGGCGCGCAGATGCACAAGATCCTCTCCCAGGTCCTGACTGTCCACACCGAAGATATCCAGCGCTTGATCGAAATAACGCATCAGCGCCTTGTCATCATCGAGTTCGCGAATTGCTTCGATGACCGCCTCGGCGCGCTGCGGGCGACAGGCATTGAGTTCGAGCAGACGATTGCGCCCGGCATTGCGCTCCCCCAGGCGCGTCTCGAACAGCATCCGGGTTTCAGAAACGATCTCGTCAATGGCATCAGGGTCGAGGAGAGCATCGACCAGAGCATCGCCGAAGGCGTCATAAAGATCGCTGCCAACGCCATGAGGCGCGCTGAACGCATCCATGCCTTCTTGATACCAGCGCAGCAGCCGTTCGCCGGGGCTGTCGATGAATACCGGCACATGAATTTCAATGGCATGACGCTGACCGATACGGTCAAGACGGCCGATACGCTGTTCGAGCTGGTCCGGATGCAGAGGCAGATCGAACATCACCAGATGGCGGCAGAACTGGAAGTTGCGCCCCTCGGAGCCGATTTCCGAACACACCATCACCGGGCTGCCGTACTCCTCGTCCGCGAAGGCGGCGGCAGCGCGGTCTCGCTCGACCAGGGTCATGCCTTCGTGAAACACCGGTGCATGAATGCCTTTCAATACCCGTAGCGCTTCCACCAGGTCCATGGCGGTCGTACGCTCGTGGACGATTACCAGCAGCTTGTCGTTCGCGCTGTCGCCAAGTAGCTGCAGCAGCCAATCGACCCGAGGATCGATCCGCCACCAGGGCTCTTCCTTGGCGTCTGGATCATTCAGCAGGCGATAGGCAATTTCCGGATAAAGCAGCACATCGGAATGCAGATCGGGATCGCCGAGATCCGTCTCGATCAACAGTTCATCCAAGGCGTCTCCGCTACTGCTGAACTTGTTCAGCAGGCGGCGATAGGCGGAGGGCATCTCGAGGCGCGCGATCTGCAGGCGGCGTTCGGGAAAGCCGCCTACGTGGCGGCGGCTGTTGCGAAACATCACCCGGCCGGTGCCATGGCGATCGAGCAGCTGTTCCCGTAGTTGACGGCGGGCGTTGTCCTGCTGGGTATCATCGCTTTCTGAAGAGGCAAGAGTCGCCAGCAGAGCCCGGCTATCGCTATCGTCGATCTGGTCCGCAACGCAGGCAGCGGCTTGTTTATCTCCGGGCAGTTTGTCCAAGGCATCAATGGCGGCGGCTACCTGGACATAGCCGGCTTCCTCGAGGCGAAAACGCGCCAGATCGTGATAGCGGTCCGGATCGAGCAGCCGTAGCCGGGCGAAATGACTCTCGATGCCCATCTGCTCGGGGGTGGCGGTAAGCAGGAGTAGCCCTGGCGTCTGACTGGCCAGACGCTCGACGCAGGCATAACCTGGGCCGCTGCTCATGGGCGTCCAATCGAGGTGGTGGGCTTCATCCACGATGAGCAAATCCCAGTCGCAGGCCGTAGCCTGGGCTTGGCGATGCGAGTTGGCGAAGAGCCACTGCTGGCTAGCGAGGATCAGTTGGCCGGACTCGAAGGGGTTGGCATCGCCGTGAGCCTGGCTTTGCGTCTCGTCGAGCAGGGTCACCTCCAGGGCGAAACGACGCAGCAGCTCGACCAGCCATTGATGCGTCAAACTGTCCGGCACCAGAATCAGCGTCCGCTCGACGCGACCGGTGAGCAGCAGGCGATGCAGTATCAATCCGGCCTCGATGGTCTTGCCCAGGCCGACTTCGTCCGCCAGCAGCACCCGCGGGGCATGACGCCGGGATACCTCATCGGCGATATACAGCTGATGGGGAATCAGGTCGATCTTTGGGCCGCTCAAGCCAAGGGCGGGATTCTGTTCGACGCGATGATAGTGATGCAGTGTGCGAAAGCGAAGGTCGAACCAGTCGTTACGATCGATCTGTCCGGTGAGCAACCGATCCCGCGCCTGATTGAACTGCATGCTGTCGGCAATGCGCGCCTCGGGCAGCTCGTAGTCGTCACCTTCTTCATTCTTGCCGGTATAGATCAGCAAGCCGTCAACTTCCTGCACGTCCTCGACGACCAGCTGTCCACCCTCGGCGGTAGTAATGCGATCACCGCTACCGAAGGCCACCCGAGTCAAGGGCGCCTGGCGAGCGCTGTAGGTACGTGTCTGCTGGCTCTCGGCGAACAGCACCGTTACGCTGCGTGTGTCGCAGCTCAATACGGTGCCTAGACCCAGTTCCGCCTCGCCGTCACTGATCCAACGTTGACCTGGTGTAAAAACGCTCATGCTGCCTCGACTGCTGAAAAAACGGTGCCTTTGCCCGACGGGCGCGCGATAGTCTACCGCAATACGCTGGCCGGCATCAGTCCGTCAGCCAGGCCGCTAGCTGGGCGCGCGTCAGCTCACCCACATGGCGTTTGACGAGCTGGCCGTCGGCATCGAACAGCAGCGAGGTGGGTAGCCCCGGGGACTCGACGGCAACCATCAGGCGCTGTTCCGGGTCAAGCAGCGCATGGTTGAAATCCAGCTCCTCCCCGTCCAGGTAGCGCACCGCCGTGAGTAGGGTTTCACCCTGGTTGACGATCACGATGCGGACGTCTTCGCGTTTATCCGCCTCTGCCAGCAAGGGCATCTCGCGCCGGCAGGGCGGACACCAGGTCGCCCAAAGATTGAGGACCAAGGGCTTGCCATGCAATGCGCGCAGGTTGACCTGGTTGCCCTCGATATCCTCCAGGGTGATATCCGGTAATTCGCCTAAACCGGCCTGATGACCCAGAGGATTCCAGGCCATCAGTCCTAGCCATAGCGCCACGCTTGCCATCAGCAAGGCTTCGGCCTTGATCAGCGTCGCCAGCTGGCGGCGCAGTTTCCAGGCGCTAAAGGCGGCCGCGGCCAGCAGCCCCCAGAGAACGCTATAGCCGGGCTGCCAGAGCTTGAACACGTCCAGCGGATCGGCGAGATAACTGTCGAAATGTGTCAGCACGTACCCCAGGCGAGCACCGATCAGCCAGGTCAGCACCAGGCCGTTGAACCAGCCTGCGCGCTGGGATTTTCCAAGACGCAAGAGCGCCATGCTCGCCAGCAATAATGCAAGCGCTGCAATGAATGCATACAGGCGAGGCAGGGCAATCAACAACGGGCCAAGAGCGATGGCATTCATGGCGTGATCTTTATCCACTGGCGGGTGTCGGAAGGAGATGGTTGCCTCTTGAAGACGCCATCGCGGTACAATAGGGCAGCCTACTGGCCTGCCTCGATGCTGTCATCCCCTCGCTATCCTCATCTCGAACTGGAGACGTGCATGGCTCGATCCACTGACCGTTTACGTGCTCTGGCCATCGCCAGTCAAGCCACCGGATTTGTGCTGATCATTGCCCTGGAAACCTGGCTGGGAGACGCGGCCCGGCCCTGGCAGGGAGCGACGCTGGCTGGAATGCTGATGGCAGCGGTCTGGATTGCGCTGGTGCGGCTATACCGGCGTAACCGTCAGCGCAAGGCGGCGGTCGAGCGAGCGCGTGCAAATGAGCATGAAGATGTCTGAGATAATCGATTGACCTGACCTAACCCGCCTATTTTCTTCCCACACGCTAAACGCAAAAGCCTTAGAGCGATAATCATATTGCGTATTACGCAAACGCCATAAGCGTCTATGCTTCAAAAACCAGGATGTTTCTGAAGCATGTGACGAGAAGGGGAGAGTCAACTGCCTGCCTCGCCGTGATCGACCAGTGCTTCATTACAAAACGAAAGTGCATGGGAGAGGCCGTCATGAAACAGCGCAATATCTTCATCGTAGGGCTCAACGACTTCAATCGCGAACGACTGCGAACCCTGCGCGGTGCCGAACATTACAACTTTCATGGCGTTATCGATCCCGCTGAGGTCTATGAAACGGAACACTTTCCCATCGAGGACATGCTCAAGCGTGCGGAAAAGCAGCTGAGTGAATTCGATGAGCCCATCGATGCAATTGCCGGCTACATGGACTTTCCTGTCTCGACCATGCTGCCGCTTTTGTGCGAACGGTTCGACACTCGCACCACCAGCCTCGAGAGCCTGCTCAAGTGCGAGCACAAGTACTGGAGTCGTCTAGCTCAACGGGATGTGATCGGCAACTATATCCCACGTTTTACCGCCTTCGATCCTTTCGACGACAGCGCCCTTGCGCATATCGGTGAGGCTGGGCTGTACTTTCCCTTCTTCGTCAAGCCGATCAAGTCCTCCGGGTCGCGGCTGGGTTTTCGCATCGACAGCCCCGAGGATTTCACTGCGGCCGTGGCACGACTGCGGGAGGACATCGGTCTGATCTCCGAGCCGTTCAATTTCGTGCTCGATCAGGCCAATCTGCCGGACAAGGTGCGCCAGGTGGATGGCGGCTACTGCATGGCGGAAGAGATCATCGGCGGCTGGCAGTGCACCGTGGAAGGCTATGTCTACCAGGGAGAGGTGGTGTCTTACGGCATCGTCGATTCGATTCGCTATCCTCAGGTGTTGAGCTTTTTCTATTACCGCTATCCCTCGAAGCTGCCAAAGCATATCCAGGCCAAGATGCGGGAGCTGACCAATACCATCATGGCCCACATCGGCTACGACAATGCGGCCTTCAACGTCGAATACTTCTGGGATGAAATGCAGAACCGCATCTGGCTGCTCGAGATCAATACCCGTATCTCCCAATCCCACTGCGATTTGTTCGAGAAGGTCGACGGGGTCAGCAACCAGCAGGTCACCATTGATCTGGCCTTGGGGTTGTCGCCGGACATGCCGCGACGACACGGTGATTTTGCGGTGGCGGGCAAGTTCTTCTACCGGGTGTTCTTCGTCGATGCGGTGGTCACCCGAGTGCCCAGCGACGAAGAGATCGACGCCCTGCAGCAGGAATTCCCCGGCACCGTCATCGCCTTGCAGGTAGAAGTGGGTACCCAGCTGTCGTCACTGCCGGAGCAGGACAGCTACAGCTTCGCCCTGGCCTATGTGTGGATGGGGGCAGACGATGACGAAGCGCTGGAAGCCAACTATCGGCGCCTAGCGGACAAGCTGCTCTTCGAGTTCGAAGAGGTCGTGGGGTAGTGTTCCATTGCCAACATCCGGTTCTTTTTCGATCGTCAGCGGAGTCATAGCGGTCTATGCATATCGTCACGGAATTTCCCCGAGAGGTCTTCGAAGAAGAGACCTGGATTACCCTGGCCGATGGTTGCCGACTGGGGGTGCGCATCTGGCGGCCAGTGGATGCAGAAGCGCATCCGGTGCCGGCTATCCTCGAATATCTGCCTTATCGCAAGCGCGATCTGACCGCGGTGCGGGATGCCCAGACACACCCCTACTGGGCGGGTCACGGCTATGCCGGGGTGCGGGTCGACATTCGCGGTACCGGCGAGTCCGATGGCGTGCTCACCGACGAATATCTGCAGCAGGAACTGGATGACGGCGTCGAGATTCTGGCCTGGCTGGAAGCGCAGCCCTGGTGTACCGGCGACGTGGGCATGGTGGGCATCTCCTGGGGCGGCTTCAACGGCCTGCAGATCGCCGCGCTGCAGCCGCCGCAGCTCAAGGCAGTGATCACCTTGTGCTCCACGGACGATCGTTACGCGGACGACATTCATCACATGGGCGGCTGCCTGCTGGGAGATAATTTGTCCTGGGCGTCCACCATGTTCGATGGCAACGCCTCGCCCCCGGACCCGGCACTGGTCGGCGAGCGCTGGCGCGACATGTGGCTCGAACGGCTCGATGGTAGCGGTCATTGGCTACCCATCTGGCTCGAGCATCAGCGGCGCGACGAGTACTGGAAGCATGGGTCCGTATGCGAGGATTTCTCTCTCATCAAATGCCCGGTCTATGCCATCAGCGGTTGGGCGGACGGTTACTGTAACGCCGTGTTCCGCCTGCTCGATGGGCTCGATGTACCGCGCAAGGGGCTGGTCGGCCCCTGGGCGCACAAGTACCCGCATCTTGGCGTGCCGGGGCCGGCCATCGGCTTCATGCAGGAATCCTTGCGCTGGTGGGATCAATGGCTCAAGGGTGAGGAGACCGGCATCATGGACGAACCCATGCTGCGAGTCTGGATGCAGGATAGCGTGCCGCCTTCGGCACGCTATGATACGCGCCCCGGTCGTTGGGTCAGCGAGCCGACCTGGCCGTCGCCGCGTATCGCACCGCAGATATTCCGCTTGACCAGCGGTCACGATCTGCTGCCTGAGGCAGCGAATGCGCCGGCGATGCAAGCCGTCGACGATGTGCCATTGACGGCACGCTCGCCGCTTTCCGTGGGTCTGTATGCGGGTAAATGGTGTTCTTACAATGCGCCGCCGGATCTGCCCCACGATCAACGGGATGAAGACGGCGGCTCGTTGATTTTCCAGACCGCACGGCTTGAAGAGGCGCTTGAGATCTGCGGTCAATGCGAAGTCGAGCTCGATATCGAAGCCGACCAACCGGTGGCCATGGTGGCCCTGCGGTTGAGCGACATTGCAACGGATGATAAAGCCACCCGGGTGTCCTACGGGCTGCTCAACCTGACTCACCGCGACAGCGATGAGTTTCCCGAGGCGCTCGAGCCGGGCAAGCGTTATCGTGTGCGCGTCAAACTCAAGCATATTGCCCAGCAGTTCGCCGCCGGCCATGCCATTCGCTTGTCGCTGTCCACCAGCTATTGGCCACTGGCCTGGCCGGCACCGGTGCCGGTCAAATTGACTATCCACCCCGCTACCAGCCACCTGATTCTACCGTGTCGTGCCCCTCAGCCCGAAGAAGAGGCGGCCCTGCCTGCCTTTGGCGAGCCGGAAGGCGCCCCGGCGCTTGCCCGTACCCTGATTCAGCCCAGCCAGGAAGAATGGCGGGTGATTCGCGATCTGGCCAACGACAAGACCACCCTTGAAGTAATCAATGATGAAGGCAGCTATCGTCTCGATGATATCGATCTCACCATCGCCGCCAAGGTGACCGAGCGCTATAGCTATGCCTACGGCCATTACGACAGCCTGAGCGGCTGGACCGAATGGAAGCGCACCTTCCGCCGGGGCGACTGGCAGGTGCGCACCGTGGCCCGCACTCTGATGACCTCAAGCGCCGAGCACTTTCGCATGCGGGCGACCCTGGACGCCTATGAAGGGGAGAGTCGCATATTCTCCAAGTCCTGGGACGAGGAAATCCCGCGAGATCTTGTGTGAGCGATGTGATTCGGCGGGTCGCCAATGTGAAGAAAGCACATGCTGTATCGTCAGCACTTGTCCCATACCAACCAAGGAAGATAGATGATCATGCAGATCCTGGTTCTTTATGCCATCACCGCTGTCATATTTCTCGGCCTGGACGCCGTCGGTCTGAGCAAGATCATGCGGCCGCTGTTCGAAACGCATATCTCGAGCATGCTGCGCGATGATGTACAGATGGTGGCGGCAACGATTTTCTACCTGATCTATGTGGCGGGGCTGCTTTACTTCGTTTCTGTGCCTGCGCTGCGGGGCAACGCCCCAATGATGGCATTGTTGAACGGTGCGATTCTTGGAGCGATCGCTTATGGCACCTTCGAATTCACGGCGTTTTCGGTGCTCAAGGGCTGGCACTGGCAGATGGTCGCCACGGATGTGGTCTGGGGTACGGTATTGACCGGATTTTCCGCCTGGGCGGGGGTCATGCTGACGCGCTGGATCATGCCGGGCTGAAGTGGTCGTTATTCAAGGCGTCAGTGCGGTCAATCACCATCCTTTTTAAAGGCCTCGATCACCGGCTTGCCCCGCCAGACATCAGGCGTTTCCAGCCCCAGAACATAAGCGATGGTAGCGGCGGTATCGTAGGTTATGATCGGGAACTCTAATTCCCCTTGCGCCGGGACGTTTTTCCCATAAATGATCCAGGGAATCTCCATTTCGAGTAGCGTTTGACCACCATGCCCTTTGCCGATTCCTCCATGATCCGCTGTGAAGATGATCACAGCGTCGTTCAACATATCGTTTTCTTCCAGGACGCCGAGAAACCGGCCTACAAAGCCATCTATCATTTCCACTTTTTCATAATATTCCGGTGTGTCATGGCCTATTTCATGACCGATGCTATCCGGCTCATTGAAATGAATGGACGTAAGCGCGGGCTTCTCATCGACGATGAATTCAAGCGCCTTTTCCAGCGTGTTTTCTTCGCTGTGGCCGTTGTAATCAAGATCGACCCAGGGTTTTTCGAAAAGATAACCTATCCCCTCCCAAGTGTAGGAAACGCCTTTCTTGGCTTCGGGTCTTTGTTTTTCCAGTAGGCTGAAGATGGTAGGAAAGATCCCTGTATCACCTACGACACGCGACGGTATTTCAGGTGTCTGGCTGCCCCATTCGGTGTAACCGTGCAGCACCGGGTCCGACCCCATGAGCATTGAGGCCCAGTTAACGGCACTGGAAGAAGGCAGGACCGAGCGCGCTTTGAGGGAATAGGCCCCATCTTTCATCATCTTTCTTAAATTCGGAACCTTTGCCTTATCAAACGCATAGGCCCCGAAGCCATCGGAGCCGATCAGAATCACGTGCTTGGCCAGAGCTTCCGGTTTCTCATCTTTTTCTTTGGCAACAGAAAAAGATGAGAAACCGAGTGTCAGCATTATGATAAACGTCAAACATTTGACTGAATTCGCCATAAAGATAAGCTCCATTGATAGTGATTATTCTGTGGCTCCGACACCAGCACAAAGAAAAACCGCCACTCAACATAGCGTGTGAGTGGCGGTTTTTAATATCTTTTCTGGTCGGAGTAGCAGGATTCGAACCTACGACCTCTGCCTCCCGAAGGCAGCGCTCTACCAAGCTGAGCTATACTCCGATACGGTTGGGCGTGAACCGCAATGGGGCTGCATTATACCGCTCGTATTGCCTTGCGCAACCCCGATGCATAGCTCGTTCCCGCGGTCACGCCTTGCGATTTATCGCTAGCCGTGCCAGGTCTGCCATGGTGTCGCGATAACGGCTCTCTGGAAGGGCGTTAAGCTGTGCCAAGGCCATGTCGGCCATTTCTTCCGCGCGTTGACGAGTATAATCAAGCGCGCCGGTATCGTTAACGATGGCCAGAACATCGTCGAGACGCTCCAGGCCGCCCTTGCGAATCGTCTTGCGAATCAGCTGTGCCTGCTCCTCGGTGCCGCGATTCATCGCCTCGATCAATGGCAGTGTCGGCTTGCCCTCGGCCAGATCGTCACCCACGTTCTTGCCCATGGTGTCGGCGTCGCCCTGGTAGTCCAGCAGGTCGTCGATCAATTGAAACGCCAGCCCCAGATAGCGACCATAGAGCTTGAGCGCCTCTTCCTGTTCGGGGCTCGCGTCTGCAAGCACCGCACCGCTATGAGAAGCGGCTTCGAAGAGCATCGCCGTCTTGCCCTGAATGGTCTCGAAATAGGCGGCTTCATCGATGTTCGGGTTGCCGATGTTGGTCAACTGCAACACTTCGCCTTCGGCAATGGTACAGGTGGCGGCAGAGAGAATCTCCATGATCCGCATCGAGCCCACTTCGACCATCATCTGAAAGGAGCGCGAATAGAGGAAGTCACCGACCAGTACCGAGGGCGCATTGCCCCAGTGATCGTTGGCGGTCTGCTTGCCACGGCGCATGCTTGACTCGTCGACCACATCGTCATGCAGCAGTGTCGAGGTATGCATGAACTCGATCAGCGTGGCCAGGGTAATGTGGTGTTTTCCGGCGTAGCCCAGCGCGCGGGCTGCGAGCAGCACCAGCAGGGGACGCAGGCGCTTGCCGCCGCTCTCGATGATGTAATGACCAATGCTCTCGACCAGCGGGACTCGAGAGCCGAGCTGTTCGAGAATGGTGCGGTCAACGGCGGCGAAATCTTCTGCCACCGGTGCATGGATGGACGCTGCGTTGGGCTGCATGGTGTCTGTCTGTAAGGGGGTTGGGCCGCGTTGCTCATGACGGTTATATACTGTCGCGCAGCGTTTAGGCCAAGCTTGGTGTAGCCATGCTATGAGGCCCTCTATAAAGCGTCAAGGCAAGACATAAAGCAAGCTCTGGTACCGCTATGATGAATGCCCCTGGATCTATGGTCTTGTGATGGTGACTGGCTGCCGTTATAATCCGCGACCCAACTCATCATGCTCCCTGTCAGATGGCTGCCAAAAAGGGCGCCACTCGCCGCAGGCCGATGAAGAGCCCACCTAGGATGAGTGTCTGGAGAACGTAATGTACGCAGTTATCAAGAGTGGCGGTAAACAATACCGCGTCCAGGAAGGCCAGACCCTGAAGCTCGAGAAGCTTGAAGTGGCAACCGGCGAAAGCCTGGATTTCGATCAGGTTCTGCTGGTAGCCGATGGCGACGACATCAAGGTCGGGGCCCCGCTGGTCAGCGGTGCGAAAGTCTCTGCCGAGATCGTTTCTCACGGCCGTGGCAAGAAGGTTCGCATCATCAAGTTCCGTCGTCGTAAGCATTCTATGCGCCGTCAGGGCCATCGTCAGTGGTTTACTGAAGTCAAGATCACCGGGATTTCCGCGTAAGCGGTATGACCCTCAACGAGCGAGGTATTTGCAATGGCTCACAAGAAGGCAGCTGGTAGTACCCGTAACGGCCGCGATTCCGAATCCAAACGCCTTGGTGTCAAGTTGTTTGGTGGACAAGCCGCCGTTCCCGGCAACATCATCGTACGTCAGCGTGGCACCAGGTTTCACGCTGGCACAGGCGTCGGTATCGGCAAGGATCACACCCTGTTCGCACTGAACGAAGGCGTGATCAAGTTCGAGACCAAAGGGCCGAAAAACCGCAAGTTCGTGAGTGTCGTCTCCGCCTGAGACAATGCGAACGTTGCACTGGAAAGGCCCCGCGATAGCGGGGCCTTTTCGTATCAGGACGGAAACACCGTCGGGAGATTGACCCATGCAGTTCGTCGACGAAGCCTCGATCATCGTGGAAGCCGGCAATGGCGGTAGCGGATGCCTGAGTTTCCGCCGCGAGAAATACGTGCCCAAGGGCGGTCCTGACGGTGGTGATGGCGGCCATGGAGGTAGCGTTCATCTAATTGGCGACGATGCCCTGAACACCTTGATCGATTTCAAGTATCAGCGGTTTTACAAGGCGAGTAACGGCCAGCCGGGGCAGGGCCGTCAGATGAGCGGCAAGGCCGGGGAGGATCTTCATGTCAAGGTGCCGGTAGGCACCACGGTGATCGATGAGGATACCCTCGAGGTGATCGCCGATGTGACCGAGATCGGTCAGGTGGTGCTGGTTGCCCAGGGCGGTCGCCGGGGGTTGGGCAATATCCATTTCAAATCGTCGACCAATCGCGCGCCGCGGCGCACCACGCCAGGCACCGAAGGGGAGCGGCGCAACTTGCGTCTTGAAATGAAGGTGATGGCAGACGTGGGTTTGCTGGGCATGCCCAATGCGGGCAAGTCGACGTTGATCCGCTCCGTTTCTGCAGCCAAGCCCAAGGTGGCCAACTACCCCTTTACTACCCTGGTGCCCAATCTTGGGGTGGTCAAATTGGGCATGCATGAGCATTTCGTCATGGCGGACGTGCCCGGATTGATCAAGGGAGCGTCCGATGGTGCCGGTCTCGGGCTGCGTTTTCTCAAGCACCTGACCCGTACGCGGCTGTTGCTGCATGTGGTGGACGTGGCGCCTTTCGATGAATCCGATCCAGTGGAGGCGGCCCAGGCCATAACGCATGAGCTGGAGCAGTTTTCCGCCACTCTGGCGGAGCGGCCACGCTGGCTGGTGCTCAACAAGCTCGATTTACTGCCGGAGGATGAGCGTGAGGCGCGGATAGACGACATCGTTTCTCGCCTTGACTGGGACGGCCCCCTGTTTCGCATTTCGGCAATCAGTAGTGAAGGCACTGATGCGCTGGTGCAGGCGGCTTATCGCTGGTTGACCGCGCAGCGTCGCCTGGAGGCCGAAGACGATGAAGCCGCTGAGCGCGAGCAGGACATGCGGCGTCGCATGGAAGCGGAGGCAGTCGCTCGAGCCGAGGCGAAACTGAGTCGCAAGCGCAAATCTACAGTTGAGGATGACGACGACGATGACTTCGATGATGATGACTATGATGTTGAAGTCGAGTACGTCCCTTGATCGGTGTCTCAAAGCTGCTGCGCTCCATACGCTTTGATATCACTGATCGAGCTGGAATCGAATCGTATTAGAGATGGCGGTGAGATGAACAATGAGTGTGCATCGGGCCGCGAGGCGTTGATCAAGGCGCGGCGAGTGGTGGTGAAGATCGGTAGTGCCCTGCTGACCAATGATGGACGCGGCCTGGATGAGCCCTCCATCGGCGGCTGGGTCGATCAAATTGCAGCGCTGCATGCGCGAGGTGTCGAGGTGGTGCTGGTCTCATCCGGTGCCGTGGCCGCCGGTATGGTGCGCCTGGGCTGGCGCCTGCGCCCTTCGACGGTGCGCGAGCTGCAAGCAGCAGCAGCGGTGGGGCAGACCGGGCTGGCGCAATGCTACGAGGGTCACTTCGCGCGCCATGGCCTGCACAGTGCGCAGGTCCTGCTGACCCACGACGATCTCTCCGATCGCAAGCGCTATCTTAATGCCCGTTCGGCGCTGCGCACCCTGGTTTCGCTGCGGGTGATACCGGTGATCAATGAAAACGATACCGTGGTCACCGACGAGATTCGCTTCGGCGACAACGACACGCTAGGGGCGCTGGTAGCCAACTTGCTCGAAGCCGAGGCGCTGATCATCCTGACGGATCAGGAAGGCTTGTTCGACGCGGACCCGCGCCTTCAGCCGGACGCACAGCTGATAGGGGAAGGACGCGCCAATGATCCGCGCCTGATCGCGATGGCGGGCAGCGGTGGCGTACTCGGGCGTGGCGGCATGACTACCAAGGTGCGCGCCGCGCAGTTGGCGGCGCGTTCCGGGGCAGTCACTGCCATTGCCAGTGGGCGTCAGCCGGAGGTGTTGATCCGACTGGCCGCAGGGGAATCGTTGGGCACCTTGTTGCACCCGGAACATGCACCGCTGGCAGCGCGTAAGCGCTGGCTGGCCGGTCGGCTACAGGTACGCGGCAGTCTGACCCTGGATGCCGGTGCCACGAATGTTCTGCGCGAACGTGGCTCGAGCCTGTTGCCGGTCGGCGTCAAGGCATCATCCGGACGGTTCGTCCGCGGCGACATGGTGGTCTGCCTTGATGAGCAAGGCAAGCAGGTTGCCAAGGGGCTGGTCAACTACGGCAGCGACGAAGTCGCTCAGATACTGGGTCAACCGAGCCACCGCATCGAAGGGTTGTTGGGGTATATGGAAGCGCCGGAATTGATTCATCGCGACAATCTGGTGATTCTCTGAATCGTCGTTTTGAAATTTATGTCATCTGGTGGCAAGAGGTGGGGCGGTATGGTAGGCTTCGCATCCTTTCAGGCATGGCCCGCGCATAACGCTTTTCGTGGCATGTCGTGTGGCTCGATCAAGCCGCTATGGACATAGTCGATCATCAGATCGAATCAAATACTTACACCGCATTTTATGGTTCTCCAAGGAGATTACGGTGGCGAATAGCAAGCAAGCGCGCAAGCGCGCCCGTCAGGCGGAAGAGCGTCGTCAGCATAAAGCCAGTCAGCGCTCCACGGTCCGCACTTACATCAAGCGCGTGATCAAGGCAATTCAAGGCGGCGACCATGGCAAGGCCATGGAAGAGTTCCGTACAGCGCAGCCGGTCATCGACCGTATGGCCGACAAGGATACTCTTTCCAAGAAGAAGGCAGCTCGTCTCAAGAGCCGTCTCAACAAGCGAATTAAAGCGCTGGCTGCCTAAGCCGGACGCTCGCCGAGCACCTCTCTGTCTCCTTCGCTGTATTATAGAGGAGGAAAAAGGGGTGCCAGCGGTCAGAAAACCGGCTTCGGCCGGTTTTTTTGTGCATGATTTTCGATTTAGGAAGATGCGCTCCCGTGAGTAACCCGCCAGACAAAAAGATTCGGCCAAGCGCCAACCCATCGGTGGCCAGCGATGACGCTCAGTTGGATGCCCCCGCTGGAGGTGACGGCGCATCAAATGATCCGGCTCCCGGCAAGCAAGCTGGCACACGGATACCCGCGCAAGCAGGGTTGCTGCGCTCCGGGGTGATCGTGAGTGCGATGACCATGCTCTCCCGGGTGCTGGGGCTGGCGCGGGATGTCGTCATTGCCGCTCTATTGGGGGCCGGTAGCGGTGCCGATGCCTTCTTCGTCGCATTCAAGATTCCCAACTTTCTGCGCCGCCTGTTTGCTGAGGGCGCTTTCAACCAGGCCTTCGTGCCGGTGTTGTCGGAGTATGCGACGCGTCGCTCCCGGGAAGAAGTGCGGGAATTGCTCGATGCGGTCTCCGGCAGCTTGGCGGTCGTACTGGCACTGATCACCGCCGCCGCCATGTTGCTGGCGCCTTGGCTTGCCTGGCTGTTTGCTCCGGGCTTTGCTCGTGATCCGGAAAAGCTCGCGTTAACCGCTGAAATGCTGCGGCTGACCTTTCCATATCTGCTGCTGATTTCGCTCACCGCTTTCTCGGGGAGCGTGCTCAATACCTGGAACCGCTTTGCCGTACCGGCATTTACGCCGGTGCTGCTGAATCTTTCCTTGATTGGAGCCGCCCTGTGGCTGACGCCGCTGATGGAAACACCGTCATTGGCCTTGGCCTGGGGGGTGTTGATTGCCGGTGCCGCCCAGTTGGCTTTTCAGGTGCCGTTTCTTGCGCGGTTGGGATTATTGCCAAGGCCCTGGCCGCGTTTTCGACATGACGGAGTACGACGCATACTCAAGCTGATGACACCGGCCTTGTTCGGCGTCTCGGTCTCGCAGATCAATCTATTGCTCGATACCGTACTCGCGTCACTTCTCGCGGCGGGCAGCGTTTCCTGGCTGTACTATTCAGACCGACTGGTGGAGCTGCCGCTAGGGGTATTCGGCATTGCCATCGGCACGGTGATTTTGCCGGCGCTCTCCAAGCGTCACGCCGAGCAGTCTCGAGAGCATTTTGCCAAGATGCTCGACTGGGCGCTCAGGGCAGTATTGCTGATCGGTCTGCCGGCGGCGTTGGCTCTGGCGGTGCTGGCGGAGCCCTTGTTGATCAGCCTGTTTCACTATGGCGCCATGACCGAGCATGACATCGCCATGGCCGCAATGAGTCTGCGTGCCTATGCGCTGGGCCTGATTGCCTTCATGCTGATCAAGATATGGGCGCCGGGCTATTTCGCCCGGCAGGACACCGCAACACCGGTCAAGATCGGTATCATCGCCATGATCGCCAATATGGGATTGAATCTGATCTTTATCATACCCTTGGCTCATGCCGGCTTGGCGCTGGCCACGGCGCTGTCTGCGTTTCTCAATGCTGGCCTGCTGGCGCGAGGGCTGCGCCGCCAGGGGGTATTGATCTTTCAGCCCGGCTGGGGGCGCTATGCGTGGCAGTTGGGGGGCGGGTGTACGTTGCTTGCCCTGGGGCTTTGGTGGTTCTCCCCCCCATGGCATGCATGGTTGAGTTGGGAAGTGGAGCGTCGGGTCTTGACGCTAAGCGCGCTGGTGGCAGGTAGTGTTGCGGTGTACTTTGGTTGGCTTGCTATCTGCGGTATTCGGTTGCGGCATTTTCGTTTGAATGGCTGATGGAGTGGGCAAGTATCAAATGCCGTGGCTGTCAAGGCTTGCCGCCTTCGTTATAATTGATTTTTTAACCGATGCGTGAATGCTGCATGGAATTGATTCGCGGTTTACACAATCTGCGCGAGCATCATCGTGGCAGTGTTGCCACCATCGGTAATTTCGACGGTGTGCACCTCGGCCATCAGGCAATTCTCGATCAGTTGCGCGGTCGCGCGGCGGATCTGCAGCTGCCGGTGACGGTGATGGTGTTCGAACCTCAGCCCCGGGAGTTCTTTGCCGGTGATCAAGCGCCGCCGCGGCTGACGCGACTACGTGACAAGGCTCGGCTACTGGCGGCCCACGGTGCCGAACGAATCGTCTGCCTGCCATTCAACGATGCGCTGCGTAGCATGACGGGACGCCAGTTCATCGATCGGATATTGATCGATGGCTTGGACGTGCGTCATCTGGTGGTGGGGGATGATTTTCGCTTTGGCTGCGATCGTTCCGGTGATTTTGCGCTGTTGACTCGCGTGGGTGAGGAGTGTGGCTTCGGTGTCGAGAATACGCGCACCTTTGCCCTCGATGGCGAGCGGGTCTCGAGTTCCCGGGTACGTACAATGCTGGCCAGCGGCAATTTCCTGCAGGCGGCACGCATGCTTGGCCGGCCTTATTCTTATACCGGGCGAGTCGTTGCCGACCAGAAGCTGGGCCGTACCATCGGCGTGCCCACCGCCAATGTGCCGTTGTTATCCGGGCCCATGGCCTTGCGCGGTGTCTACGCGGTCATCACGCGCTTGAACGATGGCCGTGAATTCGCCGGAGTCGCCAATATCGGCTGGCGGCCAACCGTGGGAACGCCTCGTCCGGTTCTAGAGGTCAATCTGTTCGATTTCAGTGGCGATCTTTATGGCCAGATCATCGAAGTGCTGCCCTGCGCGCGTTTGCGCGGCGAGCAGCGTTTCGATGGGCTGGACGAGCTTAAGCATCAGATTCAGGCCGATCAGGTTCAGGCGCGGGAGTTTTTCCATGCCTGGCCAAGCCAAATGCACAATCATGATAGTGATTTAACACCTTATCTGGCATCGGCGCCCATGGCGCCGTCCCCCGGGCATGCCGATCCTGGAGCCGCCAGGCGCGACAACGATGGAACCCCATGAGCGACTATAAGCCTACACTGAACCTGCCTGAAACCGACTTTCCCATGCGCGGCAATCTGCCCAAGCGCGAACCGGCGCGACTCCAGCGCTGGCAGGAAATCGATCTCTATCAGCGCCTGCGTGATGCAGGAAAGGAACGCGAGACCTTCGTGCTGCACGACGGCCCTCCCTATGCCAACGGCAGCATTCATATCGGTCATGCGGTCAACAAGATCCTCAAGGACATCATCGTCAAGGCCAAGGGGATTGCAGGCTTCGATGCGCCCTATGTGCCTGGCTGGGACTGCCACGGTCTGCCCATCGAGCATCAGATCGAGAAGCTGCATGGCAAGCATTTATCGCCGGAAGAGACCCGCGCCCTGTGTCGCAGCTATGCTGCAGAGCAGATCGATACCCAGCGCGAGGATTTCATACGCCTGGGTATCATCGGTGACTGGCAGCGCCCCTACCGCACCATGGATCATGTCAACGAGGCCGGAGAGGTCCGCGCTCTGGCCGAGATGGTCAAGCACGGCTATGTCTTCAAGGGCCTGAAGCCGGTCAACTGGTGTTTCGATTGCGGCTCGGCCCTGGCGGAAGCCGAAGTCGAGTACGCCGACAAGAAATCCGATGCCATCGATGTCGCTTTCGTCGCCGACGATGCAAGCGCCCTGGCTACGGCCTTTGGTATCGAAACGTTGACTAAACCGGCGGCGGTGGCGATCTGGACCACCACCCCCTGGACCATTCCCGCCAACCAGGCGCTCAACGTGCATCCCGAGTTCAGCTATGCCCTGGTGGATACCGGCGAGCGCTTGCTTCTGCTGGCAGAAGACCTGGTGGAGGACTGTCTCGAACGTTTCGGGCTGCAGGGTGAAATCATTGCCACCACTTCCGGCACCCATCTCGAGAACCTGAACTTTCGTCACCCGTTCTACGATCGTCTGGCGCCGGTTTATCTGGCGGATTATGTCGAGACCGATGCCGGTACCGGTATCGTGCACTCGGCGCCGGCCTACGGGGTGGATGACTTCATCACCTGCCGCGCCTACGGCATGGAGTTCGAGGAGATCAAGAGCCCGGTGATGGGTAACGGCGTCTATGCCGAGGATCTCAAGTTCTTCGGCGGTCAGATGATCTGGAAGGCCAATCCGCAGATCGTCGCCAAGCTGGAAGAGGTCGGCGCGCTGCTGGCCCACGAGAAGATCACCCACAGCTACATGCACTGCTGGCGCCACAAATCGCCGGTAATCTACCGGGCAACCGCCCAGTGGTTCGTCGGCATGGATATTCAAGGCGCGGATGGCAAGACCCTGCGAGCGCGCGCCTTGGAAGGCATCGAGACGACCCAGTTCGTGCCGGGTTGGGGCAAGGCGCGGTTGCATTCGATGATCGCCAATCGCCCGGACTGGTGCATCTCGCGCCAGCGCAACTGGGGCGTGCCGATCCCGTTCTTTTTGCACCGCGTCAGCGGCGAGCTGCACCCGCGTACCCTGGAGCTGATGGAAGAGGTCGCCAAGCTTATCGATGCCGCTGGCATCGAAGCCTGGTTCCGGCTCGAAGCCAGCGAACTGCTGGGTGACGAGGCGACGGACTACGAGAAGATCAGCGATACTCTGGACGTGTGGTTCGATTCCGGCACCACCCATTGGCATGTGCTGCGGGGCTCCCATGCGGCGGTATTCGATCATCCTGAGAAGCGCGACGGGCCGGTGGCGGATCTCTACCTGGAAGGCTCCGATCAGCATCGCGGCTGGTTCCATTCGTCGCTTTTGACCGGCTGCGCCATCGATGGTCATGCGCCCTACAGGGGCTTGCTGACCCATGGCTTCACCGTGGATGCCCAGGGCCGCAAGATGTCCAAGTCCGTGGGCAACGTGGTCGCCCCGCAGGAGGTCATGGACAAGCTGGGCGCGGACATTTTGCGCCTGTGGGTCGCCTCCACGGACTACTCCGGTGAAATGGCGGTATCCGACGAGATATTGAAGCGTACTGCGGACGTCTATCGGCGCATCCGCAACACCTCGCGCTTTCTGCTGGCCAATCTCAATGGCTTCGATGCCGAGCGCGACGCGGTGCCGTTTGATGACATGATTGCGCTGGATCAGTGGGTGGTGGACCGTGCCGCTCAGTTGCAGGCTCGTATCGAGACGGCCTACGCCGAGTATCGTTTCCTGGATGTCTATCAGCAGGTGCACACCTTCTGTGCCCGGGAGCTGGGTGGCTTCTACCTGGACATCATCAAGGATCGTCAGTACACCACCCAGGCGGATTCATTGGCCCGGCGCAGCTGTCAGACGGCGCTGTACCGGGTGGTCGAAGCGCTGGCGCGCTGGGTGGCGCCGATTCTGTCGTTTACTGCGGAGGAGATCTACGAGCATATCCCCGGCGAGCGCAAGGACAGCGTGCTGCTGGAAACCTTCTACGACGAACTGCAGACCCTGGATGACGGCGCTCTGTTTGACCGAGCGTTCTGGGAGCAGGTGCTGGAGGTCAAGCAGGCGGTCAACAAGTGTCTCGAGGACGCTCGCAACGCCAAGGTGATCAAGAGTGGCCTGGCTGCCGAGGTAACGCTCTACGTGAGCGATGCATTGCGCGAGACATTGGGCCGCCTGGGCGACGAGCTGCGTTTCGTGCTGATGACCAGCGAGGTGCATCTGGCGTCTCTTGATGCTGCCGGCATGGAAAGTGCCGAAGCCACCGAGCTCGAAGCACTCAAGGTGGCGGTTATCGCAAGCCCTCACGCCAAATGCGAGCGCTGCTGGCACCATCGTCCTGATGTCGGGCAGCACACCGAACATTCCGATCTTTGCGGACGCTGCATCAGCAACCTGCCGGGTGGGCCGGGAGAAGAGCGTCACTATGCCTAAGGCTGAGACAGAGGGCGTGGGAACGAAGAATCCACGGAAAGACAGCGCCGAGAACGGCGAGAGAGTCGCAGCCACTGACACGCCAATGACTCGACCGTTACGCTGGCTGTGGCTGTCGGTGCTGGTGGTGGCGCTGGATCTCGGGACGAAAGCTCTGGCCACGAGCATGCTCTACTATGCTCAGCCCGTGGAAGTGCTGCCGATATTCAATCTCACGCTGTTGCACAATACCGGTGCCGCCTTCAGTTTCCTGGCGACTCATGGTGGCTGGCAGCGTTGGCTTTTCGCATTCATCGCCATTGGTGCAGCGATCGGGCTGACCGTCTGGCTGGCGCGGCTCAAGGCTCACGAGACGCTGACGGCAGTCTCTCTGTCATTGGTAATTGGCGGAGCGCTGGGTAATCTTTATGATCGTCTCATGCATGGCTACGTGGTGGATTTTCTCTCCTTTCACTGGCACAACACCTACTTTCCCGCTTTCAATATTGCGGATACGGCCATCACGCTAGGGGCCATCGGCCTGATTCTTCAAGCGCTGCGTGATGCGCGTAGTGAGCGTAGACACAAAGGCCATCACTGACTTCTGTAGAGGATATTCGAGATGAGCGAATACCGCATTGGCGAGGGAATGGAGGTGACGCTGCATTTTACCCTCAAGCTGGAGGATGGCACCGTGGTCGACTCCACCCGGGACAAGCAGCCGGCGACGTTTCAAATGGGCGATGGCAATCTGCCGCCGGGTTTCGAGGCGCCACTAGCGGGGCTTACCGTAGGTGACAGCGATAGTTATACCATTTCTCCGGAACATGCTTTCGGCCAGCACAATCCGCAAAATGTGCAGCGTATTCCAAGAGAGAGCTTCGAGGGAACTGAGCTGGAAGAAGGATTGGTGATGTCCTTTGCCGATGCGGCAGGGGGAGAAGTGCCCGGCGTAATCGCTGAAATCGACGACAAGCAGGTAGCCGTGGACTTCAATCATCCCCTTGCTGGGCGCACCCTCACCTTTGAGGTTGAGGTGATTGAAGTTAGGCCCGCGACGACTCACTAGTATTTTCATTTTACTGATACCGCCACGATACCCGACGTATCAAGCGAGGTTCATCATGCAGATCAAGCTGGCCAATCCCCGGGGCTTTTGCGCCGGCGTTGACCGCGCCATCGAAATCGTCAATCGCGCACTGGATGTGCTTGGCGCTCCAATCTATGTGCGCCACGAGGTCGTTCACAACCGTTTCGTGGTGGATACATTGCGCGAGCGAGGAGCGATTTTCGTCGAAGAGCTCGATGAAGTGCCCGACGACGCCACGGTGATCTTCTCCGCTCACGGGGTCTCGAAAGCCGTGCAGCAGGAAGCCGAGCGTCGCGGGCTCAAGGTGTTCGACGCCACCTGCCCCCTGGTGACCAAGGTGCACATGGAAGTGCTACGTTATGCCAAGCGTGGTCAGGAGTGCATTCTCATTGGTCACGCTGGCCATCCCGAAGTAGAGGGCACCATGGGCCGCTACGACAGCTCTCATGGCGGCGCCATCTACCTGGTTGAAGACGAAGCAGATGTGGCCGCGCTCGAGGTCAATAATCCCGAGACGCTCTCTTTCGTCACCCAGACGACGCTTTCCATGGACGATACCGCCCGGGTTATCGATGCGCTGCGGGAGAAATTTCCCGCCATCGATGGACCCCGTAAGGACGATATCTGCTACGCCACCCAGAACCGGCAGGACGCGGTGCGTCAGCTGGCAGCAGAAAGCGATCTGGTATTGGTGGTAGGTAGTGTCAACAGTTCGAATTCCAATCGCCTGCGGGAACTGGCGGAACGCATGGGCTCCAATGCCAAGTTGATCGACGATGCCAGCTTGATTGATGAGCGTTGGCTCGACAATGTCGACACCATTGGCATTACCGCCGGCGCCAGCGCCCCGGAAGTACTGGTCAACGGCGTGATCGAGCGCCTGCGCGAGCTGGGTGCAGCGGTGCCAAAAGAGCTTGAAGGTCGTGAAGAGACTATTGTCTTCTCGATGCCAAAAGAGTTGAGGGAGAAAGTAATCGCCAGCGGATGACAAAAAGCGTTTTTCTTCAGTTGAAAAGTCGGGCTTTTGCCCGACTTTTTTGTGCTTTGAATTCTCGAAAACTGTGTATTATCACTACACAATGATACAGAACTGTAATTTATATGGGGAAAGCCTGTGCGTCAGGTCGGGGTTTCACTGATCGAATCCTTGGTAGCCTTGTTGCTCATCAGCATTGCCTTACTGGGCGTAGCGGGGCTTCAGCTATCGAGCCTGCAGGATGCGCGGGACACAAGATGGCGTGTCGAGGCTATTTCATTGGCTAATGGCATGCTGGAGCTTATTCGAGCCGACTCTGATCAGGCGAAAGAGTTCGCGACGGTATTGGCTGCATCACCGCCTGCAACCTGTAGTGGTGATACGGTCGAGATCTGTCGTAGCGCACAGGAGTGGCAGGCAGACGTCACGAAAACACTTCCCAATGCCCTTGCCAGCGTGGCGGTCACTACCGTAGATGATATCGATCGCGTGACGATTTCATTGCGCTGGCGACAGCAACCGCCGACCGATGACAACCCCTTGCCTGGCTGCGGTAGCGACGCACTCTCGGGCGGTTGCGTCGTACTGGAAACCCATTTATGAAACCTTCGTTTATTGTGTCTCCGCGATCAATGTCCCGGCAGGCCGGCGCGGGACTCATTGAATTGATGATCTCCATCGCGATCGGTCTGATTCTGGTGGCATTGGTCACGAGCTACTACCTCTCCAGCCGACAAAGCTATCAATCCACCGTTGTATCCAGCGAAATCATCGATAGTCAGCGCTATGCCATGCAGTTGATCACGCGGCAGCTGCTGTTGGCGGGTTACAGCGATTATTGGGTCAATCGCCAGACAGAATTTCCTGCGACCCCGAGCAGTGCCGATATGCCAGCCTTCAAGGAAGCTCAGTTGGTCAGTGGGGATGATGACGGGAACATCTGGTTGCGTCTGCGACCTGCGGCGCTCGAAGGCCAGCAAATCAAAGGCTGCAATAACGAGAATCTGGGTAACGATATTGAACAGTTTGTCGTCATGCAGCTAGGCGTAAAAGATGATGAACCGGTTTTGTTCTGTCGTCGGGCAGATACCAATGGAGACAGAGTGCCATTGCTCAACGGTGTTGAAGCGTTGGCTTTCGACTACCTAGATGACAGTCATAGCTTCAAGGCAGCCAGTTCAGTAACGGATTGGACCTCTGTTCGCGCTGTCCGCGTTCATTTGCTATTGCGCTCCGAAACATCAACCTTTGATGCGCCGGTAAGTCAGACATTCACCTGGCTAGGAGATGAGCGCACCTTCAATGATCGACAGATGCGTACTCAGGTATCCCGCGTTGTAGCGTTACGCAATAGCCTGGGAGAGCTGTAATGGAACAAAGACTAAAAGTAGGCGCTTCGAGGCAATCCGGAGTAGCGCTAATGGTGACCCTTATTCTGGTCGCACTCATGGCATTACTCGCGTTTGCTGGCAGCGATACGGTGCGTCTACAGCAACGCCTGGCCTCGAATGATCAGGCGAGTCAAATTGCTTTTCAAGGAGCGGAAGCAGCGCTTGGTGAAGCATTCAATGTACTTCATAGCGCGACCCATCGTATCAACTTCTGCGATGGTGTTGATGGTCGTTATACCATTGGCAACTCAAAGGCATTGAACGAAGACGACATTCAAGATGCGCTAGAAAACGCGACTGTCGTTGATTCATTCTCGGATACCCAATTCGGTTTTACGTTAACGCAAAAGCCACGCTATGCCTTGGTCTGTGTTGATGAAGGCGCAATCGTAGGCTACACCCCGCCCCCAGGTCTAGTGATAGGGAAAGCAGAAAACAGTCAGAAACGTTATCAGTTCTTTCGTGTTTACGCCCAAGGATTTGGACCTAAAGGTTTGATTTCCCGGGTGATTGAGGCTCGTTATGTATTCGAATAGAAAAAACGAAAAAGAATTGCAAAGTGCAAGTCGCATAATCAGTATTTTTTCTTTGGTATTGCTTTTATTTCTTGTGCCAATCAGCACCAAGTTTGATTTGATCGATATGACGATCGCTTCTGCAATAGCTGACGATGACGACATAAGCAGTGATCGGGGCGGGGTGCCTTATCAGACACCGCGCAGTGCTCAAGCCAATGTTGATCCACGCAGCATGATCGTAATGTCCAACGATCATCAGTTATTTTTCAAAGCCTACACGGATTGGAGTGACATCGATGGGGATGGCATCATCGATGATACTTACAAAAGCTCTATCAACTATTACGGCTACTTTGATAGCCAATCCTGTTATGACTACGATGATTCTATCGAAGGGGGAGCATTCAAACGAGCCAACGCATCCGGAGAAGATTATACCTGTAGTGGAAACAAATATTGGAGTGGAAATTTTCTTAATTGGGTTTCGATGACGCGCATAGATATTTTGCGCAAGGTGCTCTATGGCGGTAAGCGGTTTCGCGATAATAAAGATAAGACAACGCTATTGGAGCGTGCTTATCTTCCTTATGATGCGCATTCTTTCGTAAGAGTGGTCAGTGATAATAATACTTTGAACAAGAACACTCCATTCAATGGTCAAAATTCAGTCTCTTTTTGCAGCACTACTGGCTATACGGGCACTAGGGAGTCTAAAGACGTTGATGATCCTCCCTTGCTACGGACTGCTATAGGTGAGTGGCCGAATTGGGCAGCCAATGAGCGTTGGCAGTGTGTCTGGCGCGATGAGAGCAGACGCAAACAGGGCGAGCAGGCTAAGCGTCCTTTTACGAATGAAGGGAAAGAATACAGAGTCAGAGTCGAAGTATGCACAGAGACGACAGCGGATACCGATGAATGCGCACGCTATGCAGACTCAAGCCATTCAAAGCCTATAGGTCTGCTACACGAGTATGCCAACGACGTTGATTTCGGTTTGTTGTCCGGCTCTTATGAAAAGAATTTAAGTGGCGGTGTGTTGCGTGCCAATACCCGCAAGTTTCGTGAGGAGTTTGATACGGGTAGCGGTATTTTTAAATCCGATATAAAAGGTATCGTCAGTAATATCGATGCTTTTCGCATATCACGCTATAGCTATAGTGATGGCACTTACAACAACAAAGACAATTGTCGGTGGGGCAAGAGGCTATCGGATCTAGATGATGGCGAATGTTCGAACTGGGGTAATCCCTTGGCTGAGATGACCGAAGAGGCCTTGCGCTATTTGGCAGGAGAGGAAGAAGCAAACGAGGAGTATGATGTTAGAAAAAACGAAAATGATGAAGTTGAAGGCAGCTTTGTAAAAGGCTTGACGTCACCTGCATGGGAAAACAATACAGGTGAAGCCTGGTGTGCGGCACAGTCGATGATCCTGATCAATGCTAGCGAAGCATCTTTTGATAGTAATGATCTGGATGATGATATTGAGAGTTGGACAAACAAGGTAGCCAAAAGCGAAGGAATTAATGGCAAATATCTTGTGGGTGAAACAGACGATAACGAAAACCGACTGTGTACTGCCAAGACCATCAACAGCGATGAATTTCATGAGACTTTGGGTATCTGTCCCGGCGCGCCAGGCTTGAAAGGCAGCTACAATGTGGCTGGACTTACGCGCTACGCCTTTGAAAACCCAATCGTAAAGAGTGAAGAAGACCCCATAAAGGGAAGCAACGTCAGCACCTATGCCGTGCGGCTAAGTGCCAATACGCCAGTTGTCGATTTGGGTAGTGTCAAGATCGTGCCGGCCTGTGAAAATACCGGCAACGATGGACGCTGTGCAATAGTGGATTTTCGACCTAAAAGTATTGGCGAGAATAAAGGTGTTTTCGAGATTACCTGGGAGGACTCCGAGTTCGGTGGCGATTATGACTCAGATCTCGAAATGCAATTTGAATATGAACTGGAAGGAGAGGAACTGACCATCACGACAAACGTGATTAGTCAGTCTTCAAATGCAAAGCTTGGAGTCGGCTATATACTTAGCGGTACTGATGCTCGCTTCGAAGATCCAGAGGAGGGCAGCAAGACTACGTCCAACTACAGCAGTGGCTTCATTGCTCACTCCGGCATCAGCAATTACAGCGGCTCTCTTTGCAACGGTTGCGTACAAGGAGATGGGCCTTCTATTCAACGTTATCGTGTATCTCCTGGAGGAAGCGCGTCAACCCTCAAGCCACCTCTCTACTATGCGGCCAAGTATGGCAATACTTCTAAAGATGATTCTCCAGCCGCCTATTTCGAAGTCAACCGTGTCGACAAACTAGTCGATGCTCTACGTAGTGTCTTCGACGCAGTTCAGAACAGCGGCAAGCGCAGTGGCGCAGGGCTGGGTTACAGTGCTAGCGTCGATGGTCGTGTATTTCAGACTCAATACGATAATCAGGATGGATGGTCTGGCAATCTTGTTGCTTATGAAACGAATGCAGCGGGTATTGGTTTACAGCTATGGAATGCCAAAGAGCAGTTAAAATCCACTTCCCGAATCATGATTACTACCGATCCAGCAAGTGGAGCAGGTATTCCGCTTACCGATAATCGCAGCGGATTAAGCGAGGAGATTGTCACACATCTTCGCAACGCTCCCTTGGGCGACATGATCGGCTCACGTCCTTTCGTCGTAGGTAAACCTAACAGCTATTACGTACCCTCAGGGCCAGACGATACTTCCTATATTGAATTCCAGGCTTCTCAACAAGGTCGAATTCCTATGGTTTACGCCGGGGCTAATGACGGTATGTTACATGGTTTCAGTGCCCGAATCGGGGAAGACGGTGGTAAGGAAAAACTGGCTTATATACCTGGAATACTGCTTGATTCCATTCCCGAATTAGCCGAATCAGATTATGAGCATCGCTATTATGTGGATGGCAATCCTACGGTGCTGGACGCCCGCATCAACGGCAATTGGCGTAGCGTGTTGATAAGCGGCCTAGGTGCCGGCGGGCGTGGCGTATTTGCCTTAGATGTTACTAACCCTGGTTCATTCAGCGAAGCCAATGCGGATGAGATCGCCTTGTTTGAATACGGTTCCTCCATCGAGCAGGCGCTTTTTGGGAAAGAAATGGCTCAACAGCATCTGGGTCATATTTACGGTAACCCGAGCCTGATACAGCTCGAGAATAAACAAGGTGACACAGGGGATCGATTCGCAGCGGTGTTTGGCAACGGCTACTTTAGCCCGTCCGGTAAGGCCGCGCTGTATATCGTCGAATTGAATGGTGCTGCTGATGGCAAGATCGCTGCGGGGGATGTAACACGCTTGGTGGTGCCGGATGAAAGCAAGAAGAACGGTCTATCAACAGCGTCGTTGGTGGATCTCGATGGAAACGGCCGAGTCGATACTGCTTACGCCGGCGACTTGCAGGGCAATCTATGGCGTTTCGATCTCACGCAAAATACCAGCGAGCTGCTTTTCTCCGCCGAGCGAAACGACATCCGCCAGGCCATCACGACCGCCATTGAAGTGGGTCGGCATCCCGATGGCGGGCCGATGCTGTTCTTTGGTACCGGTAGTCGACCTGAGTTGGGAGTGGGTGAGATTGAGTCACGCGGAAAACTTGGTACGTTCTACGCGATACGTGACAACAAAACGCGATCATTGGAGCGAAATGATCTGTCAAAGCGCACGCTGTTGACACAACCCAATATAGAGGCCGGGGTAGAGCTGCGCTACTTCGATAAAGACAGCAGTAGTAGCAATACCAATGGCTGGTATATGGACTTTCCAGACAGCGAGCGGGTAGTTAGCAATCCTCTGCTTTATGGCGATCATATTGTTATAACCACCTTGATACCTGGACAAGGTGTATGTGGCGCCGAAGATGGTGGTTTCTTCTATGAGCTCTCGGCGTTTGATGGAAACGCGTTGACCAACCCCGTATTGGATATCAACAAGGACGATAGCCTTGATGATCAAGACAAGGTCAATGGCAAGACGCCGGTAGGTATTCGTACTGAGGGTGCAGTGTTCGGTCCGGTCATCGATACGCATCTTGACGAAAACAGTGAAAACAAATTGACGGTCAACACCAAGGCCGAACTACAAACTTTCAAGGGTACGCCCCTGAATCCGTTCAGTCTGGGGCGTGTGGCCTGGCGGGAATTGGAGAACTGACATGGCAAGGCAAAAGGGTTTTACGCTGATCGAGGTGATGATCGTGGTGGCGATCATTGGAATATTGGCATCCATTGCGGTGCCGTCTTATCAGCGCTACGTGGACCGGACCCATCGTACTCAAGCTCAGGCTCTGATGAACGAAATGGCCCAGCGGTTAGAGCGACGCTATAGCCAGACATATAGTTACGGTACGGTCGGCGCTGATCAGACGCCTTCTGCATTGAATCTATCGTCATCCCCAGAAGGTGTGCCTGACGACGCCAGTCGTTATCAGTTTCGAATCGATGTCACCGACAGTGGCAATGGATTTGTCATCAAGGCCGTACCAGTAGCCGGCGGTCCTCAGGCAGATGACAGCTGCGGTACGCTTGCGTTGACTCAGGATGGTCAGCGCACGCCAACGACTCAGGGTTGTTGGGGCTGACAGGCGTCGTCTTCCAAGACCTTGTCGGAACGACGTACACGGCCATGATGGATGATGATTTCACGCGCGATATTCGAATCTAGATTCGGGTGGCAGAGGGTTATAGTGCTCAAAGCGCTGGTGAAAGCATCGGGCTGATAGCTGATGATAGCCCCCGTCGTTTTGTTGGAGCTGACGACGACGTCGCTAATATTGGCACCGAAGTGACGAATGATAGTCTCGCTTGCCTGACGAGTCTGATCCATGTCGTCATTTTCGAAGAGCATCAGGGCGCCTGACCAATCGTTGCCACAAACATTGCTGCCAGCATTCGGACATAAACTAACGGTAGTCCTACGTCCTGCCGCTTCGGTGCGAGCGGCGGTTATAGCCTGCCAAAGCCGATCGGCCTGCCGATCCAGCGCATTCTTGGCCATTAGATTGGAAAAACTGGGCACCGCCCAAGTGGCCAGGATGGCTATTATCGCGACAACCACCATCAGCTCGATCAGCGTAAAACCCTTTTGCGTTTGCAAATTCATACAAGCGATATCCGTCTTCAAATTTTGATTATTAGAATGGCTTTCTAACAATATCGGATTCGCTAAAGAAAACGTGAGAGCAGGCGGGCGAAAAGATTACTCCTGGGATGATTTCTGTTCCAGATACTTGTCACGATGCTCGGGGCTACAAAACCAATGAGTCCCTTGATGCACCGCATCGTTTTCGGGTAGATGCACCCGACAATAATCGCAGCGCACCATCTGGCCATCATCGATGCGCTTGGGCTGGTCGGGATTACGCTCCAACTGCCATTCCCGGTACATGCGATACAGCTTGAGGCCTGCCCAGAACAGCACGGCAAAAATGATCAGGCGTATGATCAAAAGGTTCATCCTCTGACTCCCTCGGTGGCCGGTAGGCGCTTTGCCTCAGCGCAGACCTTGCGGGACAATGTGTACAAGGGTGTTAGTGTAAAGCCCCTATCCGTTTCAGCCAATTCAAGGAAGTGAATCGCCATGCAAGACCTGACGCTGGTCATGGCCCAACTGGATCCTCTGGTGGGTGATATCCCTGGCAACGCTGAGCTTGCCATCGAGACGGTGCGCGAGGCTTGTATCGAACACAAGGCCGATGTGGTGGTGCTCCCAGAGCTGTTTCTTACCGGCTATCCGCCTGAAGACCTGCTATTGCGCGACGCCATGGAGAATCGTCTGGATGCGGCACGTCGTCGCATGGCCAAGAAGATGGCGCGAGATGTCATGGTGATCGTCGGTTATCCCGGCCGTCGCAAGAAGGGATATTTCAATCTGGCCGGTGTGCTCTATAACGGCGAATGGATTGGCGAATATGCCAAGCAGGCGTTACCCAATTATCTGGTCTTCGACGAGCATCGTTATTTCAAGCCAGGCCGCCAGCCGCTAGTGATCGAGCATCGAGGAGCCCGTCTGGGCATTCTGATTTGCGAAGATCTCTGGGAAGGCAAGCCGGTACGCAAGGCCTGCGACGCCGGCGCGGATATTCTGGTGACCCTGAACGCCTCGCCTTTTCATCAGAACAAGCCTGCGGAGCGCCTTGAGCTGTTTGCCGACTGGGCCAAAACCGTCCAGCGCCCCTTGGTATACGTCAACCAGATCGGCGGGCAAGACGATCTGGTGTTCGATGGTGGTTCCCTGGTTGTCGATGCAAAGGGCGAGCTGCGGGTGCGCGCCCCGCATTGGCAAGTGGGCTTGATGCCGGTACGTTTCGTCAAAAATGGCGAACGCTGGGAGCCTGAGACCGGCGAGTGCGAACCCTTGGGTGACGATGAAGACAATCTCTACTGCGCTCTGGTCACAGGGCTGCGTGACTACGTCAATAAAAGCGGTTTTCAAGGCGTGGTGCTCGGACTTTCCGGAGGGATCGATTCTGCCTTGTCTTTGGCCATTGCCGTGGATGCCTTGGGGCCAGAGCGGGTGCAGGCGGTGATGATGCCGTACCACTACACCGCGGATATATCCCGGGATGACGCGGCGGAACAGGCGCGATTGCTTGGTGTGCAATATGACGTGATGCCAATTGCCCCCATGGTCGAGGCCTTTACCGAGACCCTGGCGGAGAGTTTCAAAGGAAGTGAACGGGATACCACTGAGGAAAATCTGCAGTCACGCTGTCGCGGTGTGCTGCTCATGGCCATTTCCAACAAGAAGGGCCTGATGGTACTGACCACCGGTAACAAGAGCGAGATGGCGGTAGGGTATGCCACGCTCTATGGCGATATGGTGGGTGGCTACAATGCCTTGAAGGATGTCTACAAGACTTGGGTCTATCGTCTGGCTAAATGGCGCAATACCCAAGGGCTGGTGATCCCTGAACGGGTCATTACACGCCCGCCTTCCGCGGAACTGGCTCCGGATCAGCAGGACAGTGATTCCCTGCCAGGTTACGACGTGCTCGATGCAATTCTAGAGCATTACATTGAGGGCGACATGAGCGCTGAGACGATCATCGAGGCAGGGTTTGCCGAGGAGGATGTCTATCGGGTGGTGAAGCTGGTCGATCGCAGTGAGTACAAGCGCCGTCAGGCGCCTCTCGGCGTGCGGGTGACATCCCGGGGCTTCGGCAGGGATCGGCGCTATCCCGTCGTCAGTGGCTGGCAGCCGGGTGAGTGAAGAACCCTCTGGATTGCTGCTCAACCAAGAAACCCTGCCAATCGGCAGGGTTTCTTGGTTCAAGGCATTACTAAAGACGCTGACAGGGCATTAGCCAGCCAGACTGAGCGGTTTGGCGTTCACATGCACCGGTTCGAAGGTGCGCCCATCCAGCCGCTCGTTGTCTGGATCGTTCTCGATCAGGGTCGCCAGTACTTCCCGGGCACGGTCGCGCATGTCCATGCCCAGATAACCTTCCACCATGACTGCCAGAGCATCCCGGGTAGCGGTGGATTGCGGATAGTGCTCGATGACCCAGCGACCGCGTTCAATGGCGGCAACGTAAGCGCCCTTGCGCAGATAGAAGTCGGCCACCTGAAGTTCGTTGCGTGCGATCACGTTCCGCAGATAGATGATGCGTTGCCGCGCATCCGGGGCGTAGGCGCTATCCGGATAACGCCGCACCAGTTCGCCAAAATCCACATAGGCATCTCGGGATGCGCCGAGATCGCGCTTGGAAATGTCGATCATGCCCAGGCTTTCGAGGCTGAAGCGTCCCGCCTGATAGGCGGCCAGGCCGCGCAGGTAGTAGGCGTAGTCGACCTGGGGGTGATCCGGGTGCAGACGAATGAAACGACTGGCGGCGGCACGAGCGGCTTCCCAGTTATCTACCTTGTAGTAGGCGTAGATCAGCTCGAGCTGGGCTTGTTCTGCGTAGCTGCCGAAGGGAAAGCGCGTATCAAGGGCTTCGAGCTGAGTTACGGCACTGCTGTAACGTCCTGCATCCAGTGATGTCTGGGCTTTCTGGTAGAGATCCTGCTCCTGCAGATCCGGAGCGGCCTCGTTGCTGGCACAGCCAGTCAGCAGGGCGGCAGCCAGTAGTAGGGCGGCCAGGGGGGTAGCGCGCATCGTCATCCTCATTTCGGGCAATCTGGATTGGCCATGATAGGCTATGGCCTGTAAAAGGCCGAGTCCGGCTCACTATAAAGCAAAGCCCTGCACGGGCGAAACGTCACAGGCCACAACAACGCTATGCCAGAGACCATCCAACGCGATGAACGTATTCCCGAGACCATGGTAGGCATGCGGCTCGACCAGGCTGCTGCAGAGCTTTTCCCCGATTTTTCCCGTGAACGCCTCAAGAGCTGGATCAAGCAGGGGGATCTGGTCCTGGACGGCGCGCAAGCCAAACCCAAGGACAAGGTCTATGGGGGCGAGCAATTGTCTCTTCAGGCAGTGCTCGAGGAAGAGACGCGCTGGGTGGCACAGGCCATTGCGCTGGATATCGTGTTCGAGGACGAGGATGTGCTGGTCGTCAATAAGCCCCCCGGGCTGGTGGTGCATCCGGCGGCAGGCAATCCGGACGGCACCCTGCTCAATGCGGTGCTGCATCATTGCCCCGCCTTGGCGGCGATTCCTCGAGCGGGCATCGTGCATCGCCTGGATAAGGACACCAGTGGCCTGATGGTCGTCGCCAAGACCTTGCCGGCACAGACCTCCTTGGTCGAGCAGCTTCAAGCCCGCAGCGTTTCAAGGGAATACGATGCAGTGGTCATCGGCGTGATGACCGCTGGGGGTACGGTGGATGCGCCGATCGGCCGCCATCCCAAGGATCGCAAACGCCAGGCGGTCACCGCTTCGGGCAAGCCAGCGGTCACTCATTACCGGGTGGCGGAGCGTTTTCGCGGTCACACTCATGTGCGCTGCAAACTGGAAACCGGTCGTACCCACCAGATTCGAGTGCATATGGCCCACAAGCGCTTTCCCCTGATTGGAGACGCGCTTTACAGTGGCCGTTTCAAGCTGCCCGCAGGCGCCTCCGACACTCTCAAGGAGATTTTAAGAGAGTTTCCCCGTCAGGCGTTGCACGCCCGCAAATTGGCTTTTATTCATCCGCGCAACGGCAAGTCGATGGCGTTTCGTGCACAGCTGCCGGATGACCTGTTGATGCTGCTGGACTATTTGCGAACCGACAGCGAGGAGATGAGATGAGCGAGCAACCGACCCTACTGCTGCCGGACTGGCCGGCGCCAAGCACTGTCGGCGCCTTTATCACCACTCGCGAAACCGGTCCGAGCCAAGGCGCTTATTCAGCCTTTAATCCGGCGCTGCATGTGGGAGACGATCCAGCAACGGTGGCCCACTGTCGTGGTCTGCTGGCGGAGCAGATCGAAGATGAACGGCCGATTCTGTGGCTCGACCAGGTGCATGGCATTGATGTCCTGCAGGACTATCGGCAGGAGTACGGCGCTAAACCGCCCCGGGGCGATGCCGCGGTGGCTTTCAACAAAGATTATGCCTGCGTGATCCTTACCGCGGACTGCCTGCCGGTATTTTTATGCGATCGCCAGGGTAGCCGGGTTGGGCTCGCCCATGCAGGTTGGCGCAGTCTTGCCAATGGCGTGCTTGAAGCCAGCGTGGCGGCATTGGGACGCGCCCCGGAGGATCTATTGGTCTGGCTCGGACCCGCCATCTCCAATGCGCAGTTCGAAGTGGGCAAGGAGGTCTTCGACGCCTTTGTTTCGATTCAGCCTGAGGCCGCCAGCGCTTTTGAGCCAAGCCCCTATCGGCTCGGTCATTATATGGGCGATCTTTATCGGCTGGCGCGGCTGCGGTTGGAGCGCCTGGGTGTTTCACATATCAGCGGCGGTCATTTTTGTACTGCCTGTGAGCCGCGTTTCTACTCCCATCGTCGTGATGATGGGATCACCGGACGCATGGCCAGCATGATCTGGTTGAAGTAGACGAATGATTTGCCTGAAGTAGGAGTTGCTTCTGCGTTTGATGTTTCTTCCAATTGATTAGGGTCAATTGAACGACTGCTTTTGCCGCCTACCGACTTGAAACCCTCCCAACATACCTCCATCTACAAGTCAACGTGAATAAAGGTTGCAGGGCGCGTCCAACCGCGCTCTACCCCTAATGGAGGAATTCGATGCGAATCGAACGAATGACCAGCAAGTTGCAGAGTGCCTTGGCAGAAGCCCAGTCTCTAGCCGTGGGCCAGGGGCACAATCAACTCGATCCGGGGCATCTAGTGGCCGCGCTGCTCGATGCCCAGGATAGCGGCATCAAGGGCCTGATACAGAAAAGCGGCGGCGACATAGCCAAGTTGCGCAGTGGCCTGAGCGAATACCTGGATAACCTGCCCGTGGTGGGGCAGTTCGATGGCAACGTCAACATGAGCCAGGATTTGGCCCGGCTATTCAATCTGGCCGACCGCGAAGCGCAAAAGCGTGGTGACCAATACATCGCTAGCGAACTGGTAGTACTCGCGGCGCTGGAGATGAATCACGCCATCACTCGGGTGCTGACCCAGGCCGGTTTGACCAAGAAGGCGGTGGTGAGCGCCATCGACAGTTTGCGTGGTGGCGCCAAGGTCGACGATGCCAACGCCGAGGAGAACCGCGAGGCGCTGGAAAAATACACCTTGGATCTCACCGCTCGTGCCGCGGAAGGCAAGCTCGATCCGGTGATCGGGCGTGATGATGAAATCCGCCGAACGATTCAGGTGCTGCAGCGGCGCACCAAGAACAATCCGGTATTGATTGGTGAGCCTGGCGTGGGCAAGACCGCCATCGCCGAAGGCTTGGCCCAGCGCATTATCAATGGCGAGGTGCCGGAAGGACTCAAGGACAAACTGGTACTGTCCTTGGACATGGGCGCGCTGCTGGCCGGGGCGAAGTTCCGCGGTGAATTCGAGGAGCGCTTGAAGGCGGTGCTCAAGGAGCTGGCCCAGGAAGAGGGTCGGGTGATCCTGTTCATCGATGAAATACACACCATGGTCGGCGCCGGCAAGGCGGAAGGCTCCATGGATGCGGGCAACATGTTGAAGCCCGCCCTGGCCCGGGGCGAGCTGCACTGTGTGGGGGCAACGACCCTTGATGAATACCGCAAGTACATCGAAAAGGATGCGGCCCTCGAGCGGCGCTTCCAGCGGGTGCTGGTTGACGAGCCAAGCGAGGAGGATACCGTCGCCATCCTGCGCGGGCTCAAGGAGCGCTACGAGGTGCATCACGGCGTCGATATCACGGATTCCGCGATCATTGCCGCGGCCAAGCTGTCGACCCGCTATATCACGGATCGTCAGCTGCCGGACAAGGCCATCGACCTGATCGACGAGGCCGCCTCGCGCATTCGCATGGAGCTTGATTCCAAGCCCGAGGAGATGGACCGTCTCGACCGCCGGCTCATTCAGCTCAAGATGGAGCGGGAGGCGCTGAAGAAGGAGACTGACGAGGCCTCACGCCGTCGCCTGGAGGATCTTGAAACGCACATCGGCGATCTCGAGCGCGAGTATGCGGATCTTGAGGAGGTGTGGAAATCCGAGAAGGCCAGTATCCAGGGAGCGGCCCAGTTCAAGGCGGATCTCGAACAGGCTCGGCTTGATCTCGAGGCGGCCCGGCGCCAGAGCGACTTGGGTCGCATGTCCGAATTGCAGTACGGCGTGATCCCCGACCTCGAGAAGAAGATTGCCGAATCCGGTGAAGGTGAAAGCGCGGATGTAACCAAGCACAAGCTGCTGCGCTCCAACGTCACCGAGGAGGAGATCGCCGAGGTGGTGTCACGTTGGACGGGCATTCCCGTGTCCAAGATGCTCGAAGGCGAGCGGGACAAGCTGCTGCGCATGGAAGACGCGCTTCACGAGCGGGTGATCGGCCAGGACGAGGCGGTCAATGCGGTGGCCAATGCGGTGCGCCGTTCTCGGGCCGGGCTTGCGGATCCCAACCGGCCCAACGGTTCATTCCTGTTCCTCGGCCCGACCGGGGTGGGCAAGACCGAATTGTGTAAGTCCTTGGCCAATTTCCTCTTCGACACCGAAGAGGCGATGGTGCGTATCGATATGTCCGAGTTCATGGAGAAGCACTCCGTGGCGCGGCTGATTGGTGCGCCGCCGGGTTATGTAGGTTACGAAGAGGGCGGCTATCTGACCGAAGCGGTGCGCCGCAAGCCTTATTCCGTGCTGCTGCTGGATGAAGTGGAGAAGGCGCATCCGGATGTCTTCAACATCCTGCTGCAGGTGCTGGAAGATGGCCGGCTTACGGATGGTCAGGGCCGAACAGTGGATTTCCGCAATACGGTGATCGTGATGACTTCCAACATGGGCTCGGACATCATCCAGCGCATGGGCGGCGACGATGCGGATTACGAGGTAATGCGTGGCGCCGTCATGGATGTGGTGGGCAATCATTTCCGCCCTGAGCTGATCAACCGTATCGATGAAGTGGTGGTCTTTCACGCCTTGGGCCAAGAGCAGATCCAGGCCATTGCCAGTATCCAGCTCGACCGGCTGCGCAATCGGTTGGCGGAGCACGGTCTCATGCTCGAGGTCAGCGATGAGGCCATGGCGCAACTGGCGGTGGTGGGATTCGATCCGGTGTTCGGTGCGCGGCCGCTCAAGCGGGCCATCCAGAGCCGCATCGAAAACCCGCTAGCCCAGGATCTGCTGGCCGGTCGTTTTGCTCCCGGTGATACTATCCACGTGAGCACTGAAGAGGGCCATCTAGTCTTCAATAAATAACCTCGGACGATATTGCCCCTGTGATTCAGCCCGCCCACTTGGTGGGCTTTTTTGTTTGAAAGCGTTATATCGATGCAATCAAGCACAATTTTTGCGTCGCAGCATGGCTAGCCGGTTGACAGTTTTGAGCCGCTAATGGAATCTTGACGGTTCCTGATTGTAGGCGTAGCAATTTCGGGCGATCCTCGAGCGCTGCGTGAAGGGTAGGTGTGAGACCTCTACCCGCCTTGCAAGGATTTCCAGGCATGGATCAACCGTCCAGCCTGGCCCAACCCCGCCGCGGCGATCCGTCGCGATATGAAGTTCAGGCCCTATCGGGGCCGTAAAACGCCAGGGTTTGGCATCAGGTGCCGGCACCGCCGGCAGCGGCGTATTGCCGCACTCGATTTTCGTCATTCATTCCGAGGGCGAAATGGCACTCGAGACCTCCAGGGGAGAAACAACTGTGGAATTGCTTTCCGGCGCCGATATGATTGCCCGCTTCCTCAAAGATGAGGGCGTCGAATATATTTATGGTTATCCCGGAGGAGCCGCGCTTCACATTTATGATGCGCTGTTCCGTCAGGATGACGTCAAACACATTCTCGTTCGTCACGAACAAGCTGCGACCCACGCTGCCGATGGCTATGCGCGGGCCTCCGGCAAGCCCGGCACGGTACTGGTAACCTCCGGGCCCGGCGCAACCAATGCCGTGACGGGTATTGCTACCGCCTATATGGACTCGATACCAATGGTGGTGCTGTGCGGTCAGGTAGCGAGTCACCTGATCGGAGAGGATGCTTTCCAGGAAACCGACATCATTGGCGTGACTCGGCCGATCGTGAAGCACAGCTTCTCGATTCGTCATCCCGCCGAGATTCCGATGGTGCTCAAGAAGGCCTACTATCTGGCGGCGTCGGGTCGTCCCGGGCCGGTAGTCGTGGACATTCCAAAGGACATGACCGCGCCGACCGAACGCTACGAGTACGTCTATCCGAACAAGATCAAGCTTCGCTCCTACAGCCCGGTCACTCGTGGTCACTCGGGCCAGATCAAGAAGGCTGTGGAGCTGATGCTCAAGGCGCGGCGGCCGGTGTTCTATACCGGCGGCGGCATTGTGACGGGGCGGGCCTGCGAGCCGCTGACGGATCTGGTGCGTCGTCTGGGCTATCCAATCACGACTACTTTGATGGGGATTGGCGCATACCCGCAAAGCGATCGCCAGTCCTTGGGCTGGCTGGGGATGCATGGCTCCTATGAATCCAACATGGCCATGCACCATGCGGATCTGATCATCGCTATCGGCGCGCGCTTCGATGACCGGGTGACCAACAGTACGTCGAAGTTCTGCCCGACTGCCAAGATCGTGCACGTGGACATTGATCCCAGTTCGATTTCCAAGACCGTGCGCGCCGATGTGCCGATCGTGGGCCCTGCCGCCAGCGTCATCAATGAGATGATCAGCCTCGTGCAGGATCGCGAACCAAGCAACCCAGAAGCGCTGATCGAATGGTGGCAGAAGATCGACGGCTGGCGCGAAGAGCGTAAAGGCAAGCTATACGAGCCGGCAGAGCCCGGTGAGCCACTCAAGCCCGAGCAGGTAATAGAAGAGATCTGCCGCTTCACTCGAGGCGAGGCTTACGTTACTACGGATGTCGGTCAGCACCAGATGTTTGCCGGGCAGTATTACAAGTTCGACAAGCCCAACCGTTTCATCACCTCCGGCGGGCTTGGCACCATGGGGTTCGGCTTTCCTGCCGCCATGGGGATCAAGCAAAGCTATCCCAAGGATGATGTGGTCTGCGTCACCGGTGAAGGTAGTTTTCAAATGATGATGCAGGAGCTGTCGACCTGTAAGCAGTACGGCATCGGTGTCAAGATCGTCAATCTCAACAACGGCTCATTGGGCATGGTGCGTCAGTGGCAGGATTTGAATTACAAGTCCCGCCACGCCCACTCCTACATGGAGTCACTGCCGGATTTCCAGAAGCTGATCGAGGCTTATGGTTTCACCGCCCTCCGGGTGGAAAGTCCGGAAGAACTCGAGCCGGCGCTGGAGCGGGCCTTTGCGGACAAGAACGAGCTTGTTTTCCTGGACATCTATGTCGACCCGCGGGAACACGTCTATCCGATGCATGTGCCTCTTGGTTCCATGCGTGACATGCTGCTTTCGAAGACGGAGCGGACCTGATGCGTCATATCATTTCGATCCTGCTGGAAAACGAGCCCGGCGCGCTTTCTCGAGTCGTGGGGCTTTTCTCCCAGCGCAACTTCAACATCGAGTCGCTCAACGTGGCGCCGACAGAAGATGAAACTCTGTCTCGCCTGACCGTGACCACGGTAGGGGACGACCGGATCGTCGAGCAGATCACCAAGCAGCTCAACAAGCTCATCGATGTGGTCAAGCTGGTGGATCTGACCGAAGGCAACCATATCGAGCGGGAGCTGATGCTGGTCAAGGTCAAGGCCTTGGGCGCGCAGCGCGATGAGGTCAAGCGCACGGCGGATATCTTCCGGGCGCAAGTGGTTGATGTTGCGCCGGGTGTCTATACTGTTCAGATCGCCGGCGACGCCGGCAAACTGGACGCTTTCGTCCAGGCCATGGCGCCGATCGGCATTCTTGAAGTAGCCCGTACCGGTGTGTCGGGCATTGCCCGCGGCGACAAGATGCTCAGCCTGTGAGCGTTTACTGGCAATGACCAAGCCGCCCCTCGGGGCGGCTTTTTCTTGTCGGGTTTTTGCTCATTCTGTCGTTTGACTAGCGCACCTGATCCCATAGCGCATGGATCAGGGGGTTCTTGAGTTTCTTTTCTGTAACGCATAAGCCGACATCGTAAGGTGTCAGGGCAGGCTGTATATCGAGCAGGCGTACCCGATTGGCCAATGGACTGTTGTCGAACACGATCTTGGGCACCACGCCGATGCCGAATCCCAGCCCCACCATGCTGACGATGGCTTCGTTTCCACCGACTTGGGCGTAGATGTGGGGTTTTATGCCGAGTGCGGCAAACCAGGCATCGGTTCGCTCCCGGGCCAGCCCGGTTTCGGAGAGAATCATTGGTACCCGCGCCCATTCGTTCTTTTGCGGCGAAGAGAGATCCTCCGGCATCCAGTCTGCTGGATCTTCGGGAGCAATGAAAACCAGCGGCGATGTGGCAATGGGCTTGAAGGCAAGCTGGCGAGGTAGTGTTTCAGGACGTGCCGTGATCGCCATATCCTCGCCCCCTCCAAGCACTCGATGAATGGCTTCCGCGGGATCGCCGGTATGCAGTTTGAGTTCAATGCGTGGATAACGCAGACGGAATTCGCTGAGCAATTCGTAAAGAAAGCTATAGCTGGCAGTAACTGAGCAATAGATGCTTATTTCTCCGGATAGCTCACCGGACTCGCTCATCATGGTGTGCCGAATCAGATCCCATTGCTCCAAGGCATCTCGCGCGTATTGCTGGAAGAGAAGACCTTCTCTTGTTAAATGAACGCTGCGATTGTCTCTTGCAAAAAGCATGACGCCCAAACTACTTTCCAACTGCTGAATCGAACGGCTTAGCGTCGAAGGGCTGACGTGGCAACTGTCGCTCGCACGGCCGAAGTGGCATGTTTCCGCCAGCACCAGAAAATGTTTTAAAAGTCGAAGATCCACGATGGGTGTTTCATCCTGTGAATTGCTACGTTGCAAATATAGCGTTTTACGCAATGCCTTGCCTGTCGTATCTTGGCTGCCATAGTGGCTGATCGACAGCATGGTTCGATGCCAACTGGCCCTGAGCGGCCGACATGATTTCATTCATTCTTATCTCGGAGTTCTTCATGCACGTTTATTACGACAAAGACTGTGACCTTTCTCTGATTCAGGCCAAAAAAGTCGCCATTGTTGGATACGGCTCTCAAGGCCATGCTCACGCCAATAATCTCAAGGAATCTGGGGTGGACGTGACCGTGGCGCTGCGTTCTGGATCTTCCTCCGCCGCTAAGGCCGAGGCAGCGGGTCTGAAGGTCGCATCTGTGGCAGAGGCCAGCAAAGAAGCGGATGTGGTCATGGTGCTGGCGCCGGACGAGAACCAGAAAGCCATCTATGAGCGCGATATCGAGCCCAATCTCAAGCAAGGCGCGACCCTGGCGTTCGCTCACGGCTTCAATATTCACTACAACCAGATCGTGCCCCGGGAAGATCTCGATGTGATCATGATCGCGCCGAAGGCGCCAGGCCACACCGTGCGCTCCGAGTTCACCCGCGGTGGGGGTATTCCCGATCTGATCGCCATCGAGCAGGATGCTTCCGGCCAGGCCAAGGAAACCGCGCTTTCCTATGCGGCCGCCATCGGCGGTGGACGTACCGGTATCATCGAAACCACCTTCAAGGACGAGACCGAGACGGATCTCTTTGGCGAACAGGCGGTGCTATGTGGCGGCACGGTAGAACTGGTGAAGGCGGGCTTCGAAACCCTCACCGAAGCAGGCTATGCGCCGGAAATGGCTTATTTCGAGTGCTTGCACGAACTCAAGCTGATCGTCGATTTGATGTATGAAGGCGGTATCGCCAACATGAACTACTCGATCTCCAACAACGCCGAATATGGCGAGTACGTTACCGGCCCCGAGATCATCAACGACGAGTCCCGTGCCGCCATGCGTAACGCCCTCAAGCGCATCCAATCCGGTGAATATGCCAAGATGTTCATTCAGGAAGGCGGTACCAACTATCCGTCGATGCATGCGCGCCGTCGCCTGAATGCCGAGCATCCGGTCGAGCAGGTGGGTGCCAAGCTACGCTCCATGATGCCATGGATCGCAGCCAATCAACTGGTCGACAAGAGCAAGAACTGATTGGGTCGTTAGTCAGAACGAGTACGGCCAGAAAATTGGAAAGGCACGGTTAACCGTGCCTTTCCTCGTTAACGACCAAACAATTGGCCCCGTTGTACGTCTACCGTTTTAGATGCCAGGATGTAGAATGATCATTCATGCCCCAAGGCAATGGAACGAGACATATGACTCAGCATTCGAATCAGGAAGAAGCGTCTTCACCAACAGCAACCGGTCCAGGGAACTCCGGCGTTAACCAAGACGCGAGTGTTTCCGGAGATGCTGTTGACGACAGCAAGAAAGCACGTCGTCGCAGTATTTATCTGCTGCCCAATTTGTTTACCACGTCAGCACTATTTTCCGGATTTTTTGCCGTTGTTGCCTCGATCAACGGAGATTTCGCAGCAGCAGCCATCGCGGTGTTCGTCTCGATGGTGCTTGATGGCCTGGATGGGCGCGTAGCACGTTTGACCAATACCCAAAGCGAATTCGGCGCACAATACGATAGCCTAGCGGACATGCTCTCGTTTGGCGTAGCGCCTGCTATCGTGGCATTTGCCTGGATACTTCAGGACATCGGCAAGATTGGCTGGATTGCCGCCTTCGTCTACGTCGCCTGCGCGGCGCTGCGTCTAGCTCGCTTCAATGTGCAAATTGGCTCCGTCGACAAACGGTGGTTCATTGGCCTCCCGAGTCCTTCTGCGGCAGCCCTTGTCGCAGGTTGTGTTTGGGTGTTTCACAATTTCGATGCCAACGCCTTCGGCTTCAAAGTGTTCATGACTCTGGTAGTAGCAGCTGCCGGCGTGCTAATGGTCAGCAATATCCGCTACTACAGCTTCAAGGATGTCGACGTCAAAGGCCCGGTGCCCTTCGTGGCCTTGTTGGCCATCGTATTCGGTTTTGTCGTTATCTCCATCGAGCCCTCTGTCATGCTGTTGGCGTTGTTTGGGTGTTATGTCGCATCCGGCCCTGTCATGGCGGTCATGCGTAAGGTTCGTCACACTAAAAAGAAAGCCGCATAACTTTTTTCACTCTAGGGGCTTGTCAGGTCCGTCCGGAATCCGTAGAGTACGCATCCGCTGCTGCCGACGAGGGGTCACCCGAAAGGCATCGGCACCGCTCTTTAACAAT
>NZ_CANMTQ010000016.1 GCF_947500835.1 uncultured Halomonas sp.
ATCGTCGCCATCAACAAGGACGAGGACGCGCCGATCTTCCAGGTGGCGGACTATGGGTTGGTGGGGGATCTGTTCGACATTCTGCCGGAGCTGGAACAAAAGTTGTGACCTGAAAATGCCGTGAAAAGCCGGTGCCTGCAGAGGTGCCGGTTTTTATGTCCTTGTAGGAGCTCGCTTCAGCGAGCGATGGAGTATCCCCCCATCGCCCGATGAATCGGGCTCCTACCAAAACCAGTGGACCAGCTATTAGGGAAAAGTAAGATCGGCCCACACCGGTGCATGATCCGAGGGCTTGTGCATGGCGCGCAGTTCGTAGTCGATGCCGGCGCCGCTTACCTTGTCGGTCAATGGTGGGCTGACAAGGATGTAGTCGATGCGAAGGCCGCGCTTGGGGACGCGTTCGAAAGCCTTGGAACGATAGTCGAACCAGCTGAAGTGATCGGTACTATCAGGATGGCAAATCCGATAGCAATCCTGCATACCCCATTCCTTGATGCGACCCAGCCATTCCCGTTCGATAGGCTGGAAGCTGGTCTTGCCCTCGCGCAGCCAGCGCTTGCGGTTGGGCTCCCCGATACCGATATCGATGTCTTCCGGCGAGATATTGAAGTCGCCCATAATGGCAATGCGCTCAGCGGGGGAGTGATCCTCTTCAAGCAATCGGGCAAGCTGGGCGTAGAAGCGCTGCTTGTAAGGAAACTTGGTGGGGTGATCGATATTCTCACCTTGAGGAAAATAACCGTTCCATACGGTCAGGGGCTCTCCATCGGGGCAGATCATGCGCACGCCGATCATGCGTTTCTGGGCATCTTCGGTATCGTCCGGGAAGCCGTAAAAAACCGCCTGAGGTTCCTGACGGCAGAGCAGGGCTACGCCGTAGTGGCCTTTCTGGCCATGATAATAAACGTGATAGCCAAGTGCAGCGACGGCTTCAAGAGGGAAGTCGTCGTTATGTACCTTGGTTTCCTGCAAGCCGATGACATCCGGTGAATGCGCCTCGATCAATGCCTCGAGCTGGTGCAGGCGGGCGCGAAGACCATTGATGTTGAATGAGACCAGTCGCATCATGATTCCTTGCTGTTATCGTCTTCCTGACCTGGCTTTGCGACCGGTTCGGTGACATGCAGATCCAGTGTGGGAGCGCTACGCTCACGTTCGAGTTTGCGCGCCGCCTGGGCCTTGCGTTGCTGACGCTTCTTCTCGACATAGCGTCTGGAGGGTGTAACTTCATCGGGATTGTCCCGGCGCCATTTACGATAATCCTTGCGCTTGCCGGTGCGGATGCTCACCTTGTCGGCGAGTGAACGAGTCTTTTTTCTGCGCGTCATGATTGCGATCCTGAATTCTGTGCAGTTGATTCTACCAGCCCTGCAACACCCTGCCGACCGTCATCCTGCCTGGCACGGTGCCTGAATATCGGCAAACGCGCCCAAGCCGCGAATGGCTGTTACAATGACCGGGCATTTTGCTCGATATCCATTCAACAACGGAACATTACCCCACGCCTATGAGTGAGTTGGAAAAGGCTTCTACACCAGCCCAGAACCGCCGCCCGAAGCGTCGGCGTCGCAAGCCGCGCAAGTCTCAGTCAAGCTGGGATCTGCGTCACTTCCAGGTACCGCAGGTAGCAGGAAAATGGCGCTTCCACGACTTCGATCTGCCTTTGCCACTGATGCACGCCATCCATGCCTTGGGTTTCGAATACTGCACACCGATCCAGGCTGAGGCCTTGAGCCAGACATTGCTCGGCGGCGATGTGGTGGGCAAGGCACAGACTGGTACCGGCAAGACCGCTGCCTTTCTGATTTCGATGCTGGCTTACTTCCTTGAAGAAGAGACGCCAGACGGCCAGAAAACGGGTGCACCCCGCGCGTTGATCATCGCGCCGACTCGGGAGCTTGCGCTGCAGATCGAAAAAGATGCCAAGGCGCTGGCACGTTTCACCTCGCTGAATGTCGCCAGCGTCGTGGGTGGCATGGATTATCAGAAGCAGCGCGATAATCTTGGCAAGCCGGTAGATATTCTGGTTGCCACCCCCGGTCGTCTGCTCGATTTCCACCAGAAGCGCGACGTGGACTTGGGCGAGGTCGAGGTGCTGGTGCTGGACGAAGCGGATCGTATGCTGTCGATGGGATTCATCCCAGACGTCAAGCGCATCATCCGCTACACGCCCAAGACCGAGGAGCGACAGACGTTCCTGTTCTCGGCAACTTTCACCCAGGACATTCTCAACCTGGCCAGCCAGTGGACTCACAAGCCTGCATACGTCGAGATCGAAGTGACCGTCGATAACGCGGCGGATATCGATCAGCGGGTTTATATGGTCAGCGACGATGACAAACAGCGTCTGCTGGTCAATCTGCTCAAGCAAGAAAGTTTCGATCGGGTCATGGTGTTTGGCAATCGTCGGGATCTGGTGCGCAAGCTCGATACGGTATTGCGCAAGGCAGGTGTCGATGTAGCCATGTTGTCCGGTGATGTGCCCCAGAATCAGCGCATAAAGACCCTCGAGCGTTTTCGCGAAGGGGAGCTGACGGTGCTGGTAGCAACAGACGTGGCCGGTCGCGGCATCCATATCGATGACGTCAGCCATGTGATCAACTATACCTTGCCGGAAGATCCGGAAGACTACGTGCATCGTATTGGCCGTACTGGCCGGGCCGGCGCCAAGGGCGTGTCGATCAGCTTCGTCGGTGAGGAAGATGCCTTCTCTTTACCCGAGATCGAGACGTTCATCAACGACAAGCTTCCCTGCGAGCATCCGCCGGAAGGACTGCTCTGACGCATGCTCGATGAGGCGTTGAAAGAAGAGATCCAGGGTGCTTACCGTCAGGTGCTCGAAGGGCTCGATCTGACCCCGCGCTACGGCCAGCGGCTGATGATTGCCGAGATCGCACGTACGCTATCCGGCATCGAGGCGGATGAAAACGGTCGGCGGGTTTCCAACGAGCATGTCTGCGTGCTCGAGGCGGGTACCGGTACTGGTAAGACCCTGGCTTATCTGCTGGCCGCCTTGCCTGTGGCGCGTGCTCGAGGTAAGCGCCTGATCGTGTCCACCGCCACGGTTGCTTTACAGGAGCAGGTGCTGCATCAGGACCTGCCATCTCTCAAGCAGCACAGCGGTCTGCATTTCGATTATGCCCTGGCCAAGGGGCGCGGCCGCTATCTGTGCGTGGCCAAGCTCGACCAGGCGTTGGATGGTGTCGAAGGCAATCCTACGCTATCGCTGTTCGAGCAGGCGCTGGAATCTCGCGATGGGGATGATTTTCATGGGCTGGTTCAGGAAATGGCCGAGGCCTATGGTAATGGACGCTGGGAAGGCGATCGGGATAGCTGGCCGGTCTCGATCGCCGATAGCAGCTGGCGACAGCTGACCACGGATCATCGCCAGTGCACCAATCGGCGCTGCGGTCATTTCGGCGCCTGTGCGTTCTTTCGTGCCCGGCGTCATCTCGACCAGGCCGATATCATCGTAACCAATCACGATCTGGTGCTGGCGGATCTCTCCCTCGGCGGCGGCTTGGTACTGCCATCGCCCAAGGACTGCATCTATATCTTCGATGAAGGGCATCATCTGCCGGACAAGGCGCTGGAGCACTTCTATCACCGCTTCGGGGTCAATGCGGCGCTGCGCTGGCTGCGTACCCTCAAGAAATCCCTCACCGAGCTCAACACAGCCCTGGGCGCTCAACCCACCCTGGCCCGGCTGTTGGCGGGTTTTCCCGATTTGATCGCTGCCATCGAGCCGCGTCTTGGTGAGGCCTATTCACTTGGTCATCAGCTGGCGGAGCTGCCTAACGGGGCGGGTGACGATACACGCCATCATCGCTTCGCCATGGGGCGTGCGCCACAGCCCTTGCGCGAGATGGCGTCGGCACTGGTCGTGCCGTTTGCCGAGATGTCACGCAATCTCGAAAGTATGGCGGATATCCTGCGGGAAAGCCTCGATCCGGATAAGGCCACCGGCTTGCCTCGTGAGCAGGCGGAGCCCTGGTTGCCCTTGGTCGCCTTGCTGCAGGGCCGCGCCCTGGAGGCCAGTGCCCTGTGGCAGGCCATGGCCGCGGACGATACCCAGGGCGAACCGCCCCAGGCGCGCTGGTTGACCTTCGATCAACAAGGCGGCGATGCGGAGTTAACCTTCTCCGCCAGCCCGGTGTCCGCGGCGGAAACCCTGGCTCGCTATCTATGGGGCAGCTGTTATGGTGCGGTGATCACCTCGGCTACTTTGACGGCGCTAGGGCGTTTTGAACGACTGCAGGAGCGGGCGGGGCTTGCCAATCGCTACCGATACCAGTGTCTGCCAAGCCCCTTCGACTATTCCAAGGCAGTACTCAGCGTGCCTTACGAGGCGGTGGACCCCAGCGATCGTGAGGGCCATGAGCGTGCCATCGTCGAGTTCGTCACGGCACTTGGAGACAAGGAGGCGGCGCTGGTGCTGTTCTCCTCGCGGGCTCAACTGAGAGCGGTGGAAAAGGCGCTGCCCAGAGCTCAGCAGGAACGCGTATTGGCTCAGGACCGATTACCCAAGCGCGAGCTGATCGATCGTCATCGCAAGCGTATCGATGCGGGGGAGAGCAGCGTCATCTTTGGTCTTGCAAGTTTTGCCGAAGGGATCGATCTGCCCGGTGATTATCTGACTCATGTGGTGGTCACCCGACTGCCTTTTGCCGTGCCGGATGATCCGGTGGGGGCGACGCTTGCCGAGTGGATCGAGAGCCGTGGCGGCAACCCCTTCATGCGCATCTCGGTACCGGATGCCTCGATCAAGCTGGTCCAGGCCTGTGGTCGGTTGATTCGCAAGGAGTCCGATCAGGGTCGCATCACGCTACTCGATCGGCGGGTGCTGACCCGGCGTTACGGACGAGCGCTGCTTGATTCCCTGCCGCCATTCCGGCGTGAAATCGACGGTCAGCCGCAAGTTTGACCTTATTCTGACAATCGCCGAGCGAATGCAAACGGGCCTGTCTTCGACAGGCCCGTTCTTGTGAAGAAAACCTCAAGCAGCTTCGTGACGCTTTCCAAGCACCGGGCGCAGTTTTTCCGCCATGTCGTGAAAGCTTTTCACCGTGGTGCCCCAATCGATGCAGGCATCGGTGATCGATACGCCGTACTGCAACTGACTGCGGTCTTCCGGCATTTTCTGGTTTCCCCAGCCCAGGTGTGATTCGACCATTAGCCCCATGATCGAGCGGTTGCCCTCGAGGATCTGGTTGGTGACATTTTCCATCACCAACGGCTGTAGGGCAGGGTCCTTGTTGGAATTGGCATGGGAGCAGTCGATCATGATGTTGCTCTTGACGCCGCCTTTGTTCAGCTCCTGTTCTGCCAGGGTCACGCTGACGCTATCGTAATTGGGCTTGCCGTTACCCCCGCGTAGCACCACGTGGCCGTAGGCATTGCCGCGGGTGCGAATGATCGCTACCTGCCCTGCCTGGTCGATCCCCAGGAAATTATGCGGATGCGCCACGGACTGCAGGGCATTGATGGCAACGTCCAGGCTGCCATCGGTGCCGTTCTTGAAACCGACCGGACAGGAGAGACCCGAGGCCATTTCCCGATGAGTCTGGGATTCCGTGGTGCGTGCGCCCACCGCGGACCAGCTGATGCAATCTTGAATGTATTGTGGAGAAATCGGATCAAGCGCCTCGGTGGCAAGGGGCAACCCCATTTCGCTGAGCTCCACCAGCAGATTGCGAGCAATGTGTAGCCCTTCTTCGATCTCGAATGAGTCGTTGAGATGGGGGTCGTTGATCAACCCCTTCCAGCCTACGGTGGTACGCGGCTTTTCAAAGTAGACACGCATCACGATATACAGGCTATCGCTGACTTCCTCGGCCAGTTGTTTCAGGCGCCTGGCATAGTCTCTAGCGGCAACGATGTCGTGGATCGAGCAAGGACCGACGACCATCAGCAACCGGGAATCCTGTCCATCCAGAATGCGCTGTATGGTATGCCGACCTTCGATGACCGTTCTTTCCGCAGCCTCGGTCAACGGCACTTCTTTTTTCAATTCTTCCGGTGTGATGAGCACATCCTGAGCAAGGACGTTGAGATTATTAACCTGTTGATCGGACATTCAGATACCTGTAACGATTCGCGCTTGGGAACAATGTTGTCTACTATCGCTTGTCGTCCGTGGAAAAATCAATGATTCAAGGTGGTTCCTCGTTATCAATCGAGGATTTCAAGCATCATTGCTTTTGATCGGGTATCGGGAAAACAGGAATGCTTGTGTATAGTCGTTCTTTCATTTTTAGACCGCGGACCGCCAACATGATCCGGAGTAGCGCCAACGCGTACATCGTCTATTTCAAGGCTATCTTGCGCCGGAAACATCCTGCCCGTACGGGGAGGGAGTGAATGGGCAATAGGGAAACCGACCAACAACTCGTATTGCGGGCTCAGAAGGGGGATACACGCGCTTTCGATTTGTTGGTGAAAAAGTATCAACACAAGATCTTGGGGTTGATCGGGCGCTATGTGCATGATCACGCAGAAGTACAGGATGTCGCTCAGGAAGCGTTTATCAAGGCCTATCGTGCACTAGGTAAATTTCGTGCCGAAAGCGCTTTCTATACCTGGATGTACCGCATCGCCATCAATACCGCGAAGAACCATCTTGTCTCCAAGGGGCGTCGTCCTCCAGGTAGCGATCTGGATATCAACGATGCAGAGATCGTCGACCATAGTGGACGCCTGGCGGATTCGGAAACGCCAGAAGCTTCCCTCGCTCGTGATGAATTGGAAACCGCTATTTTTGCGGCGATAGAAGCGCTTCCGGAGGATTTGCGTACCGCCATCACGTTGCGTGAGCTTGATGGTCTTTCTTATGAAGATATTGCCAATATCATGCAGTGTCCGGTGGGAACCGTGCGCTCGCGTATCTTTCGTGCCAGAGAAGCCGTCGACAAGCATATTCAGCCGCTACTGTCGCGCAGCGACAGCGAAGGAGTTGTACATGAGTGAAGTGGTAAAATTTTATAAAAAACACTGAACTGTCCGCGTTAAGCGACGTCATAGGGAGTGTTCGCACCTTATGAGTGCCGGGGGAAAGGTCCACGTGGCAATATTTGTGGATCATCAATGAACCAAGTGAAAATAACGAGCTATAACGAGCTCGACTGTGCGTCTTATTTGATGTGGGGGTGTTGAAATGAAGGACAACTGTCGCGAATCGCTGTCCGTTTTGATGGACAATGAAGGCGATGAACTGGAATTGCGTCGCGTTCTAAAATCACTCACTGATCAAGCGGACGATAGCCAGGCTTGGCGACGTTATCATCTCGTGCGAAGTCTGATGCAACGAGATCACTCCATTGATGTGTCCTCAGACATCTCCGAGCGCGTGCTGACCAGTCTCGAAAACGAACCTGCCCCTCGGGTTTCTTCACATGACGCCTCGACGGACAAGTCATCGTCTCAGAGTGGCGGTCTTTCCTTTGCCGGCAGTGCTGCTGTTGCCGCTACTGTTTCTCTTATGGTGATTCTGGGCGCACAGTTCTATAACAGTGATGGTGGTACCGGTACCTCGCCAGAAGTGGTCAATGGCAACAACAGCGGGATTGTCGATGCCAACACCGAGTTTGGCTCGAGTGTGCAACCAGCCTCTATCTCCACCCCTAATTCCAGTGATCGTGTCTTGCCATCGCTCGGCGTCGCGACCTTGCCGTCGTTTCGCCCCTCTACTGCCTATGGCAATGGTCTTTTGGAAGTAGGTTTCGGTATCGATGAACCCATGTTCATGGCACCCCATACCCCAGCCTCATTGCGTACCGAGAAAGAGCAATCGCAACTGCTACAGCATTATCTGAACCGACATGCCGAAGGCGCTGCGCATCGCTCCGGTGAGGCCTGGATACCGCTGTTACGCGCTTCTTCCCAGGAAACGTCGAGTATCCGCTGATGTTGTCGCCGCTAAAAGCGACTCTGTACGCAATCCTAGCGATCTGTATATCAAGTTTGTCGAGCGCAGTCATTGCAGCGTCCGAAAACAGCTTCGATTGCCGACAGCTAGCCGATGATACAAAACTGGCGTCGCCGCTTGATTGGCTCGAACGTAGCATGATGGCAAGTCAATGCTATGTGTTTCGTGCGCAAGCCATACGCATCAGCCCTGGCGGCGTGCGCACGCTGGCATTGGCCCATGAGATTCACGATGGGGTCATACGTGAAGTGACTCGCTATCTTGACGGCCCTGCTGTCATTTATGAGCGTTATGGTCGACTTGGACGAAACGGCATATTGATGCGCCGTTCAGCGAATGGCTCCCCAGGCGCTGCGTTGCAGAAGATCGATCATCACTACCGCCTGACTCTTGGTGACGAAGAGCGAGTGGCTGGACGCCCCAGCATGCGTCTGGATATCGAGCCTAGAGACAAGCTGCGTTATGGCCATCGCTTATGGCTTGATTTAGCGACTGGTTTGCCACTCAAGCAAAATCTTGTCGACGTTGAAGGGCAAATCCTTGAAACATTTCAAATGACTGAGTTGATCGAGCCAACGCTCTATTCTCAATCAGTTACGCTCGAGCCTCTACCTAGCGTTTCAACAGGCCCTTGGCAGCCAAGCTGGCTCCCCAGGGGGTATGTTTCTATAGCATTGCCCCCCACGCTTGGGTTTTCCAGCAAGACCATGAGCCATAGACTCTATAGTGATGGTTTATCCAGCTTCAGCCTTTTCGTTCAGCCGATCAAGAACAAGAAGGAGGCGCTACTGCCCGGCATCCATCGTCTAGGAATTTCCTACGCCGCGGTACGACATCTGCGCTTTGACGAAGAGCATATCCTGCAGGTTGTGGTATTGGGCGAGCTGCCTCCGAAAGTTCTTTATCGAATTGCTTCTCGAATGGAGTTTCTTGGGGATGCCGATCAAGGGCAGCAAGAGCCTGCACCATGAGCGAACAAGAAACGATCAAGAGACCGGCACCCCATTGGCTCGAAGAAAGGGGGATCGTCGTTGCGTTGTTTGCTGATGGCGCATGGATCGAGGCGCAGTCTCGGAGTGGTTGCAGTAACTGCGCAAAATCGGGTTGCGGTACCGGGCTGTTATCGCGACGTCGCCCTACGAGATTGGCAGTCCATACTGATGCATTGCTGCATGTGGGCGATCGCGTGTGTCTAGGAATATCCGTGAAGAGCTTCTTGACTGGTACCCTGATCGCCTATGGTTTGCCGCTGCTGACTGCGGCTCTGGCGGGAGGGCTTGCCGAGATGCTGGTTTCTGCGGGACATGTAGCTGTGCCGTTTGTGTTCGCCGGTGGTCTGCTTGCCGGTTGTCTGATGAGTCGTTGCCAGTTGCTGCGGCATCAACGGCAATACCAACCTATACTGCTGGCAATTGAGCCTGCGTGATGACCTCGCTACTGAATAGTTTTGCAAGGTTACACTGAACTCTCGGACTGCAGCGATATCCAATGTTTCCCAACGAAAGCGTAATCAATCCAATAAACCAATAGCCGCGTCTTCCAAAACAAGAATTCTTTTGGCATATGGCAGGTAACCAGGAGTACTTGATGCAACGCATTCCACGACACTTATCATTATGGCTAATGCTGATGGTCACAGCATTCTTCATACAAACCGCGCAAGCGCGTGAATTGCCCGATTTCACCGAACTGGTCAAACAAGCGGCACCAGGTGTCGTCAATATTTCCAGCACTCGGGAAGTCGAGCAGCGCAGGATGCCCTTCGGTGGGTCTCATGGCCAGGACATTCCAGAATTTTTCCGCCGCTTCTTCGAAGATCAAATGCCGCCGGGGCACGGTCAACGCGGCCCGGGGAGCGCCCAGGAATTGCAGTCCCTGGGTTCGGGTTTCGTCATCAGCAAGGATGGCTATGTATTGACCAATGCCCACGTAGTCGATGGAGCCGACTCGATCGTAGTGCGTTTGAACGATCGTCGTGAGCTCGATGCGGAATTGATTGGCGCCGATGCCAAGACGGACATAGCGCTGCTCAAGATTGATGGTGAAGATCTGCCTACCCTCAATCTAGGGGATTCAGAAAAACTCCAGGTCGGGGAGTGGGTCGCGGCGATCGGCTCGCCTTTTGGCTTCGATCATTCCGTGACCGCAGGTATCGTCAGTGCCATCAACCGGACGCTTCCCAGCGATGCTTATGTGCCTTTCATTCAGACCGATGTAGCCATCAACCCAGGTAACTCCGGTGGCCCATTGTTCAATCTGGAAGGGCAGGTCATTGGTATCAACTCTCAGATATTTACTCGTAGCGGCGGATTCATGGGCTTGTCCTTCGCCATACCCATCAATGTGGCAATGGATATTGCCGATCAATTGCGGGACGACGGGCGCGTGAGTCGTGGCTGGTTAGGTGTGGTCATTCAACCGGTATCGAAAGATCTGGCGGAATCCTTTGGAATGGATGGTCCTGAGGGCGCTCTGATTGCTGATGTTGCCCCGGATGCACCGGCAGCCAAGGCGGGGCTCAAGGCAGGTGATATCGTCTTGTCCGTCAATGGTGAAACGGTTGAACGCTCCGCTACGTTACCGCGCCTGGTGGGCCGCATCGATCCAGACAGCGACGCCGAGCTCGAGATATTGCGTGACGGTGAGCGTATCACCAAGACCGTGACGGTAGGTGACTGGCCGGAGGAAGGAATGCCCATGGCCGCTTCTGGTAGCGACAAGAGTGATCCCCGTACTCGCCTGGGCGTAACGGTTGCATCGCTCAGTGCCGAGCAGCTCGAGAGTCTCGGTCTTTCTGCCGGTGTGAGAGTCGAGCAAGTCGCGCCGGATAGCGTAGCTGCCAGCGCAGGGGTGCGTCCTGGAGATGTCATCGTCTCACTCGATCAGCAGGATATCGATTCCGGCAAGCGCCTGAGTGAGGTGGTAAGTAGTATCGAGGGCAATCGCGCCGTGCCTTTACGGCTCTATCGCGATGGTCGGTCGCTATTCGTAGCCTTGCGACTGAACGAGAAGTGATGGCGCGGTAATTCATGCAATAGCTGAAAAACGGGGCCAAGCGCCTCGTTTTTTATTGCCTTATCGAATAGTTGATCATGTACAAGGTATTAACTATCGATGCCATCAATTCTTTAAAAAAGTATACGCAAGTTATACGACAAAATTAACGCTGGCTTTAGGAGAGAGAACGTAATGGCGATATTCGCTCTTTAAACATTGTACTTGGAAAAAGCGTTGTACAAGAAACTTGCTATGCTTTTAAAAAAATTAATAATATTAATACCTTGCAAAAACTTTCAGTATTTTTTCAGCACTTTGCGTCGAGCGTTGGATGCATCTTGTCTGGCTAAAGTATTGTCCGTTGAAGTCGATATCAGCTCTACCACTGCAGATTAACGCTGGCCTGGAACTGTAGGCCAGCAACAATAAAAACCTATTGACCACCCTGACTGCAATCGACTTATACGGATCGGAATTTCTTTCATGACACAGAACGCGCATTCAAGCTCAGTCAAAGACGCAAAAGAAGAACTCAATGAAAGCAGCGATCAATCTGCTTCGCTTTGGCGAGCCGTTCATCGTTCCCAAGCCATCATCGAGTTCGATACCGATGGGCAGATTCTTGAAGCCAACCAGAATTTTCTGGATGCGGTGGGCTATAGCCTCGAGGAGATTCGCGGACAGCATCATCGCATCTTCTGCGAAGATGGCTACGCCAAGAGCGAAGAGTATCGCAAGTTCTGGCAGGCATTAAAGCGCGGCGAATTTGCCAGCGGCGAATTCAAGCGGATTGACAAGAACAAAAATGAAATCTGGCTGAATGCCACCTACAACCCGATCTTCGATGCGAAAGGCCAGCCCTATAAAGTAGTCAAGTTCGCATCCAACATCACCGAGCAAAAGCACAAGAACGCGGAGTTCGAGAGCCAGATTAATGCTATTGGGCGCTCTCAGGCAGTCATCGAGTTCGATCTCAACGGCATTGTAACCGCCGCCAATGACAATTTTCTCAAGACGGTAGGCTATTCCCGAGATGCGGTCATTGGTCAACACCACCGTATATTCTGCGATGAAAGCTATGCTCGAAGCGAAGCCTACCAGGAGTTTTGGGAACAGCTGGGGCGGGGTGAATTCATTAGCGGGGAATTCCAGCGACGGCATCGCAGAGGGCATGCCATCTGGCTGCAGGCGACCTACAATCCTATCCTGGACCCATCTGGGCGCGCCTATAAAGTCATCAAGTTCGCCAACGACATCACCGAGCAAAAGCGACTCAATGCCGAATTCGAGGACAAGGTCAATGCCATCGACCGCGCCCAGGCGGTGATCGAGTTCGATATGGAAGGACACGTGCTGACCGCCAACCAGCAGTTTCTGGCAACGACAGGCTATGCGCTGAAGGATATCCAGGGGCAGCACCACAAGCTTTTCTGCGAGCCGAAACATGCCAAGAGCGAAGAGTACAAGAGCTTCTGGGCGAAGCTGCGCCGTGGAGAATTCGTCGCAGGGGAATTCAAGCGTCTGGGTAGCGACAAGCGCGAGATATGGTTGCAGGCCACCTACAATCCGATCTTCGACGTCGCAGGCAAGCTCACCAAGATAGTCAAGTTCGCCACGGACGTGACGGAAAGCAAACGCAGTAACGCCGAGTTCGAAGGCAAGGTCAATGCCATGGATCGTGCCCAGGCGGTCATCGAATTCGATCTGAAAGGCAATATCCTGACGGCCAATCGCAATTTTCTCGACACCGTGGGCTACCACGCCGACGAGATTCTCGGTCAGCATCACCGCATGTTCTGTGAGCAGACGTACGTCGTCAGCGCGGAATATCGTGATTTCTGGCAGGCATTGAATCGCGGCGAGTTCTTCAATGGACGCTTCATGCGGCTGGGCAAGCACGGGCGGCAGGTATGGATTCAGGCGACCTACAATCCGATTTTCAACGCCAACGGCGAGCCCTACAAGATCGTGAAGTTCGCCACCGACATCACGGCTCAGGTCGAACTGGAAACGAGCATCCAGCAGCAGTCGGAGGCAATGAATGCTTCGATTCTGGAACTCAACAAGGCGATCAATGGCATTGCCGAGCATACCCGGGTCACCCGGGAGCTAGCACAAGGGACACGAAGCGAAGCCGAGCGGGGCAATCGGGCACTGCAGGATTCGAGCGAAGCCATGGCGGCGATTCAGAAATCCTCCGAGGACATCGATGACATCGTCAAGACGATCGGTGAAATCGCCGCACAGACCAATCTGCTGGCCTTCAATGCCGCCATCGAGGCGGCGCGAGCCGGGGAGCATGGCCTTGGGTTCTCCGTCGTGGCGGACGAGGTGCGCAAGCTGGCCGAGAAATCCGGTGATGCCACGCGTCAGATCAATCGCTTGCTGGGGGAGTCGCTGAAGTGTATCGACAATGGCAATGACGTTTCCCGGCGTGCCCAGGAGGCCTTCTCGCGCATTACCGAAGGGGTCGAGCAGACGACTTCCGCAGTCGAGCAGATCGACGTCACCGCCTCTTCCCAGTTGGATACCGCCGCACACGTCGAGAAGCTGATTCAGGAGCTGGCCAGGGCGACGCGCAAGCATTCATCGGAAGGGCTTTCGAAGTCCGCCTGAGTCGTCTCTTGAATAGGATGAATGTCGCATGAGTCAACGCACATTGGGCATCCTGGGCCTCGGTGAAAGTATCGTCGCCCTGGACGCATGCCATCTGCTGGAAGTCGTGAAACCCGACACGCCCCTGGTGCCGCGACCCCTGGCGCCGGCCTGGTCCTTGGGGACGTTCAGGTTAAGGGATTCGCTCATCCCCTGTGTGGATCTGGCCGGGCTTTTACAGCTGGATCCCAGCGAGGCGTCAGGATCGGCGGAGAAGCATCTCGCCATCGTGAACTATCGTGGTGGATGCTTCGGTCTGCTCGTCGATCGCGCTTATGACATGATCACCGTCGAACAGAGCCAGATGAGCGCCTTGGGCAAGGGAGCCGGAGCGGCCAGTGAGCTCACTCCCTGGCTGGTAACCCATCCTGTTTCAGGTCAGCCGATTTATCTGCTGGATATCGACGTTCTTTTCTCGTTGGAAGGCATGGTGCTGGCTTTCGAGGATGTCGACCAGGCATCGTCATCGTCAACGGCCCTGGAGAACGACGCACAGCAACACGCACGCCGCTCGCATCGCTATCTACTTGTCGATATCGAAGAAGCGACCCTTGCCATTGACACCGCCGTGGTCAGCGAAATCACTGCCTGCGGCGCGGTTGAGAGGCCGGTAGTGAACGTCGAGGCATATCTGGGTAACGTGGCGCTACGTGACATGCGTATTCCGATCTTCGATCCAGGGATGCTGATTGGCTACCCGCCATTGACGTCGTCGCCCTCCCATGTGGTCGTGCTCAATACCGACAGCGGGCGTATCGGCTTGGCGGTCACGCACATCAATACCATCTGTGCCTTCGATGACAGCGATCTGCACCCGCTGCCCGGTGCAGACCAGGCCGCCGATCATGTTACCGGAGTATTGAGTCGGCCTGGCCAAGACGATGCCTTGTGCCTCGATCATCGTCAGCTGTTTACCGGAGAGGCGCTGGGGGCATTGGCGCAGATTCATGCCCGTCTGGGTGACGAAGTCAGTGATCGGCGCACTCAGCAGGAGTGGCAGCGCTTTGCCTTCGTGCATTTTGAAAGTGGCGGGCGCTATGTCGAGCTGCTCGAGCAGCTGGATGCGGTGCTGCCCTTGCCGGAAAATCTGCTGCCGCTGAAAGAGGACGGCCCCTTTTCCGCCGCCATGCGCCACCGGGAGCAGACGGTCTCTCTAGTGGATCTGCGGATACTATTGGACAAGAATGCAGTTGAACCTGCAGAGCATGTGCTGGTGGCGGACAGCGGCCAGGGCATGGTGGGTTTTATGGTGGATCAGGTCACAAGGATCGAGTACATGGATGCACCGGTGAATAGCTTTGTCGTGCGTTGGCGTGGCGACGCGAATCCCGACGCCCCGCCGGTCGAGCAGGCGAAACGGATGATTGCCGTGGGTGAGGGTGCGCAGCAACAGATCCATTCCGTCCTCTGTCTGCAGACCCTGGCCCGCATGCTGGTACAGTCGGACAGGCAACAGACTCCGGTGGCGTCAACCTAGTCTGCGCATTACTGTCCTTGGCCTCGCCTTGTCGGTACAATAGCCCCACATTTTTGGCGCCTTTTGCTTCATAAAAGGCGCAATTATCAGGGCGGAAAGAGAGTCAATGGCAGACACGGCGAGTTCCGATCGAATCACGCATATCCGAAACTTCTCGATCATCGCGCATATCGATCACGGCAAATCGACCCTGGCGGATCGCATCATTCAGCTATGCGGCGGTTTGACCGAGCGGGAACTCAAGGAACAGGTGCTCGATTCAATGGATATCGAGCGCGAGCGGGGTATCACCATCAAGGCGCAATCGGTGACCCTGGATTACCGCGCCGACAATGGCGAGCTTTATCAGCTCAACTTCATCGATACCCCGGGCCACGTGGACTTCTCCTACGAAGTATCACGGTCGTTGTACGCCTGCGAAGGTGCCTTGCTGGTGGTCGATGCTGCTCAGGGCGTCGAGGCGCAATCCGTGGCCAACTGCTATACCGCCATCGCCCAGAATCTCGAAGTGCTTCCGGTGCTCAACAAGATCGACCTGCCTCAGGCCGATCCGGATCGCGTCGCTCAGGAAATCGAAGAGATCATCGGCCTGGATGCGGTGGATGCCTGTCAGGTATCCGCCAAGACCGGGATCGGTATGGAAGCCTTGCTTGAGCGCCTGGTACGGGACATCCCCCACCCCAAGGGTAGCGCCGAGGCACCGCTGCAGGCGTTGATCGTCGATTCCTGGTTCGACAATTACCTGGGAGTGGTCTCCCTGGTGCGAATCTTCGATGGCACCCTGAAGAAGGGCGACAAGATTCGCATGAAATCCACCGGGCGCGACTGGGAAGCGAATGAGGTAGGTGTATTCACCCCCAAGCGCCACCAGACCGGAATGCTGCGTGCCGGCGAGGTAGGGTTCGTGGTAGCAGGTATCAAGGATATTCATGGCGCCCCGGTGGGGGATACCATCACCCACGCCAAGACGCCGAATGTCGAACGGTTGCCGGGCTTCCAGAAGATCAAGCCTCAGGTCTATGCGGGCATGTTCCCGGTCAGCGCGGACGATTACGAGACGTTTCGCGACGCGCTGGAAAAACTCGCCCTGAACGATGCTTCCTTGCAGTACGAGCCGGAAAACTCCGATGCGCTGGGCTTTGGCTTCCGGGTTGGTTTTCTTGGCACGCTGCACATGGAGATCATTCAGGAGCGGTTGGAGCGTGAATACGATCTCGATCTTCTGACCACGGCACCCACGGTGGTCTACGAGCTTGCAATGGATGATGGCGAGATACGTTACGTCGCCAATCCTTCCAAACTGCCGGACATGACCAATGTCGACGAGATGCGCGAGCCCATCGTGCGGGCCAGTATCCTGGTGCCCCAGGAGTTCGTCGGTAACGTCATCGCCGAGTGCGAACAGCGCCGCGGCACCCAGCTCGACATGCAGTTCCTGGGCAATCAGATCCAGCTGGTTTACGAGTTGCCCATGAGCGAGGTCGTCATGGATTTCTTCGACCGGCTCAAGTCGATCTCCCGTGGCTATGCGTCTCTGGATTATGGCTTCGAACGCTTCGAGGCCGCCAAGCTGGTACGCCTGGACGTGCTGATAAACGGTGACAAGGTCGATGCCCTGGCGGCGATCATTCATCGCGATCACGCCCATGGACGCGGTCGTTCCCTGGTCGAGAAAATGAAGGAACTTATTCCTCGACAGATGTTCGATGTGGCTATTCAGGCCGCGATCGGTGGGCAAGTGGTGGCGCGTTCCACCGTCAAGGCCCTGCGCAAGAACGTCACCGCCAAGTGTTATGGGGGCGATGTGAGCCGTAAGAAGAAGCTGCTGGAAAAGCAGAAGGCGGGCAAGAAGCGCATGAAGCAGGTAGGACGCGTGGAAATCCCCCAGGATGCTTTTTTGGCCGTGCTCAAGGTAAACGATTAAGTTCTTCTGGCAATGTCCGCACCTGTCAGTTTTTGCAGAAAAACTAATCAATTCTAAGAACCATCAGGATCAAGACGACTCATGGATTTTTCGCTGTTGTTGGTGGTGGCCGTCGCTGTCACTGGATTGGTATGGCTGCTGGATGTTCTCTGGTGGCGGCCCAAGCGTCGCGCCAGACTGGCCAAGGCAGCGTCCGAGGATGGCACGGCGCTGGATGACTACACCCGGCGCAAGCTGGTCAAGGAGCCCTGGCCGGTAGATTACGCCCGTTCGTTCTTTCCGGTGCTGTTGGTCGTGCTGTTGCTGCGAAGTTTTCTGGTGGAACCCTTTCAGATTCCTTCAGGGTCCATGCGCCCGACCTTGGAAATTGGGGATTTCATCCTGGTCAACAAATTTACCTATGGATTGCGTCTTCCCGTGACCCATACGGAAATCGTCGACCTTGGCGAACCCGAGCGTGGCGATGTCATGGTCTTTCGTTTCCCCCAGGATACGTCGGTCAACTTCATCAAGCGTGTCGTCGGCTTGCCCGGCGATCGTATTCGCTACGAAAACAAGCAGCTCTATGTCAATGGCAAGCCCGTTCCCAAAGAGTTGATCGATGCGAATCCGATAAAAGCACCTGGCGAAGAGCTCTTCGACGAGCAGCTCGGCGAGCAACTTCATGACATCTACAACAATCCGCTGGACCCAGGTCCACAGCTTCGGGAAGTGATCGTGCCGGAGGGGCAATACTTCATGATGGGCGACAACCGGGACCATTCCAACGACAGCCGCTACTGGGGCTTCGTACCTGAAAAGAACATAGTGGGGAAGGCTTTTGCCGTGTGGATGCATTGGGACGGTGGTCTGCCCAGCTTTACTTCGGTGCGCGCCATCAAATGAGCCTGCCAACACGACAAACTTCTTTTAAACAACAGTACGAACCAGGAGCCTCGTGAGTAACTCCCTCACAGTATTTGGCCGTCGAATAGGCTATTCATTTCGCGATGCCAGTTTATTGGAGCTGGCTTTGACCCATCGTAGTTACGGCGGCGATAACAATGAGCGGCTGGAATTCCTGGGTGATTCCATCGTCAATTTCGTCATCGGTGAAGCCTTGTTCCAGCGTTTTCCCCAGGCGCGGGAAGGTCAGCTTTCACGCCTGCGGGCACGGCTGGTCAAGGGCAAGACCCTGGCGGAAGTAGCGCGGGAATTTTCCTTGGGCGAACAACTCCGCCTGGGCTCCGGTGAAATGAAAAGCGGCGGTTATCGTCGGGATTCGATCCTGGCGGATACTCTTGAAGCTCTGATCGGCGCCATTTACCTGGACAGTGACATGCAGACGGTCAAGGTGCGGGTGCTGTCCTGGTATGCGAGCAGGCTCGAAGCGATCAATCTGCAGGATACTCAGAAAGACCCCAAGACCCGACTGCAGGAGTTTCTGCAGTCGCGGCAGATGGCGCTACCGCGCTATGAAGTCATCTCGGTGGAAGGCGAAGCCCATGCTCAAACCTTCACCATCGAATGCCATATCGATGCACTGGCGGATCATACCGTGGGTGTCGGCAACAGCCGTCGCCATGCGGAGCAGGAAGCCGCCGGAAAGGCATTATTACAGATCGAGTCGAAAGGAGCCCGAGCATGACACAACGTTGTGGTTTCGTGGCCATAGTCGGTCGGCCCAATGTCGGCAAATCGACGCTGATGAATCGTATCCTGGGTCAGAAGATTTCGATCACCTCTCGCCGACCGCAAACCACCCGCCATCAGGTGACAGGTATCAAGACCGAAGCGGAGACACAGTTCGTTTATGTCGATACCCCGGGAATACACCGTCAGACCAAGGACCGTAACAAGGCCATCAATCGATTCATGAACCAGGCGGCAACCCAGGCCTTGCGCGATGTGGACTGCGTAGTGTTCCTCGTCGATCGAATGCGCTGGACGCAAGAGGATGATGTGGTGCTCGACAAGCTTACCCACGTCAAGGCGCCGGTAATTCTAGCGTTGAACAAGGTCGATTGGCTCGAGGACAAGACGGAGCTGCTACCTTGGCTCGAACAGTTACAGAAAAAGCGCGAGTTTGCCGCTATTTTCCCCATTTCCGCAAAACATGGCACCAACGTGCCGGAGCTGGAAGCTGAAGTCGCCAAGTATCTGCCCGAAGGAGAACACCACTTTCCAGACGATCAGATCACCGATCGTAGTCAGCGTTTTCTGGTTGCTGAACTGGTGCGGGAAAAGGTCATGCGCCAGTTAGGAGATGAGCTTCCTTACCAGATGACCGTCGAGATAGAGGAATTTCGCGACGAAGGACGCATCATTCACATCAGCGCTTTGATGTTGGTGGAGCGCCCCGGCCAAAAGAAGATCTTGATTGGTGAAAACGGTGACCGAATCAAGAAGGTCGGGCGAGAAGCGCGGCTCGAAATGGAGAAGGCCCTCGGCGCCAAGGTCATGCTCAACCTTTGGGTCAAGGTCAAGCGCGGTTGGTCCGATGATGAGCGAGCACTCAAGAGCCTGGGCTATGATCACGATAGACGCTGACAGCCCATTTGAATCCGGTCGTGCTCAGACAGCATCTGATCGAATGTCAGAATTCTATTCATGACGCCACAGCCTGCTTACCTGCTACACAAACGTCCCTATAGGGAAACCAGCGCCCTGGTCGAATTGATCACCCTTGAACATGGGCGGGTGCGCGCCGTGGCCCAGGGCGTTCAACGTGGCGGCAGCAAGGCGCGAGGAAGGTTGCAGCCTTTTACCCCCTTGCATGTGACCTGGGTCGGAAACTCGGAGCTCAAGCGCCTGCGCCTGATGGAGTCCAACGGCACTGCGGCACTGTTGGCTGGAGAAGGGCTGCTGTGTGGCCTGTATGCCAATGAATTGCTGATCCGCACACTGCCACCGCTGTTGCCGGTACGCGATGTGTTCGCCTTTTACGGCGCCTTGTTCGATGCACTGCCCATTCCTGGCGAGCGAGCGCCCGCGCTGCGCCGCCTGGAAATTGCGTTGCTGGAAGCGCTGGACGCGGAGCCGGTATTTCGTGATACCGACGATTGCGAGCTGGATCTACAGCAGCGCTATATCTATCGTCCCGGGGAGCGTCGCTTTGCAATTTCTACGAATGCTCAGCAAGGCGTCGATGGCCGAACGCTGCGCCTGCTGGCGCAAGGTGAATGGTCACAGCCGGGGCTCGCCCGGGTGGCCAAATCCTTGACTCGGGCGGCGCTTGCGCCTTTGCTGGGGGCTAAACCACTGCGTTCGCGAGAGTTGATGGTGCAGTTGGCAGCGCGTCGCCGTTAACTCTAAAACCTGGACTGAACCTGGAGAAAACCCATGAATCCGCCACGTATCCTACTGGGCGTCAATATCGACCATGTTGCGACCCTGCGTCAGGCGCGAGGCACTCGCTATCCGGACCCGGTGCAAGCAGCGCTGCTGGCGGAGGAGGCTGGGGCAGATGGCATCACCATCCATCTACGCGAAGATCGTCGCCACATTCAGGAGCGGGACGTGCAACTCCTGGCGGAGGTGCTCACGACTCGGATGAATCTGGAGATGGCGGTGGTCGATGAAATGATCGCACTGGCAGAGCGAATACGACCGGCCCATGTCTGCCTGGTACCGGAGAGGCGTGAGGAGTTGACCACCGAGGGTGGCCTCGACGTAGTGGGGGCGCAGTCCCGTATCGCTCAGGCCTGCAAACGCCTGGGCAATGCCGGGTGCGAAGTGTCGTTGTTCATCGACCCTGAGCCGGAGCAGATTCGCGCAGCGTTTGAAGCGGGCGCGCCGGTCATCGAATTGCATACCGGCGCCTATGCCGAAGCCCAGGGCGAGGCAGCGCGTATCGAGCATGCGCGCATCGCCGCGGCGGTGGAACTGGCCTTGGAGCTGGGGCTGATCGTCAATGCGGGTCACGGCCTGCATTATCATAACGTAGAAGCGATCGCGGCGATTCCTGGCTTGCATGAACTCAATATCGGTCATGCCATCATCGCTCGAGCGCTGTTTACCGGCTTGAAGGAAGCGGTTGCCGAGATGAAGCGGTTGATCATCGACGGTCAGGAAGCCGGGTTCGTCGCCGCGCTGGAAGACCATGAGCATGAGCATGACCACAGCCACGAATAGGTGTTATTGAATCACGCTTGGGCCTGCAGCGCCTGCCACTCTTTCAGTCGCTGCATGGCTGCGAACACATCATCCAGCATACTGCCTACCGCAGAGAGGCCCTGGGCTCTTATGCGTGTCTCCAGAGTTTCGCTCAGCAGCGCAAGTTCCGGAACGCCGCAATAGCGGCATGCCCCATTGAGTCGATGTACCGCATCGAGAAAAGCGTTCTCATCACCCGCCGCAAAACTTGTCCGCAGCTCCGTCTCGCTTTGAGACAAGCTGCAGAGTAGCATCGCCAGCGTTTCCTGGGCCAGCTCTATTCGCCCCCCTGCCAGACGCTGGCCAAGCTGCATGTCCACCACCGCCAGTGGGTCTTGTTCGTCAGCAGTTACCTTCGCCATTTTGTCAAACGGCGCCACCACCCCTAGATAAAGCGTCAGTATGCGTGCCAGTGCCTGTTCATCGAGTGGTTTGGTCAGTACTTCCTGCATGCCAGCATCGAAAAGCCAACGGGTTTCGTCGCTTTCAGCATGGGCGGTCAAGGCGACGTAAGGACACGTCGCCCAGCGACCGCCAACCTTGCGCAGCGCCTGCATGACCTCGACACCGTTCATGCCCGGCATGCGAATGTCCATGAGGACGAGATCGACCTCCTGCTCATGGGCGAGCGCCAATGCCTCATGACCGTTTTCAGCGATCAGGGTCACAATACCAGCCTGGTGCAGCAGTTCCTTGACGAGAATACGGTTGGAGGCAATATCGTCCACTACCAACACGCGTGTGAGTCCATTGCCATGTGCGAGAGCATCCTTTTTCTGTGTCGCTACAGTGGGCTGGCCACCGGGCAATAAGAGACGCTCGGTCACTTCGCATAGCCTTGCTCGCGGGATTGGCTTGCACAGGATTTCACCTCCGTAAGGCAGCGTCATGTCCGCCAGGTCGAAGGGGTCACTATTCATCAGTACCAGTGCCGGGCAGCGAGCGGTGAACAAGCGTTGCTGCCAGATCTGTAAACGCTGTGGCTGTAGATCGTTCTGGGAGATGCCGACGATCAATAAATCCAGCGAGTCTTCTATGTGAGTGTCCTGGTCAAGGAGTCGTACCCGGGCGCCCCAGCGCTCCAGCTGGTGGCTCAGTACCTGTTGTGTGATCTTGTGGGCTTCCCACAGTCCGATCAAAGGCGAGGCAAGCATCAGCTCAGGGGGGCGCTCGGTGATGGTCACCAGGCTGCGCAAAGACAGAGTGAAACTGAATTCGCTGCCTCCTTCGGGTTGATTGCTCGCATCGATCTTGCCACCCATCTGTTCAACCAGCTGTTTACAGATCATCAGGCCGAGTCCTGAACCCCCATACTGCCGCGAGCGACTGATCGAGCCCTGACTGAACGGCTGAAACAGCTGTTCGCGAATGGGGGCCGGAAGTCCGATGCCGGTATCGCTGACCCGAATGCGTAGTCGAACGTCATTGCTTTCGCTTTCATCCACCAGGACTCGAACGATGACTTCACCTCGTTCGGTAAACTTGATGGCATTGCTGACCAGGTTGATCAGTACCTGCTTGATGCGCTGTGGATCGCCGAGCAACTCGCTTGGCACATCGTCGAATACCAGACCCACTAGCTGTAGATCCTTCTCCTGGGCGGCCGGAGCCTGCAGCGTCAGGACTTCATCCACTAGCGTCACCATGTCGAAGGCGACGGAGTCGAGCTCGAGCTTGCCGGCTTCCATCTTGGAAAAATCCAGGATGCCGTTGATCAGCGTCAGCAGATTGTTCGACGCGGTCTCGATATGCTCCAGCCACTCACGCTCGCGATTATCAAGGCGACCACGTCCCAGCAAGCGACAAAAGCCGATGATGCCGTTCAAGGGTGTGCGAATCTCGTGGCTCATGTTGGCCAGGAACTCCGACTTGATCCGGTTGGCCTGCTGTGCACGACGTCTGGCCATGTCGAGCTCGATGTTCTGAATCTCGATGGTTTCCATCGATTCCTGCAATTCACTGGTGGTTTGCTCGAGCTGCAGGCGTTGGGATTCCTTGGTGCGCAGTAGATGATCGCCCAGCTGGTTGATGGCGCGAGAAAGCAAGGCCAGCTCGCGGGGGCCGGTTTCACGCGCGCGATAGTCGTATTTGCCACCGTCGAGACGCTGTAGCGTTTGACGCTGAGCCCGCAGCGTAGGCAGTACTCGGCGAAGCGCCCCATAGGCTGTGAGCAGTAGAAGTGTCGCCACGATCAACCAGGCGAGGGCGTAATGCGCAAGTTGGCGGTAATCCACTAGCGCAAGATCACTGCTGCTGACCACCACCTCCAGCCAGTAATTCTCGCCGGCCTCGCCACGGTTGGCCCAGGGTAGCGTGAATGTCGGCAAGGGCTTGAACAATCGCCACTGTCCATCTTCCTCGACGATCTGCAAGCGTCTACCCCTGGGCAAGGCAAGCGATGTTTGAGTCGTGCCCAAGTGTGTCACTACGCTGCCATCATTGGCATGCAGCACAACGGCGCTTACACCGCGCAGATCCATCAAGCGTTGTAGCAGTGGCTGAAGTCGTGCGGACTCGTCTCTTTTCAGCGCTTGCGTCAAGGATGGCGCCAGCAGCTCGACACTCTCGCTGAGATGATTGCGCAGCGACTCGTGGCGTTGCTGCTGATCCTGCAGGAAAAGATAGCTGCTCTGAATCAACAGCAGTAGTAAAGGAACCCCCAATACCAGGGTCAGTAGACGATACTTCAAAGACATGACGGTATCCGGCAAGACGTTGTACAAAGCGGCAGAGCGACATCGAGGAACTTGCCTGTCCAGCACTGATCCACGGAGATATAATGCAGGCGACGTTTCTCATCGGGCAGTCTTTTACCCATCGACGGCACTCTGCGCCACGTGGTCAGAAGGAAGAGTTCATGCAATTTCATACCCTCGAAGGTGTGGTCGGTAATACGCCCCTGGTGCGTTTGCAGCGTATCAATGCCGGGCGTAACAATACACTCCTGGCCAAGCTGGAAGGGAATAATCCAGCAGGTTCGGTCAAGGATCGCCCTGCCTTGGCAATGATCGCCGAGGCAGAAGCCCGTGGGGATATAAAGCCAGGGGATACCCTTGTCGAGGCCACCTCGGGTAATACCGGCATTGCCTTGGCCATGGCGGCGGCCATCAAGGGCTATCGCATGGTATTGATCATGCCGGACAACGCCTCGAGCGAGCGCAAACAGGCCATGGCCGCCTATGGGGCCGAACTCATAGGCGTGTCCAAGGAGGAAGGCATGGAGGGTGCCCGGGATCTTGCGCAAGGCATGATCGCAAAAGGCGAAGGCAAGCCGCTGGATCAGTTTGCCAATCCGGACAACCCCTTGTCGCATTTTCGCACGACTGGCCCCGAGCTATGGCAACAGACGGCAGGGACGTTGACGCACTTCGTCAGCTCTATGGGCACCACCGGGACCATCATGGGCGTATCGCGCTATCTCAAGGAGCGCAACCCGGAGATTCAGATCGTGGGTTTGCAGCCAGAAGAGGGCGCCAGTATCGCTGGTATTCGGCGCTGGCCCGAAGCCTATCTGCCCAGTATTTTCGATGCTTCCCGGGTAGACAGCGTGCTGGACATCGGTCAACAGGAAGCTGAAGAGCATATGCGAAGACTGGCCCGGGAAGAGGGTATCCTGGCCGGCGTCTCTTCGGGTGGCTGTCTGGCCGGGGCGCTGCGCGTCGCCGAGCAGGTCGAGAATGCGGTCATCGTGTTCATTGTCTGCGACCGGGGCGATCGCTATCTGTCGACGGGTCTGTTCGCCCCGGGAGTTTGACCATGGGCATGTTGGGCAAGCGGCGTCCTTCTCGTATATCCGGACAGCGTGTTTCTGCTGGCACAGGGCGCAAGGTGCCGACCTTGAGCGGCGCGGTGATCGATAAGGCGAGTTCCGGCGACGTCAATGAAAACGCGGTGGATATTCTACGCCTGGCCCATGATGGACGCGGCATTGCAAAGGACGACGCAGGCAAGACCTTGTTCGTGGATCAGGCGCTGCCCGGCGAGCGGGTCAAGGTGGCGGTTCATCGTAGCCGCAGGCGTTTTGATGAGGCGCATGTTCGCGAGCTAATCACCTCTTCATCTGAGCGCGTCTTGCCGCCTTGCCCGCACTATGGGCAGTGTGGCGGTTGTGATCTGCAGCATCTATCCCTTGAAGCCCAACGACGGCATAAATGCGACGTACTGATCGATCAGCTGGCTCGTCAAGGCGTGGCGCTAAATGCGTCGCCAATGCTACTTGCGGGTGAAGGATTCGGCTATCGTCGACGTGCTCGGCTCGGTGTCAAGGTCGATGCACAAGGCCAGGTGCATCTAGGTTTTCGCGCCCGAGGCAGTCGTCATCTGGTGGATATCACTGAATGCCCCATTCTGGTGCCAGCATTGGCAGCTCTTTTGACTCCCTTGCGGCAACATCTTGCTACGCTTCAGGCGCCTCGCCAGGTTGGACATATCGAACTGCTGGCCGGTGACGATGAGCTAGCCGTAGTCGTCCGTCAGCTGCGGGCGAATGCCGAGGATGCCGAGGGTTGGCGTCAATGGGGCAGCACTTGCAAGGTTTCAGTGGGGCTGCTGCAAGGCCGCGAAAATCCTAAGTTTTCTTTTCCAGACAAGGCACTGCAGTTGAGCTATACCCTGCAGAGTGGCGCCCGAAATCTTAAACAGCGCGCTTTGGAACTCTATTTTAGCCCCGGAGATTTTCTGCAGATCAACGCCGAGATCAATCGGGAAATGGTCGCCACCGCCATGGAGTGGCTCGAGCCTGACAAGAACGATCATGTGCTGGATCTATTTGCCGGTGTCGGCAATTTCAGTCTGGCGCTGGCACCCCACGTTGCCAAGGTCACAAGCGTGGAGGGGAGCCTGGCAATGGTGAAGCGACTTCAGCACAACGCCCGTCATAATGACCTGGATAACATCGACGCCCAATCAGGGGACCTGAATCAGAATCCGGCCCTGGATTCACACCCCCATAGTGTGGTGCTGGACCCGCCACGAGGTGGCGCCGAAGCAGTATGCCAAAGCCTGGCGACGAGCGAGATAAAACGAATTCTCTATGTTTCCTGCGATCCGGCAACCCTTGCTCGGGATGCAGGCCATCTCGTGAAGGGCGGCTATCGAATCACCCAGGCCGCCGTGGCGGACATGTTTGCGCAGACCGCTCATCTCGAGGCCATGCTGCTATTCGAGCGCCCATCGACGTAGCGTTTTAGGCTGGGTGAAAAGCATCAGGGAGGAAGAACAATGGTCAAGGTCCGTGAAGACCAGCCAATGACCGAAGAGGGAAACGTGAACATACCTCTTTGGCTCGAGCGCCTACAGGACGATGTGGAACTACGGGATCTGGGCAGGATGCGTGCCGCCTGTGAACTGGCGGATCATCTCGCAAAAAGCGCGGACAAACCCCACAACGCCTGGACGATGGACGGTTCCAGCTTTCGTACCGGCCTTGAGATGGCGGATATCCTGAGCGAGCTCAGGCTCGATCAAGCCACCCTCGAAGCGGCGGTGCTCTACCGCGCCGTGCGGGAGGGCAGAATCAGCGTCGAGGGCATCAAGAAACGCTTTGGTCATGAAGTCGCCAGCTTGATCGACGGCGTTCTCTCAATGGCGGCGATCAGTCAGCAGCAGATGCCAAGCCGCGGGCTTTCCCAGCACAACCAGCAGGAAAACCTGCGCAAGATGCTGGTCACCATGATCGATGATGTGCGCATCGCCTTGATCAAGATCGCCGAACGTACCTGTGCGTTACGTCAGGTGCGCGAAGCGCCCCGGGAAAAGCGCCTGCAGGTGGCCCACGAAGTCGCCGATATCTATGCGCCGCTGGCGCATCGTTTAGGCATCGGTCAGCTCAAATGGGAGCTGGAGGATCTGTCTTTTCGCTATTTGCACGAAGAGGATTACAAGCGCATCGCCAAGCTGCTGGCAGAAAAACGTCTGGATCGGGACCGCTATATCAGAGAAGTGGTCGCGACGCTGGAAGACTTGCTCGACCAACAGGGCATCACCGGCTATCAGGTAGATGGTCGAGCCAAGCACATCTACTCGATCTGGCGCAAGATGCAGCGCAAGCGTATCGATTTTTCTCAGGTCTACGATGTGCGTGCCGTGCGTATCCTGGTCCCGGACGTTACCGACTGCTACGCGGCGCTGGGTATCGTGCATTCCCGTTGGCATCACGTGCCCAACGAGTTCGACGATTACATAGCCAACCCCAAGAAGAACGGCTATCAGTCCTTGCATACCGCCATGATCGGACCGGAAAACAAAGTGCTGGAAATACAGATTCGCACCTTTGCCATGCATGAAGATGCGGAACTGGGTGTCTGTGCTCACTGGCGCTACAAGGGCCACGAGGTAGGCCGCAAGAGCCGGGGCTATGAAGACAAGATTTCCTGGTTGCGCCAGGTGCTTGCCTGGCAGGACGAAGTGGGAGATATGGGCGATCTGCGGGAAGGGCTCGCCAGCGACGTGGCGCCGGATCGCATCTATGTCTTCACCCCGGAAGGCCACGTCATCGACCTTCCGCGCAGCGCCACTCCCATCGATTTTGCCTACCGCGTACATACCGAAATCGGCCATCGTTGCCGCGGGGCCAAGATCAACGGGCGTATCGTTCCGCTGACCTACAAGCTCAAGACCGGGCACCAGATTGAGATTCTCACCGCTACCCGAGGTGGGCCAAGTCGCGACTGGCTCAATCCCAATCTCGGTTACGTCAAGACCACCCGGGCCCGAGCCAAGATTCAGTCCTGGTTCAAGCATCAGGCCAGGGATCAGAACCTGGAAGAAGGTCGGGCGCTGTTCGACAGAGAGTTCAAACGCCTGGATATCGAAGGGCTGAATCTCAAGACCCTTGCCAAGGCGGTCAACTACCAGAATCCGGAAGATATGTACGCCGCCATCGGGGCTGGTGATCTACGCATCGGCCAGGTACTGCACCAGGCCCAGCAACTGTTCGGCGAAAGCGATGATGAAGAGCAGCTCGATCGTCTGCTGACCAAGCCCAAGCCACCCAGCCACAAGGATGACGGCATCACCGTGCTCGGGGTAGGCAACCTCAAGACCGTCATGGCCAACTGCTGTCATCCGGTGCATGGCGATCAGATCATCGGCTACATTACCCAGGGCCGGGGAGTAACCATTCACCGCCAGGACTGTCCGAACATTCTGCAGCTGCGCAGCGAAGAGCCAGGCCGCATCGTCGATGTAGAATGGGGCAACAACGTTCACAGCAAGTATCCGGTCAATATCGAGATCGAGGCCTGGGACCGGTCAGGGCTATTGCGGGACGTGATTCAGGTGTTCACCCACGATCGCATCAACGTATTGGCGATCAATACGCTGGTCAACAAGGACGACAATCTTGCCCGACTGAAAATCACCCTGGAGGTCGATAGCCTGGAGTCTCTCGGGCGTATCTTTTCGCGTATCCAGCAACTGCCCAATATCGTCGATGTCAAACGCCTGCGGGATGGTACCCGCAAGAGAGCCCGCTCATGAATGAATCCTTGCATTACAGCCTCGACGATCTGCTTACCCTGATGGAAGTGCTTCGTGATCCGGGCCAGGGCTGCCCCTGGGACGTGAAGCAGAACTGGGACAGCATCTTGCCGCATACTCTCGAGGAAGCCTACGAAGTGGTCGATGCCATCGAGCGTCGTGCCTTTGACGAGCTGCCAAGCGAGCTGGGGGACCTGCTGTTTCAGGTGGTGTATTACAGTCAGTTCGCCCGGGAAGAGGAGCGCTTCGATTTCCAGGATATCGTCGATGCATTGATGAACAAGATGCTCAGGCGACATCCTCATGTATTTCCCGAAGGTACTCTGGCGTCACGACGTCAGGATGTCAGCGCCGCCGAGGTCGAGACCCGCCAGGTTAGCTCACGCTGGGAGCAGCTCAAGGCCGAAGAGCGGGACGCTCGCGGCGAAGACGAAAGTAGTTCCCTACTGGCGGACATTCCGCGGGGATTGCCAGCGCTCACTCGGGCAGCCAAGCTGACGAAGCGTGCCGCTCGGGTCGGATTCGATTGGCCCGATACCCGAGGGGTGATCGCCAAGATCCGTGAAGAACTCGATGAAGTCGAAGAAGCGCTGGACTCAGATGATGAGGATCATGTCCGGGAGGAAGTCGGTGATCTGCTGTTTGCGGTGGTCAATCTCGCAAGGCAACGAAAAATCGATCCCGAGCAGGCACTGCGCGCCACCAATGGCAAGTTCGAACGGCGCTTCGGTTATATCGAACAGGCTCTGGCCCGCTCGGAGCGAACCCTGGACGAGGCGGATCTAGCGGAAATGGATCGTCATTGGAACGATGCCAAAGACCGTGAACGCAACAGTATCAAGGAGAGTTTGTGATGGGTCAGCATCTGCATGAGTCCCTGCGTGACAACGTGCGTGTTCTAGGCGATAACCTGGGGCACACCATTGCGGAAGACTTGGGCAAGGAGTTCGTCGACAAGATCGAAACCATTCGTGCTCTGGCCAAGCAAGGGCGTCAAGAGGGGGGTGAGTCCCAGCGTGAACTGATCGAGTATCTGCGCACCTTGCCGGATGAAGAACTGTTGCCGGTTACCCGGGCCTTCAACCAGTTTCTCAATTTCACCAACATTGCCGAACAGCACTATCGCGCCCGGTTTCGTCGCGTCGAGGATTACAAGCCCGGATCGCAGCCGGCGCTCGATGAGCTGTTCAACCGTATCCAACAGGCCGGCCATGCACCGCGCCAACTGGTGGAGACCCTGGCCGGAATGCGCGTCGAGCTGGTGCTCACCGCCCACCCGACCGAGGTCATCCGACGTACCTTGATTCAGAAATACGATGCCATCGACGACTGCCTGACCATGGTGGAAGGCAGCCTCGATTACCCGGAGCGATCCGCTAGGGCCCAGGGGCGCCTGAAAGAGTTGATCAGCCAGGCCTGGCATACCGATGAGATACGCCATGAGCGACCGACGCCGGTGGATGAGGCCAAGTGGGGATTTGCGGTCATCGAGAACTCCCTGTGGCAGGCGGTGCCGGATTTTCATCGCGATCTGGATAATCTCTTGCTTGAAGCCGCTGGCGAACGACTGCCCCTGGATGCGGCGCCGCTGCGTTTCGCTTCCTGGATGGGCGGCGATCGCGACGGCAACCCCAATGTGACTGCCAAGGTCACCCGGGAAGTGCTGCTGCTGGGGCGCTGGATGGCGGCGGATCTCTACCTGCGCGATCTGGATCAGCTCAAGATCGAGCTATCCATGTGGAAGGCCAACAGCGCGCTGCGCTCGGAGGTTGGCGACGAGGCGGAACCCTATCGCGCAATGATCAAGCGGCTGATCACCCGAGTCGAGGCAACCCGTGATTGGGCTCAAGCCTGTCTCGATGGATTCAATTATGACGGCGGGCCTATCATCGAGACCCGGGATCAGCTCTATACACCGTTGCTTGCCTGCTATCGCTCCCTGTGCGATGTGGGGCTCAATGGCATCGCCAATGGCGTATTGCTCGATACCCTGCGCCGAGTCGCCGTGTTCGGCGTTACCCTGGCCAAGCTCGACATACGCCAGGAGTCGAGCCGGCATAGTCAGGTATTCGATGAACTCAGCGATTATCTGGGACTGGGGCGCTACCGGGAGTGGGACGAACAGCAGCGCCAGGATTTTCTGCTGGCGGAGCTTAAGTCCCATCGTCCGCTCATTCCCAGACGCTGGGAGTGCTCCACGGAAACCCGGGAAGTGCTCGATACGTTTCGTACCATCGCCCAGGAACACCGCGAGGCGCTGGGTACCTACGTGATCTCCATGGCGAGCCAGCCTTCCGATGTACTGGCAGTGGCCTTGCTGATGAAAGAGGTGGGTGGAGACGTACGCTTGCCCATTGCCCCCTTGTTCGAGACCTTGAACGATCTCGATCGTGCCGGGGATGCCATCGACCAGCTGCTGTCGTTGCCCGGCTATCGTCGTCTGGTCAACGATCGCCAGGAAGTAATGATCGGCTACTCTGATTCCGCCAAGGACGCCGGGCAACTGGCGGCGGCCTGGGCCCAGTACCGCGCTCAGGAAGCGCTGGTTGAGGTATGTGAGCGCCAGGGCGTCAAGCTGACCTTGTTTCATGGTCGTGGCGGCGCCGTAGGGCGCGGGGGCGGTCCTGCACACGCCGCTATTCTGTCCCAGCCGCCAGGCTCGGTGAATGGCAGCCTGCGAGTCACCGAACAGGGCGAGATGATTCGTTTCAAGTTCGGTCAGACGGATATTGCCTTGCGTTCCATGGAGATCTACACCTGCGCCGTACTTGAAGCCACTCTCTTGCCGCCGCCTAAGCCGAAGCCGGCCTGGCGGGAAGAGATGGACCGCTTGGCGGACATTGCCCACCGCGCTTACGTTGGCGTGGTGCGTGAGAATCCGGATTTCGTGCCCTATTTTCGTGCAGTCACCCCTGAGGGGGCGCTTGGTCGTCTACCCTTGGGTTCGCGTCCCGCCAAGCGGCGCCAGGAAGGCGGGGTCGAATCCTTGCGAGCGATCCCCTGGATCTTTGCCTGGACCCAGATTCGTTTCATGCTGCCTGCCTGGCTGGGTAGCGGCGAGGCCTTCGCGACACGTTTGAAAGAAGAAGGTGGGCTCGAGCATCTACGCGAAATGCGCAAGCACTGGCCGTTTTTCGGCACCTATCTCGACATGCTCGAGATGCTTCTGGGCAAGGCCGATGTGGGTATCGCCGCCTACTACGAGCACCGGCTGGTGGTGGAACCTTCTCTTCAGGCGCTGGGCCAGGAGCTACGACAGCGTATGCAGCACCTGCAAGAGCTGCTGCTCGAAATCCTCGATCAGGATGAACTGCTGGCGGATACACCTCTGATTCGTCAGGCCATCGACGTGCGAAATCCCTATATCGACCCGCTGCACAGCCTCCAGGCGGAGCTTCTGCAACGTAACCGGGATGCGGATGGGGCGATTAGCCCGGAACTTTCCCGGGCGCTGATGGTGACGATGGCGGGGATTTCTGCCGGTCTGCGCAATACTGGTTAAAACGGGCTGCGCTTCAGCCATGCTGTGTTGGAAACCAATTCGAAATGCTCATTTACTAAAGTAAACTCCGCTTTCTCGCTGACGTTCGCCGACGCGTCTTGGGTTGAGATGTCGTGGAAAGCCTCAGCGCTTTAGAATCAGTTTCCGCTTTGTGACCCACAGGGATGTGGGAAATGCGTTAGCCCGCAGGAGCGGGCTTAGCCCTGGCTATTGCTCGCCTCGTTTTGCTGGCGCTGGCTGCGCCGACAATATACAACGATGGGCGCCGGGGGTGATGCGAAGCGAGGGTCTTTTGCCAGGGATGGCAAAAGTAGCGCCCAAGGACGGGTTCACAGCGCCCTCGCGAAGGCTTACCTACGGGAAAGCCCATCCTATGGGCTGTTGTCCCACAAGGCATCGAGTCGCGGCGCGACGATATCGTGGCGTCGAGCCGCTTCTCGCAGCGGGCCGAGAATGGCGTCGCGTTCGGTAGGGCGGCCAGCCAGCACGTCCTGGAGCATCGAGGCACGGTTGTTGGCCGTGCCCTCGATCACCTTCCACACCATCGCTGCCCAGCCCTGCTCGGGCGGAGCGATGCTTTCCGCTTCCATGACCAGGCTCAGCTCGTCGATGATACCCGTGACTATGAGCCGGAAAGGACGATCGCGCAGTTGGCCGTTGCGAATCCGATAGCGGGCCACCAGCGGGTTGATGGCGGCGTTGACGGCGAGCTTGTGCCAGAGACGCTGGCGGATATCGGTGCAGGACTCGGCGAACAAGCCGGCCTTGCCGAGCATTTTGGCAATGCTATCCGCAAGATCAGGATAAGCGCCGTCAAGATGGCCGATGAAGGTATGCCCGCGCCCGGCATGCACCGCGCCGGCCTCGCCCTGGGTGTAGGCGCCTTCCGTAGTGGTGGCGCACAGCACCGGACCTTGCCAGCGCCGGGTCAGCGGTTCCTGCACCCGAAAGCCGTTCTGCCATAGCACCAATGGCGTGGCGGGGTCGATATGTTCGGCAAGCTCCGTAAGCGCTTGCTCGGCGGCATAGGCCTTGGTGGTGAGATGCATCAATGCCGGTTGTCGTGGCGCCTCTTCGGCGGTGATGCGAGGCACTAAACGGCTTAGCGTTTCACCTTCCGGCGTTACCAGGCAGATGGGACGAGACGATGCCTGGCGGCCTACCAGAGCGACGGTGCACTGTTGATCAGAATAGGCGAGATAGGCGGCCAACAGACGCCCCAGGGCTCCGGGACCAAGAATCAGCGTGGTCTCGGTCATGAGTTTGTCGTCCTGGCGCGGCGGTTGCTGCGTGGAGCGCGCTTGGTCGTTCCAGGCTTGCTCGCAGTACGCTTGTTTGATGTGTCTCTACGCGACGTCCTGCCGCGACCACGTTTGACCTCGGCAGCCTCGAAGCCTTCGGCGCTGCTCAGCGCCTGACGCATGCGCTGTGTGTCGGCGCCAGCCAGCAGCGTATGCAGATCGGCGATCAGGTTTGTCATGAACGGCGCCGGCTGATCCTCACCTTCGGCGATGGCCCGCAGGCGTTGTTCCCATAGCGCCGTGCGCTCCGGGCGGGTCGCCGCGTCCGGCAATGCATTGATCAATGCCTGGCCGGTGCGGGTGGCGCGCAGGGCGCTACCCTGACGCACCAGGTAGCGGCGATCGAGCAGCGTTTCGAGAATGCCGGCCCGGGTGGCTTCGGTGCCCAGGCCATCCGTGTCCCGCAGGGTGCGCTTGACTTCCGGATCATCCACGTAACGGGCGATATTCATCATCGCCTTGATCAGGCTGGCATCGGTGAAGGGTTCCGGTGGACGGGTTTCCCGGTCTTCCACTGCCTGATCGACCACCGTGGCTTGTTCGCCTTCCCGCATCGATGGCAGGGGAGGCGCCTCGTCCCGGGTGGTAAACAAGGGCTTCCAGCCGGGCACGAGAACCTCCTGGCCCTGGGTGCGGAACCGCTCGTCCAGCACGCTGAATTCTGCCTTGACCTCCCGGGTCTGAAGCGCCGGGTAGAACTGCGCCAGCACGTTACGGGCGATGAGCCGAAAGACGTTTGCCTCGCTGGCGGAAAGCCGCGTGAAATCCGGACGCAGGCCGGTGGGCGCGAGCGCGTGGTGAGCGCCAACCTGCTTGTCGTTCCAGGCCTTGGAGCGCAGTGTGAAATCCGCCCCGGCGAGCCAGCTCGACAAGGTGGGATCATCGGTGCAGGCGCCCCGCAGCGTCTTGCGCGCCTCCAATAAGTGGGCCTCGGGCAGATAGCGGCAGTCGGACCGAGGATAGGTGATCAGGCGATGGCGCTCGTAAAGGGACTGACAGGTATCGAGTACCGCTTTCGCGGAGAGCTTGTAGCGCCGGGCGGCATCGACCTGCAGCGCCGACAGGGAATAGGGCAGCGGTGGGGCCTGGCGCTTGGTACGCGCCTCCAGCTTCGAGACTGCACCCATGGCGCCTGGCAGTTGCGCGGCCAGTGACTCCGCAGGGCCGCGCTGAAGTAGCCGACCCTGATCGTCCAGGGGGTGCTGCTCGCCGGGCTGCCACCAGCCGCGAACGATGCCTTGTTCGACCTTGAAATCCACCCACAGCACATGAAAAGGGCGCGGCTCGAAACGGGCGATTGCCTGGTCCCGACGCACCACCAGCCCCAGTACCGGCGTCTGTACCCGACCCACCGAGAGCACGCCGTCGTGGCCGGCCTGGCGGCCGGTCAATGTCCAGGCCCGGGACAGATTGATGCCATACAGCCAGTCGGCCCGGGAGCGCGCCTCCGCGGCCCGATAAAGCGGCAGATAGATTCGATTGTCCTCGAGCCGGGCAAGGGCCTGCCTGATCGCCGGTCGGTTGAGGTCATTGATCAACAACCGGCTGACCGGGCCTTTCCAGCCAAGGTATTCGATGACCTCCTGAACCAGCAATTGGCCCTCCCGATCCGGATCACCCGCATGCACGATTTCATTGGCCTGCTTGATCAGACCGCGCAACACCTTGAGCTGACCGCGGGCCTTGCTGCGCGGCATGAGCTTCCAGTGCTCGGGAACGATGGGCAGATGATCGAGCCGCCACTGCTTGTAGCGAGAGTCGTAGGCATCTGGAGATGCCTGTTCGAGCAGATGGCCCAGACACCAGCTGACGATGGTGTCGCCAACCTGAATGGTTCCGTCGCTGCGTTTCGCCGCGCCGGGCAGCGCATCGGCGATGGCTCGGGCCAGGCTGGGCTTTTCGGCGATGATCAGGCGCATGCCATGTATCCTGGAAAGCGTAAAAACAAGGAGTGGACATTCTTCCAGTATTGCAGGCGGCTTGCCAGAGCAACGTCGATAGAGAGAATCTCGCTCCGTACAGGTCGTTCATTGATACACTGATCATTTGCCCGCTAATCGAGGAATGTCATGACCAGAGGCGATAACCAGCCGGATCACAAGGCCATTGTGCTCGCTGCGCTGGAGCAGGATTCCAGGGAGCTTGCAGAGCATCTTGCAGAGGTGCGTGCCGCGGATATCGCCGAGCTGCTGGAAACGCTCGTCGATCAGCAGGACAACATGGCCGGCGCCCTGGTGCTGCTGGAGAACCTGCCTCTGATACGACGTGCCCATGTATACGGCCATTTACCCGGCTGGCTGCAGGAGGCCCTGGTCGATCGACTCTCCGATCGGGCATTGCTCGAGATTCTCGAGGAGATGAGTGCGGATGATCGAGTGGATCTCTACAACCTGTTGGGAGTAGATCGACGTGAGGCGCTGCTGCGGCGCATGGCCCATCGCAAGCGCGAAGAGTTGAGGCGTCTGGCGAGCTATGAGGAAGGCACCGCCGGGGCAGTGATGACCTCGGACTATGTCGCCATTCCCAGTAATTTGACCGTATCCCAGGCGCTGACGCGAGTATGCGAAACCGCACCGGATGCAGAAACCGTCTATCAACTCTACATTCTCGACGAACGCGGGCAGCTGGCGGGCACCTGGTCCTTGCGACAGCTATTGATTGCGCGTCCCAGCGCCCATGTTGACGATCTGATGATCAAGGATGTGATTCACACCCGAGTCGATGCGCCCCAGGAAGAGGTGGCGCGCCTGGTGGCTCGCTACGATCTGCTGGCGGTGCCGGTGGTGGATGAAGAGGAGCGAATGGTCGGCATCGTGACCCACGACGATGTACTGGACGTGGTGCAGGCAGAAGCCACCGAGGACATTCACAAGGGCGCCTCGGTAGGCATGCTCGAAAACGGCGTCGGCCGCACCTCTTTGTGGAGCCTGTACCGCAAGCGTATCGTCTGGCTGGTACTGCTGGTGTTTGGCAACCTGTTTTCCGGCGCCGGTATTGCCTACTTCGAAGACCTCATCGCTGCCCAGGTGGCGCTGGTGTTCTTTCTGCCGCTTCTGATCGACAGCGGTGGCAACGCTGGCGCCCAGGCGTCGACGCTGACCGTGCGCGGCTTGGCCACCGGTGATATCGCCCTCAAGGATTGGGGCAAGCTGCTGGGTCGCGAACTGCTGATTGCCGCTGGCTTGGGACTGACCATGGCGCTGGCCGTATCACCGATCGGCTTCATGCGGGGAGGCGAAATGCTCATGCTGGTAGTTGCCATGAGTATGACCGTTATCGTGCTGGCGGGCAGTCTGCTGGGGTTGTGTCTACCTTTCGTGCTCGACCGGCTGGGCTGGGACCCGGCCACCGCGTCCGGACCCCTGGTCACGACCATGATCGATGCTTGCGGGGTGCTGATCTATTTTGGTATCGCCACGCTGCTGATGTCGAATATTTGAACATACCTTTTAACGCCAATCGGGTGTACGCTGATGTAAATATCGTACAAGGTTTGTATCAATATGCGTGAACGTGGAAGATCCCGAAGACTGCTGGGCCTTGGCGCAAGAACCGGAGGCGCTCTGTTACGTAGCCGCCTGGGGGGCAAAAGCGACTGGCGTGCTCTTGGCGAAGCGCTATTCGAAGGACTTTCCGAACTCAAGGGGCCGGCCATGAAGTTGGCCCAGATCGTTTCTCAATGGGACGACCTGCTGCCCCCAGATCTGGCCAACGAACTGGCGCGGCTGCAGCGCCAAGCAGAGCCAATGCCCTGGTCGCGAATTCGCGAAAGTCTCGAAGCTCAGTATGGCGACCCTGATCGCGTTTTCGCGGAGATCGAAACCACGCCGTTCGCCAGCGCTTCCATGGGGCAGGTGCATCGTGCGCGCACTCATGAAGGTGAAATCGTTGTGCTCAAGGTGCAGTATCCCGGCCTTGCAGCGGTGCTGGAAAGTGACTTGACCCAGGTACGCCGTATCATGCGCCTCGGTCGCTGGTTCAAGGTGCCTCAGGCAAGACTCGATGCATTGTTCGATGAGCTGGCGGATAGCCTGCGCGGCGAGCTCGATTATCACGCCGAAGCCGCAGCACTTGCGCGTTATCGCGAGCGCTATGCGGACCATGACTGGTTGATCATTCCCGAACCCTTGATGGCTCTTAGCGGCGAGCAGGTGCTTGCCATGCGCTATGTGCCGGGCACCCCGCTTCGCGATCTTGAAGCCGCCAGTGACGACCTGCGTCAAAACGTGGCCACGCACTTGGCAGACTGGCTGACGGAAGAGCTCTTCACCCACGGCGAGCTGCACGCAGATCCCCATGCGGGCAATTTTGCCTGTGACGATCAAGGACGATTGATTCTTTACGATCTCGGGGCGGTGATCCCGGTGCCGGAATCGCGTTTGAAACAGATGGTCGAACTGCTTCAAGCGACTCTCGAACAGGACGCCATGGCCATGGATACGGCGCTGCGCCAGATGGGCGGGCGTCAGGGCGAGGGCGCGCCGCTGGCGCTGTACCGTGAGTCGGCGGAGGCCATCGCACCACTGTTTGCGCCGGGCTTGCAGGATTTCGGCGACGTGCGGGTACATCGGCGTCTGCGGGACTTGAGTCCTCGTGTCTGGGCGGCGATGGATCGCCTGCAACCTCCCGCGGATACGCTACTGCTCTCCCGGGCACTCAACGGTCATTACTGGAACCTGGTGCGACTGCAGGCGAGGCTCGACATGCATGCCCGTAGCCAGCCGTTGATCGCCTGGGCGAACAGCGTCGCCTGAGCGTCATTTCAGGGCACGGCGGGCCTGCACCAGCGCCCTGTACCAATCACGATTTGGGGAGCTTACGACTGCGGGCCGCTGGCTCAGATAGCTGACGTTGCGTACTTCGCCACTCGCCGTATTGGAAAGATAGTTGGATAGCATGTTCAGGGTCGTTTCCCGAGCGCCATACTGCTTGATCAAAAACGCCTTGGCCCCCGGATCGAGTTCGACCCGGTAATGGCGTACCAGCGCCAAGGCCAGAGATTCAGCCGTGCGGGAGAGATCCACATCGATCTCTCGCACCATGGCAGCACCCAGCGCCGCCTTCGCTGCCGCTGAAAGATTAGGCTCGAGCTGGCCAAAATCCGCGGCATTCGAACCATTGATGGCTCTTTGCACCCGGGGCCGGGAAAGCTCGATATGGGGTTCCAATGCCAGAGCGATCTCGATGGCCAGGCGCTTGCCCGCATCCACTCCGGTCGTCAGCAGCCGATCCCGGTCGATCAGATGAGGGTTGCGTCGCCGTTCGCGATCAGACTTCGTTGCCTTGATATGCCGATCGAGATGCTTGCATACCTGGGCTTTTGCGGTGTCATCCAGCGCGATCACATGTTCGCGAATGCGTAAGCCCCGGCGCCCTGGTCCCAGGCGCAGGCGCGTATCGCGATCCGCATGATCAGTGCTGATGGTTTCCCACTGCTGTGACGCCTTGATCAGCTGGGCGTGGCTACGCCCTACCTGAGAGTAGGCATCCAGGGTGCTACGATAGAGACCCAGCGCATTGGCCAGAATATCGGACTTGGTTTTCAATGCCGCCTTGGATTCCATGTGTCCGCCGACGACTGCCTGGGCAAGATGCTGAATCTGTTCGGCCAATGCATCCATTGCCTGCTGGGAACGTTCCACCAGGATCTCGGCGCGTAGACCACCAGCGGCGTCCGCAACCAGGGTGCCGGACTGCTCTGCCAGATAGGCGGTCAAGGCCTTGAGCCGCGATAGACCCGTGGCCTGGGCAATTCGATGCTGGGCGCGAGTTTTCTCGAGATTGTCGAAGGCCTGGGCCAGACGCCAACGACCACGATATTCGAAGCTCAGCATGGGAATCTTGCGACCACTGATTAGCTCGAAGGCAAGAATCAGCATCTCCTCCACGTCCTGCAGCGTCATCAATAGCTCGTTGTTCTGTTCGGTGGCCGCCAGTACCCGTTCGATGAAGTTGTCATCCCGGGCCACGCCGCGACGTAGATTGGGCGCCTGTCCTTCGAAGCGTTGACGCAGTAGTGCCGTGGCTTCCGGTACCAGTTCCGCGAGTTCCTGGAGTTGGGGGTCGATGGTCTCCCGGTAGAGCGCGATCAAATCACGGATACGTGCATGCTGGCCGACACGCCGATAGATATCGATCTGGGCGATGATACGGGCGCTGTCGCGATCATCGAGCAGCTCGATGGCCGCCAGCTCCACGCCCTCCGGTGACAGGTCCTGCTTGCGCAGCAGCATGGCCGCCGCTTCGCGCCGTCGGGCATCGCCTTCAAGGCTTTCGACGATCAGATTGCGGGTCGCCAGCAGTAGATCCGGCAGACTCCGAATGACCCGCTCGATCTTGTTGGCGGTTCTTTCCGCCTTGCGGCCACCGGTCAGGCTGTAGACGAAATTGGCAATGATGCCCGCCGCACCGGTAATGACCGTATAGGAGATGAAGAAGACGTAATTCTCGGCGGTGGGCGCTTTGCCATAGCCCAGCAGGAAGCCGCCCCAGGCCCCCAGCAGGGTGACCGGCCCGGCGGTCCATAGGATCTGAAGCAGACTGACCGTCCAGGGCACTTTTTCAACCGCCGAGGTGATGCGCTTGATCTCGTCACGGCCTTCGCGTTCCAGGCGAATATGAGGGTTCTCGCTGGCATTTTTCACCGAACGGTGGAAAGGCAATCGCACGACATGAATCCTTGATATGACAAGATGAGAGTAACGACGAAATATGGCCCCGGAAAACCAGTGGGCGCCACCCTAGCACCCCGGAAGTTGACCCGCTAGCGTTAGGTGATGCCGTGAGCCTGAGGCGGCGCCATGCTAGAATGAATCAATTATGACAAGGAGGTGCGATGCTGGCGATGTGGGTAGAACAGTTACTGGAATATGCCAGCGGCGCGCTGAATACCATTCGTCAGGACGAGCATTATCCGACGCTGATGGCCTGGGCTCGAACTGACGGTCTGCGCAGTCTGGGCGGCGACATGGCGCTTGCCCAGGCGCTGGCGCCGGAGTTGTGGAACCAGACGCCCCTTGAACGTCGAGGGTTCGCTACCGAAGCCTTGGCACGCCCCCGGGACAATGAACCTTGCTGGTGCGACTCGGGGCGCAAGAGTCGGGACTGCTGCGGTGCCGTATCCTTGCCGGGTGCGGTGCCGGAGCATTTGATGTGGATGCTGTCCCTGCGGGACTGGACCGGGCCTACCTTCAAGGCAGCTCTTGCCAGCGGCCAAGCGCCGGCTCAGGCTCTGCTCGAAGCAGGTCTGATCGCAGCGGAAAGCAACCAACAGGGCCGCGCTCAGCAGATGCTCGAGGCGCTTTTCGAGGCAAGCGACTGGAGCCAGCTGCCGGAACAGGCTGAGCCGGCGTTCGAGTTGCTGATCGATATCTACCAGGATCGTGGTTTCAATCGCAAGAAGGCCGTGCTGCTCGATAACGTGCTCGAACATGGCCCGCTGTTCTTGCGCGGTGTTGCGCTGGAGCGCCTGTGCCTGATGCATCTGGACAGCGACGATCTGGCCAGTGCCAGAGAAGCCTTCGTGCGTGCCCAGCAAACGCTGCCGGATTCACCGACCCTTGCCTATATCGAGGCCATGCTGCTGTTGCATGAGGGCCACCCGGAAGAAGCCAGTGAACGGGCCCGGTTCTGGTTCCGTCGCCTGGCGCGCTATGGCGATCTCGATGTGGAACAGCTTCAGTTTCTATCCGACCTGGCGGATAACCCGGGTGCTACCCTGGCGGAACAGATGGTCAATTCCGAAGAAGCATTGGCGGTGCCACTGACCAATCTACAAACCCTGCTCGAGAGCCTTGAAGGCGCACCGGAACTGCATCTCGAGCACGCGGCAGATGGTCATCTCGAATATCATACCAGCGCCCGGGAAGATACGCTGTTTGCCGCCTGGCAGTCCTGTTTTCTGATTGAGATCGATAAAGAGGCCGCGCTGGGACTCGAAGGAGATCCCTGGCCCCATGCCGCGGATTGGCTTGATGCCCTTTATGAAAACCCCGCCTGGCTCGATTCGCCCCAGGTCGTGCAGGCCCTGTCGGTGGCCTTGGCAAGTCGTTTCGGTAGCCTGCCCTGGATGGCCAACATGTTCTTCGTGCCCCTGGCCCGGCGTTTTGAGGGCTGGCTTGACCAGGTCGAGAGCGTCGAAGGGCGTTTTACCTGGGACGATGCGGACAACGCCTTGCTCTTGCGCACTGGCCTGGCCCTGGTCGTCGGAATGGAGCGTGGTGCACGGCGCAACTCCCGGCAACTGGCCGAGCGCCTGTTGGTGCTTGATGATCAGGACAGCCTGGGGCTACGTGAATTAGTGCTGGATCAGTTGCTGCGGGAAGGGCGTGATGAAGAAGCGGTGCAGCTCAGCGATCAACAGGAGCCAGACGACGAGGGACCTCTGCTAGGCGTGTTGATGGGGCGCGCCCTGGCCCTGTTTCGTCTGCGCCGTCTGGATGAGGCCGTACACTCTTTACGTGCCGTCAAGGCACTCAATGCCCACGCCATCGCCATGATGTGCGCCCACAATCCACGACCGGTGCCGCTGGCGCTGGAGGTGCCGGAACCCGGCACCAAGGCCGAGGCCTGGCAGTACCGGGCGTTGATGCGGGACCAATGGGCGGCGTCTCAAGGCGCCCTGGAGTGGTTGACCGCCCAGCAGCGACATCTTGATAAGTAGGCCTATCGATTGGCGCTCAGCCCGGTCCGCGATCCGCGATCAACCCAGGGTCGCGGCTGATGCGCCAGGCAAGCCATATTGCAGGTAGCCCGAGCAGCGCGGCAAAGACGAAAAACACCGTATAGCCCTGGCCTGCGACTACCACGCCGGAAAATCCTCCAATGAACTTGCCTGGTAATGTCATCAACGACGAGAACAGTGCGTATTGGGTTGCCGTATAAGCTCGTGAGGTCAAGCTCGATAGAAAGGCGATGAAGACGGTGCTGGCAAGCCCATTGGCTAGATTATCCCCCATGATGGTGATGACCAGCATGGGCATCTGCGCTCCGATCAGCGCAAGCACCGCGAACAGGAGATTGGTCAGGGCGACGATGATGGCGCCGGCAACCAGCATCGAGCCAATGCCATAGCGCACCACCAGCAGCCCGCCGACGATGCCGCCGGTGATGCTCATGGCAATGCCGAACACCTTTGTCACATTGGCGATCTGGGAAAGCGTGAAGCCAAGATCGATATAGAGCGGATTGGCCATGGCCGCCATGGACAGATCGCTGATGCGATAGACCCCGATGAAGATCAATAGCCATAACGCGCGGCGACCATAGCGCGAAAAGAAATCCGTGAAAGGGCAGACGATTGCACCGATGGACCAGGCTCCCAAGCGACGCCATAGCCGAGCACGTCCTTGGGTGGCTCTCAAAAAGGCGCGGACCTTGGGTTCATGAATCAGCTGCACGCCCAGGGATGAGCGAGGTGGCTCCGGGCGTATCAGCACCGTGAGTATGCCGATACCCACCAGACCGGCCATGCTCAGGTACGCCCAGTGCCAGGAGGCAAGATCGGCGACATAGAGTGCGCCGGCGCCGGCGGCCAACAGTCCCCCGCGATAGCCGATGATGTAGGTCGAGGCCATGGCGGCCTGTACCTCCTCCACGGCGGATTCGATACGAAAGGCATCAATGACGATATCCTGGGTAGCCGAGCCGAAAGCGACCAGCAGGGCGAAACCCGCCACGCTGACAAGACTTGCACGAGGATCGGTATAGGCAAGGCCCACCAATCCCAGCGCGATCGTGACCTGAGCCAGCAGCATCCAGCCCCGGCGTTGACCGAACAATCGAGTCAAACCGGGCAGGGGCAAGCGGTCCACCACCGGCGCCCAGAAGAACTTGATCGAATAGAGGATGCCGATCCAGGAAAAGAAACCGATTGCCGCGACTTCCACGTCGACATCCCTCAACCAGGCGGTCAGCGTCGAAAATACCAATAGAAAGGGAAGGCCTGCGGAGAAGCCCAGAAACAGCATGGTGATCACCGGGGCCTGAGCATAAACCGCCAGGGCATCCCGCCAGGAGCGGCGTGCTGATCGAGTCATCGTGGGTTTCCTGCCATAAGAAAAGTCCTTGAAGCTTTGGAGATATCCTGAATCGATATGCTTGGCATCGATGGTAGACTGACAACAACTCATGTTTTCCGTGCTGGCCCACTCGACGTTGCGGCCTTGCACTGGAGTCGATCTCGAATAGTGGAGTCTTATGAGCGATCAGCTTACCGATCTCGATCAACCAGACAGCGATGCCATTCCGCGCTGGTACTTGATTCAATGCAAGGGCGGTGAATCCTTTCGTGCCACGGAGCACCTGAACAACCAGGGCTACGAGGTGTTTCATCCGGTGCTGCAAGTACAAAAGAAGCGTAACGGCAAACTGCAATGGATCGACGAGCCGTTGTTTCCCTATTATCTGTTCATTCGCCTTGATCGCCTGGCCAGCAATTGGCGGCCCATTCGCTCGACCCGTGGCGTACTCAAGCTAGTGGGCTTCGGCAACGAACCCATTCATGTCGATGACGAACTCGTCGCAGCCTTGCGCAACAATGCTCAAAAGACGCCCCCGCTCAATGGCAACGTCTACTTTCGTGCGGGTGAGGCCGTCGAGATTACCGAAGGCCCTTTTCGGTCACTGCAAGCCGTTTTCGAAAGCCAGAAAGGCGAAGAGCGCGCGATCGTGCTGCTCAACATGCTGCATAGCCAACAGCGTCTGGAAGTGCCCGTTAGTCATCTCCGCCGTTCCGAATAAATCCGCAAGGAAGCCTTCATGATCATTGCTCCCCAACATATTGTGACGCTGCACTATACCTTACGTGACTCCGCCGGAAGCGTACTAGACGACTCATATCAGCGCAATGCACCCCTGCAGTATCTGCATGGTCACGACAATATCGTGCCCGGACTCGAGCAATCTTTGGATGGGCTTACCACTGGTGCGCGTACGACGATCACGCTGGCCCCGGCCCAGGCCTATGGTGTTCGGGATGAAGCCTTGGTGCAGAAAGTCACGCGAGGCGCTTTCGGAGGGGTCGATGAGCTGGTGCCCGGCAAGCGTTTTCAAGCTCAGGGGCCTGAAGGACCCCGAATCGTCACCGTGATTGCCATTGACGACGATATGGTGACCGTGGATACCAATCATCCTCTTGCCGGGGAAACCCTGAGCTATAGCGTCGAGATCCTGGATGTACGTAAAGCGACTCGTGCTGAGCTGGCAAAGGGACACCCATTAAGCGAAGGCGTCGAACACACTCAAGTTGAAGATCGAAAGATTCCCTGAAACATGACTTCGGTCAATTATTGTTACACAACCGTTCAGGCTCGGTAAAAATATTGATTCAGGTCAAGATTAATAAGCTGTCTCTACCTTAAAGTGAATTCATCGAACAAGAGGAAGGGGAGACAAGCCATGTACTGGGATGATGCCGTCATTTTCGGGCTGGTGACTGTAGGAATGATGTTTGTCTTCATGGGCGGGTTTGTCACCTTCATCGTTCACGATCACAAGCGCAAAGGAAAGTCTTGAACGTGGTTGTAAAGTAACGCAAGTTTGTCGTCAGGGGAGGGGGCAATGCCCCCTTGTAGCCGACCTTCGGGTCGGCTTTTTTATGTGCGTTATCTACCAACGCCAGGTCATCGTCAAATGGGCATGAAGCTCAAGAGGGTAGTCGTTCGGTACTCTGCCAGCCAATCGAGCACGCGGTCCTCGTCCATGGGACGTGCAATCAGATAGCCTTGCGCCTGATCGCAGCCGGCGTCGGACAACAAAGCGAATTGCTGAGGTGTTTCCACACCTTCGGCGACTACTTCAAGCCCGAAGTCGTGTGCCAAGGCAATACTCGAGTGCACGATGGTGGCATCCTCGCGCTGTTTCGTTAGATTCATCACGAAGGATTTATCGATCTTGAGAACATCAAGGGGTAAGCGACGCAACTGTGTCAGCGACGAATAACCGGTGCCGAAATCATCGATGGCGACTGTAACCCCCTCTTTGCGCAGCTCCTCCAAGAGCACCGCTACGGATGCAGGATCACGCATCATCGTCTGCTCGGTAATCTCAAGCATCAATTGTGTCGGGGCAATGTGTTTACGCTGCAGGCCCGCAAGTAGGCGCCGAGCAAGTTGTGGATCGTCAAGATCAATTGCAGAAAGATTGATAGCGATTTGCAAGGCATGTCCCTTTGCCTGCCAAGCGGCCATATGATCCATCACTTGCCCGATCAGCCATTGACCGACCAGGGCCATGTGGCCCGAATGCACTGCAAGAGGCAGGAATTCATCGGGGTACAACAACCCAAGCGTTGGATGTTGCCACTGAAGCAAGGCTTCAAAGCCAGTGACGCTGCCATCGTCGAACCTGATCTTGGGTTGATATACCACTCTAAGCTGCTGATCCTGGACGGCGTCCACCAGATCGCCCAGTAGCTGTTTTTCCCGAGCGTGGCGATGATCGAGACCACTTTGATAGGCATGAAAACCCTCTCGGGAATGGCGTGCTTGAATCAATGCAATGGAAGAGCGATGCAAAAGCTGTCGTGCATCCTTGCCATCCTCGGGGCTATGTAGCACTGCCATGGAAATGGTGGGAATCAGCGAGGTACCCGAGAGCTTCAATGGCTGGCTCAATTGCTCCCGCAGGCGTTCGAGCAACGTGTCGCCCACGAATGGCGGCGCCACCAACAGCAAGAACTCATTACCCCCCAGGCGATAAAGACGCCCATGATGATATTTTATGCGCAAAAGACGATGCGTCAGTGCTACCAGCAGTTGGTCGCCAACATCGTAACCCAATGTCTTGTTGATACGGTTGATGTTGTCGATGCTTAGTCGAATTATGAGAAAGGCCGTGTCCGTGGCGACCAGTTTGCGTATTTCATGATGCGCGAGGCTGTAAGTGCCAATACCCGTCAGCGGATCGGTCTGTCGATGTTGCAGGTGAGTAAGCAACGTGAAAAAGCGATTCTGAAGTCGGCCGGCCTGTTTTTCATGGTGCGGATGGGGCCACGCCGAACGCAATAATCTTTCGGCGCCACGACTGGCGCCTAAAGCCAAAAATAGGAGAAAAAGCCCGATAAGACGAATTAGCACCGCGACAATCGCGCTAGCGTATCGTTTCGAATGCCAAACGAGGAAATGACCAAACGCATTCAAATCGCTCTCAATAATGTCTAGTGGATGTTGATGATTACTCAGTAAAGCTGGGTATTGCTGACGGATGTCGCGGAGAATATGTACAGGTAGTATCAGACAACAGCTACTTGCGTTGGTGCCAGTAAGCCCAGTAAACGGTGTCTCTTACTTTTGTGAGTTTCTTGTCAGGCTATTTGAGCCAAGAGCGGACGGAGGGCGCCAGCGTGTTGCCCAGGCCTGCATCACCCGTTCGGAATACCAGGTCTGACCGAGGCTGCCGTTGTAACGCGCCAACGCGCGTGTCAAATCGCCTTTTTCAATTTCCAGATAGTGCGCCAGAATAGTGCAGCCATAGCGCAGGTTGAGTCCGGAATCAAAAAGATCATCTTCCGGGCGCCCGATGACCTCTTTCCAGAAGGGCATGATCTGCATCAACCCTTGAGCGCCCGCAGAGGAGATGGCGTTGGTATCGAAAGCGCTTTCCACTTGAATGAGCGCGAGTACGAGTTCTGCCGAAAGACCTGCCAGGGCGGCCTCCAGGCGTATTCGTTCGAGCAGATCTGGATGCTCACTCTGAGAGATGAAAGGGGCTAACCGGGATTGCATGACGCTCAACCAGTGCTGGCTTTGAGCATCAGATGTCATCTGCCGTGATTTGTACGCCTTGGCCGCCAGCGTATCGATCAGCATATTGGGTAGTCGATCGGGAACCACGGCAGCGCCGGTTGCCGATGAGGACAACAGGGCTGCCAGGATGCTTGCCAGGATTCTAGACTTGTAAGCGCTCACGTAGAAAATCGATCAGCTCGTCTGCAGGGACCATAGTATTGTTATCGTCACGACGGCCCTTGTACTCCAGTTCGCCGTTGTCGAGCCCACGATCACCAATCACCACCCGATGAGGAATACCGATCAACTCCTGATCCGCGAACTTCACGCCGGGTCGGGTATCCCGGTCGTCAAGCAGTACATCGATGCCCTGGGCACTAAGCTCATCATACAGACGCTCCGCGGTTTCCCGCACCCGCTCGGACTTGTGGGCATTCATCGGCACCAGCATCACCTCGAAGGGCGCGATGGCGTTAGGCCAGATGATGCCGTTGTCGTCATGATTCTGCTCGATGGCGGCCGCCACGACGCGAGTGATGCCAATGCCATAGCAGCCCATCCATAGTTGGGTGGCCTTGCCGTTTTCATCGAGAGCGGTTGCGTTCATCGCCGCACTGTACTTGGTGCCCAGCTGAAAGACATGCCCGACTTCGATGCCTCGCTTGATCGAGAGCGTGCCTTGGCCATCCGGTGACGGATCACCGGCTACCACGCTGCGAATGTCCGCCACCTTGGGCAGTGCCACGTCCCGCTCCCAGTTGATGCCGAAGTAGTGCTTGCCATCGACGTTGGCCCCGGCGCCGAAGTCGCTCATCAGCGCCACGCTGCGATCAATGATGATCGGCATGTCGAGATTGACCGGCCCGAGGGAGCCCGGGCCGGCTCCCACCACCGCACGAATTTCCTCTTCCGTGGCCATGGTCAAAGGGACGGCGACCTCCGGCAGATGCTCAGCCTTGATCTCGTTTAGCGCATGATCGCCCCGCACCAGTAGCGCAATCAGTCCGCCTTCTGCTGCCTGTACCATCAGGGTCTTGATGGTCTTCTCGATGGGCAGGCCGTGCTGTTCGACCAGGGCAGCGATGGTCTTGGCGTTGGGGGTATCCACCAGGCGCAGTTCTTCTTGCGGCGCCGAACGTTCTGGGGTCTCGCCCAGGGGCCCAGGCAAGGCTTCTGCCATCTCGATGTTGGCGGCATAGTCCGAGTCGCTGGAAAAGGCGATATCGTCCTCGCCGGAATCCGCCAGCACATGAAACTCATGGGAGCCGGTACCCCCGATCGAGCCGTTGTCCGCAAGTACCGGGCGGAAATCGAGCCCGAGCCGGGTGAAGATACGCACATAGGTGTCGTACATCACCTGGTAGCTCTCCTTCAGAGAGTCTTCCGAGATATGAAAGGAATAGGCGTCCTTCATGATGAATTCCCGGGAGCGCATCACCCCGAAGCGCGGGCGAATCTCATCGCGAAACTTGGTCTGGATCTGATAGAAGTTGGCCGGCAGTTGCTTGTAGCTGCCGATCTCTCGGCGCATCAGATCGGTGATTACTTCTTCGTGAGTCGGGCCGACGCAATAATCGCGCTGATGACGATCGATGACACGCAAAAGCTCGGGACCATACTGTTCCCAGCGTCCGGATTCCTGCCACAGCTCCGCCGGTTGTACGGCGGGCATCAGCATCTCCTGGGCGCCGGCGCGGTCCATTTCTTCCCGCACGATGCGCTCGACCTTGCGCAGGGTGCGCAGGCCAGTAGGAAGCCAGGTGTAAAGGCCTGAGGTTAGACGACGAATCATGCCGGCGCGCAGCATCAGCTGATGGCTGATGACTTCGGCGTCTGCCGGCGTTTCCTTGAGGGTGGCGATCAATAGTTGACTGGCGCGCATGGGTCCGGTGGTTCCTTGAGAGCTGGGCGGCGAGGCTGACATGGCAGCGATGGCTATACCTGGCGCATTGTACGGGCAAGCCCGGATGGCGGCAAAAGTGCAGTAAAAGACAGTGCAGTAATTGCACTAGAAAATCATTTCAATGAACAGGAACGGTGATTTTCGCGGGAGCCGGATTTATCCGGCGATGGTTAGTCCCCATCGCTCTTTGAACGATCTCTCACGAGGACGGCCTGTTCGACGATCGCGCTTCGGGTCGATAGCGTTCGAGCAACGCCCACAGAATTGCTGCAGTTTCCGCATCTGGCAAGCCCCGGTAGTCATTCGGGCGAAAATGCATCTGGAAGGCGCGCAGCACATGGCGTGTCTGGGTATCGAGCTGACCGGTGGTTTCTATCGGGTAGCCATAATCCGCAAGGGCCGTCTGCAGCTCGATCAGCGATGGCGGTTGCCGGCTGAACCGGGTGAGATACTCCGTCACCTCCGCCGCCTCGGGCCAGGCGCCGATACCCGCCTGATGCAGCCGGTACCAGGGAAAGAGCGGCCCGGGATCGATCTTTCGTGAAGGCGCAATGTCCGCATGCCCGATGACATTGGTGGGGTCGATGTCATAGTGGGCGATAATGTCCCGGGCGAGGCGTATCAGGGTATCTATCTGCGCATCCGGATAGGGCGCCCAGTGGATGATGTTCGAGTCAGAAGGTTGAGCGTCGAGGATTCGCTCGATTTCTCCGAAGGGCTTATCTGGCCCTTCGTTGACGATCTCGATGCCAATCGAGGTATCGTTGATATTGCTGCGATTTTTCCAGGCGCTGACGCCTGCATGCCAGGCGCGGCGGGACTCGTCCACCAGTTGATAGACCAGGGGCTGTCCTCGGGAGCGGCGGGCCGGTAGCGGCAGCACGTAATGAGCGCTTACCCGTGAACCGGTCAGCGTCCTGAGCGAACGTGATTCGTTGCCATCGGTGTAGTGGATCACCAGATGATGTATGCGGCTTGAATGTGATGGCGATACCCGTCGTTGATCGACGATATAGCCCGGGCGTTGCTCCAGGCCGCTGCAGCTTGCCATGACGAGGGTGATCACCATCAGCAGCAGCAGCGGTGGGCATACCCTGCATTTCGAAAGCCACTTGCGAAAAAAGTCGACAGGTAACGTCATAGCGTTTGAAGGAGGTAACGCAGGGCGAGCCCCAGCAGCAGGGTCAAGGCGAAGCTGAGCATGGTGCCGAGCAACACGTATTCGGTGAGCTTGCGATCCCGGTCCTCACGCAGATCGCCAAAACGCAAGACTGACTTGGCTGCCAACAGAAAACCGATAGGGGTGAATTCGCCACTCAATACGAAGGTCAGCACAAGAAAGCGCTCGAGAATACCGATCCTGGCGCCTGCATCCGCCAGGGTGCCGCTATTGTCGATCTGAGCACTCCAACGCTGCATCACCAGGGCGATGAGTATCGACAGCGGCCGTGTAATCAGCACATAGGCCAGCAGTATTGCCAGCGGCTTGGGGCCGAGCAGCCAACTGCCCAATAGCGGAAGTGGCCAGGGATATACCAACCAGCTCCAGACCAGAAGAATGACCAGTAGGTGCAACGCCTGGTCGATCAGGAAATAACGTACCTGTTCCGGGGCATAGCTCTTGAGGATATCGATGATCAGATGGCTCGAAGCGATCATCAACGCCGCCAGCAGGGCAGTCGCAATCCCCAGTTGGCTGATCAACAAAACGCTCAGTGCCAGCAAGCCGTGCACGCCTGCATGCAGATAGACCGGGATCGAGCGATAGCCAAGCCGTCGTCGGCTAATCACCCAGGCCTTGCCTTGCAGCAAAAAGTCGCCGGCGAGATGGGCAAGCAGCAGCAATAATAGTAGCGAGAGGGCTGTCGGATGCATGGCAATTCCTTTAAACGCCCTGTGCCAGCCTTGAGGAAACGTAGGCCAGGTAATCTCGAATCAACGGCCAGCGGGCCACTGCCAGACGACGATTGATGGTGGGCTGGGCACGCCCGAGTCGTTGGGCCAAGGCCTGTTGAGACTCATGGTGGAGTAAGCTCAATGACACCACTTCCGCCGAAAAACGCGACCAGTGACTCAGGATGTCGTCCACGAACCGGGTCATCAGCGCCAATGCCTCGTCGCGCTCGGATGCCGAAGTAACGATAGCCAGGCGATCTGGCGTATCGCTCAAGTCGTCAAGCCCTTGGCCCGACAGCACGAACGCCTCACCATCGGCCTGGGCAAAACGCTCGGCTTCGGGGATTCTTCCTGAGCCGACGCCGAGGACAATGCGAGCGTCCCACATATTCTGCCGGGAGGGCGATTGCTGAATCAGCGCTGCGCGAATCAGTATTGCTGCCGTCATGGCATTGCCCGGTTCGGGAACGACCACTTGGAAGCCATCGCCGCGATAGCGATCGCAGCGGGCCCCGAAGCGCTCTTCGACGAGGCCCAGCGCCGCATCCAAAGTGCGGTTGAAATGATCCTTGTCCTTTATTCGCTGAGATCCCACCACATCACCGGTCAGTACACCAATATCGGTCGCCATTTTCTGTCGATCCACGATAGCTTAAAAACGCTATAATCATGACTTATAGCCAAAAATAGCTATTTAAACTGGCTTTGACAGCTAATTCAATAGCTGAAAAGGACTATAACCAAGAATGATAGTGTTATTTAGCTATTGAATTCAGCCATTCGTTGGATCAATACTGTAATTATATACAGTATCTAAGCACTGGCAATTGCTCATCCGCACTTTGTTGTATCCTCATGTAACGAAGGGCGTCAGTGCAGGAGTTCTCGGATCGAGGCTTCCAGCCCCTGAAGGGTGGTGGGATACATTCGATCGTCGATCAGATGGCGAATCAGCTGGGTGGAATGGGTGTATTCCCAGGCCCGGGGCGGCATCGGATTCAACCAGACCAGCTTGTCGAACTTGGCAGTAAGGCGCTTTAGCCAGGTAGCGCCGGCTTCTTGATTGAAGTGCTCGACGCTGCCACCGGGATGGGTGATTTCATAGGGGGACATGGCCGCATCGCCGACAATCACCACCTTGTAGTCGGCGCCGAAGGTACGCAGCACTTCCTGAGTGCTGATGCGCGTGTCACGGCGTCGATTGTTCCGCCACAGGCCTTCATAAACGCAGTTGTGGAAGTAGAAGTGTTCGAGATGTTTGAATTCGCTGCGACAGGCGGAAAACAATTCCTCGCAGACACGAATGTGATCGTCCATGGAGCCGCCTACATCGAGCAACAGCAGCAGTTTGATCGCGTTGTGACGCTCGGGCTTCAGGCGAATATTGAGCAGGCCATTGTCCCGAGCCGTTGCCTCGATGGTGGCGTCGATATCGAACTCTTCCCCGGCGCCGGTGCGGGCAAAACGCCGCAAGCGGCGTAGCGCCATCTGCAGATTGCGGGTGCCGAGTTCGAGGGAGTCGTCGTAGTCGCGGAAATGGCGCTCGTCCCAGACCTTTACCGCCCGCCGATGGCGAGAGCCATCCTGACCAATGCGAATCCCTTCCGGGTTGTAGCCGTAGGCGCCGAAGGGACTGGTGCCGCCGGTGCCGATCCATTTATTGCCGCCAGCGTGACGCTCCTTCTGCTCCCCGAGCCGCTGCTTGAAGGTCTCGATCAACTGCTCCAGGCCGCCCAGGGAGTGAATCTTGGCTTTTTCTTCCTCGGTCAGTGATTTCTCGAACTCGCGACGCAGCCAGTCATCCGGAATCAAGGCCTCGATGGCGGAATCCAGGTCCTCGATGCCCTTGAACCAGGCAGCAAAGGCGCGATCGAAGCGATCGAAATAGCGCTCGTCCTTGACCAGGATCAGCCGGGCCAGACGATAAAAGTCATCGATATCGGCAAACACCACGCCCCGTTCGAGGGCGGCATGCAGATCAAGCAGCTCCCGCAGGGATACCGGCACGCCGGCGCGTTTCAAGGTGTCGAACAGGCCGAGAAACATGGCTCAGCGACCTTGATTGGCACGCTGACGGCGCATCATGAACGCCAGGCGATGCAGCAGGGTGCTGTCCTGCTCGTTCTTGACCAGAGCGCCGGCCAGCGGGGGTAACGCCTGGTTCGGGTCGCTTTGAAATAGCGCTTCTCGGGACAGCTCATCCGCCATCAGCAGCTTGAGCCAGTCGATCAGCTCCGAGGTGGAAGGCTTCTTCTTGAGTCCCGGCGCCTCGCGCAGATCGAAGAACACCTCCAGGGCTTGGGCGACCAAGCGGGATTCTATATCCGGAAAATGCACGTCGACGATCTGCTTCAGCGTCTGACGGTCGGGGAATTCGATATAGTGAAAGAAGCAGCGGCGCAGAAAGGCATCCGGCAGCTCCTTTTCATTGTTCGAGGTGATGACGATGATCGGCCGATGGCGAGCGCGGATGGTTCGATCCGTCTCGTAGACATAGAACTCCATGCGATCGAGTTCCTGGAGCAGATCGTTGGGAAATTCGATATCCGCCTTGTCGATCTCGTCGATCAACAAGACCACGCGCTGATCCGCCTCGAAGGCTTCCCACAGCTTGCCAGGGCGGATGTAGTTGGCCACGTTTTCCACGCCCTCCACACCCAGTTGGGAGTCTCGCAGACGGCTGACCGCGTCGTATTCATAAAGCCCCTGATGGGCCTTGGTGGTGGATTTGATGTGCCAGGTGATGAGGCGAGTGTCCAATGACTGGGCCAGCTCCTCGGCCAGCAGTGTCTTGCCGGTGCCGGGCTCGCCCTTGATCAGTAGCGGCCGTTCCAGCTTCACCGCGGCATCGACGGCCAGGCGCAGCGCATCCGTGGCGATGTAGCTCGACGTTCCTGCGAAAGCCATGATGTTTCCCTGTTGAAAGACATCAGGCGAGTGTACGAGAGTGGCTGTGGCATCTCAATTCACGGCATTTCAATTCAGTTTCTTGTGTCGATCGACTGCTTCGACGTGACGAGCTGGGTCTTGGAAGTGTCGCTGTTCAGGGCGTAGCCAAGAATGCGGTTACGCCCTTGAGCCTTGCATTGGTAGAGCGCCGAGTCGGCACAGGCAATCAGACTATCCGCATCGAGTTGAGTACCGGACTTGGCGGTGGCCACACCGATACTCACGGTCACCACCGAATGCGTGGGCGAGGCGGCATGGGGGATGCCGACCGCCTGCAGCATGCTGCGCATGGCCTCTGCCAGACGTAGCGCCGAGGCTTCGTCACTGTCCAGCAGCACCACCAGAAACTCTTCGCCTCCTATACGAATAAGAATGTCCGTTTCGCGACGAAAGGTATCTCGCAGGACATTTGCGATCTCCACCAGGCAGGCATCGCCGGCAGGGTGCCCATAGTAATCGTTGTAAGCTTTGAAATGGTCTACATCGATCATCAGGATCGACAAGGGCGCGATACGCCGCCGGGTCATGGGGAGCGCAATTTCCAGGCGCTGATCCAGTAGGCGGCGGTTGCCGAGCCCGGTCAAAGGATCGATGAGGGACTGCTCACGCAATGTCTCGTTGTGTTGTCTCAAGGTTTCCAGCAGTGAGTAGATCTCGTCGGTCAGCAGGGCAATGTCGTCGCGATTTTTCAAAAGTGTGGCGGGAGGCTCGCTAACGCTACCTTCTTGCTGCCCTTTTACATAATCGACCAGTAGATGTACCCGGTTGAGCCAGTAGCGCTGCAACGTGATGATCAGCATGATCAAAAGAAGCAAAGAGATCGTCGCGATCAAGACAATGATGGAAAGCAGCTCCATCCGCGACGGCAAAACGTCTTGCTCGGTAAAGAAGGCACTCATCTGCTGCCACAGGACGACGCCTGCGATCAGCAGCAAAATCCCCAGAGCTGATAGCGCGTATCGATGAAAGAGGAGCTTGGTTGGTATGAGCCGCATGAGCCATCGCTATCAAACGAAATGAACAAGTGTTGGTATTATCGCATCCGGCCATTATCGGCCTCTAACCAGCGATATTGAATACTTGTGACATAAAAGTTCATGGAAGCTGTATCAGTTTTGCTGATCAAGCCTTCGATCTTGAAGTCGATTAGCGGTAGCGCTCGATCAAGGTTGCCGGGTCGCGCTCCGCATTACCCAGGCTCAGGTGCTGTCGAAATAGCTGCGCTGCCAGTGCGCTCATGGGAACAGCGCTGGCGCTCCGCTGGCTTTGCGCCATTGCCATATCCAGGTCCTTGAGCAGGGTACGCACATGCCAGGGTGGCGAGTCGAAATCGCCCGCTGCCATGCGCGGCGCCAGAAGTTGAAACGGTTTGGAATCCGCGAATCCTCCGGTCAATGCCTCGGGAATTCGTGTGGCATCGACACCGCTGGCTTCCGCCAGGGCCATCATCTCAGCGATCACTAGCGCATTGCAGCCGACGATCATCTGGTTGCACACCTTGGTCACCTGGCCGCTGCCCACCGGCCCCATGTGGGTGATGCGAGACCCCAAGGGCTCGAACAGTGGACGCAGCGCCTCGATGTCGTTTGCCTCGCCACCGCACATGATGGCAAGGCTTCCCGATTCGGCGCCAACCACGCCGCCGGACACCGGGGCATCGATCCAGGGTATGCCGCACTCGGCTTTAAGGCGTGAGGCTAAATCGCGAGTCGCCGCCGGATCGCTGCTGGAGAAATCTACCAGCCGTTGACCGACTCGGCTATGTTCGGCAACTCCACCCTCGCCGAATACGACCTCTTCGACAGCGCCGGTATTGGCCAGACACAGCAGGATGACGTCGACCTCGTTGACGAGTTGCGTGATCGAGGCGGCAACTCTTGCTCCGGCGGCTTCGACGCCTTGGGTCTTGTCCGGGCTGCGGTTGAACACCGTGACACTAAAGCCTGCCTTCAGTAAGCGGTGGGTCATGGGCTCGCCCATAAGGCCGATACCGATGAAACCGAGACGGGGTGCGGTCATGAATGTGTCTCCAGGTTTGACGAAATATCCGTGCGATGGGCATCGAGATCGAACTGCAGGCTGGCCAGATGACGATAGAGCGGATTGCTTTCGAGCAGCTGTGCATGGGTGCCGGCGCCCACTAGTCGGCCATGATCGAAGACCAGTAGCCGATCTGCGGCCACCACGGTGGCCAGGCGATGGGCCACCACCAGGCTGGTACGACCCACCATGAGCCGATCCAGCGCTTCCTGCACCAGCCGTTCGCTCTCCGCATCCAAGGCACTGGTCGCTTCATCCAGCAGCAGTACCGTCGGGTTACGCAACAATGCCCGGGCAATGGCCAGACGCTGACGTTGCCCCCCGGAGAGCTGAACACCGCCGGGGCCTAGGTAGCTATCGAACCCCTTGGGCAACGCCTGGATGAATTCCAGGGCGTTGGCATCCCGGGCGGCCTGAACGACTTCTTCATCGCTGGCCTCGGGCGCCCCATAGCGAATATTGTCTGCTGCACTGCCACTGAACAGCACCGGCTCCTGGGCGACTAGCCCGATGGCCTGGCGCAGCTCCGCAGGATCGAGATCGCGAAGATCCACGCCGTCCAGCGTCAGCTTGCCGTCATCGGGATCGTAGAAACGCAGCAGTAGCTGCAAGAGCGTGCTTTTACCTGCCCCGGAAGGGCCGACCAGGGCGACGCGCTCCCCGGGGCGGATATGAATATCAAGCTCTGCGAGTGCCGGTGTGTCCGGGCGGCTGGGATAGGCAAAATGAAGGCCCTGAGCGACGATCTCGCCGCGGGGCGGATGGCTGAGCATCCGGGGGTTGGCAGGCGCGGTGATGACGGCCTGAGCATCCAGCAGCTCGAGCAGACGCTCTGCAGCACCCGAGGCGCGTTGAACGTCGCCGGCCACTTCCGCAAGCGCCGCCACGGCGCCGGCGGCAAGTACCGCGTAGAAGACAAACGCCGACAGTTCACCGGCACTCATTTCGCCTGCCAATACCGCGTGCCCGCCTTGCCACAGCATGAAGGCAACCGCCGCGAATACCACCAGCATGGCAATACCGGTCAGCCAGGCACGTTGGCGCGTTCTATCCACCGCTACCGAGAAAGCTTCTTCCACATGATGCCCGTAGAGGCGTCTATCCGCGTCTTCATGGCCGAAGGCCTGCAAGGTACGAATGCCTGTCAGCGCTTCACCGGCATAGCGGCCCAGTTCGGCAATACGATCCTGACTATGGCGTGACAGCCGCCGCACGCGGCGGCCAAACCACAAAATCGGCAGCACCGTGGCAGGAATGCCCAGCAGCACCAGCGCACTGAGCCAAGGCTGGGTGACCAGCATCAGGATGATCGCCCCGATCAGCATCAGCAGATTGCGCAGGGCCACAGACAGGGAAGAACCGAACAGGCTCTGCAGCACGCTGGTATCCGCAGTCAGGCGCGACTGAATCTCACCGGCGCCGCCGCTTCCCTTTAAGCTGTTTTCGAAGAAATCCGGTTCCAGGGTCAGCAAGTGATCGAAGACCTGGCGGCGCAGATCCGCCGCCAGGCGCTCACCGATCCAGGTCACCAGGTAATAACGTGCCGCCGAGGCAATCGCCAGTATGGCAACGACACCCAGTAATCCGCCCAGAGCCTGATTGAGACTGGCGCTATCTTGCGCCATGAAGCCCTGATCGATGACCAGACGCAGTCCCTGACCCAACAGCAATACGCTACCGGAAGCTACCAGCAGGGCAGCAGCGGCACCTGCCAGTCGCCAGCGGTAGGGCCGCAGAAGCGAGAGTAGGCGTAGCAGAACGCGTGGGTTGGGGCGGGTTGTCATCAATATCTCTCAAGGCAGGAAAAGCATGGATAACGACATTACCAGCGCACGCTTCTAGGGTCATGCGGGTGAGATGGATTTCTTCGTGGGCAATTATTTTCAATCTGGCTTGTTCCACGGCGAAGCCGGCTCCATATCGAGGTCAGACCACCTGAAGGAGATTGAAATGAGCGACGCCTTGAAACTGGCCTGCCCGCACTGTGCTGCCATGAACCGGGTGCAGCAAACACGATTGGGTGACAGCGCCAAATGCGGCAAGTGCAAGCAGCCACTATTTACCGGCGAACCCATCGAACTGACCGCCGCTAACTATGACGCTCTGGTCAATCGCAGCGAGTTGCCGGTGGTAGTGGATTTCTGGGCGAGTTGGTGTGGCCCATGCAAGATGATGGCGCCCATCTTCGCCCAGGTAGCCGGCGAGCTCGAACCACGCATGCGCTTTGCCAAACTCGATACCGAAGCCGAACAGGGCCTGGCCGGGCGCTTCGGCATTCGCAGTATTCCTACCCTGATCGTGTTCCGTCAGGGTCGTGAAATAGCTCGGCAGGCCGGGGCGATGCAGGCCTCGCAACTCAAGCAGTGGTTACAGCCGCATCTGATCTAGACTTCCTCAGGCCCAACGCGCATCGGCGGTAAAGGCCACGGTAAACCAGCGCCGCTCTGGAGGGGTGCTCAACTGCGCGGCGATTTCCTTACGGATATCGTCGAGCATGACCATTCCGCGCTCGCTGGCAAAGTCCGGTTGAGTGACGATGTGAATCTCGATGAAGTAGCCACGGCCAGTCTTGGCGACATGGCTGTGATAGTTGAGTAGACCGTCGCGTTGCATCACCTGCTGCATGGCGTCATGAACTTCCCGGTCGAGATGGCTTGGCGCAATCAGAAATACCTCTTTCAGGGCGCGACGCACAATACCAATGGGGACCGGCATAAAGCACAGCGTCAGCACTGCCAATAGCAGCGAATCCACATAGGGAGTCCAGTGCGACAGGACGGTACCCTCCAACAGCCAGGCGATGGCGAAAGCCACCAGTAGGGCGGAGGTGATCAGCGCGGCCATCAGCCAGCCCTGGATATCGATACGCACGAATTCGGAATCCGCCTCTCGATTGAGGCGGCTTTCGAACATATACATGCCAAAACAGACCGTTGCGACCAGTACCGCATAGGCAATTGCCATGCCAAAGGCAAGTTCGCGTCCACCTTCCATCAACCCTTGCACCGCATTGAGAAAGGCATAGAAGCACAGCAGCATCAGGATGGCGCCGTTGAATGCCGCTGCCATGGGTTCGAAATGCCAGTAGCCATGCTGGAAGCGCTGATTGACCTCGCGCTGGGCGAGTCGCGAGACCCAAAGCGCCAACATCGACATAGTGGCGTCGATGCTGGAAAACACGCCGTCAAACAAGATTGACTGGGAGCCCGCCAATAAGCCAAGCGTAATGCCCAGGCCGGCAACGACCAGGGTCATGGTGATGGAAATTTTAAGGGCGCGTTGTTCGAGATGGGCTTGCATGGCTGGACCAGAGGTTCATCGAAGCCGACGATGATAGGTCAGCCGATTCAGGTTCACCAGCGTCTGGCGGTTCTTAACCCACGGGATGTGTTAAGCCAGTTCAACGATTATCTGAGTTATTACTGAGCGTTGTAGCTGCTACGCTCGATAGTAAGTAAACAGGATTCAGGCAATATCAGGAGGAACAATGGACAAGGAAGTGTTTGCACGCCGGGTCGACGTAATCGTCGGTGATATCACCCGGCTCGAGGTGGATGCCATCGTCAACGCCGCCAACCACTCGCTGATGGGCGGTGGGGGCGTGGACGGCGCCATTCACCGGGCCGCCGGCCCAGAGCTCAAAAAGGCCTGCCAGCGACTACGTGACACCGACTGGCCCGACGGCTTGCCAGATGGCGAGGTCGCGCTTACCGATGGCTTCAAGCTACCGGCGCGCTACGTGATTCACACCGTGGGCCCGGTCTACGCCAAGACCAAGGACAAGTCGCACCTGCTCGCCAACTGTTACCGCAACGCCCTGGTGCTTGCCGCCGAACATGACTGTCGCAGCATCGCCTTCCCGGCGATCTCGACAGGCATTTATGGCTACCCCTTCGACGAAGCGGCAAAGGTGGTGCTCGACGTGCTGGCCGAAGAATTGCCGCGCCATGAACTGGACGTGACATTGTGTTTCTTCAGCGACAAGGATGCCGAAGCGTTCAAGAAAGTCATGGGAGAGGGGGCTTGAGCATTCGCGGTATTACTTCTATGTGAAGTTGCAAACCATTGGCGTCTTCTGCAGGTTTTTCAGCGATTGGTCTTTCAAACCTAAACTGGATGCGCGCTTACACACGCCCCTTAAATTCATGCCGCTTCAATTAAGGTTAATTGGTACAGATATGAAACCGGTAATTCAAGAAGAAGTATCTGGCTGTGGCATTGCAGCCAGCGCTGCTCTTGCGGGCGTCAGCTATGCCGAAGCCAAACGAAAAGCAAATGCTCTGGGTATTTACGCTACAGACACAGCGCTTTGGTCTGATACTGAGTACGTTCGACAACTCCTGAGTGAATTCGGTGTTTCAGTATCTTGGCGGTTTCAAGTTCCAAGCGCAACGCTATTGAAGGGTGCTCGGGCCACCGACCGATTTCTTGAGCACTTCAGCGTA
>NZ_CANMTQ010000017.1 GCF_947500835.1 uncultured Halomonas sp.
TGGCGGACCGGACGGGACTCGAACCCGCGACCTCCGGCGTGACAGGCCGGCATTCTAACCGACTGAACTACCGGTCCTTTTTAACTTCCGTAATTTCCATATGGTGGGTGGTACAGGACTCGAACCTGTGACCCCCAGCATGTGAAGCTGGTGCTCTAACCGGCTGAGCTAACCACCCTATCAATATGGCTATCAATAAAACTGTGTCGATCAAATCGCATCGACTGAATTTATCTCACTGAATGACCAGATGGCGGACCGGACGGGACTCGAACCCGCGACCTCCGGCGTGACAGGCCGGCATTCTAACCGACTGAACTACCGGTCCTGCTTATCCATGCTTGATGTATCGGGTTGTCACAACCGATGACGCAAGGACTTCAACGGTATCTGTGAAACAGATTGGAAATGGCGGACCGGACGGGACTCGAACCCGCGACCTCCGGCGTGACAGGCCGGCATTCTAACCGACTGAACTACCGGTCCCCTTTATTTCCAAATAACGCGACGTCCCATCTTCAAATGCTCCAACTCTTGAGAAGATGGTGGGTGGTACTGGGCTCGAACCAGTGACCCCCAGCTTGTAAGGCTGGTGCTCTTCCAACTGAGCTAACCACCCGTCACGTGGCGCTGCATTCTACAGTGCGACCATGGAATGTCAACGCTTTTTGCCAGCTTGATCAACCCGCGTTTTCCATTTCGATTTCATCGACTTGCTTGATGAATGAAATAGACTCCCTGACGAACGGCGGGGCATCAAAAACCGATAATACTGAAGCATATTATGCGGTGCGATGTCGCAGACGGTTAAAGAAATACACAAACCCTGATAGATATTTATTGTTTACCGACATGCGCTTTCGGCATTCAACCGGTAGAAACACGCTATAATCGAAGGTTACTCCATATTTAGGTTCCGAGACGGCTGCGCTAGACTCGGCGTCCGAAATGTTGATTTATATCATGATGTAGGCAAAAAGCCTGGGGCATACTGCGCTCCAAGGGTGCCTACCTAACAACGCGTTCGATGGGAACATAACATGAGCACAGCATTTGAACATCCGACCTACAACTACAAGGTAGTTCGGCAGTTCGCCATCATGACGGTGGTATGGGGCATCGTGGGCATGGCCCTGGGTGTCTTCATCGCGGCACAGCTGGTCTGGCCAGAGCTTAACTTTGGCCTGCCCTGGACAAGCTTCGGTCGTCTACGCCCGCTGCACACCAATGCGGTAATTTTCGCCTTCGGCGGCTCGGCGCTGATTGCCACCTCCTATTATGTCGTGCAGCGCACCTGTCAGACGCGTCTGATCTCGGACAAGCTTGCTGCCTTCACCTTCTGGGGTTGGCAACTGGTGATCGTACTGGCAGCTATCACGCTACCCTTGGGCTACACCACATCCAAGGAGTATGCCGAGCTGGAATGGCCGATCGACATCCTGATTGCCGTGGTCTGGATTTCCTATGCCATTGTCTTCCTTGGCACCATCCAGAAGCGCAAGACCTCACATATCTATGTCGCCAACTGGTTCTATGCGGCGTTCATTCTGACGGTTGCTGTACTACACATCGTGAATTCTGCAGAAATCCCCGTCACAGCAATGAAGTCCTATTCCGCCTACGCCGGCGCCATCGATGCCATGGCCCAGTGGTGGTATGGCCATAACGCGGTTGGCTTCTTCCTCACCGCCGGCTTCCTGGGCATGATGTACTACTTCGTACCCAAGCAGGCGGAACGTCCGGTTTACTCCTATCGCCTGTCTATCGTGCACTTCTGGGCGCTGATCACCACCTACATGTGGGCCGGTTCGCACCACCTGCACTATACCGCCCTGCCGGACTGGGCCCAGTCCCTGGGCATGATCATGTCGATCATTCTGCTGGCGCCCTCCTGGGGCGGCATGATCAACGGCATGATGACCCTCTCCGGCGCCTGGCATAAGCTTCGCACCGACCCTACTCTGCGCTTTCTGGTCGTGGCCCTGTCGTTCTACGGCATGTCCACCTTCGAAGGCCCGATGATGGCGATCAAGACCGTCAATGCCCTATCGCATTACACCGACTGGACTATCGGCCACGTCCACTCCGGCGCGCTCGGCTGGGTGGCGATGATCACTATCGGCTCCATGTATCACCTGATTCCGCGCCTGTTCGGCGGCATCGAAATGTACTCGATCAAGCTGATCGCCGTGCATTTCTGGCTAGCGACTATCGGTACCGTGCTGTACATCACCTCCATGTGGGTCAACGGCATCCTGCAGGGATTGATGTGGCGCGCTGTCAATGCAGACGGCACCTTGATGTATACCTTCGTCGAGGCGCTCGAGGCCAGCCATCCTGGCTACGTCGTGCGCTTTATCGGCGGAGCTTTCTTCGCGTTCGGCATGCTGCTGATGGCTTACAACGTCTACATGACGTCCAAGAGCACTGCGCGCGAACAAGCGCCGGTCCTGCAGACCGCTTAAATACACGGGGAACTTGATACCAATGAAACATGAGATAGTTGAAAAGAATGTTGGTCTGCTCTCCGTCCTGATCCTGGTGGTCATCAGTTTCGGTGGGCTCGCCGAAATCGTGCCGCTGTTCTTCCAGGACAAGACCACGGAACCGGTGGAAGGCTTGAAGCCGCTTAGCGCTCTGGAGCTGGAAGGACGCGACATCTATATCCGCGAAGGCTGTGTCGGCTGTCACTCCCAAATGATTCGCCCGTTCCGCGCCGAGACCGAACGCTATGGGCACTATAGCGTCGCCGGCGAGTTCGTCTACGACCACCCCTTCCTGTGGGGTTCCAAGCGTACCGGCCCGGATCTCGCCCGAGTGGGTGGGCGCTATAGCGACGATTGGCATCGTGCTCACCTCTATAACCCACGGGATGTGGTGCCGGAGTCGAAGATGCCGGACTATCCTTGGCTATTCGAGAATACGCTGTCCGGAGAAGACACACCTAGCAAGATGCGGGCTCTCAGAAGTGTGGGTGTGCCTTACACCGATGAGCAGATCACCGGCGCAACCCAGGCAGTGCGCGGCCAGCAGGAAATCACCGCCCTGGTGGCCTATTTGCAGCAGCTGGGTACCGTACTCAAGGACGCACGCTAAGTCATGGATATCGGAACCTTCCGCGGCATCACCACGCTATTGGTCATGATTGCCTTTCTGGGCGTGGTGTTCTGGGCCTATTCCAAGCGACGCAGGCAGGATTTTGACGAAGCGAAGAATCTACCTTTCGCCGATGAAGATGACCAGAAATCCCGTGACGGCAGCTATACAAACGATCGCACAACATCCCGCCAAGACGAGGGAGACAAGAATTCATGAATAACCTTTGGGGCGATTCTCTCTCCAGTTTCTGGAGCATCTGGATCATCGTCATTACTCTGGGCACCATCGTGTTCTGCTGGTGGCTACTGTTCGCCAATCGCAAGACTGACAAACAACCCTCTGTTGATGGCGAAGTCGAAACGACTGGACACACCGCCGATGGCATCGACGAATACGATAACCCCCTACCCCGCTGGTGGTTCATGCTCTATGTGGGCACGGTCATCTTCTCCGTGGCGTATCTGTTGCTGTACCCCGGTCTGGGCAATTTCCAAGGGGTGCTTGGTTGGTCCCAGGAAGGCCAGTGGGATGAGGAGATTGCCTACGCTCAAGAGCAGTATGCGCCTATCTTCGCCAAATACAGCGAAGTACCGGTGCCGGAGCTTGCACAGAATGGCGATGCCATGCAGGTTGCCGAGCGAATCTATCTCAACAACTGCGCAGTGTGCCATGGCTCCAACGCTCAGGGTGGTTACGGATTTCCCAATCTGACCGATGATGCCTGGCTGTACGGTGGAGAGCCGGAAAATATCATTACCACCCTTAACAACGGTCGTAATGGCCTTATGCCCGCTTGGCAGCAGTTGGGCGACAGCAACCTGGAAAACGTCACCGACTACGTATTGAGTCTGTCCGGCGAAGAGCACGATGCGGACAAGGCGAGTCAAGGAGAGGCAATCTTCGTTTCTGCCTGTGTAGCCTGTCACGGTCCTGACGGCAATGGTAATCAGGCAATTGGCGCCCCCAGCCTGACAGACAATATCTGGCTCTATCGTCGACCCGGACAAGAAACCCATGCGGCGGTACTTGAAACACTGCGCAATGGACGTAACGGCCACATGCCTGCCCAGGCTGCTTACATTGGTGAAGACAAGGTGCACCTGGTTGCCGCCTACATCTACAGTCTGTCCAATTGATACTCTTCGGGTGCGGCTGGCAGTCGCACCCAACTCTCTCCCCCGGCAATATTCGATAAGATTACCTGGCTACCGGCAACCAGCAGCACCCAATTATAATGACTCGCCTGAGCCAGCCCTCACCGTGACGCGACAGGTGATTCCATGACGGACAAGATTCCGCTTCGCAATGTGACCCCAGATTCTACCGTGGGCACTCATGACCCCAAGAAAAGCGTAAAGCAGGATATGTACGCTAGTCGCAAACATATCTATGTGCGCGAAATAAAAGGGCTTTTTCAGCGAGTTCGACGCAGTGCCAACTGGTTCCTGATGGCGCTCTATTTTGGCATTCCCTGGCTTTACTGGGGGGATCGTCAGGCAATTCTTTTCGATTTGCCTGCTCGAAAATTCCATATCTTTGGGGGCACTTTTTACCCTCAGGATTTCATGCTGCTCTCTTGGCTATTGATCATCTGCGCTTTTGGTCTGTTCCTGATCACGGTGTTTGCCGGTCGCGTCTGGTGCGGCTATACCTGCCCCCAAAGCGTATGGACCTGGCTGTACATCTGGGTCGAGCATCTCACCGAGGGCACGCGCAATCGGCGCATGAAGCTCGACAAGCAGCCAATGACCAAGGAAAAGGCTGCGCGCAAGAGCGCCAAGCACCTGCTATGGCTACTTATCGCTTTTGCTACCGGCTTGACCTTCGTCGGCTACTTCACGCCGATTCGCGGGCTAGTGGCTGATTTCGCCACACTGTCGGTCGGCGGCTGGGCGCTGTTCTGGGTAGGGTTCTTCACGGTATTCACCTATCTCAACGCGGGCTGGCTGCGCGAACAGGTCTGTATCTACATGTGCCCCTATGCGCGCTTCCAATCGGTGATGTTCGACAAGGACACGCTGATCGTCTCCTATGACGAGGCGCGAGGCGAACCGCGCGGGGCGCGCAAGCGCAATGCCGCCCATCAAGAAGAACGCAGCACCGCTCATCGCGAGCAGGGCCTGGGCGACTGCATCGATTGCGGGCTCTGTGTGCAGGTCTGCCCTACCGGTATCGATATTCGCGACGGCCTGCAGGTTGAATGCATCACCTGCGCCGCCTGTATCGATGCCTGTGACAGTGTCATGGACAAGATGAACTATCCCCGCGGATTGATCCGCTATACCACGGAACATTCCCTTGAGGGTGGCAAGACGCATATCCTGCGGCCGCGCCTGATCGGTTATTTCGTGGCACTCGTGATAATGATTGGCTTGTTCGTGTGGACCGTCAGCGATCGCCTGCCGCTGGACGTGGATATCGAGCGCGATCGCAATCAGCTTTACAGCATGACCCGAGAAGGAGACATCACCAACTCTTATACGCTGACGATTCGCAACCTGGATGACAAGGCGCATCGCTACGTGATCACACCCACCGGCCTGGACGGGATTGCGCTGCTGGGCAACGACAGCATCACCATCGACGCCGGACGCAGCACTACCTTCCCTATACAGCTTGCGGTTCCCGCCGAGGCACTCGATGCACCCAGCAAGGCCATCGTCATCAACATCGAGGCCGAGCAGGACCCGGACATTACACTGGCCAAGGAAGCACGTTTTCTTGGTCAGTCACGGAGATGATTCATGACGACACAAGTACGCCCCTGGTACAAAGAATTCTGGGCCTGGTTTCTGCTAGGAATACTGGGGCTGGCGGTAGTGATGGGCACCACTTTCCTGGTGTTCTCGATCATTAGCTTCGATGGCATGGTAGTCGACGATTACTATAAGGAAGGACTGGCCATCAACAAGACCCTGGAGCAGGACCAGCGTGCCGCGGAGATGGGAATGGCGGCTAGCCTGCGTATCGACGACCTCAGCGGCGATGTCGTGGTCAATCTCGAGGGCGAGGCAAGCCCCCAAAAGCTGCAACTCGATCTGATTTTCCCCTCCCAGGACGGTCGTGACCAACGCCTGATTCTCGACCGAGTCAGCGCTGGTCATTATGTCGGCCAATTGCCCCGCGCGTTGCAATACCGCTGGTATGTGCAATTGCATGCACAGACTGCCGAACCAGAGTGGCGTCTGCTGGGTGAGGTCGAATTGCCTCAGAAGGAAGCACTGGTCTTGCGTGCCAATACCGGCGGGGCATGAATACACTGGCGGCGTCCGTAGATAGCGAAGCGCTTTGCTACCACTGCGGCTCCCCAGTGCCCCGCAAGGCTTCCTGGCATATCGTTCTAGGCGACGAGCGCCATCCGCTATGCTGCCCGGGCTGCGAGGCGGTGGCCCACGCCATCGTCGATGGCGGTCTGGAAAGCTACTATCGCTTTCGTACCGAACTGCCGGAACGCCCAGACGATCGTCAGATTCAGCGCGCCGATACCTGGGCAGTCTTCGATGACCCGGAGCTGCAGCGCCAGTTCGTTCATTCGGCGGAGAACGATCGATGCCAAATCACCTTGGCGGTGGATGGCATTACCTGCGCTGCCTGCGCCTGGCTGATCGAGCACCATCTCAATGCCCTGGACGGCCTGCACTCGAGTGCCGTCAATTTGAGCCATCATCGCCTGCATCTGGTCTGGGACCCGACGCGACTGAAGCTATCGCGCATTCTGGCGGAACTCGCGAGCATCGGTTATTCATCCCAGCCCTATGAGCCGGATATTGCCCAGCAGAAACTGCAGCGCGAAGAGCGCCAGTCCATCCGTCGCCTGATCGTGGCTGCGGTGGCGATGATGCAGGTTATGATGTTTTCGATTCCTCTTTATGTGTCGGGCCCGGAGGACATCAGCAGGGATTTCTTCCTGCTGTTCCACTGGCTTTCCCTGGCCTTGACCACGCCGGTGGTTGCGTATTCTGCACTTCCTTTTTTCAAGAACGCCCTGCGGGATCTTCGTACGCGCCATCTGGGCATGGACGTTCCGGTATCAATCGCCATCCTTGGGGCCTATCTCGCCAGTGCCTATGCGGTGCTAAGCGGCAGCGACGATGTGCATGGCACCCCGGTCTATTTCGATTCGGTGACCATGTTCACCTTCTTTTTACTGTTCAGCCGCTATATCGAGATGCGTGCACGAAGGCGCAATGGTCATAGCGGCAATGCCTTGTCCGGCGTCTTGCCTTCAAGCGCCATTCGTCTCGAAGCAGACGGCAGCGAGCGAGTCTTGCCCGCCAATCAATTGCACCCAGGCGATCGAATACGAGTGCGGCCCGGCCACGGCGTGCCTGCGGACGGCGTCATCGTTGCAGGTCATTCGAGTCTCGATGAGTCGATGCTGACTGGCGAAACGCTGCCCGTCAGTCGTCGGGTCGGCGATAACGTTACCGGCGGCAGTCTTAACGTCGAAAGCCCGCTTGAAATCAAGGTCACTCGCAGCGGCCGCGAGGCCCGGGCCGCCGGCATCATGGAACTCAGCGACCGGGCTTTCGCCAGCCGCCCCAAGATCGCCGAACAGGCCTCCCATATGGCGCATCACTTCGTCACTAGCCTGCTGTTTATCAGTCTCGCGGTAGCCATTGCCTGGAGTGTCATCGACCCCTCCCGGGTACTGTGGGTCACGCTTTCGGTGCTGGTGGTGACCTGTCCTTGTGCCCTGGCCCTGGCGACGCCTACGGCGCTTACCGCCAGCCACGGCCAACTGCGACGCCGGGGTGTGTTAGTGACCCGTGCCAACGCCATCGAAGGGTTGGCTCAGGCGACCCGAGTCGTGTTCGACAAGACCGGTACCCTTACCGAAGGTAGAATGCGCTTGAGAAGTATCCAGCCCCTGGCCAGCGACATGGACAGCGAGCAAGCGCGGACCCTGGCAGCCGCCCTGGAGGCCCATTCCGAGCATCCCATTGCCCAGGCTTTTCGCGATCAAAACCCTTCCCATGTCACCGCAAGCGACGTGCGCAACGTGCCAGGACAAGGGCTGGAAGGCCTCATCGAGGGGCAGCGCTACCGCCTGGGGCGTCCGGACTTCGCCATGAAGACACCGCCCTCATTACCGGACCAGCAAGGTCAATGGCTGCTGCTCGCCATGATTGATGCCCCATCCGACGCTTCTGTCAGCACACCGCTAGCCTGGTTCCGTCTCGATGACACCCTGCGTGACGATGCCCATACGACCATCGCCGCACTGCATGATCTGGGCCTGGAAGTGGAACTGCTATCCGGCGATGTCAGCAACGTCGTGGGAAGACTTGCCCATGAGCTTGGCATCACGAGCTGGCAGGCCGGCGCCACACCGGAAACCAAACTCGAACACGTTCGGGCCCTGCAGGCTCGAGGAGAACGCGTGGTCATGGTTGGCGACGGCATCAATGATGTACCGGTGCTGGCTGCAGCGGACGTGTCCGTAGCCATGAACGGCGCGACGGATCTGGCCCGTACCAGCGCCGACGCGCTGTTGATGAGTCCGCGACTGGGGCGTATCGTCGAAGCGGTGCAACTGGCGCGCAGGACCCAGCAGTTGATTCGCCAGAACCTGCTCTGGGCGCTGTGCTATAACGTCTGCGCACTGCCGCTGGCAGCACTGGGCCTGGTACCGCCCTGGGTGGCGGCGCTGGGCATGTCCGCCAGTTCATTGGTCGTGGTAGGCAATGCACTGCGACTCAACCGGGTCAAAGCCACTCCCTGCTCCTCGCCAATGGCAACAACGTCATGAGCATTCTCTATCTGCTGATTCCCATTTCCTTGCTGCTGCTGTCGCTCGCGGTGTGGGCGTTTTTCTGGGCCGTCAAGCACGATCAGTTCGACGACCTGGAAGGCCCGGCCTATCGCATTCTCTTCGATGAGGACGAAAACGATCTGACGGCGGAACAGCGCCAACGCAGGCGGGCCCGTCGTAAATCGGCAGCTGATGACAAGACGGAAAAAACAGAAAAGCATCACCCCGACGATCAGGACAAGAAGCCACACTGATGGATCCTACCGGCCTCGATCTACCGCCTCTGGCCGCGGCCTTCATCTTCGGCCTTCTGGGCGGCGCCCACTGCATCGGCATGTGCGGCGGCATCATGAGCGCCCTGACCTTTGCGGTGCCTCCCAGCATGCGCAGTACTGCGCGCCTGGGCGGATTGCTGCTGGGCTACAACCTGGGACGCATTGCCAGTTACATGGTGGCCGGCGCTCTGGTAGCGAGTCTGGGTACACTGCTTGGCAGCGCCAGCAACAGCCTGCGACTCGTGCTGCAGGGACTGGCTGCCGTGATGATGATCCTGATGGCACTGTATCTGGCAAACTGGTGGCGGGGACTGACTCGAATCGAGGCCTTGGGGCGCCATCTATGGCGTCATCTAGAACCGATCGGCCGGCGCTTGATGCCGGTAGTCAAGGTCCCTCAGGCAATAGCGCTGGGAGCGGTGTGGGGCTGGCTGCCCTGCGGGCTGGTCTATTCGATGCTGACCTGGAGCCTGGCGGGTGGCGACCCTGGCCACGGTGCAGCACTGATGGGCGCCTTCGGCCTGGGTACTCTGCCGGCGTTGCTGGTCACCGGTGTGGCGGCTCGGCAGATGACCCATCTGATTCGCCATCCGGCCACCCGCACCCTCGCCGCGCTTCTGATCATCGCTTTTGCGCTATGGCAGCTCTGGTCGTTGATAGCCCCGCTACTACCCTTTGCCGAGATGCCCTCGGCCCATGGGCATCGCGCAGATTAAGCCCGCAACGACGCCTCACAATTCATGAGTCAGCAAATCAAAGGCGTCAATACGATTGGCATTCATGGTCTCGCGCCTGGCTTCGAGACCCTGAAAGTCGAACAGATCGCGATCCGCAAGCTGGGACGGGGCAACGTTGGTGACCGCCTTGAACATGGTCTCGAGCCGGCCAGGGTGCGTCTTTTCCCACTCGCTGAGCATCTCCTTGACCACCTGGCGCTGCAGGTTGGGCTGGGAGCCGCACAGATTGCAGGGGATGATGGGAAACTCCATCAGGCGGGCGAACTCGGCGATGTCCGCCTCCCGGCAATAGGCCAAGGGGCGAATGACGATGTTCTTGCCGTCATCGGAGAGCAGCTTGGGCGGCATGGCCTTGAGGGTGCCACCGTAGAACATGTTGAGAAACAATGTCTCGAGGATGTCCTCGCGATGGTGCCCAAGGGCTACCTTGGTCGCGCCGATCTCTTCGGCAAAGCCGTAAAGTGAGCCACGCCGCAGCCGCGAACACAGCGCGCAAGTGGTCTTGCCTTCCGGGGTCTTTTCCTTGACCACGGAATAGGTGTCGCGCTCGAGAATATGATAGGACACGCCGAGCCCGTCGAGATAGTGCGGCAGTATATGTTCGGGAAAACCTGGCTGCTTCTGATCCAGGTTGACCGCCACCAGTTCGAAATCGATGGGGGCATTGCGCTGTAGGTTGCGCAGAATCTCGAGCAGGGTATAAGAATCCTTGCCGCCGGAGAGGCAGACCATGACCTTGTCCCCCTCTTCGATCATGGCATAGTCGACGATGGCATTGCCGACCTGACGGCGCAGACGTTTCTGAAGCTTATTGAACTCGTATTTTGGTTTGCCGATGAGCGCTGACATGACGAGACACTGAATGGTGAATTCAAGGGCGCCTATGCTACCACTGCCCATGTCGACATGCGACGGCGCGCCTTTCGAACATGACCAAAAACGTCTAACCCACGTCTTTTCCAAGCCGAACGTACATTAGCGCCGTGGTCACCGCATCGCCCAGCGCCGTATGTCGTCCCATCACCGGAACACCCAGTGCCTTGGCCACGGTCTCGAAACGCAGATCGGGTTCCAGATCGGGATTCGTTCTGCGTACCTTACGCCGATAGAGATGGAGCATATCCAGACAGGCATTGGGCAGATCAAAACCAAAGTGCGGCCTCAGGTGACGGTTGAGCACCGCCAGGTCGTAGTCGATACACCAGCCAAGCAGCGGACGATTGCCGATGAAATCGAGCAATTTTTCCAGCGCATCCACCGGCGTCTCGCCGCCGTCGAGGTCGATGCCACGCAAACCGTGAATCTTGATTGAATCACCGTTCAGGCTTTCCGGGCACTGCAGGCGCAAATCCAGAGAGTCGCTGGTCAGCACTCGCCCAGCTTTTATGCGAACCGCCGCCACCGATACCAATTCCGCAGTCTTCGTATCGAGCCCGGTGGTTTCACAATCAATGGATACCACTTCATCGCCGGTATAAGGGTTGAACAGCCAACCGTAGTGACCCTCCGCCTGACGTCTGCGATCGGTAACCCGGCGCAAGGCTCGAAGCATCAAGATGCTTTCCTTTTAGTATTCCAGATGAAAGCGATAGGACAATCGCTGCTTGAAACTCTTGACGATACCCAGCGCTTCTCGCAGCAGGTCTCGCTCAAGAGAAGATAACGTCTGCACCACCACACGATTGGGCTCTTGGCTGTTCTGCTTGCCATCGAGGCGTGTCAATTGCTGCTTGAGTCGCAGCTCGGAAAACAGGGAAAGCGCCTCACCCAAATCATCGGCGAAGCTTTTTTCCAGACGGCCTTCTTCCACCAATGCTTTCAGCCTCGCGAGGGTCGAGGTTGGCAGAATCCGCTTTTCCAGAGCCAGGGTGCGTACGCCATGCACGATAGGGAAAATGCCGCCCTTTTTAATATCGATGCCGTGCTCAGGCTTTTTAAGCGTGCCGAACAAGGTCAAGGGCGTGGAAAAGCTCAGGGCAGCCCGAGCAAAATAGGACAGCAGCAGTTCGTCTCGGGAACACTGCTCGAAAAGATGAAGACGCAATCTCTCGAGAAGCGTCACATCGCCTGCCACCGCGTGAGCATCCAGCATGATCGCCAGGTTCATCAAGGAGGCGCCGTCACGCTTGGCGATCCAGTGTGAAATCGTATCGCGCCACCCGGACTCGCTCTTCACCCATTCGGGGTTCGATACCATGATGTTGCCCGGACAAGGCGGATAACCCAACTTGAGCAGAGTCTCCGTCAGCTGCTGCATGTCTGAAACGCATTCGGGCCAATCAGCGCCGTCGGCAAGAATAAGCGCATTGTCCTGATCGGTCTTGAGTATCTGCTCGCCGCGCCCTTCGCTGCCCATGACCAGCAGGCAGCTTTGTCCCTGGTGTTCCGGCGCCACGATGAATCCAAACGCCTTGTTGACGATACGTCCGTTGAGGGCGGCCAGCAGATCCATGACGAATTCCAGTTTCACACCTTGAGCCATCAATGCCTGGACAAGCTCCGGCATGCGGGCGCTGGCTGCCGCAAGCGCCTCGAGATCATCCGCCTGCTCCACCTCCAGACTGACCATGTAGGAGCGGCTGGAGAAATAACTGAGCACATCGGTCAGCTCAACGACACCGGAAGGCTGCTCATTCTCCAGCACGACCACCCGGGAGACCTTGTGGCGAGTCATACTCACCAAGGCTTGAAACAGATAGTCCTCGGGCTGAGCCGAGATCAACGTAAAGTGGGCGATGTCCACCACCGGGCTACTCTTGTCGCGCTCATCCAGCACTAGGGCGTTGAGCAGATCGGTCTTGGTAATCATGCCAAAGCGCTCTGCCACCTGGATCAGCGCGCTGTCCGCATGACTATCGTCGAGGGCCGCCGCAGCCTGGGCTATGGTCGCTGTTTCGCCCAGGATGAGTGGGGGCCGCATGCAATCGGCGATGCGCGCCAACATGAACCCCGCCATGGTCATGCCGCCTTCGCTACGCTGCTCGATCAACAGGCGCGTCTTGTTGGCCAGACTCTGGCGGAAAAACTCGGCAAAGGCAGTGGAATCCTGGCAGAGTTGCTCGAAGAGCATCTTGGGTAGCAGATAGCAGAGCGTCTCTTGCTCAGCCTTGAAACGGTAACGGCTCTTGCCGTTGATGATGCTGATTGCGCCGAACAGATCACCTGCAGAGTAATGTCCGATGCGACCCTGGTCGCCAGGCATAGTATTATCCAGCTCCGCGACTTCACCCTTGTGAATGATAAAGACGAACTCGCCGGACTGGCCGGCCTCGAGGATGATTTCCTGATTATCGAAATAGCCAAGATCGACCCCTTTTACAACCCGCGCCTTGCTTGACTCATCGAGTAACGAAAAAGGCGGTTGTGAAAGATCAATGTCGACCATCGTACGCTCCCCCTGCAACCCTTTCGATATTGGCTCAGCGCATGCAGCCAACCGTATGCCTACCCAATTCAATCATTAGTCACAGAGACATTTGAATGACATGTCATGTCTATCGACATCAATAATGATCAAGTAAGAATAGCAACATCATTATTTTAAAAAAAAGCCAGACCATCGTTCTATACTTCTGAACCTAGACTATTGTCCCATGCACGACTGCCTAGACCATCGTCCTATAAGTTACCCTCAAGTGCTAAGCCAGCTTATCTTGAAATAAAATAAATCGTTGTATTTAATGATTTTTTTATTCTAAAGATTAAATGCTTTTTTCTCATAGTACCAAAGTATAGGATTTTATTTTCTGCATTTGTTGCCCACTATTAGTCCCGAGTCACGACATGTAACAACGTGTCGACGAAGTATCTTGATTGATAGAGACAACGATCAGTAATGTGATGCCACAGGACTTTCCCTGCCCACAATGGTTGTCATGGGATGACAAGCAGCCTGTTGGAACTGATGGTTTCTCAAGGCAACCTTTTTAATTAAAACAAGCGGAGAGCGATAATATGGCAGATGATAAAACCAATGCTGCTGCCTACTGGGCGGCGAACGTTCGTCTGATTGCTGGCTGCCTGATTGTCTGGGCACTGGTGTCTTATGGCTTTGCCATCCTACTGCGCCCTTTACTGTCCGGCATTCCTGTCGGCGGCACGGACCTGGGCTTCTGGTTTGCTCAGCAGGGCTCCATCCTGACCTTTATCGGCATCATTTTCTTCTACGCATGGAAAATGAATCGGCTCGATAGAAAGTTCGGACTCGAGGAGTAAATCAGCATGAGTCAATTCGCTATCAATGTCCTGTTCGTGGGCGCATCCTTTGCTCTCTATATTGGCATTGCCATCTGGGCCAAGGCTGGTTCGACGAAGGACTTCTACGTTGCCGGCGGCGGCGTGCACCCAATTACCAATGGCATGGCCATCGGCGCCGACTGGATGTCGGCTGCCTCCTTCATTTCCATGGCCGGCCTGATTGCCTCCGGGGGCTATGCCAACTCGACTTTCCTGATGGGCTGGACTGGCGGCTATGTGCTACTCGCCACGCTATTGGCGCCCTATCTGCGCAAGTTCGGCAAGTTCACGGTGCCAGAGTTCATCGGCGATCGCTTCTACAGCAGGACTGCGCGCCTGGTAGCAGTGGTCTGTCTCATCGTCGCCTCCCTGACCTACGTCATCGGCCAAATGGCCGGCGCCGGCGTGGCCTTCTCCCGCTTCCTGGAAGTCGATGCCACCATGGGTCTGATCATCGCAGCGGTGGTGATATTCTTCTACTCCGTACTCGGGGGCATGAAGGGCATCACCTATACCCAGGTCGCTCAGTATTGCGTTCTGATCACCGCCTACACCATCCCGGCGGTATTCATCTCCCTCGAATTGACGGGAAATCCGCTGCCACCGCTGGGCCTCTTCTCGGAGCATACTGACTCCGGAATGCCACTGCTGGCCAAGCTCAACGAAGTCATCACTGATCTCGGCTTCAACGAATACACGGCGGACGTGGACAACAAGCTGAACATGGTGCTGTTCACCCTCACGCTGATGATCGGCACCGCAGGCCTGCCCCACGTCATCATTCGCTTCTTCACCGTGCCAAAGGTTGCCGATGCTCGCTGGTCCGCTGGTTGGGCCCTGGTCTTCATCGCTCTGCTCTATCTGACCGCGCCGGCGGTGGCGTCCATGGCACGTCTGAATCTGGTGAACACCATCTATCCGGATGGCCCCAGTGCCGAGGCCATTCAGTACGAGGATCGTCCAAACTGGGTCAAGGAGTGGGAAATCACCGGCCTCATTCAGTACGAGGACAAGAACAACGACGGCCGCATCCAGCTGTATAACCCGGATTCAGAAGCTTTTGCTTCTACCGCCGAATCCCGGGGCTGGCAAGGCAACGAACTGGAGGTCAATCAGGACATTCTGGTACTGGCCAACCCGGAGATCGCCAATCTGCCTGGCTGGGTCATTGGCCTGATCGCTGCAGGAGGGCTGGCAGCCGCGCTGTCGACCGCCGCCGGTCTACTACTGGCCATTTCGTCCGCCATCAGTCACGACCTGATCAAGGGTTCGATCAACCCCAAGATCACCGAGAAAGGCGAACTCCTGGCGGCGCGAATCTCCATGTCAGTGGCTATCATCGTCGCCACCTATCTGGGGGCCAATCCGCCAGGCTTCGCGGCTCAGGTAGTGGCGCTGGCCTTCGGCATCGCCGCTGCGTCGCTTTTCCCGGCACTGATGATGGGGATCTTCTCCAAGCGGATGAACAACCTGGGTGCCATTACCGGCATGCTTGCAGGCCTGGTATTCACTCTGGTCTATATCTTCATCTACAAGGGCTGGTTCTTCATCCCAGGCACCAATAACCTGGCGGACATCCCGGAGAACTATATGCTGGGCATATCGCCGCTATCCATTGGCGCCATCGGGGCGATCATCAACTTTGCTATCGCCTTCAGCGTATCCAAGGTTACCGCGCCACCGCCTAAGGAAATACAGGACCTGGTGGAGAGCGTGCGTTATCCGAAAGGTGCTGGTATCGCCGTTGACCACTAGGCTTCGTCTGAAAAGTCAGCGAGCGAAGTCTAGGCAAGGCAAAAATTGGCGAAAGAGCGGAGTTTACGCGGTGTAAATGAGCATCTTGAGCCAATTTTTAACGCCGCATGGACGAGCGCAGGTACTTTCCGGACAAAGCCTAAGCCATAATGGCGCCCTGATGCAGCCTCCTTGTCACCGGGAAATCAATACCAGTCGGGCTTCCCTCGGGAAGCCCGACTGCCGTGGAGACGTTCGATTCATGATATGGCATTTGATTGCAGCGGCCTTCGCCGGCTTGGGTGCAGCAGGCATCGGACTGTTGCTACGGTTCGCCAGCGGCAAGCGCGCGCCACGCTGGGTGGTGCCGGTCTTTGCAGGCCTGGGCATGCTGGCTTACCAGATCAATTACGAATACACCTGGTTCGAGGATAAGCAAGCGCGACTTCCGGAAACGGCAACCGTCGTGTCCACCGACGAAGCACGGATGTTATGGCGCCCTTGGACCTACCTGGTGCCGTTGACTACCGCCTTCGACGTCGTCGATCAGGAAAACCTGGCAAAGTCGCAGCTCAATGGAGAGCCGTTGGTCGAATTCATCCTTTATCAGTTTGAAAAAAGTTATCAAGACCTGGTGACCCATCAGCCATACCTGATCAACTGCGCCACTCGGGAAAAGTTGCCGTTGGTAGGCGAAAGTCGTCAACCCGACCTATCCGAATTACAACGCATCGATCCATCAACATCCTTGTTCAAAACAGTCTGTACCGATACATAACTTCTCCTTCTGCATTGCCTAGGGCCTGTTGACGTTTCATTCACGGCCGCGCTGGCGCCAGTTTTTATTCGGGGCAAGGCAGGAGGAGAGAAA
>NZ_CANMTQ010000018.1 GCF_947500835.1 uncultured Halomonas sp.
GCCATGGGAATACCTGGCGAAACATCAACGGGCGGAAAACTCTAATCGGCGGTGCCACTAAAACAGGGGTGTTTACAGTTTTGCCATGAGATATCCATGTTCGAAGACTACATTCTGGCGCGCCCTATTCCTTGGGTAGACTTTCGACTCATGAGCTCCTCGACCATGGTCACAAGCCGTATACAACACGAGAGCAAAATCAGCATCATTGGAATAGTGCTCTATTTTTTCAATGATGGTCATACCTGAGCTGGCTTGCTCATGCAAAACAATGGCTTCCAAGCCGAGCTTTTCAATAAAACGACTTACCTCTTGTTTTGCCTCATTGTCCCGGCCATGAACGATGAATACCTTGCGCTTGTTTCTCGCTACAACCCTAGGCCGAATCAAATCTGTGGTAGGGAATGTGCCAGTCGGAGGAGGAGTATGACCAAATTCAAGAGCATCAAGGGCTGGAGTAAATTCTTTGGATATGAAAGTTCTTCGCTCAGCATAGGTGCTAAATTTTTGCTTGATGAACCCCCAGAATGTATCAAGGTTACGGTGCTGCTTAAGCCATTGAGGCAAAAGGTGTGAAATGTTTGAGTTGCTCAATAGCTCGTGGCGCAACAACTCAAATTCCCGTGAGTCGGCAGCTAAACCTGTCGCCCTCGAAGTCAGCAAGTTCGTCAGATAGCTTACCTTGTCAAAGTCACTCTCTAAAAATTCAATGCTCAAGTCCCAGCCCCCTTGGCAACTTTATTGAGCCTAAAGCCCAAATCAGCCGCGCGTATTTCGCGTCGGCTGGATTTTCTTGTTAGCTGTGAGATCTTGCAGTGAGCCAGAAATGTATTTGTGAATGATGCTCGATACAAAAGTTTGATACGGAATACCCTCTTCCGATGCTCTTGACTGGATAGCAGTTAAATCCCTGTTTGAGATTCGAATATTTATTCTTTTGTCTTTTTTAAATGTGTTGTTGGCGATCGCCTCCAGTTCCTGTTTGCGGGCTTCAGTTAATACTGATTCAAACTCGCCAGCCTCTACGGCATCAAGCAGAGTTTTCTCTTCTTTCGACAACTTGCCTTTATTCATGATCCGCCTCCAAGGTATAGCTTGGTAAATTTCCTGCTGGGAATGATTGTTTTCAGAAACACTTCATCTTCGCTTTCCACATACGGGACGAGGTGAGCGTATTCTTTTATGCAAATGACGAAAATGCGTTGATTGAGATAGTCGGAGGCGTTTGGATGAGCAATATCATCTAATAGGTAGCCATGTTCAATATGAAAGACCGCCTCTTCAAAGGAAACGCCTCGCCCGACTATAAGCTCCTGATTTTTATCAGGGCTCCAATTATAGATTTTCATGGATGAAAGCGTAGCATATACGTGTGCACTTTGTCATCAGAATAGAAACAGCTAACGCCCGCAGCAACTGCAGGCTAAAATTGGCGATTTTTGTGCGTTCTTGTGCACAAAAGATGACAGTTTTAGACTGTCAAATTGCCTGCGCTTGTTAGGCGCGTATCGCTGTAAGCCGGTTAGCCCTCGCTCAAATGCTGCTTGACTTTCCTAGGCAGTTTCATTTTTTTGTCGAGCCATCGAAGCACGAACCTTGAACCATTTGGCGCATGTGAACCGGTGAGGATGTCCAAGGTTGTGACAGAGCCAGATATGCACAGATTGAAATTTTCATTGGGAATTTCCGCAAGATCCACGTGCACAGGAGCGAACCACGGGTTGTATAAGTTGAATGCCTCAACAAGACCCTGATCCACTTTTCTGAGGGTTTCTTCTATCGGGGGCACTCCGATCTGCTGCCTTAAGCCAAAAACAAAGCTATCAAGCGCAAATAAGTAGCCTGAGTTGAAGTTAACTCCAAACGAATTATAGCGGTTGTCGGGACTTCCCTGCGCTTCAATTCCATTGATAAATTCAGCTACAGATAACTCTTCGATTGATTCAGAGACGTTTGGGTGAATCTTAATTGCTGAGTGGGGGTTCGTGTCGACGGTTGAAAGCTCAGCATCTACTGAGCACGCTTCAGCGTGCAAAGCGGCAATCGGGTGACCTTTAAAGCGATTAACTGAGGCGCCCCTCATTAAAAGAAAAGCCTTGAGGTATTTTTCAAGCGATTGAGACGCAGCCCAAAAAAACGCGCGATGCATTCCTTTTTGGGCCAGTAACCGAGCAGCTACATAGTCTTCATCTGCAGGTTTAACGAAAGAATCGCTGATTACTTGTACAATGTATCGTTCGATATTTGCTTGCACATAATCAGGTAGCTTGTCGAAGTGCTCAAGCTCCTCTCCACACTTAAAACTGTATATGTAGCTCAATCTTCTTTCGTTCATTCAGCCTCTAACCTTGAATGTTGCTGATCCTGCGCCTAACGCCAGCGGCAGGGGCGCGACGTCAGGAGCGTCCCTTGACCGCACTTGTTAGCTGCCATTTGCACTGTATACGTAGTTTGTAACTTCATTGACAAATGCCGCCAAATCACCGGGGCAATTTCCCCCGGTGATTCGTTCAAGAGCGGGAATAACCCAACGGTTTTTCCTGACGCCCAGATCCATCCAGCCTTCCAGCTCACCTTTAGGAACGATAAAAAGACCTGAAGCTTTGCAGTTGGAAATTACTTTCTCTGCCGAAGCCCGGGCAGTTGCGTCCAATGAAGCCAGACCGGCAGCCTTTAACGTTGACCACTTACTAGATTCGCTGCGAATCCGACCTAGTGCACCTTTTGCTCCAGACAACGTGTGCTCCCCCCTCTCAAGTTGAGCGAGAAACTCAGTTACAGCTTCACGTGTGCTAGCTAGTATTTCTTCGTCAGGACGCTCTTCGACGCTGTGCGCAACTTCAGCGCGAAGTCGAAGAGATTCTGCATTCTCTGCGTCATGCCCAAACGCTCTTAGAAGATGCTTGAGATCCGCATCAGAGTTTAATAGGTCGATGTCGACGATCGCCGCGACCGGAATAGTAGCTTGTTTGAGCAGTGCCACCACATCTTTGATTGTTTGCTTGTTGTGGGCATGAATAAAGAGTAGCTCTTGGTTGTCATGTACATGAGTGGCGACGGAGCTATAAATTATTCGGTCCGAGTCCGCCTCGCATACTACAACGCCACGAGCGAATATTCCCTCCAATACCCTCTGACTTGATAATATTGGAGAGGTAGAGAGTGCCTGCGTTGCTTCGGCAGTGATTGGGCAAAAATTAGTTTGGTTTTCGGTTCGATTAAGACGAAATATTGCAGCGGGCTGCTTTCCGGATAGCACTCCTGAAAGAAAATTAGAATTGTGCGTTGCCACAATTACTTGACACGGAAATGCGTCGATATGGTCTGCCATCCATCGCCCGAGGCGTCTAGCTTGTTCGGGATGAAGGAATGCCTCAGGCTCGTCAAGCAGCACAACCTTATCTTTTGATAACAATAGGCTCAAAACAACAGCAACGAAGCCTCGAAATCCATCCCCCTGCGACTCCAAAGACGAAAATTGCTTCATGAGCGGATAAGCCGCTCGAGGATCATCGGGAATTTCTCCAAAATCACTAGAGACTGCATACCGAAGCTGAAGCCCTGAACTGTAATCTAGGCGAATTTTTACGCCAAATGTTGATTCAAAAGCGTCAGCCAATATATCATCAAGCTCACCAAACTTACCGTACATTGCTTGAAGAAGAGTCTTGGGAGAACTCTCTCCTGGAATAAAGTTTTGACAAGTGCTTGCGATTTTTAGCCTAGATTCAGAGTCCATGTAGAAAACTCTGAACTTGCCAAGTTTTTGAAACGTGAAGTCCGCATCGGGCGTTGAATCAAATATGCGACGAGTATTTTCAAGCCTGAGACGTACCATTGAATTAGACTCGGAGTCTGAGGTAATGCCATCAATCGTATGATGGCCGATGTTTGTTGTATCGACTCGGACGTCAAGATCTGCCATAAGTTCGTCGAACGAACCAGGGCGATCGATGTGGACATGAGCAAGAAGCGTCGTATCCGCTTCAGAACCATGGACCAGCTTGCGATGGATATCTTTCAGCGTTTGCGATTTGCCAACGTTGTTTGGCCCTACGAGCAGCGTAAACTTCTCCAGCTCAAGGTCTGTGCCGTTCGAAAGAGCGATTCTGTTGATCTTCATCTAGCACTTATCCTTCAATGACAACTAACGCATAGCTTTGCGGCAATTTTGGAGCCGCGAAGCGGTGGAGAAATTGTCCGACAACAGCGACTGGTTAGGCTTTTTAAAGCGAGGCACCATCATCAAGCACCGTCAACAAACTTTTGTCCTCAACCTCGATACATCCATCAAAAAGATATTCCCATGACTCCTTCTCAGAAAACTGTATTCCCGACCAGTAGTTCTCGATATACTCTTGCTTAGGATTCGAAACGTACTCGTCATACCACGAGACATCTGCCTTCGTAATACCAAGGCAGACTGAGATCTTGACATCCAGAATTTCGACTTCGGGCCCCAGCATAGAATGAATGAGATTCACCCCTGCAACCGTTCGCTCAGCGAGATAGATGCATGTTAATCGGCTTACCTTTTCAGGGTAGTGCTGCCGCCTGTAGTGCTCAAACTCAAGTTCGATGTCAGCCCTTTTGATCTTCTCGGCCCGACCTTCTTCGCTGTAGAGAGTCTCCCTTCCATACCCGTCGATAATTTTTATATCGCTTCGAAGGAGTGCCGCCTCTATCCCCACGACGACCAAGCGAGGAGTAACCGCACCAAGTTGTGCTTTCCCATACCTGAGCTCATCTATCGGATGGGCATCAATTCTCTTTTGGGAAAGTCCGATGCCTTCAGGATCAGCTAATGCCATGAGATTTGGTGAGCGTAACCTGCCATCAATACCGATGTTGTGGCACGGGTAAAAGTTACATAGGTCTATTGCGTGTATAAATTCCAAACTACCTTCCTAGATACGCCTAACAGGTATTAGACGGAACGCTCTGATATTGAATGAACGCGTTGGCGTGTTCAACAATGTTATCTAGTACGTCTTTCTTCGCCTAACCCACTGATATCACAAAGTATTGAGAATGGCTCGGCTGCCTATGCAGAATTCGCGCGCTTGCGCGTTTTGCCAGAATCAATAATGCTGTATGTATATACATGGGTCATGGGGCACCATATGAATACGTACAGCAGACCGCCGAAGCTGATGCAGCGGGTAAAGGCAACCATGCGAGTTAAGCGCTACAGCCCGAGAACCGAGAAAACCTACTGTTACTGGATACGCTTCTTCATCCGCTTCCACGGCATGCGGCATCCCGCCAGCATGGGAGCTCCCGAGGTAAAGGCTTTCCTGGAACATCTTGCAGTGGAGCGCCGTGTGGCGGCGGCCACACAAAATCAGGCCCTGAACGCCCTCGTTTTCCTCTACCGCCACATCCTCGAACAGCCCTTGGGAGATATCGGTGAGTTTTCGCGCGCCAAACGCTCGCGCCGGCTACCGGTGGTGCTTTCCCACGAGGAAGTGACGCGCGTACTATGCCATCTATCAGGCCCCATGTATTTGATGGGCACGCTAATGCACGGCTCGGGGTTGCGACTCCTTGAAACGTGTCGTCTGCGAGTCCGGGATATCGACTTCGAACGCCAGGTTATTACGGTGAGAGCGGGCAAAGGCGATAAGGACCGCACTACCTTGCTCCCGACCAGCTGTATCTCCTAATTACAGCAGCAGATTTCCTCTGCTAAAAGAGCCTAGAAACCACCCAGATCTATATGTAACCATCCCCTAAAATCGGTACATACGTCATTAGAGTTCTTCGGCCTACAATGAGGCAAACGGAGAGCGGCA
>NZ_CANMTQ010000019.1 GCF_947500835.1 uncultured Halomonas sp.
AAAGCGGTGGCATTGGTTGGGTAGGAGCCCGGTTTACCGGGCGATGGCTGGAAACCCTATCGCTCACTGAAGTGAGCGCCTACAAAAGCGGTGGCATTGGTTGGATAGGAGCCGGATTTATCGGGCGATGGCTGGAAAACCCATCGCTCACTGAAGTGAGCGCCTACAAAAGCGGTGGCATTGGTTGGGTAGGAGCCGGATTTATCGGGCGATGGCTGGAAACCCTATCGCTCACTGAAGTGAGCTCCTACAAAAGCGATGGCGTTGGTTGGGTAGGAGCCCGATTCATCGGGCGATAGCTGTAGCTCTATCGCTCACTGAAGTAAGCTCCTACAAAAGCGATGGGATTGGTTGGGTAGGAGCCCGATTTACCGGGCGATGACTGGAAAATCCATCGCCCACTGAAGTGAGCTCCTACAAAAGCGGTGGCATTGGTTGGGTAGGAGCCCGGTTTACCGGGCGATGGCTGGCGCCCCATCGCCGAGCATGAAATCGCTTGGTGACTTTTATGCTAGCATTGATTGCATTGCAGGCATAAAAGGAGATCAAGATGGCATCAATAACGATCCGCAATCTGGATGAGCAGCTAAAAGCTCAGCTTCGCATGGCAGCGGCCAGGCATGGCCATTCCATGGAAGAGGAAGCCCGCATTATTCTGCGCAGCGCGCTGAACCAGCCTCCAACAACAGGGCTGGGGACTCGCATACATGAGCGATTCGCCAACGCGGGAGGCATCGAACTGGACCTGCCATCCAGATTCGACAAGCCCCGCGATCCGGGATTCGATGCATGATTGTCCTCGATACTAACGTGCTATCCGAGTTGATGCGGCCTGTACCAGACGATCGGGTCGTCGATTGGCTGGATCGTCAGCACACGGCAGCCGTGGCTATTTCAGCGATCACGGTTGCTGAAATCCTTTACGGCATCGAGCGTCTACCCGGCGGCAGGCGTAAACGTGGTTTTGCCGCCATGGCAGCGGCAATGTTCGAAGAAGAGTTTGCCGGTCGTATTCTGTCGTTCGATGGCGAGGCTGCGGTTCACTATGCAGAACAAGTCGCTGCCAGCGAGCGCGCAGGGAGGCAAGTCCAGATGGCGGATGCGCAAATTGCGGCCATCTGCATCCGGCACGAAGCGGTCTTGGCGACACGCAACGTAAAGGATTTCGAGGCGTTGGGCATTGGCACCATCAACCCCTGGGAAATGGACTGATATCCATACACCAGCAATACATAGCTTATGCACATTTTGCACACTGGGCGTTGCTTGGGGCTTCTGTCGTTCACTGAAGCAAGTTCCTGCAACGACACAAAAACCGACGCGTGACATCGCAGGGGCATACTCGTACATCTGAGGCAGCGTTGAGTACACAGTACACCTTGAAAGGTGTACTGTGTACATTTATTATCCAGAATAAAGCCTGAGGAGTGGCGCTGAGTGAGCCATGCGATCGAGTTTATCGAGACAGCGATATTTATACCGCAATTGCAACGGATGATGAGTTGAAGGCGCTACAAGGCGAGTTGATTGCTCAACCCTACAAGGGCGACGTGATCCAGGGCACCGGTGGACTCCGTAAGATCAGGATGGCAACCGGCGCACAAGGCAAGAGTGGCGGCGCGAGAGTAATTTATTTTTTGGCCACCGAGGACACCATCTACCTTGTGCTGGCGTATCCAAAGTCAGTAAAGGACAGCTTGACGTCAGTGGAAAAAACGGTGTTAAAGAAGCTCACCCGGCAACTAAAAGAGGAAAACGCATTATGAGTCTATTCGATGAGCTGAAAACGTCTCTTGAGGATGCCGTTGAGATCCACGAGGGTCGTAAGAAGGCACAGCGCAGCACCCGTTATGAGGTGGCCGATGTCAAAACAATACGAGCTCGCCTCAATGTTTCTCAAAAAGACTTCGCGAATGCGATGGGAACCAGCGTAGACACGATAAAGAGTTGGGAAAGCCGGCGGCGTAACCCAACGGGGTTAGCCGCCAAGGTTCTGTCGACCATTCAAGAAAACCCAGCCTTCTACAAAGCCCTGGAGGCGCAGTGACTGTTCTCCGCCTTAACAAGTGCGGGTTTGCATGGAAATTTCGCTAACGGCTCGATATCTATCAAGGTGGGAGAGCCGAAGGATTTCATGAACGAGCCCATATTTGACTACGCTCCGGCTGCCGCTCTCGATAGCGAAGAGGCTGTTTCCGTTTTCCTTGCGGATGCGCTGGAAACCGGCGATGCCGGTTATGTAGCCAAGGCCATGGGTGTTGTTGCCCGGGCGAAGGGAATGACTGAGCTATTCAGGGAAACGGGCTTATCCCGAGAGCAGCTTTATCGGTCGTTTAGCGAGCAAGGCAACCCTACTCTAAAAACCATGCTGACAGTCATGCGGGCCTTGGGCGTGGATATGACGGCACGCCGCCATGAGCCCGATGCTGAGAAGCCTATCGCTCACTGAAGTGAGCTCCTACAAAAGCGATGGCGTTGGTTGGGTAGGAGCCCGGTTTACCGGGCGATGGCTGAGGCTCTATCGCTCACTGACGTGAGCTCCTACAAAAGCGGTGGCATTGGTTGGGTAGGAGCCCGGTTTACCGAGCGATGACTGGAAAATCCATCGCTCACTGGGGTGGGTGCCTACATGAAGCGGTAGCATTGGTTGGGTAGGAGCCCGGTTTACCGGGCGATGACTGGAAAATCCATCGCTCACTGGGGTGGGTGCCTACATGAAGCGGTAGCGTTGGTTGGGTAGGAGCCCGGTTTACCGGGCGATGGTTGGAAAATCCATCGCTCACTGAAGTGAGCTCCTACAAAAGCGGTGGCATTGGTTGGGTAGGAGCCCGATTTATCGGGCGATGGCTGGAAACCCTATCGCTCACTGAAGTGAGCTCCTACAAAAGCGATGGCGTTGGTTGGGTA
>NZ_CANMTQ010000020.1 GCF_947500835.1 uncultured Halomonas sp.
TCGCGGTAGAGGAGCGTCGTGTACGCCGATGAAGGTTCACTGGGAAGTGGGCTGGAGGTATCACGAGTGCGAATGCTGACATGAGTAACGATAAGGGATGTGAAAACCATCCCCGCCGGAAGACCAAGGGTTTCTGTTCGACGTCAATCGGAGCAGAGTGAGTCGGCCCCTAAGGCGAGGCCGAAAGGCGTAGTCGATGGGAAACGGGTTAATATTCCCGTACCGATCATGATTGCGAGGGGGGGACGAAGAAGGCTAGGTGAGCCAGGCGTTGGTAGTCCTGGTGAAAGTGCGTAGGCTGAGAGGGTAGGCAAATCCGCCCGCTCAAGGCCGAGACACGAGACGAACGAAGTACGCTTCGGAAGTCATTGATGCCCTGCTTCCAAGAAAAGCCTCTAAGCTTCAGATCATGATTGACCGTACCCCAAACCGACACAGGTGGTCAGGGTGAGAATCCTAAGGCGCTTGAGAGAACTCGGGTGAAGGAACTAGGCAAAATGGTGCCGTAACTTCGGGAGAAGGCACACCGCGTGTTGTGAAGCCCCCTGCGGGTGGAGCGAGGCGCGGTCGAAGATACCAGGTGGCTGCAACTGTTTATTAAAAACACAGCACTCTGCTAACGCGCAAGCGGACGTATAGGGTGTGACGCCTGCCCGGTGCCGGAAGGTTAAGTGATGGTGTTAGCGCAAGCGAAGCACTTGATTGAAGCCCCGGTAAACGGCGGCCGTAACTATAACGGTCCTAAGGTAGCGAAATTCCTTGTCGGGTAAGTTCCGACCTGCACGAATGGCGTAATGATGGCCACGCTGTCTCCACCCGAGACTCAGTGAAATTGAAATCGCAGTGAAGATGCTGTGTACCCGCGGCTAGACGGAAAGACCCCGTGAACCTTTACTATAGCTTCACACTGGACGCTGATGTTGCCTGTGTAGGATAGCTGGGAGGCTTGGAAGCGGTGACGCTAGTTGCCGTGGAGCCACCCTTGAAATACCAGCCTGGCATCATTGGCGTTCTAACTCAGGCCCGTTATCCGGGTCGAGGACCGTGTGTGGTGGGTAGTTTGACTGGGGCGGTCTCCTCCTAAAGAGTAACGGAGGAGCACGAAGGTACCCTCAGCACGGTTGGAAATCGTGCAGTGAGTGCAAGAGCATAAGGGTGCTTGACTGCGAGACAGACACGTCGAGCAGGTACGAAAGTAGGTTCTAGTGATCCGGTGGTTCTGTATGGAAGGGCCATCGCTCAACGGATAAAAGGTACTCCGGGGATAACAGGCTGATACCGCCCAAGAGTTCACATCGACGGCGGTGTTTGGCACCTCGATGTCGGCTCATCACATCCTGGGGCTGAAGTCGGTCCCAAGGGTATGGCTGTTCGCCATTTAAAGTGGTACGCGAGCTGGGTTTAGAACGTCGTGAGACAGTTCGGTCCCTATCTGCCGTGGGCGTTGGACGTTTGAGAAGAGCTGCTCCTAGTACGAGAGGACCGGAGTGGACGCACCGCTGGTGTTCGGGTTGTCATGCCCATGGCATTGCCCGGTAGCTAAGTGCGGATGGGATAACCGCTGAAAGCATCTAAGCGGGAAGCCCCCTTCAAGATGAGACGTCCCTGGGGCACAAGCCCCCTGAAGGACCCTCGAAGACGACGAGGTTGATAGGCGGGATGTGGACGCACCGCAAGGTGTTGAGCTAACCCGTACTAATGGTCCGTGAGGCTTGACCATATAACACCCAAGGGGTCTGCCCAAGACCCGGGCGAGCACACCAGGACGCCACACACGACAAGACGTATCACTTACCCAGCCCCCCTGCATGCCGTGCCCGACAAGGGCGATGTGTCTGGCGGTATGGCGGGGCTGAAATGTCAGCGGATTCAGGTTGTTTGCAGTGGCCCAGCCGCTGTACCAGTTACGCCTGACGACCATAGCGAGCGGGTCCCACCTGACCCCATGCCGAACTCAGCAGTGAAACCGCTCAGCGCCGATGGTAGTGTGGGGTCTCCCCATGTGAGAGTAGGTCATCGTCAGGCATCTATCC
>NZ_CANMTQ010000021.1 GCF_947500835.1 uncultured Halomonas sp.
GGCTCACCAAGGCGACGATCCGTAGCTGGTCTGAGAGGATGATCAGCCACATCGGGACTGAGACACGGCCCGAACTCCTACGGGAGGCAGCAGTGGGGAATATTGGACAATGGGCGCAAGCCTGATCCAGCCATGCCGCGTGTGTGAAGAAGGCTTTCGGGTTGTAAAGCACTTTCAGTGGGGAAGAAGGCTTTGGGGTTAATAACCCTGAAGAAGGACATCACCCACAGAAGAAGCACCGGCTAACTCCGTGCCAGCAGCCGCGGTAATACGGAGGGTGCAAGCGTTAATCGGAATTACTGGGCGTAAAGCGCGCGTAGGTGGTCGTTCACGCCGGGTGTGAAAGCCCTGGGCTCAACCTGGGAATGGCATCCGGAACGGGGCGACTAGAGTGCAGGAGAGGAAGGTAGAATTCCCGGTGTAGCGGTGAAATGCGTAGAGATCGGGAGGAATACCGGTGGCGAAGGCGGCCTTCTGGCCTGACACTGACACTGAGGTGCGAAAGCGTGGGTAGCAAACAGGATTAGATACCCTGGTAGTCCACGCCGTAAACGATGTCGACTAGCCGTTGGGAGCCTCGAGTTCTTAGTGGCGCAGTTAACGCGATAAGTCGACCGCCTGGGGAGTACGGCCGCAAGGTTAAAACTCAAATGAATTGACGGGGGCCCGCACAAGCGGTGGAGCATGTGGTTTAATTCGATGCAACGCGAAGAACCTTACCTACCCTTGACATCCTGCGAACCCGAGAGAGATCTCGGGGTGCCTTCGGGAACGCAGAGACAGGTGCTGCATGGCTGTCGTCAGCTCGTGTTGTGAAATGTTGGGTTAAGTCCCGTAACGAGCGCAACCCCTATCCTTATTTGCCAGCGATTCGGTCGGGAACTCTAAGGAGACTGCCGGTGACAAACCGGAGGAAGGTGGGGACGACGTCAAGTCATCATGGCCCTTACGGGTAGGGCTACACACGTGCTACAATGGCCGGTACAAAGGGCAGCGACAGCGCGAGCTCAAGCGAATCCCATAAAGCCGGCCTCAGTCCGGATCGGAGTCTGCAACTCGACTCCGTGAAGTCGGAATCGCTAGTAATCGTGAATCAGAATGTCACGGTGAATACGTTCCCGGGCCTTGTACACACCGCCCGTCACACCATGGGAGTGGACTGCACCAGAAGTGGTTAGCCTAACTTCGGAGGGCGATCACCACGGTGTGGTTCATGACTGGGGTGAAGTCGTAACAAGGTAGCCGTAGGGGAACCTGCGGCTGGATCACCTCCTTAA
>NZ_CANMTQ010000022.1 GCF_947500835.1 uncultured Halomonas sp.
GCTCTTTAACAACGTGAATCAAGCTGACAAATTGTAAGTGATACGCACCGTGTTGTGCGTGTCTACGTGTAATCGCACCAGACCCCTTGGGGTTATATGGTCAAGCGATTAAGCGCATACGGTGGATGCCTAGGCAGCCAGAGGCGATGAAGGACGTGACAGCCTGCGAAAAGGCTCGGTGAGGTGGCAAACAACCTGTGACCCGGGCATATCCGAATGGGGAAACCCACTCATGCAAATGAGTATCCCGACATGAATCCATAGTGTCGGGAGGCGAACCGGGGGAACTGAAACATCTAAGTACCCCGAGGAACAGAAATCAACCGAGATTCCCCCAGTAGCGGCGAGCGACCGGGGAGCAGCCCTTAAGTCAGGTGTCTGATAGGCGAACCGATTGGGAAGTCGGACCATAGCGGGTGATAGTCCCGTAGCCGAAATCCGCACCTGGTGAAAACGAGTAGGTCGGGGCACGTGAAACCTTGACTGAAGACGGGGGGACCATCCTCCAAGGCTAAATACTCCTGGCTGACCGATAGTGAACCAGTACCGTGAGGGAAAGGCGAAAAGAACCCCGGCGAGGGGAGTGAAATAGATCCTGAAACCGTATGCGTACAAGCAGTGGGAGCCGATTTATTCGGTGACCGCGTACCTTTTGTATAATGGGTCAGCGACTTATTTTCAGTGGCGAGCTTAACCGAGTAGGGGAGGCGTAGGGAAACCGAGTCTTAACTGGGCGACCAGTCGCTGGGAATAGACCCGAAACCGGGCGATCTATCCATGGCCAGGGTGAAGGTTGAGTAACATCAACTGGAGGCCCGAACCCAAGTATGTTGAAAAATGCTGGGATGAGCTGTGGATCGGAGTGAAAGGCTAATCAAGCCCGGAGATAGCTGGTTCTCCTCGAAAGCTATTTAGGTAGCGCCTCACGTATCACCATCGGGGGTAGAGCACTGTTTCGGCTAGGGGCCCATCCCGGGTTACCAACCCGAGGCAAACTCCGAATACCGATGAGTGCAGCGTGGGAGACACACAGCGGGTGCTAACGTCCGTTGTGAAAAGGGAAACAACCCAGACCGTCAGCTAAGGTCCCCAAATGCTGGTTAAGTGGGAAACGAGGTGGGAAGGCGAAGACAGCTAGGAGGTTGGCTTAGAAGCAGCCATCCTTTAAAGAAAGCGTAATAGCTCACTAGTCGAGTCGGCCTGCGCGGAAGATGTAACGGGGCTAAACCAGCTACCGAAGCTACGGGTGAG
>NZ_CANMTQ010000023.1 GCF_947500835.1 uncultured Halomonas sp.
TGTAAACACCCCTGTTTTAGTGGCACCGCCGATTAGAGTTTTCCGCCCGTTGATGTTTCGCCAGGTATTCCCATGGCGTCAGGTCTTCCAATGAATCGTGAGGTCGCTCGTCGTTGTATTCCGCCATCCACGATTCGGTTAGCTGCCGGACTTCGGTGAGACTCCGGAAGACATACATATTCAGGATCTCGTCCCGGTAAGTCCGGTTGAAGCGCTCCACGTAGGAGTTCTGGGTCGGCTTACCTGGATTGATAAAGTCCAGCACGATAGCGTGCTGCTCAGCCCAGTCGGCCAAGGCTATGGAGATAAACTCCGGGCCGTTATCCATTCGTAATCTGGCCGGGTAGCCTCGCCAGGCGATAATGCGCTCTAGAACTCGGATGACCCTTGGAGCTGGTAAATTCAGGTCGATCTCGATAGCCAGCACCTCTCGGTTAAAGTCATCCACCACGTTGAACGTTCGGAACCGACGACCACAGAACAAGCTGTCGCTCATAAAGTCCATGGACCAGCAGTGGTTGGCCGTGTCTGGTACAGCCAACGGCTCAGGATGTCTTGAGGGGAGCCGCTTCTTGCCTCGTCGTCGCTTGTTCAGGTTCAGGGCACAGTACAGCCGATGTACCCGCTTGTGATTCCAGCTATGCCCCCATCGCCGCAGCACCTTGAACAACTTGCTGAAGCCGTAGGCTGGATAACGTTCTGTGGCGCTCTGAAGCGCTGCAATCACCGGTTCATCCCGGGAGGTCTCCGGTCGATACCGGTACACGGAGTCACTGATGCCAGCGATTCGGCAAGCTCGACGGAGACTGACGTCGTGAGTCTGCTTGAGGTAATCCACCAGTTCTCGTCGAACAGCCGGCTTTACAGCTTTTTTTCGATCACATCCTTCAGCAGCTTGTGATCCAGGCTCAACTCGGCGTACATCTGCTTCAGACGGCGGTTTTCTTCTTCCAGTTCCTTGAGACGCTTCACATCAGAGGCTTCCATGCCGCCATATTTGGACTTCCAGTTGTAGTAGGTCGCATCGGAAATGCCGTACTCCCGACAAACTTCCTTGACCAAGCGACCAGCCTCGACCTCTTTCAGAATCTGGACAATCTGTGACTCGCTGTAACGTGATTTTTTCATGCCGCTCTCCGTTTGCCTCATTGTAGGCCGAAGAACTCTAATGACGTATGTACCGATTTTAGGGGATGGTTACA
>NZ_CANMTQ010000024.1 GCF_947500835.1 uncultured Halomonas sp.
GGCGGTCTCAATGAACAAGTGCAACACGTGACCCATCAGGTACGGTGTTGCCATGACTCACAGCTATCGCCATCTCTCTGCTGAAGACCGAGCCGCCATCATGATGATGCGAGCCACACACTCGATCCGCGCCATCGCCACTCATCTGGGCCGGGCACCGAGTACCGTGTCGCGGGAGCTCGCTCGCCACACGGTTGCCCCCATCAAGGGCTACGATGCCAGCCTGGCGGGCTACCGTGCCCGCTTGGCGCGTCATCGGCCTCGTCGTCGCCCTAAGCTGCATCCCGATGGAGAGCTCTTCGAGGTAGTGGTTTACCTGCTGCGCAAGTACTGGTCACCGGAGCAGATAGCCCGCACACTGAAACGCATGTCTCCCAACGATTCACGTCGACAGGTCTCACATGAGGCCATCTACAACGCGCTCTATGTGATGCCCCGCGGCAGCCTCAAGAAGGAGCTCATCGCCTGCCTGCGACAGGGCAACGGCAAGCGTCGGCCCCGTAGTCGTGGCAAGGATCGACGCCAGCAGATTCCCGAGCTGGTCAGCATCCATATGCGGCCGCCTGAGATCGAAGACCGCCTGATGCCTGGCCACTGGGAGGGCGATCTCATCATGGGCGCCAACAATCGCTCTGCTGTCGGCACGCTGGTGGAACGCACCACGCGCTTGGTGATCCTGGCGAAAGTAGATGGCACCACGGCCACGGCGGCAGCCGTCGGCTTCAGTGACAAGCTCAATGAGGTGCCGCGAGCCCTGCGTCTGTCCATGACCTACGACCAGGGCAGAGAGATGATGAAGCATGCCGAGATCACGCAGAAGACCGGTACGGCAATCTACTTCGCTGACCCGCATAGCCCTTGGCAGCGGGGTTCCAACGAGAACACCAACGGGCTGTTGCGGCAGTACCTGCCGAAAGGCACGGATCTCTCCGTCTACAGCCAGGAAGAACTCGACGAGATCGCCGACTCACTGAACACGCGGCCGCGCAAGACACTGGATTGGCGCACGCCGCTGGAAGTCTACGCTGAAGTGCTCAAGAAATCGGTCGGTGGCCCGAGCACCCTTCAATAGCGTTGCGCTTGGAACTTGAAACCGCC
>NZ_CANMTQ010000025.1 GCF_947500835.1 uncultured Halomonas sp.
TGCGATTACACGTAGACACGCACAACACGGTGCGTATCACTTACAATTTGTCAGCTTGATTCACGTTGTTAAAGAGCGACTGTTCAGAGAACAGTGATAAGCCTACCCGCGGGTGTGCTTATCACTGGTCACGAAACACTGAGTGACTGTTGGGGCACCATCGGAAATTGAACAGGTAACAAATGGTGGAGCCTAGCGGGATCGAACCGCTGACCTCCTGCGTGCAAGGCAGGCGCTCTCCCAGCTGAGCTAAGGCCCCTTCTAGCAACACCTTGGTACGAAAAGGGCATTTTAGTCAGGGCAAGGCATTTTGTGGCGACGCATAGCCTGCTATGCGAGTCACAAAATAACGCAGCTCTGGCTAAAATTGGTGGGTCTGGGCAGACTCGAACTGCCGACCTCACCCTTATCAGGGGTGCGCTCTAACCAACTGAGCTACAGACCCGCACCGTTTTCGCCTAAGCCTATAGCGTGTCGGCTTGCCGACTTCACCCTCCTTTTTATTCAAGGGCAGGGAGTGCGCGCTAACCAACTGAGCTACAGACCGGGCTTTCCCACCGTCAGGATCCGCTCCCAAACAGTCATTGCTCTATTTGATCAGGTAATTGATGTGAGCACTTGCAAGGACCGAACACGCGTCGGTTAAGGAGGTGATCCAGCCGCAGGTTCCCCTACGGCTACCTTGTTACGACTTCACCCCAGTCATGAACCACACCGTG
>NZ_CANMTQ010000026.1 GCF_947500835.1 uncultured Halomonas sp.
GGGAGATCGACGGCGGTCTACAGCGTCTCGAACTCACCCTGCCTGCCATCGTCACCACGGACCTGCGTCTGAACGAGCCGCGCTACGCCAAGCTGCCGGACATCATGAAGGCCAAGAAGAAGCCCTTGGACACCAAGAGCCCGGCGGATCTCGGCGTCGAGGTGGCCTCCAAGGTCAGCCTGCTCAAGGTCGAGACCCCCGCGGAGCGCAAGGGCGGCATCAAGGTCGAATCCGTGGACGAGTTGGTCGACAAACTCAAGAACGAAGCCAAGGTACTTTGATCAAAAGGGCTTTGACAAAGGAGTTTTGAACATGGTGCTTTGCAAGGAGCGTATTTTATGAGCCTATTGGTACTGGCCGATCATCACGACGGCCATCTGGACGATGCCACCGCCAGCGTCATTGCGGCCGCCCAGCAGATCGCCGAGCACGCCGGTGGCGACATCGATGTGCTGATTGCCGGCGACGATGTCGGCAGCATTGCCGAAGCCGCGGCCAAGCTCGACGGCGTGACCCGGGTGCGGGTGGCGGACAACGCCGTCTATG
>NZ_CANMTQ010000027.1 GCF_947500835.1 uncultured Halomonas sp.
CCTCTGGAAATATCAATATCGTCATTCAAGGTGACGGTGATCGCCTGGCCCGGCGTGGCAAGCGCCAGATCGCCATCAAAGGTGACGATGCGCTCCAGGGTGGTGGTCTGCCCCGAGGGCAGTGCCTTGACCGCCTGTCCCGGACGTAGCGTACCCGCCGCCAGGGTGCCGCAGTAACCGCGGAAGTCGAGGTGCGGACGGTTGACGTACTGCACCGGCAGGCGCAGATCGCTAAGGTTATGATCGCGAGCAATCTCGACGGTCTCGAGTAGCGTGAGAAGGGGTTCTTTCTGATAGTCCCCGGCGAAATACCAGGGGGTATGTTCGCTCTTGTTTACGACATTGTCCCCGGTCAGGGCTGAAAGTGGGATGAAGCGGATATCCCGAGCGCTGAGGCTTTCGGCAAAGCCACGATAATCGGCGACGATCTCGTCGAAGCGCGCCTGGGAGTACCCGACCAGGTCCATCTTGTTG
>NZ_CANMTQ010000028.1 GCF_947500835.1 uncultured Halomonas sp.
TTGTCGGCGATGCCTTCGAGCAGCTTGAAGTTCTCGCCATTGCCCATGCCGCGCCCGCCGGAGACCACGACCTTGGCGCCACCGAGTTCCGGGCGCTCGCTCTTGGCCAGCTCCTCATCGACGAAGCGCGACAGGCTGTTGTCGACCACGGTGTCGATCGCCTCGATGGCGGCATCGTTACCTTGGCCGACCCCATCGAAGGCAGTGGTGCGGATGGTCATGACCTTGAGGGCATCTTCACTTTGCACCGTGGCGATGGCGTTGCCCGCATAGATCGGGCGCTTGAAGGTGTCCGCGCTGTCCACCCCCATCACTTC
>NZ_CANMTQ010000029.1 GCF_947500835.1 uncultured Halomonas sp.
AGCTGGTCCTCAAAAATCATCTTGGAATCATGGAGCAGCCGGCCGATCAGGGTCGACTTGCCGTCATCCACGCTGCCACAGGTGATGAAGCGCAGCAGGTCCTTGTTCTCGTGAGCCTTGAGATAGGCGTCGATGTCGTCTGCTATCAGGCGGGATTGGTGTGCCATCAGAAATAGCCCTCGCGCTTCTTACGCTCCATTGAACCGGACTGGTCATGATCGATGGCCCGGCCACTGCGCTCGCTGGTGCGGGTCAGGAGCATCTCCTGGAT
>NZ_CANMTQ010000030.1 GCF_947500835.1 uncultured Halomonas sp.
AGCATTCGCACTCGTGATACCTCCAGCCCACTTCCCAGTGAACCTTCATCGGCGTACACGACGCTCCTCTACCGCGAGCGTGCATCCTTAACGCGACTCATCCTGCCACGTCCCGACTCAACGTTCGGGAAGTGCTTGGGCGTCGCTTCGCGACGCCAATCGAATAGCGTTAAGTGATGCACGCTCACCCGTAGCTTCGGTAGCTGGTTTAGCCCCGTTACATCTTCCGCGCAGGCCGACTCGACTAGTGAGCTATTACG
>NZ_CANMTQ010000031.1 GCF_947500835.1 uncultured Halomonas sp.
TGCGATTACACGTAGACACGCACAACACGGTGCGTATCACTTACAATTTGTCAGCTTGATTCACGTTGTTAAAGAGCCACGGTCATTGAGTCGGTCGAAAGATCGACGATCAATGCACCGTCATTGCTCTAGTTGATCAGGTAATTGATGTGAGCACTTGCAAGGACCGAACACGCGTCGATTAAGGAGGTGATCCAGCCGCAGGTTCCCCTACGGCTACCTTGTTACGACTTCACCCCAGTCATGAACCACACCGTG
>NZ_CANMTQ010000032.1 GCF_947500835.1 uncultured Halomonas sp.
AAAAACGTCATCGACGAGGAACAGCCCCAGCTGACCATCCTCGGCAAGCAGGCCATCGATACCGACAACAACCAGACTGGGCAAATGCTCGCCGCCCTGACCGGCCTGCCCCAGGGCACCTTCGCCTCCAAGCTCGAGATCCAGGACGACAAGCTCCAGGTCACCAGGGAGATCGACGGCGGTCTACAGCGTCTCGAACTCACCCTGCCTGCCATCGTCACCACGGACCTGCGTCTGAACGAG
>NZ_CANMTQ010000033.1 GCF_947500835.1 uncultured Halomonas sp.
GTTGCGACGGAAGTAGTGGCCGTCTCCATCGGCCCCAAATCCGCCCAGGAGCAGCTGCGCACCGCCTTGGCCCTGGGCGCCGATCGGGCCATTCATATTGAAACCGACGAACGGGTCGAGTCCCTGGCGGTGGCCAAGCTGCTAAAAAACGTCATCGACGAGGAACAGCCCCAGCTGACCATCCTCGGCAAGCAGGCCATCGATACCGACAACAACCAGAC
>NZ_CANMTQ010000034.1 GCF_947500835.1 uncultured Halomonas sp.
GAATCTACCCAGTAGCGGGGGATAACCTGGGGAAACCCAGGCTAATACCGCATACGTCCTACGGGAGAAAGCGGGGGCTCTTCGGACCTCGCACTATTGGATGAGCCTATGTCGGATTAGCTGGTTGGTGAGGTAAGGGCTCACCAAGGCGACGATCCGTAGCTGGTCTGAGAGGATGATCAGCCACATCGGGACTGAGACACGGCCCGAACTC